>NZ_BMQN01000001.1 GCF_014648135.1 Deinococcus sedimenti | reverse complement strand
GGGTGGAACGAGGGTGCCGGGATCCCCAGCTGACCGGACCGGTGTTCCTGGCCTTCCTGCTGGCCTTGCTGCCCCCTGGGAAACTTCTGCTCAGCATGGACCGGACGACCTGGGAGCGTGGCGAGGCGCCCCTGAACCTCTTGGTCCTCGGCGTCGTGTTGCACGGGTACACGGTGCCGCTCGTCTGGACCGCTCTCGATCACGACGGCAACAGCGGCACGGTCCGGCGCATCCAATTGGTCTCACGACTCCTGAAGGCCCTTCCAGCGGGCCGCTGGAAGGGCCTGGTCGCTGACCGGGAGTTCATCGGTGGGGAGTGATTCCGCTTCCTGAGGCGTAAGGGCATCAAACGGGCCATCCGCATCCGAAAGAACGCTGTGGTCGACGAGCTGCGCGTGGACGCGTGGTTCGGTGATCTGAAGGTTGGGGAAGTCCGGTGCATGGCTGAAAAGGCGTACGTCTACGGTGAGGTGATGCAGGTCGTGGCCACGGATTTCAGCGTGTGGGACACCTGCGTGCTGTACCGGGCTCGCTGGTCGGTGGAGTGCACGTTCGCGAGCCTCAAGGTCCGCGGGTTCGATTTGGAGCGGACCGGCATCACCCGCCCGGACCGGCTGGAACGTCTGTTCGGGCTGGTCGTCCTGGCCTGGATCAGCTGCCTCCGGGTGGGCGTGTGGCTCCAGGCGCAGGTTCCGGTCAAGGTGAAGGCTCATGGCCGCCCGGCCATGAGCCTCGTGCGGTACGGCGCGGAGCGGCTGTGCCATGCCCTGCGGTGGAATCTCCCCGAGTTACCCGCACTGATCAGGCTGCTGAGCACGCCATTTCACGCGCCAGGCGCGGCTTGAAGGCAAGATGTCCGGTACAGAGGGCGGCGGGTCCTCGCGCTGCTTGTTTCAGGGAGACTGAGGGGTTTTCTCAGTCTCCCTGAAAACCTCTTTCAGGGCTGGTCGAGTCAGAGTCCGCGCTGCTGTGACTGCGTGCCGCCGGTGGAAGCCGTCAGGTCTGCCATCAGGCCGCGCCGGTCAGCTGCCGACGGTCTCCGGCCCCCGCACCGGGGGCGGCGTGACCGTCAGGCCCGCCTCCGCCTGCGCCCACGCCATGAACGCGTTCAGGCCCCGGCGGAACATCACTGGGCGTTTCTCGCGCTTGCCGAGCTTGCGGGGCTTGCCGGTCTTCTCGTTGATCTCGGCGGGCAGTTCCGGCACGAGCGCCCAGTTCACGTTCATCGGCTGGAAGCCCTTCGGGTTCGCACTGGCCAGATAACGGGTCAGGCCGCCCAGCATGCTTTCCGCAGGTGGCGTCAGGGGCGGGAGGCCCAGCGCGAGGCGCGCCGCGTTCGTCCCCGCCAGCCAGCCGGTCGCGGCGGACTCCAGGTACCCCTCGGTGCCCGCCAGGACACCCGCGACCAGCTTCGTCGGGTCGGCCTTCAGTTGCAGCGTGGACTCCAGCACCAGCGGGGCGTTCAGGTACGTGTTGCGGTGCATCACGCCGTACCGGACGATCTCCGCGCCCTCCAGGCCCGGAATCAGGTTCACGACCGCCTTCTGATCCCCCCACTTCAGACCCGTCTGGAAGCCCACCAGGGACCACATGCGGCCCTCGCGATCCTCCTGGCGCAGCTGCGCGACCGCGTACGGCCAGCGCCCCGTCTTCGGATCGTCCAGGCCCTTGGGGGACATCGGCCCGAAGCGGGGCGTGTCGATCCCGCGGCGGGCGATCTCCTCGATCGGCATGCAACCCTCGAAGAACTCCAGTTTCTCCCAGTCGTGCGGCGTGTGACTGCGCGCCTGCTCCAGCGCCTCGAAGAACGCCAGGTACTCGTCCTTCGTGAACGGGCAGTTGATGTAATCCGCGCTCTGCTCGTACCGCCCCGCGCGCCACGCCACGTCCATGTCGATGCTGTCGAACGCGATCACCGGCGCGGCCGCGTCGTAGAAGCTCAGGCGCTCACTGCCGGTCAGGCGTGCCACGTCCGCCGCCAGCGCGTCCGACGTCAGCGGCCCCGACGCGATCACCACGATCCCGTCCGGCACGGCCTCCACCTCGCCCTCCACGACCTCGATCAGCGGATGCTCACGGACCGCCGCCGTCACCCGCGCACTGAACTCGTCCCGCTCCACGGCCAGTGCATTCCCGGCGGGCAGTTTGGAGGCGTCCGCCGCGCCCACGATCGCGCCGCCCACACTCCGCAGCTCGGCCTGCAGCAGACCCTTGCTCTGCAACTCGCCCTCGCCACCCAGCGAGTTGCTGCACACCAGCTCCGCGAAATTCCCACTGCGGTGCGCCGGGGTCATCTTCACCGGCCGCATCTCATGCAGGCGCACCCGCACGCCCAGCCGTGCCGCCGCCAGCGCCGCTTCCGACCCCGCCAGACCCCCACCGATCACCGTCACACGCTCACTCACAACCGCGCAGTGTACGGGAACACGGGGCGGGCAAGTGTGCGCTGAGGCCTCAGCGTTCCGGCGTGCCGCCCAGCGCCGCCTTCACGCGCGACAGACCCTCGTACAGCAGGACGCGCAGGGCAACCAGGCGGTCACTGGGCTGCGTGAGGGCCTGATCGAAGCGCCACTCCTGGGTGGGCACGCTGATCACGGGAACGCCCTGCGCGCGGAACAGTGCGGCGGCGCGGCGCGAGTGACTGGGCGAGGTCACGAGCAGCACCCGTGTCCAGCCGCGCGCCCGGGCCAGGTCGCGGACGCGGGCGGCCTCGTCGCGGGTGGTGGTGACGCTGCGCAGCGTGACCAGGGTGGGGCCGCCCGGGCCGTACAGCGCGCGGGTCAGTTCGGTCTCCAGCACGCTCATCTTCGGGCAGTCGTGCGGCCCGATCAGGCCCGACTGCTCCGACACCGTCACGACCGGCGCGTACCCGGCGCGCCACAGGGCCAGCGCGCCGGTCAGCCGGGCCACGGCGCTGGCTTCCAGTTCGCGGCTGCCGCAGTGAACGCCCGCCCCGAGCGCCACGATGGCGTCCGCCTTCACCGGGGGTTCGCGCAGGGTCAGGGACGCCAGCGGCCCGCGCAGCACGGGCGTCACGAGGCAGGCGGCGATCAGCACCGCCAGCGCGCCCGCCCCGACCCGCAGGGCCACCCAGCTGGGCCGGAACGCCCCGGCCACCCCGCCCGCCACGATCAGGCCCAGCAGCAGCCCCGCCGGGGCGCGGACCTCGCCCAGGAACGCGGCCAGCACGGCCAGTCCCGCACCCACCGCCACGCCGCCCGTCACGTTCCGCCACCGCTCCCCAGTCATCCGGGGCAGTGTAGCGGGCCGCATGGAGAGCACTGGGCCTCATGAACGCGCCCCTATACTCGCGGGCGTGAACCTGCGCCGCGCCCTCCCGTTCATTGCCGTCCTGCTCGCCGCCGTAGCCGCCGCGTTCCTGCTCGTGCCCCGGTTGATCATGCCCGCCGAGGACAGCCGCGAGGTGCGCTTCGTACGCGAGATGATTCAGCACCACACCCAGGCGATCGACATGGCCACCCGCATCCGCGACACCACCACAGATACGGAACTCAGGACGCTGGCGCTGGACATCATGCTGAGCCAGCAGGAGCAGATCGGGCAGATGCGCGGCTGGCTGACCCTCTGGGGTCGCCCCTGGGCCGGGGACGGCATGACCGCCGAGCACGCCCGCATGATGGGCATGGCCACCCAGGCCGAGGTGGCGACGATCAGCACCCAGCGGGAAGCTCAGGCCGAGGTGACCTTCCTGCAACTCATGACCCGCCACCACCAGGGCGCCCTGGCCATGGTGTCCCCCGCGCTGGAACGCGGCGTGCGGCCCGAGGTACAGGCCCTCGCCCGGCAGATCCAGGCCGCGCAGAGCGCCGAGATCACCCTGATGACTCGCCTGCTGAAGGACCGGGGGGCGCAACCGTTGCCCGCACCCGGCGGGATGGGCGACCACCAGCACTGACCCCAGGCAGACAGGAGAGAGGGGGACGGCCAGTGGCGCGTCCCCCCTCTCCCATGCCGACGTTACTCCTCGTCGTCGACGCTCAGATCGCCGATCTCCCGCTCCAGGAAGTGCAAGTAGCCCTGGCGCCCACCGGCGCGCGTCCAGGTCTTGACGCTGCTGCGCAGGCGACCCACTGCGAGACGCAGTTCTTCCGCCTCCGGATGATCGCCGGGTTGTGACAGGCGCAGCGTCAGGCCGCGCAGCGCCGCGTCGTGCACCTCGGCGCGCAGGCCGTCCAGTTTCCCCGGTGTGAAGGGGTGGTTCGTGGCCTCGGCGCGGTATCGGCGCATCAGTTCCTCGTAGGCGCTGTCCACCATCGCGTCCGTCAGGTCCGGGTGGACAGCGTACACGCCCAGCACCGCCAGTTCCACGGCGCTCAGGTACGGCACGAGGTGGTCGGCGGGGACGCTCACCGCAGTTTTGCCTGCAGGTACGCGCTGAGGTCGCTGATCTTCACGCGTTCCTGCGCCAGCGTGTCGCGGTCGCGGATGGTGACGGTGTCGGTCAGGCTGGCGTCCTCGCCCTTGCCGACGGTGTCGAAGTCCACGGTGACGCAGTAGGGCGTGCCGACCTCGTCGTGGCGGCGGTACGCCTTGCCGATGTTCCCGCTGTCCTCCAGCAGGATGCGGCCCAGCCCGAGTTTTTGCAGGTCGTTCTTGATGCTGCGGGCCAGATCGACCAGTTCGGCCTTGTTGCGCGCCAGCGGAATCACGGCCACCTTGATGGGCGCGAGGTGCGGCTTCAGTTTCAGCACGATGCGTTCGTTGCCGTTCTCCAGCGTCTCCTTCGTGAACGCCTCGCTCAGGACGGCCAGCATGGCGCGGTCCACCCCGGCGGACGGTTCGATCACGAACGGCACGACCGGCTTGTTCGTCTCGGGGTGGGGGATGGTCAGCTTGGCGATGGAGTCGAGGTTCTCCTCCACCCGCGCCACGAGGCCCAGTTCCGATTGGTTCTTCGTGTGCGACCCGAGGTCGTAGTCGCTGCGGTTCGCGATGCCCTCGATCTCCTCGTGCCCGAGGGTGGGGTAGTCGTACATCAGGTCGTACGTGCGCTTCGAGTAGTGCGCCAGATCTTCCTTCGGCACGTCCAGGATCTCGATCTTGCTGCGCGGCACGCCCTGCGCCTCCCACCAGCTCAGGCGCTTCTCCAGCCAGTGCTCGTGCCACTCCTCGTCGGTGCCGGGCGCGCAGAAGAACTCGATCTCCATCTGCTCCAGTTCACGCACGCGGAAGATGAAGTTACGGGGCGTGATCTCGTTGCGGAACGCCTTGCCGATCTGCGCGATGCCGAACGGCAGGCGGCGGCTGGTGCTGTCCACGACGTTCTTGAAGTTCGTGAAGATACCCTGCGCGGTCTCGGGACGCAGGTAGCCGTAGCTCTCGTCGTCCGCGACCGGGCCGATGGTCGTCTTGAACATCATGTTGAAGGGCTTCGGCTCGGTCCACTCGCCCACCTCGCCGCTGAACGGGTCGCGCACGCCCGCCGCGCGCAGCGCCTCGCTCGCCTGCGCGGGGTTCGCGTTCAGCGCCGCCACGACCGCCGGGAAGTTCTCGGCACTCTGGCCCATCGCCTCGGCCACCTTGGCGATCACGTCCGCCTTCTGGTCCTTTACGAGGTGATCGAGACGGTAGCGTTTGTTGTTCTTCTTGTTGTCCACCATCGGGTCGCTGAAGGTCGCTTCGTGCCCGCTGTGGCGCAGCACCTGTCGGTGCATGATGATGCTGGCGTCCAGGCCTTCCATGTCGTCGCGCTCGTACACGTTCGTGCGCCACCACGCGGCCTTGATGTTGTTCTTGAGTTCCACGCCCAGCGGGCCGTAATCGTAGAAGCCCTGAAGGCCCCCGTAGATTTCCGAGCCCTGGAAAATAAAGCCCCGGCGTTTACACAGGCTGACGAGTTCTTCCATCGAGGTTGCAGGCATCACGTGCTCCTTTCGGGCAGGCGACGGAAAAAAGCCCCAGACGGCGGCCAGTTCCCGGCACTCGCTCGTCTGGGGACGCATGAGGACACGCGCGGTTCCACCCCAGTTCCAGCCCCGGAATCCCCGGCCGACTGGCACTTTTGTCTGTGTTGGGCTCCCCGCTGCCCTTCCCGCGCCGCCTCACCGCCCGACTCTCACCGTCACGGGCTCGCTCACTGGTGGCTGCGCGCGGTACTCCTGCGGATCGACACCTGAGCCACAGTGTGGAACACGGCGGGGGAGAGGGTCAAGGGCGGCGCAGACATTCGGTGCGTCAGCGCAGTGGCACGTCCACGCGCACGCCGCTCACGTGGACGCCGTACACGCCGTGCACGTTCGCGCCGAGCAGCGGACTGTACACGAACAGGGGAACGCCTCCGGCCGTGCCCTCGCCCGACAACAGGACGCCGCTGCCCACGCCGATGCCCGCGTGCTGGTTGCCCGGCAGGGCGCGCAGGTACGTCACGTCCGCACGGACCCACGGGGTGAGCGTGGTGGGCGCCCACGCCTCCAGGCCCAGGGTGCCGCGCCACGCCCCGCCGCCCCGCCAGTCGGACCGGTATGAGACGTGCGCGCCGCCCTGCGCGACGCCCGGCCCTGCAGCGGCACTCAGGCCCAGGGTGACCTCGGCGGAGGCGGTCGAGCAGAAGAGAAGCGCGGCGGTCAGAACGTGTCGAAACATCCGCTCAGGTTAAGGCTTCATAAACTGGGGGTGTGCTTCATGTGAGGCAGGCAAGAACCGTGAAGCCTGCTAGCCTCCGCCGGTATGCGCACCATCGCCCTGATCGCCGCCCTCCTGACCACCCTGACCGCCTGCACCGCCGTGCAGCCCGGCACCACCGATTACGCCCCGCTGGTGCAGTCCTCGCCAGAATCGGTCACCCGCCTCGCCCCGGGGCAGACTGTCTACGTGCAGTACACCTACCCCCGCGCGCTCCTCGGCGAGGACGATGCCTTCGACGCCTACTTCGACCAACTGACCTTCAACTACTCGGGCGCCTCGGCGTCGAACCCCACCGTGCCGGACGTCTCCCGCCCAGCGAACTGGCTGACGCTCAAGTCCTTCGACGCGCCCAAGGGCGTGACTATCACGCCGACGAAGGTCACGATCATGCGCAAGGTCAACAAGACGACCGTCTCGATGGGAAGCGTGAACGTCCGCTACAACGAGCAGTTCCAGGTGCTGTACAAGGTAGCGGCGGCGGTTGACGCCGAGACCGGAGTGGACCTGGCGTCGGTGACGTTCACGACCGGCAAGCAGGACGCCGACGTGAAACTGCTCCTGAACGTCAACAAGTAACCCGTACCCCCGTCACGCTGGACGGGGGATTCGCGTGCCTCGCCCTGCTGTGGTGAGGCACGCGCTGCGTTCAGTCGCAGTTCAGCGGCAGTGTCGGTGTGACGAGTCGCGTGGAGGCGTCTCGAGGTGCCCCCGACGCACGGTTCCAGCAGGTCGTCGTCCTCTCGAACCTATGTCTGCTCGTGCCGAGCATGCCGGAACGTCGTATCCTGTGCGTTATGCCTGTTGCGGAATTGCGTCCGGAAACCCACCCGGATTTTGAACTGGAAAAAGATCACCTGGCGGGAACAGTGGCGGCCATGATCCGTCAGATCGAGTTCTGGGAGGACCGCGACCGGCAGATGGGCGCGGACCTGGAGACGAGCATCATCCTGGGCGATCAGGCCGAGGAGTTCGCGGCGATGCTCTCGCCGCACGTACATCAGCCGTACTTCGGCAGCCTGAAGGTGCGCGTGGCGGGGCGTGAGCAGACGCTGTACATCGGGAAGCACGGCTTCCGGGACGTGAAGGGCCCGCACACGGTGGTCAGCTGGGACAGCGAGGTGGGCAGTCTGTTCTACTCGCAGGCGCTCGGCTGGACGCCCCGGCGCGGCAGTGCGGGCGTGATCCGGCGGCGGCGGCAGCTGGACGTGAGTCAGAAGACGCTGCTGCGCGTCACCGACCTGTACGACGACGAGCAGGGCGGGGACACGGGTGGGCGCGAGGAGGTGCTGCTGCGCCGCCTGCAGGAGGGCAGCACCGCCGGGATGCGGGACGTGGTCGAGACGCTCCAGCCGGAGCAGAACGACGCGATGCGGCACCCGGCGGGCGTCCCGGTGATCATTCAGGGCGCGGCGGGGTCCGGGAAGACGACCATCGGCTTCCACCGGCTGGCGTGGATGACGAACGCGGACCGGGGGGCGCACCGGGCGCGGCCCGAGGCGTGCATGGTCCTCATGCCGAACCGGGTGCTGGCGACGTATGCAGCGCGCATCCTGCCGGAACTGGGCATCGAACGTGTGGTCGTCACGACGCCGGAAACCTGGGCGGTGGGGCTGCTGGGCCTGGAGAAGCTGGAGGTCACGGACCGCACCCTCAGCCTGCTGCTGACCGACCGGGACAACACCCGCCGGGCGCTGGCATGGCGCAAGGCGAAACTGCTGGGCGACGCGCGGATGCTGGACGTGGTCCGCACGCACCTCTGGAACCGCTTTAACGCGGCGTTGGCCGGGCAGGGCCTGCGCGAAACCGTGGCGCTGCGCGGCCGGGAGGATCAGGTGTTCACGCTGGACGAGGCGGCCCTAGCGGGCCTGCTGCGCGACGTGTTCGCCGCCGATCCCCTGGACGGGTACCGGGCCGGGATGCGCCGCGCGATCGAGGCGCTGGCGCTGTCCACCCTGAACGTCCCAGAGGACGAGGAGGCCAGCGTGCGCCGCCAGCTGTCGTCCCCGCTGACGAACCTGCTGGGTCGCATCTTCGCCACGACCACGCCCATCACGGAGGCGCGGCGTCTGCTGGGCAGCCCGGCGGAACTCGCCGCGAGCGGCCTGCTGACCGAGCGGGAGATCGCGCTGCTGGGCACCGATCCCCTCAGCGGGATTCCCACGCCCCGCCGCGCGCACGCGGACGTCACCGAACTGCCCCTGATGCTGGCCGTGCAGGCGTTCACGGGCGGCATCGGGCGACTGGACGGGCGCACGCTGGAACCCTTCGATCACGTCGTGCTGGACGAGGCGCAGGACTACTCGCCGCTGCTGTACGCGCTGCTGGGCCGCGCCACCCGCCCCGGACACATCACGGCGCTGGGCGACATGAACCAGGGCATGCACGGCTACAAGGGCCCCAGCTCCTGGGAGGCCGTGCAGGCGCAACTGCCGGGCGCGCAGGTGCTGACGCTGGGCCGCACGTACCGGTCCACGCGGCAGATCACGGAACTGGGCGCGCGGATCGCCGCGACGTACAACCGCGCCGCCGCCGTGCAGGGCGTCGACCGCGACGGGGCAGAGGTTCAACGGTACACCGCGCCCGCCGGGCCGGACGGGGAACTCCCACTGATCGCGCGGGCCGTGAAGGACGCGCAGGACGCCGGGCACACCAACATCGCCATCGTCACCCGGCGCGGCGTGGACGCCGACCGCATGGCCGAAGCCCTGCGCGAGTTCGACACGGACGCGCAGCCCATCACCACGCAGGAGCACCGCTTCCGGGGCGGCCTGGTGATCCTGCCCGTGAACCTCGCCAAGGGCCTGGAGTTCAGCGCCGCGATCGTCGCCAGCGCGAACGCCGACACGTACGACGAGAGCACCGAGTACGAACGCCGCCTGCTGTACGTGTCCGCCAGCCGCGCGCTGCACTGGCTGGCCCTCGTCAGCACGGGCGAACTGCACCCGCTGATCGCCTGAGCCGGGGTCGCGCATCAAGGTTCCCGCACGCCCCGCTCATCCCCGCCCGGCAGGTGGTGGGGGAGAGTGGGGCATGAGCGACGACACGAAACAGGGCGGCCTACCTGCGGATGCCGGGAACGGCATGAGTGACCGCAGCGGCTACATGGACAACTCCGAGAGCGGCATGACCGACACGGACACCGGCACCGCGCACGTTACCGACGGGCG
Source organism: Deinococcus sedimenti (assembly GCF_014648135.1). NCBI lineage: Bacteria > Thermotogati > Deinococcota > Deinococci > Deinococcales > Deinococcaceae > Deinococcus > Deinococcus sedimenti. The sequence continues at coordinate 1,336,556 of NZ_BMQN01000001.1, read as the reverse complement.
GGATCAGGCGGACACGCAGACGCCCGCGACTGGCACGACCTTCGGCACGACCGGCAACGACGACACCCGCCAGTAAAAGACAAGCAGGGGCCACCGGGTGCCCCTGGCTCTCTGTTGCGCTTTCCAGTGACCACGATGAAGGACGTCGCCTGATGTCCACTCTGCTCCTCCCCCTTGAGGGGGGAGGCTGGGAGGGGTTGGTCTCTCAGATCAGGTCGAGGTACCGTTCCAGTTCCCAGGCGTGGACGGTGGCGTTGTACTCGCGCCATTCGGCGCGTTTGGCTTCCACGAAGTGGTCGAGGACGTGTTCGCCCAGGGCGCGGCGCAGCACGTCGTCTTTTTCCAGTTCGTCCACGGCCTCGCGCAGGTCGCTGGGGAGTTCCTTGACGCGGTGGTGGCGTTTTTCGCGCACGGTCATCTTGAAGATGTTGCGCTGGATGGCGGGGGCGGGTTCCATGTCCTGTTCGATGCCGTCCAGTCCGGCGGCGAGCATGACGGCCAGCGCGAGGTACGGGTTGCAGCTGGGGTCGGGCATGCGCACTTCGGCGCGGGTGGAGTTGCCTCGCTTGGCGGGAATGCGGATCAGCGCTGAGCGGTTGCTGGTGCTCCAGGCGACGTTCACGGGAGCTTCGAAGCCCGGCACGAGGCGCTTGTAGCTGTTCACGAGGGGGTTCGTGATGGCGACCATCGCGCCCGCGTGGTCGAGGAGGCCCGCGATGAACTGCTGCGCGGTGCGGGACAGGCCATGTTCGCCGCCGGGGTCCGCGAAGGCATTCGTGCCGCCCTTGAAGAGGCTGAGGTGGCAGTGCATGCCGCTGCCGTTCACGCCCGGGAGCGGTTTGGGCAGGAAGCTGGCGAGCAGGCCGTACTCCAGCGCGACGCGTTTGACGACGAACTTGAAGGTGGCGATGCGGTCGGCGGTTTCCAGCGCGGGGGCGTAGCGGAAGTCGATCTCGTGCTGGCCGGGGGAGACCTCGTGGTGGGCGGCTTCGATCTCGAAGCCCATCTCGACGAGTTTGTTGGTGATCTCGCGGCGGATGCGTTCGCCCTTGTCGATGGGGGCGAGGTCGAAGTACCCGGCCTTGTCGTGCGTGATCGTGGTGCCGACGCCGCTGGGGGAGCGTTCGAACAGGAAGAACTCGGGTTCGGTTCCGACGAACATCTCGAAGCCCATGGCCTGCGCGCGCGCGATCTGCCGCTTGAGGACCTGCCGGGGGTCCCCGTCGAACGGGGTGCCGTCGGGGAGGGCCACGTCGCAGATGAGGCGGGCGACCTTGCCGCGTTCGCCTTCCTCGCGGGAGAACTGCGGGTAGATCAGGAAGGTGCCTAGGTCGGGGCGCAGGAGCATGTCGCTCTCCTCGACGCGGGTGAAGCCTTCCACGGCGCTGCCGTCGAAGGTGACGTCGCCGTTCAGGGCCTTGCCGAACTGACTTTTGGGCACCTCGACGTTCTTGGTGGTGCCGAGGATGTCGGTGAACTGGAGGCGCAGGAACTTGACTTCCGCTTCCTGCAGCTGCTGCAGGATCTGGTCGCGGGTGGGGGGCGTGGTGGACTGGGGGGACATGACTGGGGAACCTCCGGGCGCTGGGCGGCGCGTCCAGAAATGCTACGACCTCCGGCCCCTGCCGGGGGGACGGTGCAGAGTGTTGCGCGTCGGGCTTCAGTGTGGCAGATCGTGAATGCACAAACTGCACGACTCTGGGTGTCAAGTCCCGGAGTGTCCCGTTATTCCGGCATGTTGTGCAGAAGTATTCGTTGACCGCCTTGATGCGCCGCTCATATACTCCCCGTGTAGGATGCCCGGTGGGCACCCGGGAGCGGCGTGAAATCAGGGATGCCAAGCGCGCCGCACAGACCCCACCCCACCGCGCACAGGGAGCGACATGAACCATGACTTCGACGTGATCTCCGCCGCCCGCAACTGGCGCACGGACGCCGTGGACACCGCCACGCCCGATCAGATCATCAGCAGCGTGTACTCCAGCGACGTCCTGACCCTGGAGCAGCTCAAGGCCCGCCTGAGCAAACCCACCTTCAAGAGCCTCCAGGCGACCCTGGAACGCGGCGCGACCCTTGACCCGACCATCGCCGACACCGTCGCCCTGGCCATGAAGACTTGGGCGATGGAAAAGGGCGCCACGCACTACACCCACTGGTTCCACCCCCTGACCGGCGCGACCGCCGAGAAGCACGACTCGTTCGTGTCCCCCAACGGCGACGGCAGCGCCATCGCGGCGTTCAGCGGCAAGGAACTCATCCAGGCCGAACCCGACGCCAGCTCCTTCCCCTCCGGCGGCCTGCGCGCGACCTTCGAGGCGCGCGGCTACACCGCCTGGGACGCCAGCAGCCCCGCGTTCATCATGCGTCACGCCAACGGCGCGACCCTGTGCATCCCCACCGCGTTCGCCAGCTGGACCGGCGAGGCGCTGGACACCAAGACGCCCCTGCTGCGCAGCGTCGAGGCGCTGAACAAGGCCGTCACGCCTGCCCTGAAACTCTTCGGGGCCAGCGAGGGCACCCGCGTGAGCAGCACCCTGGGCGCCGAGCAGGAGTACTTCCTGATCGCCGAGGAGTACTACTACCGCCGCCCCGACCTCGTCATGACCGGCCGCACCCTGTTCGGCGCGCAGCCCCCCCGCGGCCAGGAACTCGAGGACCACTACTTCGGTGCGATTCCCGACCGTGTCCTGAGCTTCATGACGGACGCCGAGCAGCAGCTGTACGCGCTGGGCATCCCGGTCAAGACCCGCCACAACGAGGTCGCGCCCGGCCAGTTCGAGATCGCCCCGATCTTCGAGGACAGCAACATCGCCGCCGACCACCAGCAGCTCACCATGCAGGTGCTGCGCAACACCGCCCGCAAGTACGGCCTCGTCGCCCTGCTGCACGAGAAGCCCTTCGCGGGCGTGAACGGCTCGGGCAAGCACTGCAACTGGAGCATGAGCACCAACGCCGGTGAGAACCTGCTGGAGCCCGGCGACACCCCGCACGAGAACCTGCAGTTCCTGTTCTTCACCTCGGCCGTCATCAAGGCCGTGGACGAGCACCAGGACCTGCTGCGCATCAGCGTCGCCAGTGCCAGCAACGACCACCGCCTGGGCGCCAACGAGGCCCCGCCTGCGATCATCAGCATCTTCCTGGGCAGCGAACTGAGCGACATCTTCGACCGCCTCGAAAGCGGCCAGGGTGGACGCGGCGCCGAGGCCGGCCTGCTGGGCCTGGGCACCAGCGTGCTGCCCCCCCTGCCCCGTCACGCCGGGGACCGCAACCGCACCAGCCCCTTCGCGTTCACGGGGAACAAGTTCGAGTTCCGCGCGGCGGGCAGCAGCCAGAGCATCTCCTTCCCGATCACGGTCCTGAATACCATCGTCGCGGACGCCGTGAGCGCCCTCGCCGAGGAGCTGAAGGCCAAACTCGACGCCGGAACCGAGCTGGACACAGCCGTCGCCGAGATCGTCAAGGGCACCTACAGCGCCCACAAGCGCATCGTGTTCAACGGTGACGGCTACAGCGACGAGTGGCACCAGGAAGCCGAGCACGGCCGCAAGCTGCTGAACCTGCGCACCACCCTGGACGCCGTGCACCACCTGACCGACGCGAAGAACGGCGCGCTGTTCGAGAAGTTCAAGGTGCTGTCCGACCGCGAACTGGCCGCCCGTCAGGAAATCATGTACGACATCTACTTCAAGACGGTGAACATCGAGGGCGAGACCACCGAGTACATGGCCCGCACCATGATCCTCCCCGCCGCCGTGAAGTACCTGAGTGAATTGCACGCCGCGGGCAGCAGCAAGGCCGTCAGGGGTGTCGCCGCCGAGGTTGAGGCCGCCGCGGACGAACTGTTCGACGCCGTGCAGGCCCTCAGCGCCCAGAACACCGCCACCGGCGGGGACGAGGTGCACGAGAAGGCCCACCACATGCGCGACCAGGTGCTGCCCGCCATGACCGCCGTGCGCCAGGCCGCGGACAAGCTGGAAAAGGTCGTCGCCGAGCAGCACTGGCCGCTGCCCACCTACCGCCAGATGCTCTTCGTCAAGTAACGCACTCCGACTGAATGGTTTGCCAGAACCGTTCAGTCCGAGCGGACTCGGAGAGCTGCGGAACAGACGGAATCCGGATAAGTCCAGTTTTGAATGGGGGCGGCGCGTGGGGTGACCTGCGCGCCGCCCCCCTGTGGGTGGCCCGGCGGGCGGGTGAGGGACTGTGCGTCTTTCCTCCCGCCCAGGGAGCCTGCCGGAGTAGACTGGGGGCGTGCTGAACCTGCTGCGCCGACCCGCCGTGACCCCCGCCGAACTGGACGAGGGCCTGCGCGCACTGGGACTGGACGGCTCACAGCACCTGATCGTGCACGCCAGCCTGAAGTCCTTCGGGCAGCTGGACGGCGGCGCGCGGGCGGTCGTTGACGCTCTGGAGCGCGCGAGCGCGACGGTGGTCGCCCCGGCCTTCACGTACTCCACGCTGCTGTCGCGGCCCACCTCGACCACGCACGCGCGCTTCCACCGGGATTCGCGGGTCAGCCGGGACATCGGGCGGGTGCCGCAGGAACTCGTGGAACGCGCCGACGCGCTGCGCTCCTTCCACCCGACCCTGAGTTTCATCGCGCTGGGCCAGGAGGCGCGCCGCGTCACCGAGGCGCAGTCGCTGAGCAGCCCGTACCAGCCCATCGGGGCGCTGTACGACCTGGACGGCTTCGCGCTGCTGATGGGCGTGGATTTCGGGAGTAACACCAGTGTCCACTACGGCGAGCACTTGGCAGGCGTGCCGCTGCTGACGCGGTACGTGCCGCTGGACGGTCAGGTGCTGCCCACCGCGTTCCCGAACTGCTCGGCGGACTTCGACAACCTCGCGCCCGAGGTGCACGCCCGCGCCCGCAGCGTGCAGGTGGGCCAGAGCACCCTGCGGCTGTACCGCGTGCGGGACCTCGTGGACAGCACGGTGCGTCTGCTGAACCGCGACCCGGAAGGGCTGCTGTGCACGTACCGGGGCTGCCGTTGCCAGGAGGTCCGGACCCTCGTCCGGCAGCAGGGCCTCAGGCCCCGCGTGCATACCGGCCTGATCAGCTGAAACCCCACGGAAGGAGGCGGCCCCCGGAACTGGCGGGCCGCCGCCTTCTTCTGGTCAGGCCTTGCGGTGCCCGAGCATGACTTCGCGGTGCACGACTTTCGCGCGGGGGCGGCCCTGCGCCTGCCCCTCGGCGATTTCGTGCGCGTCGAGCACCTGCCAGTCGTGGAAGGAGTAGACCTTCACACCCTTCCCGGCCAGCAGGGCATCCACGGCGTCGCGGGTGGGGTGGGCAGCGCCGGGCAGCCTGCCGTCCTTCGCGTCGGTCAGGAGATGGGCGACGGTGTCGGTGGCGTCCTTGCGGTTCGTGCCGACCACGCCGCTGGGGCCGCGCTTGATCCACCCTGCGGTGTACTCGCCCACGCGGCCCGCCACGCGGCCCTCGTCGTTGGCGATCACGCCGCGTTTCTCGTCGAAGGGCACGCCGGGCAGCGCCACGCCGCGGTACCCGACCGAGCGGAGCACCATCTGCACGGGCAGCACCTCGAACTCGCCGGTGCCGACGGCGTTGCCGTTCTCGTCCAGGCGGTTGCGTTCGACCTTCAGGCCGCCCACGCGTCCCTGCCCGTCGTCGAGGATCTCGACGGGGGAGACCAGGAAGCGCAGGTGTACGCGCCGCGACTTGCCCTCGGCTTCGCGGGCGGCGAAGTCGCGCAGGACCTCCACGTTCTTCTTCTTGGTGTTGTCGGTGATCGCGGCCTCCTCGGATTCGGTCAGCGCGATCTCCTGCGGTTTCACGACGGGTTCGGCGGCGTGCAGTTCCCCGAATTCGCGCAGTTCCTTGGTGGTGAAGGCGGCCTGCGCGGGGCCGCGGCGGCCCAGCACCCACACGTCCTGCACGTGGCTGGCGTCCAGCGCGGTCAGGGCGTGCGCGGCGATGTCGCTCTCGTGGAGTTCCTGCGCGGTCTTCACGAGGATGCGGCTCACGTCCAGCGCGACGTTGCCCACGCCGACCACGGCGACGCCGCTGGCGCTGAGGACCATCTCGCGCGCGGCGGCGTCCGGGTGGCCGTTGTACCACGCGACGAACTCGGTGGCGCTCATGCTGCCCGTCAGGTCCTCGCCGGGGATGCCCAGGCGGCGGTCGCTGCTGGCCCCGACGGTGTACAGCACGGCGTCGTAGTGGGCCAGGGCGTCCTCGTGGGTGAGGTCCTTGCCGAATTCCACGTTGCCCAGGAAGCGCACGCGCGGGTCCCCGAGGGTCTTCTCGAAGCCGCGCGTGACGCTCTTGATCGTCAGGTGGTCGGGCGCGACGCCGTAGCGGACCAGGCCGTAGGGAGTGGGGAGGCGGTCGTAGACGTCCACCTGGGCGGGTAGGTCGGTCTGTTTCAGCAGGGCCTCGGTGGCGAAGATGCCGCTGGGGCCGCTGCCGATCACGGCGACGCGCAGGGGGCGGTGGGGGGTGTAGGTCTGGGTCATCGCCCGAGTCTATGCACACGCGGGGCGCGCTGGGAATGCCAACCGTCCAGGATTGGTGTCACATGTACAGAAACAGGGCTGGACAGGCGGGGGTGCAAGAGAAACCGCCGCCCCCAGGTGGGAGGCGGCGGCGCGGTGAGGTTGAACGTTACGCGGCGGCGATGTCGGCCAGGGCCGCTTCGTTCTTCAGGGTGATCTTGCCGTACCCGGCGCTGATCACGCCTTCGCGGGACAGTTCCCCGACGACCTTGGTGACGGTCTCGCGGACCGAGCCGACGGCGGCGGCCAGTTCGTCGTGCGTGGCGTAGATCATGGTCTCGCCGCTGTCGAGCTGAGTGGCCAGCGCGGTGTCCTTGAGTTCCAGCAGTTCCCCGGCGATGCGGGCGCGCAGGCGCTTGCCGACGAGGCGGTAGATGCTCTCGTACGCGCGTTCCAGCGTGCGGACCAGGTGGGTGGTGACGTGCAGGTTGTCCTCGGCGCTCATCAGGGCGGGGTTGATCACGTCGATGCTGGAGTCGGTGACGGCCTCGGCGAAGTAGGCGCGGTTCACGCCGGCCAGGGCTTCCTCGCCGAAGTACTCGCCGGGTTTGACGTAGCGCAGGGTCAGGCCGTTGCCGTCGTCGTCCATGGTGTGCACGCGCACCAGGCCGGTGGAGACGCGGTAGAGCATGTCGCTCTTGCCGGGGTAGAGGATGACGGCGCCGGGGCGGTAGGTCACGGTGTCCACGAAGGTCCGGGCAGTGCGGGTGTTGGTGATCATTCGTTTCGCCTCCTTGGGCGGGTGTGAGGTGGGTTCGCTGGTGCCGGGGGCGGGGTGAGGCCCCTTTCCCGACGTGCTCACAGTGTAACCCAATCTCACTTTTTTGTAAACAGTTTTGTTTCTTTAATCTGGCTTTAGGTTACAGATTGCCCTGCCGCGCTCCACCACCTGAACCCGCGCCAGCACGGCCTCCACCGCCGCAGTGTGCGCCGCTACGCCTCACCGGGCCCTCACGGCACGGCGGATAAAGACAGCGGGAAGAAAGAAACCGGGGTGAGGCGTCACCGCCCACCCCGGATACGCGGCTTCAGGGGGTTACAGTTCATCCTCGCGGCGGATCGGGAAGGCGCTGATCACGCAGTCCTTGTCCCCGATGTTGATCACCTTCACGCCCTGCGCGTTGCGGCCCGTCACGCGGACCTCCTCCACGCGGGTGCGGATCACGGTGCCCTTCTCGGTCAGGACCATCAGTTCCTCGTTGCCACCCACGCGGGCCAGGGTCACGAGCTTGCCGGTCTTGTCGGTCACGTCCAGCGTGATCACGCCCATCCCGCCGCGCCCCTTGGCCGGGTAGTCGCCCACCGGGGTGCGCTTGCCCAGACCGCACTCGCTGACCGCGAGCAGTTCGCTGTCCACGTCACTGCCGGGCACCAGCGCCATACTGACCACCGCGTCGTCCTCGCCGTCGCGCAGGCGGATGCCGATCACGCCCTGCGTCGCGCGGCCCGTCTCGCGGACCTCGCCGCTCTCGAAGCGCATCGCCTTGCCGTTGCGGGTCGCCAGGACCACGTGGTCGCCGTCCTGCACGATCCCGACGCCGATCAGCTCGTCACCGGGCTGCAGGTTGATCGCGATCAGACCGGCGGACGTGATGTTGCCGTACTCGGTGATCAGCGTCTTCTTCACGATGCCGTTCTTCGTGGCGAAGATGAAGCACCCGGCCTCCTCGAAGCCCTTCACGCTCAGCACGCTGGCGACGTTCTCCTCCTCGCGCAGGCTGGGGAGCAGGTTGCGGATGTGCGTGCCCTTCGCGTCACGGCCCGCCTCCGGCAGGTCGTAGATCTTCTCGTGGAACACGCGGCCCTGATCCGTGAAGAACAGCAGGTAATCGTGCGTGCTTCCGACGAACACGCGGGTGTTCACGTCCTCCTCGCGCAGCTTCCCGCCGCTCGCGCCGCGCCCGCCGCGACTCTGGGCGCGGTAGGCGTCCAGCTTCGTGCGCTTGAGGTACCCGGCCTTGGTCATGGTGATGACCATGTCCTCCACGGCGATCAGGTCCTCCTTGGTGATGTCCTCCTCCAGCAGCGTGATCGCGCTGCGGCGCTCGTCACCGTAGTTGTCCCGCACCGCGCGGATCTCCTTCTTGATCTCGCGCCACAGCAGCTTCTCGTCACCCAGGATCGACTGCAGGAACGCGATGGTCTTCTGCAGTTCGTCGTACTCGCCCTGCAGTTTCTCGCGCTCCAGGCCCACCAGACGCTGCAGACGCATGTCCAGGATCGCCTGCGCCTGGATTTCCGTCAGGCCGAAGCGGGCCATCAGCGAGTCGCGCGCCTCGGCGCCCGTGTTGCTGGCGCGGATCAGCGTGATGACCTCGTCGATGTGATCCAGCGCCTTCAAGAGACCTTCGAGGATGTGGGCGCGTTCCTGCGCCTTCTTCAGCTCGTACTTTGTGCGTCGGGTCACGACGTCCTGGCGGTGATCCAGGAAGTAGCGCATGGTGTCGATCAGGGGCAGCACGCGCGGCTCGCCGTGCACGATGCTCAGGTTGATGATCGTGAACGTGCTCTGCAGCTGCGTGTACTTGTACAGCTGGTTCAGCACCAGCGTGGGGATCGCGCCGCGCTTCAGGTCGATCACGATGCGCACCGGGTCCTTGCGGTCGGACTCGTCACGCAGCGCGCTGATGTCCGGGATCTTCCCGGCCTTGTACATCGCGCTGATCGTCTGGATCAGGTTGGTCTTGTTCACCTGATACGGGATCTCGCTGATGATGATCTGGTTGCGGCCGTTCTTCTCGTCGATGCGGGCCTTGCCGCGCACCTTCAGGCCGCCGTGCCCGGTCGAGTACGCCTCCCGGATACCCGCGCGGCTGATGCGCCCGCCCGTGGGGAAGTCCGGGCCCTGCACGTGCGTCATCATGTCGTCCAGCCCGATGCCCGGATCCTCGATCAGCGCGAGCAGGCCGTTGCAGATCTCGGTGAGGTTGTGCGGCGGGATGTTCGTCGCCATGCCCACCGCGATGCCCGACGCGCCGTTGATCAGCAGGTTCGGCACGGCGCTGGGCAGCACCGACGGCTCGACGGTCGTCTCGTCGTAGTTCGGCTTGAGGTCGACCGTTTCCTTTTCCAGGTCGGCCAGGACTTCCTCGGCAACTTTGGTCATGCGCGCCTCGGTGTAGCGCATCGCGGCGGGCGGATCGCCGTCGATGGACCCGAAGTTCCCCTGGGGGTGCACCATCGGGTAGCGCATGTTCCACCACTGGCCCAGGCGGACCATCGCGTCGTAGATGCTGCTGTCACCGTGCGGGTGGTACTTCTTCATGACCTCGCCCACCACGGACGCGGACTTGGCGTGCTTGACGTTCGAGTACAGGCCCTCGAGCATCATCGCGTACATGATGCGGCGCTGCACGGGTTTCATGCCGTCGCGCACGTCGGGCAGCGCGCGGTCCACGATCACGTTCATGGCGTAGTTGATGAAGTTGGTCTTGACTTCACTGGTGATGTCAACGGGGTGAATTCCAGTCATGTGGCTCCAGTCGTGAGGCTGCTGCGGCCCGGCAGTGGCGCCGCGTCAGCCTGAAATGTCGAGGCCCGGCCAGTCCGGGAATGGATTGATTCTACCACACTCATTATGCTCTTGGCGTAATAGAACCGGCTCCCTCAATGACCGCATTGTACCCCAGAAATCCCGCACCACACCGTCACTCCCGCCACCCCGGACCCGGCGGACAACCCGCCAGACTGCCCCCTCCATGACCACCTCCGAACAGCCCCCCGGCGGCCTCCTGAATTTCCGCCGCAGTCTTCCCGGCCTGTCCCGCAGCGACACCCTCAGCCGCCTCACGCCAGACGGTCGGCGCGACCTGAAGGCCCTGAACTTCAGCCGCATCATCGACCTGCGCAGCCGCACCGAACGCGCGGCCGATCCACCCCCCTACCTGGGCCACGCCGCCTACCTGAACCTCCCCCTGCTCCCGTGGCGCCACCGCGCCTTCAACGAAGCCAGCGCCGCCGCCCGCAGCAACGCCGACCACATGAGCGCCATGCTCGACCACGCACCCAACCAGATCGTGACCGTCCTGGGCGCGATCCTCGACGCCCCACCCGGCCCGGTCCTCATTCACTGCCACGCGGGCAAGGACCGCACCGGCCTGATCGCCGCCCTGTGCAGCGAACTCGCCGGACAGACCCGCGACCAGACCGCCGACGACTACACCGCCAGCGGCCCCGCCCTGCGCGACTTCTACCGGGACATGCAGGCCCGCCGCACGCCCGAGCAGTGGGCGCAACTCGCCCCGTTCGCCCCGACCCGGGCCGACGACATCCGGCACACCCTGACCCACATCGACCATCACTGGGGCACTCTGGACGCATACCTGACCGCACACGGCCTGCCGAACACCGACCTGACCGCGCTGCGCGACCGCCTGACCCGGACGTGAAAAATTCCGCACGGCACGGGGGGGTTCGCGCCCCCACCGCACCGTCAGACCCGCCGCACGCCCCGCAGTCCCGCAGCATATGATGCGGGGCAGATGCTCGATCAACTCACACAACTGGTACGGGACGTCGACGGAGCCTGGGCAGCCGCCATCGCGGGCCTCGACGGCCTGCTGATCGAAGGGCACGCCACCCTCGACGCCGACCTGAGCCTGCTCGTCGCCGAACACGCCGGCCTGTACCGCGCCTCGCACACCGTGTACACCGACACCCTGCAGGGCGGCGTCCCGCGCGAACTGTACCTGCGCGGCGAGCGCCTGAGCGTCTACCTGCACCCGATCAAGACCGAGTACTTCCTGCTGCTCGCCATAGACGGCCGCAGCAACCTCGGTCAGGCCCGCCTGTACGGGCGTGACGCTGCCCGCAAACTGGAGGCCCTGCTGTGATCCTCGAACCCCTGCGCACCCTGCCCGGCGTGATCGCCGCCGCCCTGGTCGGCCCCGACGGCTTGGCCATCGAATCCCACGGCGACGGCGGCGACGGCTTGGCGGCCGAACTCGTCTCCCTGCGCCAGGGCATGGACCGCACCGGCCGCCGCCTGGGCACCGGAGACGTCACCCGCCTGTCATTCACCAGCGAACGTGTGGAAGTCGTGGCCGTCACCACCGGCGCCTACACCGTCGGGGCCGCCATGACCCGCGGCAGCGACACCCGCACCGCCCAGCAGACCCTGGCCCGACTGGCCCTGGACATCAACCTGCCCCGACAGGAGCAGGCATGATCAACAGCCTCCTTGAGGTGCGCGGCGTGCGCCACAGCGCCCTGGTCAGCCTGGACGGCAAGATCGTCGCCAAGGCCGGACTGAAGGACACCGACGTGCCCGCCGAACTGACCCTGGTGGCGGCCGGCCGCGCCGTGATCGGCAGTCTGCAGAGCAACCTGAACACCGAGGCGTGGCAGGAACTGCTGCTCGACGTGGACGGCGGTCCAGTGCTGCTCACCCCACACGGGAATCAGGTGCTCCTGACCGCGTTCGACGACGTGTCCAGCCTGGGCCGCGTGCGCTTCGCCGTGCGCCGCCTCCTCGGCACCGTCTGACCCTGCACCGGCCCTGAACAGCTCCCCAGGTCGGGGAGCTTTTTTTATGCGCCGGAGGTCCGTTGCATTCGTCCCGCCACCCGCGCGCTAGCGTAGACGCATGGACCGTCCCCGCCGCCTGCGCCGCACGCCCGCCCTGCGTGCCCTGACCCGCGAGGTGCACCTGCACCCCAGCCAGTTCATCCACCCGATCTTCGTTCACGAACGCGACACCGTCACCGACATCGGCACCATGCCCGGCGTGCAGCGCCACAGCATCGACAGTGCCGTCCAGCAGGCCCGCGAGGCCCTGGCCCTGGGCGTGCCCAGCGTGATCCTCTTCGGCATTCCCGACCACAAGGACGCCACCGGCACCCAGGCGTACGCCGAGGACGGCATCATCCAGCGCGCCACCCGCGCCATCAAGGACAGCGTGCCGGAGGTGACCGTCATCGCGGACACCTGCCTGTGCGAGTACACCGACCACGGCCACTGCGGCCCGCTGTGCGAGGTGCCCGGCCTGAGCGGCGCGGACGCCTGGACGGTCGACAACGACGCCAGCCTCGCCCTGCTCGCGCAGACCGCCGTGTCGCAGGCCCGCGCGGGCGCCGACGTCATCGCGCCCAGCGCCATGATGGACGGACAGGTCGCCGCGATCCGCGCTGCACTGGACAACGCGGGCTTCACGCACACCCCGATTATGAGTTACGCCGTGAAGTACGCCAGCGCCTACTACGGCCCCTTCCGCGACGCCGCAGGGTCAACCCCCAGCGTCGGCAACCGCGCCACGTACCAGATGGATCCCGCCGGCGGCCACCGTGAGGCGCTGCGCGAGGCCCGCCTGGACGCCGAACAGGGCGCCGACACCCTGATGGTCAAACCCGCCCTGGCGTACCTGGACGTCCTGAACCTACTGAAACGCGAATTCGACCTGCCCGTCGTGGCGTACAACGTCAGCGGCGAGTACTCCCTGATCAAGGCCGCCGCCGCCGCCGGGTTCATGGACGAGCGCCGCACCGTCCTGGAAACCCTGACCGGCATGCGCCGCGCCGGAGCGGACGCCATCATCACCTATCATGCCCTGGACGCCGCCCGCTGGATCGCCGAGGACGCCCGCGCATGACCAGCGCCGCCAACCCCATCCGCGTCGACTGGATCCCCACCGGCCTGTGGCCCGGCCGCCTGGGCCTGACCTTCGCGCCCGGCAAGAAGGGCGGCAGCGTGTACCAGCCGGGCGTCACCCACGACCGCAGCGTCACGGACGACCTGCGCACCCTCGCGCAGCAGGGCACGAACGTCATCGCGCCCTTGATCGAGGACTTCGAATTCGACCTGCTCGGCATGGACGGCTACCACGACGCCGCCGCCACGCACCTGATCGAGGTCGCCCCGTACCCCATCCCTGACCAGCACGCGCCGCACGACCCGCGTGACTTCGCCGCGTACATCGACGAACTCATGACCCATCTGCTCGACGGTCGCAGCGTCGTCGTCCACTGCCGCGGCGGGCTGGGCCGCGCGGGCCTGACCGCCGCGTGCCTGCTCGTGCAGGGCGGCATGAACCCGGAAGGCGCCATCGCTCTCGTGCGGGTAGCCCGCAGCCCAGACGCCATCGAGACGCGCGGGCAGGTGCAGTTCATCCACGACTTCGCCCGGTGAGTGTGCAGCCCAGCATGACGGCCGATGGCAGTCCTATGGCCGACAGCCGGATGGGAGGCGAGTCGAGGACCTTCCCGGTGGGGGAGAGGCCGCGCGTGGTGTGCCTGTGCGGCAGCGTGCGCTTCCTGGCCGAGTTCGATGCGGCGTCGCTGGCCGAGACGCTGGCAGGCCGGATCGTCCTGAGCGTCGGCAGTCACCGCCAGCGGGACGAGGACGCCCTGGCGCATCTGAGCGGTACCGAACGCGAGGCTGCCCTGGAGCGCCTGGGTGAGCTGCACCTGCGTAAGATCGACCTCGCGGACGAGATCCTGGTCATCAACCCCGGCGGGTACGTGGGGGAGTCCACACGCCGGGAGATCGCGTACGCACGGCAGACCGGAAAACCGGTGCGGAGCCTCGAATCCCTGAGCACGGAGGGTATCAGGCCAGCAGACTGACCGCCGGGTGCCGCACGGCCCTCACGCTCAGGGTCAGGTGGTCGTCGGGCGTGACGGTGGGGCGGGCGACCTCGCGCAGGACGTAGCTGGGGTCGCCGCGCAGATCTAGAGTCCGCAGGATCGCCGCGAGATTCAGCAGGATCAGGCCCTCGGCCATGCCGCTGCCCGCGCAGACGTGGGCGCCCAGACCGAAGGGCGCGAACGCACCGGGACGGCGGTGCTCCATGCGGCTCGGCGCGAAGCGGTCCGGGTCGAACGTGCCGGCGTCCGGATAGCACTCGTCCAGGGAGTGGGGGACGGTCGTGCCGAGGATCACGCGCCGTCCCTGCGGCACCACGTAACCGGCGAATTCGAAGTCCTGCGTCACGGTGCGGTTCAGGGCCGGGGCGATCGGGTGCAGGCGCAGGCACTCCAGGACGAACCGGTGCAGGTGCGGCAGGCGGCCCAGGGTCTCCAGGGTGGGTGGACCATCCTGAAAGGCCGCGTCTGCCTCCGCGACGAGTGCGGGCATCAGCTCCGGGTGCTGCCCGACGCGGTACAGCACGAACGCCAGGGTGTTCGCGGCGGTGTCCATGCCCGCGATGAACGCCCCGATGGCCGCTACGCGCAGGTCCAGTTCGGACCAGAACGCGGGGTCGGCCGCCTGCGCGGCCAGCAGGTCGTCAATCAGGTCCGGTTCGCGTCCGGCCTGAGCCGGCGGAATGCGGCGGTGCTCCTCGATCAGGGCCTCCACCATGCCCAGCGACCGCGCTCGGGCGCGCCGGAAGCCCGGCAGGTGCTCGGTCAGGGGTGGGCGCTGCCGGGTCACGCGGACCATCAGGGTGGTCTGCACGAACGTCAGCAGGTCACGCAGGTACGGGCGGGCGGTGCCGTTCACGACGACGCGGGCCAGCTGCTCGGTGATGACCGCCTTGCACCAGGAGGCCACCGGGAGTTCGTCTCCGGCGCGCAGCGGGGCGAGATCCTCGGCCGTGACCGACAGTGCGCGGGCGAGGTTCGCGCTCAGGTAGGAGCGGGTGTACGCGCGGCCCTCCACGCGCCGGAATGCGCGGTGTTCGGCGCCGTCCACGCTGATCAGGGACCGCTGCACCCCGAAGGCCTGATCGTTGGGCTGCCAGGCCTCACGGGAGCGCAGCACCCGGCTGGATTCCTTCATGGCCCACACGTTCGCTTCGGGACCCGCCAGGACGGTGAAGGTCTGGCCCAGGCCCGACACGTTGAATACCGGTCCGTGCTGGCGGTACGAGTCGGCGAGGAACGTGCGGAGCGAGAGCGGAGACAGTCGCGTGACACTGCCGATCAGGGGCGGGCCGGGCACCGTGGGGATGACGCGCGGGCAGGACGGCCGGGGCAGGGCGTCGGTCATGCCTCACGGTACACGCTCCGGCCCGCACTGAAAAAGCCCCGCCAGCCGAGAGGCGGGGCGGGGCGTTCAGGGGCTTGTGTCTTACGCCTGGCCGTACATGACGGCGCGTTTGACTTCCTCGATCAACTGAGTGATCGGAATGTCGCGCGGGCAGGCTTCGGTGCAGTTGTACGCGGTGCGGCAGCGCCACACGCCGGTGTTCTGGTTCATGATGCCCAGGCGCTGCTGCGTGGCCTCGTCGCGGGTGTCGAAGATGAAGCGGTGGGCCTGCACGATCGCGGCGGGGCCGAGGTACGAACCGTTCACCCAGAAGATCGGGCAACTGGTCGTGCAGCACGCGCACAGGATGCAGTTCGAGGAGTGCGCCATGCGCTCGGCTTCTTCCTCGGACTGGATGCGTTCGGCGGCTGGGGCCGGGGACTCGTTGATGAAGTACGGCATGATCGCCTTGTACGAGTCGAAGAACGGCTCCATGTCGACCAGCAGGTCCTTTTCGACCTTCAGGCCGCGGATGGGTTCCACGGTGATGGTCCCGCCGCTCTTGGCGACGTCGCGCACCAGGGTCTTGCAGGCGAGGCGGTTGCGGCCGTTGATCAGCATGGCGTCGCTGCCGCAGATGCCGTGCATGCACGAGCGGCGGAACGTCAGGCTGGGTTCCAGGTACCACTTGATGTGGTTGATGACGTCCAGCACGCGGTCGCCCGGCTGGGCTTCCACGTCGTAGGTGGTCCAGTACGCTTTCTTGTCCTTTTCGGGGTCGAAGCGCAGGACCTTGACTTTCAGTTGCAGCATGGGCACGCTCGCGCTGACGGGCGCGCTGCTGGCTTGTGCAGTGGTCTGGGTCATGGGAGGTTCCTTCCAGGGACCGGCGGGGGGGGAAGGGGTCCGCCGGTCCGGGTGGGGTCAGTACACGCGGGGTTTGGGTTCGAAGGCGCGCGTGAAGCCCTTCAGCGCCACGGGCTTGTACCCGATGATGACGTCGTCGGCCTTGTTCAGGTTCTTGTACGCCATGGTGTGCTTCAGCCAGTCCGTGTCGTTGCGCTCGGTGAAGTCCTCGCGGTCGTGCGCGCCGCGCGACTCGGTGCGGTTCAGGGCGCTGGCGGTCATGGCCTCGGCGCAGTCGAGCATGAAGCCCAGTTCCATCGCCTCGATCAGTTCGCTGTTGTAGCGGCGGCTCGGGTCGGAGACCGTCACGCCCTGGTAGCGGGCCTTGAGTTCCTTGAGGATCTCCACCTGCGCGGCCATGTCCTTCCCGTTCCGGAAGATGCCCACGTTGTTCATCATGGATTCCTGCAGGTCCTTGCGGATCGCGGCGGCGTTTTCCTTGCCGCTGCCGTTGCGCAGACGCTCGAACAGGTCGACGCTCTCGCGCTGGGCACCTTCGGGCATGTCGGGGTACTCGACCTGACGGGCGTACTTCGCGGCGGCGATCCCGGCGCGGCGGCCGAACACCACGAGGTCACCCAGGCTGTTGGTGCCCAGGCGGTTCGCGCCGTGCAGGGACACGCAGGCCTGCTCACCGGCGGCGTACAGGCCTTCCACGGTGCCGCCGGACCCGTCGCTGAGGCACAGGCCGTCGAGGTTCGTGGGGATGCCACCCATCGCATAGTGCGCGGTCGGCTGGATCGGCACGAGGTCCTTGACGGGGTCCATGCCCAGGTACGTGCGGGCCAGGTCGGTGATCTCCGCGAGTTTCCCTTCGATCACTTCACGCGGGAGGTGCGTCAGGTCGATGTTCACGGCGTCCTTGTCGCGGCCCACCCCGCGACCCTCGCGGATCTCGGTGATGATGCTGCGCGATACGATGTCACGCGGCGCGAGGTCCTTGATGGTCGGCGCGTAGCGTTCCATGAAACGCTCGCCGCTGTCGTTGCGCAGGATGCCGCCCTCGCCGCGGATGCCTTCCGTGACCAGGATGCCCAGCTTCGCCAGACCGGTCGGGTGGAACTGGTAGAACTCCATGTCCTCCAGCGGCAGGCCCTTGCGGTAGTAGATGCTCATCAGGTCGCCCGTCAGCGTCAGCGCGTTGCTGGTGATCTTGAACACGCGCCCGTACCCGCCGGCCGCGAGAATCACGGCCTTCGCGTGGAAGGTGTGCAGTTCGCCGGTCGAGAGTTCGTACGCGACGAGACCCTGGCAGCGGCCGTCCTCGATCAGCAGGTCCGTGACGTGGAACTCGTTGAAGAACGTCGTCCCGGCCTTCACGTTCTGTTGGTACAGGGTCTGCAGGATCATGTGACCCGTGCGGTCCTTCGCGTAGCAGCTGCGTTCCACGGCGGCCTTCCCGAAGTCACGGGTGTGCCCGCCGAACTTCCGCTGCGCGATCTTGCCTTCCGGCGTGCGGGAGAACGGCAGACCCATGTGTTCCAGTTCGTACACGGCGTCGATGATGTCCTTGGCGAACACCTCGGCGGCGTCCTGGTCGGTCAGGTAGTCGCCCCCCTTGACGGTGTCGAACATGTGCCATTCCCAGTGGTCTTCCTGCACGTTCCCGAGCGCCGCGCCGATCCCGCCCTGCGCCGCGCCGGTGTGCGAACGCGTGGGGTACAGCTTGCTGATGCAGGCCACGCTCACGTTGCCTTTCGCGGCGTACAGCGCCGCCATCAGGCCCGCGCCGCCCGCACCCACCACCAGAACGTCATAACGATGATGCATAGTCAACTTCCTTTACCGGCCCCACCCCAGTGGAACGGGGCCGAGAACAAGAACTTCAGATGGAGAACAGACCCACCGTGCCGAACGCGAACAGCAGCGCGATCACGGTGTAGAACACACCCTTCACCCACGCGCGGTTCGGGCGGCTGCGGACGTAATCCTCGATGGAGTACCGCGCGCCGTTCGCGCCGTGCAGCAGCGACAGGCTCAGGATCAACCAGTTGTAGAACTTCCACGCCGGGTTCGCCAGCTTGTTCACGACCGCGTCGAACGTCGCGTCGGACTCGCTGACCTGAATGAACGTCATGTAGACGTGCCCGAGGATCAGGAACATCAGGATCAGACCGCTGATCCGCATGAAGATCCACCAGTGCAGTTCGGCGTTGCTGTGCGCCTGCTGGCGCGCGTCCGTGAAGGTCCGGGCGCGGATCATCAGTAGCCTCCCAGGATGCGCGGCACGACCACGATGGCCGAACCGATGAACGCCAGCACGCTGAGCAGCATCACGCCGTACCACATCTGCCGCTGGTACGCCACGCCGAAGCCCGTGAAGTCCATGACGATGATCCGCAGTCCGTTGAACGCGTGGTACACCACGCCCGCCGTCACGAACAGCAGCCCGATCCGGAACGGCACGAGGTCGTACGTCTCGTGAATCGTCATGTAGAACCGCTCACCGAAAATGAACGACCCGATGCTGAACACGTGCAGCATCAGGTAAAACAGAATCGCCAGCCCCGACAGGCGGTGAAGCAGGAACGCCCACTGCCCCTCTCTTCCTCGGTACATCCAAACCTCCTCGACGTCTCAGCCCCGTCTCGCCAACACACTAGGGCGAAGCGTTATGCCGTGTGGGTGACCATTCACACCACGCTTTCAGACAGCATGCAGAATACCACCCGTACGCAAAGGCGCGCCCCGCCCCGGCCCGGCCGCCGGAACACCCGATGTCACCGCGTGGGGAGCAGCCACGCGCTACGCTGACCCGCATGACCAGCCCAAAGAAGGACCCCACCCCCAAGGACCCCGCCGTGGAGGCCGAATTTCTGCGTAAAACCGTTCTCGGTATCCTCAGCGTCCTCGAAACCAAGGGTCTGCTCAGCTCACAGGAGGTCGACGGCATCCTCCGCGCCGCCCGCGCCGCCGCCACTCCCAAACCCCCACAGCGGCTCGGCGGACCTGCCGCCACCGCCCACTGGGTCCGGCCCGGACAACCCCATGAGCCCATGGACCGCACCACCCCGGTCGCCATCCCCAACCTCAAGCGGACGGCCGAGGAACCCGCCGCGCCCCCCATGCCCGTGCTGGACATCGACCTGAAGTAAACGGTGGGCGCGTGCGGGCACGTCAACTCTTTTGACGTGCCCGCACGCGTTGTTTCGAGAGTCCAGTGCTTACTTCTTCTGTTCAGCGCGCCGCCGCAATTCGCTGGCGAGGTCGGTGAAGTCCTGCGCGGTGGGCAGCACCTTCTTGGCGTCCCGTTTGGCCTCCTGGATGACCTGCACGCGGTCCTGTCGGCTGTCCGGGAGGCCCTGGATGCGGCGTTCGAAGTAGTTCTGCGCCAGGCGCCCCAACGCGAACGTCCAGCCGTACACGGCGGGCGCAGTGATCAGCCCGCCGATGACAGGCAGGGCCATCTTGGCGAGGCCGCGCATGACCTGCCGCGCCGCGAGGCCGTAGGCGACCGTCACGCCCAGTTCACGCGCGATTTCCAGCGCGCGTTCAGGGGTCACGTCGTGGCCGTAGATCTTGCCGATATGCAGGACCATCTTGGCCTGCACCGGGGTGATGAGCAGGATGTCCGCGAACGGGATGGGTTCCACGCTGATGGCCCCGGCCAGCAGGGCGGCGCTCTTGATCACGTCCTCGGTGTTCTCTTCACGGCTCAGGTCCGGGTCGACATCGAAATTGAAGTTGTCGAGCACCTGTTTGACGAGCGGGGGCAGCATGGTCCGGAGTGTACCGCGTGTCCGAAACGGCGGGTGAGGTTGACCCTGGGCCCGGGTTCACCTTCGGTACCCCTCCCCCAGGCAGCAAGATGGGCACGCCCATGGGGAGGTGGCGTGCCCTTCAGAGGGAAGAATGAGGGTGCGAACACCGCTCGACTCTCAGGATAGGGGCGGACCCTGGCGGAATCCTGACAGCCTGTTCAGATTGGCTTGAGGTCAGGAGCGAGGGAAACGGCCGGACCGCTCAGCGTTTCCAGCGCACCCCGTCCTTGGTGTCCTCGACCGTCACGCCCACCTGCGTGAGGGTGTCGCGCAGTTCGTCGGCCTCGGCGTACTGCTTGTTCAGGCGGTAGTTCTGCCGGGCCTTCAGGACCAGGTCCATCAAGGCGCTGACGACCTGCGAGTCGTCGCTCTGCGCGGGGCCGCTGCCACCCGCGAAGAGGCCCAGCACCTCGCCGCCCAGGTCACGGTAGGCACGCTGGGCGGCCTCCAGCGTGCCGCGCGGCACCTCACCGGTATTCAGTGCGGCGTTCAGGTCAGTGGTCAGGCCGAACAGCGCCGCGACGGCCTTGGGCGTATTGAAGTCGTCCCGCAGGGCGTCCTCGAACGCCTGGACGTGCGCGGCGATCTTCGCGTCCAGCGCAGCGTTCTGCCCGGCGGGCGCGTTCGGGAGGCGGCGTTCGATCTCGTGCAGCGCCTCAGTCAGGCGGCGGTACCCGCTGCGGGCGGACTCGAAGGCCGCGTCGCTGAATTCGGTGATGGAGCGGTAGTGACTGCCGACCAGCAGGAAACGCACCACCATCGGGTCGTGCTGCGCGAGCACGTCCTGGATGGTCAGGAAGTTGCCCTTGCTCTTGCTCATCTTCTCGCCGCCGATGGTCAGCATGTTGTTGTGCATCCAGTAGCGCGCGAACGCGTGCCCGGCTGCCTCGGACTGCGCGATCTCGGCCTCGTGGTGCGGGAACTGCAGGTCCAGGCCGCCCCCGTGAATGTCGAAGCCCTCACCGAGGTACTTGAGGCTCATGGCGGAGCACTCGATGTGCCAGCCGGGGAACCCCTCGCCCCACGGGGACGGCCAGCGCATGATGTGGCCGTGCTCGGCCCGCTTCCACAGCGCGAAGTCACGTGGGTCGCGTTTCTCCTCGCGGACGGCCTCGCGCGTGCCTTCCTCCTGATCGTCCAGCCTGCGGCCCGACAGCTTGCCGTACTCGGGCCAGGAGCGCACGTCGAAGTACACGCTGCCCGCCGACTCGTACGCGTGCCCGCGCGCGATGAGTTCCTCGATCAGCGCGATCTGCTCGATGATGTGCCCGGTCGCGCGGGGGTTGATGCTGGGCTTGAGGACGTTCAGGGCCTCCATATCGTGCATGAACGACCAGAAGTACTTGTCGGCGACCTCCATGGGCTCGAGCTGCTCCAGGCGGGCGCGGGCGAGCATCTTGTCCTCGCCGTCGTCGCTGTCGTTCTGGAGGTGACCCACGTCGGTGATGTTCGCCACGTACCGCACCTGATACCCGAAGTGCGTGAACGCCCGGCGGATCACATCGAATGCCACCTCCTTCTTCGCGTGGCCCAGGTGCGCGTCGCTGTACACGGTCGGGCCGCACAGATACATGCCCACCCGGCCGGGCGCAGTCGGCGTAAACGTCACCTTCTGACGGGACAGGGAGTCGTACAGGACGATGTTCGGATCGGGCAGGCGGGGTTCGGGACGCTGGGTCATGATGTCTCCTCGTTCAGTAGGCAATAAAAAGACCGCGCCACATAGATCAGGGGCGCGGTCACGGACGCTGGGCTGCACGTGGGCCGCTAGCGGAGGCAACACAGGGTCGTCATGCGCTTCAATGTAGCAGAGAAGCCCCGCCCGGCAAGGCCACCGCCGGGTCCGGCGCGGGCGCATGGGGCCGGTGCAGCGCCGCGAGCAGCGCGCCCGTGAAGGCCCGGATCACCGGCAGGTTCGCGCGGTGCGGCAGGGTCGCCAGCGCCAGCGGCCGCATCAGCCGCTCCGGCAGCGGCAGCGCCACCAGCCCTTCGGGCAGCGGTTCCAGCGCCAGCCGCGGCATCACGCTCACGCCCAGCCCGTGCGCGACCATGCCCAGGATCACGCTGTCCTCGCCGATCTCGGTCACGCGTTCCGGCTGCACGCCGCAGCGGCGCAGGTACCCCATCACGCGCAGGTTGCAGGAATTCGGACCCGGGGCGAGCAGCAGCGGCCCCTGGAGGTCCTCCGGCGTGACCGGGTGCGTGCCCCGCCGCGCGGGCGCCACGAAGAGGTACTCGTCCATGACCAGCGGCGTCAGGCGCAGGTCGCCCCAGTTCTCCTCGATCACGATGGCCGCGTCCGCCTGACCGCGCCGCACGAGCTCCTGACCGCCACCCTCCGTCTCGCCGTCCAGGAGGCGCACCGTCACGCCCGGATGCTGCGCTCGGAACGCCGCCAGCGCGGGCGGCAGCAGGTGCGTGGCGGTCGAACGGAACGACGCCACGCGCAGCACGCCGCGCAACTGCGTGTCCTCCTGCGCGGCCAGCAGCGCGTCGCCCGCCGCCTGCACCGCCGCCCGCGCGTGAACCAGCATCCGCTCGCCCGCCGGGGTCGGCACCGTCCCGCCGCGCCCACGCCGCAGCAGGGGCCGCCCGGCCAGCGCCTCCAGTTTGCTGATCGCCTCGCTGAGGGTGGACTGCGACACGCCCAGTTCCGCCGCCGCCTCGCTGAAGCCCCCGGCGTCCGCCACCGCCAGCAGGGCGCGCAGCTGCGCCAGTGACGGCAGACCGGTGGGGGAGGGGCGCGCGGAGGTCATACCCCAGTGTAGGCCGCGCCCACCCCGGCAGGCATCGGGAAAACCGATGCAACGCGGGAGGGGCAGCGTCCCCACCGATGGTCAGCCCTGGCCCCGCAGGCGCACCCTGGAGGCATCACCGGCCACCCCGGCCGCGCCCCCGACGAGGTCCCCACATGACTGCCACCCTGCGCCCCACGGCCCGCTTCCCCCTCACGCCCGACCTCCAGCCCCTCGCCCGGCAGGCTGACCCCACTGCGCCCCTGTACAGCCTGCCCATGTACAGCGTGGAGGTCATCGCCCCCGGCGGACGCGCCCCGCAGCTGGACGGCTGGACCGTGCAGAGCTGGCCCGTCGCCAGCCTCGGCGACCTGACCCTCCAGGCCCGCCCCCATCACGCCGCCACCCCCGATGACCTGCGTGCCGCGCTGACCCGCGCCGGGTTCACGCCCCTGGGACCCGTCCGCGCCCACCGCTGACCACCCGCCCCTCCACCCCCACCATCAGGGGAGGTCCGCATCGGTGAACGCCCCGTCACGCCCGCCTTGACCACCTCATCACAACGCGGCAGGATACTGGGCGGCATGGACGGCGGCGCACCCCCCACCCCCCACCCGACCGGCGCACCCGCGACCGGCCCGGTGGCCACCATCACCGCGCGCTTCCTGCGGATGCTCAGCATCACCCTCGAACAGCTCGACGCCGTACGCGACGCGAACGAACGCGCCGAATTCGCCGGACTCACCGCCCGCGCCGAACGCCTCGAAGCCGAAACCGACGCGCTGGAACGCGAACTGGAGGACCTGTGCCTCCAGGCCTTCAGCACCCCGCTGACCGAGGACGACCTCGCGTTCAACCTGATGGTGTTCCGCAGCCTGACGAACCTGGAACGCGTCGGCGACTACGCCTTCAACGTCGCCCGCGACCTGGAAACCATCGCGCCCCGCACCCGCAGCGCCACCGTGCAGGACGCCCTGCCCCTCGTGCGCCTCCTGACGCAGATGCTCGAACGGCTCTCGTACGCCTTCGCGGAACGCGACCTGCACGCCGCGCGCGACGTCATGCGCCTCGACTTCGAACAGGTGGACGCGCTGTACGAACAGATGCAGCGCGCCAGCCTCACCCGCCTCCTCGAACGACCCGAGGACACCGACGTCGCCCTGACCGCCGGCCGCATGGCCCGCAACCTCGAACGGCTCGGCGATCACCTCGTGAACGTCGCCGAACGCCTCGAACACGTCATCCTGCGCGCCAGCTGAACCCGGCGGGCGCGGCCCGCCACCCCCCACCCGACCTCCCCCTCAAGGGGGGAGGAGCAGGTCAGGTCAGGCGACCGGCGCGACCTTGTCCGTATGAATCGCGCGTTCCTCCCGCGCGGTGCCCTTCAGGAGCGGCATGACCAGTTCCCCGAAACGGCGCGCTTCCTCCAGGTGCGGGTAGCCACTGAAGATGAACGAGCTGAAACCCATGTCCTCGTACCGGCGGATCTTCGCGGCCACCTGCTGCGGATCGCCGACGATGGCGACGCCCACGCCGCTGCGGGCCATGCCCACGCCCGCCCACAGGCCCGGTTCGACCATCAGGTCCCCGTCCAGGTCCCTGATCATGTCGATCTGCCGTTTCTGGCCCACGCCGTCCACGTGCGCGTGACTCGCCACGAACGCCGCCCGCACCTCCGGATCCACGCGGCTGATCAGGCGCTCGGCGGCCTCGCGGGCCTCGGCTTCCGTCTCGCGGACGATCACGTGCGTGCGCAGCCCGTAGCGCAGCGGGCGGCCCGTCTTCGCCTCCAGCGCCCGCATCTGCGCCAGCCGCTCGGCGAGCATGTCCTCCCGCTCGCCCCACATCAGGTACACGTCCGCCAGGTCCGCCGCGATCCCCTGCGCCACCGGGGACGCCCCGCCGAAGTACAGCGGGATCGGCTGCACGGGCGCCGGGTCCAGCACCGCGTTCTCGAACGAGTACAGGTCGCTGCTGAACGACTGCGGCGGCGGCGCCGTCCACAGCTGCCGCAGGATCTGCATGAACTCCCGCGTCCGCTCGTAGCGCCTGCCGTGATCCTCGCGGTCGCCGTACATGGCGTTCTCGGCGGGGCTGCTGCCGGTCACGATGTTCACCCGCACCCGCCCAGGGAACAGGTTCTGCAGCGTCGCGAGCATCTTCGCGTACATCGCCGGGTGGAACATCCCCGGCCGCACCGCGATCAGCAGCGCCGGATCGGTCGGCGCGCTGCGCGCCAGGGCCGCCACCGCCGCCGTGTAGTTCTCGTGCTCACTGTGATAGTTCGTGGCGGTCAGCAGCGCCTCGAACCCCGCCTCGCCCGCCGTGCTGATCAGCGACTGCAGGTACGCCAGGGTCGGCTTACGCGGCGGTTTCTCCTTTGTCCCGATGAACTCGCCGTCACGCGACAGCTGAAGAAACCACAGGAATTCGGACTGGGACGGTTCGGTCATGCGGGGCCTCCTGCCAGGGTCTGCCAGACGTAGACGGTGGGGCCGTACTCGACAGGCTCGGTGGCGTAGTGGAACTCGAATTGACGTGTGGGATGCTGCTCGCTCAGCGCGGCCTTCCAAGTGCGCAGGAGCACCTGAGCCAGGTACTCGTAGGCTTCTAGAGGTGCCTCGTCGTGTGAGGGCAGCAGATCGTAGATGTGGACGTGATTCAGGACGCTCTCGATGGCTTGCCGATTGTGGCCGGTGCTCTCCTTCCATTGGCGGAAATTCTCCAGATCAAAGCGATCTTCGCGGATGATGTGGTCCTCGAATTCAATGAAACGGGGCCAGAGGATGGCACTTAGCGCGACGGCGTGGAGAATATTTCCCTCGTTTGAGAGGAGATCCGTCGCTCTGGACGTCCACGAGCCCAGCGCCGTGAGAAGCTGAGCCGAATCGGGCAGCACACCCTCACTCATGCCTTCACGCCGCCGGCGGTGAGGCCCGCGACGAAGCGGCGCTGGAAGATGGCGATCAGCAGCACGAGGGGAACGGTGGCGACGACGACAGCGGCGGCGATCAGCGGCCAGGGGAACGCGAATTCGCCCTGGTAGAGGGTCACGCCGACGGACACGGTGCGCATGGACAGTTTGGTGTTGAAGCTCAGGGCGAGCAGGAATTCGTTCCAGGAGTTCACGAACACCAGCAGCGCGGCCGTGACGACGCCGGGTGTCGAGAGCGGCAGGACCACGCGGGTCAGTGCACCGACGCGGGTGGTGCCGTCCACCATGGCGGCCGCTTCGAGGTCGCGGGGGATGGCGCTGAAGAACGCCACGAGCGTCAGGATGCCGATGGGGAGGCTCAGAGCGGCGTAGGGGAGGATCAGCGCGGGGTAGGTGTTCAACAGGTTCGCGCCGCGCATCAGGCGGAACATGGGCACGAGCAGGCTGACGACCGGCAGCATGCTGAACGTCACGACGGCGGTCATGAGCAGCCCGCGTCCGCGCAGGTTCAATCGGGCCAGGGCGTACGCAGCGGGCACGGCGGCGGCGATGCACAGCACGGTGCTCAGGAGGCTGACAGTCAGGGAGTTCAGGAAGAACTGCGCGAACGGCTGCTCGCTGAACACCCGGGCGTAGTTGCTGAAGTCAAGCTTCGACGGGAGGTACTGCACCGGGAACTTCTGGAGTTCCCCCTCAGATTTCAGGCTGGTCAGGACCATCCAGATGAATGGGAAGAACCCGCCGACGATCAGGGCGGCCAGCGCGGCGGAGCGGCCGGCGCGCTGCGCGGGCGTGAGGCGCTGGGGACTGGTGTCGCGGCTCACGAGTTGCCTCCGTCCCGCACGAAGCGGACGTACACGGCGGTCACGGCGAGACTCAGCGCGAACAGCGCCACGCTGAGCGCGGCGGCGTACCCGAAGTCCAGGAATTCGATGCCCGTGCGGTAGATGTACACGCCGAGCGTCTCCAGCAGGCCCTGCGCGGGCGCCTGCTGGATGAACGTGTAGGGAATGTCGAAGACCTGCACGGCGCTGATGGTGCGGAAGATGAACGCCACGGCGAGGCTGGGGGCCAGCAGCGGCAGGATCACCCGGAAGAACGTCTGGGTGGGGGTCGCGCCGTCCACCTGCGCCGCCTCGATCATCTCCTTCGGGATGCCCTGGAGGCCGCCCAGGACGATCAGCGCGACGAAGGAACTCGTCTTCCAGACGATGGTGAGGACCATCGCCAGGACGCTCAGGCCGGGCGTGCTGAGCCAGCGCAGCGGCTCCTGAATGAAGCCCGCGCGGACCAGCAGGTCGTTGAACACCCCGTACTGCGCGTTGAACAGCCACGCGAAGATCAGGCCCGTAATGACCGGTGGCATCGCCCACGGCAGCAGCAGGGCCACGCGGGCCACGTCCCGCGCGCGGCTGGGCAGGTGCGCGGCGAGCGCCATGGGGACGCCCACCAGGAACGACCCGCCGACCGTCAGCACGCCGAAGAACAGCGTGTTGCGCAGCGCCGCGCCGAAGCGGGCGTCGCCGAGCATCTGCGCGTACTGCTTGACACCCACGAAGCCCGTGAGCCACGGTTCGGTCAGCTTGTTCAGGTACAGGCTGTCGCGGAAGGTGGTCAGCATCGGGAACAGCAGCACGCCCAGCAGCAGCGTCGCCGCCGGCAGCAGCAGGAAGAAGGCCAGCAGGCCCTCGCCGGGTTCACGGCGAACCCGGCGGGAAGGGGAATTCAGGGGTGGAGTCATACGGACTCCGATTGAATGGTCTGTAACAACCGTTCCATCCGAGCGGACGCGACTCGCAGAGCTGCCCCGCAGAGAGGGAGCGGTGAGGGTTCCGGGCGTGGAGTTGCCAGATCGGTGAAGTGCCGATCTGTCAAAGAAACAGACGGAATCCGAATCACTTCAGCAGGGGTTCCAGGTCACGCTTCATGTCGTTCAGCGCGGCGTCCACGCTCTTGCTGCCTGCGATGGCGGCGGAGACGTTGTTGCGGATGATCTCGCTGACGCGCGGGTAGGCGGGCGTGACGGGGCGCGGGCGGGCCTTCGTGACGATGGGGTACAGGGACTTGAAGTGCGGGTTGGCGGCCAGCACGGCCTTGTCGTTGTACAGGCTCTTGCGGACGGGCAGGTACGCGCCCTTGACGGCCATCTCGCGCTGCACGTCGTTGCTGGACATGAACTGCAGGAGTTTCACGGCCGTGGCCTTGTTGCGGCTGTAGGCGTTCAGGCCCCATTCCCAGCCGCCGGTGCAGGTGGCGCTGGCGTTCTTGCCGAAGGCGGGCAGGGCGGCGACGCCCACGTCGCCCTTGACCTTGGTGGGCTGGGGGCTGTTGCCCTGGAAGTGCGCCCAGGCGTAACTCCAGTTCAGGCCGAACAGGACGTTCCCGGCCTGGAACTGCTGGCGGGAGTCGTCGGTTTTCATCTCGGCGCTGGCGGCGGGGGCCAGTTTGGTCTTCACGGCGTTCACGAGGAAGCCCAGACCCTGCTTCGCGGCGGGGCTGGTGACGTCATTGACGCTGCCGCCGCCGGTCCAGGTCATCTCCAGGAAGTTGCACACGGTGCCCTCAATGGGCGCGCCCTGGAAGTTGAAGCCCTGCAGGGTGCCGCCTTCGGCCTTCTGGATGCGCGCGGCGGTCGCGGCGAGTTCCTCCCAGGTTTTGGGGACCTTGGCCTTGTACTTCTCCAGCAGGTCCTTGCGGTAGTACAGGAACTGCGAGTCGGTGAAGGCGGGCATGGCGTACAGCTTGCCGCTGACGCTGGCGGCGGCGACCGGGCCGGGCAGGAAGGCTTTCAGGTACGTGTCCTTGCTGGGCAGGTACGCGTCGAGCGGTTCGGCCCAGCCGGCGGCGGCAAAGGTGGCGGTGCGGACCACGTCGATCAGGAAGAGGTCGAGGGTGTTGTCCTTGGCGGCGAGCACGGTGGTCAGGTACTGGTTCTGCGCTTCGCTGGTGGCGCCGCCGGTCTCGATCTTGATCTTGACGTTGGGGTTCTGTCTCTCGAAGCGGTCGAAGATGGGCTGGAAGATCTCGGGGCGCTGCTGGCTGCCCATGAAGACGGTCAGGGTGGTGACGGCGTGGGCGCTGCCGAGTGCGGCGAGGGCCAGGGTGGCGGTCAGGGTGAGTCGAGTACGCATGGGAACCTCCGGAAAAAGTGGACTTGTTTTATCAACTAAAGACCTGCTGATCCAGTCGCGCGCGGCGACCCTGTCCAGACCAACGGAGAATGACCCCACCAGCATGGCACGCCGACCCCTACCCGCTGCGCCAATTGGCTTACCCGCTCCCCGGGGGGTCGCCGTACACTCGGAACCGTGACCACAACCGAGATGCCGCGCTGGCGCACCGACGACCTGTACGCCAGCCTGACCGACCCGCAACTGGACCAGGACCTGAGCGCCTTGGGCGAGGACGTGCAGGCCCTGGAAGCCCTGTTCGACACGCACGGCGTCCGCGCCGACTCGCCCGTCACGCCCAACGGCGTGGACGCGGTGCTGGGCGAACTGAACGCCGTCCTGACCCGCGCGGGCCGCGTGCGCGCCTTCGTGTACGCCTTCGTCACCACCGACAGCCGCGACGAGGCGGCGCAGGCCCGCATGGCCGCCCTGACCACCCTGACCCTGCCCCTCGGTCCGCTGGGTTCACGCCTGACCGCGTGGCTGGGCGGCCTAGACGACGCGGCCCTGACGCACCTGCTGGAAAACAGCGAGGTCGCCCGCGCGCACGAGCACCGCCTGCGCCGCGCCGCCGAACTCGCCCGCTACCAGATGACCCCGCCCGAGGAGGACCTCGCCGCGCGGCTGCACCCCGCCAGCGGCGGCGGCTGGGGCAAACTGCACGGCAACGTCTCCAGCACCCTGACCGGCGAGTACCGCGGCCAGACCCTGCCCGTCACGGCCCTGCGCGCCCTCGCCAGCGACCCCGACGCGCAGGTGCGCGAGGACGCCTACCACGCCGAGATCGCCGCCTGGAAGACCCAGGAGACCGTGTTCACCGCCTGCATGAACGGCGTCAAGGGCGAGGCGGGCACCCTCGCTACCCGGCGCGGCTTCACGGACGTCGTCGCGCCCAGCCTCCTGAGCAACGGCATCGACCGCGAGACGCTGGACGCCATGCAGGCCGCCGTCGTCCGCTCCCTGCCGGACTTCCGCCGGTACTTCCGCGCCAAGGCCCGCCACCTCGGCAAGACGCAACTGGACTGGTGGGACCTGTTCGCCCCAGTCGGCACCAGCGACACCCACTGGGACTACGCCGCCGGGGAGGCCTTCGTGGAACGCCAGTTCCGCGCGTACAGCCCCGCCCTGGGCGACTTCGCCGCCCGCGCGTTCCGGGAACGCTGGATCGACGCCGGACCCCGCGACGGCAAACGCAGCGGCGCGTTCTGCATGAAATGGTCCGGAGCCGACAGCCGCATCCTGATGAACCACGACCCCAGCCTCGACTCGGTCAGCACCCTGGCGCACGAACTGGGGCACGCGTACCACAACGTGCAACTCGCCCCGCTGGACCCCCTCCAGCAGGAGACGCCCATGACCCTCGCGGAAACCGCCAGCATCTTCTGCGAGACCATCATCCAGAACGCCGCCCTGGCCACCGCGCAGGGCGCCGAACACCTGTACGTCCTCGAAACGCAGCTGATGGGTCACGCGCAGGTCGTTGTGGACATCCACAGCCGCTTCCTGTTCGAGAAGGCCGTCTTCGAGCGCCGCGCGGGCGGCGACCTGAACCCCAGCGACCTGAACACCCTGATGGTCCAGGCGCAACGCGACACGTACGGCGACGCCCTGAACACCCCCCACCCCTACATGTGGGCCGTCAAACCCCACTACTATGGCCGCAGCTTCTACAACTACCCCTACACCTTCGGGCTGCTGTTCGGCCTGGGCCTGTACGCCCAGTACGAACAGGCCCGAGCCCAGGGGCAGGAGGCGGACTTCCAGGCCCGCTACGACGCGCTGCTGGCGGCCACCGGGCAGGCCACCCCGCTGGACCTCGCCGCGCGCTTCGGCATCGACCTGCACGCCCCGGACTTCTGGGAAGGCAGCCTGAACGTCATCCGCCGACAGATCGACGCGTACGAAGCCACGACGCAGGCGTAACCAGAGAGTGGACAGTGGGAAGTGGTGAGTGGGTCGGGGGTTTCGCCCTTCCACTCACCACTTTCCACTCACTACTGCCCGCGTCAGCGCACTTTGACGTCCTGATCGAACCACGTCAGCACGCGTTCACCGCCGAACGGCCAGACGGTCACGCGGGCGGCCCGCGCGGCCTCCTGCGCGAATTCCGGGAGGGGACCGTGGTTTTTCGGCGTGACGTTCCACGCGGGCGCGTCACTGGGGAGGCCCGCGAGTTCCCGCGCGCGCGCCAGGCCGGTGCGGAGGTCGCCCAGTTCGTCCACCAGCCCGCGGTCCAGGGCGTCCTGTCCGCTCCAGATGCGGCCGCGGCCCAGTTCGTTCACGCGCTCCTTGCTGAGGGTGCGGCCCTCGGCGACGCGGGTCGTGAAGCGGTCGTACACCTCCAGGATGCCCTTCTCGACGTGTTCACGCTCGTCGTCGCTGTAGGGGCGGGCCGCCGAGTACATCAGCGCGCGGTCGCGGCCCACCCGTTCGGGATTCAGGCCGTGACGGCGGTTGAATTCCGTCAGGACGGGCTTGCCGCTCACCACGCCGATGCTCCCGGTCAGCGTGTAGGGCGAGGCGACGATCTTCTTCGCGTGCGTGGCGACGTAGTACCCGCCGGACGCGGCGTACTCGCCCATCACGACCACGACCGGCTTCTCACTGGTGGCGACCTCGCGCCAGATCAGGTCACTGGCCAGGGCGCTGCCGCCCCCGCTGTTCACGTACAGCACGATCGCCTTCGTGGTCTTGTCCCCCTTGGCGCGGCGCAGCGCCGCCACGACCGTGTCCGACCCGGCCATCGGGCCGCCCAGCAGCGGCAGCGGCACGGGGTTGCTGCGGCTCTTGCCGGTGATGATCGCCCCGACGAGCGGCACGACCGCCACCCGCCCCGCCTTCGCCGCCTTCCCGGGCCGCGCGGGCAGCAGCAGGTCCGCGACCGCCGCGAACGGACGGCTGGCCGGGCCGATCAGTTCGTCCTCGTACGCGACCTTCGTGATCAGGCCCGCCTCCAGCGCCGCCTGCGCGCTCGTCAGGTCCGCCGCGAGCCACCCGGCCGCGACGTCCTCCGGGACGCCGCGCGCCGCCGCGAGGTCCCGCACCCACGCGCCCTCCAGGCCCGACAGGTACGCCTGCAACTGCTCGCGGTTGTGGTCGTCCATCCGCTCCTCGGAAAAGCGCGTCAGGGCGGCCTTGTACTCGCGGACACGCAGGTTCTCGAACTCGATCCCGCGCTTCTTCAGGAACTCACCCAGGAACGTGCTCTCGATCCCGAAACCGCTGACGTTCACCTCGGCGGACTCCGGCGACACCAGTTCCCCCGCGCCGCTCGCCGCGATCAGGGACAGCATGTTCAGCTGCGGCAGGTACGCCACCACCCGCTTCTCCCGCTGCAGGTCGGCCAGCAGCCCGCGGATCGCGTGCGCCGTCGCGGGAGACGCAGTGAACTCCCCGAACCGCACCAGCACCCCATGCAACCACGCCGCGCCCCGCAGCTTCTCGACGCGCGCCGCCAGGGCCTCCAGCGTCTCAGTGCGGCTCAGCAGCCCCGCCACGGGATTCGTCGGCTGACGCTCCGGGTAGGGGCCACTCAGGTCCAGCACCACCCACGTCGGGCGGGTCACGCCACCGGGCAGCGCGTCATCGGTCTTCAGGAACGGCAGTTTCAGGTTCATGCCCCACGGTACGCGCGCCCCCGCTGAGAAGTTCCGTGGGTCAGGGGTTCAGACTGCGCCGCACCGCCTGCGCCAGGGCGCGGCTCAGCTGCTGCCGGTACGCCGGGTCGCTCAGTTGCCGGGCGTCCTGGCGGTTCGTGGCGTGGCCGACGCTCAGGAGGGCCGCGGGCACCGGTGAGTTCACGAGTACGGAGTAAGTTCCCGGCTGCGGTCCGCTGACCCGGTCGCCGTTCACGCCGCTCAGGGCGGTCAGGAGTGCCTGCGCGAGGTCGGCAGACGCGCGACCCTGCGGCGCGCTGGTCGGCGCGACGTAGACACGCGCGCCGCGCTGCGAGGCGTCGGCAGAGGCGTCCAGGTGCAGGGAGAGCAGCAGCTGGGCCGCCGGGGTAGTGCGGCGCTGGCGGTCTTGCAGGCTGAGGGTCTGATCCTCCTGGCGGGTCATGATCACCCGGACGCCCAGTCGAGTCAGGTCGTCACGGAGTTGCCGGGCGAGCAGCAGGGTGACGTCCTTCTCGGTGACGAATCCCCTCACGCCGGCGTCCGTGCCGCCGTGGCCCGCGTCGATCACCACGGTTCCCAGGGGCACGGGTTGCGCCACGGCCACCGGCGGCAGCGTGGCGAGCAGGGAGATGGTCAGGGTGCCGAGAAACCAGTTCAGTCGTCGGGTCATGGAAACCTCCGGGGGAGAGAGCAGGGCCGTGACGCGGGTGGTCAGGTGACCCGGGCGGGCCGCGGCGGGCGTCAGCAGCGGCGCGGGTGCGGACGGAGCGTGCCGCGCCACCCGCAGCAGGGCGTCCGCGAGGACGCGGCGTCCGGTGTGGTGGGCCGCCCAGGCGTCGGCCTGTTCCTCGGCGGCCTGCCGCCACGCCCGGAACACCAGCCGGTTCAGGGGCTGAACCCACAGGGCAGTGGCCACGAAGCCCAGAGCGGCCGTCCAGGCCGGGTCGTGACGACGCAGGTGCGCGCACTCGTGGGCCAGTGCGGCGCGCAGCTGAGGTGGGGGCAGCCAGTCCTGAATCGGCCTGGGCAGCAGGATCGTGCGGTCGCCCAGCGCGCAGGGGCCGGGCACCGCCGCCCAGCAGAGCGTCACGCGGTGACTGCCCGGCAGGTCGCGCAGCAGGGTCACGATGGCCGGGTCGCGCACTGGTTCGCGCCGACGTGGCAGGTGCCGCCACGCGAGGCCGTACTGCAGGGCAGCCCAGATGACCCCGGAGCACAGCGCCGCCCATGCCCACGGCGTGAGGGGGGTGGCCGGGGCGGGCATCAGGAGCGGCGTGCGGGGTTCCGTGGGCGACGCGACTGGCGCGTGCGGCGGAGGGTGCGCCGCCGGACTGGACGCCGTCCGGTCGGCGGTCGTCACGAGGGGCGGCGTGGGCGGCTCGGCGCGCCCACTGACCGCAGGGGTGCTGGTGAGCAGGGCCGTCAGGATCGGCGCGAGCAGCGCCACCCTGAGCGAGGCGTCGCGCCACGCGGCGGGCGGCGGAGCGAACCGCAGCAGGAGGAGCAGGGGGCCGAGTGTGGCTGTGCTGTGCAGCAGGTACGTCAGCAGCCACTCAGTCATCACGGGACTCGTCCAGCAGGGCCTGGAGGCGCTCCAGTTCTGCCGGTGTGGTCTGCTCGTCATGCAGGGCTGCCGTGAAGAGCCGCAGCGCCGACCCGTCGAAGACGCGGCGGATCAGGTCGCTGACGGCGCGGCGTTCCACCTCGTCCCGGGTGACGGTGGCGGCGTAGACGTGAGCGTGCTGGTCGGTCCGACTGTGAACGTACCCCTTGTCGAGCATGCCCTGGAGGTTGCTCTGAACCGACGTGTACGCGGGCCTGGGCCGCAGGTGGATGAGCTGGTGCAGTTGCCGCACTGTGCTGGGGCCATGTTCCCAGAGCAGTTTCAGCAGGGTGAGTTCGCGTTCTGTGGGGCCTGGGTGGGGTGGTCGTGCCATGTTCGCCTCCTGGCCCCAAGTCTATCCGAGTTTGCTCGGAGAATCTACGATTTAACTCGGATAGGTTGTGGGGCAGGCGTGCCCTGACTCGAACCCACACCCGGAACCCGCTGCGCGGCCAGGCGTGACCGCACCGTGCCCGGGCCGTGACCGCAGGGCGCATGAAGGTCAGGGTGGACCCGGATGCCGTAGCATGCCGGGATGCCAGTCCCCACCCCCCACCCCCTCGACGGCCGGAGCGGCGCGTGAAACCCGAACAGATCCAGTCGCAGTTGACCCGCGTGATCAGCGACGCCATCGGTGGCCTGCGCGACCCGCGCGTGCCCATGATCGTCACCGTCGAGCGCGTGACCGTCACCGCCGACTACTCCCTGGCGCGCGTGTACGTGAGCGCCATGACCGGCGACATGGAGGAACTTCTGGACGCCCTGCGCGGCGCGCGCGGGTACCTGCAGCGGCAGGTGGCGGATCAGGTGAAGCTGCGCCGCACGCCCGTGCTGGAATTCCACGACGCCAGCGACCGTCCCCCCCTGTGACCGCGCCTGAAACCGGCTCGGAGGGCGCGCCCTGGCCGCCCACCGTCATCCGCGTGCGGTACGCCGAGACGGACGCGATGGGCGTCGCGCACCACGCCACGTACCCCGTGTGGTTCGAGGTGGCCCGCACCGACCTGATGCACCACCTGGGCCTCCCGTACCGCGAAGTCGAGGCGCGCGGGTACTACCTGATGCTCTCGGGCCTGAACGTCGAGTACCGCCGCGCCGCCCGGTACGACGACGAACTGCGGATCGTGGCGCGGCTGAGCAGCGTCCGCTCGCGCACCATGACCTTCACGTACGAGGTGCTGCGTGGCGAAGAACTCCTCGCGACGGGCGAGACCCGCCACATCGCCACCGACCAGACCTACCGCCCCGCGCGCCTGCCGGACGACGTCCTGAGCCTGCTGCAGGAACCGGGGCGCGCTAGACTGCCGGGCACATGAGCCACCTGTCGCGCACCCTGCCCCTGAAACGTGCCGCGCACGTGTACCTCGTCCGGGACGGGCACCTGCTGCTCGTCGAGGAACGCATGGACGACGGCAGCATCTTCTACGGCCTGCCCGGCGGCAAGGCCCTGCCCGGCGAGACCCTCGGGGACGCCGCCGTCCGTCAGGTGCTCGTCGAGACTGGCCTGACCGTCACGGACCTGATGTTCGTCAGCCTGCTCGAAGGCGAACTGCTGACCGGCACCCGCAACGAGTGCTACGCCATCTTCGGCCGCTTCACCGCCACCTTCCACGGCGAGATCGACCCCACCGACCCCGAGGTCGTCGGCGTGAAGTGGGTGCCGTTCGCGCAGGTGGAATCCCTGGTCCGCTACGGCCCACCTCCTGAGGTCGAGGAACGCAACCCGCTGATCTGGGTGCCCACCCGCGACTTCGTGCAGGGCCAGCCCCGCGCGTACTACCCCATCTGATCACGGAAAGTAGAGAGGTGGCCCCAGGAGTACTGGGGCCGCCTCAAACTGCGGTGTTCAGTTCAGGGTCTTGATGTACGCCTGGAGGTTCGCGATGTCGCTGTCCGTGATCTGCGCGTCGGTGAAGCGGGGCATCGTGGCGGCCAGTTCCTTCTCGGGCGTCTTGCCTTCACGCAGCGCCGTGGTGAACTCCGCCAGCGTCCAGTCCTTGGGGCCGTTCGCCGCCACGAGGCTCGGCCCGACCACACCCTGGCCGTTCGCGCCGTGGCACCCGGCGCAGCCCACAGCCGCGTAGGTCTTCTCGCCCGCGCTGGCGTCGCCCTGCGTCTCGGCGGCGGCCGCCGTCTCTGCCGGCTGCTCCCCGGTCGAGCCGGCCGTGTCGGTGTCGGTGGCACTCCCCTCAGTCGTGCTGGTCTGCTCCTCGCCGGTGGTGCCCTCTCCACTGGCGCTCACGGCGCCGTTCGCGCCCGCCTGCTCTCCACCTTCATTGGCGGCGGTCACGTCACCGGTGGTGCCGGCGGCGGCTTCCGCGCCCGTGGAGGCACTGTTCGGGCTGGGCGCTTCCTCACTGCCCATGGAAGGAGCCTTGGTTTCCTCGTGGCCTTTCTCTTCGCTGTGGTGGGGGGTGGTGGCGTTCTTGAACCCGACGATCGACCCACCGATGGTCAGGGCCAGCAGCAGCGCCATGGAAACGACGAACGTGTTCTTCATATACCCCCGAGCCTACCATACGGTCAGGGGGCGTTTGCCCGTGCCAGCGCGCACTTCCCTCTCACCTGACCCTCGTCCTACACTGCCGGGCATGCCCCCCATGCGACTGGCCAGCCTGACGTGCAGCAACACCGACATCCTGCACGCCCTGCACGCCACCGACCGGCTGGTCGCCGTGGACAGCCACAGCGACGCACCCGGCCTCGACCACGCCGCGCGGCTGGGACCGGACCTGAACATCGACGTGGACGCCCTGACCCGCGCCCGCCCGGATCTGGTGCTCGCCAGCCTGAGCGTGCCCGGTATGGAACGCGTCGTGCAGGCCGTGCAGGACGCCGGGCTGAACACCGTGATCCTCGACCCGACCAGCGTGCCGGGCACCGCCGCGACCATCCGGCAGGTGGGCACGCTGCTGGGCCTGCCCGAACGTGGCGAGGAGGTCGCCGCCGCGCTGGAGGCCGAACTGGCCGCCCTGCACCGCCCCAGCCTGACCCCCAGACGTGTGCTGGTCGAGTGGTGGCCGAAACCCATCATCGCCGCCACCCGCGACTCCTGGGTGACGGACCTGCTGACCAGCCTGGGCGCCGTGAACGCCCTGGCCGAGCGGGCAGGTCGCAGCAGCCCGCTGACGCTGGACGAGGTCCGCGCCGCCCGTCCGGACCTGATCGTCTGCTCATGGTGCGGTGCGAAGAAACTGCGCCCCGAGGTCATCGAGGCGCGCGGCCTGGGCGTCCCGGTCGTCGCCGTGCCCGAGAGCGGCTTAGGCCGCCCCGGCCCCCGCCTCATCGAGGGCGCCCGGCAGATCCGCGCCGCCCTGGACGCGCTGAGCAGCTGACGGCAGCAGAAGGGGAGAGGCCACCCGACCTCCCCCCGGATCACCCGCGTTTATGCGAGGTCGTCGAGCGTCTCCTGCAGGTCCTTTTTCACGCAGGTGAACATCGGGGTGTCCTGCAGCGTGTAGTTGCTCGCCTCGGTGTAGCGCAGGCGGTGCACGAGGTCCACGAATTCCTGCGGGTAGTCGCTGTCGAAGCTGACCACGAACTCCTGATCGTCGATGCCGTAGGAGTAGCTGGTGTTGATGCGCACGCCCTTGAACGGTTCGGAGGCGTAGATGTGCTCGTCCATCATGCCCTGGCGGGCGTGAGGGGTCAGGTCGTACCACGCGCGGGTCTTGATGAACGGGTAGATGAACAGGTAGCGGCCCTGGCCGGGCAGGATTTCCAGCCCGTGCCCGCTGCCCTCGACGCGGTTCACGTACTGGCTGCGTTTGTTCATGCTGGTGTACGTGTACGGCTGGGTCAGGTAGCCCATCAGGCGGGTGCGGTTCAGGCGGGCCTGGGCGTCCTGGAAGTCGCGGACGTCGAAGGCCATGCGCCAGATCATGAAGTCCACGTCGCCGCGCACGCCGACCAGCGAGTAGCTGCGCTGGATGAGGCCCTTCGCGGCGGGCGCGTCGGCCTGCCACGCGTCGGCGGCGGCCATGAACTCGGCCTTGATCTCCTCGCGTTCGGCGTGCGGCAGGCGGCGGAAGGCGGGGTCGAGCTTGAAGAACGAGTAGTTCATGAACTGCCGCCCACCACGGTCGGGTTCACGCTGCGTGACCTGCCCGCTGGGGTCGAGGTCCACCATGCGTTTGCGGGCGGGGCGACCGGCGGGCGCACCCTGGCCCGGAGCACCCTGAGCAGGAGTTCCGTGGGCGGGTGCGGCGGGTTGGGCGTTCGATTCGGGTTGTTCGCTCATGGGATCACCGGGGCGCGCGGGGCGCCGAAGTCAGAGAGGAGTGGGGGAGAGGGTGCCCGCAGGCCCAGTGCGCGGGGCAGGTGGGGTGGGGGCGTTCGCGTTGAACTATCTCACCCGCCGCGCGGGGCGCATGACCCCGAACGACCGGTCAGGCAGGCCGCACGCGCGCAGCGGGGAACACCATCCGGAAGTCCGGCACCGCCACCGTCAGCAGCGGTCGCCGCTCCAGCAGCGCCGGGTGGAAGTCCCCGGCGATCACGCTCAGCCGCGCGGGCCGCACCCGACCGGCCGCCGAGACCGTCGTCAGCAGCGTTGCCCGGTCCCCGGCCTCCGGCAGGGGCGGTTGCGTCAGCGTCCGCCACGCGGCAGGCACCACCGCCGTCGTCACGGGCAGCGACGGCCCCCACGACCGCACGCTCAGGTGCGCCAGCAGCCGCCCGTCCTGCGTGACCCGCACCTGCTCACGCCCCGGCGCGCCCTCCCATGCGAAATCCGCCCGTGACTTGGGAATCGCCCAGTTCCGGCGGCCCCACACCACACTCGCCTGTGTGCTCACCACGATCCGCGTCACCTGCGGCGCGCCCGACAGGGACACCCACAGCAACTCGTCGTACGGCCCCACGCCGGACTGCGCGTAACGCACCAGCATCAACGCCCCCGCCTCCCGGCACCCGTACACGGCGACCACGCCCCGACCCGACAAGTTCCACGGTGCTCCCGTCACGCCCGGCAGCGTATACCCTGCACGCATGCTCAAGCACGTCTCCTTCCTGACCCGCGACATCGCCGCGACCGTCGCCTTCTACGAACACCTCGGCGCCACCACCGAGAAGAACCTCACCACCACCGAAGGGCACCGCCGCGCCGTGCTGCGCCTCGGGGACGGCCTCCTCCAGTTCTTCCAGATCACCGGCGAAACCCCCGCCCCGCACGCCCACTGGGCCGAACACATCGCCCTGCACGTCACCGGCCTCCGCGACCTCCTCCCAGCCCTGAAAGAGAGCGGCGTGACCGTCACCCGCGACCTCCAACCCAGCCCCGGCGGACGCGACATGGCCTTCGTGCAGGACCCCGACGGACGACAGGTGGAACTCCTCGAAGGGTGAAGAGGGTTGTGGGTAGTAGGGAGTGGGGAGTGGGGTGAAGGGCATCACCGGGGACATCGGCGTGCTCGCTTTATCGCGGTTCCGCTGCGTGCCCGCCCAGAGCGACCGACCCACTCCCCACAACCCACTGCCCACTCCCGTCAGGCGTCAGCCTGACCCCAAGGCAGGTCCGTCGCGTGCCCGCCCCTGACGACCGACCCACTGCCCACACCCCACTCCCCACTTCCTTCAGGCGCTAGCCTGAACACATGACGCCGACCATCGTGATCGTGCCGGGCCTGGGGGAGAGCGGGCCGGAGCACTGGCAGAGCCTCTGGACCGCGAAGTTCGGCGCGGCGCGCGTGCGGCAGGACGACCCGGAGCGGCCCACGCCCGAGACGTGGTCGGCGCGCCTTCAGGAGGTCATCGACGCGACGCCCGGTGATCTGGTGCTGATCGGTCATTCCTGTGGCGTGCTGAACATCGTCCACTGGGCGCGCCTGACCGGCGGGCACCCGCGCGTGAAGGGCGCGATGCTCGTCGGCCCCACCGACGCGGACCGG
Source organism: Deinococcus sedimenti (assembly GCF_014648135.1). Classification (NCBI taxonomy): domain Bacteria; kingdom Thermotogati; phylum Deinococcota; class Deinococci; order Deinococcales; family Deinococcaceae; genus Deinococcus; species Deinococcus sedimenti. The sequence continues at coordinate 1,296,518 of NZ_BMQN01000001.1, read as the reverse complement.
GCGTTCGAGGAGTACCCGACCGTGGCGGACATGGCCCCCGTCCCCATGCAGCCCCTGCCGTTCCCGGCGCTGGTCGTCGCCAGTGAGAACGACCCCTTCGCCAGCTTCGAGCGCGCGCAGGCGTTCGCGGAAGCGTGGGACGCCGAATTCATCTCGGCCGGCGAGGCCGGGCACATCAACATCGCCAGCGGTCACGGCGACTGGCCCGACGGCGAGGTGCTCCTCAGTGAGGCCCTGCACGCCTGGACACCGCCGGACATCGTGCGGATGTGAACGGGGGAGGGAAGTGGGTTGGTCGCTTTGGTCGGGCACGCGGCGGACCCGCGATAAAGCGAACACGCGAGGTGGCATGCGGATGCCCTTCAGCCCACTCCCCACTCCCTACTTTCCACAACCACCCAGAGAAACGCGCCCCAGGTCACTGACCGGGGCGCGTCACTTTTGGCGTTCAGGCGCTGGCGACTTCGGCGTTGCTGTACTTGTCGAGCAGCGCTTCGAAGGCGCGTTTGGGCTGGGCGCCGACGACGCCCTCGACGGGCTGGCCGTCCTTGAAGAGGATCAGGGTGGGGATGCTCATGACGCGGTACTGGCCCTGCGTGACGGGGTTCTCGTCGACGTTCAGTTTCGCGATCTTGACCTTGCCCTCGTACTGACCGGCGAGTTCCTCGATGACGGGAGCGATGATGCGGCAGGGTCCGCACCAGGGGGCCCAGAAGTCCACCAGGGTCAGGCCCTCGCTGATCTCGGCGTTAAAGTTGCTGTCCGTGAGTTCCACAGGCTTCATGCCATCGACTATACCCCTGGGGGGCAGGGGCGGGATATGCCGCGCGTGGGTGTTCCCTCACCGGTTGTTTAACCGTGGTGAGGTGAATCGCAGTTGGCGTTCTGCGGGCCGGGACGGGGTACCCTGCCGGGCATGACGGTCAGTGAGTCGGTGGACTTCCGGCGCGGCGCGGCGCTGTTCGCATGCGGCGAGTGGTGGGAGGCGCACGAGGCGTGGGAGGGGCCGTGGATGACCGCGCGCGGGGACGACCGGGTGTTCCTGCAGGCGCTGATCCTGCTCGCGGCGGCGCTGCACAAACGCTGGGCGCACGGCAGCCTGACGCACCGGAATTACGACAAGGCCCTGCGGTACCTGGATGCGCTGCCCGCCGAGTACGCGGGTGTGGATCTCGCGCAGCTGAGATCGGACGTGTGGGCGGCGCTGCTCGCCCCGGCGCGGCCACAGCCGGGGAGGCCCGCGCTGCTCGCCCCTGGCGGGGCCGCATGGCTCGAGTGACGTCCTGTCCGGTATCCTGATTCACGAACGCTCAGGCCCCCCAGGGGACGCCGGGCGTCCGCCGGTGCCCGCCCCATGGCAGGCCACCGGGACCCAGGAGACATGACAGATGGAACGCATTGCACTTTTTATTGACGGCGCGAACGTGTACGCGGCAGCCAAACGACTCGGGTGGAACTTCGACCACCGCAAGATCCTGGAGCACTTCGCCGCTCCGGGCCGCCTGTACAACGCCTTCTACTACACCGCCGTCCCCACCCCCATTGACGACAAGCAGAAGCGCTTCACGGACGCCCTGACGTACATGGGCTACACGGTGCGCACCCGCCCGCTGCGCGAGGCGACCGACGACAGCGGCGACACGTACCGCCGCGCCAGCCTGGACATCGAGATCGTCACGGACCTCCTGACCACCAGCGACCAGTACGACACGGCGGTTCTGCTGACCGGCGACGGGGACTTCGAGCGCCCGGTCGAGGTGCTGCGCGCGCGTGGTAAGCGCGTCGTGGTGGCCAGCATCGCCGAGATGACCAGCTACGAGCTGCGCAATGCCGCCGATCAGTACGTGGACTTCAAGGACATCCGCGAGCACGTCGAGCGTCCCGGTTACCGCCTGCCCAGTGAGCAGCGCGGGCAGGAGACCCGGCCCTTCTACACGTCCGCCGCGCTCGACGGCGACGACCGCTGATGAGCCTGCCGGTCGCGCTGGACGCCATGGGCGGCGATCACGGCGCCGTGCCGAACGTCGAGGGGGCGGTGCAGGCCGCCCGCGCGGGCGTCGCCGTGATCCTCGTGGGGGACCGCGTGAAACTCCACGCGGAACTGGGGCGGCACGCGGGCAGCGCCAGTCTGCCCATCGAGGTCGTCGAGGCGACCGACGTGATCGGCATGGACGAGCACGCCAGCGACGTCCGCAGCCGCACGCAGGCCAGCATCAACGTCGCCTCGCGCCTCGTCAAAGAGGGCCGCGCGTCGGCGGTCGTGAGCATGGGCCACAGCGGCGCGACCATGGCGTCCGCGCTGCTCACGCTGGGCCGCATCAGGGGCGTCGAGCGGCCCGCGATCCTCACGCACCTGCCCGCGAAGGGAGGCTTTACGACCCTGCTGGACGCCGGGGCGAACGCCGACGTGAAGGCCACGTACTACGCGCAGTGGGCGCGGCTGGCGAGCGTGTACCTGAAGGTCGTCGAGGACCGCGAGAACCCCACCGTGGGCCTGCTGTCCATCGGTGAGGAACCCCACAAGGGCAGCGCCCTGGTCCTTGAGGCGCATGGCCTGCTGAAGGCCCTGCACGGCCGGGGCATCAACTTCCACGGGAACGTGGAGGGCCGCGACATCTTCAGGAACACCACCGACATCGTCGTCACCGACGGCTTCACCGGGAACGTCGTCCTGAAACTCGCCGAGGGTGAGGCGAAGGTGCTGTTCGGGTGGGTCAAGGAGGCGCTGCAGAGCAGCCTGAAGAGCAAGCTGGGTGGCCTGATGGTGCGCGGCGCGCTGCGCGGCCTCGCCGAGCGGATGGACCCCAGCACGTACGGCGCGAGCCTCCTGATCGGCGTGCGCGGCCTTGCATTCATCGGGCACGGCAGCGCCGACGCCCGCGCCGTGAAGAACGCCCTGCTGCGCGCCGCCCGCGCGCACGAGGCGAACCTCGTCCCCCGGCTGGAGGCCGCCTTCACCGACAGCTCCGGCGCGTAACGTCAGCTGCTGAACGCCCGCCCCAAGCCAAACGGGGTGGGCGTTCTCTATGCATCCTCACCGCCTCATGAGAAGGTGGGGGTCATGTTGCAGGAACTCACCGTGCAGATCGTCAAACCCCAGGTGTGGGTCGGACTGACCCTCACCGCCGTCGCCGCGTACGCCATCTACCGCTTCGGGCGCCTGCTGATCCGCGCGCTCGAACCGCACGTCCCCGCCCGCCTGCGCCCCGCCCTGAACGGGCTGTGGGCGCTGGTCGTGATCGTCGGCTGGCTGGCCGTCGCCACCGCCGTCGCGTACCTGCCCAGCGTCCCCGTGCTGTTCAGCCTGGGCCGCGACATCATGGACGGCTTCCGCCACAGCGCCGGGCAACTGGTCGTGGTGATCGCCATGGCCATGATCGCCTGGAACCTCATCGGGGCACTCGCGCACCGCATCGTCGCGGACGAGGAATTCAACCGCCGCAGCGTCCGCGTGCAGACCCTCAAGGGCGTCGTGGAAAGCACCCTGCGGGTCGTGGTCGTCATCCTGAGCGTCATCGCGGGCCTCCAGGCGCTCGGCGTGAACGCCACCAGCCTCCTGGCCGGGGTGTCCGTCCTGGGTCTCGCCGTGGGCTTCGGCGCGCAGAGCCTCATCAAGGACGTCTTCAACGGCTTCTTCATCCTCCTCGAGGACCAGTACGGCGTCGGCGACGTCATCACCGTGAACTCCGGGCAGCTGTCCGGCGGCGTGGAACGCGTGAACCTGCGCGTCACCGCCCTGCGCGCCCTGGACGGCACCGTGCACATCGTCCCGAACGGACAGATTCAGACGGTCAGCGTCAGCAGCAAAGACTGGTCCAGGGTCGTCGCGCAGGTGGACGTCACCTACACCGCGAACATCGACGACGCCCTGCGCGTCCTCGAACAGGTCAGCACCGAGATCTACGAGGCCGACGAGTGGAAGCACTTCTTCCTGGAAGTGCCCGAACAGCAGGGCGTCACGCAACTCGCCCCGGACGGCGTCACCCTGCGCGCCCTGTTCAAGGTACAACCCAAAAGCCAGTACGCCATCGGCCGGGAATTCAACCGCCGCATCAAGATCGCCATGGACGAGGCCGGGATCGAGATTCCCTTCCCGCAGCGCAGCCTGAACTTCGGCGGCGCCCCCATCGAGATCAAACTCACTCGCGAGGACCTCGGCCGCGACACCCGCGACACCCAGGACCGCGAGCACGCCCCCGTGAAACCCACCCTGACGCGCGACCCGGGCGCCAACGAAACCAGCTGACGGGGGGAGAGGGTTGATGGGTGATGGTTGATAGAGAAGAGCCACACCATCAAGGCAGAGAGGCCGTGGAGTTGTACACACGGCCTCTCTTCGTGGTGTGGGCCGTCTAGGCGCGGCTCCAGGTGGCGGCCTGCGCGAGGGCCTGGGCCGCCGCGCTGACCTCGGCGGGCGTGGTGGCCGCGCCGAAACTGAAGCGCAGGGACGCACGGGCCTGCGCCTCATCCAGTCCCACGGCGGTCAGGACGTGGCTGGGCTGCATGGTGCCCGCGCTGCACGCACTCCCGGCACTTGCGGCGACACCCAGCATGTCGAGATTCATCAGCAGCGCCTCGCCGTCCGCGCCGCCCACCGTGACGTTCACGACCTTCGGGCTGCTGTCCGGCGCGTGATTCACGCTCAGGTCCGGGATGCCCGCGACCTCCCGCATGAACTGCTCGCGCAGGGCGCCCAGGTGCGCCAGGGTCGCGCCCTGCGTCGCGGCCGCGTGGGTCAGGGCCACACCCGAGGCGTACACCCCGGCGGTGTCCTGCGTGCCGGGTCGCACGCCGCCCTCCTGCCCGCCGCCCAGCGTCAAGGGGGGCAGCTCGGCGCCGCGGCGGATGTACAGGAAACCCACGCCGCGCGGGCCGCCCCACTTGTGCGCGCTGAACGTCGCGAAGGTCACGCCCCAGTCGATCAGGTCCACCGGCAGCACGCCGGGCGCCTGGACGGCGTCCGTGTGGTACGGCACGCCCCGCGCCGCCGCCAGGGCCGCCAGCGCCGGCGTGTCCTGCACGGCCCCCAGCTCGTTGTTCGCGTGGTGGAGGGACACCAGTGCCGTGTCATCCCGCAGCGCGTCCGCGAGTTCCGCCGGGTCGTACCGCCCGAACCGGTCCGGGGTGAGGAACGTGACCGTCCAGCCCTGCGCCGCCAGCGCCCGCGCGGGGGCCAGCACCGCCGAGTGCTCGGTGGGCGTGGTGATCAGGTGCCCGGGCCGCCCGTGCGCGTCCTGCCACGCGCGCGCGGTGCCCAGCAGCACGTGATTGTCGCCCTCAGTGCCGCCGCCGTTCGCGATCAGCGTGCGCGGGTCCACCCCGAACGCCGCCGCGACCCGCGCGCGGCCCTCCTCCAGCCGCTCGCGGGCCGCCTGCCCCGCCGCGTGCACGCTGGCCGGGTTGCCCGGCAGCGCCGCCGCCTGCGCGTACGCCGTCAGGGCCTCCGGGGTCATGGGGTGCGTCGCCGCGTAATCCAGGTAGATCATCTTTCCCTCAGGGCGTGACCAGCGCGAAATCCTCGCCGTCCCGCCGGATCACGAACACCGCGCTCCCACTGACCGACGCGGTCGTGGTGATCTGCTTCCCGGCCAGCGCGGCCGCATCGGCACTCAGATCCAGCGGACGCTCCCCCGCATCGTCACGCACCGCCAGGGTGTAGGTGCCCTCCGGCAGGTCCGTCGGGAAGGTGTAGCGCAGGCTGACACTCCGGGGCACGGGCGCCGCCACCTGCGGCGTCGAATCCGTGGCCGGTACCGCCGGAATCTCATCCGGCGTGACCGTCCCACCGTCCACCGGTTCGGTCGGCAGGGGATCGACCGGGGTCGTCGGTTCTGGCGTGGGCTCCGGATCGGGAATCGCGGGCGGCAGCGGCAGACTCCCCGCCGGCCGACTGGGGGAACTGTAGCGGGGCGCGGCCACCGTCAGGGACACCGGACTGCCGGTCGTGACCGTCGCGTACGGCTGGGGCGTCTGCTCGAGCACCGTGCCCTCTTTGCGGTCGCTGGGCTGCGGCGTGACCTTCGTGACGACCAGCCCGGCCGCGCGGATGTCCTTCAGGGCGTCTTCGTACTGCATGCCCGCCAGGTTCGGCAGGAACGTCTTCTTCCCGGTGATGCCGGTGCTGACCATCAGCTGCACAACCTGTCCCTGCTGCGCGGTCGAACCGGATTCCGGCAGCTGCGCCACGACGCGGCCCTCCGGCGTGCCCGTCAGCGTGCCGTCGACCTTCACGACCTTGCCGACCGTCATGGCGCTGCCCTTGAGCGCGTCGCGCGCCTGAGCGGGCGTCATCTCCTCCAGGCGCGGCACCTCGATCGCCGGCGGATTGTTCACGGTCAGGGTCACGAGTCGGCCCACCGGCAGGTTCGAGCTGCCCGCCGGGTCCTGCCGGATAATCGACCCGATCGCGCGGCCCGCCGCCTGACCGGTGGCGAATTCCACGCGGAAGCCCTCGCCGGTCAGCTGCCTGGCCGCCTGTTTCGCGGTCTGGCCCAGCACGCTCGAGACCGGCCGCACCGGGGGGTTGAGGTAGATCTGCACGGCCTGAGCGCCCAGGTAGGTGGCGCCGCCGAGGAGTAGCAGGCCCGGCACGAAGGTCAGCCACGCGCCCGGCTCGCGGCGGCGTTTCACTCGCGCCTGCTTCAGCGGGGCGAGGGTCGCGGCGTTGCGTGCCGCCACGTCGTCCGGCGTGCGGGGCGTCACGCGGGGGGCGAGGTAAGCCACGCGCAGCTCGTGGCCCTCGACGAGTACCTGCGCGTCCTCCAGGGCGTAACCGTGCTCGGCCAGCGAGGCGGCCAGCGCGTTCACGTTCTCCACGAGTTCCTGCGGGACACCCTTGTGCGCCAGCGCCGCCTCAAGTGGCTGGCCCGTGACGGGCTGCCACACCGCGTAGAACGCGCCGGGCCGCGCCACCACGTCCGTCAGGCCCGCGGGGCTCAGGGCCCGCAGCGCCGTGCGGTAGGCGTGGAAGGCCTGCCGGTCGGCGGGGGACGCCACGTTGAACCACGCCACCTGCCGCGTGACTCCCTCGGCCGCGCGGACCTCGGACAGCGTGACGGGGCCCTGCACGGACACCTCGCGCAGCACCTCGTACTTCCCGTCGATCATCTTGACCCTGCCCACCTGACCCGTCATGCGCCGCCCAGCATAGCGCGCCCCCACCCCCACGCGCCGCAGCCGCCGTCACAGGCGGTCACACGCCCAGCATGCGCGCCGCCCAGTACGCCGCGAAGCCCCCCACGATGCCCGCCGCGAGGTTCCGGGTGCGCCACAGCAGCGCCCCGCCCACGGCGGCCCCCACCAGCCGCTGCGCCCACTCGGGGCTGCCCAGCACGTCCGGCACGATCAGCGCCGCGAACACACTGACCGGCACGAAGCGCAGGAACGCCAGCCAGAACGGCGGCAGGTTCAGCCCACCTAGACTGAGCCCCAGCAGCCGCGCCGCGTACGTCACGGCCCACATCAGCCCAATGACCAGCCAGCCGCTCACGCGCGGCCCTCCGCCCGCCGCGTGCTGATCAGCGCGCCCAGCAGCGCCCCACCCACGCCCACCAGCAGCACGACCAGTCCGCCCGGCAGCACCCGTCCCAGCGCCCACGCGCCCAGACCCGACACGACCGCCACCAGCACCGCCACGCGGCCCACCAGCAGCGGCACCAGCAACCCCAGGAACGCCAGCGGGAAGATCACACCCACCCCCAGCGCGTCTGGGTCGGGCAGCACCGCGCCCGCCAGGGCGCCCAGCAGCGTCGCCGCATTCCACGCCGCGAACAGGCTCAGTTCCGCGCCCAGCAGGAAGCCCACGCTCAGCCCCCCGGGATCGCGCGGCCCGGCCACCAGCACCATGCCGTACGCCTCGTCCGTCAGGAACTGCGCCGCCACGGCACGCTGCCACCGACTCAGCGGCACCTGCCGCGACAGGCTCAGGCCGTACAGCACGTGCCGGGCATTCAGCACGAACGTCGTCCCCACCAGCGCGACCGCCGCCACCCCCGGCACGCCCCCACCCACGAACTGCCCGGCCGCCGCGAACTGACTCGCCCCGGCGAACACCGTGACGCTCATCAGGCACGTCTCCCACACGCTCAGGCCCCCCGCGCGGGCCGTCACCGCGTACGCCACCGCGAACGGCACCACGCCCGCCCACAGCGGCACCATCACCCGGAAGCCCCGCCCGAACGCCCCCCAGTCGAACCTCTGCCCGGTCATGCCGCGCAGGCTACCGGGTCGGCCCCGGCAGGTGCGTGCCCGCTCTGCACAGCCGCCGTGTCCTACGGGCGGATGGTCCTCTGCCAGTCCACCAGCACACTCACGGGCCGGTCCGGTCGGTCCAGCGTCGCGTACAGGCCCGGCAGGTCAGTCGCTGCGACCGTCAGTGGGTACAGGGCCTCCAGCACCGGGTGGACGCGCGGCCACCACCAGCGGGCGTGCGCGGCGTAGTCCTCGCCGTCACTGGACGCCACGACGCTCAGTTCCTTGCGGTGGAAGTCCGGCGGCAGCGTCAGTGCGCCCCAGTTGCCGTCCGAGAGCACCACGCAGCGCCCACGCGGTTTCAGTGCGCCCAGCAGCGTGGCGAACCCGGCGGGGGCGGCGCTGCATTCCACGCCCACGTCGAAGGCGTCCCGCGGCGCTTCTGCTGGCGCGTACACCTCACGCGCGCCGAACTGCCGGGCGAGGGCCTGCCGGTCGGCACGCGGTTCGATCACGCTCACGTCCCGCACGCCCGCGCGGGTCAGGTTGAACACGCTCAGCAGCCCCAGCAGGCCCGCCCCGGCCACCAGCACCCGCTCGCGCGGTCCTGGGCGCACGCGGCGCAGGCCCTTGGCGGTCTCCTCAGCCAGGATCACGCTCAGCGCCGCCCGGTCCGACACGTCGTCCGGCACGGGAATCACCCGCGACGCGCCGTGCACTCCCCACGCCGCGTGTCCCAGCGTCGTCACGACCCGCGCGCCCACCGGCAGCGTCACGCCCGGTCCGACCTCCGTGACCGTCCCCAGCGTCTGGTACCCCAGGGCCGATGGAAACGGCCCGCCTCGCAGCACGCTCAGCTCCGAGGCGACACTCAGGGCACTCAGGCGCGTCTGGACGCGCACCTCGCCCGGCCCGACCACGCGCGGCGCGAGCGGCTCCCAGCGCGGGGTCAGCAATGCGGCGGCGATCAGGCGCATGGTTCAGTCTGCCACCCGCTTGACCCTCACGCGGCGGGAGGGCCTACGCTGCCCCTCAGGAGGTTCCACCGTGGACGCGAGGCGCTGGACGGTGGGGGAGGTCGCGGCCCTGACGGGCGTGAGCGTGCGCACCCTGCACCACTACGACGAGATCGGGCTGCTGCGCCCCGCCGAGCGCAGCGACGGCAATTACCGCCTGTACAAGCCGGGCGATCTGGCGCGGCTTCGGCGCGTGCTGACGTGGCGGGCGCTGGGCGTGCCGCTCGCGGAGGTGGCGGGGGTGCTGGACGCCCCGCCGGACCTGGAACGCGAGGCCCTGCGTGCCCACGCCGGGCGGTTGCGTGAGGACCTGCGCCGCGCCGAGCACACGCTGAGCGAGGTGCAGGCCCGCCTGAAAGCCCTGGAGGACGGGGCAGAGGAGACCATCATGAACAACGAGGACGTGAAGGCCGTGTTCGACGGATTCGACCCCACGCAATACGAGGACGAGGTCCGTGAACGCTGGGGCGACACGGACGCCTACCGCCAGAGTGCCGCGCGGACCGCCCGGTACTCGAAGGTGGACTGGGTACGCATCCGCGCGGAGATGGACGGTATCACCGCCGCATACGTGGAGCTGATGGACGCGGGCGTGTCCGCCACAGACGTTCGGGCGCAGGGGGTCGCGGCTCGGCACCGTGTGCACATCAGCGGGGCGTACTACGACGCGTCGCCGCAGATGATGCGCGGCCTAGCGCAGATGTGGGTGGCGGACGAGCGCTTCACCCGCAACATCGACCGGGCACGGGCCGGACTGGCCGCGTACCAGAGTGCCGCCGTGACCGCCTGGGCCGACGCGCAGGGCGAGTAGCGGACAGCAGGGGAGGGGCCGACTCTCCTGCCCTTCACGCCGCGCCGTGCTGCACGAACAGCGTGGGGGTCTGCGTGGCCACCTCGGCCGCCTCGCGCGTCAGGCGTTGCCACTCGGCGCGCACCGCGTCCGGGCCGAGCACCTGCACCTGCGGCCCCCAGGACAGCAGCCACGGAAGCACGCTGCGGGGCACGCCCCCGGCGTCGTGCGGGACCAGCAGGGGCGCGTCCACGCTGCCGTCCGGGTTGATGCTCGGTTCGCCCAGGCAGGCGTGCCCGCCTTCGAGCACGCGGAAGGTCGCCTCGCCCGTGAAGCGGAGGGTGACCGGCACGCTGCGCTCTGCTTCCACCGGGAGCGGCGTGCACGGCAGCGCGGGCGTCTGCGCCGGGTCGAGGAGGTCGGGCGTGAAGGTGCCCGCCTCGGGCGTGACGTGCAGCATCCGGCCCAGGCGGTACGTGCGGACCTCGCCCGCGTGGTCGGGGTCGCGCCCCACGACGAGCAGGTCACCGCTGACCGGGTGCGTCTCGATCCGCAGGGGGTGCAGCCGCGCGGCACGCCGATTCCCGGGCTGCCATTCCTGGAAGCGGATGGGGCGGCAGGCCAGCCACGCCTGCGTGACAGCGTTCAGGGCGAGGTCGGAGGCGGCGGGGCGAGCCGTGACCGTGGTGGGCAGGGCCGCGCGGACGTGCGCGGGCAGCGGCGCGGTCAGCGCGGCGCGCAGCGGGGCGAGGCTGGCGGCCGGTTCGCTGCCGCGCGCCGCGAGGGCGTCCAGGCCGCGCAGCAGCGTCAGTCGCGCCGCGTCGTCGAGGTCCGGCGTGCCGATCACGTACCCCTGGGGCGGGCCGGGAAGGACGCGCAACTCGGGTTCCAAGCTCTGCAGTTCGTGCAGGTCGCGCGCCGTGACCGTCAGGGTCTGCCCGGTGGCCGCCGCGAGTTCCGCAACGGTGTGCGGACGGGCGCGCAGCAGGCGGGCCAGGAGGAACAGGCGCTGGACGGGGCTCTGGGCACGCTCGGGCTGCTCGTCGGGGGTCATGTCTCCAGTCTGCAGAGCGGGTGTCCGCGAAACGTCCATGTTTCTGAGAAAGATCGATCAATAAGCGGTTAGTCGGGCACTGCTGCCAACGCCCGTTCCTCCCGCCACTCCAGCACCCACGGATCGAAGCGGCCCTCGCAGAAGAAATCCTCCCGCCCCCGCCCCGGCAGCGCCGGTTCCTCCCAGCGGGGCGCGTCCGACAGGCGCAGCACGCCACCGTCCACCGTCAGCGCCCCCGGCCAGCCCAGCAACTCCCGCAGCGCGGCGACCGCCGCACTCAGCGCCTTGCGCCGCGCGGTCGGCGTCTTCCCCGGCAGGTCCAGCGCGTCCAGGGCCCGCTCGCGCGACACCTGCCCGCCCGCTGTCACCAGCAGCGCCAGCAGGCCCGCATCAGGCCGCGTGGAGCGCAGCGGCAACTCGTCGCCAGACATCCACACCCGCACCGGCCCGGCCAGACTGACCCTTACCGTCCACTCCGGCGGCGCGAACGTCACCACGCCGTACTGCTCCAGCAGCGCGGGCAGGTACGCGCGCACCCACGACCACCGCAGCGTCGCCAGCTGCGCGCGAATGCCGTCACCCGGCGGCAGCGGGTCACCCCCTGACTGCCGGGCACACTCCGCGCGGGCCAACCACGAGAGCGTGCCTGCATTCTGCGAGTGACTGTCCGCGCGGCTCAGAGCCTCCTGCCCACGCGGCAGATCCCCCGCGTGCAGGTACGCCAGCGCCAGGTGGTTGAGGATCGCGTGCCGACCCGAGTCCAGCACCCGGTGCAGCGCGGCCGCCTCCTGCGCCATCAGGACAGCCTCGAACCTCTGCCCCATGATTGCCAATGTCCTTGAGCCGACGGCCAGGATTGAGGCCAACCGATCGGGAGCAGAGATGTGTTCACGGGCTGCAGTGGCCGTCTCGAGCGTGATGGGATACTGAGTCAGGTTCAGGGTCAGCAGTGCCCTTGACAGGAACAGTTCTGAGGCGAGCAGGCCGCCCTGAGCTACGGATTCCGCCTTTCGCAGGGCATTCAGGGCTGCGCCCGGTTGATTGGTGTCGAGCGCAATGGCCACGAGCGTCCGGTAGACGTAGGTGGAAGTCGTCGGGTCATGTCGCAGGTCACCCAGTGCCCGCGTGAGTTCGGTGGTCGCCTCGCCCAGTTCCAAGTGCTGTTGCAGGTCGAAGGCGAACTGAATGCGGGCTATCCCCCGGTATAGGGGAGGGGCCTGAGCAATCTGGAATCGGTACAGTTCCTTCCACGCTGGGAGGTGAAGCATGGCCGCTGCCCCCGCTAGTTGCGTGATGGTCAGAGCACGGGTGGGCACGTCGGGTGCCTGCAGGACGCTGAAGCGCGCGAGGCTCAGCGCCAGTTCGCTGCGCCGGTGAATCAGGTGAAGATGCGCCCGGAAGGGGAGAAGCTGCTCGGCAGGTCGGATGTCCAGTAGGTCGTCGAGCTGGCGATGCTGCATCCCCCGGAAGTAGAGCCAGGCCAGGGCGAGGCCGCCCTGCTCACTGTGCAACCAGTCCTGCGGCACCTCCGGCAGGGCTGAAATGACCGGAAGAACGTCCGCCACGCTGCCTGCATGTTGGGCTGTCCGGATCAGGTGATTTAGCGTTCCCTCTGCGTCGTCACGGAGGAGCAGTTGACGGAGCGGGATAAGTGGGACGGCCACAGCGAGAGCTTAACGGTCTTCAACTAGACGCGGGGCCGATCTTCTTCCTGCGCCATCAGATGTGTGTTCCACGAATGAGTGGTACTGGTGAACAGGCGGAAGATCCAGATTAAAAAATACGCTGAAAACATAATTAGTCTCCAGTCGCGGCCTGTCTGGTGTCCGTGGGGTGCCGGATGGTCTGGGCCGACTGTGGGTGGGGGAGGTGGCGCGGCCAGCGAAGCGGGATGTCACCCGTTTCGGGCCGCCAGTGGGCGTGGAACGCCGTTCACCTCAGACGTGGCTGGGGTGAAGGGTTCGGGTGGAGCGAGGATTGAATCGGGGTTTCAGGATCAGTCAGGGGCGTCCTGGCGACTATGTAAATTATAGAACAATGTCATTTATTTCGCAAATAGCAGAATGGGCGTAGTGGGCGATGCGCCACCTCACCCAATACCGGCACGCCAGATCACCGACACCACCCCGGCCCCACAGCAGGCCACAACCGCTACGGACATAAGAAAAAAGGCGGCCCACGCCGCCTCTCTTCGCTCAGCCCGCGCTCAGATCACGCGCCGTTCCGGCAACGTCACGCCCCGACTCAGGCGCGCCTCCAGCCCGCGCACCACCCGCGACAGCACGAACGTCAGCAGGAAGTACACCAGCGCCAGCACCGCGTACACCTCGAACTGCCGGTATGTCGCGTTCGTGATGTACCGCCCCTGACTGAACAGCTCCTGCAACGTCACCGCGCTCGCCAGACTGCTGCCCAGAATCAGGCTGATGAACTCGTTCCCCAGCGCAGGCAACGCCACCCGCCACGCCTGCGGCAGCACCACGAACCGCAGCGCCTGCCCCCGACTGAGGCCCAGACTGCGCGCCGCCTCCGCCTGCCCCGCCGGGACACTGCTGATCCCGCCCCGCACGATCTCACTCGTGTACGCCGCCGAGTACAACCCCAGCGCCAGCACCGCCGCCGGGAAATCCGGCAGGGTCACGCCCAGTGTCGGCAGACCGTAGTACACCACCGACAGCAGCACGATCAGCGGAATGCCCCGCACCACCGTCACGTACGCGTCCCCCAGCCGCCCCAGTACCGGCACGCGCAGCACCCGCGCCGCGCCCAGCGCCGTGCCCACCAGTACCGACACCAGCAGCGCACACACGCTGACCGCCAGGGTCAGGCCCAGACCCGACAGCAGCAGACGCGGGTACTCCCCGGACAGCACCGTCCGGAAGCCCTCCAGAACCTCTGTCACGGGCGCGCCCCGCCGGGCACGACACCACTGAATACCGTCACGCGGACCCCTTCACCGCCCCACCATAGGACACAACCGCCCCGGGGACGCGCCCCCACCAAAGAAGAAGGGCGCAGGACGACACCGTCGCCCGCGCCCCGCCACACCCGGCGTTACTTCTGCACGATCCACCTGTTCAGCAGTTTCTGGTACTCCCCGCTGGCCTTCAGGCGCGCCAGCGTCCTGTTCGCCGCCGCCGCGAGATCACTGCCCTTCCTGAACACCATGCCGTAATCCTCGGCCGCCAGGTCCTTCCCGGCCCGGTCGAACTGCCCCGGCAGGCGCTTCTTCAGGTCATCCACCGTCGGCGCGTCCCCCACCAGCGCAGCGATCCGCCCGGCGCGCACGTCCGCCAGTCCCGCCGCGAAATCGTCATACACCTTCAGCGTCGCGCCCCTGGGCTTCAGCGTGTCGTTCGCCACGAACTGCCCCGTCGTGTTCCCCTGCACGCCGATCACCTTCCCCTTCACGCTCGCGGGCCACGCGAACTTCCCGGGATTCCCGGCCCGCACGATGAACACCTGCGCCGACCGGAAGTACGGCTGGCTGAACGACACCACCTTCGCCCGCTCCGGCGTGATCGTGATGCCACTCATGGCCATGTCCACCCGGCCCGACGTGACCGCCTGCGGCATCAACGCCCCGAAGCCCACCGCGCGCACCTCCAGCCGCACGCCCAGGTCCTTCGCCACCGCCCGCGCGATATCGATATCGAAGCCCTGAATCGTTCCGTCCGGGCCCTTGAACTCGAACGGCGCGAACGTCGGGTCCGTGCCCAGCACCAGCACGCCCTTCTTCTTCACCTCGGCCACCGTCGCCGCCTGCGACACACCCACAAGGGCCGAACCGAGGACCGCTGCAATCATCACGAAACGCTTCATGCGCCCAGCATAGGCCCGCCCCGCCCGTCCAGTACGCTGCCTGCATGGAATGGCCCGCCCCCACCGACTTCGTCCACGGCGACCCCCTCCCCGCCCCCACCACCTGGACGCGGCCCGGCCTCGTCATGACCTTCAACCTCGAATGCCCCGGCTGCGTCTCCCGCGGCATCCCCTTCCTCAAACGCCTCCACGCCGAATTCGGCGACGCCGTCCACCTCCTCGCTGTGCACACCAGCCACGGACACCGCCAACTCCCCAGAGAGGACGTCGAACCCACCCTGAAAAAATTCGCGCAGGACTACGCGAAACTCCCATTCCCCGTCGCCCTCGACCTCACCGGCACCCTCGCCCGACACTGGCACACCGAAGGCACCCCCCACTGGCTCGCCTTCGCGCCCGGCGGCGACCTCATCCGCAGCGTGTACGGCAGCCAGGAGAACGCCCAGACCAGACTCCAGTACCTCCTGGAAGAATGGACCGGGCACTCAGGTGAAGGAATCTGATGTCAGCTGACCATCCCGGAGGCTGATGTGCCGCCGGGCGTGGGCAGCGACCATCGGATCATGAGTGACGACGACCACTGCCGCGCCATCCGCATTCAACCGACCGAACAGGTCGAGGACCTCGGTCCACATGCTCTGCGGGAGGTTCCCCGTGGGTTCGTCTGCCAGCAGCAGCTTGGGTTGCCTGACCAGCGCGCGGGCAATGGCAACCCGCTGCTGCTCACCGCCCGACAGCTGGGCGGGCCGGTGGTGTCGTCGGTCTGCGAGTCCCACACGTTCCAACATGGCGGCCGCGCGGTCCCGGTCGGACGCGCCGCTGCGGGGGGCAAACCTGAGGGGTCGCGCGACGTTCTCGAGCGCGGAGAGTTCCGGCAGCAGGTGAAACTGCTGGAAGACGAACCCTAGCGCGCTTCCCCGCAACTGCGACTGGGCGTCGTCCCGAAGGGACCAGACGTCCTGCCCGGCCATCCAGTGCCGCCCGGACGTCGGTCGTTCCAGCAGGCCGAGAATGCCCAGCAGCGTCGACTTGCCGCTCCCTGATGGGCCGGTGATCGACATGAAATCGCTCGCGCGGATGTCAAGGTTGATGTTCTGGAGAATGGGAAGCTGGCCGTAGGTCAGGCCAATAGATGACAGTGAGACCAGCGGGGCGTCGGAGGCGGTGGTGGTGTGATCAGCGTAGGTCATGGCAGAGCCCTCGAATGTTGTCGTACCGGTCCGGAAATATGGAGGCGTGAGACCATTCCGTCTGAACGGTTGTGAGGAGGGAAAAAGATTTCTGAACGCGGCTTCCACAGCCTGAATCAGCCCGACGAAGTGATGAGGCACCCAGATTCAGTCGCCGAGTTTCAGGAGGGCCGTCAGGCTTTGGCGGCTCAGCCAGCGGTCACCCAGGGTGGCCAGAACGAGACCCAGCAGCACGATCACGATGGCTGCCACGGTCAGGGTCAGCGAGCCCGGAAGTGCCAGTGCGGCGCTGGGAAGCAGTTCGCGCGACATGCCCACGGGCGCGTCCAGTGAAAAGGCGTTGTACAGCGCGGGCGTCAGGGTGGCGGCGGTGACGAGGGCCAGTCCGGCTCCAGTGGCCCCCAGACCACTGCCTGCCGCCAACCACCCGGCGCGCAGTCGGTTCACGCTCATGCCCTGCGCCCGGTCCAGGGCGATGCGGTAACGGCGGGCGTCCAGGTACGCCACGAAGGAACCCAGCAGCCCGGTGAACGTCATCACGCTGCCCAGAGCGGCCAGCGCCAGGAACAGCAGCTGCTGGTTGCGCAGGCGCCCCAGCAGGACATCAATGTTTGGAGCGTAGGGACGCAGTGCGAACGACATTCCGGGAAACTTCTGCTGAATCTGACGGTGCAGTGCCCGCACGGTCTCGGGACTCACGTCATGACGGAGTCGCAGCAGGACATTGGTGGTCGTCAGCCCGGTCACTGTCAGTTCGTGTCCTGTCGCCCGGCCGGTTGAGTCCTGCCGGCCCTTCAATCCCAACCGCGCAGGCACCAGCAGAGCCGGGAAGTTCTGCATCACGAACCGTTTCAGATCATCTGGGTCCGCGGTGATCCCGCTGACAGGGCAGGGGAGGACACCGGTGGCAGTGGGAACCCCGATCACGCCGCCCACGTGGATGCCCAGCCTGACCGACTGGGTGCGGCTGAGCAGGCAGCCGCCCTCGGTGCCGGAAAGTACCCTGATACCGAGCACGTCGATCAGGTCGTCGCCAGCGACGGGCCGGTCAATCGGCACGGTCTTCCCGAGAATCTGGAAATTCGGATTGAGCCTCTCGGCGGCACTCGCCGACGCCACGTCATCCAGACGTCTGAACCAGTCGAGATCCGCCACTGTGATGCGACGGGAGGTGCGCGACAGGCCAGCACCGGTCCGGTTCTCCGGATCACCCGTCGTGGTGACTTCCAGAACCCGACTGAAATCATTGCGGATCCGCGTGGTCTGAGCGTCGAGCTTTTCCTTGACTCCCAGGGCGCTCAGCAGGCCGCCCAGTGCGAGGACGAACGAGAACACCATCAGTCCCAGCAGGGGCCGGACGAACTGCCCGGGTCTGACGCCGCGAAGCAGCCCGAACGCCGAGTCGCGCAGAACGCCGCCGCTGACCAGCAGGCTCAAGAGGAGCAGAGTGAAGTTCGGGAGCGTCCAGGCTAGCGCCAGCACCTGCGCAGGAGGCTGACCCGTCAGGACCTCCGGCAGCACCACAGGCACGCGTGTAACCAGCGCAGTTCCGAGGGTAGTCCCGAGGAGCGCGGGCCACAGTGTCGTCCAGACCAACGTCCATCGCAGCCGACGCCGGGTCGCCCCGAGTGCCAGATCCACGCCCAGCAGGGCCCGGCGGCGCAGGAGCCCGGCCAGCAGGACCGTGCCCAGTGACACCAGGCCAGACCCTCCAAGCAGCGCGGCCAGCAGCGGCAGCGACACGCTCCTCTGCTGCACACGGCGCGCGATCGCCTGCCGGTCCGCAGACGCAGTCTGTTCCGCCTGTTCGTCGATCAGGAACAGGCCCGGCAGGTTCGAAGCGACGTACTGCTCCAGAGCGGCCACCGTTGCCGCCGTGGGTGCATGCTGGAACACCACGGTCAGCCGTGGCGTCGCGTGCCGCAGCACACCAGCATCAAGTTCGCTCAGGCCCGGTTGAGCCGGGTCGACCACCCGGTACCCCCCGGCATCCGGATCATCCTCCGAGCGCCACAGACTGGACCGCACGATGCCCGTCACCGTGTACTGGTCCCCGCTGATACGTGTGTTCAGGGTGATCTTCTGCCCGATCAGGGCAACTGGCGTGTCCGTCAACTGCCGGGCCACGGTCTCGCTGAGTACCAGTTCAGGTTGGTTCACGCGAGGCTCCCGACCGGCCAAGAGGGTCAGCTGGCGGCCTTTCAGGTACTCGCCCATCACCCAGGCGAACTCGAGATTTGCCGCTGTCATGCCGTGCCAGGCCAGCTCCTCCTGCATAAACGTGGTCGGCACGGCGTACGTGGCCGCCTGCCCACCTGTGATTGCGGTGACCTCGCGGATGGCGCGGCCCTGGTTTCCCCCTGTGGGGGCACGTCGCCTGCCACCTTGTAGGTCACTCGCGGTCAGTCGCTCGTCAATCCGGTAACTGTGCCTGTGGTCGTTCAGGTACGAGAACGCGCGTCCAGTAGGCCACGCCAACCACGCCGATGTCCCGATCACCAGGGACAGGAGCACACACGATACGCCGATCAGCCATTTTCCATTCATGCCGCTCCCCCTGCAAAGCGAGCGCCCCGGTTACTGATCAGCCGGGGCTTTCAGTGTCGGACCGCTCAGCGGCCGTCGGACGTCGCTTGATCGGGCACGAAGATGCCGGACTTCAGGTTGTTCAGAGGCAGGTTCGTGATCCGCACGAGCAGGGCGTTGCGGCGGCCCCCGGACAGGTACGGCCCGAGCTGATCGAGGCTGGAGACGAACCGCAGTTGCCGGTCCGGACTGTGGACGCTCAGCCGACCCTGGGCGTCTACCTTGCCCGTGTCCACCATGAAGTTCGTACCGCCGCGACTGGTGACGAGCATGACGGCCTCGCCCGTCTTGAGTCCCGTTGAGATCAGGTGCTCGGGGCTGGTCTTTGCCCCGACAAAGTAGCTTCCCCGGACGGGCTGGCCGACCAGCGTCGACAGGAACACGCTGTTGCTAGAGTTGTAGAACGCCGCGCCGATGTCCTCCGTACCCGCGTTTAGCAGGAGAGTGGCGTCGCCCACCTGCACGCGGGGAGAGGTGTACCCGCTGAACCGTACGGAACGGGCCTGAGTCAGCAGGTCGACGATACTGCTGGCGTCGAAGAACGCTGCGCCGTCACGGGTAAATCGCGCGTTGACTGAATGGTCTGCCAAAGCCAGTGACCGGCCGTCCCGGCTGAGCGTGACCCCCTGGGCATCCAGGGCTCGGGTGACGTCGGTGCCTTTCAGGAAAACGCCTTTGTTCACCTCGTTGTCATTGAAGGTGTAACAGGTGACGCCGCCTGTCTCGCTGATGATGGTGATGTCGTCTCCGGAGGGCTTCGTGCCGCGCACGCAGCTCGGCTTGACGGGTGCCTGCCGGACGACGGTGAGGGTCGTGCTGGTCGTGCTGCCGCCCGCGAGGGCGTAGAGTCCGGCGCTGATGCCGAGGGCGAAGGTTGCGGCGGTCAGGATGAGTTTCGGCATGGTGTACACCTTTGCCATGCCCAGGGTGACGCGGGCGGGTGGTCCGAGTTCGTGGATGGCCTGGGCGGTGGCCTGAGTGGGGGTGAGGCCGCTGAGGATCAGGTGGTCGGCGCGCGTCAGGATGTGCTCTTCGAGTTCGTCCCAGAGTTCCTGGCGGCGCGTTTCGGGCAGGCCCCAGGTGGCGCGGGTCAGGTATGCGGTCAGGGCGCGGTGGGTGGTGTGGGCCGCGGTGGTCACGCGCCGGTCCCGCCGAGCTGGTTCACGGCGCCGGTGAAGGCGGCGAATTCCTGGCGTTTGGCGTTCAGAGTGTCGCGGCCCCGGTCGGTGATGGCGTAGTACTTGCGGGGTTTGCCGTTGCGGCCCGTTTCGCCGTGCTGCGCGGCGAGCAGCCCCTCGGCTTCCAGGCGGTGCAGGGCGGGGTAGAGGCTGCCTTCCTTGAAGTCGAAGTACCCGCCGGTGCGGTCGCGGGCGGCCTGGATGATCGCGAAGCCGTACAGGGGTTGCTGTTCGAGGAGGGTCAGGAGGATCAGGTCGAGGTTGCCGCGCAGCAGGTCTGGGTTCATGGGTGCTCCGGGGTGGGGCGTCGGCCGCGTGGCGTCCCGCGTGGTTGCCGCCCCTGCATAGCTATGTCTGTCTACATAGTCTGTCTTGGTTGGATGATTGTCAAGCCCAGTCTGTCTATGTAGTGAGTGGCCGATGCGTCGGCACGATTCAACTGCCACGTTGAGTCATGCGCCCCTGGATGCTGACCGCCCCACAGGTCACCCTCATCGAATCTGCCCTCACGGCGTTTCAGGCCGCGTGGGACGCCCGCGACCCGGCCCTCCTGCCGCCAGGGACGCCCCGCTGGCTATTCCTGCGCTGGCTTCAGGGGCAGGGCGTGCTCTTCCACGGTTCACCGCAGCCCGGACTGACCGAATTCGAGCCGCGCACACCCCACGACCGGAGTGCCGACGAGTTCAGCAAACGCAACGGGGTGTTCGCCACCTCCGACGCGCTGTGGGCCCTGATGTACGCCCTGCGGGACCGCCGCCGGGTCCGGGGCATGCTGAATGCCGCCCTGCAGGTCGAGGAGGCGGGCGGCTGGAGCGACGTGCGCTACTTCCTCTCGCTGGCACCGCAGCCGGATGCGACCGTCACGCGGGGCGAGGACCTGCTCACCCCCGGCGTGGTGTACGTTCTGCCCCCCGACGGTTTCGACCTGATGCCCCCCTATGACTGGCCAGGGCTGGGGCGCGTGCGCGAACCGCACCTGATCTGCCCGCACCCGGTCCGTCCACTGCTGGCGGTGCCGGTCACGCCGGGTGACTTCCCTCTGCCGGTCCGCCTGCACGACGCTGCCACGGTCAACGCGCGTTGCGCTGCCGATCCGTGGGGGTTTCCCTGGCTGGACTGACAGCCCAGCGAATCAGCCCGCGCGGGCTCTGCCTTGCGCGGGCTGAACGGTGGATCTCTCTGATCGGTCAGGGCGTCTGCTGATCGACGTTCAGGGTGCTGGTGTCGGTGTCCTCGCTGACGACGTCGGGGGCCGTTTCGGTGTAGGTTCCCGCCTGTTCGGCGGCGGCCTCGGCGTCGCCGCGGTCCGCGTAGCTGAACGTCTTGCCGTTCAGGCTGGTTACAGTCAGGGTGTAGTCGCTCAGGCGTTTCGGGTCCAGGGTGATGACGCTGCTCTTGATCGTGTCGCCCATCTCCTGGCTGAGCGAGTAGTCGCCCAGCAGTGGGGACGTGCAGGGCTGGCCGTTCAGTCCGGCGGGGAACTGCTGAGGTGTGGCGGTGGCGCGGGCGCGTTCCAGCGCCTGGATGCACTGCGTGCGGAAGTACAGGGCGTTGTCGATCTTGAGCTGCTCGGCGCGGTCGGTGTTGTGTTTCTCGAACATGCCGCTACATGAGGCGAGCGCGGCGGGCAGGGCGAGGATCATCAGGAGGGGCAGGCGCATGACCCGAGTGTAGGGGCGCGCCGCGCCGGGCGGGACTGCAGGTGTGGTCGGTAGGCCAGCGTGCCTACAGCTCAGACGGGATGAAAATGACTGGCTTCCAACGTGATCGCGTTCCGTTGTCCCCTCTTCCCCGGAGGGAGAGGAAAGGAGGAGCGAAGCGACGGAAGGGTGAGGGGGTCACCGGGCGACTCCGAATGATTTGGAATCACTTGGTTCCCGTATGAGAAGACCCCCGGCGCCGCGTGGGGCTCGGGAGTCTTCCGGACTGATCGGGGTTCAGTCGATGCTGATGCGCCAGCGCCATTCGCTCGCGCGTTTCATGACGTGCGCGATGCCGCCGGTGATGGCGAGCTTCTGGTTCCAGGGGAGTTTCATCCAGCCGACGGCCATCAGGCCGCCCAGGCTGACGAACTCGCCCAGGGTGGTGGGTTCGTACGCTTCGGGTTCCTCGCCGCGCACGAGACGCATGATGTTCTTCCCGGTCAGGCGGCCCTGCTGCCCGGCGTGCTGCGCGGTGGTCGGGACAGGCTTGCCTTCCTGGTTCAGCGCGAGGCCCATGTCGCCGATCACGAACACTTCGGGGTAGCCCTTGGCGCGCAGTTTGTCGTCCACGGCGATGCGGCCGCCGGGGCCCTTCTCCAGTTTGCTGCCGCTGACGATGTCGCGCGCCTGGATGCCGCCGGTCCAGATGATCTTCCCGGCGCTGACGGTCTTCTGCTCGCCGCTGGCGGTCTGCACGGTGACGGTGTCGGCGGTGGCCTGCGTGATGCGGTGCCCGACGAGGATGTGAATGCCGTACTCCTCGAGGGTCCGCTGGGCCTTGGCGCGCAGCGCGTCATCCAAGATCGGGAGGATCTTGGGGCCGGCTTCCACGAGGTAGATGTTGAAGGGAGACAGGCCGCGTTCCTTGGTCAGGAGCTGGGCGCGCTGGGCGAGTTCCGTGACGAGTTCCACGCCGGTGAGGCCCGCGCCACCCACGACGATGTCGCGGTTGCCTTGGTACTCGGTGGTGTAGGCGCGGTTGACGAAGTTGAAGATCTCGTCGGCGTCGCTGAGCTGCTTGAGTTCAGAGGCGTTCTCGGCCAGGCCGGGGATGCGGTAGAAGTTCGTGACGCTGCCCAGGCCGACGACCAGGGTGTCGTACGTGAGGACGCGGCCGTCCTTGAGCTTGACTTCTTTGTCGTCCAGGTTGACGGCTTCGACCTGGGCCTGTTCGAGGTTCACGCCGGTGCCCCGCAGCAAAGGAGCCAGGGGCAGGGTGACGGGGGTGTTGTGGGCCGCCGCTTCGTGCAGGCGGGTTTCGAAGGTGTGGTAGGCGTTC
This sequence comes from Deinococcus sedimenti, assembly GCF_014648135.1. Lineage (NCBI taxonomy): Bacteria > Thermotogati > Deinococcota > Deinococci > Deinococcales > Deinococcaceae > Deinococcus > Deinococcus sedimenti. The sequence continues at coordinate 1,273,710 of NZ_BMQN01000001.1, read as the reverse complement.
TGCTCCACCATCAGGGCTTCGAGGCCCGGGGCGGGCTTCATTTTGGTGGCGACAGCAAGGCCGGAGTAACCAGCACCAAGGATGAGGGTCTTCATGTTTCTTTCTCCTGTGAACGAATTCACGAGTCGGCTGGGAGGGCTCCCACCGGCACGCAAACACCGCTGGGGGTCGGGGACCTCCACACGGCAACAGTGTACATGTTACACCAAATACACCTGAACGCGCCCACACAGTGTCGTCTCGTCTAGTGAGACCGTTCATGCACGCCCGTCCTGCCTCCCAGCACTCACCCCCGACCACCCGCGATCCGCGCCGCGTCCGGCGTGCCGCGCAGTGCCCGCATCGCCAGCGCACCCAGCAGCGGCCCCACCGCCCACAGCGCGAACAACCCACCCCACCCCAGCCGGGGCAGCAGCAACGGCACCAGCGCGATCGTCACCGCCGTCAACGTGAACCCCAGCGCCAGCTGCGCCGTCATCGCCGTCCCCGCGTAGCCCGGCTCGGCGATCTCACTCATGACCGTGCTGAACTGCGCGCTGTCCGCGATGATCCAGAACCCCCAGAACACACTCAGCGCCAGCACCACCCCCGGGGGCGGCGACCCCCACATCAGCAGCCCCGCCAGGACCAGCGCCGCGCCGCCCGACAGCCACATGGACAGTTCCGTCAGGCGCGTGCGGCCCCAGCGGTCCCCCAGCACGCCCCCCACCACGCAGCCCAGCGCGCCCACCCCGACCACGCCGAACGTCGCCAGCGCCGCGCCCCGCAGCGCGTCCGGCTGCCCCGCCCCGGTCAGCATCCCACTGAAGAACAGCGCGAACCACGTCCACATGGCGTACAGCTCCCACATGTGCCCCAGGTACCCCAGCGTCGCCAGCGCCGGCCCACGCGCCGACAGCACCCGCCACGCCTGCGCCGGCCGGAACGCCGGAGCGGCCCCCGCGAACGGGCCCGGCCCGACCGGCAGCGCCAGCAACCCCCCCAGTGCCGCCAGTGCGCTCGTCACGCCCACCACCACCCGCCAGTCCGCGCCGCCCAGCCCGTTCACCAGATGCGGACTGGCCGACCCCAGCGTCAGCGCGCCCACCATGACGCCCAGCGCCAGCCCCCGCCCCCGCGTGAAATACGCACTCATGGCCCGCAGCGCCGGAGGGTACACCAGCGCCAGCGCCGCCCCCACCCCCGCGCGGGCCAGCAGCGCCCCCCACAGGCCCGGACTGAGCAGCAGCGCCGCGTTCGCCCCCGCCGCCAGCAGCGCCCCCAGCGCGATCAGCACGCGCGGCTGCACCCGGTCCGCCAGATTCAGCAGCGCACTCAGCACCGCGCCCAGCACGAAGCCCAGCTGCACCGCCAGCGTCAACCACGACCCCTGGAAGGCGTTCAGACCCCAGCCCTCCCGCAGTTGCGGCAGCGCGGCGGCCGCACTGAACCACGGACTCATGCCCAGCACCACGCTGCACGCCAGCAGGATCAGCGCCGCCGTCGGGGATAGACGCGCTGCTGGGGGCCGGGCCGGGGGAGCAGCATCATTCATCAGCGTCGGATCAGGCATCGGCGCGGGATCAGGCAAAGGGGCAGGGGAGGGCATCGCGTGCCCCCCACCCTACGCGACGCCTGATCAGAAGGCGTCCAGCGCGGCGCGGCGCGCCCGCACGACCGGGCGGCGCGGGTCCCCGGCGGGCAGCAGGTCGTCCAGCACGTCCAGGCACTCCGGATCGTCGAAACGGGACGCGTAGCGCCACAGCAGGTCCGGGTCGCCGCTGCGGCACACCGCCGCCTGCACCGCCGCGCCCAGGTACTCCCGCCAGTACGTCAGCAGCGGCGACGCCGAGTTCGGCAGCAGCGGCCCGTCGAACAGCTCCGCCGCCTGCGCGGCCCGCCCCGCCAGCAGGTGCTCCTCGATACGCTGCGCGTCCAGCGTGACGGGCACGCTCAGCCGGTACGGGCGGGACGCGATCTGCCCGCCGAGCAGCGCCCGCAGCGTACTCACCTCGGATTTCAGGGTGCTCAGGCTGACCGGCTGATCCCCGTACACGTGCGCGTGCAGCGCGTCCAGGCTCAGCCCGCCCGGATTCAGGGCCAGCACGCCCAGCAGCTCATGCTGCCGGGGCGTGAGGTGCAGCCGCCTCCCACCCAGCGTCACGCGCGGCGACCCGCAGAACGACAGGCTCAGCGCGTCCGCCGCGCCGGGCGGGCGGCCCCCGATCGCCTGCTCGATCTGCGCCGCGTAGTGCCGCGCGCTCGCCAGGCCCAGCGGCGTGCTGTGCTCCCAGGTGCTGCTGAGATCCAGCACGCCCAGCAGCGCCCCCGACCCCGGATCACGGATCGGGCTGGAGTAACACACCCAGTCGTGCACGGTCTGCACGTAGTGTTCCGCGCTGAACACCCGCACGGGCTGCCGCGTGCGCAGGGACAGCGCCAGCGCGTTCGTGCCGACGGTGCCCTCGCCCCACTGTCCGCCCGGCACGAAGTTCACGCGCCGCGCCAGGGCCGTCATGCGTTCGCTGCCCTGCGTCCACAGCAGCGTGCCGTCCACGTCGCCCACCGCGACGATCAGGTCCGCGTCCTCCGCCAGGCGGGTCAGTTCCGGAATCAGGCCGCGCATGCCGTACTCCAGCGCACTCTCCCGCCACGCGTGCCGCACGTCCGTTTCGCTCAGGACCGGCGCGCACACCCGCTCCGGCGACACCGTCAGCGCCGAACGCGCCCACGACGCCGCGACCTCCGGGGTCACAGTCGGCCAAGTCGTGTCAGGCCCAGCGAGGTCAGGCCCAGGGACGTCAGGCCGGACCTCCGGCACGCGGCGGTGCACGAAGCCGCCCCACGCGCGGATCAGCTGCTGACGTTCCAGCGACAAGCGGTCATTCATCACGCCCCGAACCTCCACACGGCCCTTCGAAACGGCCCGAGCCTCCGAAACGGTCCCGCCCGGCCCCGGCGGACCCCACTGCATTCTGATGCCCCCACGCTAGCACCTCCGGGAGTCCGCACCTGATTCCAACCTTGGTGTGTTTAGATGGTGAAGGTCAGACAACTCGGCGGTTCACCCCTGAACCAGCGCACTCCACCCCAGCCCGTGGGAGGCACGCATGAACGTCACCCTGCAAGTGAACGGCAAGACCTACACCCGTGACGTGGAGCCCAGAACGCTCCTCGTTCACTTCCTCCGCGAGGACCTCGGCCTGACCGGCACGCACGTCGGCTGCGACACCAGCCAGTGCGGCGCGTGCACCGTCCACCTGAACGGCGACGCCGTCAAGAGCTGCACCGTCCTCGCCGTGCAGGCCCAGGGCATGGACGTCACCACCATCGAGGGCATCGGCACGCCCGGCGACCTGCACCCCCTCCAGACCGGCTTCTGGGAGGAGCACGGCCTGCAGTGCGGCTTCTGCACGCCCGGCATGATCATGAGCTCCGCCGAACTCCTGAAGCACACCCCCAACCCCACCGAGGACCAGATCCGCCACCACCTCGAAGGGAACTACTGCCGCTGCACCGGCTACCACAACATCGTCAAGGCCGTGCAGCACGCCGCCAGCGCCATGCAGGGTTCCAGTCAGGCCGCCGACGACTGACGTGGGTCGAGGGTCGAACAGGCACAGCGTCCAGATCCGGACTCCGCAGACCCTCTCAGACCGTCAGACGCTTGGACTCTCAGCTTCACTGCCCTTCTCCACAACCCAGGGAGGCATCACCCCATGAGCGACACCCGGACCGAGAAGTACTTCGGACAGGCCCTCAAGCGCAAGGAAGACCCGCGCTTCATCACGGGCACCGGCAACTACACCGACGACATGGTCCTGCACGGCATGGTGCACGCCGCGATGGTCCGCAGCCCCTACGCGCACGCGAAGATCACGGGCATCAACACCGACTCCGTGAAGGACATGCCGGGAGTGATCCGCGTGCTGACCGGTCAGGACGTCGCGGACGCGGGCCTGGGCAGCATCCCGGTCGGGTGGCTGCTGCCGGAACTCAAGACGCCCGCCCACCCCGCCATCGCCCTGACGGAAGCGAACCACGTCGGGGACATCGTGGCGGTCGTGATCGCCGAGACGCGCGCGCAGGCCGAGGACGCCGCCGCCGCGCTGGAAGTCGACTACGAGGCCCTGCCCGCCGTGTCCACGTCCCACGCGGCCATCGCCGACGGCGCGCCCCTCGTGCACGACGACGTGCCGGGCAACGTCGCCTTCCGCTGGGAGATCGGGGACGAGGCCGCCACGAACGAGGCGTTTAGCGGCGCGGCCCGCAAGGTCAGCGTGAAGCTCCGCAACCACCGGCTGGTCGCCAACCCCATCGAGCCGCGCAGCAGCCTCGCGCAGTTCACCCCGGCGGGCGGCGACTACCTGCTGTACACCACCAGCCAGAACCCCCACATTCACCGCCTGATCATCGCGGCGTTCGTGATGAGCATCCCCGAACACAAACTGCGCGTGATTTCCCCCGACGTGGGCGGCGGCTTCGGCACGAAGATCTTCCAGTACCAGGAAGAGGTCATCGTGCTGCTCGCCGCGCGCCTGATCGGCCGCCCCGTCAAGTGGACCGCGCGGCGCAGCGAGGCGTTCGTCAGCGACGCGCAGGGCCGCGACCACGACACCGAAGCCGAACTGGCCGTCAGTGACGACGGCATGATCCTCGGCTTCCGCGTGAACACCCTGGCGAACCTCGGCGCGTACCAGACGCTGTTCGCGCCCGCCGTGCCCACGTACCTGTACGGCACGCTGCTGAACGGCGTGTACAAGATGCCCGCCATTCACGCCAAGGTGACGGGCGTCATGACGAACACCGTCCCCGTCGACGCGTACCGCGGCGCGGGCCGCCCGGAGGCCACGTACCTCATCGAGCGGATCGTGGACATGGCCGCCCACGAACTGAACATGGACCCCGCCGAACTGCGCCGCAAGAACTTCATCGGCCCCGACGAGTTCCCCTACCAGACGCCCGTGGCGCTCGTGTACGACAGCGGCGACTACGAACCCGCGCTGGATCAGGCCATGCAGATGATGAACTACGCGGCCCTGCGCGAGGAACAGGCCCGCATGAAAGGCGGGAAGAAGATCCTCGGCGTGGGCCTGATCTCCTTCCTGGAAGCCTGCGGACTGGCCCCCAGCGCCCTGGTCGGCATGCTCGGCGCGCAGGCCGGACAGTGGGAATCCAGCCTCGTGCGCGTGCACCCCACCGGGAAGGTCGAACTGTACACCGGCAGCCACAGCCACGGGCAGGGCCACGAGACGGCGTTCCCGCAGATCGCCGCCGACGAACTGCAGATTCCCATCGAGGACATCGAACTCATCCACGGGGACACCGGCCGCATGCCCTACGGCTGGGGCACCTACGGCAGCCGCTCGGCCGCTGTGGGCGGCAGCGCCCTGAAGATGGCCCTGCAGAAGATCACCGCCAAGATGAAGAAGATCGCCGCGCACCTGCTGGAAGCCAGCGAGGACGACATCGAGCACGAGGGCGGCACCTTCCGCATCAAGGGCGCGCCCGACAAGAGCAAGAGCTTCTTCGACATCGCCCTGATGGCGCACCTCGCTCACAACTACCCGGCCGACCTGGAACCCGGCCTGGAAGCGACCGCGTTCTACGACCCGAAGAACTTCGTGTACCCCTTCGGCACGCACATCGCCGTCGTGGAGATCGACACCGATACCGGGCACGTGAAACTGCGCGACTACGGCAGCGTGGACGACTGCGGCCCCCTCATCAACCCCCTGATCGCCGAGGGACAGGTGCACGGCGGCGTCGCCCAGGGCATGGGCCAGGCGCTGCTGGAGGAAGCCGCGTACGACGAGGACGGCAACCTGCTGGCCGGAACGTACATGGAGTACGCCATGCCCCGCGCGGACGACCTGCCGTTCATCCAGCACGGCCACACCGTCACCCCCAGCCCCCACAACCCCCTGGGCGTCAAGGGCATCGGCGAGGCCGGAACGATCGCCAGCACCGCCGCCGTCGCCAACGCCGTCATGGACGCCCTGTGGCACGAAGCCGGAATCGCGCACCTGGACATGCCCTACACCGCCGAGAAGGTCTGGCGCGCCCTGAAAGACGCGCGGGCCAGCCAGCCCCAGGCCGCCGACGACTGAAGCGTCGATGGGTGAAGGTCGATGGTCGATAGACCGTCCCTTCTCCATCGACCATCACCTTTCCACCATCAACCCATCCCGGAGGGATATATGTATCCAGCCAACTTCGAGTATCAGAAGGCCGAGAGTGTCGATCAGGCCATCGCCGCCCTGGCCGGGAACCCGGACCTGAAAGTGATCGCGGGAGGGCACAGCCTGCTGCCCGCCATGAAACTGCGGCTGGCGCAACCGCCGGCGCTGCTGGACATCTGGGGCATCCAGGAGATGAAAGGCATCACCCGCGACGGCGACTGGTTCGTGGTGGGCGCGATGACCACACACGCGGACGTGCTGCGCAGCAACCTCCCGCTGTTCCCGGAAGTGGCGGGCTGGGTTGGCGACCCGATGGTCCGCAACCGCGGCACCATCGGCGGCAGTCTGGCGCACGCCGACCCCAGCGCCGACTACCCCGCCGCCGCCCTCGCGCTGGGCGTGGAATTCGTCATCCGCGGCCCCGGCGGTGAACGCACCGTGCCCGCCGACGACATGTTCCAGGGCATGTTCGAGAGCGCCGTGCAGCCCGGCGAACTCCTGACGCACATCCGCGTTCCCACGACCACGCAGGCCAGCGCGTACGAGAAGTTCCGTCACCCCGCCAGCCACTACGCCGTCGTGGGCGTCGCCGTCGTCCGCCATGCCGACGGGAAGGTCCGCGCCGCGTACACCGGCGCCGCCGAGAAAGCGCACCGCCTGAACAAGCTGGAGGACGCCGTGAACGCCTCCCAGGCTGTCCCCACCGGACTGGTCGACGCGGGCGACCTGCTCGGCGACCGCTTCGCCAGCGCCGAGTACCGCGCGCACCTCGTGGACGTCCTCGCCGCCCGCGCCACCGAACGACTCGGGTAAACCCGATTCAGGGCCAGCGGCACCCGGGCACCCAGCCGGGTGCCGCTGCCCGTTCCAGAACCACGCGCACACTCACGTCCGGTGGGACGTCCACCTCCCCGGAATCCCCCAGCGTGCGGGAGTACCCACCCTCGACCACGGCATTCACCTGCACGTCAAGCGGACCGTACGACCAGAACTCCGGGAAGTCCGTGTCCGGGTTCTTCAGCGCCTGCCAGATCCGTTCCCCCAGCGCCTTCCGGTCCCCGGCGGGCAACCCGAAGCAGCGCGTGGCGTACTCGCGCGCCAGTCGGCCCAGGCGACTGCCCAGGTCCGGCAGCGCGTACGGGTACGACGGACTCTGCGTGTTGAACGCCAGGACCACCCGCGTCACCTGCCCCCGGTCGCCCGACACGAGCACGTCCAGTTCACTGTCGATTCGCACGATCACCCCACCCCCCTCCGCCGGAACGGTGGACGCCGCGCGAGCACCCTCCAGCAGGGCAGGCGTCCGGCTGACGGACAGTGGAGCCGTGACGAGCAGACCGGACAGCAGCAGAGGCAGCATGCCCAGACTGTACGCCCCGGTTACTGGATCAGGCCCGCCACGCCGTTGATCGTCACCGCGATGATCACCGTGCCGAACACGAACGACAGCAGCGCGTGCCCCAGCAGCAGGCGCCGCATCGCGCGGGTGTTCAGGTTCGTGTCGCTCACCTGATACGTCATGCCGATCGTCACGCTCAGATACGCGAAATCCCAGTACGTGGGCTCATCCAGATTTCCGTCCCCATGCGGGAACAGGATGCCGCGCCCGTCGCGGTAGTACAGCCGCGCGTAATGCAGCGCGTACTCCGTCTGCACCAGCAGCCAGCTGCCCGCCACCGTCCCCACCGCCAGCAGCGTCAGCAGCACCTCCCGCGTACCCCTGGCGTCGTGCGCGTCGGACAGCAGGAACATCACCCCGATCAGACTCACCAGCGCCGCCGACGTCGTCAACGTCCCCGCCACCGCCCGGCTGTCGTCCTCCCGCGTCGCCAGCTCCCGCGTTCGTGCAGGCCCAGCCGTCATCATCAGAGGCCACAACTGCGCCATAACCGTCACCGTGAACGCCACCCAGCCCAGCAGGACGCGCGCCTCCGGCGGCCAGCCGCGCGGCGTGCCGAACCCCACGAGCACACCCACCACCAGTCCGATCAGCAGACGACGGGCCGCGTGAGGAGAACGCCCGGAATTCACGGTCATGCGCGGAGCCTACACCGGAGTTTGTCATGCAGCCCTCGGGAAAGGTTCACGGAAGCTCCTTACGGTAAACGCATGAACCGACTGACCCTGGCCCTCGCCACCCTGATCCTCGGCACCGCGCACGCCGCCACGCCCCCGGTGCAGGTCAACTACCGCGTCTACCAGTACGCCTGCGCCGGCGGGCAGACCCTCAAGGTGTACTACGTGCAGTTCGGCGACCAGCCCATGTTCGCCATGCTCGACTGGAAAGGCCAGCGGCACGGACTGGCGCAGGCCATCAGCGCCAGCGGCGCCCGCTACGCCAGCCTCAGCGGCCCCGCCGGAGCGCGCGGCGGCCTGCAATGGTGGGAACACCAGGGCACCGCGGAACTCAGCACCTTCACCGGGAACAGCACCACCACCACGAAAACCCTCCTGACCGGCTGCAAGACCACTGGACGCTGACCTGAGGGACGGCCGGGCCGGGCGCGCCGCAGGTGGGGTTCCGGCACGACGGCTTCCGCGGGCAGCACCTGATCGTTCACCGAGGGGCGAGGCTGGTCGCCGTGCGGATGATCAGCTGGGATCACCCGCAGGTGGAGGTCCCCGCGAGTGCGTTCAGCGCCTTTCCGGACCGGGTGCTGAAACTGGCGACGGGTCGCCCACGCACGGCTACGGGTTGAGTCCGCCGTTCTGGGTGTGGGCGGGGCGGCGGGACGGTCGGGCCAGGGCTTCCTCGTGCTGGGCGAGGCTGCTGCCCCAGAAGTCCTCCAGGCTGGGGCCGTCGCGGCGCAGGCGCAGCTTGAACGTGAATTCGCGGATCTCATGCAGCCATACCCGGAAACCCACGGCGTAGTACCAGCGCATGGCGTGGCGGTACTCCGGGTCGGGGTGGGTCAGGGTGCGCCACAGCATGGCGGGGCGCAGCTGCACGGCGACCTCCATGAGCTTGAACCACAGCAGCACCCGCCACGGCGGGACGTTGCGGGTGGCGAGCACCTGATGCTTGTAGTCCCATTTGGTGACGTCGGTCTGCACGACCTGGCGGTGCTTGACGGTCTCGAAGAACGGCGTCCAGCGGTGCGGGGTGATGTACAGCAGCTGGATCTGATCGGGGTCGTACAGCATCAGCTGCCGGAACGAGTGCCAGTAGTCGATGTCGCGTTCCTCCTCGAAGCCCACGACGTACGTGGCCATGCTGATGATCCCGGCTTCGCGCATCAGGCGGATCGCTTCGCGGTCGTCCTTCGTGCTGGCCCCCTTGCGGATGCTCTGCAGGGTCACCTGGTCGTAACTCTCGATGCCCAGCAGGAAGCGGATCACGCCCGCCTGCCGGTATCGGGGCAGCAGGTCGGCGTCCCCGGCGCGGGTGGAGCCGACCAGCGTGAGCTTCACGTTCTCGGCGATCAGGGCGTCCAGGAACGCGGCCCAAGCGGCGCGGTTCCCGGTGGGCAGTTCATCCGCGAAGTTGATGACCTGCACGCCCTCCTCGCGGTGCAGCCGGGCGAGATCCTGCGCAAAGCGGACGGGGTCGCGGTGGCGGCGCTGCGTCCAGAAGCCCCGCTGGCCGCAGTAGCTGCACGGGTAGGGGCAGCCCCGCGAAAACTGCGCGACCACGGCGCGCCGCGCGCCCCAGTAGAAGTAGTCGGCGTGCCGGATGAGTTCCCACCCGACCCGGGCGTCGTCCAGCGGGGTGAGCATGGTGGCCTGCGCGGTGGCGTGCGGCTTTCCGTCTTGGCGGTAGGCGAGGCCAAGCACGTCCATCAGGGGAGTGCCCTGCGCGAGGGCCTGCGCGAGTCGCACAGCGGTGACCTCGCCCTCGCCGCGTACGACGATGTCCACCTGCGGGTGCTCGGTCAGGATGTCGAACCAGTGGTACGTGGGGAATACGCCGCCGTACACGAACGGCACGCCGGGCAGCGCGCCGCGAAGCGCGTTCAGGATCGTCATGATGACCGGGTGCGCGGACGTGGACCCGGCGTGGCCGGTCATGACGACGTCCGGCGCGAAGTGCAGGGCGCGGTGGCGGATCTCGTGCAGGGGGAGGTTGTACAGGTCGGCGTCCAGCAGCTCCACCGTGAATCCCGCGTCCAGCAGCGGGCCGCCCAGGCTGAGCAGACCCAGTGGGGGGAGCTGCTCGACGGGAATGCGGCTGCCGATTGAACCGTGCGGAGGGTTCAGGAGCAGGATGCGCAGGGTCATACCTCTCACCGTACGCGGAGCGCACCGAGGGCACGTCCTCATTTGGGTGCAGCAGCGGGTGGACCCCCGGGGGGCATTCGGTAAGTCTTTTCGCTCTCGGTGTTTTCTCGTGGGGGCGCGTAAACTCTTCCGGTGACTGTTGCTGCGCCGAACCTGTCGAAACTGCTGCCCGCCGCCCCGCCCGGAAACCTGCTGCTGCTCCCGCAGGTGGCGCGCGCGGCGCTGTTCGCGGCGTTCCCTGGTCCGGCCGTGCTGCTGACTACCCCCGACCGCCTGGGCAGTTACGCGACGGCCGGGGTGCTGGGCGCGCCGGTCAGCGTGAACCCTGGCCTGCGCGACTGGGACGCCCGGCACGAGCACGTGGTGCTGGACGTGAACACCGCGCTGGACCTGTTCCCGTCCCGCCCGGAGGATCACGCGCTGACCCTGAAGGTGGGCGCCAGCTACCCGCGCGAGGTCCTTCTAGAACGCCTGGAACGCCTCGGGTACGAACGCGGCGAGGAGCCCGGATTCGAGATTCAGGGCGACACGCTGGAACTGCGCCTGTCGGCCGGATCGGGTCTGCCCGCCGAGGCCGAGGAGGGCCAGTGGGTCCGCGCCGAGTTCTTCGGGGACGAACTGGACACCCTGCGCTTCCTGAAGCCCGGCGCGCTGACGGGCGAGAAGGCGCAGAGCTTCACGCTGGAACCCACCGCCGACTACCTGACGGAGGTGAAATGGGACGCCACCCGCCTGGACCTGCTGCCGGGGCGGGTGTTTCTGGATTCGCCGGAGTTCTACGCGTCCGCGCTGGGCGTCCTGATCGACACCTTCTGGCCGAAACTGGCCGGGCGCGAGGTGACCAGCTTCGGACGCACCCCGCTGGACCTGCCGGACCTGGATACCGGGCTGACCACCCTGCCGTTCTACCGCGCACGCCTGAGCGACCTGGAACGCGACGTGAACGAATGGCGCGACGCCAGCTACCGCGTGATGATCCTCGTGCGGCACGACCGCACCGCCGCGTACCTGGCCGACAAGCTGCTGAACACCCACGAGATCCCGTGGCTGAAGATCCCCCGCGTGCCCGAGGGGGGCCTGGGCTTCCTGCGCGCGGCAGGGGAGGGCGGCTTCGTCATCCCCGAGCACAGGACGGTCGTCCTCACCGAGGACCTGATCTACGGCTTCCAGGGCGGCAGTGCCCTGCGCGGCAAACGCCTGAACGGCAAGCCCGTCACGGACGCGCTGGGCCTGCACGTCGGGGATTACCTCATCCACCCCGAGCACGGCATCGGGCAGTTCGAGGGCCTCGAAACCCGCAAGGTACTGGGCGTCACGCGCGACTACCTGAACCTCACGTACCGGGGCGGCGCGCGCCTCAGCGTCCCCATTGAGCAACTCCCGGTCCTGCGCCGCCACCCTGGCACCACCGACGACCCACCCTCCTTGAGTTCCTTCGACAAGAAGGACTGGGCGAAAGCCAAGGAGAAGGCCCGCAAGAACGCCGAGGCGGTCGCCGCGAAACTCCTCGTGCAGTACGCCGCGCGGCAGGTCACGCCCGGCAACGCCTTCCCCGCCCAACCCGAATGGGACGAGCAGGTTGAAGCGAACTTCAAGTTCGAACTCACCGCCGACCAGCGCACGGCGCTGAAAGAAACCATGCGCGACCTGGAGAAAGCCAACCCCGCCGACCGCCTCATCTCCGGCGACGTCGGCTTCGGCAAGACCGAGGTCGCCCTGCGCGCCGCGCACCGCGTCGTCGGCCACGGCAAACAGGTCGCCGTCCTCGTCCCCACCACCCTGCTGGCCGAGCAGCACACCAGCACCTTCGTCGAACGCTTCAAAGGCCTCCCCGTCCGTGTCGAGGGCCTCTCCCGCTTCACCACCCCCCAGCAGGCCCGGAGCATCCTCGCCGACACCGCCAAAGGCAAGGTGGACATCCTCATCGGCACGCACCGCCTCCTCAGCGGCGACGTGCAGTTCCGCGACCTGGGCCTGATCATCGTCGACGAGGAACACCGCTTCGGCGTCGGCCAGAAAGAAAAACTCCGCGCCCTCCGAGGACTTCCCGACGTGCCCAAGGACGGCAAACTCGACATTCCCGAGGACGCCCGCGCCGTCGACACCCTCGCCCTGTCCGCCACGCCCATCCCCCGCACCCTCTACATGAGCATGGTCGGCCTGCGCGACATGAGCAGCATCCAGACCCCACCCAAGGGCCGCAAACCCATCCAGACCGTCCTCGCCCCGTTCGACCCCATCACCGTCCGCGACGCCATCCTCAGCGAAATCGAACGCGGCGGCAAAGTCTTCTACATCCACGACCGCATCGCCAGCATCGGCGCCCGCAGCCTCTACCTGCGCAACCTCGTCCCCGAAGCCCGCATCGGCGTCGCGCACGGCCGCATGAACGAAGAAGAACTCGAAGAGATCATGCTCGGCTTCGAACAGGGCGCCTTCGACGTGCTCCTCGCCACCACCATCGTCGAAACCGGCCTGGACATCCCCGAAGCGAACACCATCCTCATCGAACGCAGCGACCGCCTCGGCCTCGCCCAGCTCTACCAACTCCGCGGCCGCGTCGGCCGCCGCGCCCAGACCGCCTACGCGTACCTCTTCTACCCCCCCCGCATGACCGAGAACGCCCAGCGCCGCCTGTGGGCCATCGCCGACCTCCAGGACCTCGGCAGCGGGCACCTCCTCGCCGAGAAAGACATGGAAATCCGCGGCGTCGGCAACATCCTCGGCGAAGAACAACACGGCCACGTCCAGGCCGTCAGCATCGACGTCTACACCGAACTCCTCGCCGAAGCCGTCGCCAAACTCAAAGGCGAAAAAATCGAAGTGCCCGCCACCATCAGCATCGACCTCCCCATCGACGCCCGCCTGTCCCCCGATTATTTCGAGAACGACGAAGAAGCCCGCATCGCCACCTACGGACGCCTCAGCGACAGCCGCACCCTCCAGGCCATCAGCCGCGTCGAACGCGACCTCCGCAAAAAATACGGCCCCCCCACCCCCGAAGTGCAAAACTTCATCGACCTCGCCAAACTCCGCCTCACCGCCGCCGCCCGCCGCGTCCTCAGCATCGGCGAAACCATGACCCAGATCCAGATCACCTTCGCCTACAAAACCCTCGACTACGACGCCCCCGCCCTCCGCGCCTTCCCCTACAAGACCGAAGTCGTCACCTTCCCACCCAGCGTCAAACTCGACAAACGCGGCCTGAAACCCAACGACTACGCCCGCACGCTGATCGACCTGCTCGGGTACTTCGGGTAAAAGAAGTTGGCAGGGGGCGCCTGGCGGTGGGGCTCCCTGTTGGAAGGGTTGCGCCTGGCGGCGGGCTGCCCCACCCCCCAGCCCCCTACCCCAGAGGGGCAGGGGGGGCTTACGTTGCACTGGGCAAGAGTTTTTACTTGTGCGGCGTGTTTGTGTCGGGCGGTGACGGGTCTGGCCTCGACGCCATCCTACCGCCCCCCGTAAGGCCCGCGCGCTGCGCGCACGACGGCTGGTGGTGGTCTGCGGTCAGTGGCTGGGCAACATGAAGCGAGCCGTTGATCGACTTTCAAAAGACCGCTTTGGCAGAAGCCCAAAAAGTAGAACCTTCCGGCACGCACCAAGGTGTGGGGCCAACCCATCGTCGTGGCAATCGAGCCCGTCGTGCGCGCAGCGCGCGGGGCGCCCGCAGCAAACCCGGAGGTGTGCAACCCCATCAGTGGCCGAACCCGCCCCATACCTGCCGACCAGCTCAGAGAAATACCTGCCGAGCGCAGCGACCGCTCCCCCTGCCCCCCTGGGGTAGGGGGCTGGGGGGTGGGGAGGCCCGCCGCAGGCGCAGCCCCACGACGTCACTGCCAAACAGGCTTGTTACGACCTCACCCCGCGAGACTGGGCGGCGTGCTGGGCGCTGCGGGTGGCAGTGGTTCGAGTGTTTCGCCGTTGAGGAGCGCCGCGAATTCTTCGCCGGTGAGGGTTTCGCGGGTGAGGAGCACGCTGACGATCTCGTGGACGCGGGTGAGGTGTTCGCCGATGAGGTTGGTGGCGCGGGTGTAGGCGGCGTCGATGAGGGTTTTGATTTCGTGGTCGATCTGCGCGGCGGTGTGTTCGCTCATGGGGAGCATCTGGGGGCCGCCGCCGAGGTAGGTGCTCTGGTCGGTGGCGTGGGCGATTTTGCCGATGTGGTCGCTCATGCCCCATTCGGTGACCATGCGGCGGGCGATGGTGGTGGCTTGTTGGAAGTCGTTTTGGGCGCCGGTGGTGATTTCGTGGAAGATGATGTCTTCGGCGGCGCGTCCGGCGAGGGCGACGGCGATCATGTCTTCGAGGGCGGGGCGGGTGACGTGGAGGCGGTCGTCGGCGTCGGGCATCATGTAGCCGGCGGCGCGGCCGCGGGGGACGACGGTGAGTTTCGCGACGCGGTTGGCATGCGGCAGCAGCTGGGCGGCGAGGGCGTGGCCGACTTCGTGGTAGGCGGTGACCTTGCGGTCCGCTTCGCGGACGACCATGCTGCGCCGTTCGGGTCCCATCAGCACCCGGTCCCGCGCCTCGTCCACGTCCCGTGCGGTGATGCGGGTCCGCCCGGACCGCGCGGCCAGGAGTGCCGCCTCGTTCAGCAGGTTCTCCAGGTCTGCGCCGACCATCCCTGCCGTGCGCCGCGCGATGACGCTCAGGTCCACGCTCGCGTCCAGCGGTTTCTTCCGGGCGTGGATCCGCAGGATCATCTCCCGGCCCCGCACGTCGGGGGCGTCCACGACGACCTGCCGGTCAAAGCGTCCGGGCCGCAGCAGCGCGGCGTCGAGGACGTCGGGGCGGTTGGTGGCGGCCAGGATGATGACCTCCTGCCCGGAGGAGAAGCCGTCCATCTCGACGAGCAGCTGATTGAGGGTCTGTTCGCGTTCGTCGTTGCCGCCCTGCATGTTGACGCCGCGTTTGCGGCCGACGGCGTCGATCTCGTCGATGAAGACGATGCAGGGGGCACTCTTGCGGGCCTGTTCGAACAGGTCGCGGACGCGGGCGGCGCCGACGCCGACGAACATCTCGACGAAGTCGCTGCCGGAGATGCTGAAGTAGGGGACGCGGGCTTCACCGGCGACCGCTTTGGCGAGGAGGGTCTTGCCGCTGCCTGGGGGGCCGACCAATAACACGCCGTGTGGGATGCGGGCGCCGAGCTGGTGGTAGCGGTCGGGGTGGCGGAGGAAGTCGACGACTTCCTGGAGGTCGGCTTTGGCTTCGTCGCAGCCGGCGACGTCGCCGAAGGTGAGTTTGATCTGCCCTTCGCTGATCACCGCCGCCCGTGACCGCCCGAAGTTTGTGGGGTTGTTGCCGCCCTGCGCGCCGCGCATGGACCGCCACAGCACCACGAGGATCAGGCCGGTCAGGATCAGCGGGAGCAGTTGCCCCAGCCAGCCCAGCGTGCTGCCACTGCCGGTGACGGTGAGGGGTACGCTGGCTGCGCGGATGCGTTTCAGGGTCGCGCCGTCGGGTGGGACGACCAGCGAGCGGACGACCGTGCCGGTCTCGCCGGCCAGAGTGACGTTGGCCAGACCGGCGCTGTTCAGTGTCACGCGCGTGACCCGGTCTGCGGTCAGGTCCGCGAAGAACCGGTTGGTGGTGTACGGACCGTCGCCAGGGGCGGCCAGGGCCGGGACGCTGCAGGCCACGGCCAGCACGAGCAGCGGGCGCAGCAACTGTCGGGGACGCATGCTCCATCCTACGCCCGTCACGCCGCCTGACTTCGTGAGGACGGCACTCAGCTCCCGGTCAGTTTCGCGTCATAGGGTGATCACATGCGCAATGCGATTCTGCTCGGCACCCTGGCCCTGGGCCTCAGCGCCTGCTCTGTCACTGTCCGTCCCAACCTGAACCTGCAGGGGTCGGGCAGCAACCTGATTACCAGTTTCCGCCCGGACCGCGGCGAGGGCAGCACCTACGCGGTCGGGGAGTCCGTCCGGTTCCTGTTCAGCTCCCGGACCGCCGGGTACGTGACCCTGATTGCGTTGCAGGGCAGCGAGGCCAGCACCCTCGTCCGCAACGTGTACGTCCCGGCAGGCTCGACCGTGTTCCCGCGCGCTCAGGATGGCGTGACGTACAACGTGTCCTCCCCGCGCGGCATTCAGCGGGTCCGTGCGATCTTCACCCGCGTGCGTCCCACCACGGATCTCGTCCTGCGTGGCACGTACGATGAGGGCCGCTGGAACGCCACGAGCACCGCGTACCTGCAGCCGTACGCCGTCGAGGACCGCGACGTGCAGGAAACGTACCTGTACATCCGCTGACCTAAGGGAAACGGTGGGGGGGAGCCGGTCTGGCTGCCCCCCACGTTCAGTTGGGTCGGGGGCGGTGGGCCGGGCGGTCCCGGCGGACGGGTCGCCCCCCGACCCGCCAGTGCTGGATGAGGGTACGAACAGCGGCGCTGTCCAGACCGCCTGCGTGGATCAGGGCGGCCGTCATCTGCTCCCGTTCAGTCCGGTCCTCGCCGAGCAGCAGCAGCGCGCGGTTCTGCGCCAGTGCGGCGCGCGTGTCGTTGGTCCGCTCGGGCAGGTGCTCACGCGGGTGCGGCCAGTCCTGGGTGGGCCAGCGGGGCGAGACCTTCACGCTTTCCTCGGCCAGCCACTGCCACAGTGATGGGTCGGTCAGCACGCTCCGGGTCTTCACGGCGTGCAGGTCCGGTTGGGTGGTCCAGCGCCACGCGCCGGGGCGGGCGTACGCGGCGCGCAGCAGGCCCACGGCGGTCACCCTGCGGGTCATGCACGCGCGGCCCAGGCCGTCCTCGGCGGCCCAGTCGCGCAGGGTGCGGTGCAGTTCCGCGAACGTCCCGCCGGAGGCGACGACGTCCACCAGGGCCGCGCGGCGGTCCTCGCGGACCAGGGTGCGCGGGTGCAGGCCCGCCCCGGCCAGCAGGGGCCGCAGCGTGCGCGCCTGCGCCGGGGTCAGCGTGGCGTTCAGCAGGGACACGTTCAGCGTCGCCACGCGCTGAGGGGTGGGCACGCCGGACAGCAGGCCCAGCAGGTACGCCCGCAGCGGTTCGGGCGAGCGCCCGACGAACACCAGGTCGGCGCCGTCCGCCGCGACCAGCGCGCCCGCCAGGGCCGCCCGCAGCGCGGGGAGGTGCGCGCGGGCGTCCCCCAGGTCGGGCGTGACGCCCAGACCCTCGGGGCGGGTCAGGTCCCACACGGGGGGCCCGGCGTGCAGGGGGCGGGCGGATCGGGTCATGCCGTCATGGTGCGCCTCCGGGGCGCGGGGCGGCATCCGCTATCCGGCGCAGGGGCGGGTAGGCCGGTTATCCTGCGCGCATGAGCCTCACCTTTCAGGAAGCGAGTGCGCGGGTGGACGCCTTCATCGGTCAGTTCGAGGAGGGGTACTTCCCGCCGCTGCTGATGCTGGCCCGCCTGACCGAGGAGACCGGCGAGATCGCCCGCGTCCTGGCGCACCAGAACGGCAAGAAGCCCAAGGAGGGTGAGGACGCCGGGGATCTGGAGATGGAACTCGCGGACCTGCTGTTCGTGACGATCTGCATGGCGAACGAGCGGGGCCTGAGCCTGGAGCGGGGCTTCGAGCGGATGATGGCGAAGATCGAGCGGCGCGACGCGACCCGCTGGACCCGCAAGGAGGACCCGCAGGAGTCAGCGGATCGCGCGGCTGTGGAGGGCGCGCTGTGACGGCGGACCTGCGCTACCCGATCGGGCCGATGCCCACGCCGATGACGCTGACGCCTGCCGAGCGGGTGGAGGCGCTGGGGCACGTCTTCGCGCTGCCTGCCGACCTGTTCGAGGCGGTGCAGGGTCTCTCGGAGGCGCAACTGGGCACCCCGTACCGCGAGGGGGGCTGGACGGTGCGGCAGGTCGTGCATCACGTGGCGGAAAGTCATATGAACGCGTTCGTTCGCCTGAAGCTGGCCCTGACCGAGGACAATCCGGTCATCAAGCCGTACGAGGAGGACCGCTGGGCGACCCTGGCGGACCATGAGCTGGTGCCCGAGGTGAGCCTGAACCTGCTGGACGCGCTGCACTCGCGGCTGGGAATGCTGCTGGCGTCGCTGGACCCGCAGGGGGACGACTGGGCGCGCCCGTGGACGCATCCGGCGCAGGGCCGCACGTACAGCGTGGACACGCTGCTGGCGATGTACGCGTGGCACGGGCGGCATCACGTGGCGCAGATCACGGCCCTGCGTGAGCGGCTGGGCTGGTCGTGAGGCGGGTGGGCTGATGCAGTTCGGCCCGGAGTGGCATACCCCCGTGGAGCATCGCGCGGCGGGCGTCGTGATCCTGAACGAGGCGGGCGACATCCTGCTCGTGCGGGAGCGGGGCGTGCCCGGGAAGCGGCAGAAGGCTGGGCTGTGGCACATCCCTAGCGGGACCGTCGAACCCGGCGAGAACCCCCAGGACACGGCGGTGCGCGAGGCCTGGGAGGAGGCGGGCGTCCGCGCAGGCCTGCTGAAGTTCCTCGCGGCTTACCTGGGGCACTTCCCGGACGGCGAGCCGGTGCTGAGGCACGCGTGGCTGGCCGAGGCCCTGCCCGGCTCGACACTCGTCCCCACCCTGCCGGACGAGGTGCTGGAGGTCCGCTTCGTCCCGAAGGCCGAGTTCGACGCGCTGTACGACGCCGGGCTGATCCGCATGCACCACACGAAACTCTTCTACGAGGACGCCCTGCGCGAACGGGCCCGAGGGCCGGGCAGCAGTGTTCAATCTCACAGCGGTTTTCGGGTGTGGTGAGGGGTTCCCGCAGCACACCTGAAACGAGCGGACTCGCAGAGCTGCGAAGCAGAGCGAGAGGCCGTCGACAACAGCGGTTGGAAGTGAGGAGTCAGCAGCAGGTTTCTCAACTTCACGTCCCACCGCGTTGAGGGTCCAGTTCACCCTCTCTGAATGCGGCCGGGTGGCCCTGAATGCACCCGGGACCGGTGCCCCGATGAACTGAAGTGGGAGTGCATCGTCTCGGCGTTCTGTCGGGACTCTGTTGCGGCTGTTCATGAATTGCGGGGTGGGTGGCGTGACACGCCGCCCTGCTTACCGTCAGGGGCACTTCATCCCAGGAGGTCCCACCGATGCGACACACCACCCCACTGCTGATCACCTGCTCCCTGCTCCTCACGGCCTGCGGCGGATCGTCCGGCCCTGCGCAACCGGCCCAGCCGAGCCTCCCCCCGGCCGCGTCGTCCGGCGAGGTCAACGGATCGCGCCTCGTCGCGCAGGACACCTACCAGTTCAGCTTCACCCCCAAGAGCGGCGAGACGGTCACGGGGACCGCGCAGATCGACTCGGCGTCCGTACGCAACCTCAGTGCCGGGCAGGCGAACGTCAGGGTGTGCGGCAACGTGAAGGCCGGCGGCGACCTGACGGCGGCGCTGGCCCTGGATTCCACCGGCAGCATGTCCTGGAACGATCCGGACGACCGTCGCCGTCAGGCCGGGCACGCCTTCGCCAAACGCATGCGCAAGGAGGACATGGGTGCCGTCCTGTCGTTTGACGCCACCACCGGTCCCAGTGCAGGGCTGCGCGCCGCGCACCTGTGGCAGGACTTCACAGGGAATCAGGGTCTGATGACGGCCGCAGTGAACCACGCGACCTTCGTGGGGGGCAACACGCCGCTGTACGACGCGATCCTGGACGTCAGCGACCTGTTGAAGGCGACCGGAAAGACCAACACCCGCATCCTGATCCTCACCGACGGCGAGGACAACGCCAGCACGTCCACCGTGGACGACGTGGTCCGCACGGCGAACGCCAACGGCACCCCGGTGTACATCGTGGGTCTGGACGTGACCGGCGAGGTGGATTTCACGGTGTCGCAGGACATCACGTCCCGCACCGGCGGATTTTTTCAGCAGACCAACGACCCGGATGAGCTGACCGCCATGTTCGGCAGGCTCTTCAACAGCGCCGAGGCGGAGGGTTGCCTGGAACTGCAGTTCACGCAGAAACCCGCGCCCGGCACGGTCGTCACGGGTGAACTGGTGGTCCGTCTCAAGGACAACGGCAAGGCGGACAGCACCGTGGTGTCTCCCTTCACCGTCACGGTCCGCTGACGCCCCCTGCCAGCCGGGCGGCTCAGCGCCGCGCGGCCGGGACGAGGTCCGTGCGGGGCACCAGCACGATGGCGTTCGGCACGGACCGACTCCAGACGGTGTTCAGGTACCCGCCCAGGTTCGCGTACCCGCCGGTCACGTAGGCGGTGGCGCTGCTGCCACTGTCGAGGCGCACCGCGTCCCGCAGGCCCGCCTTCACCAGGGCGCCTGCGAACGCCTCTGGGCTGCCGTGCTCCAGAAACGCGATGGTGGGCTGTCCGGCCAGCGTCCCGAACGCCACCTGGCGGGTGGGGCGCCAGATGCTCGCGGCGGTGTTGAAGCCCTCGCGGGCGGGGTCCAGCGCCACCCGTCCGGCCTGCACGAGGAGCGGCCCGGCGCTCAGCGCGTCGGCGGCGGCGTTCCAGCTGCTGTCCGCCCGCCAGTTCAGTGTGGCGGTCAGGGGCGCCCCGGCCGAGCGGGGCAGCTGCGGAAAGCGCGCCGGATCGAACGTGAACGCCAGCGTTCCGGCCGGCGGCGTGACCACCCCGGTCAGCGCGGACAGCACCTGGGCCGCGCCGGGTGTCAGCAGCAGCGTCGTCAGCTGATCGGCCCCGACGCGGGTGCGGCCGTCCCCGACGAACGCCGTCAGCAGGGATGGGTCCGGCCGGGCGCGCACGCTGTTCACGGTCACGCTGAACCCCGCGCCGCTCAGCACGTACCGGGGGCGTGGGTAACCGAACAGCGTCTCGCCCTGCGCGGTGAAGCCCAGCGTGGCGCGCTTCTCGAGGCTGGGCGCGGTCATCAGGCCGCCCACGGCGACGAGGTCCACGGGGAGGTGCGTGCCCGGGTCGAAGTACCCGCCGTTCACGCCGGCCACGCCCCCGGCACGCTTCACGAGGTCCGCGACGCCGCTGGCCTGCCCGGTCGGGGCGCTGACCACGCGCGGCTGGTAGCGGGCCGGGTCGAAACTCAGCAGGTGCAGGGCGCCCAGCTGCCGGTACGTGACCCCCTCGGGCAGGGATTCCGGGTCGATGGGCGGGGGCACGGTGCCGTCCAGGTAGGTGGTCGTGTCGATCACGACTCGCTCGGGGTTGTTCAGTGTGAAGATCTCACTGCGGCCCCCCCCGGTCGTGAGGTTCACGGTGGCGCCCTGCGGCGTCTGCGTGAGGGTCAGGGTGTCGCCGGATTCCAGGATTTGTGTGCCCGGCGTGACCGACACGCCTGCCAGCGTGACGCTCAGGCCGGTCTGGAGGCGCGTGACACTGGAGGCGGCCGCGCCGCTGAGTTCCAGCACGACGCGCTGCACCTCCACCGTGCGGTGCAGCGTGCGGCTCACGCGGACGGTGTCCAGGTTCACCGTGAATACCGGCGTGGGCTGCGGCAGGGGAGAGGGAGCGGGACCCGGTTGCGGGGCAGGGCCGGTCTGCGGGGTGGGGCCGGGAGCCGCTGGCACCCCGAGGTCCGGTGAGGGAGGGAGCGTCGCGATGGGGACACTGGCGGGCGCGGCGAAGTCCAGCAGGGTGGGCGTATCCGCCAGTACCGGCACGCCCAGCGCGGTCAGGGACGCCAGAGGCACGAACAGGCTGCCGCCGCTGAGCTGCGGAACGGGCAGCTTCACGGTCAGCGGGAAGCCCACGGCGCGCCAGCCGGTCGCCGGGGCGTACCGCAGTTCGCGCGGGCCGACCAGCAGGCGCAGGTCGCTCGGGTCGTTGCGGACCGTGACGCCCAGGCGCGGCAGGGTCCACACCGGCAGCATCTCGCCGCCCGGGAGGGGCTGCGTGCCCACGGCGGCCGGCTGCACCACGCCGCCGATCGCCACGGGCCGCGCGCCGGCCATTCCCAGCAGGGCGGCGCCCAGCAGCAGAAGGGCAGGTCGAAGGGCCTGGAATGGGCGGAATCCGTTCACGTGGCGGAGTGTAGCGCCCCCCTGCGCGCGGGCGGGTGAGCCGTCGAGTCAGATTCAGACAGTCCGGTCCGGCGTAGTGACGAGCTTGTATGAAAAGTGATTTTATACTTGCACCTATATGATCGAACCTTCACTGGCGCTGTACGGGGACGCCTTCGAACGCGTCGACGGCCTCATTCAGGAACTCCTTGACACCACCGGCGTCCGGTACGGCCTGCTGGTGGACCGCAAGGGCTTCGTTCTCTCTCACAAGGAGGCCCTGTGGGCGCCGCGCCCCCCTGCACTGGACAGCGTCGCGACACTGGTGGCCAGCAACGCCGCCGCCACCGCCGCCCTGGCGAACATGCTGGGCGAACGGACCTTCAGCGAGCAGATCCACCAGGGTGAAAACGGCACGCTGTACGTGGAATCCGTCGGCACCGACTCGCTCCTGACCCTGATCTTCGACGCCAGCGTTCCCCTCGGGAAGGTCAAGGTGTACGCCAAGAAAACCATCGGGCAGATCGCGTCGATCCTCGATGAACTCAAGGACATTCCCCCCGTGCAGCTGGGCGAGGACTTCAGCGCCGGCGCGACCTCGCTGCTCGACGATCTGCTGGGCTGATCCCCGGCTCATCCGACCCCTCACCGTTCGCCTGTTTCCCCCCAGAGGAGTTCCATGAGCACCATCAACTTCGCGGCGCGCGAAATCAACTGCAAGATCGTCTACTACGGCCCCGGCATGAGCGGCAAGACCACCAACCTCAAGCACGTCTTTTCCAAGGTGCCCGGTCACCTGCGCGGCGAGATGGTCAGTCTGGCGACCGAGGACGAACGCACCCTGTTCTTCGACTTCCTGCCCCTGGACCTGGGGACCGTGCAGGGCTTCAAGACCCGATTCCACCTGTACACCGTGCCCGGACAGGTGTTCTACAACGCCAGCCGCAAACTGATTCTGCGCGGCGTGGACGGCATCGTGTTCGTCGCCGACAGCGCCCCCAACCGCCTGCGCGCCAACGCCGAGAGCATGCGCAACCTGCGCGAGAACCTGCTGGAGCACGGCATCGACGTGCGCGACGTGCCGATCGTGCTGCAGGTGAACAAGCGCGACCTGCCTGACGCCCTGCCGCTCGATATGATCCGCGCGGTCGTGGACCCCAAGAAGGAACTCATGATCTTCGAAGCGGTGTCCGACAAGGGCGTGGGCGTCTTCGAGACCCTGAAGACCGTCAGTCGGCTGGTCCTCGAACGGCTCTCTCAGAACAAGTAAGCCGGATCCCGACGGCTTCACGAGCACCCCGGCGTCTTTCCGGGGTGCCATCACTCTTCCCTGGCCACTCACCCTTCAGGTGTGGGCGGTCCTCTGCATGCTGGCCTGCCGGGCCACGCGGCGCCGCCGCCGGGCACGTCTCCTGATCTTCCGCGGCGGGCCGACCCCGGGGGGCGCATCCCGTATGCTGAGGCGTAATGAGCGCCGTGATTCACCTGCAAGCGCTCGGGCTGACCGAGTACGAGGCCCGTGCCTACACCGCCCTGCTGGCCCTGGGCCGCGCCGTTCCGGCCCGCGTGGCCCGGCAGGCCGGCATTCCCCGGCCCAAGATCTACGAGACGCTCGAGCGGCTCGAGGGGCGCGGTCTGGCCGCCAAGGTGGGGCAGAATCCCCTGGAGTACGCCCCGCTGAGCGCCCGCGAGTACCTCGCCCGCGCCCGGCGCGCCTTCGACGACCGCCTGGGCGCCCTGGACCGCGACCTGTCTCGCCTCGCCCCCGACCCGGCCCCGGAGGCGGTGTACCACCTGTACGGCGAGGCGGCCATCCGCAGCCTGTGCGAGGACCTGACCCTGAACGCACGCCGCAGCCTGTTCATGGCCGGTGAGGCCAGCTTCGCGGACCGCTTGGAACGCCTCAGCCCGCGCGGCGTGGACCTGTACCGCACGCCGCTGACGAATCTGCCCGCGATTGCCGCGCCTGGCCAGCGCGCGTTCCTGCTCGCCCGCGACGGCGAGGCGGCCCTGGTCGCGCACTTCATCGACGAGGGCGGCGTCGGCGAGGCGCACGGCGTCCACACGCACAACCCCGTGATCATCCATCTGATCGAGGGGTACGTGCAGCTGGCCGCGCAGCAGCTCCAGCCGCGCTGACCGCGCCCCGCACGGCGTATTGACAGTCCGGAAAGTCGCTGCTAGCATAGCTGAGCCTCAAACGAGGCAGCAAGGTCAGCGAGGGGCTGTGGCGCAGTTGGGAGCGCGTCTGAATGGCATTCAGAAGGTCAGGGGTTCGAATCCCCTCAGCTCCACCAGAAGGTGCCCCGCACGCACGCGGGGCTTTTTCAAGGCGATGTAGCTCAGCTGGTTAGAGCGAACGACTCATAATCGTTAGGTCCCCGGTTCAAGTCCGGGCATCGCCACCAACAGAACTCCGACCCCCAGTGGGTCGGGGTTTTTGCTTTGCTGAGCGCGTTCCTGCGTGTGAGACGGCACCCTGCGCGGGTGGGGGCGCAGGACTAGAATGCCTGTCATGTCGTATGTCTCATTGACCCCCACCCGCGGCGAGGTGTCCCGTGACACCCTGGTCCGCTGGCTGAACGAGTACCTGAACGTGGGGGCCTTCAAGGACCCCAGCCTGAACGGCCTGCAGATCGAGGGCACCGGCACGGTGCGGCGCGTGGCGGTCGCGGTGGACAGCAGCCTGAAGACCATCCAGCACGCGGCGGACAGTGGCGCGGACCTGCTGATCACGCATCACGGTCTGTTCTGGGGTGATCCGCTGGCTCTGAGTGGCCCGCACCGTGAGCGGGTCCGCGCGGCGCTGATGGCGGACCTGAACCTGTACGTGTCGCATATTCCGCTGGACGCGCATCCGGTCGTGGGGAACAACGCGATGATCGCGCAGGCGCTGACGCTGCAGAACACCGAACCGTTCGGCGAGTGGGCCGGCGGGAAGATCGGCATTGCAGGGGAGTTGCCGTTCGAGCAGTCCCTGCAGGACTTCGCGGACCGCGTGCAGAAACTGACCGGGGAGATCTGCCTCGTGCACGGGGGCGGGCGCTCCCCGACCGTGCGGCGCCTGGGCGTCCTGAGCGGCAGCGGCGCGGGCAGCATCGCCGAGGCGGCCGCAATGGGCCTGGATACACTGCTGACCGGCGAGCCGGAGCACAAGCACTTCCATGACGCGTTCGAGTACGGCGTGAACGTCATCTACGCCGGGCACTACGAGACCGAGGTGTTCGGCGTGCGCGCCCTGGCCGCCCGCCTGGAGGACGAGTTCGGGCTGGCGTGGCAGTTCCTGCACCACCCCACCGGCCTGTGACGCCCCTGCATCCGGGGCTGTTCGTCAGCTTCGAGGGACCCGAGGGAGCTGGCAAGAGCACGCAACTGGCCCGGCTGGGCGCAAGGTTGGACGCGGATGGTATTCCGCACCGCCTGACCCGCGAGCCCGGCGGGACGCCCCTGGGCTCGCGGGTGCGCGAGGTGCTGCTCGACCCCACCCTGACCATCGACCCGCTGCCGGAGTTCCTGCTGTACTCCGCGAGCCGCGCGCAGCTGGTCGCCAACGAGATCCGCCCGGCGCTGAAGCGGGGCGAGGTGGTCGTGTGCGACCGCTACGCCGAGTCCAGCCTCGCGTACCAGGGAGCGGGGCGCGGCCTGCCCGTGAACCTCCTGCGGGAGATCACGCTGGCCGCCACGGACGGCCTCACGCCGGACCTGACGGTACTGCTCGACCTGGACCCGCAGGTGGGTCTGGAGCGGGCCGCGCGCCGCGGGCAGCCCGACCGGCTGGAGCAGGCGGACCTGGACTTCCACCGCCGCGTGCGGGCCGGGTTCCTGCACCTGGCGGAGCAGACTCCGGCGCGCTTCCTGGTGCTGGACGCCACCCGCGCGGAGGACGACCTGGCGGGCGCGATCTGGCAGGCGGTGCAGGCGCGACTGCCCTGACCGCGAGGCAGGGTAGAGGGGGCGGCCGATCAGTGGCCGCCCCCTTCTGCGTTCAGGTCAGCGCCGGGTGCGGGCGCGGCCGGTCGTGCCGGGGTCCTCGGCCTTCACGCCCGGCAGTTTCACCTCGAACACCGTCGGCCAGCGTTTGCCGGTCAGTAGCAGCGTGCCGCGCTCGGGGACGAACGCGATGCCGTTGGGCACGTCGTCGAAGGTCAGGGCGTGCCCGGCCTTCGCGGCGGCGGCGCTGACCTCGCGCGTCAGGCCGGAGACGTCGATCCAGGCGGTGACCTTCCCGGTCTGCGGGTCGATCCGCGCGATGCGGTCGGTCAGCCACACGTTGGCGTACACGCTGCCCTGCACGTACTCCAGTTCGTTCAGGTTCTTCACGGGCTGCCCGGCGTCGGTCACCTGAACGCTGCGTTTGACCCGGAACGTCTTGGGGTCGCGCCACACCAGCGTCGGTGAACCGTTGCTCATGATCAGGGCCTTGCCGTCGGTGGTCAGGCCCCAGCCCTCGCCGCTGTAGCGGAATCGCCCGGTCTCCTTGAGGGTCGCGGCGTCGAAGGTGACGGCCACGCCGTCCTCCCAGGTGAGGTGGTACGCCACGCCGTTCAGGGCCGTGACGCCCTCGCCGAACGCGCCCGCGATGGGCGTCGCGACCCGCGCGAGGACCTTCCCGGTCTTCAGGTCCACGCGGCGCACGCCGGACTGACCGACGACGCCGGTGCTTTCCAGCAGCGTGCCGCCCCCCAGGTACTGCAGGCCCTGCGTGAACGCCGCGCGGTCATGCAGGAAGCGGGCGGTGACGGTGGGGGTCAGGACAGGTGTCGCGACCGACTGCGCCACCCCCGGCGGCAGGAGGATCAGGGCAGTCAGGGCAGTCAGCAGACGAGGGCGCACGCCTCCCATGGTAGCGGGCGGCGGGGGCGTGGCGCGTGGGCCATCTGGCGCAATCTCCTGTCACCCGCGCGTGGAACAGAACCGCGCTGGCCGCGCCACCTGTGGCAGCATGAGCCCTGCATGAACAACGTGAAGAAGAGGAGCGTCCTGGCCGCGCGGATCGCCGGGACTACCCTGGGACTCGGCCTTCTGGCCACCCTGATCCCCGTCCTGAACGGTGGTATCCGTCCCGCACCGTCCCCACGCGCCGTGAGCGCCCACCTGAGCGGCGCGGCGCGGGACGTGCAGGCCGGACCGCTGCGCCTGCGCGCCGGGGCTGGACAGTGGACGGTCGAGCAAGCCGGGCAAGTCGTGTGGCAGGGTGCTGGCGGCCTGTACGCCCAGCAGGTGGACGTCACGTACAGCGAGGCGCGCGGCATGATCCGCACCCGCGAACGCGTGCGCCGCAGCTGCGCCGCGCAGAGCGTCACCGACGCCACCCCTGCCGCCGGCAGCATCACCGTCCGGGGCACACTGGCGTGCGGGGTGACGGGCGTGCCGTACACCCTCACCCTCCGCGCCGAGGGGAACCGCCTGGACGTCACCGCGCAGGTGCCAGAAGGGTCCGGCCTGAACCGCGTCGGCCTCAGCGGCGACCTGCGCGGCGCGCGCGTTACGGGCGGCGGCGAGCAGTTCACGCTGGACCTCACCGGACAGCGCGTCCCGGTCATCGTCAGCGAGCAGGGCGTCGGGCGCGGCGAACAGCCCCTGACGTTCCTGGCGAACCTCACGCAGAACGGTGCGGGCGGCACCCGCTGGAGTACCTACGCGCCCACGCCGCACCTGCTCCTGCGCCAGCCGGACGGGTCGGGCGTCAGCGTGCTGGGCCTGAACACCGAGCCCGGCGCGCTCGACACCCGCGCCGGACGCTGGCGGCTGGAGGCGGACGCCACCACCCTCCGCGTCCACCTGACCGCCGGGCCCGACGCCCGCAGCCTCGTGCGGGCCGTCACGGCGGACACCGGCCGCATGGCCCCCCTGCCCGCCTGGACGGGGCAGGGCGTGATCCTGGGCATGCAGGGCGGCACCGCGCGCGTCCGCGACGCCTACCGCCGCGCGAAGGCCGCCGGGGTGCCCGTCGCGGCCCTGTGGCTGCAGGACTGGGTGGGGCAGCGCACCACCAGCTTCGGCAAGCAACTGTGGTGGAACTGGGAACTGGACCGCGACCACTACGCCGGGTGGGCCGACCTGCGCGCCGAACTGCGCCGCGACGGCGTGCGCGTCCTGGGGTACGTGAACCCCTTCCTGACCGACGTGAGCGGCAAGGGCAACGCCCGCCGCGACCTGTACCGCGAGGCCGCGAAGAAGGGCTACCTGCTGCGCCGCGTGGACGGCACGCCGTACGACCAGCGGAACACGTCGTTCAGCGCGGCGCTCGTGGACCTCAGCAACCCGCAGGCCGCCGCGTGGCTGCGCGGCGTGCTGACCGATGCGCTGCGCGACGCGGACCTGGACGGCTGGATGGCCGACTTCGGCGAGAGCGTCCCCCTGGACGCCGCGCCCGCCCGCGGCACCCCGCTGGACCTGCACAACCGCTACCCCGGCCTGTGGCAGGACCTGAACCGACAGGTCATCGCGGACCTGGGCCTGACCGGCGAGGCGCTGGTGTTCCACCGCAGCGGCTTCACCACCAGTCCCGGCCGGACCGTGGCGTTCTGGGCCGGGGATCAACTCGTGAACTGGGGGCAGCCCGACGGACTGGCCTCCGCCCTGAGCGGCCTGCTGAGCGGCGGCCTGAGCGGCCTGAGCCTCAACCACGCCGACGCCGGTGGGTACACGACGATCACGCAGGCGCCGCTGAACATCCGCCGCAGCGGCGAACTGCTGGACCGCTGGCTGGACTTCAGCGCGTTCACGCCCCTGCTGCGTACCCATGAGGGCAACCGCCCCGCCGCGAACGCCCAGGCGTACGACCCCGCGCACGTCCGCACCCTGGCCCGCGCCGCCCGACTGTACGCCGCGCTGGCCCCCTACCGCGCCGCGCTGATGCGCGAGGCGCAGCGGGACGGCACGCCCCTGATGCGGCCTTTGTGGTTCGAGTTCCCCGCCGAGCCGCTGGAGGCGCACCCCAGCGCGTACCTGCTCGGCGCGGACCTGCTGATCGCCCCGGTCCTGAATCCCGGCGTGACCCGGCAGGAGGTGCACCTGCCCGCCGGGATCCGCTGGGTGCACGCCTGGACCGGCACGCCCCACGAGGGCGGGCAGAGCGTCACCGTGGACGCCCCGGTCGGCCAGCCCCCGGTGTTCGTGCGGGAGGGTCGGGCGGACCTCCTCTCAGCCCTGCGCGCCGTCCAGTAAGCCAAGTACAGAGGCCCGCACCATCTCGTGCGGATCGTCCAGCAGGGGGCGCACCTGTTCCAGTTCGCCCCACTGCGCCAGTGCCCAGGCGGCCGCCTCCCGCACCTCCCAGGCGGGGTCCTGCGCGCCCGCGAGGAGCAGCGGCCAGCCCTGCGGCGCGCGGGTGTTCCCCAGGACCGTCAGGGCGTTGCGGGCCATGCCCTTGCGCCGGGGGCGCAGGAACGCCGTGCCCGCCCACTGCCGCTCGAACTCCCGCTCGCTGACCCCGAAGAAACGGGACAGGTCCGGATGGGCCAATTCCGGGTTGGGTGTCAGCAGCTGCGCCAGCGGTCCTGCCTTCAGGGTCCAGGGGCAGACCTCGCTGCACACGTCACAGCCGAACAGCCACTCGCCCATCCCGGCGCGTAACTCGTGGGGTACCGGCCCGCGGTGCTCGATGGTCAGGTACGACACGCAGCGCCGCGCGTCGATCGCCCGGTCCGGACCGATGGCGTCCGTCGGGCAGGCCGTCACGCAGCGCATGCAGCGCCCGCAGCGGTCCGGGTGCGCCTCCGCCCCGCCGGGGTGCGGGAGGTCGGTCAGCAGGACCGCCAGCGTCACGAACGCGCCCAGCTGCGTGCTGACCATCATCCCGGACTTCCCCCGCCAGCCCAGGAACGCGCCGGACGCGAACAGCCGCTCCATGATGGGGCCGTGATCCACGTACCCGCGCGCCCGCACGCCCAGCCGCGCCGCCTCCGCCTCCAGGCACGACAGGACCGGCTGTAATTGATCGTGGTAGTCCGGCGTCCACGCGTAGCGCGCCACGCGGCCCACCCGCACGCCCCCCTCCGGCACGGGTGGCGGCGCGAACGCGTGCGACACGCCCAGCACCAGCACGCTCTGCACGCCCTCCAGGCGCTGCGCGGGATCGGCCCGCACCGGCAGTTGCCGCTCCAGGTAACCCATGCCCGCGTGCCGTCCCGCCGCGAGCCACCCCGCGTACTCGTCCACCGCCGCGCGCGGCACCCGCGCCGGAGCCCACCCCACCGCGTCCGCCCCCAGGCTCAGGGCGAGGTCGTGCAGCCGGTCATGGGGCGAGGCGCTCATCGCCGCGCAGTATGCCGCGCCGTCCGGACCGAAAAGGGGAGAGGCCGCACCAGATCAGCGGCGCGGCCCCTCCTGTCGTGCGGTTACAGTGTCTGTTTCGCCAGTGTCCAGGCGCGTTCGAAGACCTCGCCGCGTTCGGGGCGGGCCATGACGCGCGCCAGTCCCTGCGCCAGCGTCATGCTGGGCACCGGGACCTCGCTGACGCGCTGCGTGCCGTCCCAGTGGCAGGCGGCCAGGGCGATGTCGCCGCCCTCGGCCTTCAGGCTGAAGGTCACGCCCTCGCCGCGCAGTTCGACGCCGCACAGGTCGCCGTTCTCGCGCCCGCAGCGGCCCATCTTGAACTCCACGTCGCGCAGGTCGCTCCAGCCCAGCGTGCTCGCGATGAAGCCCGCGAACAGCCGCGCCGGGAGGTCCTTCTTCCCGGCGTGCCGGACGGTCAGGTGCGTCACGCGGGGCAGCTGACGGGCCGCGTCCGGCGAGTCGAACAGCTGCGCCAGCGCCTCACGCCAGCTCGCCGAGCGGCTCCAGCCCAGGTCCGCCAGCGCGTAGTGCCGCGACGGGGGCACGTCCAGCGTCAGGCTGTCCACGATCACCTGATCGGCGATCTCGGTCAGTTCCGCCAGCAGTGTGCCCTCGGGTCGGCTGTCCGCGCCCCACCAGACGTGGTTCACGGTCGCCGGGCGGATCAGCGGCAGGATCGCGCCCTGGAGCTGCTCGGGGCTGGCTTCCAGCGTCAGGCGTTCCACGTACAGCCCGCCGGTCTGCGGGACCAGTGCGGCGTGCACGGTCAGGTCGTCGGTGCCGTCCATCACGCCGATGATCTGCCGTCCCGCGTAGCGGCCCTCCAGGCCCGCGAGGGCCTCCTGCACGCGGCCCAGGTGCTTCTTCACCGTCAGGGCGATCATGTTGCCGGTGTAGGCGCGGGTTTCCACGTTCGTCTGCGCCCACAGTTCGTCCAGGGTCGCCTGGG
The DNA here is from genome assembly GCF_014648135.1 of Deinococcus sedimenti. Classification (NCBI taxonomy): domain Bacteria; kingdom Thermotogati; phylum Deinococcota; class Deinococci; order Deinococcales; family Deinococcaceae; genus Deinococcus; species Deinococcus sedimenti. The sequence continues at coordinate 1,242,229 of NZ_BMQN01000001.1, read as the reverse complement.
CCTTGCGGACGGTGGTGTCCACCGGCCCCAGCGGTTTCAGGTCCGTCGCGTATGTCACGCGCTCACCTCCCGGTTCACAGGCGCCGCCAGCGGCGGTCCTCGCCCATCAGGTCGTCGGCCGCGTCGGGACCCCAGGTGCCGGACGTGTAGTTCGGGAAGTCCGGCCCCTCACCCTTGCGCGGTTTGCGGGCCGGGTCGGCGTCCCACTCGCTGAGGATCCCGCTGACGATCTGCCACGCGAGGTCCACCTCGTCCTCGCGGGGGAACAGCGTCGCGTCGCCCACCATCGCGTCGAGAAGCAGGCGCGAGTACGGGCTTTCGAGCTGCGCGCCGAACGCGTCGTAGCGGAAGTCCATGACGACCTCGCGCAGGACCATCTCCTGCCCCGGCGTTTTGCTGCTGAACTTCAGGCTGACGCCCTCGTCCGGCTGGATGCGGAACGCCAGCACGTTGCGTTCCAGGCCGCCGGGGAAGATGCCCAGCGGGGGGCGCTTGAACACCACGGCGATCTCCGTGACCTTCTTCGGCAGTCGTTTGCCGGTCCGCAGGAAGAACGGCACGCCCTGCCAGCGCCAGTTGTCCACCTCCAGCTTCAGCGCCACGTACGTGGGGGTCACGCTGCCCTCGCGCACGCCGGGCTCGTCGCGGTAACCGGGGACCTTCTCGCCGTACAGGGTGCCCGCGCCGTACTGGCCGCGCACCGCGACCTCCTGCACGCGCCCGCTGGGGATCTCCTTCACGGCGCGCAGCACCTTCACCTTCTCGTCGCGGATGGCGTCCGCGTCGAAGGCCGCCGGGGGCTCCATGGCGGTCAGGGCGAACAGCTGCATCAGGTGGTTCTGCAGCATGTCGCGCACCACGCCCGCCTCCTCGTAGTACCCGGCGCGGCCCTCCAAGCCCAGGTCCTCGGCGGCCGTGATCTGCACGTGATCCACGTACCCACGGTTCCACAGCGGCTCGAAGATGGCGTTCCCAAAGCGGATCGCCATGAGGTTCTGCACCGTCTCCTTGCCCAGGTAGTGGTCGATGCGGTACACCTGCGACTCGTTCCACACGTGATGAATCGCGTCGTTCAGCGCCCGCGCGGACGCGAGGTCCCGCCCGAATGGTTTCTCGATCACCAGGCGGCGCCAGCCCTCGGACTCGTCGGACAGGCCCAGGCGGCCCAGGCCGTTGCTGATCGGCTCGAACAGGCTCGGCGGCGTCGAGAGGTAGAACAGGGCGTTCTTACGTCCACCGTGCGCCTCCTCGGCGCGGTCGAGTTCACGGCCCAGCTTGGCGTACACCTCGTCCCCGGCGAAATCCCCGAACTCGTAGTACAGCAGTTCCCGGAACTTCTCCAGGCTGCCGGGCTGGATCGCGTCGGTTTCCTTGCTGTCCTTCAGCGCCTGGACGGCGTAGTCCTTGAACTGCTCGTCCGTCATCTCCTGACGGCCCACCCCGACGATGTTGAACGCACTGCCGAGCAGGCCGTCCTGCCACAGGCCGAACACGGCGGGCAGCAGCTTGCGGCGGGACAGGTCGCCGGTCGCGCCGAAGATGACCAGCGTCGCGGGTTCCGGCGCGCGGTTGCGGCGCATCAGCGCGCGGAAGGGGTTCGTGCCGTCCTCGCCGGGAGCGCCCGCACTGCTTTTGGGGGCGTTCTTCTTCGGGGCCGCTTTCTTCGCCTTCGGGGCGGCGTCGGCCACGCCGACCGCCTGCGCGGCGACCTTGCGGTCCACGTTCTCCTGCACCTCACTGGCCTTCACGCCTCTGGCGCGGGTGGACTTCGCGGGGGCGGCGCTGGCGGCCTTCTTCGCGGCGGGTTTCTTGGCAACAGGTTTCTTGGGGACCGGAGTCTTCGTCGTGTCTTTTTCGGGGCTGTTCTTCTTCGTGCTGCGGGTCATGCGTCACCCTTCACGCGCTGCTGCCCGGTCTCGCCCAGCTGTTCGGCGGCGCTCCCCTCGCCCGCGCTGGCCGTCTGGCCGATGTTTTCCGGCGCGGCCACCTTGGGGTGATCGCCGGGCGCCACCTCGGGCACCAGCCCCTCCTGGCGGGGCGACTCGATGGTCTTCACGGCGTGCCCACCGAACGCGCGGCGCATCGCCGAGAGCATCTGCCCGGCGTAGCTGACCTCCTGCTGGCTGCGGAACCGCATCTGCGTCGCCAGGGTGATCACGGGCGTGGGCACGCCCAGTTCGATGGAGTCGATGATCGTCCAGCGGCCCTCGCCACTGTCCGCCACGTAGTCCGAGAGCTTCTCGAACTCGGCCTTGTTCTGCAGCGCCTCGGCGGTCAGGTCCAGCAGCCAGGAGCGCACGACGCTGCCGTGCCGCCACAGTTCGGCGATCTGCGCCATGTCGAGGTTGAAGTCCTGGTGCGCCTTCATCAGCTCGAAGCCCTCGGCGTAGGCCTGCATCATGCCGTACTCGATGCCGTTGTGAACCATCTTCACGTAGTGCCCGCTGCCCGCCGGACCCATGCGGCCCCAGCCGCGGTCCGCGGCGGGTGCCAGCGCCTCGAAGGCGGGACGCAGCCGCTCGACGGCTTCCTCGGCGCCGCCGATCATCATGGCGTAGCCTTCCTTGAGGCCCCACACGCCGCCGGACGTGCCGACGTCCACGAAGTGAATGCCCTGTTCGGCGAGGTCCTCGGCGCGGCGGATGCTGTCCTTGTAGTTGCTGTTGCCGCCGTCGATGACGATGTCGCCGGGCGCGAGGCGGGAGGCGAGGTCGTCGATGACGCTCTGGGTGATCTTCCCGGCGGGCACCATGACCCACACGGCGCGCGTGCCGGGCTCGCCGAGCGAGGCGATCAGGTCGTCCATGCTGCGGGCACCGCGGGCGCCCTGACGTTCGATCTGCGCGACGGATTCCTCGCTGCGGTCGTAGCCGGTGACCTCGATTCCACCCTGGGTGAGGCGAAGAACCATGTTGCCGCCCATCTTGCCCAGTCCGATCATGCCTAGTTTCATGGTTGTCCTCCCGGCATGGAAGCGCTTCCGGCCTCCAGCCTCAACGTGCTGCACTATACGTCCAGCGTCCCGCAGGGGGTCCAGGGAAACCGCCGCCTTCAGACCGCATGAACACCCCACCACCGCATCAGGATTTTGACGGATACTCGTGGCAACGAATAAACTCGAGATGGAGGTGAGCAGCGGAACCGGACCGCCAGTCCGCCCGCTACCCTGAACCCATGACCGACACCCCCGCCCCCGGCGCGCCCGGCAGCCTGCATCACCGCGCCTACCTCGCCCTGCAACGCCTCGCGCTGCACCAGCACCGCCAGGGCGCCGACCTGTTCCGCGCCCACGGCCTCAGCGCCCCCCAGTTCAACGTCCTGCGCATCCTGCGCGGCGCCGGAGACGGCGGCCTGACCTGCAGCGAGATCGGCGACCGCCTCCTCGACCACGACCCCGACGTCACCCGCCTCCTCGACCGCCTCCAGAAGGCCGGACTGGTCACCCGGGACCGCGACCGGCCCGACCGCCGCATCGTCGCCACCCGACTGACCGACGCCGGACGGGACCTCCTGGCCCGCCTCGACCCGCCCCTGACCGACCTGCACGCCCGGCAGTTCGCCCACCTGACCGACCCACAGCTGCGCGACCTGCTCAGCCTGCTCACAGCGGCTTCCGGTGACCCCGAGGAACACGTTCAGTCCCGCTGACCCGAGCAGAGGGGACGATCGCCACCGGATAGCGAGGCGCCACGGAACCCCCGGGGCCTGGCGGGGACAGCGCCATGTGGGGAGCACCTGCGGTCATCTCATCAGGGGACATGAGCACCCGCGCGGCATCATCATTCCCGACCTCCAGACGGACGTGCCCGTTCCCGGCATCGGCGCGCCCTCCCATCCACCTTCTGCGCGGCGCCCTGTTGGTCCGCGTCGTGACCATATGCGCCTCCAGAATCCTGCGGACCGTGACCCTGCAGATCACCACCCGCTGGTGGACCTGAAAGCCGCGTTCCGCGAAGCGAACGGCCACCGTGCCGCCCGCTGCCCGTGTCGTGCTGTGTGCTGGGCCGGGGCAGGTGCACCCCGAACCCAGCGCCCCTGCGCCACCGGTACGTCCGTGAAAGGGGAGACCAATGCCCGCCGGGCGCGGTGCTACGCTCCGGACATGACCGCACCCGCCTCCACCGCCGCAGCGGGCGACCTGCTGCCCCGCGCCGCACGCGGCGACCGCCTGAGCCACCCCGAGATCGAGGCGCTGTACCACCAGCCCCTCCCGGACGTCGCCGCCGTCGCGCACCACCTGCGCCTCGCGCGCCGCGACCCCGACACCGTCACGTTCCTGATCGACCGGAACATCAACTACACGAACATCTGCAACGTCGGCTGCAACTTCTGCGCCTTCTACCGCACCCGCCGCCAGAAAGACAGCTACACCCTCGACTACGAGCAGATCAGCCACAAGATCCGCGAACTCGAAGCGGTGGGCGGCACCCGCATCCTGCTGCAGGGCGGCGTGAACCCCGACTTGGGCCTGGACTACTACACGGGCCTGCTGCGGCACGTCAAGGCGCACCACCCCACCATCCGCATCGACGCCTTTTCACCGGAAGAAGTCCTGTTCATGGAGAAGACCTTCGGCCTGAGCCTCGACGCGCTGCTCGACACGCTGATCGAGGCGGGCCTCGACGGGCTCCCCGGCGCCGGTGGCGAGATCCTCGAGGACGATGTGCGCGCGAAAGCCGCCCCCGCCCGCATCCGCAGCGAGGACTGGTTCCGGATCATCGACGCCGCGCAGCGCAAGGGCCTGTACACCATTGCCACCATGGTCATCGGCTTCGGCGAGACGTACGCGCAGCGCGCCAGCCACCTCCTGAAGATCCGCGAACAGCAGGACAAGGCGAACCGCGACTACGACGGCAACGGGTTCTCCGGCTTCGCCATGTGGACCCTGCAGACCGAACACACCCGCCTGCACGGCAAGGCGCCCGGCGCGACCGCGCACGAGTACCTGCAGCAGCTCGCCATTGCCCGCATCGCGCTGGACAACATCCCCAACATCCAGGCGTCCTGGCCCGCGCAGGGCTTCAAGGTCGGGCAGGCCGCGCTGTACTACGGCGCCAACGACCTGGGGAGCACCATGCTGGAGGAGAACGTCGTTTCCGCCGCCGCCGGACACGACCGCCACCAGGCGACCGTGCGCGAACTGATCCGCATCGCCGTGGACGCCGGCTTCACGCCCGCCATCCGCAACAGCCGCTTCCAGATCATCGAGCGGCCCGACGCGCAGGCCATCCTGAACCGCGCCCCTGAGAACCCCGAAGGCGACCGCGCCGTCGGCTCGGCCAGCTGAACCGAATCTCTGACCGCCCGGTCACCGACGACGGTCCTGCCCGGGCCAGGCCAATCAGCACACCCCCCGACTCGCCAGCATCAGCCCTCATGCCCGCGTGCTCTGCTGACTGCAGCCCTCGGAGGCAGTGAGGGCTGCGGTGCAGGCACCGGGCACCACCGTGAACCCGCGACCCGAGGAGCGCGCCATGCCCACCCTGGCCTTCATCTTCTGCGAAACCCGGCCGACCCACCCGGACCCCGCGCCCACCGGCGACTGGACCGGCGAGGCGCGCTTCCTGCTCGACCCCGCCCAGGACCTCCACGCGGCCCTTGAAGCCGCGGACGTCGCCGGGCGCGGCCACCCAGACGACCTGAGCGTGCAGGTCAGTGCCGAAGCCCTCTTCGAGGACGGGCACATCACCGGACAGACCGTCCTCAGCGCCGCCGACCTCGCCACGTTGACCGCTCACCTGCCCGAACTGCACCACCCCCGCATCATGGCCTGGGCCGCCTTCGCCTACGCGCTGGACAGCCAGGGACAGAACACCCGGTTCATCCTCTGGTTCGTGGAGTAACCCGGACGCCAGGCGGTCAACCCACAGCAGAAGTCAGAGGTATCGACGGTCTCCCTCGATACCTCTGACTGGAGCAGAGCGAGCACCTGAGAACGGCAACGGTTGGAGGTGGAGTCGAAGGGCGTGCTGTTCGCCCCTCACTGGAACTGAACACCGCTGTCCGTGAGCACCTGTCCACCATCCACCACAGAGAGCGGCTCCGCCGGGCACAGGCGGAGCCGCTCCAGAAAGAACTCAGGACAAGGTCACGCCGCGCCGGGCAGGTCCGTACCACCGAACTCCGCGGCGGTCCCGTCCCGCTGCACCTGCCGGACCAGATCCTCCAAGACCTGCCCATACAGACACGCACCCAGACCCGGCAGCCACGCCAACTCCAGCGTGACGTCGCCCAGATCCGGATGGACGCTGCGATGATGCCAGCCCGGCCCTTCCGCCTCCAGCACGAACTGGGAGGTCTGCACGAGAATTCTCACGCGGCCCTCTTCCGTCCGCGTATCACTGAAGTGACGGGTGACATTCATGCCCACAGCATATCCAGAGGCCCTGACCGGATTCATACGCCAAAGTGATGACCGACTGATGCGCGCCGATCCACACGCTCTTCACAGGGTGGTGGCCGGTTGGGAGCAGCAAAGGGCGACGGGCAGACGCACTGGACTGATACCGTGCTGGTGCAGCTTTGACGCTCATGATGGCCCTGGGCCTCTTGAGGTCCTGCCGAGCTTTCAGCTGTCAGGTTCTGACAGACCGGGCGGAGACGGCCAGACGCTCAACTGACTCCTCATGCTCGGCCATCGAGACCAGCAAGGACTGGGACAATCTCTGAGTCTTGCTCCTCACCCGTTGGAATCAGCTCATGCCCTGCATGCCGCAGGTACGTGTGACGGCGGTTTTCAGCTGGATTGAGGGATTTACCGCACACCCCAGAGGTCCGCTTCCAACCACTGACCTTCTCTCTGCTACTCACAGCGGCGTTCAGGGAGACTGAGGGGTTGTCTCAGTCTTCCTGAACCGAGCAGCGCGAGGATCCGCCGCTGTCAGCGGTTGGAGGTGAAATTGAAGGGCGTGCTTTTGGCCCTTCGATGGAATTGGAAACCGCTGTCAGATCAGCGGGTCCGCTCGATACCTCTGACAGCGGGTTTCAGGTGAGTGGATGGGTTCCCTTAACTCACCTGTAACGAACGGGGCGAGGAACTGTCGACAACAGCGGTTGGAAGTGGAGCTGAAGGGCGTGCTGTTGGTCCTGCCGCAGAAGAGAAAACCGCTGTGACTTCTGCTGCGAGGGCCCCCGTCAGGCGCCCTTTTGGACGAGAGCGGACCGGCCTTGTGGGTGGCCGGTCCGAGCGTTCAGGTGAGGGCGGTGATCAGGTCACGCGTGCTTCGAACGTCACTTGATCCGAGAAACAGAGACTGGAGCGTTGTAATCGGAGCTCCACACGGCCAGGACGCCGCCTTCTGCGTTCAGCGCCGCGCCCTTCACGTTCCCCAGTGAGACAAAGGTGCTGGCGGGTTTGGCCGCGCTGATGTCCACTCGGTACACGCCCGACGAGTCGCGGCCCCACAGTACGTCTGCGGCTTTCAGGTCGAAGCCCAGCAGTTCTCCGCTGCTGACGCTGTCAAATTGGGTGACCGTGCCGTCACTGTTCACGCGGCTCAGGGTGCTGTAGGCGGAGAGCCACACCGCGCCGCTGTTGGTGACGGCGGCACTCGTGGCCTGCACTGTGGTCTCGACTTTGGTGGCCTGAAGGGTGGCCGTGTCAATCCGGTAGATGCTGCCAGGGTAACCGGGCATGATCAGCATCAGCTGCTTGCGGTCAGGGCTGAAGAAGAAATTCTGTGTGCCGTACGAACTGAAATTCGACACGGCCAGGTTGACTGGGGAGATGGCGCCGGTGCTGGGTGTCCAGGTGTTGAGGCTGAAGGTAACGGCTCCCGCGTCGTATCTCGACTGAATGAACCAGACGCGACCCTGACTGTCGGTCGAGTTGCTCATGGCCGTGACGTTGCCCAGCGCCGGGGTAGGCAGTGCCGTCACTGTGCCGGTATCGGTCACCTGTGAGACTGTGGGAGCGGAGCTGTCTGCGTTCAGGGCCAGCACGCCACTGACGGTGCTGATCAGTCGAACGGAGTAGCTGCCGGCGACGGAGGCGCTGGTCAGGGTGTCGCCGGCAGAGCTAACGCGTGTCACCTGGAACATGTAGGAGTTCTTGGAGGGATCATATGAGCCTTCGGAGGCGACCCACAGCCCACTGCTGGCCGGAGCAACGCCTGAAATCGAGCTCTGCACAGGTAGCGCCACCCGCGCGGGGCGGACACTCAGCGTGACGGTCGGTGAGGCGTAGGCGTTCGGGTCGAGGTTGGGACTGCTGGCCTTGATGGTCGCGTTGCCGAGAGTGGCGTCACTGGTGGCCTGTATGGGCAGCATGACCTGTGTGGAGGCGCCGGGCGTGACCGTGACGGTCTTAGGAGTGGCGGTCACGCCGGCCGGCAGGTCAGTCAAGGTGACGGTCGTGGTGCCGCTGAACCCGTTGCTTGAGGAGACCGAAACGGGGATGCTGGTCGTCTCCCCCTGCGAGACGGAATACCCATAGCCGGTGAACGCCACGCTGATGGTGGGGGCATTGACAATCAGTTTCCCCGTGGTCGTCGCGGATTTATCAGCGCTGGTCGCCGTGACGGTCACCGGGTACGTGCCGGGTTTCACGGTTCCGTCTCCTACGACCTTCAGGGTCACGAACGAAGAACCGTTGAGATTGGCTGTGACAGGCTGGGCGCTCAGGCCAGCAGGGAGACCGGTCAGAGTGTACGTGACGCTGCCGGTAAATCCGCCGATACCGTACGCCGTCACGTTGACGTCGCGGGTATCACCGGGGTACATCTGAACTTCCGAGGGGAAGAGCGATACGGTCAGCCCCGGGCGGGTGACGGTCACGCTGCTGTAGCCGATCCCGACCTGCTTGCCTGATGCGTCACGTGCCACGATCTGGAACGGCGTGAGGCTGAGGTTGCTGGAACCGTTGTAGCGGAAGGTGAGTGTGGTGTCCAGGCGTTGTGGGTTCACGCCCAGTCGGCGCAGGTACGCGGCCACGCCCGCGGCCTGGCTGTTCAGGTTCGCGGCTGTCAGCGTGACGGTCTTGGGTTCGACGGTCAGTCCGGGAACATTGGTGCTCAGGCTGATCTCTCCGGTGTAGCCGCCGTCCTGGTAGATCTGGGCTGCGACGGCCACGTCCGCATCGGAGGTGAACTCGACAGGTTTCTGCAGGGCGATGCTGACCGCGCCCGGCGCGCGCGTGGCCTTCAGGGTGCTGCGGGCGCTACCACCCAGCGTCCTGATGGTCAACTGGTTCTGCCCAGACGCGTACTCCACTGCGTTCCAACCGGCGGTCAGGGTGACGTCGAGATTGACGGTGAGTGTCGCGCTGTTCGAGGCTGGGCAGGTGAGGGTTCCCTTGACCGTCGCGGCGCGGTCGCTGTACAGACGCGCGACCCTGCTACCGGTCATGGTGCCGCCAGCCACGATCTGCTCGGTCACGGTGCCCAGGTAATCCATCTTCGAGCTGAGCAGGTTCACCTCGGTAAACAATGCGATGTTCGGGTTGGCACTGGCCGTGACGGTGGCCTGGCAGCCGGAGTTGCCGGTGGGCAGCAGCGTGGACAGGCGGCTGCTGGGCGCCCGGGTCAGCGGCAGGTCGAGACCGCTGCTGCTGACGGCGACCTCGTTGTTGGTGTCGACTTCGTAGCTGTTGCCCAGGACGCCGATGGCGGCCCCGGTGGGGAGGTCGGCCACGGCCCCCTGAATGCGGGTGGCCTGCACGGCGGCGCCGGACAGCGCCTTGTATTCGGCCGTCACGGTCTTGCTGGCGTCCAGGGTGACCGTCTGGGCGGGGGGCGTGGTGAAGCCGTTGACGGCGCCGGGTTCGATCTTCACGGTGGTGCCGGCCGTCAGGTTCGTGAAGACCTTCCCGGTGTCGAGGTTGCCGTCGAAGAGTGCCGCGCCGGTCGTGGTGTTCGTGATCTTGATGGGCGCGCTGGTGACGCCAGTCAGGGCGACGGTCAGACTGACGGTGGCATCTGGTGCGGGGGGTTGCGGGCAGGCTGTGAGCAGGACGGTCAGGCCGAGCATGGCGGTCGGGAGTTGAAGGCGTTTCATAACCACTCAGGATTCTAATGACTGAACCTTGAGTGAGCTGCGTTACATGCCGCATGGTGGTGTCGGAAATTTCACAGCTCTGGAGATCGGATGGTACCTGACCGTTGCGGCCCGTCTACACACCTGCGCCCCGCCTGCTCCGGCACTCTCGTAGACTCCGGGCATGTTCAACCGTTCACGACGACAGAGTGCGCCCGCCGCGGTGCTTCTTCTTCGTTGGGGGCGTTGAGCGCAGCCCAGCGTTCATCCACACGCCCCCGGAAGCGAACAGCGACCGGGGGCGTGTCTTTCCTGGGGGAGGTTTCATCATGGGAATGACGATTGCAGAGAAGATCCTCGCCGCGCACAGCGGGCACGACCACGTCGTCCCGGGCCAGCTGATCGAGTGCCGCACCGACTGGGTGCTGTGCCACGAGATCACCACGCCCGCCGCGCTGCGCATGCTCGAGGAACGCGGCATGGATCAGGTGTTCAACCCCGACCAGATCGTCGCGGTGCCCGACCACTCCGTCCCGGCCATGAACATCAAGGCCGCGAAGATGTACCAGAAGCTCAAGAGCTGGGTGCATGAGAAGGGCATCAAGCACTTCTTCGACGTGGGACGCGGCGGCATCGCGCACGTGGTGCTGGAGAACACCGGCCTGATGAAACCCGGCCAGACGCTCGTAAGCGGCGACAGCCACACCTGCAACGCGGGCGCGCTGGGCACCTTCGCGACCGGCGTGGGCAGCACGGACCTCGCGGGCGCCATCTACGCCGGGAAGGTGTGGTTCAAGGTGCCCGAAACCATGCTGATCCGCGTGACCGGGAAGGCCCAGCCGGGCGTGACGCCCAAGGACATCGTGCTGGAGGTCATCAAGCGCATCGGTGCGGACGGCGCGAACTACATGGTCATGGAGTGGGTCGGGGACTACATCGACAATCTGGACATGGAGGGCCGCTTCACGCTGACGAACATGGCCATCGAGGCCGGGGGCAAGACTGGGATCGTCGCCGTGGACGACACCACCCGCGTGTACATGAGCGCCCGCGGTGTCACCCCTGATCAGTACACTGAGTACCAGTCCGACGCGGACGCCAGCTTCAAGGTGATCGTCGAGGTGGACGCCGCGCAGGTCGAGCCGACCGTCGCGTATCCGCACATCCCCAGCAACGGGCGCGTGGCGGGCAGTGACCGCATCGCCGTGACGCACGCGTACGTGGGCAGCTGCACGAACGGCCGCATCAGCGACCTGCGCGACGTGGCCCGCATCCTCAAGGGCCGCAAGGTCGCCGAGGGCGTGCAGATGATCGTCGTGCCCGCCACGCAGGCCATCTGGAAACAGGCCGCCCAGGAGGGGCTGCTGGAGATCTTCGTGGACGCCGGGGCCAGCGTCAGTTATCCCAGCTGCGGCGCGTGCCTGGGCATGCACTCCGGCGTTCTGGGGCCGGACGACGTGTGCATCAGCTCCTCGAACCGCAACTTCGTGGGCCGCATGGGCGACCCCAGTGCGCAGATCTACCTCGCCAGTCCGGCCACCGTCGCCGCGAGCGCCGTCGCGGGCTTCATCAGCGACCCGCGCGCGTACAACGACACCATCAACGCCGCCGACTGAGCAACGGACGAGAGGGGGAGAGAGGCGTGGACCTGAACATACTGCTGGCCGTCGCGGCCATCCACACGGTGGTGCTCGTCATTCCGGGGCCGGATGTGCTGCTCGTCAGCCAGACCGCCCTGGCCCGCACCCGCCGCGCGGCCCTGCTGGCCGGACTGGGCGTCGTGCTGGGCATCGCGTGCTGGGCGGCGCTGGCCCTGCTGGGCATCGGACTGCTGTTCCAAGCGTTCCCGTGGATTCACGGCGCGGTCAAGGTCGCGGGCGGCGCGTACCTGCTGTGGATGGGTGTGAACCTCTGGCGCAGCAGCGCCCGGCCCGACGCGCAGGCCGCGCCCATCCAGGCGCCGATCAGCGACCTCGCGGCGCTGCGCGCCGGGTTCCTGACGAACATCAGCAACCCCAAGGCCGCCGTGTTCTTCGGCAGCGTGTTCAGCGGCGTGCTCGGCGCGCACGCGGGCACCGGCCTGAAACTCGCGGCGTTTGCCGTGATCGTGGGCCTCAGCCTCGGCTGGTTCGCGCTGGTCGCCGCCGGGATGTCCACCGCGCCCATGCAGCGCGCCTACCTGCGCGCCCGCCGGGCCGTGGACCGCGTGGCGGGCACGCTGATGCTGGGCTTCGGAGGGCTGCTGCTCGCGTCTCGCGAGTAAGCTGGGTGCACCATGGGTGAAGCCAAACGCCGCAAACAACTGGGTCTGATGCCCACCGTCCATCCGTTCGAGGCGCAACTGGACGCCGACGGCACGCTGACGTTCACGCAGGCGCCCGACGACGCCGCGCTGCGCGGGAAGATCGAACAGGCGCTGCGCCTCGCCCTGCCGTACGGCGCCGCGTGGGACAGCCAGTTCCGCACGCAGCTCGTGCTGCACGGCCGGGTGGACGGCACGCTGACCACCGCCGAGGACGTCGCCGCCCTCCCGGTCGCGCCGCACCGGCACGTCGCGGGGGAACTCACGACCGGCGGGCAGCCTCACGAGGGCGACATCCGCGTGGACGGCGGGCACGTCCGCCTGCGCGGCGTGCAGCACTCCTTCGACGGACAGCGCTGGGAGACCTTTCCCGCAAGCGCCGACCCGAACGTCGCCGTGCGCCGCCTCCTGACCCACCCCGCCGCGCGCCTGACCGGCGAGACCGTCGCCTCGCTGACCGTCGAGCAGTACCGCGAGGGCCGCACCGACATCGACCCCGAACCCCCGGCCGACCTGCTCGAAGCCATCGAGGAACTCGCCCGCGAGTACCACGGCGAGACCGACGCCGACTGGCTGGACATCCACCGCGAACTCGCCCCGGACGCCGGGGACGAGAGCCCGGTCGCCAAGCGCGTCGTGTTCGACCTGACGCAGCCCGCGCCCCTGCAGACGCCGTTCAGCCGCGCCTTCGCGGTGCTCGGCAACGTGGAGGTTGTCCCGCAGGAGGGCAGCGCCGCCTACTCCCTGGACGGCGAGGAGTGGGTGTCGTACGCCGACGGTCAGACCTTCGAGGGCGGCCTGCCCGCCGAACTCGCCGACATCTTCGACCTGGAGACCGTGCCCGTCACCGTGTACGCCGACGGCCGCGTCGAATGGGACGAGAACGAGATTCCCGAGGAGCACGCCGAGCGCCTTAGGACCGAACTGCGCGACACGACCGGCGCCGGGACCCCCGACGACTGGGCCAGATGGACCCGGCAGATGCTGGAGAACGTCTACGCCGAGGAACTCGTCATCCCCGACGGTACCGAACTGCCCGTCCCGACCGCTGTGCGCCTCGACATTCCCCTGGACGCCCTGACTGACCCGGACCCCCTCGCGCAGACCTTCATGGAATCCGAGGTGACCTTCGACGGTCAGTCCTGGCGCGACCTGTACGACGAGGAACTCCCCGAGGAACTCAGCGCCGTCGCCCATCCCGGCGGGCTGAACTGACATGGACCTGCCCGGCCTGCTCGTCACCGGAGCCGCACTGTTCGCGCTCTGGATGGCGTGCCGGGTGCCCGGTCAGGGAAGGCGCGCGCCGCTCGCCTCCGTCAGTGGCCCGCTGCTGCTCGGCGTGATCCTGGCGCTGTACACCTCCCGCGAGATGCCCCTCTGGGCGCATCTGCCGTTTCCCTACGCCCTGCTGGTCTGGGCTGCCGTCACAGTCCTGAGCCTCTTGCTGGGCCTGACCCTGATCCTGCGCGGCCACCTGAGCGGCTGGCCCTGGCTGGGCTTCGGCCTCTCCGTCCTGGGCACGGTCGCCGTGGCCCTGTTCCACAACTCAATCACGTCCGGCGACCCGATCCTGAGGTCGCCCCCCACCCCCGGAGGTCACCATGCCTAAAGTGCACGTGTTTGCCCGTGATCACATCAACACCGACGAGATCATCCCCGCCCGCCACCTGACCACCGACGTGGAAAGCGAACTCGCGAAGTACGCCATGGAGGACTACGACAAGGACTTCGTGCGGCGCGTGGAACCCGGCGACATCATCGTGGCCGGAGCGGACTTCGGGTGCGGCAGCAGCCGCGAGCACGCCGTGTGGGCGCTGCGCGGTGCGGGTGTAGCGGCCGTGATCGCCCCGAACTTCGCGCGGATCTACTACCGCAACAGCATCAACAACGGCTTCCTGGCGCTGGAATGCGACGGCATCGTGGAGGCCTTCCAGGATGGCGACCCGGCCGACCTGGACCTGACGGGCGGCACGATCACGAACACCCGCACCGGGCAGAGCCTCACGTTCGTGCCCGTTCCGCAGTTCGCGCTGGACGTGCAGAAGGCTGGGGGCTGGCTGGAGTACATGAAGGCGAACGATCAGGCGGCGCTGGAAGCCGAGACCCTGAATGCCCACTCCACTCAGGCCGGTCACGGCCACCCCGGCCAGGAGGAACAGCATGCCTAAGATCGTCACCCTGCCCGGCGACGGGATCGGCCCCGAGGTCACCGCCGCCGCCGTCGCCGTCCTGCGCGAGGTCGCGCCCGACGTCACCATCGAGGAACACCTGATCGGTGGGATCGCCTATGACACGCATGGCGACCCGTTCCCGCAGGTCACCCGCGACGCCCTGAAAGACGCGGACGCGGTGCTGCTGGGCACGGTGGGCGGCGCGCAGGACAGCGCCTGGAATCTCCTGCCCCGGCACCTGCGCCCCGAGAGCGGCCTGCTCGCGCTGCGCAAGGCGCTCGGGTGCTACGCGAACCTGCGCCCCGTGCGCGTCCAGCCGGGCCTGGAACACCTCTCGCCGCTGAAGGCGGAACTGGCGCGCGGCGTGGACATCCTGATCGTGCGTGAACTGCTGGGCGGCGTGTACTTCGACGGGGACCGCAAGATCGACGGGGACACCGCGTACAACACCATGCGCTACACCACCCCCGAGGTCGAACGCGTCGCCCGCGTGGCCTTCTGGGCCGCCGAGCAGCGCAAGGGCCGCGTCACCAGCGTGGACAAGGCCAACGTGCTGGAGGTCAGCGAACTGTGGCGCCGCGACGTCACCGCCCTGCGCGACCGCGAGTACCGCGGCATCCACCTGAACCACGAGTACGTGGACAGCGTCGCCATGCTGATCGTTTCCGACCCCAGCCGCTACGACGTGATCGTCACCGAGAACCTGTTCGGCGACATCCTCAGCGACCTGGCCGCCGTGATCCCCGGCAGCCTCGGCCTGATGCCCAGCGCCAGCCTGGGGGATGGCGCGGGCCTGTTCGAACCCATCCACGGCAGCGCCCCCGACATCGCCGGGAAGGGCGTCGCGAACCCCGCCGCCGCGATCATGAGCGCCGGGATGCTCCTGCGCCACGGCCTCAAACGCCCCGAGGGCGCCAATCAGATCGACCGCGCCGTCGCCCTGGCTCTGCGTGAACACCCCACCCGCGACCTGGGCGGCAGGGCCGACACGCAGACCTTCACCCGCGCCGTCCTCAGCGCGCTGGAGACCTCGCCCGCCGTCGGGTAAGCACCCGGCACGAGGGGCGGCGGGTCACTCCGAGATGGGGGAGAGGCCCGCCGCCCCTCGTGCATTCAGGGTCGTTCGAGGTGCTCCAGGCGGTCGCGCAGATCATCCACCTGCCGTTGAAGTGCAGTACGTTTCCGGGAGCCTCGCATCAACCACATCAGCGGCAGGGCCACCAGCAGAGCGATCAAAAGGGCGGCCAGAAGCAGCATCACGAGTTCAAGAGGTCCGAGTGACATACCTCACCGTACGCAGGTGCGGCACGGATGGTTGCCGCACCTCCTGTTCACGCTGCCCCGCGCGGCGCATGCTGAGGGCATGACCGACGCCGTGACCTTCCCCACCCCCGGCCGCATCCCGTACCCCGGCGGGTGCGTGCTGGAACCCGCCCCGTACGCGCTGGACTGGCTGCTGAAGTGGCCCGCCGACGTGACCGTGAACGGCACGCTGCACGCGGGCGTGCCCGTGTTCCCGCTGCTGCGCGAGCTGCTGCGCGACCCCGCCGCGCACGGCATCACCTCCGAGCAGGCAGAGGCGGCCCGCGACCGCTTCCTGGACACTGCCGGGCAGGCCCTGGAGGCCGAGGGTGGGCAGCGCGCGTGGCTGGAACGGGAATTCCGCTGAGCCCGGACCTGTCGGCCCCCGGCTGGCTGGACGCCCTGACCCTCCCGCCCGCGCAGCCCGGCGAGACCCGCCACGCGCAGGTCACCCGCGCGCTGCGCACTGCGATCACGCGCGGCCTGCTGCCCGAAGGCACGCGACTGCCCGGGCACCGCCGCCTCGCGGAGCACCTGGGCGTGGCGCGCAACACGCTGGTGGACGCCCTGGCGCAGCTGGAACTGGAAGGCTACGTGCAGGCGCAGGGCCGCAGCGGCACCCGCGTCAGTGTCCCCGCGCACGCCCCGCCCGAATCCCAGGCCGCCGCGCTGCCCCTGAGCGCCTGGGCCCAGCGCGCCCTGGCCGGACAGATCGAGGACGCGGGCGGTGAGTACCTCGTGGACTTCCGCGTCGGTCAGCCCGTCCCCGAGCTATACCCGGAGGCCGCATGGACGCAGGCGCTGGCCCGCCGCGCCGCGCAGGCCCTGCGCGCCGGACAGCCCGACGATCCCCTGGGACCGCTGGAGACCCGCCGCGCGCTGGCCGCCCACCTGAACGCCGAAAGGGGCGCGCAGGTCACGCCCGACATGATCCTCCTGACCGGCGGCACGCAGGGCGCCCTGGACGCCCTGGCCCGCGTCTTCCTGGAGCCCGGACGGGTCGCCGCCGTCGAGGACCCCACGTACCCCGGCGCGCGAGCCGCGCTGGCCGCCACCGGCGCGCAGGTGCAGCCCGTCCCCGTGGACGACCAGGGCGTCCAGCCGGACCGGCTGCCCAGTCAGGCCACCCTGCTGTACGTCACACCCGGCTGCCAGTACCCCACGGGCGCCGCGCTCCCCGCCACGCGGCGCCAGGCACTCATCACCTGGGCGCGCCGCGGCAGCGCGTTCATTCTGGAAGACGACTACGCCGCCGACCTGTACCACGCCGCCCGCCCCCCCGCCGTCCTGCAGGGCGTCGCGCCCGACCGCGTGATCCTGCTCGGCTCGTTCAGCAAGAGCCTCGCGCCCGTCACCCGCAGCGGCTTCCTGGCCGCCCCGCCGGACGTGGTGCGCGTCCTGGCCGCCACCCGGCCCCTCACCGACCGCGTGCCGGGCCGCCTGGACGCCCTGGCCCTCGCGGACGTGCTCGCCAGCGGCGCGTACAGCCGCCACCTGCGCCGCGCCCGCACGGTCCTCACCCACCGCCGCGACGTGCTCGTGCAGGACCTCGCCACCCGCCTCCCGGGCTGGACGCCCCGCCCGGCACCCGGAGGCCTGCACCTCTACCTGCCGCTCCCACCCGGCTGGATGGAAGCCCAGGCCGTGGCACGCGCCGCTGCGGAAGGCGTGGCGCTCAGTCCGGTCGCGCCGCTCGTCCAGGGTGACCATCCACCCGCCGTGCTGCTGGGCTTCGCGCACCTGACCCCGGACCAGCTGCGGCGCGGCGTCGCCGGTCTGACCGCCGCATGGAACGATCCACGTGGAATCTACGGCCACGCAGCTGAACCCGATCCACGGCAGGAGCCCCGCCTTTGTTGATGCCGGTTCAAAAGGCATGTGCGCTCCGTGGCGGATCAATGAGGGTACACTCTGATCAATGCGGTTGCTGATTGCTGCCCTGGCTCTGGTCCTGACGCTGATGTACTTCACGTTCGGACTTCGATTCGGTTACGTCACCCTGACGCCCACCTACATGTTCAATGCAACCGGAGAGAGCCGCTATGGATTCAACGCCTTCGAGAATAATCAGTCGGTCGGTGTCCGTGGGGTCTGTGATGTCCGGAAGGGCAACGTCACGGTGCGCCTGCTGGACCCCAGCGGCCAGCAGGTCGCCGGGCAGGTGTGCCCCAAGGGCAAATGGGCGCTGAACGCCATGGGCAAGGGCCGCAACGGCACGTATGAACTGGTGCTCGACTACAAGGACTTCACCGGGATTCTCGACGTCAGCGAGGCGCGGCAGTAGCGCAGCGGGCGGTCTGATCTGAACGCCGTCTGACAGACGACCCGTACCGTGACGGGCATGTTCATCCACACGGCCGGTCGCGCAGGTCTGTTCACACTTCTCGGTGCTCTGACCTTGAGCGCCTGTTCTCTCACCGAGGCGGGGGACGGGCTGCCCGGCACGCCGACGGCGGACGGAAAGGTCCGGGTGCTGCGCTCTGCGAGCCTGCCCGCCACCAGCCTCACCGCGCTGGGCTACAGCGACGCCCAGCTGGCCAGCTCGAAGGTCAACGGGCTGCGCAGCACCGACCTGCCCGCCATCGGCAGCGGATTGACCGTGCTGCCCGACGGATCGTTCCTGGGCATCACGGACCGCGGCCCCAACGAGGATCACCTCGACGCGGCGGGCAAGGTGGACGGCAAGACCTTCCCACTGCCGCAGTTCTCGCCGACCCTGGTGCGCTTCCGAGTGGACGGCGCCCGGATCGTCCCCACCGAGTACCGTCCCCTGCGTGACCGTGACGGGCAGGGCATCACGGGCCTGACCAACGTCACTGGTGAGGAACTGCCGTTCAGGAGCGCGGCCGCCACGACACCCCTGCCGTTCAACGTCAATGGGATGGACACCGAGGCCCTGGCCCGGTTCCCGGACGGGCGCCTGCTCGTGGCGGAGGAAACCAGCCCCAGCGTCGCCGTACTCAGCGCGCAGGGCGACGTGCTCATCCGGTACACCCCGCAGGGCAAGACCCTGGACGGCGCGGCGTACCCGGTGCGGCCCATCCTGCCCGGCGTGTACCTGAATCGCCGCGTCAACCGGGGATTCGAGAACCTCAGCCTCAGCGCGGACGGGAAGACCGCTTGGGTGACCCTTCAGAGTCCCATGGGCGACACGAAGACCCCTGCGTACGCCGCGAGCCGCGTGCTGCGCACCCTGAAGCTCGACGTGACGGACCCCCTGAACGCCCGCGTGACCGGGGAGTACCTCACGCTCGGCAGCTCCATCAGCGACTACCCCGCCAGCAAGAAGCAGGCAGACCTGAAGGTGAGTGACACCACCTGGATCAGCGGGAACAAGTTGCTGCTGCTGGAACGCGCCAGCGGCCTCGTGCGGCTGTACGTGGAGGACTTCAGCGCCGCTACCGACATCCTGAACCGCACCGACGAGTCCACCCTGACACTGGAAGCCGCACCCGAACTGAGTGCGCTGGGCGTGAGGGCCAGTACCCGCACCCTGGTCTTCCAGTCGACGGACGCCGGCATCACGGACGACAAGCTGGAGGGGGTGGTCCTCGTCACGCCGAGCGTGGTGGCACTGACGAACGACAACGATTTCGGCATCGGCGACAACACCACCGGAGCGCCCAGTCGCGTGTGGCTGGTGCAGCTCGGAACGGCGCTGCGCTGACCCGGACCGGCGCCACACCCGAATGGCGCTGAACTCGCCCGCACCCTACGCATACACTGCGGCATGACGTCCACGCTTGTCCCGAGCCCGACCGTGACCGCCAGTTCCGGGCGCGCGACCACCCGCCAGAACCTCGTCACCATCGCCCTGGCGTGGTGGTTGATCGCGGGGGTGTTCACGGATGGCTGGGCGCACAACCAGTTCGGCGAGACGCTGGAGACGTTCTTCACACCCTGGCACGCCGCGTTCTACAGCGGCTTCTTGGCGGTCGCCGGGTGGTGCCTGTTCCTCGCGGCGCAGGGCTGGCGCGAGGGTCGACGCGGCCTGAGAGCCTTCCCGGACGGGTACCACCTCGCCGCGCTGGGCGTGCCGATCTTCGCGCTGGGCGGCGTCGGTGACCTGACGTGGCACACCGTGCTGGGCATCGAGGTCGGCATTGAGGCGCTGCTGTCCCCCACGCACCTCCTGCTGTTCCTCGGCGCGATGCTGATCGCGGCGTCCCCGCTGAACGCCGCGTGGCGCAGCACTGAGCCGCGCGCCGCCCGCCCCGCCATCCGCTGGGTCGCCACCCTGAGTGCCACCAGCCTGCTCGCCATGACCGCGTTCATGCACATGTACCTGTGGGGCCTCCTGACCGTCCCGCAGGGAATGGGCTACGTGCAGACACGCGGGGAACTGGGTACCATCCTCCTGACGGCCGTCATCATGGCCGCGCCGCCCCTGCTTCTGCTGCGCCGCTTCACCCTGCCATTCGGCTCAGTCGCGGTCATGTACGGCGTCACGAACCTCGGCATGACCCTCATGATCCTCCCCGGCAACATCCGCGTGCCCCTGCTGGCCGTCGCCACCGGCCTCCTGATCGACGTGTGGCACGCCCTCCTGCGCCCCAGCCCGGCCCGCCCCTGGCACCTGCGCGCCTTCGCGTTCCTCCTGCCCCTCAGCGTCTGGGTGCCGTACCTCGGGGACGCCGTGTGGCGCGGCCAGACCAGCCTCAGCCTCGAACTGTGGCTCGGCGTGGCCGTCATGACCGCCCTCGGCGGCGTCGCGCTCAGCGCCCTGATCTTCCCCGCACCCCTTCCCGCAGAGGTTGAAAAGACCGAAGGGCAGAAGGGCTGACGCGTTGAGCATCCGAAGCCACGCCTACCCGTCACTTAGAGTGGCCCAGCCAGTGATCAAGTTGATGTGGTACTCAGAGGATTTTTCGGAGGCTTTTGCCGTGTCCTCGGACAGAATGTGCCACTTGGCGACCACATAACCCACGAGCTTTTCCTCGAGATAGAACCCGTACACTTTGTCGTTGTTGGCCTGACCCATGAAGTGATTCGGGAGAAGAACATCTAAGAGTTCAGAGTGAACCTCGCGCACGGTATCTAGATCGATGAATGTTGGGATGTTTATGCGCACAACGTGCGAGAAGAGGAGATCGATTCTGGTCGGGTGGGGTTTGTTCTGTTCAAGTGAACTGCGGAGGAGAAGTCGTCGGTGACTGGCATCAAACCGCCAGAGAGTGAACTTCCGTCTGCTGCCAAGGCTGAGAATCGTTTCCATATCCCCCCTGTGGTGTGAAGCCTGGGTGCAATTCCAATCAGTCCAGTTCTGATCTCGTTCAGTGCTCCATGCCGTGCGGTGCGGGTAGGGGCTGCGCGCCCCGTGCGTGCAGGAGGCTGTCCAGGGTGCGGATCTCGCCGGTCTGCGTGGCAGTCACCTGCCGGGCGAGGCCAGCGACGAGCGGCTGACCGCTGCCCGTGAGGGGCCGGGCCATGAGCAGTGCGCCCTGGTGGTGGCGGCGCATCAGGCGCAGGTACTGTGTTTCGGCCTCCCGGACGGGCAGGGTCTTCAGCGACAGGAGGTCCTCCCGCGTCGCCATGCCCATCATGCCCGCGTGCATTGCGTCAGGCTGGGCGCCGTCCGGGGCGTTCCAGCGGCGCAGCCACGCCTCCATCTGCCGGTTCTGCTCCTCCTGACCCAGCTGAATGTCCAGCGCCAGGGAACGCACCGAGCGATCCCGCGCGACCTTCAGTGCGAGGACGCTCATGGTGACCGCCTGCTCGTGATGCACGCGCATGTCCTGCACGAACCGCACCTCCGCACTGCCCGGCACGGGCGTGACCGGGCGGGGCTGAGCCAGCAGCAGCGCGCCGCCCACTCCCAGGCCCGCCAGGACGACCACCGCGCCGCGCCGCCTCACGCGACCGTCACGCCCCGCACCCCTCCTGCACCTGCCGGTCAAAGTGCCGCTGCCGCTCCCGGAACGCCGCCTTCTGCTCCGACGTGGTCCGCGCATGGCAGTGCTCGCAACTCACGCCCTCCTCGAACAGCGCGTGCGCCCGCTCGGCCTCACCCAGCGGCCAGCCGCACGAGTGACACATCACCGCCGCGCCCTCCCGCAGGCCATGCCCGACCGTCACGCGCCCATCGAACACGAAACACTCGCCGTCCCAGCGACTCTGCTCCTGCGGCACGTCCTCCAGGTACTGCAGAATCCCGCCCCGCAGGTGAAACACGTCCCGGTACCCGCGCTGCCGCAGCAGACTTGTGCTCTTCTCACAGCGGATCCCGCCCGTGCAGAACATCGCCACGCGCTTCCCCCGCAACTCCTCCGCGTGCTCGTCCAGCCACGCCGGGAACTCCCGGAACGACTCGATCCCCGGATCCACCGCGCCCCGGAACGTCCCGGCCTTCACCTCGTACCGGTTGCGGGTGTCGATCACGACCACGTCCTCCGACTCGATCAGCGCGTTCCAGTCACCCGGCTCGACGTACTGCCCGACCTCCCGCTCCGGCGCGACCGGCACGCCCAGCGTCACGATCTCCCGCTTCAGGCGCACCTTGAACCGCTTAAAAGGCTGCGCCGACGCGCCGGACTCCTTGTACTCCAGCCCCGCGAAGCCCTCCGCGAGCAGCGCCGCGTGCAACGCGTCGATCCCCGCGCGGCTCCCCGCGACCGTCCCGTTGATCCCCTCGGACGCCACGATCAACGTCCCGCACAGCCCCTCCTGCTCACCCAGCGCCAGCAGCCGCTCCCGCAGACCAGCCGGGTCCGCCACCGCCCGGAACTGATACAGCGCCGCCACCACGAACGGCGCGGAAGAAGGCATTTCAGGGGCAGGGTGAGGCACGACCGACATCCGACACAGGATAGCGGACGGGTGGAAAGTGTAATGGTGGATCGCGTGGGTGTGTCACCCTGATTTCGTGGCGACTACATTCGACGTCTACCCGGGCCGGGTGGAACTGCCCACGACGCGCCAGGTGCTCTCGCTGGGGCGTGTCAAGCTGGACGCGTACCTGAGAGAAATGGGGCTTCCTCAGAGCAACCCCGTTCAGGTTCAGCTCCTGACCAGCGGCACTCACGAGGATCAGGGCCTGCTTCTCGATGCGCCGTTTGCCTGCACGGCGAACGCCTACTTCTGGTTTACGGTGCAGGACGTGGCTGGAGGCACCAGTGCTTACTTCAAGCAACTTGACTTGGAGGGGTTCGAGCAGACTTTCGGGCTGCCTATTGAAGCAGATAGGACTGATCTCTCCGCTGTGTTCGATACCGCGCGGATCAGCGGACACTGGTGGTACTTCCGACGCTCTGCGGGGCAGCCGGCACTGATCAACATTCTGTACGGTTGTCTCGCCTCCGCTTTGGCGGAGCTGACCCATGGCGTCGTGTATTCCGATGATGGAGCGTGGGATTTCGAGCGCTTCCCAGCCCTGCCACAGGAGTTCGACCGCTGGTTCATGCGGCCGGAATTCGCCCTGAGCCTGGAGAGAAAGCAGTGGGCCGAGAGAATCAGAGACCGGTTGCTGGAGGAAATGATTTCGGAATAGCTGGCTCCCCTCTGAGCCCTTCGGCGCATTTCTTGTTCGGGCCCTTCTGTTAGCCTTGCGGGCGTGTCTGTGCCGTCCTCCCTGATTGCTGCGTCGAACGTGTCGGTGTTGTTCGGCGAGCGGGTGGTGCTGGACGGCGTGAGTGTGGGTGTGTCGTTGGGTGAGCGGGTGGCGTTGCTGGGTCGGAACGGGGCGGGGAAGACGACGCTGCTGCGGGTGCTGACCGGGGAGCGGGTGCCGGAGGAGGGTGAGGTCTGGCGCGCGGATGGGTTGCGGGTGGCGGTGCTGGAGCAGCATCACGCGCATCCGGTGGGGCGGAGTGTGCGGTCGCTGGTGGACGCGGCTCATCCGTACCGGGCGCTGGAGGTGAGCCTGCTGGAGCTGGAGGCGAACCTGGGTGATCCGGAGGTGCTGGCGCGCTGGTCGGCGCTGCACGCGCACCTGGAGGACGTGGACGCGTTCCGCTGGCCGTCACGTGTAGCGCGGGTGCTGGGGATGCTGGACCTGACGCGCTTTCTGGACCGGGACGCGAGCACGCTGTCGGGGGGGGAGCGGACGCGGCTGGCGCTGGCGCTGGCCCTGGCGCGCGAACCGGACCTGCTGGTGCTGGACGAACCCACGAACCATCTGGATATCCGCATGCGGGAGTGGCTGGAGGGGTGGTTGCGGGCGTTCCGGGGTGGGGTGCTGCTGACCAGCCATGACCGGGAGTTCCTGGACGCGGTGGCGACGCGCAGCGTCTGGCTGGAGCACGGCGCGGCGACCGGGTATCCGGGGGGGTACTCGCGGGCGTCGGCGCAGCGGGAGCTGGAGCGGCGCACGCAGGCCCGCGCGGCGCGGCTGGGGGAACGCGAGGCGCAGCGCCTGTCGAAGAGTGTGGAGGTGCTGGACCGCTGGGGTCGCCGCTCGCGGGCGCTGAAAACGCGGGCGGAGCGGCAGAACGTCCCGGAGGCGCCGCTGCCGGAACGGCAGATCCGCATGCGTCTGCTGGCGGGGACGGCGCGTGCGCCGCTGGTGGCGTGGGGCGAGCACCTGAGCAAGGCGTACGGGGACCGGCCGGTGCTGACGGACGCGGCCTTCCGGCTGCGGCAGGGGGACCGGGTGGCGCTGATGGGCGCGAACGGCACGGGGAAGACCACGCTGATGCGCCTGCTGTCCGGCGAACTGCACCCCGATCCACCCGTGCCGGACCCGCTGACCGGGGAGGTCGGGCCGCAGCCCGCGCTGCGGGTCGCGCCGGGCGTGACGGTCGCCAGCCTGGATCAGACGTGGCATGGCCTGACGCCGGGGGAGGGGCTGCACGCGCAGTTCGAGCGGCGCTTCGGGCGGCAGGCGAACACCCTGCTGGGCCGCGCGGGGTTCGGGGCGGAGGACTGGCCGAAAACCCCGGAGGTGCTGTCGGGTGGCGAGCGGGCGCGGGCGGGGCTGGCCCTCGTGAGTGGCCTGCGGGCGGACCTGCTGCTGCTGGACGAACCCACGAACCACCTGGACGTGGAGGCGCTGCTGGCGCTGGAGGGCGCGGTGCAGGCATACGGGGGCGCGGTGGTGATCGTCACGCACGACCGGCGTTTCGCGCGGGAGGTCGCCACGCGCCTGTGGGTGATCGAGGATGCCACGCTGCGCGAGGTGAGCGGTTGGGGCAGCCGCGAGTACCTCGACCCGGCGGCGACTCTTCAGGGCGACCCGCCTCCCCCGCCGCCGCCGCCCACGCCACGGCAGCGCCTCGCGCCGCTGGAGGCCCAGCTCTCGGCCCTGCGGGCGGAACTGGACCGCCCGCCCGGCAGCCTGACCGGGCGTGAGGAGGCCCGCGTTCGTGCCCAGGCGCACGCCGTGCAGCAGGGCCTGTACGGGCTGTACGCGCAGGTCTGGAGCGCCCCGCAGTTCGACGCGGAGGTTCGCGAGCCGCCCCTGACCGTCCGCGCGCAGCGCCTCGGCGATTCGGGCGGGATGTTCTGGGCCGCGCACGACGAGGGCTGCCCGCACCTCGCCTGGGATGGGCACACGCTGCGCTGGAACGGCGAGCCGCCCGCGTGGTTCGGCGCGGCGCTGCTGGGCGGGGCACTGCGCGTCCTGTTCGAACGCTGGAACGTGGGCCGCGTGAGGCTCGGGGAGGGCGGGCCGGTGTTGACCCGCCGCGTGTACTTCGAGCGGGTGGGTCTCGTGCCGGGGTCGGCCGGGTCCGGGCACGGGTGAGTCACGCTATACTCGCGCGCATGGAAGACCTCATCAAGGGCCGCCTCGGCGGAGCGGACGGCTACAGCATCCGCTGCGCCATCGACGGCGACACCATCAAGGGCCGCGCAGGCGGCAAGCTGCACGGCAAAGACATCAACCTCGAGATCACCGAACGCGGCGTGCAGGGCACCGTCGGCGCGGACAGCGTGAAGATCGAGCTGGAAGACGGCGAACTGCGCGGCAACGTCGGCGCGCAGAAGCTCACGCTGCGTGGCGTGGACCGCGTGACCGGCTTCATAGGCGAACCCATCGTCGGCTGGAACGTCGTGGCGCAGCAGACCGGCGAGAAACTCGTCGGGCAGCTGGGCAGCACCGTCCTGGGCCGCCCCTTCGAGCTGGACCTGGGCAGCGCCCCCGGCTGGGTGGGCACCCTGGTGGCCGTCGTGGCCTTCTACGCGCTGGAACCCCGCGCGAACGTCACCGTCGGCTGACCTGACCCGCACCAGCTGAAGCGCCGCCCCTGCCATCTGCGGGGGCGGCGCGCTGTGCGGCCAGGGGCGACATTCCCCTGGCCGGCGGGGCCTACCGGCCGAACAGGTAGCGGATACCGAAGCGGAACACCGCGCCGCGCTCGCCGTTCTCCACCCCGAAGTTCACGTTCGTCCGGTCGTTCACGTTGTACCCGACGCTGAAGGTGGGCCGCACCGACTGCAGGTTCAGGCCCTTGAGAGGCGTGCTGACCTTGAACGTGAAGCGGCTGTCGGGCGCAGTGTACTCCGCGTTGATCAGGCCCTCGCCGTTCAGGTCCACCTGGTACTGCAGATACAGGTCACGGGTCAGGTACGACCCGAGCGTGATGGTCGCGCCCAGCGTGCCGTTCTCGACGCTCAGCTGCGGCGTCAGGCGGAACACGTCCAGCCCGAACGCGTTGGCGATCGTGCGTTCGAACTCGCCCAGCACGAAGACGTTCAGCGCGGTCTGCAGCGCACTGGAGCCCAGCGCGCCCAGGTTGCTGGGCAGCGCGGTCAGGTTCGGGACCCCGGTGGCGACCAGGGCGTACAGTTCGGGTTCGCCGTACGGCAGGCCCGTGTCGGGATCGGCGCAGCTGCTGCCCTCGGCCGTGCAGCGCAGCGTGGTGTTCAGGTCCAGCACGGTGGCGCCGTTCCCGCGCGTGACGAACTCGCCGCCGATATCCAGCGTCACCGGGACCCGTTGCCGGGTCGTGACGGCCGTGACCGTGCCGTTGGCCACCAGCTCGAACTTCGGGTAGAGGTTGTCGCCGCTGAACGTCACGGAACTCGACTGGATGGCGAACTCGTTTTCCCGCAGGTACACGAAGCCGCGCTGAGAGCGGATGTTGCCCGTCAGGCGCGGTCGGTCGCCGGTCCCGGCCAGCATCAGGTTGCCCGTGAATTCGGCCCGCACGAGGTTCTCGTCGATGCGGATGCCGTTCGTGGCGCTGATGGGAATGTCCTCGAACACCAGCCGTTCCAGGAAGGGCCGCGCGGCGCGCACGGCCGCCTCGCCCTCCTGCGGGAAGGTCGTGAACTGCTCGGGCAGCGGACTGACGAAGTTGTCGGTGGTGCGCCCGGTGGTGGGATCGGTGCTGCTCTGCCCCGGGGCGGGAATGGTCGTGGGGGCGTTCACGCGGCCCAGCACCAGCCGCGCGAAGTCGGCCGCGCCGGTCACTCGGATGACGCTGCCGTCGTCCACGGCGCGCAGGTCGGCGTTCAGGGCGCTCTCACGGCCGTAGATCGCGGCGAGCGGCAGGTTGTAGTTCCGCGCCGACAGATTCAGGTCCCAGCGGGGCGACAGGGTGCCGGTCAGGCTCAGGCTGCCCGCCCCGCTGGCGGCCGTGGTGCTACGGCTCTGCGCGTCCACCGTCCAGCGGCCGTCCGGCTGCTGCGCGAGGGTGGCCGTGGTGTTCGGCAGGGCGCCCAGCGCCTGCGGCGCCAGCAGGCCCGTGAAGGTCGCGCGGGTGCCGCTCAGGCGGCCCAGCGTCAGCTGCCCGGCCAGGGTGACGGCGCCGTCGGTGCCGACCGTGCCGCCGGTCAGGACCCGGCCGCCCGCCGTGAACGCCCCGCTGTCCGGCAGGTCCCCGGCGAACTGCGGGACGCGCAGGCTCAGGCCCGCGACGCTGCCCTGCAGGTTCTCGGCGCGGATCAGGCCGCGGGGGCGGTCGTACGTTCCGGCCGCCGAGACGGTCAGGCTGCCCTTCAGGCTGGGCTGCAGGTCCGCCAGTCCCGGTACCAGCCGCAGGACGGGCGTGAAGGTGGTGTTCGTGAACTGGGCGCTCAGGTTCACGTTCTCGCGGGTGTACTGCCCGCGCACGTCCCAGGTCCCGGCGCCGCCCAGCTGGATATTCACGCCGCGCAGTTCCCGCGCCGCGAAGTCCAGCGTGCCGCTGCCCGTCAGGGTCTCGGTCACGGCGTCCGTGCCGGTGCCGCTCGTGGCGCTCACGCGGATGCGTTCGGCGACCACGTTCAGCGTTCCGGCGGGCGGGTCGGCCAGCGGGAAGCGGAAGCGGGCCACGCCGGTCACCAGTCCCTCGCCGGGCGCCTCGCCCGTGAACGCCCCGACCAGCGCGCCCACCGGCAGGCCCCGCAGGTTCCCCTGTCCGAATACGTCGCCGCTGCCCAGGCCGGCCGTGAAGTCCGACTCGCCCAGGAAGCCGCGGATGCGCCAGTCGGTGCCGACCTGCGTGCCTTCCAGGCGGGCGGGCAGCGTCTTCGGGCCGACCATCAGCTGATCGGCGCGCAGCACGAACGTGCCGCCCCCGTCGCGCAGGCTGGCCTGCCCGCTCACGCGGCCGGACAGGGCGGGTGCCACCTTCAGGTCACGGATCTCCAGTTCGTCCAGCGTGGCGCGCAGCGCGTACCCGTCGCCGGTGGGCCGCACGGCCAGCAGGCCTTCCAGCGCCGGGATGAGGTCGGCGACGCCGCCGGACGCGTCCACGTCGACCGTCCCGGTGCGGTTCCCGCCGACCAGCGCGGCCGTGAAGGTCTGCCCGGCCAGCCGCACCGTGCCGTTCAGGGCGACCGACTGCCCGGCGAGTTCCAGCGGGTAGGCCGTGGCGCCCAGCGTGCCGGTCAGGCCACCCATGTCGGCGCGGACGTTCACGTCCAGCGTACCGGCGCCCTGGGTCAGGCGGCCGGTTACGCTCCCGGTCCAGAACGCGTCGCCCTGCGCGGCGCGCAGCGTCAGCGTTCCGGCATTCAGGGCGGCCGTCAGGTTCACCTCCGGGCGGCCGCCGCGCAGGATGACGTCGCCGTCCAGGCTGCCGCGCAGGGCGACGCCCAGGTACGGCGCGGCGTACGGGGTGTCCAGTTCCCGCACCTGCAGCGCTACGCGACCCGAGCTGGTGTCGGTGTTCACGGTGCCGCTGGCGGTCAGCAGGCCCGACAGGCCCGTGATGCCCAGGCGGCCCAGGTTCAGACCCGGGAGGTTCGCGGCCAGCTGGCCCGCCTGCCAGCGGAGCGTGCCGTCCACCAGCCCGTCGGAGACGTTCAGGTCGGCGGCGTTCAGGCTGGCCGTGCCGCTGGCCCGCCACTCGCCGCGCCGCACGGACAGCTGCGCCTGCGGGTCGGTCAGGGTGCCGCCTGCCGTGACGGTCAGGGCACCCTCGGGGCGGGACAGGCTGGCGGTGCCCAGCAGCGCCCACGTGCCGCGCGCATCCGGGCGGGCTTCGAGGACGCCGCTGCCCTGCGCCTGCGGGCCGTCCACGAGACGCACCTGCACGCTGCGGGCGCTGGCGACGATGCGTGCGCCCGCGCCGAGCAGTCCGGCCTCGCCCTGCGCCAGCGGGGAGGCCAGCGGGCCGCTCAGGCGCAGCGTCAGCGGCTGCGTGAGCAACCCGGCGGGTCCGCCGGTCACGCGCGCGGTGCCGCGCCAGCCGCCCAGCCGGTCCGCCGTGACATCCAGCGCGGCGCGCAGCGCCTGCGGCCCGCTGAGATTCCCGCGCAGGGTCAGCGCCTGCGCGCGGTACGTGGCCTGCACCCGGCCCGCCAGGGGGCCGCTCGCGTCCACCGTCAGGTCCGCGCTGCCGTCCAGGGCGGCCGCGCCACTGACCTCCAGGGCGCTGCCCGCGACCCGGGCCGACAGGCGGTCCAGCTGCACGCGGGTGCCGTTCAGGGTGGCCACCGCGCGGCCCGCCTGACTCAGCGTGCCGGTCAGGCCACCCGGCGTGCCGCTGAAGTTTCCGGTCAGGTCGGCCAGCGTCACCCCGGCGAGGGTCGCGCCGCGCGTGACGACCGTGCCGGCCACGGTGGGGGAGACCAGCGTGCCGCCCACGCTGGCGGTCAGGGTCGCGTCGCCCGTGCCGCCCGCCAGGGGAAGCGGCGTGACGGTCACCCGTCCGGCCAGGGCAGGAATCAGGTTCGGCCCCGGCGTGAGGGTGACGGTTCCCGCGCCGAGGCGACCGGCGGTCAGGGCGTACCCGCCGCGGCCATCTCCGGTGAGGCGGACGGGGTCGGGCAGGCCCGGCACCGCCGCGTTCACGGTGCCGCTCAGGCGCGGCCAGACGCCATTCAGGTCCAGGGTGGCGCGCGTGTCGCCGCTGGCGACCGTGCCGTACAGCCGCGCGCGGAGGGTTCCGGCGGCGAGGTTCAGGTCACTGGCCTCGGCGTACACGGTGCCGCTGGCCGCGCCGCGCAGGGTGGCGCGGGCGTTCAGGCGCGGGTCGCTGACCCGACCCGACGCGTTCACCAGCGCCTCGACCTGCGGGGTGGTCAGGGTCACCTGCCCGGCGACGGTCGGGTCGGCGGCGCGGCCCCCGAAGGTCAGGTCCGCGCCCAGGCGCCCGTCCCCCAGCGAGGCGGTGGTCAGGTAGTCGGTGCTCAGGTCACGCACCGTGAGGCGCAGCCCGCCCGGCAGCGCGCCCTGGGCACGCAGCACGCCGTCACGCAGGCTGCCGCTCAGGTCGGCGCTCAGCACGTCCGAACGCGGGTCGAAGGCGGCCCGCCCGTACAGGCTGAACGGCCCGGCCTGCGCCTGCTCACCCTTCACGGCGAGATTCTGGGCGTTCAGGGCCTCCAGGCCACCCGAGAGGGTCCCGGCGGCAGTCAGGGTGCCCGCCACGGTCAGGGCGTCCACGTCCAGCCCGGCGGGCAGCAGGCGCGCGGCCCGCAGGCCGTCCACCCGCAGTGACGCGGCGTAGCGGCCCCCGTCCAGCGTGGCGAGGCCGCTGGTGCGCGCGCCCGTCAGCTGAACGCGGGCGTTCCCGGCGGCGTAGCGGGCACTCAGGTCACCGCTCAGGTCACCCTGCGCGTCCTGCACGGCGCCACTGAACGAGGCGTTCAGGGCATTCCAGTCCGGGCCGCCCAGCGTGGCGGCGCCACTCACGCGCACCTGGTCGGCGCGGCCCCACAGGGCGCCCACGTCGAAACTGGCGAGGTTCAGGGTGCCGCCGGGCCGCAGGGGCAGACTGGCGGGCAGGCGGCCGGTCAGGCGCGCCTCGCGCAGCCCGCTGCCCAGGGTGGCCGCGACCGTCAGCTCGCCCGCCGGGGTGCCGTCCAGCAGGGCGTCCAGCGGACCGCCCGGCACGTCCCCCACGGCGCGCAGCGCTCCGCTGAAGCCCGTGCGGGCGTTCCAGCCGATCGGGCCGCGCAGACGAACGTCGGTGTCCGCGTTCACGACCGACGCATTCAGATTCAGGGCGGCGCGTTGCAGGCCGCCCAGCGCGCCGGTGCCCAGCTGGCCGCGCACCTCGCCCGTCAGGGCCGCGCCCGTGAAGGCCGCGCGGTACGTGCCGCCCAGCAGGCGGGCCGTGACGCGCGTTCCGGCGGCGCGCAGGCCCGACGGACCGCTGGCGAGGACGCCCTGCACGTTCACGTCCGGCCGGACGGGGGTGCCGCGCACCTGCGCGGTGAACGTGCCGGGCAGGCCCTGCGTGAGGGTCGCCCGCGCACTCAGGTTCAGCTGCGGGAAGACCGGGCCGCTGGCCCGCACGGTGCCCTGCGGCAGTTCGGCGGTCGCGCCGTCTAGGCGCAGCACGCCGCCCGCGTAGCGTGCCGGGGCGCGGAAGGTCACGCCGCCCACCTCGCCCTGCGCGGTCAGGCGCGCGTCGGCCACGGTGCCGCCCAGCGTGACGGTCGCCCGCCCGGCCTGACCCAGCAGGGGGCGCAGATCGGCGGCGCTGGCCGAACCGTCCAGGGTCCAGTCATCCAGGCTGCCGCCGCGCCGCTGCGAGGCGGTCACGTTCAGCGCCGCGCCCGCCACGCTGCCGCCCACGGTGACGCGGGCGGCGCCACCGGTCAGGGCCGCGCCGGTCGCGGTGACGTCCACCGTCTTCCCGGCATACGCGCCGGCCACCCGCAGGGTCAGGGTGTCCTGCGCCTGCGGTCCCGCGCGGCCCGTCAGGGTGGCGCGCAGGTTCTCGAAGGTCAGCGCGGCGTTCGCCTGCGGGAACAGCGGCCCGCGCACGCTCAGTGCCTGCCCGCCCAGGGTGCTGCTGAGGTTCGCGCTCAGCTGCCCACGGGACAGGCTCAGGCTGCCGCGCGCCGTCTGACCGGCTGCCTGCACGTTCACGTCCGCGCGGCCGTTGGCGCGGGTGAAATCCAGGTCCGGCACGCTGAAGTTCAGGCCGATCCGGCCGCGCGCGCCGTCCAGCACCGGGCCCAGCACCCGCGCGTCCAGCAGGGCGCCGCGCACGGTCAGTCCGGCGTCACTGAACGCCACCGGAATCCGCGACCCCGGGTGCGTGAGGGTGCCCTGCACCGACACGCCGTCCTGCCAGCGGGCGCGGGCGTTCAGGCGCAGCGGGTCGCCCAGGTAGCGGGTGCCGCTCGTGAACACCGTGGCGCTGGTGGGGCTGAGGGCCACCTCCAGCCGCCCGGGAACAAGCGCGGCGCGCACGTTCGCCGGGAGGTCCGCCGTGAACGGCGCGAGACCGGTGCTCAGCGTGCCGCCCAGCGCGGGCAGCAGCGACACCCGCCCGGTCAGCGGTCCCGAGGGCAGGGCCAGCAGGGTCGCCGTGCCCTGCCCCGCCAGCTGCACGGTCCCCGGGCGGGTGTCCGGCCCGGTGATCAGCGCGTAGCGCAGGCCCAGCGCCCCGGCCCAGGTGCCGCCCACGTACGTCAGGCCGCCGACGGTGGCGCGCGCGCCGGTCAGCGAGCCGCGCAGCGGGAACGACTGCCCCGGCACCTGAACGGCGGTCGGCCCCACCTCGAACCTCTGCGGTTTCACGGTCAGGGTGCCGCGCAGATCGGCGACGCTGCCCCCGGCCGACGCCGTGAAGTACGGGCCGGTGACGCGCACGTTCAGGTTCTCCAGCGTGGCGGGCAGCGTGACCCGCCCGGTCGCCGTGATGTCCTGCCCGGCCAGGGACCCGGTGACGCGCAGCGCCCCCTGGTCGGCCTGCACCAGGAAGGGCCCGGCGTCCAGGCGGCCGTTCAGCACGCCGCCGCGCGCGCTCAGGGTCCCGGCGAGGCGCTGGCCGCCCAGCGTCAGGCCGCGGGCGGTCAGGGTCAGGTTGTCGAAGCCCGCGAGGTTCACGTCCGCCCGGCCGCCCTGCGCGTCCCGCACGGCGATCTGCCCGCGAGGTTCCAGTCCGGTGCCCTGCACGTTCCCGTCCACGAACAGCCCATTGCCGAGGGGGCCGCTCACGTTCACGTCGTACCGGCCGCTGGGCAGCGAGGCGGTGCCCTCGGCGCGCAGGCCCTCGCCGTCCGTGACGAGCAGGTTCAGGCCGTTCCATGGACCGGCGACGGCCAGGGTGTACTGGTCCAGCACGCCCCGCGCGTCCACGCGACCCCGGAAGGCCCCGGCGGGTCCGGGCGCCCAGGACGCGCGGCCCTGCACGCGACCGTCCTGCCCGAAGGCAGTGAGGGCCTGCGCGCCGCTGACCTGCACCAGACCGCTGCGGGCGTCGTACGCGGCGCGCAGCTCGCCCCAGGTGCCGCTGACGCGCAGGGCGGGCGTCAGGGTGCCCCGGAGGTTCACCGCCTGCGCGGGCAGCGTCACGCCTCCGAACGACAGCACGCCGGTTCGTCCCGTGACTGCGGCGTTCAGCGCGCCGTACGGACCGTTCACGGCGAGATTCAGGGTCTGGCCCTGCGCCTGCACGGTGCCGGTGGCCTGCACGTCCGGAAAGACCCGCCCGGCGATCCGCGCGTCGGCGCGGCCCGCGCCCGTGCCTGCCGTGACCCGCAGGTCCGCCGCGATGGGCGTTCCGGCGCGGTCCTGCCGGGTCAGGGTGCCGCGAATCGCGGCGCCGCCCGCCTGCGCGTTCACGCGGGCCGAGCCCCCCCGGCCCGCGAGGTTCAGGTCCAGGGTGCCGCCCAGGTCCAGGCCCGGCAGGAGGGGCCGCAGCGCGCCCAGGTTCACGCGGCCGCTCGCGGTGAGGTTCTCGCCGTCCAGTACGCCGCGGGCCGTGTCGCCTCGCGTGGTGAGCGTGAAGCGGACGCCGTCGTCCAGCGTCACGTTGCCGCGGATGTCGGCGCCCGCCACGCGCGCCTGCACGCGGTACGGGGCGCGCAGGTCCGCGTCCGCCAGGACCGTCACGCCGTTCGACTCGCCCCGCAGATTCGCGCTGGTGCCGCGCGCCAGGGCCGTCACGGTCACGCCCGGGCCCACGGCCCGCAGCGACCCGAACGCCTTCAGGGTGTTCGTGACCGTCAGGTCCCCCGTGACCTTGAGGCCCCCCGCGACCGCGAGGTTCCGGGCGCGCAGGCCGAACGCGTCGCCCGCCCAGGTCACGCGCTGAGCACCCGCCGTGAAGGTCCCCCGCTGCTCGACGTAGTTCAGGTCCAGCGGGCCGCTCAGCGGCTGGGGCAGGCCGGGCACGGCCGCGCTCAGGGTGCCCGTCACGTCCCCGCCGGTCAGGTCGATGTGGCCGCCGCCATTCAGCGTCAGGCCACTGCCCGACAGGCCGCGGGCGGCCCAGGTGCCCCGGAAGTCCCGGTCCACGGTCAGGCGGGCCGCGCCCAGATCCACGCGCAGACCCCGGCGGTCCAGGGCCGCGCTGCCCGAGAGGCCGGTGAAGGGTCCCGCCTGCGCGTCTGTGATGCGCGCACGCAGGTCCTCGGGCGTGCCGCTCAGGGCCACGCGGGCCCCGGCGGCGCCGAACGTGGGGTTCAGCACGGCACTCAGCCGCGTGTCATTCAGCCCGAAGGTGCCGCGCAGGGGGCCACCCAGGGCCTGACCGCCAAAGGACAGCCGGTTGTTCGCGTCAATCCGGCCCTCGACATCCAGGGGTTTCTGGGCCAGTACGCCCGCCACGGTCAGGCGACCCTCCCGCCCGATCGCCCAGCGGCCCTCCACCTTCTGCGCCGAGCCGCCCAGCGCCGTGTCGGCCCGGAAGGCCAGGTCGTTCGTCTGCCCGGCGGTGTTGCCGTCCTCGTTCAGGAAGGTGTACTCGGCGTTCGCGTCAGTGAAGCCCACCCCGGCCACCGTGCCGGTTCCCTGCGCGTACCCCTTCACGCGGACGGTGCTCCAGCCGCCCGCCGTGACCCGCAGTTTCAGCGCGCCGTCACCCGTGGTGCCCAGCGCCTGCGCCAGCCCCGCCACGGTGGGCGTGGCGTCCGCCGTCACGGACCAGTTCTGCGCCTTCAGGTCCACCCCACCGGTCGCGATGACCGGTCCGTCCCAGCCGCGACCCGTGAGGTTCAGGCGGATGTCGTCACCCCGGTGGGTGGCCGCGCCCTGGATGCCGGTCACGGTCACGAACTTCGCCTCCGGCACGCGCAGGGCCGCGTCCGTGACCTTCAGGTCACCCACAACAGGGCCGTCGCCCAGCACGTACCGCCCGGTGATGCGGCCCGCCGTCACGCCCGGCCAGTAGTGGTTCAGCACCCGCGCGTCCACGTCCAGATTCACCGTGAACACGTTCGCCCCGGCCTTCTCGGTGACCAGCACGTCGGCATTCAGGTCCCCGTCCCGCGTCGCTCCCTTCACGGACAGTGCGCCCGCGCGGCCTGGCGTGACCGTGAACCGCCCGTCGGGCACGTTGAACCCCGTTCCGTCCACATTCACCCGGGTGCGCTGCACGTCCAGGTTCCCCAGCACGACCTTCCAGCCGTCGCCCCCGCCCCCGCCGCCGCTGGCGCCGCCGAACAGGTCCAGCAGGTTCAGGTTCAGCGCGGCGTCGGACGCCTGCACGTTCAGGCGCACGGTGCGGGTCAGCGGGTTCACGCTGGCGACCGTCACGCCCACCTTCCCCGCCTCGCCCGTCAGGCCCGGCAGGTCCAGCCGCACGCCCGAGAGGCTCGGCGACCACAGAGGCCCGCTGACCCGGTCGGCACTCACGCCTGCGGGCGTTCCGAACTGCGCCAGCAGCGCGCCCCCCAGCAGGGTCGGGAGCAGCGCCAGCACGAGCAGCACCGCCCCGAGGACGGCCAGCACCCACAGCCAGGCGCGGCTGCGGCGCCCGCGTGGCGTGGGTTCGGGCGCGTTCCCGCCGGGGACTGCTGGCGTCACCTCGGGCGTGGCGTCCTGATCGCCGGGGCGTCCGTCCGTCACGCCTCCACCCGGTCCGGCGTTGCCCGGTCCTTCCACTGTCCACACGCTCCTGGCCGCATTCCCCGCATTCTACGCAGCGCAGCGTGAATGCCGCACCCACGCCATCCTCATGCAACCGTCAGAATGCCACGCTTCCCGCGCGGGAAAGCCGCTACCATGCGGCCCATGCGCCTGACTGCCCTCATCACCGGGACCGTGCAGGGCGTCGGCTACCGACGCTACGTGCAGCGGCACGCCCGCGACCTCGGCCTCGCCGGGTACGCCGAGAACCTCAGCGACGGCCGAGTCGAGATCGTCGCCGAGGGCCACCAGGACGACCTGGCCCGCCTCCTGCACTGGCTGCGGCGCGGCCCGCCCCACGCCCGCATTCACGACGTTCAGACGCAGCAGAGCGAGGCGACCGGCCTGAACGACTTCCACCTGTACTGACCGCAGAGGCCCGAAGCAACGACGGTGTCCCACGGCGCCTCCGGGCCATGCGGAACAGGGGAGAGGGCGCGACCGTCAGTCGGTCGCGCCCTCTCCCGGCGACGCCTCAGGTGCTCACAGCGGTTTCCAGTTCCACCCAGGGGCCAAGGGCACGCCCCAGGGCTCCACGTCCAACCGCTGTCCTTCTCAGGTGCTCGCTCTGCGGCGCAGCTCTTCGAGTCCGCTCGATTCAGAGGTGTTGAAGAAGCCCTTCAATCCCTCTGGATTCTGCTGTCAGCCGACGCGGCGGATGTCACCCACCACGCGGTAGAAGCCTCCGGCGTCCAGCAGGTCGTCCACGAGGTACGTGGCGCCGTCCACGCGGAGGTTGCGGGGGAACTGCACGTTCCACGCGTGGAAACGCGGGTCGGTGGGCCGGACGCGCAGGCGCGTGCCGTCCCGTTCGCACACGAGGCGTACGCCGCCGCCCGTGTCGGCGGTGACGGCCAGATCGGCCAGCGGTGCGCTGGAGTGCGCGGCAGCGGCGAGTTTCACGTCCCTCGGGGCGGGCGCCTCGCCGCGCTGCGCGGCCTGGATGGCCTCCGCGCTGGCGTCCAGGGCGGCCAGGGTGCCGCGTGTGGTCACGAGGTACAGGCGCCCGGCGGCGTACTGCATGCTGAGCGCCCCGCCCACGCCGCTGCCCAGCTTCCAGAGGCGTTCGCCGGTACGCGTGAAGCAGTACACGGCGCTGCCGCTGTCCCCGGCGAACACGTACTCCCCGCCGGGACTGGTGGCGCAGGACAGCACGGCGGCGTCGCAGGCGTAGTCCTGCACGTGCTCGCCTGCCTTCGTGAAGCGCTGGATGAGGTTCTGGGTGGTGCCCGCGTACAGGTCGTCGCCGTCCTGCCAGCCGAACAGCACGCCGCCCCGTGTCTTCGCCTGCCACAGCGGGAGGCCGCTGGTGCGGTCGTACATGCCCACGCCCGCCGAGTGGCCGTAGTACACGCCGCGGTCGTCCACGCGGACCATCCAGCCCATGCTGCCGCCGGTGCTGACGTTCGCCCACTGCTGGTCGCTCTCGGCGTCGAAGGCGAACACGTTGCCGCTGGCGTCGCTGGCAGCCAGGGTGCCGGCGTGAATGTCCAGCCACAGCAGCGCGGCGCTGCCCTCGACCTCGTACGCCACGAAGGGCAGCTTGCCGCTCAGGTCGTACACGTTCCCGTCGTCGCAGCCTGCGAAGGTCCAGCGGTCGTCGCGCACGAGGCATTTCACGCCGTCGGGGAGGGTGAAGGAGCGGTGCACCTCGCCGTCGGGGCTCAGGGCGTGGACCTGCCCGGCCTCGTTGCCCACCCAGATCTGCTGGTCGTCCGCGAAGATGCCGAACGCGGTGGAGTTCGTGTCGAACTTCCACAGCAGCGGCGCGCCCCGGCGGGTGGTGGTGCGGGTCTCGGTGAAGGTGCGGCGCACGACCTCGCGTTTCTGCCGGACGCCCTGCACGGCGTCCTCGTAGCCCTTGCGGCGCTTCTCCCTGAGTTTCTTGTCCGCCTCCGCCTGGGCCTTCTCGGGGCTGGGGAGGGTCTTGCGCTGGGTCTGGCCGTCGGTGCCGATGCGGCCGTACCGGACCGTCAGGTCGGCGCCGTCCACGGTCACCTCGTAGAACTTGTGCTCGGCTCCGTTCGGATCTGAATATTCCAGATATGTTACAGACATAATTCTATTGTAGCTGACCTCACGTTGAACTGGCAAGCCGACCCCACTGCGTCGGAGGCGGCCCCCCAGCTCGCCTTTGCCCGGCAGAATTTCAGAACATCGACTTTCAACTGAAATTCGGCCGCCGCACAATGCCGATATGACCACCGACCACCAAGCACCCCACGACACGATGCCGGTCGTCACGCCCGCCCAGGCCGAGGCCCTGATGGACTTCACGTACGGCGCCCGCCTCCTCGAACAATTCCTGACGCCCGCCACCGCCAGCGGCGCCGCCCACGCCCTGAACGAACCCGCCAACCGCGTCACGTACCACGTCCGCAAACTTCTCGAATGCGGTCTGCTGCGCGTCGCCGGACACCACGGCAAACGCGTGAAGTACATCGCCGCCGCCCACACCTTCCACATCCCACGCGCCCTGGTCCCGCTCGACGACCCCCTGACCATCATCGGCCCGGCCATGCGCGAGATCACCACCACCTACGCCCACGCCATTCTCGACTGGCAGACCCGCCAGGGGTACCCCGACACCGGGGACGATCTCACCATCCACCTGGGCCGCGGCGGGCCCGACCCCCGCACCAACCCCGGCGCGTTCGCGCCCGCCATGCGCCTGCGCAGCGTGCAGCTCAGCCCTCAGCAGTACCGCGCCGCGCAGGACGCCCTGAACGCCATCCTCGACCGCCTGGAAACCGAGGAGACCGACGTGAGCCGCACGAGCACCTTCGTCCTCATGAACTTCAGAGGCCAGCTGCACCTGAACTGACCCCACCCCGTCCACACCAGGCCGCCCACGCCACCCCCGACCGCCCCCGCGGACGGCGGGACACCCCCTCATACCCCAACGCGAGGTTCCACCATGTTCCACGAACCCCACCAGCACGCCCTTGACCGCCAGGCACAGCTCATTCAGGAAGCGCAGGACGCGCACCGCGCCCGCGCCGCCCAGCACGACCGCCCCCGCCGCTGGACATTCAGGTGGCGACTGCAGACGATCACGCTGCGGCTACCGGTCCTCGCGGTCACGGCAGGTCCCCTTCGCTGACTGCTCCGGCGAACGCCACGATCCGCCGCGCGGCCTCCAGCGGGTCCAGGTGCGACGTGTCCAGCACCAGCGCGTCCGCCGGGGGCGGGAGCGTCCCGGCCCGGTCGAGCAATTCCCGCAGCTGCGCCGGGTCACGCAACTTCAGGCGCTCGCGCCGCTCCGGGAGTCCCATCCGCCGCTCCAGTTCCGGCAGCGGACATTCAAGCCACACCGGGACGAACGGTACACCCCGCTCCGCCGCCAGTTCCCGCAGGCGCGCCACGTTCGCCCACTCCCGGTCCTCCGCGGTCAGATAGTTCGTGAAGATGTGTGCCAGCGTCGGGGGCGCGTGCAGGGTCGCCGCCCTCACCGCACGCCTCACCTCGAAACACAGCGCCCACACGTCATCACTGACCGGCTCGTGTCCCGACACCCCAGCCGCCAGGAACACCGGGTCGTTCGTCAGGTGATTGTCCAGCAGCGCCGCGCCCGTCAGCGCCGACAGTGCCTTCCCGACCGTGCGTTTGCCGCTGCCGGGCGCCCCGACCAGGTAGTACAGGTGACTCATGCGCGCCAGCCTGCCACGTGGCGCGCCCGCGCACATGCGTCCATTGGCCAGCCGCCATGACAACGGCGCCCCGACCCCCGTGGTCTGGGCGCCGCAGGAACGGACACCTTATTCGAGGATGGCTTCGTGGGTGATCTCGACGTTGCCCTGCATGACGCGGCTCATGGGGCACATGTCGGCGGCCTGCTTCACGTGCTCCTCGAAGTCGGCCTGATCGCTGCCCGTGACCTTGCCGCGCACGACGAGTTTCATGGCGCTGACCTTGAAGCCCGCGCCGTCCTTGACCATCTCGCAGGTGGCCTGCGTATCCAGGGACTCGACCGTGTGGCCGTGGTTGGCGAGCAGCGCGCTGAGCTGCATGGTGAAGCATCCGGCGTGCGCGCTGGCGAGGAGTTCTTCGGGGTTGGTGCCCTTGCCGTTCTCGAAGCGGGTGCCGAACGAGTACTGCGCGCCGTCCAGAACGCCGCTCTCGGTGCTGACGGTGCCCTTGCCGTGTTTGAGGTCGCCTTCCCAGTGGGCCATTGCCTTGCGTGCGATGTCTGCCATACGGCCCAGTCTGCGCGGTCGGGCGGTGGGGTCGGCACAGGTGCGGTTGAGCGGAACTTCATGGTTGGGTCACCCCCACGGAGAATCCTGACCTTGCAACTCGGATTTAAGTCTGGCACAATCCCCACATCAGCGCGGCCGTCCCCACGGACCCCGGCGCACAAGGACCCCCATGCCCAAACGAACCACCCTCCTGACCCTCACCGCTGTCCTGGTCAGCGCCGCCCTGACCGCCAGCGCCGCCACGTATCCCCAGACCGTCACGCACGCCGCCGGAACGACCACCATCCCCCGGCAGCCGCTGCGGGTCGTGGCCCTCGGCCCGCACGCGCTGGACCTGCTGCTGTCCATCGGCGTGCAGCCCGTCGGCTACGGCGAGGCCTCCACGTTCCTGAAAACCCCGGCGTTCGGTTCGCCCATCCGCGACATCAAGTACCTGGGCAGCCGCGTGACCAGCGCGCCCGTGAACGTCGGCGACCGCT
Organism: Deinococcus sedimenti; assembly: GCF_014648135.1. Classification (NCBI taxonomy): domain Bacteria; kingdom Thermotogati; phylum Deinococcota; class Deinococci; order Deinococcales; family Deinococcaceae; genus Deinococcus; species Deinococcus sedimenti. The sequence goes on along the minus strand of NZ_BMQN01000001.1, from coordinate 1,201,628 downwards.
TCAACCCGAACCTCGAGATCCTGACGTCCCTGCGCCCGGACCTGATCGTCGGCGAGACGTACGCCGCGAACGTGTACCCGCAGCTCAGCCGCATCGCGCCCACGCTGCTGATGGACGGCATCGACCGGAACGCGTGGCAGAAGACGCTACCCACCCTGGCCCGCGCCCTGAACCGCGACGCTGCCTACCGCGCCGCGCTGACCACCTACAACAAGGGTGTGCAGGCCACCCGTGCGCAGCTGACCGCGTTCGGCAGAAAGCGCGTGCTGGTCGTCTGGACGGCCGGAGGCGACGCCCGCAACACCTTCACGATCAGCGGCAGCGACGACTGGACCGGCGGCCTGCTGCGCGACGTGGGCCTGAACGTCATCGACGGCCAGAAGAAGGACGCCGTGGTCAGCGTGGAGGGGCTCGCGGCCCTGAACCCGGATGCCGTGATCGTCCTGGCCGCCGGGACCAGCACGCCCACCCGCGCCCGCGCCGAGTGGACTGCCGGGGCGATCACCAGCCGCCTGCGCGCCAGTCAGGCCGGGCAGGTGTACTTCTTCGACTACCACCTGTTCCGCCGCATCCGCGGCCCGATCGCCGCGCAACTCGTCGAACGGCAACTCGTCAAGGCGCTGCGCTGAAGGTTAAGGCACTGCGCTGCTGACCCGGCCTGAGCGGGACCAGGGCGTCCCGTCCGACCGGCCTACGGTCAGGTCCGGCACCTGCGGCGCGGCCACCCGGATCTGCCGGGTATGCTCCGGGGTATGACCTCTGCACCTCGCGCTGCCCGCAAGGGCGTCCTGCACGATATTCACGGCATTCAGCGTCCCGACGACTACCACTGGCTGAAAACCCAGGGCAGGGCCGACCCCGAGGTACTGGCGTACCTGAACGCCGAGAACGCGCACCTGGACGCCGTGATGGCCCCGCTGCGGGACACGCAGGCGGCGATCTACCGCGAGCTGCTGTCGCACGTGCAGGAGCAGGACGACCAGCCGGAGGTCGTGCGCGGCGCGTACGCGTACTTCCAGCGGACCCTGGAGGGGCAGGCGCACGCGATCATCATGCGCCGTCCCCTGGCGGGCGGCCCGGAGGAGACGCTGCTGGACCTGAACGCCCTGAAGGTCCGCGAGGGCCTGGAGAACGTGTGGGTGTACCGCGCGGTGCCCAGCCCGGACGGGCGGCTGTGGGCGTACCTGCTCGACACGACCGGGCAGGAGGTCTTCCAGCTGCGCGTGCTGGACACCGCCAGCGGCGAACTGGCCGAGGCCCCGTTGACCGGCCTGAGCGGCTGGGTGCTGGACTGGAACGCGTCGGGCACCGCGCTGTACTACGCGACCGACGACGCCACGCAGCGCCCGGACAGCATCTGGCGGCACATGCTGGGGCAGCCCCAGGCGCAGGACGAGCGGCTGCTGCACGAACCGGACGCGACCTTCCGCGTGGCCGCCCTGACGACCGAGGACGGCGGCACGCTGCGGCTGGTCAGCCAGAGCAACATGGCGCAGGAGTGGTGGGTGCTGGACACCGCGCAGGAGGGCGCGCAGCCCACGCTGCTCCTCGCGCGTGAACGCGGCACCGAGGCCCCGGTCCTGACCGACGCCGGGGATCACTGGCTGGCCCTCACGAACCACGGCGGGGCCGAGGAATTCAAACTCGTGCGCTTCCCGAAACGCGCGGGCACGCTGGACTGGGCCGACGCGCAGGATGTCCTCCCGTACGACCCGGCGCGCCACCTGACCGGCCTGCTCCTCTTCCGCCATCACCTGCTGCTGTCCGGGCGAGAGGGGGGCTTCACGCGCCTGTGGGTGCTGGCCCGCACGCCCGGCGGGTACGGTCCGGCCCGCCGCGTCGAGTTCCCCGAGGACAGCGTCACCGTCCGCATCGGCGCGAACCACGTCTTCGACACGGGCAGCGCGCGGATCGTGTTCACCAGCCTCACCCGGCCTGTAGAACACCTGGACCTCAATCTGGACAGTCTGGACACCACGCTCGTGAAGGCCACGCCAGTCCCGAACTACGATGCCAGCATGTACGTCAGTGAGCAGACTTGGATCACCGCGCCCGACGGCGAGCGCGTCCCCGTGAGCCTGCTGCGCCGCCGGGACACGGCGCTGCCCGCGCCGACGCTGCTGTATGGCTACGGCAGTTACGGCTTCAGCATGGACCCCGCGTTCTCCATCGCGCGCCTGCCGCTGGTGGACCGGGGCTGGATGTACGCCATCGCGCACGTCCGGGGCGGGTCCGAACTGGGCCGCCGCTGGTACGACGCCGGGCGACTGGCGCACAAGATGAACACCTTCACCGACTTCGTCGCCGCCGGGGAGGCCCTGAAGGCGGACGGCACCGCGCGCGAACTGGTCGCCATGGGCCGCAGCGCGGGCGGCCTGCTGATAGGCGCGGCGCTGAACCTGCGCCCCGACCTGTGGACCGCCGTGTTCCCCGGCGTGCCGTTCGTGGACGTGCTGAGCACCATGCTCGACGACAGCATCCCGCTGACCACGAACGAGTACGACGAGTGGGGCAACCCCAACCACGAAGAGCAGTACGCCGTGATGGCCGCGTACAGCCCCTACGACAACCTGAAGGCCGCTCGCTACCCGCACTTGTTCATCAGCACCGGCCTGAACGACCCGCGCGTCGCGTACTGGGAACCCGCCAAGTTCGCTGCCCGTGTGCGCGACCTCGCGCAGCCCGGCAGCGGCACGGTCGTCCTGAAGACCATCATGGGCGCCGGGCACGGGGGGTCCAGCAGCCGCTACGAGTACCTCAACGAGATCGCCGAGGAGTACGCCTACGCGCTGGCCGCCGTGGCGGGCACCCTCCCCACCCCGGACGCCCCGTGATCATCCCCGCCGCCGACGGCACCCCCCTGTTCGTGCAGCAGGCGGGCGATGGGCACCCCCTGATCCTCCTGCACGGGCTGGGCAGCCACGGCGGCTGGCTGGACGCCGACCTGCACCACCTCGCCGGAACGCGGCGCGTGATCGCCCTCGACAGCCGCGGGCACGGCCGCTCGGGCCGCCCCGCGAGCTACACGCTGGCCGACCACGTCAGCGACGTGCTGACCGTCATGGACGCCCTGGGCGTCCCGCAGGCAGACGTGATGGGCACCAGCATGGGCAGCTACGTCGCGCAGGCCCTCGCCACCACGCACCCGGATCGCGTCTCGCGGCTGATCCTGGTCGTCCCGAAGGCCAGCGGACAGACCAGCGGCACCGCCATCCTGATGGCGCAGCACGAGGAAGAAATGCGTGGCCTGACCCCGCAGGAGGTCCAGGCGTTCCTGCTGGATCGCATGTTCGCCCCCGGCACCCCGCAGGCCATCCGGGACGAGGTCGCCCGCCGCACCGCCGACGACCACGCGACCGGACTGGCCCAGACACCGGAACAGGCCGACGCCGCCCGCCGCGCCCTGGAACGCTTCGACTTCCGCCCCGGCCTGCCGCGCGTCACCGCCCCCACCCTGATCCTCAGCGGCGCGCATGACCCCCTCAACCCACCCCCCGCCGGAGCGGAGATCGCCGCCCTGATCCCCCACGCCCGGCAGGAGGTCCTCGCGCACAGCGGGCACTTCCCCGCGCTGGAGGAGACGGGGTGGTACCGCGCGCTGGTGGACGACTTTCTGGAGTAGGCAGTGGGGTGTGGGATGTGGGGGGCTTGACGGGGGCGGTCGGGTCGCGCGCACGCTGTTGCCCATCACCCATCACCCATCACCCCCGTTAGACTCAGTTCATGCAAAACGAAGCGTGGACGGTACCGGGCGCGCCGGTCGAGGGATATCTGTGGCGGGCGGCCAGCCCGAAGGCGGCGCTGCTGCTCTCGCACGGGTTCGGGGAGTACGCGGGGCGTTACGTCGAGCGGTACCACCGACTGATCCCCACGCTGGTGGACGCCGGGATCAACGTGTACGCCTTCGATCAGCGCAGCCACGGGAAATCGCCGGGGCGGCAGGCGGTCGCGGACATGAACGTGCTCGTCGAGGATCACCTGAAGGCCCGCGAGGCCCTGCGGGCGCAGACGCTGCCGGTGTTCGCGCTGGGACACTCCATGGGCGGACTGGTCACGGCGGCCAGCGCGGCCCGCGACCCGCGCGGCCTGACCGGCGTGATCCTCTCCAGCCCGGCGCTGCTGGTGGGGGAGAAGGAGCCGGCCTGGCTCAAGCGGCTGGCGCCACTGGTTGCGCGGGTCGCGCCGGGCCTGAAGACCAGTGACCTGGGCACCGGCGGCCTGTCGCGCCTGCCCGACGAGGTCGCTGCGTACGAGGCCGACCCGGTCATGTACCACGGGAACGTCCCGGCCCTGACCGGCGCGACCATGCTGGGCCTCAGCGGGCGCCTGTGGCCCGAGTACGCCCGCTGGACGCTGCCCACCCTGACCCTGCACGGCACCGCCGACAGGATCACCGATCCGCGCGGCAGCCAGCGCTTCCACGATACGATCACGTCCACCGACAAGACGCTGCACACCGTCGAGGGCGGCTACCACGAACTCCTGAACGACGAACCGCGCGAGGAGGTGCGGCAGGTGATCCTCGACTGGCTGCGCGCCCGCACAAGTTGACGCGGCGGGGTGACGAAGCCCTTTACTTTTCATCTGATCTTCATTAGTCTCCGTGAGCACACCACACAACGGAGGTTTCACCCATGCGCGTCGCATCGTCCCTGATCGTCCTGTCCGTCATCCTCGCTGCCTGCAGCCCGTCCTCCACCCCCGACGCCCGCGTGACCCCCGAGAAGGCCCCCGCGACCCTGATCATGCCCGACGGTACCGAGCAGCAGGTCATGGGCTTCAAGCAGGACGGCTACCTGATGCTCGAGGACGACATCATCCTCGCGGACCTCAGCAGCGCCAAGGTCGGCAAGGAGGGCACGTACGTCGTGGATACCCGGTACCGCTGGACGGGCCGGACCATTCCGTACACCTTCGCCGCGAACGTCCCCCAGGCGATCCGTGACCGCGTGGCGGCCGCCGCCTCCGCGATCCGCTCGACCACGAACGTCGTCGTGACCCCCCGCACCAGCACCACGCAGCGCAACTACGTGGAGATCACGTACAACACCGGCACCAGCTGCGCGTCCAGCCTGGGCATGGTGGGCGGCAAGCAGACCATCACCCTGGCCGACCGCTGCACGACCGGCTCGATCATTCACGAGTTCGGGCACGCCATGGGCCTGTTCCACGAGCAGACCCGCCCCGACCGCGACAAGTCCGTGACGATCATCTGGGCGAACATCCCCGCCGACTGGCAGAGCCAGTACCAGATCCGCAGCGGCAGCGCCGGGTACGGCGCGTACGACTTCGACTCGATCATGCACTACCCCGCGTTCTTCGACGGGAAGATCGCCATCCAGCCGCTGAACAGCAGCATCGACCTGAACCGCATGGGTCAGCGCAACGGGTTCTCCACGACCGACAAGAGCACCATCAACGCCATGTACCCCCGCTGAACCCACCTGCCGGGGCGGCCGTCCTTCACGGGGCGGCCGCCCCGCACGCTGCAGGTCGGCACCACCAGCGCGGGCAGGACAAGTGATGGGGGTTGAGAGACAACCTCCATCCCTCTGAAGCGAGCGAACTCGCAGAGCCGCGCAGCAGAGTGGGCACCTGAACAGGACCGCGGGGGGAAGTCGAACCCTGGGACGCGGGGTTGGCCCCGGTGACGGCCACCCCCGGTCAGGTCGTGGCGGCGGTCTCCAGGGCTGGGGCCGCCCCGGGCGGACGGGCCGGAAAGGTCACCGTGAAGCAGGTTCCCGCGCCGGACGTCTGCACCTGAATTTCCCCGCCGAAATGACCGGTGATGATGTCATGAATGATCGACAGGCCCAGCCCGGTGCCCTGCCCGACGGGCTTGGTGGTGAACATCGGTTCGAAGATGCGCGGCAGGACGTCCTCGGGAATGCCGCTGCCGGTGTCCTGCACCCGCATCACGGCGCTGCCGTCGTCCAGCGCCTCGAAACTGACCGTCACGGTCGAGCCCGGCGCGCACGCGTGAAGGGCGTTCACGACCAGATTCGTCACGATCTGCGTCAGTCGCCCCGGTTCCCCGTGCAGCCGCACCGGCAGACGCGGCTGTTCCAGCAGCAGGTCGACCTTCGCGGCTCGCGCCTCGTGCGCCAGCATGGACAGGGTGTTTTCCGTGTGTTTCACCGCGTCGAACGCCACGCGCTCCGTGATGGTGTCGCGCGTGTGCCCGCGGATCTTGCGGATGAAATCCCCGATCCGGGTCAGGTTCCGCTGCGCGGCCTCCACCGCGCGGTTCAGTTCTGCCGCGATCTCCAGGTGGTCGGCGTCCGTGACCTGTGCGTGCCCGACCGAATCCCGGTACTCCTGCACGAGCCGCGCCGCGTCGTGCAGTTCGGTCATGGTGGCCGCCAGGGGCGTGTTGATCTCGTGCGCCAGTCCGGCCGTCAGGCGTCCCAGGCCCGCCAGTTTCTCACTGGCGACCAGCCGCGCCTGACTGGCCTCCAGCGCCTCCGCCGCCGCCCGCCGCTCGGAGATGTCCCGCTCGACGCACAGCATCATTTCCCGCCCCCGGATGGTCACCAGGGCCAGATTGATCTCCACGGGGTACACGTGACCGTCGCGGTGCAGGTGTTCGGCCTCGAACTGCAGCCGCCCGGCTGCCCGCACCCGCTCGCGGAACGCGTCGTTCGCCTTCGCGTCGGCCAGCAGCGCCGCGCCGTTCGGCATGGACCGGTACGTGCTCTGTCCGATCAGTTCGTCCCGCTGGTACCCGCGCATGGCGGCCGCCACGTCGTTGCACTCGACGATCTCCATCGCGCCCGCGAACTCCACGAGCAGGATCGCCTCCGGGGACGCTGAGAACAGCGTCTCGAAGGTCTGCTGGGTCTCCAGGCGTTCCTGGTCGGCGTGCACCCGCTCGGTCACGTCACGGGAATTCATGACGATGCCCTGAATGGACGGGTCGTCCAGCTGATTGGTGGCCACCCACTCCAGGTGCCGGAACTCGCCGTTGCAGCAGATGAATCGGCTGGTCATGCGCGCCGTCGCGCCGGACCCGCCGAACACGGCGCGCCCGAATTCTCGCTGGATCGCCTCGTGGTCGTCCGGGTGCAGGTGATCCAGCGCGTTGCGGCCCACCGCTTCCTCGCTGTCGTACCCCAGCACCGCCTCCACCGCCGGACTGGCATACAGGATCGTGCCACTGGGGTGCAGGACCGTGATCAGATCGGAACTGTGCTGCACCAGGGCCCGGAAGCGGCGCTCACTGGCCTCCGAATCCCGCCGGGCCTGCACCTGCGAGGTCACGTCGCGCATCATGACGAACGCGGTGTCGCCCTCGTCGTTCAGGCGGTCGGCGCTGAGCGTCACCTCGCGCACCTCACGCCCACTGTCCAGCCACTGCGCCGGCCACTCCTGCACCGGCCCGGCCTGCAGGGCCGCCCAGAACTGCGCGGCGGCCTCCGGGTCCGCCCACAGGGTGTCCGTGCCGGGCGCGCCGGGCCGCAGCGAGGTGCGCAGGCCCGCCACCGCCCGGAAGGCGTTGTTGCTGCGCTGCACCCGCCCCGAGTCGGCGGCGATCACGGCCAGACCGACCGGACTGCCGTTGAACAGCCGCGCGAACTGATCGAGGGCCGTGCGCAGCGCCGTCTCGTTGTCCCGCTCGCTGGTGATGTCCAGCATCATCCCGCCCAGCGCCGTGAGCTGCGTCCCGTCGTACACCGGCGTGATCAGGTCCCGCACCCACACGACCTGACCGGCGGTGTCGAATAGCCGGTACTCCAGCGTGAACGGTTCGCCCTGCCGGATGCCGCCCTCCAGGGCCTCCTGCACCCACGTCCGGTCCTCCGGATGCAGCCGCGACTCCCAGAACGCGGGTTCGGCCGTCCACTGCTCGGGCGTGAACCCCACGATGTCCGACAGGCGCTCGGAGATGAACGTCGTGCGGTGCGTGGCCGGGTCCGCCTGCCACACCGCGCCCTGCATCAGCGCGGCCAGCCGCCCGAGCGCCGCGTCCTCGGCCGCCTTCATCCGTCCGCCCGGACCGGCAGGTCCACCACGCGGTTGCGCCCCCCGGATTTCGCGCGGTACAGCGCCTCGTCCGCTCGGGCCAGCATGTCCTGCGGCGTCGGGCCGCTGTTCCCCCCAGGGTCGGTCGTGACGCCCATGCTGGCCGTGACGTTCACCGCGCCGTCCGCCCAGGGGACCCTCAGGTCCATCATGTGCTGCCGCAGCCGGTCCGCCAGGCGGAAGGCACCCGCCGCGTCCGTGTGGGGCAGTAGGACGGCCAGTTCCTCACCGCCGTAGCGGGCGGCCACGTCGGTCAGGCGCAACTGCTCCCGCAGCAGCGCGCCCAGCGCCCGCAGCACCGCGTCCCCCGCCAGGTGCCCGTACGTGTCGTTCACCCGCTTGAAGTGATCCACGTCGATCAGCACGACGCTCGTGGGATGCCCGTGCCGCGCGCCGAGGTGCAGCGCCTCGTCCAGCCGCGACAGCCACGCCCGGCGGTTCATCAGGCCCGTGAGTTCATCCGTGGTGGCCAGTTCGAACAGCTGGACGTTCTGAATGGCCACGGCCGCCTGCGCGGCGAACACCTCCAGCAGCGTCAGGTCGAGCTGCTGGTCGCGCGACGCGCTGTCCACGAGCACCACGCCCACGTTCCGGTCCCCGACATTCAGCGGCAGGGCGATGTAGGGCGTGTGGCAGGCGCGTCCGCTGGTGGCCGCGTGCAGGACCGTGGACTGCTCGGTCCCGTTCAGGTTGTGCCACGCCTGCCCCTCGAAGCGGCCGGTGGCGACCCGCACGTCGAACGGTTGCGCTTGGGGGTGGGGGACCGCCACGAAGCCGTTCGCGCCGTCGGTCAGGGCGTCCTCGCTGACGGCCACGCAGGCGCCCGAGAAGCCCAGAATGCCCTGCAGCTGAAGCAGGATGCCGCGCAGCAGGCCGTCCAGCGACTGGATCCGGTGCAGCTGCGGGGCCGCCTGCAGGATGTAGTTCAGGCCGTCGCGGGAGGCGCTGATGGCCCGCACGTGCCGGTGCGCTTTCAGGGCCGCGTCCACCCACACGAGCAGCTTGTCGGGCCCTTCGGACTTGTCGTGGTAGCCCTGGATGTCCAGGTCGCGCAGCAAGGTGCGGGGCGGCTGTTCGGACGCGTACCCGGTCTGCAGCACCACCTGCGTGCTGTGACCGCGCTGCCGCAGTTCCCGCACCACGTCCTCGCCGTTCATGCCCGGCATGAAGTAGTCGAGGAGGATCAGGTGAATGTCGTTCGCGGCCACGAGCGCCAGCGCTTCCTCGCCGCCCTCGGCGGACAGGGTGGTGTGTCCGCAGTTCTGGAGGAGGCGGCTGACGGTGGCCCTCAGTTCGGCGTCGTCGTCCACGACGAGCACCGTGTGGCCCGAGGGGGCCACCTGCTGACTCAGGCGCGCCATGACCGGCGGCCCCGTTCAGAAAGTTCTGGACACATGGCCTACTCTACCGGCCCGACTCTTCCCGGAGTCTTGCAGACGGCCCCCTTCACGCGACAGGTGTCCACCCGATCATCCGGTCCTGACCTGAGCCCTCGCTGCGGTCTCTCCGGGGAGGTCGAGGGTCTTGATCAACGCTCCTGCCGACCGCACTCAGTTCGTGAACGCTCCCCACAGCAGGTACACGTTCAGGCCGATGATGATGCTCGCGAACAGCCAGCCCAGCCCGGTCACGAGGGGCCTGCTGGTCAGGACGCCCATCACGTCGCGCCGCGCGGTGAACAGCAGCAGCGGCACGAGCGCGAACGGCACCCCGAACGACAGGATCACCTGCGACAGCACCAGCACGTCCGTGGGGTTCAGGCCCAGCAGGATCACGATGAATGCCGGGAGCATCGTGATCGTGCGCCGCAGCCACAGCGGAATGCTGAAGTTCACGAAGCCCTGCATGATCACCTGCCCGGCCATGGTGCCCACCGCGCTGCTGCTCAGGCCGCTGGCGAGCAGCGCGATGGCGAACGCAGTCGCGGCCGCCGGTCCCAGCAGGGGCGTCAGCGTGCGGTACGCGGTTTCCAGGTCCCCGGCGTTCTCAACACCCTTGCCGTAGAAGGTGGCGGCGGCGACGGCCAGCATGCTCATGTTGATCAGGCCCGCCACGCCCATCGAGGCGATCACGTCCACGCGGTTCAGTCGGCTCAGGCGCAGTTTCTCGTCGTCGTTGCGGGTCGGCACTCGGCCCTGCGTCAGCGCGGAGTGCAGGTAGATGACGTGCGGCATGACCGTCGCGCCGATGATCCCCACGGCGAGGTACACGCTGTCCACACCCTGAAAACTGGGAATGAACCCGCGCCCCAGCTCGGCCAGGGCGGGGTGGGCCAGCACGAACTGCGTCAGGTACGCCACCCCGATGATGGACACGAACCCCCCGATGACCAGTTCCAGCGGGCGGAAGCCCCGGCGCTGGATGGTCAGCAGCCAGAAGGTCAGGACGGCCGTGATGCTCGCCCCCCAGATCAGCGGCAGGCCGGTCAGCAGCTGAATGGCGACCGCCGCACCCAGAAACTCCGCGAGGTCGGTCGCCATGGCGACGATCTCCGCCTGCACCCAGTACAGCCACACGACCGGGCGCGGCCAGCGTTCCCGGATGGTCTCCGGCAGGTTCTTCCCGGTGGCGATGCCCAGTTTCGCGCTCAGGTTCTGGATCAGCATCGCCATCAGGTTCGCCGCGAGGATCACCCACAGCAGCGCGTACCCGAACTGCGCGCCGCCCTGGATGTTCGTGGCGAAGTTGCCGGGGTCCATGTACGCGATGGACGCGATTACGGCCGGGCCGAGGAACGGCAGGATGCGGGCCAGACCGCGTTTCTCGGATTGGCGGGAGAGGACGGCCTCGGCGCGGCGGGTCATGCGGTCGTCCAGGCTGCCGGCGCTGGGGGGTTCGGGTGGAGGCAGGCTCATCGAAGCGCATCTTAGGCGGCCCTAAAAAAAATTGTCCACTGCCGCCCCCGTCATCCCAAGAAACCCGCAACCTCCCCCTAGCCAATTCAGCGCCGCGCCCGGCCCCGGCGCGTACCCTCGGGGCATGACCGCCACCGCCCCCACCCAGGCCGACCAGACCGCCGCCGCGCCGCTGCGCGTCCTGATCTGCGACGAGATGAACCCCGGCGACCTGAACCACGACGGCTTTCAGATCGACTACCAGGGCAACATGGACCGCGCCGAGACGCTGCGCCGCCTGCCGGACTACGACGCGCTGATCACCCGCAGCCGTACCAAGGTGGACCGGGAACTGATTGACGCCGCCGGACCCCGCCTGAAGGTCATCGGGCGCGGGGGCGTCGGCGTGGACAACATCGACCTCGACTACGCCAGCCTGCGCGGCCTGTTGGTGCTGAACGCCCCGGAAAGCAACAATGTCTCGGCGGCGGAACTGGCCGTCATGCACCTGATGGCCGCCGCGCGCGGCCTGACCCGCAGCGACAGCAAGACCCGCGCCGGGCAGTGGGACCGCAAGTACCTGGGCCTGGAACTCAAGGACAAGACCCTGGGCATCGTCGGCCTGGGGCGCATCGGCAGCATCGTCGCGGACCGCGCGCAGGGCCTGCGCATGAACGTCGTCGCATTCGACCCGTACGTGCCGGACAGCAAATTCGAGCGGCTGGGCGTCACCCGCGCCGCCACGCTGGACGAGCTGCTCGCGCAGGTGGACGCCATCACGGTGCACACCCCCCTGACCGACGAGACGAGCGGCATGATCGGCGCCGAGCAGCTCGCCCGCCTGAAGAAGGGCGCCATCGCCGTGAACGCCGCGCGTGGCGGCATCATCGACGAGCAGGCCCTCGTGGACGCCCTGCACAGCGGTCACCTGTTCGCCGCCGGGGTGGACGTGTTCGTGGACGAACCCCCCGCGCCCAACCACATCTTCCTGGGCGCCCCGAACCTGGGCATCACCGCGCACCTGGGCGCGAACACCTTCGAGGCACAGGAACGCGTCGGCGCGGAGATCGTCTCCCGCGTCCTCGACGCGCTGCACGGCGACGTCAGCAAGGGCGCCGTGAACGCCCCCGCGCTGGACGCCAAGACCATGGAGGCGCTCGGCGGGTACCTGAAACTCGGGGAGAAGCTGGGCCGCGTCCTCGCGCAGCTGCTGCCCGGCGCGCACGACGTGGAAGTCACCTTCCGCGGCGAGTTCCCCGCCGACCCCGCCCCAGTCGTCACGAGCGTGCTGGTCGGCTACCTGTCGGGCAGCACCGACGAGACGCCCAACATGATCAACGCCCGCGCCCTGGCCAGGGAACGCGGCGTGAACCTCGCCATCCGCGAGGAGGGGGACAGCCCCGACTACCAGACCGAGGTCATCGTGAAGGTCACGGGCGGCGCGAAGGGCGAGAAGGAACGCACCCGCACCGTCGGCGGCACCGTGTTCGGCCGCAACCCCCGCCTGACCCGCCTGCGCGACTTCCGGGTGGAACTCGAACCCGAGGGGTTCATCTTGATCGCCAGCAACCAGGACAAACCCGGCGCGGTCGCCAAACTCAGCACCCTGCTCGGCAGCTGGGGCGTGAACATCGCCGGGATGGCCCTGGGCCGCGCCGAGAAGGGCGGACAGGCGCTGTTCACCCTGACCCTCGACGACGCCCTGACCGCCGAGCAACTCGATCAGGTCCGCGCACTGGACGTCATCGACAGCGCGTACCTCGTCCGGGCGTAAACCGGACAGAGCTCACGGCCCGCTTCCCGGTGGAGGCGGGCCGCGCCATGATCACACCAGTTTGTGCAGGCGGTCCGCGGCGACCAGCAGCACGTCCCACACGCTGCTGAAGGGTGGGGCGTACGCGAGGTCGGCGTCGAAGAGGTCCTGCGCGGTGGCCCGCTCGCCCAGCAGGGCCGCAACGACGTCCACCCGTTTGACGCTGAGGTGGTTCTCGCCGATCAGCTGCGCGCCCAGCAGGCGGCCTGATCCCTTCTCGGCGGTCAGGCGGACGTGGATGGGGCGGCTGGTGCGGTGGTACCCGGCGTGGTCGGTGCTGCTGACGTCCACGCTGACGGCGTTCAGGCCCAGGGCCTCGGCGTCGGTCTGCGTGAGGCCGGTGCGGGCCACGCCCAGGTCGAAGGCCTTGAAGATCCCGGTGCCGACCACGCCGGGGAAGCGCGCGTCGCCGCCCGCCATGTTCACCCCGGCGATGCGGCCCATGCGGTTCGCGGTGAGGCCCAGGGGGATGTGCACGCGGCGGCGCGTGACGCGGTGCACGCTCTCGGTGTTGTCCCCTGCCGAGTAGATGCCGCTCACGCTGGTTTCCTGCCGGGCGTTCACGGCGACCGCGCCGGTTTTTCCCAGCCGTACGCCTGCCGCCTTCGCCAGTCCCACGTTCGGTTTCACGCCGACCGCCACGACGACCAGATCGGCCCGCACGAGGCCCTGGTCGGTCTGCACGCCACTCACGCGGCCCTTCCCAGTCAGGCCCTGCACGGTCACGCCGCAGCGGACGTCCACACCATTGCGTTCCAGTTCGGCGCGCACGCGGCGCTGATGTTCGGGGTCCAGCATGCGCCCCGCGACCTCCGACCCCTTCTCCAGAAGCACGACGCTCAGCCCGCGTGACCGCAGCGCCTCGGCCAGTTCCAGTCCGATGTACCCGCCGCCCACGATGCAGGCCCGTTTCGCACCCCTCACGCTGGCGTCCAGCGCCTCGCCGTCCGGGATGTCCCGCAGGACGTGCACGCCGCCCAGGGGCGTGACCGCCCAGTCGGGCCGGATAGGGGAGACTCCGGTCGCGATGAGCAGCCGGTCGTACGGCTCCGTGCAGGACTGTCCGGTGGCGCGGTCGGTCACGGTGACGGTCGCGGCCCCTGAGTCCACGCCGGTCACGTCGTGGTGCAGGCGCACGCCGATGCCCCGCGCGCGCATCTGCTCGGGCGTGCGCGCGATCAGCCGCTCGAAGGACTCGACCTCACCGCCGATCACGTACGGCAGGCCGCACGCGCCGTAACTGATCTGGTCTCCCCGTTCGAATACCACGATGCTGGCGTCCGGGTTGAAGCGGCGGGCCCGACTGGCCGCGCTCATCCCGGCCGCCACGCCGCCCACGATCACGATTCGCATGCCGCAGCCTAAGGCGCGCGGGGGCGGATGCGGGTGCCGCGCGCCTTCATGGAACCCCGAGCGGTCCCAGCGTGTCAGGCGGTCCTGGCGCGGGGCGTGCGCGGGTCAGCGGCCGAAGTCCTGCACCCAGTACGTGGCGAACACGGTGTCCGCCGTGCCGTTGCCCATGGCCGCGCCGAACTCCCGCCACTCGGGATTCATCAGGGTCCGGCAGTGCCCGGGGCTGTCCAGCAGGGTCTGCAGGGCGTCCTCGGGGGTGGTGGCGTCGTAGGCGGCGTTCTCACCCACGTCCGCGCCCAGGTAACCGGCCGCCTGCGCGCGCAGGTGGGGGGTACTGCCGGTCTGGGGATTGATGTGCCCGCGGAAGTTCAGGCGAATCAGGTCGCCCAGGTGCGTCTGTGCGGACGTGGCCAGCTGGTCATTCCAGCGCAGCGGCGCGGCGCTGTGGAACAGCTCGTCACCGCAGCGCTGCCCCTGGCGGCGGGCCTCGTTCGTCAGGGCCAGGAAGCGGTCCAGCCACGCGCGGGGATCGTCTGCCTCGATCTGCGCGGGCGTCACGGCGACCAGCGCGGCCCGGCCGTCCTGCACGGCCACGCCGTACCGGGTGAAGCCGACGCGCAGAGCGCACTGGTTGGCCAGGGCCTGCAGGACGGCCGGAGCGCGGCCCAGTTTCGGCAGCACGAACTGATTGGCCCTCTGGGCGCGGACCCGGGCGCTCTGCAGTTCGCTTTTCAGCGAGTACCCCCGGGCGACCCGCGCGGCCACGGCGTCCAGGGTAGCGTCACGCCGGGCGGTCTGCCCGCAGGCGCGGAAGTCAGCCTGCACGAGCAGGTCGAAGAGGTCGGCGCTGTCCACCACGGCGTTCGCCTCGACCGGCTGGCCGCCGGGCAGGGTCAGGGGAAGCGGGGTGGCCTGGGGGACGGTGGTGGTCTGCGCGGCGCCCAGGCCGCCGAACCCGAGGCAGCCCGTCAGCAGGATGGAGGCGAGGCGGCGGATCATGGCCCTATTTCATCAAGAAAATCCCACACTGTCCTCACACGTTGCCCATGAACCGTGGATTTTCTCACGGCTGAATGCACAGGCCAGCCGCAGCCGCACTGGGCGGCCCCTAAGATGCAGGGCATGAGCGACGCTGCCCGCCCGGACCACACGCCCCTGAACCGCGAACGCCTGATCGCGCCCGGTCCCGTCGAGGTCGCGCCGAACGTCCTGGCGGAACTGGCGCAGCCGCAGATGCACCACCGCGCGCAGGCCGGGATCGCCAAGCTGATGGAAGCCCGCGAGAAACTCACGCGGCTGCTGGGCGACCCCTACGACGCCGTCATCACCACCAGCAGCGGCACCGGCGCGTTCGAGGGCGCGCTGGTCAGCACCACGCCCGGCGGCGCGAAGGTCGTGAACGCCCAGGCCGGGAAGTTCAGCGAACGCTGGGGCGAGATGGCCCGCCGCTTCGGGTACGACACCACCCTCGTATCGAAACCCTGGGGTGAGGTCCTCGACCCGCAGGAGGTCGCCGACGCCGCCCGGGACGCGCACACGCTGCTCATCACGCACAGCGAGACGAGCACCGGCGCCCTGCACGACCTCGAAGCCATCGCGCGGGCCGCGAAGGCGCAGAACCCGGACCTGATCATCATCGCCGACGGCATCACCTCGTACGGGGTGGCGGAACTGCGCCCCGCCGCGTGGGGCGTGGACGTCATCGTGTCCGGCAGCCAGAAGGGCACCGCCACGCCCCCCGGGCTGGGCTTCGTGCTGTTCAGCCCGGAAGTCCAGGCCCGCATGATCCAGAACCCGGAACGCGGCTTCTACCTGGACATGACCCGCGAACTGGCCGGGCAGAAGGCCGGGAACACCCCGCAGACCCCGGCTATCAACCTGATCTACGCCCTGAGCACGGCGCTGGACCGCCTCCTGAGCGTGCCGCTGGACGTCCTGTGGGCCGAGCAGCGCCGCAAGACCGACGCGCTGATCGCCGCCGGGACCGCGCTGGGCGCGCCTGCCTGGGCGCCGCGGACCAGCCCGGCCGTGGCGGTCCTCACGCCGCCCGCCGGGATCACCGGGCGGCAGGTGGCCGCCCAGCTGGCCGCGATGGGCCAGCGCGCCCTGCCGGGCCAGGCGCCGCACGAGGACACGGTGTTCCGCGTGAGCACTATGGGCTACGCGGACCGCTACGACGCACTGGCGATCGCCGGGATTCTGGAGGACGCCTTCCACGCGCTGGGCGTGCCGGTCGAGCGTGGCGCGGCGGTGCAGGCCGCCTGGAACGCGCTGAAGCCAAGCTGACAGGGAGGGGGAGAGGGGCGGTCCGGAGGCGGGCCGCCTCTGCCGTTCTGTGCCGGGCGTTCCAGTTGGGTAGGCCAGATGGCCAACCCTTCGAAAGATGTGGGGCGTTTCACCTTCTTGAGAGTGAGACTGTTGCAACCTTCGAAGCATGATGCCTCCCGGACAGCCACCCCCTCCTGACCCTGCCGACACCGGACCCGCCCAGCTGAGCCCCGAACACGTGCAGGCCGCCGAAGCCTTCGGCCGGACCATGAAACGCCTGCACCGGCTGATCAGCAGTCGCGTCATGCGGGGCATGCAGGACGAACTGCTCGAATGGGACCTGAGCTTCTCGCAGATCACCGCCATGCACCAGCTGCGCGCCCGCGCCCCCATGACCGTCACGCAGCTCAGCGAACTGACCCGCCTGAGCGTCCCGGCCGTCAGTCACCTCGTCGAGCGCCTCGTGAAACGCGGCCTCGCGCAGCGCACCGAGAACCCCGAGAACCGCCGCGAGAAACTCGTGGACCTCACCGACGCCGGGCGCGACATCGTGGGCCGCATGGACAGCGAATTCGTCAAGGCGTACGTCACCGCCTTCCAGGCCCTGCAACTGGACACCGTCCAGGCCGCCACCCTCCACCTCCAGCGCGTGCTGGACGAACTCGAACCCACCTACTCCTGCCAGGAGCACCCATGAGCGCACACACCGCCGAACCCGAAGGGCGCATCGACTACGCCAAGACCCTCGACCTGCCCACCAAACGCCTGATCCTCTTCGGCGTGCTGCTGGGCCTGTTCCTCAGCGCGCTGGACCAGACCATCGTGTCCACCGCCATGCCCCGCATCACGCAGGACCTCAACGGCCTGAGCCTGTACTCGTGGGTGACCACCGCGTACCTCCTGACGAACACCGCGCTGGTGCCCATCTACGGGAAGCTCTCGGACCTGTACGGCCGTAAACCCATCCTGATGCTGGGCATCGTGATCTTCCTGATCGGCAGCGCCCTGTGCGGCCTGGCTGGTGAGCCCTTCCTGGGCAACCTGTTCGGCGGCGGCATGATGCAGCTCGTCGTGTTCCGCGGCCTGCAGGGCGTCGGGGCCGCCGCTCTTGGCTCGGTGGCGTTCGCGATCATCGCCGATCTGTTCGAACCCGTCGACCGCCCCCGCTACCAGGGCCTGTTCGGCGCCGTGTTCGGCCTGAGCAGCGTCATCGGACCGCTGCTGGGCGGCTTCCTGACCGACCAGGTGTCGTGGCGCTGGGTGTTCTACGTGAACCTGCCCATCGGCCTGATCGCCCTGGCGTTCATCGCCAGCAAGATGCCCCGCCTCGCCAGCGGCCTGCAGGCCAAAGTCGACTGGCTGGGAGCCTTCCTGATCCTCGTGTTCACCGTGCCGCTCCTGCTGGCCCTCACCTGGGGCGCCGACGGCAACTACGCCTGGACCAGCCCGCAGATCCTGGGCCTGTTCGGCCTGAGCGCCGCCAGCCTCGTCGCGTTCCTGTTCGTCGAGAGCCGCCACGAGAGCCCCATCCTGCCCCTCACGCTGTTCAGGAACCCCACCTTCGCCTGGGGCGCCCTGGCCCGCTTCATGATCGGCGCCGGGTTCCTCGGCGCGATCCTGTTCCTCAGTCTGTACCTCGTGCAGGTGCAGGGCGTCAGCGCCACCGCCGCCGGAACCGCCACCATTCCCCTGACGGTCGGCCTGATCATCGGCGCGATCGGCAGCGGCCAGATCGCCAGCCGCATGGGCCGCTACAAGCCCCTCATGCTGATCGGCCTGATCACCGCCGGGCTGGGCTTCTTCGCGCTGAGCACCCTGAACGCCGACAGCAGCTACAACAGCGTCGTGTTCCGCATGGTGCTGCTGGGCCTGGGCCTCGGCCCCGCTCTGCCGCTGTACACCACCGCCCTGCAACTGGCCGTCAAGCCCTGGGAGATCGGCGTGGCCACCAGCGCCGGGCAGTTCTTCCAGCAGATGGGCAGCACCATCGGCACCGCCATCTTCGGCGCGATCCTCACCGCCGGGGTCAGCAGCAACCTCGCCACGCAGTTCGCCGCGCAGGCCGCCAGCAACCAGGGCACCGTCGCCACCACCCTCCAGAAGATCAGCGACGACATCCGCAGCGGCAACGCCCCCACCGGCGACCGCAACGCCACCCCCGAGAAACCCGCGGACATTCAGGCCCGCTTCGCCACGCTGCGCAAGAACCTCACGGCCGCCATCGAGACCGGCGATCCGCAGGCGGTGACGGCCCTCAAGAACGACCCCTTCATCAGGTCGCTGCCCGCCCCCGCGCAGGCTCAGTTCACGAACATCCCCCAGGGCGGCGTGCCCGCCCCGGCCCGCGAGCAGGTCCTGGCCGGTGCGCTGAGCGGCGTGAACGACGGCGAGAAGATCACGCTCGCCAGCGCCCGAGCCGGGAAGGTCGCGTTCGCGGACACCATCAGCTCCATCTACCGCTACTCGATCATCGTCGCTGCCCTCGCGTTCCTGGCGACCCTGATGATGCCGAACCTGGAAATTCCCCGCCGCGCCAAGGGCGAACGCCCCCAGCCCGCCCACGTCGAGATCTGACCATTCCCCACATGCAATCGCCCCGGCCGGAGTGGTCGGGGCGACTACTGCTGGGGATTCAGGGTGGATCAGCGGACGGGCGGGTCACCGGCGGGCGGGTCGCGGCGCTTGGTGCTGGTCACCCCGGCGAGAATCCCCAGGCCGAGCAGCACGACCGCGCCGATCAGCGTGTACGTCTGGGGCCACGCGAAGGCGTTTCCGGCGATGAACAGCGCCACGATCAAGACGATGATTCCGATCATGTAGATTCCGAAGTTCGACATACGGTCCTCCTGAGCATGAGGGCGAACGTCCGCCCCAACTGAGTGAATCCAGTGTAGAAGCCGCTGCCTGACGCTGCCGAAAGGAAAGATTCAGCGGCTCTTATGGGGCACTTCACGCGACCTTGGGCTGAAATTGAAGTCCCGCGTTACCCTGAGCGGGATGACCCGCCCCCTGTACCACGACAGCACCCGGATGACCTTCACCGGGACCGTCACGCACGTCCAGAACCACGAGATCGCGCTGGACGCCACCGCCCTGTACCCCGACGCGGGTGGGCAGGCGGCCGACACCGGCACCCTCCGCTGGGACGGCGGCGCAGCCCGCGTGACCGGCAGTCGGCGGGACAGGGCGACCGGGCTGATCTGGCACGCGCTGGACGGTGCGCTTCCCCCGGTCGGGCAGGCCGTTGAGGGCGAGGTGGACGAAGGCCGCCGCTGGCGGCACATGCAGCGGCACAGCGCCGAGCACCTGCTCGCCCAGGCGTTCGTGCAGGTGAATCCAGTGTTCGAGGTGGTCGCCGTGAACATGAACGCCCCGGAGTGCACCATCGACCTGAGCGGCGACCCGGCCGAATCGCACGTCCGCGCCGCCGAGGCGCTGCTGCGCGAGGTCATGGGGCGCGAGGAGCTGACCCTGGACACGCCCGTGGTGCCGGAGGCTGACCTGCCCCACTACCCCCTGCGGCGCGAGTCGAAGGTGCGGGGCGACACGCGGCTGGTCATCTACCGCCGCGCGGACGGCACGCCGTTCGACGTGAGCGCCTGCGGCGGCACGCACGTCCCGCGCGCCAGCATGGCCGCCCCGGTCGTGATCCTGCGCACCGAACGCATCAAGGGCGGCGTGACCCGCGTGACGTTCATGGCGGGCGAGGAGGCCGCCGAGTACCTGGGCGGCGTGTACGCCGACGCGCGGCGTCTGGCGCAGGGGTTCAGCGTGCCGGTCGAGCGGCTGCCGGACCGCGTGGACGCCCTGACCGCCGAGCGCGCCGCGCTGACCGCGCAGGTCGAGGCGCTGCACGCCACGCTGGCCCGCTCCACCCGCGACCGCACGACCCCGGAAGTGCATGGAGACGTCACCCTGCGCGTCGTGACGCTGGGGGACCCGGCCGGACTTCAGGCGGCCCTGACGGACCTCCCGCCCGGCGAGGTCGTCGTGGCGGTCACCGACGCGGGTCGCGTGGGCATCGGCAGCGCGCACCCGGCCGTGAACGCCGGAGGCGTGCTGCGCGCCGCGCTGACCGCCAGCGGCGGCAAGGGAGGCGGGCGACCCGACCTCGCGCAGGGCAGCACCCCGGACGTTCCTGCGTTCACTCGCGCCCTGCGCGAGGCCCTCACCAGCTCCACCTGAACCCTGCGGGTGCGGAACTGTCCCCACAACTGTCCCGCCCCGTTCCTACAGTGCAGGCATGACCCGACCCCGGCGCGCGCACCTGACGGCCCTGAAACTCGCCACCCTGACCCTCGCCCTGACCGCCGCCGCCGCGGAGGCCGCCAGCCTGAAGGTCGCCGCGTCGTACCGCCTGAACGGCGCGAGTGCGAACGACGCCGTGTGGTTCCCGAACGGCAGGCGGTTCGCGGTGGCGACCGACAACACCGTCACCATCGTGGACGCCGCGCAGCCCGACCGGGCCGCCCAGACGCTGCGCGGCCCGACCGAGACCATCACGTCCGTCAGCGTCAGCCCCGCCGCTGACCTCGTGGTCGGACTGAGTAACGGCGTGGCGTACGCGTGGCAGCTCAGCAACGGAACACTCCTGAACACCTTCGACACCCTCAACGCGACCTCCGCGCAGTTCCGCGCCGACGGTCAGGTGATCCTCGTGCTGGACACCACCGACGCGAACCTCGCCGTACTCTGGAACCCCCGGACGGACGCGGACCGGCAACTGAATGAAGGCGTGCTCGACATCGTCACGTCCCGGGACGGTCAACGCGCCGTCGCTGCCGACGGCAAGGGCCGCGTCACCCTCTGGGACCCGGTCGCGTGGAAGCCGCTCGGCCAGGCGCTGCCCTGCAAGACCCTCTACGCCCTGGTCATCGCCCCGGACGGCAGCGCCGGAGCGGCCAGCTGCGAGGATCGCAAGGGGCTGATCCTGCGACAGGGAGCGAACCGGACCGTGACCCTCAGCGGAGAGCGTGCCGCGCTGGCCTTCGCCACACCCACCGATCTGTACGCCAAATCGGGAACGAAGCTCCAACGGTGGAATGTGCAGACCGGACAGGGCGAGACTCCCGTGGACTACTTTGCCGGCGCGCGCCTGATCATCGCGCCGGACGGGAAGACCGTCATCGGCCTGAGCCGGAACTGGCCCGCCCGCCTGTCCACCCTGACCCGCCCGGACGACGCCCGCCGGCTGAATTTCCCCGCGGCTCGCGTCAGCGACAGCGGGTACCTGAACGGCGTCCCGGTCGCCGCCCTGACCGACGTGGGATACCGCCTGTCCGCCACGCCGCAGGTCGTCACCGAAGACGAATCGTGGCTGCTGTCCATCGCGTCCGCCGCCGGGGAAGGCTTCGGGGTGCTGGAAGACGAACAGGACTTCGAACCCTACCTGGCGCTGCTGGGCGCGCAGGGCTTCGACACCACGGACGACCTGTACGAGATCGACCTGAGCGAAGCCGAGCGCCTCACCGCCAGCCCGGACGGCAGGGTGGCCATCGTGAACTCCGGATCGCACGCCGAACTGTTCGACGCCACCGGCAGGAAAATCTTCGGCCTGTCCATCGAAGCGCTGGAGGACCTGGACGTCGACCCGGACGACACGTTCCTGGACGCCGCCGCAAGTGCCGGGGGCAAGGTGCTGGCCCTGATCACGCAGGGAGGGCACGCCCTGCGGATCGACACGTCCAGCCGGGAACTGATCAGTCAGGCGCAGTTCCCCCGGGACGCCACCCCCGCCCTCCTGGCCAGCGCCCCGGACGGCACCCTGGCCGTCACGGTCCGCCGCGCCGGCGAGCAGCAGATCTGGCTGTTCCGCGGAGAGGACACCACCCCGTACCGGCAGGTCACGCTGGACGGCTCGGTGGAGGACCTCGCCTTCAGCCCCGACGGCACGCACCTCGCCGTGAACGCCTCCGGCGAGCTGCCGCACGTGCTGGTCCTGCGCGTCAGTGACGGACAGGATGTCGCCCGCAGCCCGAAACTGTCCATGTACGACGGCGGCCTCACCTGGAACGCAGCGGGGACGCAGCTGCTCGTCGGGCGCGGTCAGTTCGGCACGGACAGCGCCGCCACCCTCCTGACCTTCCAGCGCTGACCGCCCACGCAGAGGCATCAAGGGCCGCTCTCGATGCCTCTGAATCGAACAAACCGGGCATGCTGCGCCGCAGGGCGGGCCGCTGAACCCGCAGGACATTCACAGCCGCGCCGGAACTTGATAGGCTCAGGGGTCATGAGTATTCACCTGAACGCTGAACCCGGCCAGATCGCCGAAACCGTCCTCCTCCCGGGCGACCCGCTGCGCGCCAAGCACATCGCCGAGACGTTCCTCACCGACCCCGTCCTGCACAACACCGTGCGCGGCATGCACGGCTACACCGGCACGTACAAGGGCAAGCGCGTCAGCGTGCAGGGCACTGGCATGGGCATCGCCAGCTCCATGATCTACGTCAGCGAACTCATCACCCAGTACGGCTGCAAGAACCTCATCCGCGTCGGCACCGCCGGCAGCTACCAGGCGGACGTGCACGTGCGCGACATCGTCCTGGCGCAGGCCGCATGCACGGACAGCAACATCAACAACATCCGCTTCGGCGCGAAGAACTACGCCCCCATCGCCGACTTCGACCTGCTGATGCGCGCCTACCAGATCGCCCGCGAACGCGGCCACACCACCCACGTCGGCAACATCATGAGCAGCGACACCTTCTACCACGACGACTTCGACCAGTACAAAATCTGGGCGGACTACGGCGTGCTGGCCGTCGAGATGGAAGCCGCCGGGCTGTACACCCTGGCCGCCAAACACGGCGTGAAGGCCCTGACCGTCCTGACCATCAGCGACCACCTCGTCACCCGCGAGGAAACCACCGCCGAGGAGCGCCAGCTGACCTTCAACGCCATGATCGAGATCGCGCTCGACGCCGCGCTCGGCGAGTAACCCAAGCCTCCCGTGACCGGGCCGCCCCGCGCGGCCCGGTCATCTGCGTGTTCAGTGGTCCGGGCACGGCGGTAGCGTTGGGCATGCCCCGCTGGACTTTCCGGTATCCGCGCCACGCCGTGTCCCCCGGCCCCTGGTGGGCACGCGCGCGCGCATGGCCCTGCACCTGCTGCGCCCGCAGTGGTCCTAGCGGGGGGGCGACCTGCTCGCCCCCTGCGAGACCTGCGCTGGCCGCCCGGCGTGGTCCCGCTGGGCGTGTACCGCGACCTGACGGGAGCCCGGCACGTCCGGCTGCGGGTACCCAACGCGCCCGCCACGCAGTTTCAGACGTGGGAGGCGGTCCGTGACGCGCTCCTCGGCTCGGGGCTGCCGGTCCGGTCCAGCGGGGCCGTGGGTTTCGACGTGCAGGCCGACCTCTTCGACCTGGGCGGTTCCCTGCTGGGGATCGGCTCACCCCATCGGGGCGTGCTGGACCTCCCGCTGCTCGACCCGGTGGACGCCCCGCTGCCCAGGCCGGGCCTCTCTCTGGGTGGCGTGCCGGGTCGGCCCTCCGGTGGCGCACCTCTGCTGCTGCTCCCGGCAGACCATGACCTGCACGGCCACCTGACCCGCTGGCAGGCGGAAGCGGCCGCGCAGGGCTGGGCTACCCGCCTTCCACTGAGCGGGGACAATCAGGTGCTGTTGACCTTCACGCGGGCGCCGTCCACCGTGACCCTGACCGGGGTGCGGCTGGATAGCGGCGCGTGGGGCTTCACGCTGGAGCGCGACACCTGGGAGTACCTGCACCTGATGTCCAATATCCAGTCGCTGTGAATCAGAAGTCCCCGTCGGCGGGGAACAGGGTGCTGGTCAGCATGGAGTACCCCAGAGCTGTGGCGGCGTCGGTGCGGGTGCCGAGGGTGGTCATGACGGCGCGTCCCAGTGCCTCGTACTGGCTGACCAGGGCCTTCCACTCGGCGGCGTTGTACGTGGAGTAGGTCTCGTCCGGTCCGGGCTTGTAGGCGCGCAGGGTGGCCACGTACGCGGCATGGTCGCGGCGGGCCTGCGCGATCACGGTGGCGTAGCGCTGGCCGGTCTGTGCGCCCAGGGTGGTGCGGGCCAGCGCGGCGAGGCCCGCGAGCTGCTCCTCGATCATGGGGAACGAGCGGGGCACCGCGTGCCCGTACAGGGTGCCGCCGCCCGCGCGGATGCCCGCGAACTGACCCTCCAGTGCCCGCAGCTGCCGCGCCTGCCTCCGCAGTCCGTCGATGCGGGCGCTGAGTTTCGGGTTTCCGCTCAGGCTGCGTCTGAGCGCGGCGGCGCGGCACTCGGACCAGTCGAACGCGGCGTTGTCCTCGGCCGCCTCGGACCAGCCGTCCATGGCCAGTGTGGCGTAACTGCTGCTGTCCACAGCATTCGCCAGGGCGCAATTGGCGGGAGTCTGCGCCGAGGCGGGTGCGACCACGGACAGCAGCGCGGTGACGGTCAGGGCAGGCAGGAGGCGCATGGCCCCAGCCTACCCTGACCCTCGGGTCAGTCCCGCTGGCCTCAGGCCTGTCGCTGCATCCGCGCGATGAAGAAGCCGTCCACGCCGCCGACCGGGACGGTCAGCACGCCCGGCCCGGCGGGCACGGTGGGGACCTCCAGGTCCGGCACGGGCTGCGCCGTGAACTCCGGGTGGCTGTCCAGGAACGCCTGCACGACCTCCGGTCCTTCCTGCGGCGTGACCGAGCACACCGAGTACACCAGCGTCCCGCCGGGCTGCACGAGCGCGGCGGCGTTCGGCAGCATCCGCGCCTGAAGCTGCGCCATCTCCTGCACGGCGTCCGGCGTGAGGCGCAGCTTGATCTCCGGGTGGCTGCGCAGCGTGCCGCTGCCGGTGCACGGCGCGTCGAGCAGCACGGCAGGCGCGGCTTCGGCGGGCAGCGGCTGGGTCAGGTCGTGCGTGATGAACTGCGCGGTCAGGCCCAGCCGCTTCAGGTTCGTGCGGGCCTGGGCGTGCTTGCGTTCGATGACGTCCACGCTGGTCACCTGCGCGCCGCGCGTGGCGAGCATCGCGGCCTTCACGCCCGCCCCGCCCGCCAGGTCCAGCACCCGCGCGCCCTGCACGTCACCCAGCGCGTCCACGCAGGCGAGGCTGGCCGGGTTGATCGGCTGCGCCTGTCCCCGCTGGAACGCGGTGGTCTGCCGCAGCGGGCGGTCGAGCGCGACGCGGTCCACGCCCTGCACGGTGCCCTCCAGGACGCTGCCCTCGTCCTCCAGCGCGCGGACGCCCGCGTCGCTGAGGCTCAGCCACAGCGGCTGCGGTTCCAGCAGGTCCGCGAGCACCGCGTCCGCCTGCGCTCCGTACGCGCGGCGGTACACGTCCGCCAGCCACCTGGGCATCTCGTCGGGGACGACCTCGTCGGGGCTCAGGGTTTCCAGGCGGCGCAGCACGGCGTTCACCAGTCCGGGGGGCGCCAGCCGCGCGCCGCGCGCGAGGTTCACGTACTCGCTGACGACCGCGTGCGGCGGGGTGCCCAGGAACAGCCGCTCGAACGCCCCGGCCAGCAGCACGGCGCGGGTTTTCGGGTGCGTGTCGCCGGACAGGCGCGCGTCGAGCGCGCGGGTGAGGCTGGGTGCGTGGCGCAGCGCGCCGTACACGACGTGCGTGGCGAGCCCCGCGTCCCGGGCGGGCAGGCGGGCTTCCTGCAGCGCGGCGTCCAGCGCGGGCGCGGCGAACGCCCCGGCGTCCATGACGCGCAGCAGCACGCGCACGGCGACCTCGCGGGCCGGGTTGAACGGCGCGGGCCGGTCACGGTCAGGGTGGTCGCGGGCGGGACGGGGGCGGCGTGCGTCGGTCATCCGGGCAGTGTACGCGCGGCCCGGCAGGACGTCCAAGTCAGGCGGCCCCCACCCCGGCGTCCGGGGGGAGGCCGCAGGTGGGTGCATTCAGGTGGCGGCAGGCTGCACCTTCGGCCGGATCAGCAGCATGACGGCCAGCAGGGCCAGCAGGATGCTGCCGCTCAGGACGTACGGCGCGGCGTGACTGACCGTCTGGTACAGCCCGGTGCTGATCAGCGGGCCGGTCATGCGGCCCAGGGCCAGCGCGCTGCTGTTCAGGCCCGCGACGGTGCCCTGCTGGTTCTCGCCCGCAGAGAGGCTCAGGCCCGCGCTGAGGCTGGGGCTCAGGATGGCGCTGCCGACGCCCACGACCGCCAGGGCCAGCGTGATCGGCCAGAACGTCTGCGCGGCGGGAACCAGCAGCATCCCGGCGCCCATGATCAGCAGCCCGGCGGCCACCAGGGGCGTGGTGGGCAGTTTCTTCGCCAGGGGGCGGATCGCGCCGCCCTGCACGAGCGCCGCGACCAGCCCGAACACGGTCAGCATGATGCCCACCGCGCGCGCCGCGCCCTCCGGGGTCAGGCGCAGGGTGTCCTGCACGTAGAACCCGATGGTCTGCTCCATGCCGACGCTCGCCAGAGTGGACAGGGCGCTGACGGCCAGCAGCAGCAGCACGGTGGGCTGCGAGAGCAGCGCGCGGCGGCTGCCCTTCGCGGCCACCTTGGCGCCGCTCACGCGGGTTTCGGGCAGGGTGCGCCACGCGACGAGCGCGGTGACCAGGCCCAGCGCGGCGCTGAAGAAGACCGGCGCGGTCAGGCTGAGGCCGCTCAGGGCCGCGCCGATGGCCGGGCCGAACACGACGCCCAGGCCGAACGCCGCGCCGATCAGGCCCAGGCTGGCGGCGCGGTCCTTGGCGCTGCTCAGGTCGGCCATCATGGCCTGCGCGGTGGGCAGCGTGGCGCTGGAGAGCACCCCACCGATCACGCGCGAGGCGACGAGCAGGACGAACAGCAGGGTGCCGCTCAGCGCGCCATTCAGGCCTGCCTGGGCCAGCACGCCGAAGAGCCCGAAGCTGATCGAGAAGCCCACGAGGCCCATCAGGAGGATGGGTTTGCGGCCCACGCGTTCGCTGCGGTTCCCCCAGATGGGCGAGAAGACGAACTGCATCAGGGAGTAGGCAGTGGAGAACCAGCCGGTCTGTGTCTCGGTCAGGCCGAGCTGGCGGCCCAGTGGGGCGATGATCGGGAACAGGACGCTCAGGCCCAGCATGGCGATGAAGATGGTCAGAAACAGGATCAGTTTTGTTCGCCCGGTGTTGACCCGGGCGGGGGAGGGGGCGGCGGACGACATGGGGCGAAGTATACGCCCGCACCCTGACCGACCGGTCAGGACAGAACGGCAATCCGGTCCGTCGGCGCCCAGACGGTGCGGCCCTACCGGCTGTCTCCCGGGGATGCCGGTTCCGTCGCGCTGTGAATTGGGATCAGGCCCTGCACGAATGCGTGGAGCGCGGCACATGGGGCTGCTGGCTCTCAGGTGCTGTCGTGGAACGTGCGGCTGTCTAACCGGCTTCCACGGGTTCCACGCACCTGGGGGATACCCAAAGCGCGGATGAGACCGTTAGGATTCTGTGAACCGCTTCCAGTTTCACTTTTGTTCGCACTGGTACCAGAATGCCGGCCCGGGTCATCCGCCCCGGGCGCCAACTGATTTCTTCCTGACTGGGACGGTGAAATTGTCGGTGTCACCCCATTGTCAGGACACCGGTTGAGGCTTATACTGTCGTTCGAGCAACCAGAAGAATCACCCGTCGCGGACGCTCAGCCGTGTCGACTCCGGGCGCCTCCCTGCCGTGGAAGGCCGATGGAATCAAAGTTGATCCCTCGAAATGGAAGCGATTCACAGTCGCGCCATGTAAGGAGACCTATGAAGAAAGCTCTGACCATCCTGTCTCTCGCGCTGCTCGGCCAGGCCAGCGCCGCCACCATCACCGTCTGGACTCACTTCGGTGACAGTGAACTGGCGTGGCTGCGCGCACAGGCCGCCGACTTCAAGGCCAAGACCGGCAACACGGTCAACATCGTCAGCGTGCCCTTCGGCGAGATGACCGACAAGTTCATCCAGAGCGCCCCCAAGGGCCAGGGCCCCGACCTGCTGACCACGCAGCCCCACGACCGCCTCGGTCAGCTGGCCGCCGCCGGCGTGATCGAGCCCATGGACAAGTACGTCACCAGCCGCACCGACCTGGACAAGACCGCCCTGAACGCCATGACCTACCAGGGCAAGCTCTTCGGCGTCCCTATGTTCGCCGAAGCGGTCGCCGTCGTGTACAACAAGGCCCTGGTGCCCACTGCCCCCACCACCTGGAGCGCCTTCCTTGCCGCCGCCCAGAAGAACACCGGCAGCGGCAAGTTTGGCTACCTCGCTGACCTGAGCAACGCCTACATGCAGTACGGCATCATCAGCGCCTACGGCGGCTACGTCTTCAAGAACAACGGCGGCACCCTGAACGTCAAGGACGTGGGTCTCGCCAACGCCGGCGCCGACAAGGCCAGCGCGTTCCTGAACGATCTACGCTACAAGTACAACCTCGTGCCCGAAGGCGTCAACGGCGACGCCGCCAAGAGTGCTTTCGTGCAGGGCCGCCTCGGGATGTTCCTCACCGGTCCCTGGGACATGGGCGACATCAAGAAGGCCAACATCAACTACGGCATCATCCCCTTCCCGACCCCTCCCGGCGCCACCGGCAAGTGGAGCCCCTTCGTGGGCGTGCAGGGCACCATGCTGAACTCCTACAGCAAGAACAAGGTGGCCGCCGCGCAGTTCGCCAAGCAGATCAGCTCCTCCGACGCCCAGGTCGCGTTCAACAAGGCCGGCGGCCGCATCCCCGCCAGCCTCAGCGCCCGCACCAAGCTCAAGGCCGACCCGGTCGTGCAGGGCTTCGGCAAGACCATCAGCATGGGCACCCCCATGCCCAACGTGCCCCAGATGGGCGCCGTGTGGGGCCCCTGGAGCAACGCCATCGCGCAGAGCGTCCAGAAGTCCGGCCAGAACTACGGCCAGATCCTCGACAAGGCCGTCCAGGAAATCAACAGCAACATCAAGTAACCCGCCTGGAGGTGGGGCGAGCATGACCACAACCTCGCTCCACCCGGGCCACTCAGGACGCGGAGGGACGGTGCGCCGGACAAGGCGTATCGTCCCCCCGCGTTCTGACTGTCATGGCGTTCCCAGCCGCCGGGCCGCCGCTGGAACCGCGCCCCGCCAGATGTCTTGATGAGCACCCTCGCTGCCCCCGAGGCAGCGGCGTTACCTTACTGCAATCTGATTTCAATCCGGACGTGCCCGGCGCGCCTGCCCCCACGTCCGCCTGGAGGCCCCCACGAGATGACCACCCTGTCCCCACCCCGCTCCCGCACCGCCGTGCCCCCCCAGGGCTCACGCGGCATCCTGCTGGCCCTGCTGATCCTGGCCGCCCTGATGGGCGCGTCCGTGCTCATCGGGTGGCTGCTGTCCACCCTGGCTGCTCAGGTCGTGCCCGGTGCCCCCGCCTACCTGCTGCTGGTCTTCACGGTGGTGTCGCTGCTGGTGCTCGCACCATTGACCCACCGCGCGTTCCCGTGGATCACGAACTGGTTCTACCTGCTGCCCGCGCTGGTGTTCATCCTGGCATTCACGGTACTGCCGGTCGTGCTGACCGTGAACTACGCCTTCACGAACTACAGCGGGCAGAACAGCGGCAATCCCGACAGCGCCGCCCGTCAGGCCGCCACCCTGAGCGCTGACCGCCGCTCAGTTACGGTGCCTGGCCTCAAGGGCAGCGCGCAGGCATACCTGAACTGCGCCGCCCCCAGCTGCGCCGGGGCAACCCTGGTGCTGTACGACGAGGACGCCAGCGTCCCGTACCGCGTGAAGGTCACCTCCGCGCAGGACAAGACCTTCACGCTGGCCGTCCCCGCTCCCGAGGCTCTACAGGTCGCGCAGGTCACCCGCGTGAACCGGATCAGTTATGTGGGCCTCGCCAATTTCCAGGAGATCTTCGGGAAGGCCAGCCGCGCCCTGTGGCCGGTGTTCCTCTGGACGGTCATCTTCGCGTTCAGCACCATCATCCTGAATTCGGTCGCGGGCCTGATCCTGGGCATCCTGCTGTACAACAAGCGCCTCAAGGGCCGCAACGTGTACCGCACGCTGCTGTTCCTGCCCTGGGCGATCCCCACCGTGATCAGCGTGCAGATGTGGGTCGCGCTGTTTGACCAGCAGTTCGGCATCGTGAACAAGAGCCTGGGTCTGCTGGGCATCGTCGCGATTCCCTGGCTGAACGACCCGCTGTGGGCCAAGATCAGCATCCTGGTGGTGAACCTGTGGCTGGGCTTCCCGTACATGATGACCGCCACCATCAGCGCCCTGAGCACCATCAACGACGACCTCTATGAGGCCGCCGAGATCGACGGCGCCAGCCGCTGGCAGCAGATCACCGGCATCACCCTGCCGCTGCTGCGCAACTCGTTCACGCCGATCCTGCTGTCGGGCTTCGCGTTCAACTTCAACAACTTCGGGATCATCTACCTGCTCACGGCCGGCGGCCCCGCCCAGGAAGGCCGCGAGAGCACCGCGCAGAGCACCGACATCCTGCTCTCGTGGGGATACAACACCGCGTTCGTGTCGGCTGGCGGACAGAACTTCGCGCTGGCCAGCGCCATCGCGCTGATCATCTTCTTCCTGACCCTGGCGATCAGCATCGTGAACTTCAAGGCCGCCGGCGTGTTCGAGGAGGCCCGCAAATGACCACCGCACCCAACAACCTCCCACCCGGCGGCTACGTCCACCGCGAGCCCTCTGCCCTACGTCAGGCGCTGCCCTGGATCATCGGGGTGGTCATCCTGGCCCTGCTCGGCTGGCTCGGGTACGCGCTGGTCGACAACCTGAAAGACAACCAGAAGAGCTTCTCGATTTTCTTCGTGGAACGCGGCTGGGTGCGCTTCCTGCTGTTCCTGCTGGCCGCCAGCGGCGTGCTGGCCCTGACCAGCCTGCTGGGGCAGCGGATCGGCATGGCCCGCACGGGCCGCCGCATCAGCTACGCGGCGGTGCTGGGTGACCAGCTGACCCACCTGTTCCTGATCCTGGTCGTCCTGATCGCCATCTACCCGCTGTTCTACGTGCTGATCGCCGCGTTCGACCCGCGCAACAGCCTGTTCGCCTTCCCGGACTTCGGGAACCCGAACATCTTCTACAAGACCGGCCTGCTGCCCGACCTGAAGCAGCTGAACCTGGAGAACTTCGCCAAGCTGTTCGAGGGCGTCACCATCCCCGCGTGGCAGCTTCTGCTCGCCGTGATCGGCGGGGCCGCGCTGGCCGCCACGCTGATCTCCCTGATCGTCAGCAAGGTCGGGCGCGACACCGACGCCCTGGCGAATGTGCGCGCCTGGGGCCTGCGCGTGCTGGTCGCCGCGCTGGCCGTACTCGTGATCTTCATGGGCCCAGCGCAGTTCACGGGCGGCAGCAACGAGAGCAAGTTCCTGCTCTCCGTGCGCAACACCCTGCTGGTGTCCGGCCTGACCGGCGTGCTGGCCATCCTGCTGTCCACGACGGCCGGATACGCCATGGCCCGCCTGCGCTTCCCGGGCCGCTTCCAGATGCTGCTGTTCTTCATCTTCATCCAGATGTTCCCGGTGTTTCTGGCGCTCGTCGCGGTGTTCAAACTCCTGACCGACCTGGGCCTGGGCAACACCTTCGCCGGGCTGATCCTGGCGTACTCC
Source organism: Deinococcus sedimenti (assembly GCF_014648135.1). Lineage (NCBI taxonomy): Bacteria > Thermotogati > Deinococcota > Deinococci > Deinococcales > Deinococcaceae > Deinococcus > Deinococcus sedimenti. The sequence continues at coordinate 1,169,843 of NZ_BMQN01000001.1, read as the reverse complement.
GGCGGCGCGATCGCCTTCAACACCTGGATCTTCAAGGGCTACGTGGAAAGCCTCCCCGAGTCGCTGGAGGAAGCGGCAATGGTGGACGGCGCGACCCGCTGGCAGACCTTCACGCGCGTCGTGCTGCCCCTGTCGCGCGGGATGCTGGTGTTCATCTTCCTGAACCAGTTCATCGGCACGTACGCCGAGTTCATCCTGGCCAGCATCCTGATGACCGGCGTGGAGCACTGGACGGTCGGCGTGATGCTCCGCTCGTTCACCAGCGGCCAGTTCAGCACAAAGTGGGGCGTGTTCGCCGCCGCCGCCACGCTGGGCGCCCTGCCGATCGTGGGGCTGTTCTACGGCTTCCAGAACTTCTTCGTCGGCGGCGCGGTCGCCGGGGGTGTCAAGGAGTAACGCGCTTCACATCCCACAGGCGGGAGGAGTACGGTGCAGGTATGCGCCGACTCCTCCCGCTTCTCGTGGCCTTCGGCCTGACCAGTCTGGCGGGCGCGAACGAACGCCTGCCCGTCACGCAGGTGCGCTTCAGCGCCGACGGTACGCAGGCCATGGCTGTCGTGAACGGGGTGCGGGACGGCAGCGGCTTCGGCAGCGCGCAGGTCACGGTGCTGGACACCCAGAGCGGCCGCACCGTCCATCAGGCGACCCGCACCGCCGACGCCGGACCGGCCAGCGTCCTGAACGCCCTGCTGACCACGCCTGCCACGCGCGCCGCCGTCGCCCCGTTCACCGCCCGACCCCTCTCGACGCCGCGCTACCAGCGGGCGTACCCGGTGCCGTACCCCCGCTGGGCGGACGGCATCCGCGCCGGGCAGGCCGAGGTGACCCCGGTGCGGCTCTGGACGCGCCCCGTGCCCGTCCGGCTGGAGGTGCTGCGCCTCCCCGCCCAGTGCCCATACCCGGAGATGCTCCCGCCCGACGAACGCCCCGCCGGGTTCCGCCTCCTCGTGAACGGTCAGGAGGTCTGGCGTGACCGCACTCTCCCCGCCGAGCGCGCCTGCGCGACCCGCTACCGCCTCGACCGCGTGGACATCCAGGGCAACAGAGCCCTGCTCACCCTGCGCGCCCTCACCCCCGGCTTCGAGGGCCCGGACGCCGTGCCGGTGTTCGTCGCTACGCTCCTCAGGTAGTTCTCGGGGAGAAGGTCGAAAGGTGATGGTTGATGGAGGACACGGCCACTCCATCAACCATCAATCTTCAACTATCACCTTTGAACCATCAACCCATCGCGCCAGCGATCTCCTGCATGACGGCGCGGGCGGCGTTCAGTTCGTCCGCGTTGATGGTGTGGCCCAGGTTGGGGATAACGCGGGCGTCCACGCTGGCCCCCCGGGCGCGGAGTTGCGCGGCCGTCTCCTCGAAACGGGTCAGGGGGATGTGCCCGTCGCGCGGATCGACGCCCATGAACACAGGCGTGCCGGGGAAGGCGCTGTCCTGATCCAGGGTGATCAGGCCGCCGCTGAAAGCCACCACCGCGCCGGGCTTGTGCTGCGCGCGGCTGGCGTACTCCAGCGCGAGACACGCGCCCTGGCTGAAGCCGCCCAGCACGACCCGCTCGACGGGGATGCCGCGCGCGGCCAGTTCGCCCATCACGGCGTCCACGGTGCCCAGCGCGCGGTCCAGGTGCGGCTGGTTCTGCTCGACCGGCGCCAGGAACGACAGGGGGTACCAGGTGTTCCCCTCGGCCTGCGGGGCGAGGTACGTGAACGCACTCAGGTTGAACTGCTGTTCCAGTGAGAGGATGTCGCGCGCCGTGCCGCCCCGTCCGTGCAGCAGGACCATCGCCACGCGCGCGTCGTCCAGGGGGCGGCCCGCCGTGAAGACCTGCACGCCCGTCCCCTCGTCGTCGGGGGTCACCTCGGGTTCGGCGGTAGCGTCGGGTGCGGTGCCGAGGTCGCGCTGGCCGATGGTCACGCCGTACTCGCGGCTGACGATGCGCGGCACGTGCGCCTCGATCTGTGCGCGCTGCGGTTCGAACCACGCGGGGAGTTTCAGATGCTTCCCGAGTTCCGCCACAGGTTCGTCGTCGGGGAAGCCGGGGGCGTCGGTGGCGATCTCGAACAGCACGCCGTTCGGTTCACGGAAGTAGATCGAGTGGAAGTACTGCCGGTCCTGCACGGGAGTGGGGCGGTACCCGGCGCCGGTCAGGCTGGTCATGTACGCCTCCTGCTCGGCGTCGTCGCGGGTACGCAGCGCCACGTGGTGGATGCTGCCCGCCCCGAAGTGCCCGCGCGGCTGCCCGGGGCGTTCCACGGCGTCCACGAACAGCCCCACGCCGTCCCCACTGCCCCGGAAGCGGGTGCGCACGCCTTCGGCGTCCGGTTCGCTGCCGACCTCCGTGAAGCCCAGCTGGCCCACCAGCAGCTGCCGCACGGCGTCCGTGTCGCGCACCCAGGCGGTCACCGAGTGGAACCCTCGCAGTTCATGCGCGGCGTCCACCGGGGAGGCGGGCCAGGGCTGCACGGTCTGTCCGTCCTCGAACACCAGTTCCACCCAGGTACCGTCCGGGTCCTCGAAGGTCAGGACCGGCTGCCCGAAGCGGGTGCCCCCGGTGACGGTCAGGGCGTGCGCGGCCAGCCGCTCCTGCCAGTAGTCCAGCGAGTCGGCGGGGGCGCTGTACGCAGTGGCGACGACCTCGCCGTTGCCACGCTCGCCGCGCCCCGCGCCGGGCCAGGGGAAGTGGGTCATGATCGTGCCGGGCTGCCCGGTCTGGTCGCCGTAGTAGAAGTGGTACGTGCCGGGATCGTCGAAGTTCACGGTGACCTTCACCAGCCGCTGCCCCAGCACCAGCGCATAGAAGTCGAGGTTGCGCTGCGGGTCGCTGGCCATGACGGTGACGTGGTGCAGACCCTGGACGGGGCTGGTGCCGGGAGCGGGAGTGAAGGTCGTCATGCCTCCATATTACTTAACATTGAACTATCAATTGATACCCTGATCACGAAAAGAGGAGAGGTGGGAGTCGCCCCCAACCTCTCCCTGCTGCCGCTGCCGTTCAGCCCAGCAGACCGCGCCACCCGGCCCGGCGCTGCGGGAAGCGTGCCGCCTGAACCTGCGCCGCGAACTCCTCCAGCGTCTCGTGCAGCGCCCGCGCCTCGCGCGCCAGCGCCCCCGTCACCGCCTGCACCTGACCGTCCCGCTCGGACTCCCAGTGACTCAGCACCCGCTCGTTCAACCGGGCGTGATCCGGACTCGTCACGTCACGCGGCGGGGCCAGCCGATCCCGCGCCGCCTCCAGGTACGTGACCAGATCGGTCGCGCGGGCCACCTCGTGCCACGTCCCGCCCGCCTTCAACGCCGAGACGCGCGCCGTGAGCCGCTCGCGTTCCAGCACCCCACGCGCCCGCTCGCGGCCCTGGATGAGTGCGGCGCCCGCCGCCATGCCCACCAGCGCCAGCGTGAACACCAGCAGCGACCAGTGCTCCGGCGTGGTCGGCCCGTCCGGCGCGGCGCTCAGGTCCGTCAGCTGGCCCTGCTGCGCGGCGTTCGCGGCGATCTCCTGCGTGGTCCGCAGGATGCCGTCCCAGTTCAGGAACCCCTCCACCCCCAGGTACAGCAGCGTCACCGCCACGATGCCCCACACGTAATTCGCGGGGCGGCTCATGCCGGGCGTGCTGGCCGCCAGTTTCGCGCGGTACGACAGTTCGTCCACCAGCCACAGCAGCAGCACGCTGAACATCACGCCCGCCGTCAGCGCGATCAGCGTCAGGTACAGCCGCGACTCCGGGTTGAACAGCAGATTGATGCTCACGCCGCTGATCAGGCCCACGAAGAACTTGCTGAACACCGCGAACGCGTTGAACACCCGTTTGCTGCCGCTCTTCTGCTCGGGGGGGCGCACCGCGTGCCCCTCGGCCGCCAGCTGAGAGAGCGCCTGCTGCGTGTAGAAATCCTCGGCCGTGACCGTGTCGGGCCGCACGCCCGCCTGCGCCAGCGCCTCGAAGCGCGCCGCGCGGGCCTGCTCGATCGCCTCGGTCGCCTGCTCGTACGCGCGTTCCACACCGCTGCTCGCCGCGTTCATGAAGTTCAGGTGCTCCTGCTGCCGCGCCCAGGACGTCCGCACGCCCACGCCCGTCTCGGCCAGCACGCGGTTCAGGGTCGTGCGGGCCAGTTCGAAGTTCACGCGGTACTGCTCCACGTTCAGCCGCAGCAGCCGCGAGCGCGACGTCAGCGCCGCCCGGGCCGCCTCGTCCCGCACGAGCTGCAGTTCACCGCTCAGGTCGCCCAGCAGCTCGCCGAAGTGCGCGGGCGTCAGCACCGGCATGAACGCCTCGGCGGCCAGCGGATCAGGGACGGGCAGCGCCGCCTCGTAGCGCGCCGGGTCGAACGGTTCGTCTGCGGGTGGGATGACGGGGACGACCTCCGCCTCGACGGGCAGCTCCTCGGGGAAGGGCGGCACGATCACCTGCTGCGTGTCCCCGCGCCGCTCGCGTGCACCATCCTCGAATTCGAGGTTCACGGTGCTCAGGTCCGGCCCGCTGAGCGTCACGCGCGACAGCGGGCGCACCTCTCCGTCCCCAGCATGGTCCGGCGTGCGGTCGCTCATCGGCGAGCCGCCTTCACCTGCGCCGCGAACGTCGGGTACACGTTCGACAGGTCATACGCACCCGCCAGCAGCACCCGCTTGTCGGCGGAACTGCCGCCCAGCGCCTTCACGAACGAATCCCGGACGGACACGCCCCCCGCGCCTGCCTCGGGACTCAGGCCCGCAACGAACAGCAGCCGGGTGTCCTTCGCGCCCAGGAAGCCCTTCACCGCCGAGCCCAGCGACGCGCGCTTCGGGTCGTCCAGTAGAGCGCCGTCGGTGAACAGCACGGTCACGTCCCCCACGCTCTTCGTCTGCGCGGCCCGTTTCACGGCCAGCTGCACGCCCGCCGTGATCGCGCTGCCCCGCCCGGTGCAGGGCTTCGTGAGGGCCGCCGTGTACCGCAGGATGTCCGCCTTCGGGAGGCGCGCGCCGTTCTTCGACTGGAACTTGAAGTCCGCGACGGTCTGCACGCCGTCGCAGATGCGCAGCAGCGTCAAGGTGTCACCAGACCGCAACTGGTTCAGCAGGACGCTCTGCGAGAGCAGTCGCGCCTGATCCGCGTACTTGAACGCCGGGTTCTTGCTGCTGCCGGTCATGTCCACTGCGACCGTCAGGTGCAGCGGCGGCGTGGACAGGCCCAGCAGGGTCGAGGCGCTCATCGGCGCGGGCAGCAGCGTGGACAGGAGTGCGGGAACGATCATTGGGAAGGGCATGGTCACCTCGGAAGTCTGGAAGGAGGAAAGAGGGGGGCTCAGGGGGCGGGCGGCGCGGGGTTGCGGGGATTCAGGCCCGGCAGCGGCACCGCCACCCCACCCACGGTCGTGATGCCCGGCGGCACCGGGACGCTTGTTCGTTCGTGCGCTAGGTCGCGCAGCAGCCCGACCTCACGGCAGGCCGCCTGATCGCGGTAGAGATTCACGGGCACACTCTGCCGCCCGTCCGGGTCGCCGATCCAGACGGCCATCGCGTACTGCGGCGTCACGGCGGCGCACCACGTGTCGTTCACGTCGTCGGTCGTGCCGGACTTCGCGCCCAGCGGCATGGCCCTGCCAGACAGGCGCTGCCACGCGGTGGGCCGCAGGAACTTCACGTGCCCCGCGTTCGACGACACCGCGCCGGTCAGCAGGTCGAACGTCTCGTAGGCGACCACCTCGTCCCACAGCGGCGCGCAGTCCGGGCGAGGCAGGGACAGGGGCCGCCCGGCGCGGTCGTACACCTCGGCCAGCAGGTGCGGCTCGCAGCGCGTCCCACCATTCGCGAACGACGCGTAGGCGGCCGCCACGTCCAATGGCGCGGCGCGGTACGTGCCCAGCGACACGCTCGACGTGTTCCCCGCGTCCGCGCGGTACCCCAGCGCCTCCAGCGTGCGCCGCAGCGCCTTCTCGCGGGGCGTGCCGACCTGCACCGCCACGGTGTTCAGGCTGCGGGCGTTCGCCTCGCGCACCGTCACCGCGCGGTTCAGGAACCCGCCCGAGTTGTTCCGGATCGCCTGACCCGCGTACCCCGTCGCCTCGTCCCGGAAGGCACTCAGCTGCGTCACGCCGTCCCCGAACGCCAGCGCGTACAGCAGAGGTTTGACCGTACTCGCCACCGGCCGCAGCGCCGACGCAGCCCACTGCCGCCCCGGATCACTGCTCAGGCTGCCGCCCGTGCTGCTCGCCAGCGCCACGATCCCCCCGCCACGCACATCCACGACCGCCGCGCCCTCGGCGACGCCCGCCGCGCGGGGGCCGGTCGCGCCCTCACCCTGCACCCGCTGCGTGAGCGCGGCCTGCGCCTGCGCGTCGATGGTCAGCACCACGCGCCCCACCCGCTTCGGGTCCACGCCCGCCCGCCGCAGCTCGCGCCGCACGAGTTCCTGCATGGCCCACACCGGCTCCGGTTCGTTCGCGTAATCCGGGTTGCGGGCCGCCGACACCACCCGCAGGTCCGCGCCCGACCCCGCGTACTCCACCCGCCACAACCTCGGCTGCACGGGTGTGGCGACCGCCTGCGCGTACGCCCCGTCCGACACCAGCCCGTGCGACCGCAGGATGTTCAGCGTCACCAGCTGCTGCGCGCGCATCCAGCGGAAGCGCGCCGTGGCCGTCTCCGGCGGCGTGTCCTCCTGCACCAGATACCGCCCCGGCGCGGGCAGCAGCCCCACCAGGAACGCACTCTGCGCCAGCGACAGGTCCGCCGGTTCCACCCCGAACACCGCCCGGGACGCGTCGTACACGCCCTTCCGCTGCCCGATCCCGATCCACGGGAGGCTGTTCACGCTCATCGCCAGCACCTCGCGCCGACCGTACCGCCACGTCACCAGCGGCGCCAGCACGAACTCCGTCGCCTTGCGCGCCACCGTCAGCAGCGGCCCGCGCCGATCCGTGTCGTAATCGAAATGCCCCGCCAGGACGCTGTTCTTCAACAGCTGCATGGTGATCGTGCTGCCGCCCGCGCCACTCAGCACCGCGCGCGGCAGCCGCCCCAGATCCACGCCCGAATGCGAGAAGAAGCGCACGTCCTCCTTCGCCACGTACGCCAGCAGGAACGCCTCACTGACACCCGTCAGTGGCACGCTCAGCGACTCCCGGCACGGCACGGCGTTCACCGCGTTCCCCTCGCGGCAGTGATCGATCACGCCCAGCGGCGCACCCCGCCGGTCCTGCACCTCGATAGGCAGCAGTTCCGAGCGCAGGTTCCACACCCGCCCCAGCGCCCCGGTACTCAGCGCGCCCGCCACGCCCAGCCCCAGCAGGCCCAGCGTCAGCAGACCCACGCCCGCCGCCGCCGCCCGCAGCGCCCGCCGCAACGTCCACGGCTCAGGCCGCCGCACGAACGGCGAACGCGGCCAGCGGTTCCACCAGCCCAGCACCGACTTTGTAAACTGCCGTGTCACTCAGCGCACCACGTCCAGCACGCCCGCCGCGGCCGACCGGAACTGCCAGTCCCGCGCCACGGCGTTCCACAGACCCGACAGGCCCACGACCAGCACCAGCAGCGCCCCCAGGCCCGCCAGGGCCGTCACCGCGCCCGCCCATGACGAACGCGGTCCACGCGGACGCTGTGGACGACTTGCCTTCTCTTTCGGCACGCGCGGCGCACGCGGAGCGGACACCGGCGCGGACGGCAGACCCGACGAGTACGGCCGGGGCTTCCGCACGAAACTCATGCGCCCTCCGGCGGAACAGACGGAAACCGCAACATGACAGCAGGATAGGCGACACCCATGAGGTCCGCATCACACCAAAGGACGATCAAACGAACGTGAAAAGGGAAGACGGGTGGTGGTCGATAGAGGTTGGGTGGACCGGCTCCGCCCACTTCGGCCCCGCAGCGCAGGACGAGACGGCGACCTGCCCCCACTCCCCACAGCCCACTTCCTACTCCCCCCAGCGAACCGCGTCCCGCTTCCCGTGCCCCGCGTCCCGTTCGGGCCTACACTCGGCGCATGACCACTGCTGCCGCTCTGACGCAGGCTGACCTGCGTGCCCAGTTTCCGCAACTCCAGTCGGGTCGCGCGTACCTCGACAACGCCGCCGGGGGCCTGATTCCGCTCCGCGCGATTCAGGCGGTCACGGAGCACCTGACGCGGTACGGGGCGACGAATGCCATGCCGGGGCACCGTCCGGGCGCGGAGATCCTGGCCCTGAAGCACCGGGCGCGGGAGGCGACGGCGCTGTTCATGAACGCGCGGCCGGAGGATGTGGCGCTGGCGCAGAGTGCCACGGCGTTGACCTTCCGGCTCGCGGCGGCGTTCACGCGGCTGTGGGGTGAGGGGGACGAGGTGATCCTGAGCGGGCTGGAGCACGAGAGCAACGCCAGCCCCTGGCGGGAACTGGAGCGGCAGGGCGTGACCGTGCGGGTGTGGCACGCGCGGCAGCCGGACATGACGCTGCACCCGGACGATCTGGCGGCGCTGCTGTCACCCCGCACGCGGCTGGTGGCGGTCACGGCGGCCAGCAACGCGCTGGGCGTCACGCCGGACATCCCGGCGATCACGGCGCAGGTGCGCGCGGCGGGCGCGTGGAGCATCGTGGACGCCGTGCACGCCGCCCCGCACGCGTTCCCGGACGTGCAGGCGTGGGGTGCGGACTTCGTTACGTTCAGCCCCTACAAGGTCTGGGCACCGCACCTGGGTGCCATGTGGTTGCGACCCGAGCTGCGCGCCACGCTGCCCTGGCCGAAACTGGAGTTCATCCCGCAGGGCGACATCACGGGGATCGAGCACGGCACCCCGCAATTCGAGCTGCTGGCTGGCTGGCTGGGCACCCTGGACTACCTGCGGGAACTGGGCGGGCACCCCGAGCTGACCCGCGCGGCGCTGGAGGCCGCCTCGCGGCGCATTCACGAGCTGGAGGCGCCGGTCATGACCCGGCTGGTCGAGGGCCTGCTAGCGCATGACCTCGTGACCGTGTACGGCCCCCAGGGCACGCGGGGCCGCGTGGGCACCGTCGCGTTCCGCGTGGCGGGAGAGACCCCCGAGCAGACCACGCTGCGCCTGACTGCCGCCGGGGTGGACGTGGCCGCCGGGCACTTCTACGCCGCGCAGCCCCTGAAGGACCTGGGCCTCTACCCGCAGGGGGTCGTGCGGGCCAGCATCGCGCACTACACGACGCTGGACGACATCGAACGGATGCTCGCTGCGCTCGGTTGATGGTTGAAAGTTGATGGTTGATGGAGATTTCCCTCTATCAACCATCAACCTTCGGCTTTCAACTCAGCACGCTGTTCAGTGCGTTCCGGAAGTCCCGCGCGGCGTCCACGCTGGCGCGGACGTCCAGGCCGCTGGCGTACTGCACGCCCCGGCTGGCGCTGGCGAGCGCGCCGGTCCCGCCGGGATCGAAGGCCGGGGCGAGCTGCGCGGCGGTCGCGCCCTGCGCGCCCAGACCGGGCAGGAGCAGCAGTGCGCGGGGCATGCGGGCGCGGAACGCGGCCAGATCGCCGGGGTGGGTGGCCCCCACGACCGCACCGACACTGGCATACTCGGCCTCTTCCTGGGCGTTCAGGCGGGTGATCTCGTCCGCGACGCGTTCGCTGATGCCGCCGCCCTGCAGGTCCGCCTGACCGGGGTTGCTGGTCTTCACGAGGACGAACACCGCCCCGCCGTTCGCGCGGGCCGTATCCACGAACGGCGTGAGGGTCTCGAAGCCCAGGAAGGGGTTCACGGTCAGCGCCGCGCCCGCGTGCCGTCCGGTCAGCCAGCCCTGCGCGTATGCCTGAGCCGTGCTGCCGATATCGCCGCGTTTGGCGTCCAGCAGCACTGGGAGGCCCAGCGTGCGGGCCGCCGCGCACACCTCCGCCAGGATGCGCAGGCCGTCCAGGCCCAGCGCCTCGTAGAACGCCAGCTGCGGTTTCACGCACGCCGCGTACGGCGCGGTCGCCTCCAGCACGTCCAGGGTGTGTTCGCGCAGGTGCGCGGCGTCCCGGTAGGCGTCCAGGCGGGGGTCCAGGCCCACGCACAGTCGGGTCTGGAGGGCTCGGGTGCGGTCGGTCACGGCCTGCGCGAAGGTCATCGCGCCCGAGGGTAACACGCGACCCCCGCAGGTGCCCCGCACCTGTCCGGTGGACGGCGCCCCTACCGACTCTTCAGAGATCAACGTGAGCCCACGTGCCGCGCATGTGTTCCTCACCGACGCCTTCTACGCTCGAATTACCCACAATTCAATTCCCGGCCGGGTGAAGTCGGGACGGGACGCCCCGCCAGACGCGGGGCTTTTTCATGGTGCGCATGCGGCCCGCGCGCTGACGGTAAAGGCGAAATTCACAGATGGACGTCCGCTCAAGGCTGCCTCCACGTCCGCTCAACGGCAACTTCAGGGCCCTTCAGGCACCCGTCATGGCCCACGCAGGTGCACGCCGCACACTGATCCCATGAGCGTCCTCCTGATCATGGCTGCCCTGACCCTTCTGGTCATGCTCGTGTCCTTCGTGGCCATGACGCATGAGGACCGCGCGATCCTGCGCGAGCAGGAGGACCACCCCTTCCGCGGCCTCCAGGCCGGAGACTGACCTCCCTCCCAGACCTATTCACGAGCCGCTGCCGGTGCCCTCACGCCCGCAGCGGCGTTCTTCTGGTCGCCCGGCCTGACGTCATTACGTCCCCAGTAGAATGGCGGGTATGACCTCCGCCGCCCCCGACACTCTGGTGCTGATCGACGGCCACGCCCTGGCGTTCCGCTCGTACTTTGCCCTGCCGCCCCTCACGAACCGGCAGGGCGAAACCACCAACGCCATCCTGGGCTTCCTGCGCCTCACGCTGCGCCTCGCCCGGCAGCGCAGCAACCAGGTCATCGTGGTGTTCGACCCGCCCGTGAAGACATTCCGGCACGAGCAGTTCGACGGGTACAAGTCCGGCCGCGCCGAGACGCCCGCCGACCTGCCCGGCCAGATCAACCGCATCCGCGAGATCGTGGACGCCATCGGTTTCCCCCGCCTCGAAGAACCCGGCTACGAAGCGGACGACGTGATCGCCAGCCTGACCCGCAAGGCCGAGGGCACCGGCATGCAGGTCCGGATCGTGACCAGCGACCGCGACGCGTATCAGCTGCTCGACGACCACGTGCGCGTCATCACGAACGACTTCCGCCTGATCGGCCCCGCCGAGGTGCTGGAAAAGTACGGCGTGACCGTGGGGCAGTGGGTGGACTACCGCGCGCTGACCGGCGACGCCAGCGACAACATTCCCGGCGCGAAAGGCATCGGCCCGAAAACCGCCGCGAAACTGCTGCAGGAGTACGGCACGCTAGAAGGCATCTACGCCGCCGCGAAGGCCGGCACGCTGAAACCCGACGGGACCCGCCAGAAACTCCTCGATTCCGAGGAAGCCGTGGAGTTCAGCCACCGGCTGTCCTGCATGGTCACGGACCTCCCGCTGGACGTGCAGCTCGGCGCAGGCCGCCTGCCGGGCAACCCGGAGAGGCTGCACGAACTGCTGACCGAGCTGGACCTGCACTCGATCAAGCGGGACGTGGCGGCCCTGGACGGCATCGAGAGCGTCCTGAGCGTCCCCGACGCGGTGAACGACAGCACCCACCGCGACGCGCCGCACGACAGCCCTGAAGTCGCCGCCGTACCTGCCGTTCCGGCCCTGACCATCCAGACCGCCGAGTGGCGCACCCCCGCGCAGGGCGTCATCTGGGGCTACCGCCTGTCCCGCGAGGACGACCTGACCGCCGCCCTCGTCGACGCCGCCACCCTCGAACTCGACGGCACGACCGGCACTGTCCGCACCGCGCCCACCACCGAACCCGCCGAGTGGCGCAAAGCCGAGGTGTACGCCCAGCCCGGCGGCCTGTTCGACAACCCCGACGAACCCGCCGCGCCCCTCACCAAAACCCAGCAGAAGGCCGCCGAGAAGGCCCGAAAGGAACAGGAGAAGGCCGCCGCGAAACTCCGCGAGCAGTTCCCCGCCACGGTGGACGACGCGCAGTTCGTCGCGCAGCGCACCGTCACCGCCGCCGCCGCCAAGGCCCTCGCCACGCACCTCAGCGTGCGCGGCACCAGCGTCGAACCCGGCGACGACCCCCTCCTGATGGCGTACCTGCTCGACCCCGCCAACACCACCATGAGCGCCGTGGCCCAGCGGTACCTGAACGTCCCCTGGCCCGACGACGCCGCCGGACGCGCCGCGATCACCGCGCAACTCCTCGACCTGCTGCCGCCCCTGCTGGACGACACCCGCCGCACCCTGTACGACGACATGGAGAAACCCCTGTCCGCCGTCCTGGCCCGCATGGAAGTGCGCGGCGTCCGCCTGGACAGCGAGTACCTGCGCGGCCTGTCCGCCGCCACCGGCGCCCGCCTGAGCACCCTGGAAACCCAGATCCACTCGCTGGCCGGACGCGAATTCCAGATCCGCAGCCGCGACCAGCTCGAAGCCGTCCTGTACGACGAACTCGGCCTCGCCAGCGGCAAGAAGACCAAACTCACCGGCAAACGCAGCACCGCCGTCGCCGCCCTCGAACCCCTCCGGGATGAGCACCCCATCGTCCCCGCCCTGCTCGAATACCGCGAACTGGAAAAGTTACGCGGCACGTACCTCGACCCCCTCCCGAACCTCGTCAACCCCCGCACCGGCCGCCTGCACACCACCTTCGCACAGGCCGCCGTCGCCACCGGCCGCCTCAGCAGCCTCAACCCCAACCTGCAGAACATCCCCATCCGCAGCGAGACCGGCCGCGAAATCCGCAAGGGCTTCATCGCCGACCCCGGCCACTGCCTGATCAGCGCCGACTACTCACAGATCGAACTGCGCCTCCTGGCGCACATCGCCGACGATCCCCTCATGCAGCAGGCCTTCCAGGACGGCGCGGACATCCACCGCCGCACCGCCGCGCAGGTCCTCGGCCTGAACGAGGGCACCATCACCCCCGATCAGCGCCGCGCCGCCAAGACCGTGAACTTCGGCGTGCTGTACGGCATGAGCGCCCACCGTCTCTCGGGCGACCTCGGCATTCCCTACGCCGACGCCGCCGGATTCATCGAAACGTACTTCGCCACGTACCCCGGCATCCGCGCGTACATCGACCGCACCCTCGAATTCGGCCGCCAGCACGGCTACGTCGAAACCCTCTACGGCCGCCGCCGCTACGTCCCCGAACTCGTCGCCACCAACCGCACCCTACGCGAAGCCGGGGAACGCCTCGCGTACAACATGCCCATCCAGGGCACCGCCGCCGACATCATCAAACTCGCCATGATCACCCTGGAACGCGAACTCCAGGGCACCGGCGCCCGCCTTCTGCTCCAGGTCCACGACGAACTGCTCCTCGAAGCCCCCGAAGACAAGGCCGAGGAGATCAGCGACACCGTGCGCCGCATCATGGAAGGCGCCGCCAGCCTCACCGTGCCCCTCGCCGTCGAAGTCGGCGTCGGACCGAACTGGTACGACACGAAATAATCCGGACAGATGACCGTTCAGGGAGATGAGTTGAGGGAGGTCACGGAAGCTGCCTTGGAGGCACTGAACGTCCGCCACGCTCAGTTCGGGGATGCCCTCATCAGACGAGTCACGTTGACATTCAATGCAACCCCACAGGGGAGACAGGTCAATGTGGAGATTGAAGCGAAGGACAGTCATTCAGCGGACGGCTGGGGTACAGCGCACTTCGAATTTCGAGGCGTCCACCGCCTCCATCTCCTGGAAGATCTCACGACAAACGTTGTGCTGGACAGCATTGACTGGACAATGACGGAACGTGGGTGGACAGCAGATTTCAGCCCTGTTCAGCCCGAAGGCATTCTCTCAACGTTCCTCATCGACGCCCATGAAGTCTGGTATGAGGTCACACCAGGAGTGAACCTGCTCAAATAGGATCATGACCATCCGCGCCCTCTTCTTCGACATCGGCGGGGTGCTGCTCAGCAACGGCTGGGATCGCGAGCAGCGCGCCGTCGTTGCCGCGCAGTTCGGTCTGGACGCCACGGACTTCAACGAGCGGCACAAGCTGGCCGTGCCGGAGCTGGAACTGGGCCGCATGACCCTGGACGAGTACCTGGAGCAGACCGTGTTCTGCCACCCGCAGACCTTCACGCGGGAAGAGTTCCGCGCCGCGATGGAAGCGCAGAGCACCCCGCATGCGGATGCCCTAGCCCTCGCCCGCGACCTTGCCACGCGCCACCGCCTGTACGCCCTGAACAACGAGGGCCGCGACCTGAACGACCACCGCATCCGCACCTACGGCCTCAGCGACTTCCTGCTGGCGTTCTTCACGTCCTCCACGCTGGAACTCATGAAACCCAACCCCGCCATCTACCGCGCCGCCCTGACGCTGGCCGCCGTCGCCCCGCACGAGGCCGTCATGATCGACGACCGCGCCCAGAACACCGAAGCCGCCCGCCGCGTCGGTATGCACGCCATCCAATACAAGAACGCCGCGCAGCTCCGGGAGGAACTGGCGGCGCTGGGCGTGAGGTAGGGACAGGGAATGGCGTCCCTACTGCGTCAGGAACGCCTTGACCGCGCCGAGGCTGCCGGTGTCGAGCAGCAGCTTCCCGCTGGGACGGTGTAGCAGGGCGGGCGTGCGGGCCAGGGCGTGCGCGTCGGCCAGTGCGGTGAACGCGTCGGGGTTCTGCTGGCGGTGCAGGATTTCGATCTGGTCGTCGAACGCGCCGCGCAGGGGGAGGGTCAGCATCCGCTTGAGGGTCTCGCACTGCGGGCACTGATCCTGTGTGAACAGCACGAAGGGTCTCGGGTCAGTCATGGGCCAGTTCCTGTTCGGGCCAGAGTTCGCTGAAGTCCTCATCCGTCAGCGCCTCGACGCGGAGTTTGGCGTAGCTGCTGCCCTTCGCACTGAAGAAGTCGTGTGTGGTGCCGCGTGAGCGGATGCCGTTCAGCACGACAGGATTCACGTCCTCGTCCGGGAAGCGGCGTTCCAGGCCGAGGTTGTCGGCCAGCACGTTGAAGTTGAAACGGATGAACGTGGCGACGTCCTCCACGAGGTTCACGCCGCCGTACAGCACCTCGGTGTACGCCAGTTCGTTTTGGTACAGCGTGTCCAGACTCGTCTCGTACCACGCGAGGGCCTGCGCCTGCTCGTCATCGGTCAGCGCGGCGAACTTCTCCTGCGCCAGCAGCGCCACGTACACGCCGTGCACCGCCTCGTCGAGGATGATCAGGTTGAAGATCTCCCCGGCCGATACCATGCGGCCCTGCCCGGCCATCAGCAGCGGGTAGTAGAAGCCGCTGTAGAACAGCGCCGTTTCCAGCATGCACGACACGACCATCTTCCGCCACAGGCCGAAATCGCTGACGTCCGGGTCGCGGAACACGTCCTCGATGAACTGAATCTTGAACTGCAGCTGCGGCTGCGCCTCCACCCACGCGAACACGGCGCGTTCCTCGGTGGTCGTCAGGAACGTCTTGTTCATCAGGCTGTAGCTGCGCGCGTGAATGTCCTCCATCATCCCCTGGAACTGCAGGGTCGCCTTGCGGATGTGGCCGTCCACCAGGCCGCGCAGGGCGGGCATGCCCACCTCGCCCTGCAGCGTGTCCAGCGCGTTCAGGCCCGCCGAGGCGTGCATGTACGTCCAGCGTTCCTGCTCGGTCAGGCTCTTCCAGTGAATCGCGTCGTTCGTCAGCGGAATCTCATCCGGGAACCACAGCTGGGACGTGTACTTCTCGTAGAACGTCACCGAGAAGCTGTCCTCGGGGTCGCTCCAGTTCGTGGCGGTAAAGGGGGCTCGGATCATATCAGGTCTCACAAGGGATGGGGGGTGATTGGGTGTGGGGGCGCGGCGTTCAGTTCCACGGACGGGAGGACGGCACTTCCGTCCATTCCACTTCACGCCGCTGCCGGGTCGGTCTCTCGCTCCGCTCGGGGTCTGCGGACCCCCGTCAGATCGCGCAGTTCAGGCACTCGTCGATGCTGACCTTGCGCAGGCGCGTGTAGTACAGCGTTTTCAGGCCCTTGGCGTAGGCGTACAGGTAGTAGCGTTGCAGGGTGCGGGTGCTGGCGTTGCTGGGCACGAACAGCGTGCAGGAGATGCCCTGGTCCACGTGGCGCTGCGCGGCGGCGACGGTGTCGATCACGCGCTGCTGGTCCATGTCGTACGCTTCCTCGTAGAACCATTCGGTCATCTCGCTTAAGTGCGGCATGGGGTAGATGGTGCGGGCCTTGTTGCTCGTGCGGGTCTCGACGCGTTCGGTGATGGGCATGATGCTGGCCGAGGCGTTGCTGACGTAGCTGATGCTGCCCGTGGGCGCGATGGCCATGACGAAGGAGTGCGCCAGTCCGTGCGTCTGGATGTCCTGCACGAGCGCCTGCCAGTCGGCGCGGGTGGGGAGGTCGTGACCCTCGAACAGCGCGGCGACCTCGGGCGTGGTCGGCAGGAAGTCCTCTCGCAGGTACTGCGCGAAGTGCTCGCCGGTCTGGTAGCGGCTGCCCTGGAAGCCCTGGAACACGAAGCCGGTGTCCCGCGCGATCTGCATGCTGGTGCGGCGGGCGTGGTAGTGCACGGCGGCGAAGTACACGTTCACGAACTCCAGCGCCTCGGGGCTGCCGTACACAAGTTCGTTCTTCGCTAGGAATGAGTGCAGGCCCATGGCGCCCAGGCCGACGCTGCGCATCTCCTCGTTGGCGCGCTTCACGGCGGGCACCTCGTGGATGCTGGTCGAGCGGGCCACGTTGTCCAGCAGTTTCACCGCCGAGCGCACCACGCGCCCCAGGTCGCCGCTGGCGAGGCTCTGCTCGATGACCAGCGACGCGAGGTTGCAGCTGACGTCCAGGCCCACCTGATCCTTGTCCTCCTGCCCGTACGCGTGGAAGGTGCTGGGGAGGGTGGGTTGCAGGATCTCGCTGCACAGGTTGCTCATCTTGATCGTCCCGACGTTCGGGATAGGGTTCGCGCGGTTCGCGTTGCCCTCGAACAGCAGGTACGGGTAGCCGCTCTCGCCCTGCGTGACGGCGATGTCCTCTAGGATGCGGCGCGGTGACACGAGTTTCTTGCGCAGGCGCGGGTTGGCGGCCAGCGTGTCGTACTCGCGCGTCCAGTCGATGCTGGTGAACTCCCGCCCGGTCTCCTGGAACAGCGAGTGCGGGTAGAACTGGTAGATGTCCTGCCCGGCGCGCGCCTTCTCCAGGAAGATGTCCGGGATGGTCGCGCCCATCGAGAGGGTCTTCAGGCGGGCGTCCTCGTCTGAGGCGATCTTCTTCGCGCTCAGGGTATCCAGGAAGTCCGGGTGCATGACGCTCATGTAGATTGCGCCCGCGCCGGGCCGCTGCCCCGCCTGATCCGCGTAGCGCAGCATGTTGTCCAGCATCTTCGCCACGCCCATGACGCCCTTCGTGACGTTCTGAATGCCGCGCAGACTCTCGCCCCGCGCACGCAGGTTGCTGACCTCCACGCCGATCCCGCCGCCGCCCTTGCTGAGTTCCGCCACGAATGACAGCGTCTTTGTGATCGAATCCAGGTTGTCCGTGCAGTCCTGGAGCAGGAAGCAGCTCACCAGCCGCCCCGTGTTCGCCTTCCCGGAGTTCATCAGGGTGGGCGTGGCGGGCGTGAACGTCTGGTTCACCAGATGCTCCACGAGTTCCAGCGCTTCCGGCAGGGACTCGCTGCGGGCCAGCGCCGTGACACTCAGGCGGTCCTCGTAGCGCTCCAGCCACTGCTTGCGGTCGGGCGTCATGGTCGCGTACTCGCTGTAGAACTTGAACGCTCCCATGAACGACCGGAAGCGGAAGTTCAGGCTGTACGCCCGCTCGAACACCGCGCGGACCTCCTGCGGCGTAAAGCGCACGAACACGGCCGTGTCCCACACGCCCCGCTCGGTCAGCGTGGCGATCTTCTCCTCCAGGCTGGGAAAGGTCACGGTGTTCGGGTTGACCTTCTCGCGGAAGTACACCCGCAGCGCCTTCTGATCATGCGACGTGTCCACCACGCCGCCCGCGAGCACCTTGTTGTTCAGTTCAATCCAGGGATCCATTCGTTCGTCCTTTCCGCCACCAGGGGCGACACCCACGCTGCACTCGATTCCTTGCCCTGCTCCGCCAGCCACGCCAGCACCGCCGCGCGGTCCGCTACCGTCCCACCCTTGTTCAGCCGCGCCACCAGCGGCACCCCGAACTGCGCGGCGATCCGGTCGCCCGCCCGCCCGAAGTTCTCGCCCCAGTGGTAACTGCCGCTCGCCACCACGCCCCGCAGGCCCGCCCCGTGCTCGCGCAGGAACGCGGCGGTGCTGTCCGGCACCTGCCCCGACCCGAACGTGTACGTCAGCAGCAGGAACCCCTCACCCGGCGCGGGCGGCTCATCCCGCACCGACCCGACCGGCAGGCCCCCCGCCTCGCGCGCCAGGGCCGTCGCGAACCGCCGCACGTTCCCCGTCAGGGAATCGAAGACCAGCCTCACGCCTCTGCCGCCAGTGGAGGCACGGGTGCCGGTTGCCCGTCCTCACCCAGCGCCACGAGCGCGAACGTCCCCGCGCACGCCAGTTCCCGCGTCTCGCTGTACATGTCCTCACGGAACACGTCCACCTGCACCGTCATGCTCGTCCGCCCGGTCCGCACCACACGCGCCACGAGTTCCACCAGCGACCCCTGCGGAATCGGATGCCGGAACTCCATGGCGTCCAGGTGCCGCGTCACCACCTTCTTCCGGCAGTGCCGGGTCGCCGCGATGAACGCCGCCGAATCCATCAACGACAGCGCCTCACCGCCGAACAGCGTGCCGTGATGGTTCGTCAGGCCGGGAAAGACGACGTGCGTCACGCGCGTCTCACGCGGCGGCACGGGCGGAAGGCCGCCCAGCGGGGGACGGGACAGGGGCAGGGTCATGGAACACCTCTGAGGGGCTTCCGGTGAGTCGTCAGACGAACCCGAGCGGAGCGAGAGGAAGACGGGGAGGCCCGGCGGCGACGGAGGTGCGGGTTCGGCGGTGTTCCGAACGTGCGCCGCAGTCAGAGCGGGGCCGGGACAGGGGCAGCGGGGCAGAGGTTGTCAGGTGATCAAGGGAAAACCGCCTTGTGCCCCTTGCGCGGGGGCCGTGAAGTGGGCGTCTCTTTGCTGGGCGAGCGTTCGGACTGAGGACCGTGGCGCGACCGTGCCGGACTGAAACCCCTGGTGGGGCGTGACCGGACTTCCCTCTGTTCCCGCAAAGTGCTGCGTGTGCAGCGACTGCCGGAGTCTACATGCGGTACCCGGGTGGGTCAAATGCAGGTGCGGTATACATCATCTGGTATGACATGGGAACGCACCGCCTCCGGGATGGAAGCGGTGCGCGGTGGGGTTCAGTCTACGCGGTGACGGAGGTCAGGACGGCGCGGGCGGCGGTGCGTCCGGCGTTCACGCAGTCGGGGACGCCCACGCCGGTGTAGCTGGCTCCGGCGATCTGCTGGTGCGCGGGCAGCGAGGCGCGGATGCGGGCGATGTGGTCGAGGTGCCCGACGACGTACGCGGGGTTCTTGCCGCGCCAGTCGCCGAACGCGTGCCACAGCGGGTCGCCCTGCGCGCCGAACAGCCGCTCGGCGGTTTCCTGCGCCAGGACGCGGGCCGTGGCGGGTTCGATGTCCTTGAAGAACACGCGCATCAGGACGTGCCCGTCGGGGGCGCGGCCGTGCATCTTCGCGGAGTGCACCGTGATGGCCTTCAGGAGGGTGTCCTCGCTGGCGTCCACCTGCAGGCCGTGCAGGAGCATGTCGCCGGGGAACTGCTCGGCGCGGTACGCGAGGACCACGGCGACGCTGCTGTTCGCCTTGAGCTGCCCGATCAGGCTGGCGGCCTCCGGGTAGTCCCGCTGGTACATGGCGCTCGCGTACCAGGCGGGGGTGGTGTTGATGACGGCCCGGCCGCGGAGTTCCTCGCCGCCCGCGAGGGTCACGCCGTGCTCGTGCACGCGCAGGACGGGGGTGTTCAGGCGGATCTCGCCGCCGGTGAGGCGTTCCTGTAGCGCGCGGATCAGGGTGCTGGTGCCTTCCTGGAAGGACATGAAGACGGGTCCGGCAGCGCGGGGCGTGGCGCGGCTGCCGCGGATGACGCTGCCGTACTCCTGTTCCATCTTCAGGAACTGCGGGAACGCCGCTTTCATGCTGAGTTCCAGCGGGTTCGCCACGTAGATCCCGGCGGCGAGCGGCACGATGAAGTTCAGGCTTTCCGGCCCGAACCGCCGCGTGAGGAACGACGCCAGGGATTCGTCCTCGTCGGTGGGGGGCTTGGGCGGCACGTGCTGCTCGTCCAGGTAGCGGCGTAGGCCCTCTGGGGACAGCACGCCGCTCTGCAGGAACGAGTCGTCGTCCAGTGGCACGAACATCTTCATGTTCGGTGGGAACGGCAGGAGCTGGCCGCCGCGCAGGAAGTAGATCTTCTTCGTGTCCTCGCGCGGGTGGATGACCTGTGCTTCCAGGCCCACCTCGCGCGCCAGCTGCGCCGCGTACGGCTTGCCGAGGATGAACGCGTCCGCGGCCCGCTCGACGAGGAAGCCGTCCTCGGTGCGTTCGGAGTGCAGTTTCCCGCCCAGGTAGTCCCCGGCTTCGAGCAGCACGAACGGCACGCCGCGCGTCTGGAGTTCCCAGGCGGCGCTCAGGCCGGTGATGCCGCCCCCCACGATGATCACGGGCAGGTCACCGCCCAGGGCTGTACCGTCCTTCACTGCGGCGTCGGTCATGACAGCGCGGCCACCTTGCGTTCCAGCACGCTGGCGAGCGTCCCGATGAACAGCGGGTCCGTGTTCAGGGCGGGGGGGCGCACCAGCGTCATGCCCAGCTCGGCGGCGGTTTCCTGCGCGGCGATGTCGATGTCGAACAGGATCTCCACGTGGTCGGACACGAAGCCCACCGGCACGCTGACGACCTTCCGGATGCCCTTGCCGGACAGGTCGTGCAGGTGCTCGTCGAGTTGCGGCCCCAGCCACGGCTCGGGGCTGCGCCCGGCCGACTGGTAGCTCCACGACCACTGGTCGTCGCGCAGTCCGGCGGCGGCGGCGATCAGGCGCGCGGACTCGTGCAGCTGATCGGCGTACGGGTCACCCTCGCGCAGAATGCGGACCGGGAGGCTGTGCGCGCTGAGGATCACGTGCACGTCGTCCCGCTCGCCCTCCGGGAACGCCGCGATGCCCTCGCGGACGCGGTTGGCGAGGGCCGTCACGTACCCGCTTTCGGTGTGGTACTCGTTCACGAACTCGAAGTCGATGTGGCCGTGGTTCATGCTCAGGCCCGCCTTGATCTTCTTCTGGTACTTCGCGACGCTCATGCTCGAGTAGTGCGGGGCCAGCACGATCGCTACCGCCTGCGTGATGCCGTCGTCGAGCATCTCGCGCACGGCGTCCTCGATCCACGGGTTCCAGTGGCGCATGCCGATGTACGCCTTCAGGGGCCGCTGCACGCGCGCCTGGAGTTCCTGCATGGTCGCCTCGACCTGCGCGCGGGTGAATTCCGGCAGGGGGCTCTTCCCGCCGATCTGACGGTAGTTGTTCGTGATCTCGTCCAGCACGGCCTGCGTTGTCACGCGCCCGGCGCGGATGTCCGCGAGGTACCCGGGCATGTCTTCCAGGCTCTCGGGGCCGCCGTAGGCCATGAACAGCACGCCCAGCGGCGCTTCGGTGTGGGTGGAATCGGTCATGTCGCTCCTCTCAGGTCACAGGGGGGAATGGTTCGTTTGGGGCGGGAAGGCTTCCACCTCCGGTGCAGTGCGGAAACAGCGCCACACTGCCCCTTCGGTTCCAGCCTCCCCGGTTGATCGTTGCTCGCTCCGCTCGGGTTGACTTGGGTGGGCCGCGATTACTTGGCGGTCTGTTCGTGCACGTAGTCCACGAGGCGGCGGACCATGTCCACGGGCGTCTCGGGCAGCAGGCCGTGTCCCACGTTGAAGATGTGTCCGGGGCGGCCGTCCACCTCGGCCAGGATGCGGTCGGTCTGGTGCTTCAGTTCACGCCAGGGGCCCTGCAGCAGCAGCGGGTCGAGGTTCCCCTGCACGCCCTGACCGGGCTGGATGAGTTTCCAGGCGTCGTTCAGGGGCGTGCGCCAGTCGATGCCCATGACGTCGCTGCCCAGCGAGGACATCTCGGGAAGGAGGTGGTGGGTGCTCGTGCCGAAGTAGATGACGGGCACGCCCAGCTTCTTGGTGCGTTCGATCAGGCGGCCTGTGGCGGGTTTCACGTACGTCACGTAGTCGTAGATGCTCAGCGCGCCCACCCACGAGTCGAAGATCTGCACGGCCTGCGCGCCCGCCTTGACCTGCTCGGCCAGGTAGTCCGCGAGGATCGTCTCGAACTTGTCCATCAGGCGGTGCCACGCGGCGGGCTCGCCGTACATGAAGCGCTTGGTGCGCTCGTAGTTGCGGCTGCCCTTGCCTTCAATGGCGTAGCTGGCGAGCGTGAACGGCGCGCCCACGAAGCCGATCAGCGGCACGCCGCGCGGGTCGAGTTCCTGCCGCACCAGATTGATGGACTCGGCGGTGTACGGCATGACTTCCGCAGCGGCGGGCACGCCCAGGCGGTCCACGTCGAAGGGCGTCTCGATGCGGTTGCTGATCTGCGGTCCGACGCCACCCACGAAGTCCAGGTCCAGGCCCATGACGGGCAGCGGCGTCAGGATGTCGTTGAAGAGGATCGCGGCGTCCATCGCCATGGCCTTAATGGGCTGCAGGGTGATCTCGGCGGCCAGTTCCGGCGTGCGGATGCACTCCAGCATGCTGCGCCCGGCGCGCAGCGCGCGGTACTCGGGCATGTACCGCCCGGCCTGCCGCATGAACCACACCGGGGTGTGCGGAGCGGCCTCGCCGCGCATGGTCTTCAGGAACGCGGAGTCGCGGTTGGTGGCATCTGGGGTCAGGACGGGGGTGCTGGGTCGGGTCACAGTGAAGGGCTCCTTGCAGGGGTGGGGGTGCGCCGCGTGGGCACAGGTCGAGTGGGCGAGAAAGCCGCACCGGAACGGCGTCGGGTGGGGCAGCGCCCGGTACTCTAGCGGAGAGCCTTCCAGTCAATCATCCCGGACCAACCGGTCGGTCAGCGCAGCCCAGTGCAGGGCAGTCCAGAGCAGGTCAGCGCTCACATTCTGGGCGGCGCACGTCCGGCAGACCGTACCCGCTGTGCCAGTCAGGCCCGCACCCCTGCCCTGCGTCGTCGCACCGCACGCCGAACACTGCCGATCAGGGCGGTCAGCGCTATCCCAGCCAGCGCCAGGGGCAGCAGCGTCAGAGTCCCCACCGCCACTGAAGACCAGACTGGCAGCAGCACCACTGTGACCAGCGCCGCGACGCCGTGCCGGGCGGCCCCCCTGCGCCCCAGCCCACCGAGCAGCGCGGCGGGCAGCAGGGTCAGCAGGCCCAGGCGGACGAAGTCAGGCCCGGTGGCCTCCAGATTCCGCCACAGAGCCTGCGGGCTGAACCATGCCTCGCTCAGCCGGAACCCTTCCCCGGCACGCAGGACCAGCAGGGTCGCCAGGAAGACGAGCACGCTGCCCGTCGTGTACAGGAGCGCCCGCCAGATCCCACCCAGCAGGAATGGCAAGGGGCCGGAGGGGACGACCTCGCCCAGCCTCCGGCCCGCGTGACCTGAGCCGTTCAGACCTTCACGAATTCCTGCACGCCCATGACGAACATCACGGCGCCGCCGACGGGCACCTCGACCGGGTCGTTCACGAGGCCTTCGTTCTGTTCGCCCATGGGGACGCTGGGGGCGACGAGGCGGGTGCGGGTGCGGCAGGTACGCTGCACGTGCCGTTTGAGTTCGTCGAGGCGGTCGTCGGACACGCCGATCATCAGAGTGGTGTTGCCCTCGCGCAGGAAGCCGCCGGTGCTGGCGAGTTTCGTGACCTCGAAGGCGTTCTGGGACAGCACGCGGACCAGGGCGGTCGCGTCCGCGTCCTGAATCACAGCCAGCACGAGTTTCATGCCCGGCAGGATACCAGACCGTCCGTGAAGGTTCCGTCAGGCAGGTCAGGCAGCGTCGCGGGTGGGCATGAAAAACCCCCGCCGGAGCGGGGGCGTGCGTGCGCTGAGGTTCAGGCGACGGCTTTCTTGCGGCCCGTGGCCTTCTCGGGTGCGGCGGTGTCCTGCCCGAGCGCCTGGGTTTCCTTCAGGCGGAAGATCACGAGGCTGCCCACGAAGGTGCAGGTGATCATGCCGTGGGCGTTCAGGAGGCTCAGGGCGGACATGACGTCCTCGCGGGTCATGCGCAGCTGGTCGCTCATGTACAGGGCGCTGTCGGCGCGGCCCTCGAGGTAGTCGCGGACCTTCTTGGCGTCGCTGGTCAGGGGGGTGGCGGGCACGTCGGCGAGGCCGGGGTCGGCCAGGCCGTACACGGCGCGTGTGCCGGTGCCGGGCAGGCGGCGCACGCGGCCCTGGTCGAGCAGGCTGGCGAGCGCGGCGCGCAGGTGGCTCAGGGCGAGGCTGGTCGTCTTGGCCAGTTCGGTTTCGACCCATTCTGGTTTGCTTTCCAGGGCTTTGAGCACCAGCTTCTCGTTGGCGCGGCGGGTTTCCTGCAGGTCTTCGAGGGTAGGGGGATTGAACATTCGGTCCTCCGGGCGCTGCGGGCCATGGGGTGGCGGACGCGGCGCGGAACTGTGGCGGGTCAGGAGCGGTCCCGCATCCCACCTCGGTGGGAGCAGGTCCGGTGAACTTGGGTGGAGTGATTCCGGGCGAGTGAACGGCGGGCTCGACAGGCGCGATTCTTGAACGCAGTGCAACCTTACGGCCTGAACTGGCCTCTAGCGCAACTTTCCTATTGTTACAGATTTTCTCTCATCTTGCATGAGCTGACGGGGGCTTGTTTTTTATGGACGTCCTGTGTCCCTGAACGCGAAAGTGCGTGATAGCGGGGAGTTCTCGGGCAGTTCACATCCGTCTCATGCGAGGACCTAGAACGATTCAGCGCCGCTCTGGCCGGTCGGCGCGGAACGGAACGGTCACCTTCGGCGTATGGGGCTGCGTTCCCCCAGATGGGGGCACCAGGAGACGCATGCTCGACATTCAGAACATCACCAAGACCTACGGCAGTTACCGGGCGCTGTCCGGCATCACGTTGCAGGCCAACGGAGGAGAGGTCTTCGGTCTGCTCGGCCCGAACGGCGCGGGCAAGACCACCCTGCTGCGCATTCTCGCCACCCTGCTGCGCCCCAGCAGCGGCAGCGCCAGTCTCGACGGTCACGACATCACCCGTGATCCGGAAGCGGTGCGCCGGTCGGTGGGCGTCGTGAACGGTGGCATGGGCCTCCCCGCCCGCCTGACCGGACGCGAGGTGCTGCGCTCCTTCGCCACGCTGTACGGCATGACCCGCGCGCAGGCCGACGCCCGCATCGCGGAACTCGACAACCGGCTCGAACTGGGCCGCACCCTGGACGTCCGGGCCGGGGAGTACTCCACCGGCATGAAACAGAAGGTCGTGATCGCCCGCGCCGTCATCCACGATCCTCCCGTGCTGATTCTCGACGAGGCAGCCAGCGGACTGGACATCTTCGCGCGCCGCACGCTGCTGGACTTCGTGCACGCCACGCGCGCGCCGGGCCGCCTGACCGTGTACTCCACGCACGTCATGAGCGAGGTCGAGGAAGTCTGCGACCGGGTGGCCATCATGCACGAGGGGAAACTGCTGAACGTCAGCTCCATCCCCGAGGTGCTGGACCGCACCGGCGCCGCCAGCCTGGAACGAGCCTTCTTCGCACTGGTCCGTCCGGAGGCCCCCCATGCGCGCTGACCGGACCCCGCCGCGCGCCGGTCTGCGCCCCGGCATGGTCTGGCAGATCGCCCTGCGCGACCTGATCACCACCCTGCGTGATCGCCGCACCCTGAACGCCACGATCCTAATGCCACTGATCCTGATTCCGCTGCTCACGCTGGGCCTGCCCCTCCTCATGGGCAACCTGATCGGCGGACAGCAGCAGTCGCGCCAGCAGCTGGGCGTGGTCGGCACCCTGCCTGAGAGTCTGCGCGCCGCCCTGAGCAGCGACGAGAGACTGCCGGACGGCACCGTCACCCGCGCTGGCGTGGACCTCGTGCCCGTCACCGACCCCCTGACTGCCGTGCAGGACGGCACCGTGGACGCCGCCGTTCAAGCTGCCGGCCCACTCCCCACCCGCGCCGGAGACGCCACCGGAACGCTGAAGCTGTACGCCAAGCTGAGCAACCTGCGCGCGCAGACGGGCGCCTACAGCAAGGTGCAGGACGTCATCCAGGGGTACAACCGTCAGCTGACCGTGCAGCGGCTGAGTACACTCGGCCTCGGCGCCGACACCCTCGAACCCGTCCGCATCCAGCCCGTGGACGCCAGCAGCGCCCAGGAGCGACGCAGCGGTCAGCTGGCCTTCCTGATCCCCATGCTGATGATGCAGTTCATCCTCGCGGGCGCCCTGGCCACCGCGCTCGACGCCACTGCCGGAGAAAAGGAACGCGGCACGCTGGAAAGCCTGCTCGTGGCGCCCGTCCGCCGCGCCGAGGTCGTCGCCGGAAAACTGCTGGCCACGGCCACCACTGCCCTCACCAGCGCCGCATTCAGCGTCGCCGGGTTCCTCCTGAGCGGCGTCGCCATGCGCCTCTACCAGGAGAACAACCCCGGCCAGTCCTCACAGATCGTGCAGGCGATGGGCGGTCAGCTCAGCCTGAACCCCACCGCGCTGCTGACCGTGCTGGGTATCGCCCTGACGACGGCCCTGCTGATCAGCAGCCTGATCATCCTGATCGGCATCTACGCCCGCACCTTCAAGGAGGCGCAGACGTACGTCGCACCTATCAACCTGCTCGTCGTCCTGCCCGCCGTGATGCTGCAGTTCGCGGACTTCCTGAATGCCAGCGCCGCCCTGTACGCCACGCCGCTGATCGGCGGGATGCTGACCATCCTGGACACCGTGAAGGGCAGCCCCGACGCCGCACACGCGGCACTGGCGGTCGCCGGGAATCTGGGCGGCACCCTGCTCTTCAGCCTGCTGGCCCTGCGGTCCTTCGGCCGTGAGGAAGTCATCTTCCGCAACTGACAGCGGCGTTCAGGGAGACTGAGAGGTTTTCTCAGGCTCTCTGAAACGAGGAGCGCGAGGATTCGCCGCCATCAGTGGTTGGAGGTGACATTGAAGGGCGTGGCTTTGGCCCTTCAATGGAACTGGACACCGATGTGAACACAGGTGCCGGAGGTATCGAAGGGCACACTCAAGACCTCCGAATCGAGCGGAGCAAGCACCTGAGATAGGCAGTGGTGTGCATTGGCCTGGAGGAGTCCGTTGCGGGACGCTCCGGGCCATCGTCGCTGGAGCCATGCTTTGATCAGGGTGATGAACTGGCCCTCCGCTGTGTTCGGGAAGATAGAGGACGTGCGTGCCCGCGACAGTGGGCCGCGGCTTCCAGTGGTACGCACCCCCCTGTACTAGAATGCCGCCCGATGAGGATCGCCGTCCTGGCCGACATTCACGGGAACGCCGACGCCCTGACCGCCGTGCTGCGCGACGCCCACGATCAGGGCGCCGAACGGCTGATCGTGAACGGCGATGTCGTCAACCGCGGGCCCGACTCCGTGCAGGTGCTCCAGACGCTGCTGGACCGGCAGGACGTGACCTTCACGTTGGGCAATCACGACGACCTGCTGCGGCTGTGGCACACCCGCAGCGACGCGCTGCCCACCGCCTGGTATACCGACCCGTTCTGGGGTGCGACCGACTGGAGCGCCACGCAGCTGGACCGCGCAGGGCTGCTGGACGTCCCCGCCGCGTGGCCCATGACGTTTGATCTGCGCGAGCCGGGGCTACCATCCGTGCAGATCGCCCACGGCACCCGCGACCACTACCGCGAGAGTCTCAGTGAGCGCAGCGACCCCGACCGACTGGACCAGCTGCGCACCGGGCCGGACGGCACAACCTACGGGGTGCTGATCGGCTCGCACATTCACCGGCCCGTACAGCACGAGCACATGGGGACCCTGATTCTGAATACCGGCGCGGTGGGGTCTCCCGCCACCGGCGATCCACGAGCCCAGTATCTCCTGCTGGACGCCCATTCCGGAGGCTGGCAGGCCACCCTGCGCGCTGTGCCGTACGACCGCAGCGAAGTGCTGCGCCGCTTCCAGACCAGCGGCCTGCTGAACACCGGGCTGAGCGCCCGCATCTTCCGGGACGAGATCATCACCGCGCGCAGTCTCTACACCCCGTACTGGACCTGGACCGAACAGGACGGGCGGCCAAGGACCGAGGCGACCTGGACGGCCTTTCTGAACCAGCACCTGCAACCCACCTGAACGGCCGGAGGCCCCCTGCGAGTACGAGGGGGCCTCCGGCTGGTCGTGAATTACTTCAGGGTGGGGGGAATCAGAACCATGTCCAGCGGGTAGATGACGCTGTTACCAGCGTCGGCGCGGGTGCTGACCATGCCGCCGGTGATCATGTCGCCGTTCCGGACGCCGACCTTGTAGGCGGTGCCGTCGACCATCAGGTCGATGCTGCTGCCTTCCATGGAGCGGAGCTGCGCGACGTTCAGGGCGTCGTCGATCACGCGGCCGGTGACCACGTGGTACAGCAGCACCTGCTTGAGCTTGTCGTTGTCGGCCATCAGCATGTCCAGGGTCGCCTGGGGCACCTTGGCAAAGGCGTCATTGGTGGGGGCGAAGATCGTCACGTCGCCGGCCATCAGGGCGTCGACCAGACCGGCCTTCTGCACCAGGCTCAGCAGCGTGCTGAACTGCGGCTGCGACAGCACTTCCGTGATGTTCGCGCCGGACTGCGCGCTGGCGAGCGTGACGACCGTGACGGTGGTGGTCGTGGTGGTCATGTCGGCGGGCGCGGTGGGCAGGACCAGATCGGCGGGCAGCAGCACCTGGTTGATGGCGTAGATGTACCCGTTGCTCGCCATGATGGGCGCGCCGTCGACCATCGCCTCGTTCACCATCTGGGTGGTGCCGTCGAGCTTGAAGTTCAGGCTGGCGCCCTGCTCGCTGCGCATCTGCGTGGCGGCGGCCACCTGATCGGCCGTGACGCGGCCCTGCACGACGTGATACGCCAGGACAGCTTTGAGGGTATCGGGGTCGCTGGCGATCAGGGCCAGGGTGTCGGCGTCCACGGCGGCGAAGGCGTCGTTGGTGGGCGCGAAGATCGTGAACTCGTTGTTGATGAGCATGTCGGTCAGCCCGGCGTCGCTGAGCAGGTCGCGCAGCGTGCTGAAGCGCTCGTCACTGACCAGCATGTCGTATACGGTGGTCGTGCTGGCCATATCGGTCGTGGCCGTGGTGGCGGCCGTGTCGGTCGTGGTGGTGGTCGTGGTCGTCGTGGTGGTGGTCGTGCTAGACATCCCGACCGGCATCACCGGGATGGACATGATGTCCGTCGCGGCGGGCGCAGTGCTCATCGGGGCCGGGGCGGGGGTGGCCACGGGGGCGGGGGTCGTGACCGTGACCGTGTCGGCGGCCGGAGCGGCGGCCATCGCGGGCATCAGGACGGTGTCGACCACGTGCACGATCCCGTTACAGGCCATCACGTCAGCCTTGGTGACCATGGCGTTGTCCACCATGACGCGGCCGTTCATGGTGCCGATCAGGACGCTGCCGCCCTGCGCGGTCTTCGCGGAGGACATGTTCATGACCTGCTTGGCCGTGACCTTGCCGGGCACCACGTGGTATAGCAGGATCGAGCGCAGCAGCGCCGGGTCGTTCAGGGCGGCGGCCAGCGCGTCGCTGGGCAGCTTGGCGAAGGCCGCGTTCGTGGGGGCGAACACGGTGTACTGCCCGCTCATGAGGGTCTGGGTCAGGCCGGCGGCCTCGACGGCGGTGGCCAGCGTGCTGAAGTTGGGGTCAGTCGAGACGATCTGCGCGATCGACTTGCAGGCGCCCATGGGCATGGGGGCGGCGGGAGCGCCGGCCCCACCAGCGAGAGCGGGGGTGGCGAGCATCAGGCTCAGGGTGAGCAGACCAGTGTGCTTCTTCATGAGATCACCTCGGAAAGTGGATATTGAACTGCGGGTTTCCGTCAAACAATCTTCACCACGCGCCCAGGAAAAGCAACTTTCGGAAGTAATCTTGCAGGTCAAGTAAATAAAAAAGGCCCAAAAATTTGGACCATTCTCATTCTATATTCAGAAGCTTGAGGATTCCCTGATCCACCGGGGGTCACCGGCCGAAGTATTCCGACAGGTCCGCCTCGGTCACCAGAACCTCGCGAGGCTTGCTGCCCTGATGCTTGCTCACGATGCCCATCGCCTCCAGCATGTCCATCAGCTTCCCGGCCCGGGCGTGCCCCACCGACAGCCGCCGCTGCAGGCGCGACACGCTGCCCTGCCCCTCCTCGATGGCGATCTGAGCCGCCTGCCGCAGCAGCGGATCACTGAAGTCCATGTTCGACTTGTCACCACTGGGCCCACTGGCCTCCACGCCACCCTCGAAGTCCGAACCGTACGCCTCCACGAAGGCGTCCTCGAACACCTGACGGCGCAGCTCATCCGCGATCCGTGCGGACTCCACCTCGCTGATGTACGGCCCCTGCAGGCGGATCGGTTTCACGAGGCCTGGCTGGTAGAACAGCATGTCGCCCATCCCGGTCAGGCGCTCGGCGCCCAGCGCGTCCAGGATCGTGCGGCTGTCGTGACTGCTGCTCACCGCGAACGCAATTCGCGCGGGCACGTTCACCTTGATCAGACTGGTCAGGATGTCCACGCTGGGCCGCTGCGTCGCCAGCACCAGATGCATCCCGGTCGCGCGGGCCATCTGCGCCAGGCGCATGATCGCCGACTCGACCTCCTTCGGACTGGTGATCATCAGGTCCGCCAGCTCGTCGATGATGATCACCAGGTGCGGTAGTTCCGTCTCACCGACCTGACGCATCTTCGCGTTGTACTGCTCGAGGTTCTTCGCGCCCACCTGCGACATCATCTTGTAGCGCCGCTCCATGTGCGCCACCGCGCCCAGCAGCACCCCCGCCGCGTCCACCGGGTTCGTCACGACCGCCCGCACCAGATGCGGAATCCCGTCGTACGGCGTCAGTTCCACCATCTTCGGGTCGATCATCAAAAACCGCAGCTCGGTCGGCAGGTACTTGAACAGCAGGCTGGTGATCAGCGTGTTCACGCACACCGACTTCCCGCTGCCCGTACTGCCCGCCACAAGCAGGTGCGGCATTTTCGCCAGGTCGCCCACCATCATCTCGCCGTCAATGCTCTTGCCGAGAATGATCGGCAGTTTCGCCCGCGAGCCCTTGAAGCTCGGCGCGGCCGCCGCCTGATGGAACGTGATCGGTTCACGCTCCGCGTTGGGGACCTCCAGGCCGATCACGCTCTTGCCCGGGACCGGCGCCTCGATACGCACCCCGCCCACCGCCAGCGCCCGGGCCAGATCGTTCGCGAGGCCCGCGATGCGGCTGATCTTCTCACCCGGCGCGGGCTCGATCTCATAGCGCGTGACGGTCGGGCCGCGCGCGTAATCCACCACGCGCGCCTGCAGGTTGAAGTGCCGCAACGTCTCGTCGATCAGGCCCGCCCGCTGCCGCGCCGAGATGTCCAGCGCCTCGGTGTTCAGCGCCGCGCCCGGAATCGGATCGAGCAGCGTCTCGTCCGGCCGAGCCAGCGGGAGCGCCCCCTGCACCGGGCGGGCATTCGCCTCGCCCGTGAACAGGGGCAGCGGGGTCGAGGGCGGTGGAGTGGGAACCCGCCGCTCGGGCTGAGGGCTCTCCCAGGGCGCCGGTTGCGCCGCAGCGGATCCCGCCGGCTCCTGCACCGGGACGGCAGGAGTGGCCGCCGGGCCGAACGGCAGGTCATCATCGTCCCAGCCGGTAAAGGGGTCCATGCCGCCCGTCACGTCCTCCAGACCGGGAACAACCGGATCGGCCCGCACCTCCGGCACGTAGGTGGGCGCGGCGCGCTGCGCGGCGGGCGGCTGTGGTGCCGCGCCTGACCGCACGGGCGCCAGCCCCGGCCCCGGAGTCCTCAGGGCTGCTGGGGGCGCCGGA
Organism: Deinococcus sedimenti; assembly: GCF_014648135.1. Lineage (NCBI taxonomy): Bacteria > Thermotogati > Deinococcota > Deinococci > Deinococcales > Deinococcaceae > Deinococcus > Deinococcus sedimenti. The sequence continues at coordinate 1,138,005 of NZ_BMQN01000001.1, read as the reverse complement.
TCGACCGCGTCCCAGTCCAACCCGGCCGGATTCAACGGCGCAGGGACCGGGGCAGGGGAGGGGAAGCCCTCCGCACGGACGGCTGTACCGGCAGCGGCGACCGCCATCCCGGCCCCGGCGCGGACCGGCGGTGTCCACAGCGGAGCGGCCGAGACCGGTTCCGCAGAGGCCGACTCACGTGAGGGCTGGACCGAGGGCGTCCCGAAATCGAAGTCCAGGGTGGGGAGCGTCGGCGCCATTTCCGGGACGGGCTGCGCGGCCAGCGCCTCGGCACGGCGGCGCGCGTCCTCCTGCGCGCGGGCCAGCTGCGCCCGCCACCCCGACGGATCCGCCATCACCGAGTCCGGATCCGAGCCCAGCGCCTCCGCCAGCGCCTCGGCCAGCTCGGTGGGCGCACGGTCGAACGCTGCCGTCAGCTCCGGCCAGCCCACGTAGGCGGACGCTCGGGCCCGCCACGCGGTGAACGCCTCGGCCAGTTCCGCCCAGTCCCGCTCACGCGCAGCGTGTGCGGGCAGCTCGCGCGCCAGCAGCGCCGCGTCCGGCTTGCCCAGGCACTTCTCGGCCGCCTTCCGGTCCCGTTCGAGCCGGCCCGCCCGCTGCGCGAGCCGCTGCACCTCCAGCACCAGCGTCCGCCGCAGACGCTCCAGCGCCGCGCTCGCCATGGTGCTGGGCAGCTCGGCACTCAGGTCATGCCGACCGGCACGGACCTCGTTCGCCACGGCCTCCACCTGCGCTCCCGCTTCCGGCGCTTCGGCCTCCACGTCCGCCCTCAGGTCCCGCGCGGCGTTCCCGACGAACATCCGCGCCACGTCACGCCACGCGACCAGCTCCCTGTCGAGATTCTTCAGGCCCGCCTCGTCAAGCCCGCGGACCTCACGGCTCGCGCCCCGCAGCTCATCGTGAAGGCCCGCGAGTTCCGGCGCCTGCGGATAGAGGCGCCGCAGGCCCTCGACCTCGCGCAGCAGGTTCGCCAGCCCCTGCCGGGCACCCACCCGCGCCCGCGCCGCGTCCCGGCCCTCCTGGCGGGATTCGATCACCCCCTGCACCTGCGCCGCCCCGCGACCCAGCAGGACGCTCAGACCGCGGAAGAACCCCTTGAGCAGCGATACGGGCGCCAGGCGCAGCATCACCTCGACACCCAGTGTCAGGGTCAGCAGCGGCAGCAGCGCCGCGGCGTAACTCAGGGCGCCCACCAGCGGCGTCATGGCCAGACCCGCCAGCTGCCCCGCCTGACCCGGCTGCGCCACCTCGTGCAGCGACAGCAGCGACAGCACCACCAGCACGCCCCCCAGCACGCGCCTGGTCAGGTTGCCCACGTCCCGATTCAGGAAGACCAGCGTGCCGTACGCCACCGGAATGACCGGCAGCAGCGTCGCCGCCCAGCCCAGCCAGCCCACCAGCAGCGCCCGCGACTGCCCCATGAACGATTCCGATCCCGGCTGCGCCGACTCCATGAACACCGTGACGCCCAGGAAGATCCCGAGCGCGAACAGCACCAGGCCCAGGGCCTCTCCGTCGAACCGGCTGACCGGAGCTGCACCCCTCGAACGCACCTTCGCCATGCCGGGCAGTGTACTCCAAAAGCAGGTGCAATTCCCGACCAGCACGGCATTTCACCCCTCGCCACCCGGCGGGGTGCCGTGCCAGAATGCCCGTCGTGCCCCTGCACCTTCCCGCCGCGCTGCACGCGGCCCTCTGGCAGCACGCCCGCACCCACCCGGACCAGGAGGTCGTGGGCGCGCTGGGCGGCGTTCTGCACGGCGAAACCTGGTGCGTGCGCACCCTGTACCCCCTGCCGAACATCGCGCCGGACCCGGCCCGCGAGTACCTTGCCGATCCCACCTTCCTGCTGCGCGCCCTGAAAGCCATGCGCGCGGAGAACCTCGACCTCGTGGGCCTGTACCACAGCCACCCGCGCGGCCCGGACCACCCCAGCCGCACCGACACCCGACTGGCTGCCTACGACGTGCCGTACCTGATCGCCGACCTGAGCGGCGGCACGCTGCGCGCCTACCTGCTGCCCGAAGCGCACGAGGTGCCGCTGCACGTCACGGAAGGACCGGAATGAGCGAGATTCACGCCCTGCACGGCTTCATCGGCTCGGGCAAGACCACGCTGGCCCGCACGCTGGAAATGCAGCTGGGCGCGCTGCGCTTCACGCCCGACGAGTGGATTACCGCCCTGCACGGCGCCGACCCGCCCGCCGCCGAGTACCCGGCCATGCTGGCCCGCGTGCGGTCCCTGATGCACGCGCAGTGGACGCGGGCGGTCACGCTGGGCGCCCCGGTCATCCTCGACGAGGGCCTGTGGACCCGCGCCAGCCGCGACGAACTCCGCTCGCAGGCCGTCGCCCTGGGCGTGCCGCTGACCCTGCATGTCCTGCCCTTCGACCCGGCCAGCGCGTGGGAGCGGGTCGCCGCGCGGAACGACCAGCCCGGCGCGCACTACGTCGCCCCAGCCACCTTCGAGCTGTTCCTGCCACGCTTCGAACCGCTGACGCCCGACGAGGAACCCCTCCAGCGCGTCGTCCGGTCCTGATCAGGGCAGGCGGCCCACGCGTTCGAGCAGCAGGTCGAAGAATTCGGCGTCGCGCACGCCCACCGCCACCCGCGCGTTGGCAGGCTGACCGGTCACCCCGAAAAGGTCGCAGACGGTCCGGCCCACGTTAAGCCCCTCGGTGGTCTCCACGCTGACGGGCATCGCCTGCCAGTCCAGCAGGTCCGGGCGGATCGCGGCAGCCACCGCCAGCGGGTCGTGCAGCGCCCCGCCGTCCAGGCCGTAGCGGCGGCGGTACACGTCCGCGTAGAACGTCAGCAGCTCGGCGCACGCGGCCCCCGCGCGGGTGCCCAGGGCGCGCAGCGCCGCGATCCGCCCGGGACCCGCGACGGCCTGCATGGTCACGTTCAGGCCCACCATCCGCAGCGGCACCCCGCTGGTGAACACCACGTGCGCGGCGTGCGGGTCGGCCAGCGCGTTGAACTCCGCGGCCGGCGTGCGGTTGCCCTGCGCGGTGCTACCACCCATCCACACGACCTCCCGGATCATGGGCGCGAGGTCCGGCGCCAGCCGCAGCGCCAGCGCCACGTTCGTCAGCGGGCCGGTGGGGATCATGGTCACCTCGCCCGGCAGGGCGCGCACGGTGCGGATGATGAAATCCACGGCGTGCTCGGCCTCCGGCTCGCGGGCCGGGTCGGGCAGCCCCTCGGCGGGCAGGCCCGAATCCCCGTGCACGGCCGCCGCCGTCAGTGCCGGGCGCACCAGCGGGCGGTCCGCGCCCACGTACACGCCCACCCCGTCCGCCGCCGCGCCCGCCAGGGCCAGCGTCACCCCGGCGTTGCGGGTCGTGCGGTCCAGGGACACGTTGCCGTGCACGGTCGTCACGCCCAGCACCCGCAGGTCCTCCGGGCTGCCCAGCGCGAGCAGCCACGCCACCGCGTCGTCCAGGCCAGGGTCACCATCGAGAATCACGGGCAGCGGGTGCTTGGTCACGCGCGGCAGCATACCGCCAACAGAAAGGGGCGGCCCCCACCTGGGAAGCCGCCCGCCTGAACGTGGTTCTTAAGCCTGGGCGGTGCCGGGCTGCTGCACTTCCTCACCGCGGATGGTGGCGATGGTCGCCTCCACGAGCTCCGCGAAGCCGCCCTTGTGCATCGCGGCGAGCAGCTCGATGGTCTTCGCGGCGTTCCCCTCGAACGCGAAGCCGGTGTTGTCCAGCTGGCAGCCGTTCATGGCCGTGCCGTCCGTGCCCTTGTACACGAGGAGGCACTCGACGAACGTGCAGTTCTGGAACTGGGTGCCGTCCAGTTCGATGCGCTGTTTGGTGAAGGTCTGGTTCTCGATGGTCTGCATGAGTGGACGTCCAGTGTACGCGAGGGGATGAAAGGGAGGGGGCCGCCCGGTCGCCCGGCAGCCCCCTGTCCCATGCGGGTTGCCAGCGTTTTCCAGTTCCACCCTGGGGCCGACGGCACGCCCAGGGCTCCACCTCCAACCGCTGTCTCTCTCAGGTGCTCGCTCTGCTCGATTCCGAGGCCTTGAGGAATCCCCTCAAGACCTCGGAATTCTGCTGTTACTTCCCGACGAACACGGCGGTCGTCAGTGCGGGCACCGTCACGCTGTTCCCGCTGGCGCGGCTGGTCTTGACGGTCGCGTCCGTGCTGGCGGCCAGCGCGGGATGCAGGCTGAGGTTCAGGCCGGTCAGGGCCGCGTCGCTGAGGGTGACGTTCTGGCCGGTCGCGTTGAACACGACGACCACGTTGCGGTAGGGATTGGTGGGGCTCACGGCGCCGCTGAGCTTCATGGCGATCACGCCCGGCTGCTGCTGCGGTCCCACGTTCAGGAACGTCAGGCCCTGCTGCACCTGCGCCCCCGTCTCCATGCGGAACAGCGTGCTGGAGTACCGGACGCGCAGCATCTCCTGGTAGTGGTCGAAGGCGCGCTTCACGTCGGTCGAGCTGACCTTCAGGGCGGCGTTCCCCAGCAGGCCGCGGTACAGGTCCCAGTTCGCGGCGTTCTTCTCGGCAGGCGGCAGGCCCTTCCCGAAGCCGTTGCTCTTGCCGGTGTAGTCCAGCGTGTTGAACCAGTCGCCGCTGTTGTAGCTGTCGGTGTCGAAGCTCTTGGAGCGCAGCATCTCGTCACCGGCGTAACTGAACGGCAGACCCTGCCCGAGCAGCACGACGCTGTTCGCGACGTTCTGCATGCGGGTCCGCTGGGCGGGGGTGGCGCTGGCGGGGGCTTTCAGGAGGATCGCGTCGAACAGCGTCTGGTTGTCGTGCGCGCTGACGTACGTGATCGCCTCGCGGGGGCTGGCGGCGTACCCGGCGGGCGCGCCGTTGTAGCCGATCTCGGAGCCCTTCACGGTCTTACCGGTCGCGTCCGTGAAGCGGTAGTCGCGCAGGTTGCCGGTCAGTCCGATCCGCACCTGATCCGCCAGACGCAGCGCCTTGGCCCTGTCCGCGTTCACGGGCTGGCCGTTGGGCAGCACGAACAGCCCGGTGGCGAAGCCCTGCTCCTGCAGGCCGCCGAAGGGGTTCCCGCCGCGCACCGCGTCGCGCAGGCGGTCGTTGAAGGTCCCGATGCCCTGCCCGAACAGGTTCAGCTGCGTGGCATTCGTGCCTCGCCTGTTGCCCTGCACCTCGCCGAAGTCCCAGCCCTCGCCGTAGAGGTAGATGCTCTTGCCGTCGACGCCGTCCTTCTGCACGGTCAGGGCGTCCAGGGCGCGGCGGGCGGCCTGCATGTCGGCGACCATGTGGTGGCCCATCAGGTCGAAGCGGAAACCGTCCACCTTGTACGCCTTCGCCATCAGGACCAGCGTGTCCACCATGAGTTTGCGCATCATGACGTGCTCTGTGGCGGTGTTCGAGCAGCAGGTGCTGTTCTCCACCACGCCGTTCGCGTTCAGGCGGTGGTAGTAACCGGGCACGATCCGGTCCAGTACGCTGCGGTCCGCCTGTCCACTGGCGGCCGTGTGGTTGAACACCACGTCCTGCACGACGCGCAGCCCCATGCCGTTCAGAGCGGCGACCATCCGGCGGTACTCCAGGGTCCGCTGATCGGGGTTCACGGCGTAACTGCCTTCCGGCACCATGTAGTGGTACGGGTCGTAGCCCCAGTTGTACGCGTCCTGGTCCTTCACGGCGGTCACGGCCTTCTGCTGCTCGTCGCTGTTCGGCGCGAACTTGGACAGGTCTCCCGTGGACTTCCACGCCGCCTTGTCCTCCTCGATGGTGGCGATGTCGAAGGTGGGCAGCAGGTGCACCGCCTTCAGCCCGGCGTTCGCCAGGGCCTTCAGGTGCTTCACGCCGTCGCTGGCCGCCTGCGTGAACGCGAGGTAAGTGCCGCGCTGCGCCGCCGGAACGGTGCTGTCCGCCGCGCTGAAGTCCCGCAGGTGCAGTTCGTAGAAGCTCAGGTCACTCGCGGAGCGCAGCGCGGGTTTCTTCAGCGCGTCCCACGCCTGGGGCTTGGTGGCCGGATCGTTCAGGTCCACGAGCACCGAGCGGGTGCTGTTCCGCGTCAGCGCCACCGAATACGGGTCGGTCACGAGGTTCGTCTCGACCTTCCCGGTCGAGGGGGCGTACACCTTCACCTCGTAGCGGTAGGCGGCGCCGCGCCAGTTCTGCGCGCCCCTGACGGTCCAGACGCCCTTCGCGTCGCGGGTCATCGGCACGACCGTCTCCTGACCACCAGGGACGGTCAGGCGTAATTTGACGTCCTGCGCGGTCGGCGCCCACAGCCGCAGCGTCGGGGTGTTGCCCTGCCACTGCGCGCCCAGCGCGCCGTCGTACGCGAACAGGTCATCCAGCGCCCAGGCGGTCTGCACGCCGGTCGCGTCGAGGACCGTGCCGTCCGGCATGACGCTGCTCACCGCCACCTGACCCTGCAACACTGTCCCGATGCGCGCGGCGTCCTCGGGCCGCACCCGCAGCAGCGCGTACCCGCTCAAGTACGGCGCTTTCGCCTTCAGTGCGGCGCTCAGGCCCCCCTCGACTTCCTCCAGGGTCAGGCTGTCGCCGCCGTCCACCCCGACCGCCGACAGTTTCAGGCCGCCGCCGCGCGCAGCGTGCAGCGTCAGGAACGCGCCGGGCTGCACGAACTCCGGCTTCACCGCGATCAGGTCACGCGACAGCATCACCGCCTGCGCGCGCGTCAGGTCGCCCACCGTGCGGACGCTGGTGTCCGGGCGGGTGGTGTTCACGGTCGCGTTGCCACTGACGATCCACGCCTGGTTGCCCATGTCACTCGTGAGCATCTGGTCCGGGCCGGGGTCCTTGTTGTCGCCGCTGTGGATGATGAACCCCAGCTTCTTCCAGTCGGTCTTCATGGGCACGTCCCAGTACACGCCGAACGAATTCGTGCCCGTGGGTGTCAGGGGTTTGCTCCACTCGACCTGCGCGGTGGTGTCTTCCCAGGCGTGCAGGCCCCACCCGTCGTACTTCCCGTCCGGGCGGTAGTAGTTGATGCGGGCCACGCCGGCCGGGACGGGCGGGTCGCTGAGCACGGCGGGCGCGCCGTACGCGAACTCGGCCTTGCCGCTCGTGACGGTCACCTCGTTCCCCTTGGTCAGGTCGGCGAACATGTCGGCGCCCGGGTCCTTCTCGTCACCCTTGTGCACGATGAACCCGACCTTCGCCGCGCCGTCCTTGAGGGGCAGGTCCCAGTACGCGCCGCCCGCGTCTACGCCGGTGGGAGGGAGGGGTTTGCTCCACTCGACCTGGGCGGTGGTGTCCTCCCAGGCGTGCAGACCCCACCCGTCGTACTTGCCGTCCGGGCGGACGTAGCGCACGCGCAGGACGTTCTTCGGGATGGGCTGCGCGGCCGACGTGGCCGCCGGGGCTGCTGCCGGAGCGGCGGGGGCCGCCTGTGCCACCGGCGCCTTGCTGGCGTCCACCGTGAACGGCCCGGCCTTCGCGTAGGCGACGTTCGCGCTGCCGGACTTCAGGAACAGTTCGCGGCCCCGGCTCAGGTCGAACCACAGGTCCGCCCCCGGGTCCTTGTCGTCCCCCTTGTGCATGATGAAGCCCACCTTCTGCGCGCCGGGTTTCAGGGGAATGTCGTAGTACGCGCCGAAGTCGTCCCTGCCGCTCTGGGTCAGCGGTTTGTCCCAGGTGACCTGGGCGATGGTGTCCTCCCAGAGGTGCAGGCCCCAGCCTGCGTACGCGCCGTCGGCGCGCTGGTAGTGGACCCGCGCGGTGTCGGCAGGCAGGGATGTTTGCGCTGCTGCCGAAGCAGACAGCGCGACCGTCAGAAGGGTCGCCAGTCGTTTCATTGGTATGGAAATTGTAGCGCTTCCAAAACGGGAAAGGGGAGGGGGAGCGGTCCGGATCCCTGGTCATTCCATCCTGAAAACGTCGATCAGGGCGGCCTTTCCGCCCCTTCCGCCCACCTCGACCCTGCGCCGCATACATGGAAGCGTTCCACGGCGCCTCAAGCCCCCTTGACCCACCCCACACGCGCCCCGCCCCGGTGGCCCCTACGCTGAGCCGCATGACCGGAACCGGACACACCAGCGACGAAACCCTCGACCAGCCCCAGGAGAACCACAGCGACGCCGAAAGCCTGCGCCACATCCCGGCCGACTACGACGACCGTGGCGTGGTGCAGGACAGCCCCGGCAACCCCGACATCGGCGTCGAGCACGATGAACCCAACCGCCAGATGGACCCCGACAACGACAACACCAACGGCCAGTAACAGTGCCCGGGAGGCGGCGCGCCCTTTGATTAGGCGCGCCGCCTCCCCGTTCAGTAGGTCAGAACCGCAGTTCCAGACCCACTCCAGCTCCTAACTGCCCGGCGCTCGTCCCGCGCACGAACACCCGCCAGCCCGCCGGGCCGAACACCGGTCCGCGCAGACCCGCCTCGCCGTACAGCGCGTACACGTTGTCCCCACCGAGCGAGGGCAGCAGCGCCTGACCGCCCAGCGTGGCGAACGCGTCGACCTTCGACAGGGGAATGTTCAGGTCACGTAGCGTCAGACCCAGCGCCACGCGGCTCACTGATGTGTCCGTGACGCGCCAGGGCCGCTCGGCGCTGCCCTCCACACCCAGGGTCCCGACGAACGGAATGGGCAGCAGGGCCGCGCCCGCGTGCACGCCGAAGCCCGTGGTGGCGGCGTCGGCTCCGGCCCACGCCACAGCGGCGGAGGCAGGCGCGGACAGGGTCAGGGCGGCCAGCAGGAGAAGAAACCGCTTCATGCGTGCAGGGTACCAGTCAGGCCGGTGAGCTGATGTCCGTTCCTCTGATGTTCCGCCCTTCACCTCGGCAGCCACCCCTGTCCGCCCCAGCGTTCGCCGCCGCGCCCGGCCCACCAGACCGCGCCGCCCAGCGTCAGTGACGCCGCGCCCAGCAGCCACAGCGGCCAGGACAGGCCCAGCCCCACCTGCAAGACGCTGCGGGACGGCCGCCGGGGGTCGTAGTGCACCGCCACCGGCTGACCGACCGGGTAGCGCTCCAGGATCCGACGCGCGCCCCGGAGCGAGGTGGTGTTCAATCGGAAGAAGTTCAGGCGCTCGCCGCGGTACGTCAGCCCGTCGGCACGGTAGGTGTACTGCACCTCTGGACGCCAGCCGCGCCGCTCGGCCAGGCGGCCAGCCGGGACCGCCTGCGACCGCGTGACCGTGCCGGTCGCTACCGGCCAGCCCGCCGCCCGCAGCGACTGCCCGGACTGCCACACGCCGAAGCCCAGCAGGACCGCCCCGACGAACAGCAGGAGCAGCGGCAGGGCCGGATAGCCGGGGCGGGGACGGCGCGGGGAACGGGACATGTCCCGCAGTGTCACTGCCGCTCCTGCGGGCCCGGTCCGGGTTGGGTCGGGACGCCTTCATGAACGCGCCGCGGGCGTCAGCCGTCCAGCCGGACCTCGGCCACCTTGGCGAGCATGCGGAACGTCTGGAACAGGTGGTATGCGTCCGGGCTGTGCCACCCGACCGTGACGGCGTCCACTCGGGTCACGCCGGGAACGCGCTCGCAGGCGTCCGCGCGGGCCTGGTGGTTGAAACTGACCTGCGCGTGCGCGGGCCAGCGGGTCACGTAGGGTGTCGCCTCTCCCGCCGCTTCCACCGCCCGGCGCGCCCCGTCGCGGATGCGGCGCTGCGCCTCGCGCGGGTGCAGGTGCGCCGCCGCGAAGGCGCTCAGGCCCTCCTTCACGGTCACCGTGACCACCCCGGACCCCAGTTCCGCCGTGATCTCACCCATGGCCACGTCGTCCCCGGACGCGAACAGGACCGGTACGCCGTAATGTCCGGCCAGCAGGGCGTTCAGGCCGTACTCGCCGGTGCTGACCCCGTTCACGACCACGTCCCGGATGAAGCCGTTCCAGGTGTGCGCCAGCGGCCCGCGCACACTCCCGGCGCGCGCGTGGTAGCCCACGAACAGCAGGCCCACCACACCGGGCTCCTGCACGCCCTGCACCATGCTCAGCGGCTTGTCGTTCCCGCTCGTGAAGCGCACCCCGTCCGGCAGCAGTTCCGGGATGAGGTTGCGCATGGTGTCGTGACTGTCGTTCACGAGCACGTCCGTCGCCCCGGCGTCCAGTGCGCCCTGCGCGGCGGCGGCCGCCTCCAGCGTCATGCGTTCACGGGCGCGTTCGTACTCCGCGCCGCTGACCAGCCCGCCAAATTCCGGGGGGCTGACCTGCACCCAGCTCGAGACCCCGGTCACGCCCTCCATGTCCACGCTGATCACCACTCGCCGTTCGGTCATGCCCGGCAGCGTACCAGCGGGCAGGGGAGGGGGCGCGCAGCGTGACCTGCGGCGGTCCCGGCGCGGCGCGGGCGTGTTAGCCTCATGCGTTATGAGCCGCGTGCCCCTGAAATCCGCCCGTGAAATCGACATCATGCGCCGCGCGGGCGCGCTCGTCGCCGACACCTTCCGCATCCTCGCGCCGTTCGTGAAACCCGGCGTGACCCTCAAGGAACTTGACCGCCTGGCCGAGGAACACATCCGCAAGGCTGGCGCGATTCCCGCGTACGTCGGGTACGGCCCGAAGAACAACCCCTTCCCCGGCACGATCTGCGCCAGCGTGAACGAGGTCATCTGCCACGGCATCCCCGATGCCCGCGAACTGAAGGACGGCGACATCATCGGCGTGGACATCGGCGTGCTGCTCGACGGGTATTACGGGGACGCCTGCACGACCTACACGGTCGGGCAGGTCAGCGCGGAGGTGCAGGGCCTCGTGGACACCACCCGCGAGTCCCTGCACAGCGCACTGGAACTGGTCAAACCCGGCGCGCGCCTGGGGGACATCGGCCACGCCATCCAGAGCCTCGCGGAGGCGCGCGGGTACGGCGTGGTGCGCGAGTACACCGGGCACGGCATCGGCAAACGACTGCACGAGGAACCCACCGTCCTCCACTACGGCGCGCGCTATACCGGCCTGAAACTCCAGCCGGGCATGGTGTTCACCATCGAACCCATGATCAACCTGCGCCGCCCCGAGACGCGCCTCCTCGCGGACGGCTGGACGGTCGTCACGGCCGACGGCAGCCCCAGCGCGCAGTTCGAGCACACCGTGGTCGTCACCGCGAAGGGCCACGAGATCCTGACGGTGTGACCAGGGCAGCCGCGCCGACCCCCCCGAAATTCCCACGTGGTGGCGTCCGCGCGCCCAGCCCCGACCAACTTGAGGACGAGGCGACCCTGCGCGGCGCGCTGTTCGAGGGGGGCGACTGGCCCGCCCTGGCCGCGCTGCACAGTGTCACCTTCGCCGGGTGCGTGTTCCGCCGCGTGAACCTCACCGGCAGCACCTGGGAGCGCGTGCGGCTGCTGGACGTCCGCTTCGAGGACTGCGACCTCAGCGGCGCGCGCTGGACGGACGTCAGTCTGGAACGGGCCGAGGTCACGGGCTCGCGCCTGCTGGGCCTTCAGGCTGCCGGGGTGCGCCTGCGGCACATCCGCCTGACCCGCGTGCACGCGCCCCTGAGCTTCTGGCAGCGCGCCGACGCCCTGCACCTCCACCTGAGCGGCTGCGACCTCAGCGAGGCCAGCTTCATGGAGGCGAAACTGCCCGGAGCCGTGGTGCGCGACTGCCGCCTGCACCGCACCGACCTGCGGGGCGCGCAGCTGGACGGCGCGGACCTGCGCGGTAGCGCCCTGGGTGGACTGCGCGCCGGGGCCGCTGACCTGCAGGGCGTCATGGTGGAGGCCGCGCAGGTGCTCGACCTCGCGCACCTGCTGGGCGTGACCGTCGAGGACCTGCCCGGCGACGCGTAGGCCGCCGGGCCTCCGTCCCGCTCAGCTTTCCAGCGCCAGCCAGGTGTTCGGGCCGACCACGCCGTCCGCCGAGAGCCCTCTGCTCGTCTGGAACGACTTCACGGCAGTCTCGGTGGCGGGACCGAACGCGCCGTCCACCGTGACCGCGTACCCGCGCGCCGCGAGCTGCCCCTGCGCCGCCTGCACCGCCGGGCCGCTGTCCCCCCGGCGGACCGTGCGGATCAGGCGTTCCCAGGTGGCTGACCCGATCAGGCCGTCCGCCGTGAGGGCCACCCCCGCCTGGAACGCACTGACGGCTCTGGCGGTGCCGCTGCCGTAACTGCCGTCCGCCGTCAGGGTCTGCCCGGCGGCGATCAGCAGGCGCTGCGCGCTGCGGACCCGCTCACCGGTCATGCCGGTCTTCGTGGTGGGCCAGATGCGGACCTGCACGCCCAGCCGCGCCGCGACGTCCGCGCGCAGTTGCGGGAGTTTCGCGTACAGCACGTCGCCGGGGCAGTTCGTGTTGTTGAAGTCCCGGTGCCCGTACAGTTCCGTGGCGGGAATGCCGTACTGCTGGCACAGCCACGCGCACAGGCCCACCAGCGCGCTGTACTGCCCGCCCGGCGGCGAGACGGTCATGTACGTGCCCTCGTTCTCGATGCCGACCGCCACGTCGTTCTGCCCGTCGCAGTGCGCGCCCTGCACGTGCTGCGCGCCGCCCTGCGCGGCCTCCAGGCTGCGGTGGCGGCCCTCCAGGACGTACCCGCCGCGACTGATCGTGAACTGCTGCCCGGAATCGATCCACCCGCGCGAGAAGTGACTCTGCTGGATGGTCCGGGCCAGACTGAACGCCTGTGCCTGCGACAGGTCCGTGGTGTTCGCGCTGGCCGTGTGGTGCACCAGGATGCGCGTGGGCCGCGCCGCGAGCATCACGATGGGAGCGGTCGCGGGCTGCGCCAGCCACGCCGCGCAGGTCGAGACGCCCGGCGCGGCCACCGCCAGGGAGTTCAGCCGCTCGGGCACGCGGGTCAGGGGAACGCCGCAGCTGGCCAGGGCGGCACTGGCGCTCGCCAGGAGACCCAGGCGCAGCACGTCGCGTCGGTGGAGGTTGTTCATCGTCTTCTCCTGGGGGGAGCGGTGGGGAATGGGGACCGCGACCAGCGGCCGGAAGGGGACGACCTGACCTGACGGGCGGTCCGGGGCCATGCCGGAACCCTCCCCGTGCCTGAGTGCGCCGGACCTTTCGCCGCGCGAGTGCGGGGCGGGCGGGTGGGCGACGCCAGACCCACCGAATGCACCTGGGCGGGATCTGCCCCTTCGGTGTGTCCCGGTCCGGCTGCACCCGCTCGCGCCGATGCTCGTAAGTTCGTCACGGTCAGTTCCAGGCGCAGTGCACGTGGTTGCTGTGCCCGCCGGGCGGGTCGTAGTACGCGTTGAACGTCTGCCCCGGATCGCTGCCCGCCGCGAGGCACGCGTTGCGCGCCGCCGTGTGGGCGCTGTTCGGGCTGCTGAGACTCACGCCGTTCCAGATACCGATGTCGAACGCCAGCCCCGCGTAGTGGTCCGAGTACGTGGAATGCACGCCACCCGCAATAGAGGTGACATAGAAGCTGTTGCTGCGGGACATGTCATACATGCCCTGCAACATGCTTTTCTTCAGGTACACGGTCAGGCCGCAGTTGGCGTTGCTGGCGCAGCCGCGCGTGACGGCCCGCCCGGCGGCGGTGTCCAGCATGTTCTGCCGGGGGTTGCCGTTCGTGGTGCTGCTGCTCGTGCCCAGCGTCACGCGGCTGGTGTTCAGGATGCTCTGCGCGAGGCTGGCCGTCGTGCCCGTCCCGCCGGTGCTGGCGCCGGTCACCAGGGCGTGCCAGGTGTTCAGGCCCACCACGCCGTCGGCGCTCAGGCCGCGTTTGGTCTGGAAGTCCCGCACGGCCGTGTTCGTGCCGGACCCGAACACGCCGTCCACGGTCACGGCCGTGTACCCGTACCCGCTGCGCAGCTGGTCCTGCACGGCCCGCACGGCGTTGCTGCTGTCGCCCTGGCGCACGGTGACGATCAGCTTCTCCCAGGTGTTGCCGCCCACGATGCCGTCCACCGTCAGGCCGTTCGCGCTCTGGAAGGACCGCACGGCGCTGTCCGTGCCGGACCCGAACGCGCCGTCCACGCTCAGGGTGTACCCGCGGTGGCGCAGCAGGTACTGCAACGTGACCACGTCGCGGCCGCTGTCGCCCTGACGCAGCGCCTGCCACGTCAGCACGGACTGCGCGCCCAGCGTGGGCGTGGGGGACAGCGAGGCGGGGGCGCTGGGCGCGGCGCAGCCGGCCAGGAGCACGGTGAGAAGCAGGGGAAGACGGACGCTCATGGGGACCTCCGGGCACGCGCGTGGGGAATGGGGGACCGTCCGGATGAACGGCCGGGAACCAGTGAATTGACGCGTGACCTCGAATGTAGCGCTTCCACCACGGTGGCCGCGCGGCCGGTGGTGCGCACCAGTTCACGGTACCGGCAGCCAACGGCGTCCCCCCCCGGCCGAACGCTCCGGGGGGACCGGGCCGACCGGCGACTTCAGCGGGCTTTCAGGATCTCGCCATGCGCCGCGCCGAAGCGGTCACGCAGGAAGTGCCCCTGTGTCAGGAGCCGGTCGGCGGCGGCGTGGTCGTGGCGTAGCAGGTCGTCCAGGCCCTCGTTCAGGCGTTCCAGCTGCTCGCGCAGCAGCCCCTCGGGGTCGCGGCCCTGGGCGCGCAACTGCTCGCGCCCGGCGGGCGTCAGGTGCAGGTAGGCGCGCAGGGTTTCCGGCAGGTACTCCAGGCGGATCTGCGACAACATGGTCCGCGAGCGTTCCTCGGCGGGTGGGGGCGTGTCCTCCAGGCGGCACAGCAGGGCCAGCGCGAACAGGCGGTGCGGTTCCGGCAGGCGCAGGGCGAGGGTGGGCGCATCGTCCCCGGCGTATGGCGACGGTGCGGGCAGGGACGGGTGCTCCTGCGTCACGCGGGCGGGCAGGAACCCGCGGCGCAGGGCCTCGCGTTCCAGTTCGTGACGGTGAATCATCTGGCGGCGCAGCAGCGGGAAACCGAACACGCTGCCGAAGAACAGGGCGGGGACGACGATCGCTTCAAGGTCCACGGGATCACCTCCAGGGGTTGATGCGACCGACTGTACCCGGCGCGCATGAGGGGCTCGTCCCCCGAAAGGCGGACGGAACGCGGCTGGCCCGCACGGCCCGTACAATCGACGGATGACTGAGAAGTGGACCGGGGTGACGCCATCAGCGGCGTGACCTTCAAGGGGAAGCGGCCGCGTGACCTCGCGGACGACGCGGCCGTCAGCGTGCGCGGCGTGCGCAAGAGCTTCCGCTCGCCGGGCGGCGCCGAGACGCGCGTGCTCGACGATATCGACCTCGATATTCGCCGCGGCGAGTTCTTCAGCCTGCTGGGGCCGTCCGGCTGCGGGAAGACGACGCTGCTGCGCATCCTGGCGGGCTTCGAGCAGCCCGACGCGGGCGCGGTGCTGATCGGCGGGCAGGACATGACCGGCGTGCCGCCCCACAAGCGGGATGTGAACACGGTGTTCCAGAGTTACGCGCTGTTCCCGCACATGACCGTGCAGGACAACGTGGCGTTCGGGCTGCGGATGAAGGGCGTACCTGCCGCGCAGATCCGGGGGCGGGTCATGCAGGCGCTGGAGCGGGTCCGCATCGCGGATTTCGCCGCGCGCCGTCCGGATCAGCTGTCCGGCGGGCAGCGGCAGCGGGTGGCGCTGGCCCGCGCCATCGTGAACGAACCGCAGGTGCTACTGCTCGACGAGCCGCTGTCGGCGCTGGACCTGAAGCTCCGCAAGGAGTTGCAGGTGGAGCTCGCGAACCTCCAGGAGACGCTGGGCATGACGTTCGTGTTCGTCACGCACGATCAGGAGGAGGCGCTGGTCATGAGTGACCGCATCGCCGTGATGAACCGGGGCCGCGTGGAGCAGCTGGGCCGCGCCGAGGACCTGTACGAGCGTCCGAGGACGGCGTTCGTGGCGAACTTCCTGGGCAGCAGCAACCTGATCGAGGGCACCGTCCTGAGCGTGGACGGCAAAGACGCCACCGTGCAGACCGTGCACGGCCCGCTGCGCACCACGCACGGTGAGGGCCTGCGCCCCGGTCAGAACGTCACGCTGTCCGTCCGCCCCGAGAAGCTGCGCATGGAACGCGACGACGAGACCGAAGGCAACGAGATCCGCGCCCGCGTGGACGACATCGTGTACACCGGCGCCGAGAACCAGTACCTCCTCCAGGCCGGCGGGCAGCAACTCGTCGCGTTCCAGCTGAACGCCGACATCGGCGCCGACGAGGACTTCGACTACGACGAACAGGTCGCCCTGTACCTACCGCCCGACAACCTCGTCGTGCTGGAAGAAGCGTGAGGGGGGTTGACAGTCAAAAGTTGATGGTTAATGGATCGGACCTCTATCAACCATCAACCTTCAACCATCACCGCACCGCAGGTGCCCCGTGCTGACGGTCCGGCGGTTCTTCGCCACGCTGGGGCCGGGCGTGCTGTGGCTGGCGGTGTTCCTGATCGTGCCCGCGCTGGTGATGCTGGGGTACTCGTTCCTGACGCGCACGGATCTGGCGCAGGTGGGCGGCCCGTGGACGCTGGAGTCCTGGCAGCGGGTGTTCGGGTACGACGCGCTGTTCCAGGAGTGGACGGGGGACAACGTGCGGGTGCTGTGGCGCAGCGTGTGGGTCGCGACGCTGAGTACGGCGCTGTGCGTGCTGATGGGGTACCCGCTGGCGTTCTACATCGCCCGGCAGGACGCGCGGCGTAAGAACCTGCTGTTGCTGCTGCTGATCATCCCGTTCTGGACGAACTTCCTGATCCGCGTGTACGCCTGGATCCTGATCCTGCGGCCGTTCGATCTGGTGCCCAGCCTGACCGCCACGCTGCTGGGCATGGTGTACGCGTTCGTGCCGTTCTTCGTGCTGCCCGTGTACTCCAGCGTCGAGAAGATCGACTGGCGCCTGCTGGAAGCTGCCGAGGACCTCGGCGCGCCCCCCGTGCGCGCGTTCCTGAGCGCCGTGTTCCCGCAGACCCTGCCCGGTCTGGTGGCGGGCATCCTCCTGACGTTCATTCCCGCGCTGGGCACCTTCGTCGTCAGTGACATCCTCGGCGGCGCGAAGACGGCCCTGGTCGGGAATCTCATCCAGAACCAGTTCGGGCAGGCGGGCGACTGGCCGTACGGCAGCGCCCTGAGCTTCCTCCTGATGGGCGCCGTCCTGCTGGGCCTGTGGGCGTACGCCCGCGTGGCCGGGCAGAAGGGCCTGGAGGAACTCGTATGAGGCTGCGCCAGTTGAAAGTTGCAGGTCGATGGGTGAAAGAGGTTCCATCAACCATCAACCTTCGACCATCGACGGCCCGGAGGGCCCCATGATCCGGCGGACCCATCCGGCGCTGAGTGCGTGGGCGTGGCTGGTGTACGCGTTCCTTTACCTGCCGATTGTCGTGCTGGTGGTGTTCTCGTTCAACGATTCGCGCTTCGGGGCGACGTGGGCGGGCTTCACGACGAAGTGGTACGGGGTGCTGTTCGCCCGCGCGGACGTGCGCGAGGCGCTGGCGCACACGCTGGAGATCGCCCTGCTGAGCACGCTGGTCAGCACGGTGCTGGGGACGCTGGTGGGCCTGGGCCTGTGGCGGTACACGCTGCGGTTCCGCACGGCACTGACGGGGCTGCTGGTCCTGCCGATCGTGGTGCCGGACGTGGTGATGGGCGTCAGTCTGCTGATGTTCTACTCGTTCGTCCGGCAGGGCCTGGAACGGGCCGGGTGGACGTTCGACAACGGCTTCTGGACGGTGCTGCTGGCGCACGTCACCTTCCAGATCAGTTACGTGGCCCTGACGGTACGCTCGCGCCTCGCCGGGTACGGCCCGGAACTGGAGGAGGCCGCGCGCGACCTGGGCGCGAGTGGGTGGGAGTCGTTCCGGCGCGTGATCCTGCCGCTGGCGATGCCGGGCGTGCTGGCGGGGGCGCTGCTGGCCTTCACGCTGTCCCTGGATGATTTCGTGGTGACGTACTTCACGAGCGGTTCGGGCTTCAGCACGCTGCCCGTGCTGATCTACACGAACGTGAAGCGCGGCGTGACGCCGGACATCAACGCGCTGAGTGCGCTGCTGGTGCTCGTGACGGTCGTGGCGATCGTCGCGGCGAATGCGCTGCTGCGCCCCCGGAGGGACGCGTGAGGCGGGCCGCGCTGCTGGCCGGTGCGGGGCTGCTTCTCCTGACCGGCTGTTACCGCGTGCAGAAACCCGCGCAGGCCCAGCCGGGCGCGGCGGGTCAGGCTGTCGCTCGGGGAGACGGGAAGACGCTGCGGGTGTTCATCTGGTCGGAGTACATCGACCCCGATCTGGTGAAGGCCTTCGAGAAGGAATACGGTGTGCGGGTCGTGCTGGACACCTTCGAGAGCAACGAGGCGATGCTCGCCAAGCTCCAGGGGGGCGGCGCGCAGTACGACCTCGCGGTGCCCAGCAATTACGTCGTGCAGACCATGGTGCGCGCCGGACTGCTCCAGCCTCTGGATAAATCCCAGATTCCCAACCTGAAGAACATCGCGCCCGGCTTCCTGAACGCCGACTACGACCCGGGCAACGTGTATTCCGTGCCGTACCAGTACGCCGCGACCGGACTGGCGTACAACAGAGCAAGGTACGTGCCGCGGGACACCTGGGCGGAGATCTTCGGCCCGGATGATCGGCGCTCGTTCGTGCTGCTCGACGACCCGCGCGAGGTGATCGGCGCGGCCCTGAAGTACCTGGGCTTCAGCGCGAACACCACCCGAGTCGAGGAGCTGCGCGCCGCGCGGGACCTGCTGCGCCGCGTGGTCGCGAAGAAGGGCTTCCAGGGCTTCGACGGTGGCCCCGGCACCCGCAACAAGCTGCTGGCGAGGACCGTGGATCTGGGTCAGATCTACGTGGGTGACCTGCTGATCGCCACCGAGGAGGACGAGAACGTGCAGGTGTTGCTGCCCCGCCAGGGCACGACCATCAGCATGGACACCCTGGTCGTCCTGAAACGCAGTCCCAACCCCGCGCTGGCCCACCGCTTCATCGACTTCATCCTGGACGCGGAGAACGGCGCCCAGCTGAGCAACTACACCTACTACGCCACCCCGAACGCCGCCGCCCGCCCGTACCTGGACGACTTCCTGAAGGACATTCCCGCGCTGAACCCGCCCGCCGCCTGGCTCACCGACAGCCGACTGGACTTCATCGGCGAGCTGCCAGGGGGGCGCCCGCAGCGGCTGTACGACCGCATCTGGACGGAACTCAAGAGCCGCTGACCCTGCGTGAAATGGCGCGTCGCCTCTGACCGGGGCGGCGCGTTGGCCTTGCATGCCGCTAGTCACTGACCTAGCGTGCGCGCATGACCACGCCACCCGTCACCGTGCGCGCCGCGACCCGCGCGGACGTGCCCACCATCACGGACATCTACAACCACGCGGTGGAGCACACGACCGCCTCGTACGACCTTGAACCGGTCACGCTGGAATCCCGCCTGGACTGGTTCGACGAGAAGGCCGCGCACGGCTGGCCCGTCTGGGTTGCCGTCAGTGGGGAAGAGGTGGTGGGCTGGGCGACCTTCGGGCCGTTCCGCGCCAAGCCCGGCTACCGCTTCACCGCCGAGCACAGCGTGTACGTCCGGGACGGTCTGCGTGGGCGGGGCGTGGGCCGCGCGCTGATGCTCCCGCTGATCGCGGAGGCCCGCGCGCGTGAGCTGCACTCGCTGATCGGCGGGGTGGACGCCGAGAATGCCGGGAGTCTCGCGTTCCACGAGCGGCTGGGCTTCACGCCGGTCGCGCACTTCCGGCAGGTGGGTCACAAGTTCGGGCGCTGGCTGGACCTCGTGTTCGTGCAGCTGATCCTGGGCGGGTAGGTGTTCTGGCGGGCGCGCCCCATGGGCCTTGGGTGTACGCTGGACGCATGACCGTTGTGGGTGAGGTGGGGCCATGATTGACCTGGGGCCGCTGTCATGGATGGTGCAGGTGGGCGCGGCGTTCGCGATCGCGTTCTTCGCGCAGTCGGTGTTCTCCTCGCGGGGTCGGCACGGCCGCACCGTGATCCGCGCGATGATCCCGGTCGTGGTCCTGACCCTGCTGGGGGCCGCCTGGCTGCCGCATCCGATTGCGGGCATTCTGATCGGGTATTTCGGGTCGCGGGCGTTCGGGCACTGGGGCGAGGCGCGGTCCGGTCTGCTGGCGGCTGCGCTGTCGGCCGCGGCGCTGATGGCGCTGGGGGCGTCGTGGTTGATGTTCCCGCTGTTCTTCATGGCGCTGGGCTGGCTCGCGTCGGGCGGCCCTTCGCGGGGTCGGCGCCGCGTCCGCGCCCCGAAGGTCGAGGACAAGCCGGCCGAACTACCCGCGCAGGCGGGCGGCACGCCGGTGCAGGTGGCGGCGCCTGCGGTGGGGGAGGGTCCCCTGGCGCCGTATCTGGCGGATGGGCGCGTTCCGGCGCAGGCGCGTGCGCAGCTGGTCGCGCTGAACCTGCGCACGCAGGAGGCGCTGGCGCTGCTGAAGGATCAGGGGCTGGAGGGCACCGAGGGGTTCTTCGTGGCCCGCGCGATCCGCGAGGAGTACGCGCCGGAGGCCGTGCAGGCGTACCTGAAGCTGCCGCGCTCGCTGGCGGATACGGGTGTCATTCAGGACGGCAAGACGGGCGCGGCGCTGCTGACCGAGCAGCTGGAGCTGCTGCTGGACGGCGTGCAGGAGATCATCGCGGGTTCGTTGCAGTCGGGCGGGCAGGCGCTGCTGACGCACGGGCGCTTCTTGCGGGAGCGTTTCGCGAAGGTGGAGCAGGACCTGCGGGTGCCGGTGATGGTCCCGGTGGCGGACAAGGTGAAGTGAGCGGGCCTCTGCCTGACCACAGACGGTGTTACGTGCTGGGCGTAACGCGGTATGCTGGGCGGCGATGTCTGCGCCCGCCCCATTCCCTGACGCCCTGACCCCCGCCCTCGACCTCCTCAAGCGAGTCTGGGGGTACGACGCCTTCCGGGGCGTGCAGGCGCAGATCGTGCAGACCATGGTCGCCGGCGGCAACGCGATGGTCCTGATGCCCACCGGCGGCGGCAAGAGCCTGTGCTACCAGGTGCCCAGCCTGCTGCGCCCCGGCGTGGGCATCATCGTGTCCCCCCTGATCGCGCTGATGAAGGACCAGGTGGACACCCTGCGTGGGCTGGGCGTGCGCGCCGCTTACCTGAACTCCACCCTGTCGCTGGACGGCGTGCGCGAGGTCGAGGGGGCCCTGCTGGCCGGGGAACTCGACTTGCTGTACGCCGCGCCGGAACGCCTGCTGCTGCCCCGCACCCTGGACCTGCTCGACCGCGCCCCGGTGGCGCTGTTCGCGGTGGACGAGGCGCACTGCGTGTCCCAGTGGGGGCACGACTTCCGCCCCGAGTACCAGGGCCTGGGCATCCTGCCCGAGCGCTTCCCGAACGTGCCGCGCATGGCGCTGACCGCCACCGCCGACGACCGCACCCGCGCCGACATCCTGCGCGTGCTGGACCTGGGCGGCGCGCCGCAGTTCGTGTCGTCCTTCGACCGGCCGAACATCCAGTACCGGGTGGGGCAGAAGGACAGCCCCAAGACGCAGCTGCTGGACTTCATCCGCGCCGAGCACGCCGGGGACGCCGGGATCGTGTACTGCCTGTCCCGCAAGTCCGTCGAGGAGACGGCGCGGTGGCTGCAGGCGCAGGGCGTGGACGCCGTCGCATACCACGCAGGCCTCCCGCCGCGTGAACGCACCCATGCGCAGGACCGCTTCCTGAACGAGGAGGGACTGGTCGTGGTCGCCACCGTCGCGTTCGGCATGGGCATCGACAAACCGAACGTGCGATTCGTGGCGCACCTGGACCTCCCCAAGAGCATGGAGGGCTACTACCAGGAGACCGGCCGCGCCGGACGCGACGGGCTGCCCAGCACCGCCTGGATGGTGTACGGCCTCAGTGACGTGGTGAACGTGCGCCGCATGCTCGCCTCCAGCGACGCGCCCGAGGAGGTCAAGCGCGTGGAGGCCGGGAAGCTCGACGCGCTGCTGACCTTCTGCGAGACGGCCGCCTGCCGCCGCGAGGTGCTCTTGGCGTACTTCGGCGAAGCGTACCAGGGGCCGTGCGGGAACTGCGACACCTGCCTGAACCCCCCACAGGTGCGCGACATGACCCGCGAGGCGCAGATGGCGCTGTCGGCCGTGATCCGCACCGGGAACCGCTTCGGCGCGGCGCACCTGACCGACGTGCTGCTGGGCCGCGCGACCGAGAAGGTCGTCAGCATGAACCACCACACCCTCCCCACCTTCGGGGTGGGCACCACGCACGACGAGAAGACGTGGCGGGGCGTGCTGCGCCAGCTGGTCAGCCTGGGCTACCTGGCCGCCGGGGAACACCACGGCCTGAGCGCCACCGGGAAGGCCCGCAGCCTCCTGAAGGGCGAGACCACCCTGACCCTGCGCGCCGACACCCTGATGCCGCGCCCGACGGGCCGCAAGGCGGACAAACTGCCCCGCGCGGGCCGCGCTCCGGTCGCCGCCGAGGACCAGCCGCTGTTCGAGGCGCTGCGCGCGTGGCGACTGGACCGCGCCCGCAGCCTGGGCGTCCCCCCGTACGTGATCTTCACGGACGCGACCCTGAAAGGCATCACGGACCTCAAACCCACCAGTCACGCCAGCCTGGGCACCGTCAGCGGCGTGGGGCAGCGCAAACTCGCGGACTTCGGGGATGAGGTGATCCAGATCGTCCGCGACGGCCTGGACGGGCGTCCCGCGGCGCCTGCGCGGGTGGCCACGCCGCAGGAACGCGGCGCGCGCGAGAACTCCGCGGTGCTGGGAGCGCTGCGGGGCCGACCCGCAGCGGTGACCGCCCCCCTGCCCGCGCTGCTGGGCGAACCGGCCGCAGATCCGGCCATGACCGAGCGGGTGGCGGCGGCGCTGCGCGAGACCCGGCGGGCCATCACGCAGGAGACCGGCCTGAGTGCCTTCCTGATCTTCCCGAACGTCGCGCTGGACGCCCTGGCGCAGCGCCAGCCGCGCACCGAAGCGGAGTTGCAGGGCATTCCGGGTTTCGGTCCCAAGCGCATCGAGACCTACGGGCCGCGGGTGCTGGCCGCCGTCCAGGCTGCCCTGGCAGATTCACCCGGCGAATGATGAAGACAGAAAAGGGAAGTTTGTCACGGGACGCTGAAAACCGTCACAGAACTGTCATACGTTAAAGGATACATAAAGAGAATGATCGCGGTTCTTGCCGACTCCACCTGTGACCTGCACCCTGAGAGTGCAAAGCAACTGGGCATCCACATCATTCCCCTGCACGTCAGCATGCAGCAGCGCACCCTGCTCGACTGGCAGGAGATCGACCCGGACGCCGTATACGACCACATGCGCGCCGGGGGTAGCGCCAGCACGTCCCCGGTGACCGTCAAGGCCTTCATGGACATCTACCTCGACCTGCTCACCCGCTACGACGCGGTGATCAGCCTGCACATCTCCGGGAAGCTGTCCGACACGGTCAGCCACGCGCAGGAAGCCGTGCGGCAGCTCGGGCAGGGCGCGCGCGTCCACGTGATCGACACCGAGTACGCCTGCGCGCCCCTGGCGGAACTCGCCATGATCGCCGCGGCGCGCGCCGCCGCCGGTGACGAGGCGCATCAGGTGACCCGCGCCGTCCTTGACGCCCGCAACAGCATGTACGGCGAATTCTCGGTCGCCACGCTCGACTACCTGCGCCGCAGCGGCCGCATCGGGCGGGCGCAGGCGTTCGTGGGGGGCCTGCTGGGCGTCCGGCCCGTGTTGTCGTTCGACCGGGGCGAACTGAAGGCCGCCCGCCGCGTGAAGGTGGATCAGGCGGCGGGCGACATGCTCGACAGCCTCAAGCAGCGCTTCGGGAACACGCCGCTGAGCGTGGCGATCATGCACGCCGGGCGCGACGTGGAACGCATCAACGCGCTGCGCAGCGCGATGGTCGCCAGCGGCCTGAACGTGCAGCGCGGCCGCGTGCAGCTCATGGGACCCGTCATCGGCGCCCACGTCGGCCCCGGCACGTTCGGGTTCAACGCCCTGCCGCTCGTCTGACCGGACAGCCATGGCGAGGCGGCCACCCTGGTCTGGGGTGGCCGCCTCGCTCCGTTATCACAGCGGTTTCCAGTTCCATTGAAGGGCCAACACCCCGCCCTTCAATACTCCTGAATTCTGCTGTCAGGCGGGGTGCAGTCCGGCGAATTCCAGACCGGTCGTCTCGGGCCAGTCCAGGGCAATGTTCAGGCTCTGGATGGCGTGCCCGGCGGTGCCCTTAACCAGGTTGTCGATGGCGGACATGAGCACCACGCGTCCGGTGTCCTGGTCCATCTCGAAGCCGATGTCGCAGTAGTTCGTCCCGTCGAGCAGCATGGGGTCCGGGTAGCGGTGGATGCCCTTGGCGACCTTCACGATGCGGATGAAGGGCTCAGCGCCATACACCTCGCGGTAGGCGCTCCAGACGTCGCGGTCGCTGTACCCGTCGGGAATCCAGGCGTGCGCGGTGGTCAGGATGCCGCGCACGCGCGGGGTGCTGATGGCGGTCAGGTGCAGCGGGAAGTGCCCCGGCAGCTCCTGTTGCGCCTCGGCGGTGTGGCGGTGCCCGACGGGTTTGTACACCCGCAGGCTCCCGGCCCTTTCCGGGTGGTGGGAGGAGTCGCTGGCGCTGGCCCCGGCGGCGCTGCTGCCGACCAGTCCGGTGGCGATGATGTCCTTGGGGAGCAGCACGCCCAGTTTCAGCAGGGGGTACAGGGCCAGGATGACGCTGGTGGCGAAGCATCCGGCGCACGCGATGCGGGTCGCGCCGCGCAGGTCCTCGCGGTGCAGTTCCGGGTTGCCGTACACCCACTCGCCCAGCTTGTCGGGGGTGGGGTGGTCCTCGCCGTAGGTGGCACGGTAGACTTCGGGGTCCTTCAGTCGGAAGTCGGCGGACAGGTCCACGATGATCTTCCCCTTGGCCTCGTACTCGGTGATCTTCTTCGCGGCGCTGCCGTGGGGGAGGGCCAGCACGATGATGTCGGCCTCGTCGAGGTCGGCGGCCCTGCGGAACTTCAGGTTGGTGCGGCCGCGCAGGTTGGGGTGGACCATGCTGACGGGCGTGCCTGCGTTGCGTTCGCTGGTGACCTGCGTGACGTTCAGGTGGGGGTGGTTCAGGGCGAGGCGCAGGAATTCCCCGCCCGCGTAGCCGCTGCCGCCGACGATGGCGACGGTCTTCTGGTCGTGCATGCTCATCACCGGGCAGCATACCCCGCCCCGCCTTCGCCTGTCGAGTGATACGTCTACATGGTTTGAATCTGGCAAATGAAAGGTGGTGGCGGGATCGCTCCACACCACCACCTGTGCAGAACCGGGTTACGCCTTGGCGGCCTGCCCCCCGGCCTTGCGGCGGTCCCGCCACTCCTCGAAGTACACCACCAGCGGCGCCACAATGTAGATGCTGGAGTACGTGCCGATCAGGATGCCCACCAGCAGCACCAGGCTGAAGTCCCGCAGCACCGGCCCGCCGAAGATCAGCAGGCTCAGCAGCGGCAGCATCGTGCTGATCGAGGTCATGATCGTGCGCGACAGCGTCTGGTTGATCGCCAGGTTCACGATCTCGCGGTACGACTTCCCGCGCATCTCCTTGATGTTCTCGCGGATGCGGTCGGACACGATGATCGAGTCGTTCAGCGAGTACCCGATCAAGGTCAGCAGCGCCGCCACGGTCGCCACCGTGAACTCCAGGTTCAGCAGCGCGAACAGGCCCATGGCGATCATCACGTCATGCACGGCCGCCAGAATCGAGCCGACGCCCATGATGAAGTCAAAGCGGAAGCCCACGTACACCAGGATCAGGCCCAGGCCCAGCAGCACGGCGTAGATGGTCTTCTGCGTCAGTTCCTTCCCGACGGCCGGGCCGACCGTCTCGGTGGCCTGCACGGTCCCCTGCGGCAGCTTCTGCACGGCCGCCTGAATGGTGCGGACCTCCTCGGTGCTCAGCTCAGGCACCTTGATGGTGTACGACGCGCCCTCCTGCCCGGTCACCACGTTCCGCTGAATCACGGTGCTCTGGCCGTTCGCCTTCTCCACGCCCGCACCCGTCACGGCCGTGCGGACCTGCTCGGTGGTCGTGTCGGCACTGGTCTTCGCGGTGATGGTCGTGCCGGACGAGAAGTCCACGCCGTAGTTCAGACCCTTCGTGAGCAGCGTCGCGCCGCCCGCCAGGGCCAGCAGCACGCTGAGGGTCGTGATGATCCGTGCCGGGCGGATGAAGTCGATGTGCGTCTCCTTGATCCACTGCGGCGCACTCATGTTCGGCCGGCGCTGCGCGAGCCACTGAATGAACCACTTCGCGAACACCAGGTTCGAGAAGGTCGAGGCGATCACGCCGATGATCAGCGTCACCGCGAAGCCCTTCACGGCCCCGGTCGAGTAGTTGTAGAGCGCCAGCGCGGACAGCAGGTGCGAGGCGTTCACGTCCAGAATGGCCGCCGTCGAGTGGTCATACCCGGCGCGGATGGAGTTCTTGATGCCCTTGCCCTTGAACAGCTCCTCCTTGATGCGCTCGAAGGAGATCACGTTCCCGTCCACGGCCGCGCCGATCGTCAGGACCAGACCCGCGATGCCCGGCAGCGTCAGCGTCGCGCCGAAGCCCGAGAGCATGCCCAGGATCACGACGCTGGAGAACAGCAGGCCCAGCGCGCCCACCAGACCGAACCAGAAGCCGTAGTAGCTGAACAGCATCACGAACACCAGCCCGATGCCGACCAGCGAGGCAATGGCGCCGCTGCGGATCGCGTCCGCCCCCAGGCTCGGCCCGATGGACTGCTGAGCCTCGGTTCTGATCTTGATGGGCAGCGCGCCCGACTTGAGCACCAGCGCCAGCTGGTTCGCTTCCTGCGCGTCGAAGTTCCCGGTGATCTGCACGTCCCGGTTCAGGCGGCTCTGGATGGTCGCCACGCTCTGAATCTGGTCGTCCAGCACCACGGCCATCAGCTTCCCGACGTTCTTGCCCGTGAACTCCCCGAACTTCGCGGAGCCCGCGTCGGTGTTCTGGAACGTCACGATCCAGCGGCCCGACTGCTGATCCGTCGCCGCCTGCGCGTTCTGGATGACCTCACCCGTTGCCTCGACCGGCCCCAGCTGCGCCAGCGTGTACCCCCCACTGCGGGGATTCGACTGTGCCAGCGCCTGATCCGGCTGCGCGTTCGCCTGCACGATCCGGAATTCCAGCCGCGCCGTCTGCTTGATGATTGAGAGCGCCCGGTCCTGCACGGCGGGCGTCGCCCCCGGGATCTCCACGACCACACGCTTGCCACCGGCGACCGTCACCGTCGGCTCGGCCACGCCCAGCGCATTGATGCGGTTCTCGATGACCGTCTTGACCCGCTCCAGTTCATCCTTCGTCGCGGTGCCCGTCTCTGGCGCCAGTTCAACCCGCAGGCCACCCTTAAGGTCCAGTCCCAGCGTCATGAACTGGAACTTGTCGTTCCACAGGCTCCAGACGTTGTCCTTGTGCTCCCAGGGCCGCCAGATGTACGCCACGGACGCCAGCAGCGTCAGCAGCAGGATCAGCCCCGTCCAGAGGTTCGGTTTACTCGCGGTCGGCGCGCTGCGCGGGGCAGGGCGGCCGGATTTCTTGCCTTTGTTTCCGTACGTCATTCACAACTCCAGTGCATTGCAGAGAATCAGGGTGGGCGGACCGCGGCGACGCTCAGCCACCGTCGGACTGCCGCCGTCCCAGCACGCTCAGCGCCGGTCTGACACGCGGCTCGGCCCACACCGGCAGCGCCAGCGTGAACCGGGCCTGCGCGGGCGGCAGGGCCACCGGTCGGGGCGCGTCCCCGGCCAGCAGCGGTACGGGCGAGCCGGGCGGCGGCGCGGGCCGCAGCTCCGGCAGCGCCGGGGCGACATTCCCCGCCGCCCAGCGGCCCGGTTCCGGCACGTTCCAGGGCTGACCCAGCGCCACCGCCAGCAGCGGCAGCAGGGGGAACAGGCCCGGCAGGCTCAGCAGCGCACGCTGCCACGCCACACGGAAGGAACGCGGGAATCTCAAGGCGACCCAGCATAGCAGAAGGCCCCCACGCCAATTAGCCGCCCCTTAACACCTGTTCGGCACACTGCCTGCGTGGCCGATGTCCGGACGTCGCCACCCGAACCCGACGCCCCCCATTCCCAGGCCCTCAGTTCAAGGCCCCCAGTCAACAGGAGTGTGCCCCCCATGAAAAACCGTCTTCCCCTGATCGCCTTCGCCGCGCTGCCCCTGACCGTCGGCGCCGTGCTCGCCCAGCAGAGCGGCACGGGCACCGCCAGCACCGGCGCCGCGACCACCGCTCAGGCCCCGCAGCGCGTGCAGCCCGCCCAGCCCGGCCAGCGCACCGGGCAGAATCAGACTCAGCAGGGCCAGACGCAACAGGGTAAGCCGCAGCAGGGTCAGAACGGGCAGCGTCAGCCCGGCGAGCGCCCCCAGCGCAGCGGCACCAACTACGCTGACACGTTCATCACCAACCTCGCCAAGCAGCTGAACACCACGCCCGAGAAACTCAGGGCCGCCGCCGTCAAGGCCGGAAACGCCACCATCGACGCCGCCGTGAAGGCCGGGGACATCCCCGCCGACCGCGCCGCCGACATGAAGCAGCACCTTGCGGAGCATCCCTTCGCGTTCGGCAGTCGCGGCCTCGGCGGCCCCGGACGCGGCGGCCACCACGACGGCCCCATGGGACCCGGCGGCCCGCGCGGCCAGGACAACCAGGGACCGCAGGGCGACAGCACCGACCAGGGCAGCGCCGCCGGCACCACCAGCGGCACCTGATCCATCCCCGACCCCCTAGGCTCCCCGTCCCAGTGGCGGGGGGTTGGTCGTTGCATCCGCTGCATGAAAAAGCCGGAACCCCACGCGGAGGTTCCGGCTGTCAAGGTGAAGCTTAGGCCTGCTCGACTTCGACCATCTCGCTGGCTTCGATGATGTCGCCTTCCATCACGTCGTTCCAGTCCACGTTGATCCCGCACTCGTACCCGGTCTGCACTTCGCGGACGTCGTCCTTGAAGCGCTTGAGGCCCACGATGGTGCCCTCGTACACGACCTGCTTGCCGCGCGTGACTTTCGCCTTCGCGTTGCGCTTGAGGCTGCCGTCCGTGACGTACGACCCGGCGATGTTGCCGCTCTTGGGGTGACGGATGACCATGCGGACCTCGGCGCGGCCCAGGTACTTCTCCTCGAACACCGGTTCGAGGTTGCCCTTGATCAGGCGGTCGACCTCGTCGATGAGTTCGTAGATGATCCGGTAGGACTTGATGTCCACGCCCTTGGTGTCCGCGACCTTCTTCACGCCGCCGGACGCGGTGACGCTGAAGCACAGGATGGTCGCCTCGGCGGTGGAGGCCAGCAGCACGTCACCTTCGGTGGGCGCGCCGATCCCGGCGAGCATCACGTTGATCTTGACGTCGTCCTTTTCCTTGCGGGCCAGGATGCCCTGGATGGCTTCCACGCTGCCCTGCGTGTCGGCGCGCAGGATCAGGTTCACGGTGCGGATCGTGCCCAGCGGCCCGAGGAGGTCCTCGAGGCTGCGCTGGCCCTTGCGGCGGTCGCGGGCGTCCTCCTCGTCGCGGCGGACGTCGGCGCGACCGGCGACGACTTCACGGGCGGCGTGCTCGTTCTTGGCGCTGATGACCTTCTCGCCGCTGCTGGGGACCTCGCTGAAGCCGAGGATCTGCACGGGGGTGCTGGGGCCCGCTTCCTTGATGCGCGCGCCGGCACTGTCGGTCATGGCCTTGATCTTGCCGTAGTTCTCGCCCACGACCAGGAAGTCGCTGACGTGCAGGGTGCCTTCCTGGACCATGATGGTCGCCAGGACGCCTGCCTGCTTGTCCACCTTGCCCTCGATGACCACGCCGCTGAAGGTGCCCTTCGGGTCGGCGCGCAGGTCCTCGATCTCGGCGGTCAGGCTGATGTATTCCAGCAGGTCCTCGACGCCCTCGCCGGTCTTGGCGGACACGGGCACGACGACCAGGTCGCCGCCGTACTCCTCGGGCACGAGGTTCAGCTGCGTCAGGTCTGTCTTGACGCGTTCAGGGTCGGCCTGGGGCAGGTCGACCTTGTTGATCGCGACGATCATGGGGACCTTTGCGGCCTGCGCGTGCGCGATGGCCTCGCGGGTCTGCGGCATCAGGCTATCGTCCGCGGCGATCACGATGATCGCGATGTCGGCGACGTTCGCGCCGCGCGCGCGGATGGTGGTGAAGGCCTCGTGGCCGGGCGTGTCGATGAACACGATCTTGCCCTTGCTGGTCTTCGCCTCGAACGCGCCAACGTGCTGGGTGATGCCCCCGGCTTCCTTCGCGGCGACCTTCGTTTTGCGGATGTAGTCCAGCAGGCTGGTCTTACCGTGGTCGACGTGACCCATGATGGTCACGACCGGCGCGCGGTGCGGGATGTCCTGCTCGGTGCCCGCCGCAGCGGCGGTCTGCTCAGCCACCGGCGCCGGAGCGGTGTCGGGAGCCTCGGTGACCTGAGGAGCGGCCCCGGTGGGTTCAGCGTCCGCCTGGGCGGGGGCGCTGCTGCCATCGGCTTCTGCGGCCAGGATCTCCTTGATCAGTTCGACCGTGTCTTCCTCGATGGTGCTGCTGACGCTCTTGTAGGACACGCCCAGACCGTCGAGGATGTCCAGCATCTTCGCGTTTTCGACGCCAAGGTCCTTGGCGAGGGTGTAAATACGAACTTTCGACATGCTCACCTCCGGTGAGACCCGCGCGTCACGCGCGGGGTAAATCAGTGGAACTCAGCCGCTGCGCGACCGCTGGAGCCTGCGCTCCGAACGCGCGGCGCAGCCGCTTCTCCGCCCAGCACGCCGGGGTGTCGGCGCACACGTACGCACCGCGCCCCTGACGTGGCCCCGCCTGCACCTGCCACTGCCCGTCCGCATTCCGGCTCAGGCGAAGGAACTCGCCCTGCGCCCGGCGGCGGCGGCAGGCCACGCACGTCCGCTCGGGCACGTGCCTGGTCGTGGGGCTGGTGGGGGAGGGGGCGGTCAAGGGTTACTCCTGCTCGTCGTCCGGGCTGGCGGTCGCGACCGACTTGCTGTCCTTGAACAGCGCGTCGAACGCCGACTGGGCGCTGCCCGCGTCGCGGCCGTCCTGCTCGTCCTGCATGGCCTGCTGCATCGCGGCGTCCAGGTCGCTGATCGCGGCCGTTTCCCGCAGGTCGATCTTGAATCCGGTGAGTTTCGCGGCCAGGCGGACGTTCTGCCCGCCCTTGCCGATCGCCAGGGACAGCTGGTCGGGCGTGACGGTCACGGTCGCCTCGCGGCGGTCGGGGTGCGCCTCGATCAGGCCGACCTTGGCGGGGCTCAGGGCGTTGCGGATGAAGTCACGGGTGTTGCCGTCCCACAGGATGACGTCCACGCGCTCGCGACCCAGTTCGCCGGTCACGGCCTGGATGCGGTTGCCGCGGTGCCCGATGCACGCGCCGATCGGGTCGACGTTGCTGTTGTGGGAGAACACCGCGACCTTGCTGCGCTGCCCGGCTTCACGGGCGATGGCCTTGACTTCCACGATGCCGTTGGCGACCTCGGGAATTTCCTGCTTGAGCAGGTAGTCAAGCAACCTCTCGTCGGCGCGACTGGCGAGGATCGTGGGGCCCTTGGGCGTCTTGCGGACTTCCTTCAGGTAGATCTTCACGCGGTTGCCCGGCGTGAGCTTCTCGCCGGGGATCTGCTCGCGGGGCGGCAGGATCGCCTCGCCCGCACCGAGTTCCACGAACCAGTTGCCCTTGTTGTCGCTGCGGACGACCTGCGCGGTGAGTACCTGGCCCTCGCGGTCCTTGTACTCGTTGAAGACCACGTTGCGCTCGGTCTCACGCATCTTCTGCGTCAGGGTCTGCTTCGCGGCCTGCAGGGCGATGCGGCTGAACTTCTCGCGGTCGACGGGGAACTCCATCTCCATGCCGACTTCCACGCCGGGGTCGAGTTCCAGCGCGTCGGCCAGAGAGATCTGCAGGTGCTCGTCCTCGACCTTCTCGACGACTTCACGCACGACGAGCACTTCCAGCTCGCCGCTCTGCGGGTCGAGGTGCACCTCGATGCGCTTCTCGGGCTCGACGTTCCGGGTGTATGCCTGTGCGAGGGACTGCTCGAACGCCTCGATCAGCTGCATCTCGTTGATGTTGCGGGCCTGCGCCACTTCACGCAGCGCGTCGGCAAAGTTGAATTCCGGCTGGCTCATCTCACGCTTCCTTTGAGGTGCGCTCGTCGCACCCTTGAATGACAGTTGAATGGATCACCGGTGACGGTCCGGGAACTCAGCGAGGTTCGCCTGGAACGTCCCGGCCGTCAGGGTGACGGGTTCGCCCCCCACCGTGAACGTGATGCGGTCGCCGTCCACACCCGCAATGGGGGCCGTGAACGCCTGACCGTCGCCGCGCACGCGGGCTTTCAGGCCCAGCATCCGCTCGAAATGACGGGCGCGCAGCAGAGGCCGCTTCGCGCCGGGCGACTCGAACTCCAGGCGGTACTCCCCGGCAATCGGGTCCACCCGGTCGAATTCGGCTTCCGCCGCGCGGCTGGCGCGCGCCAGATCGTCCACCGTGACCGGCTGCTCGTCGAGACGGTCGATGCGGACCAGCACGATCGGCTGCCCGCCCATGTTCTGCACCTGCACTTCCAGCACCTCGAATCCCAGGGGTTCAAGGGCGGTACCTGCCAGTTGCATCAAGTTGTTGTTGTCGTTGTTATTCATATTGTGTCGGCTGACCAGCAGCCTGAAACCACCCCCTCCACGAAAAAAAGGTGAGCGAACCGCCCACCCCCCATTCGAGGAATTACCCCCCCAGTATACCCCACACGCGGCAAATCGCACGCCAGGCGTCACAAACGCCGCCCAGGGCGCCCGCCCCCCCTTGCGCCCGACCCGCCCGATCCCCTACAGTGTCAGGCCGCGTGGGCGGTTAGCTCAGCGGTAGAGCTCTCGCCTTACAAGCGATAGGTCGGGGGTTCAAATCCCTCACCGCCCACCACGAACGGGACCGGATGCCAGATGGCGCCGGTCCCGTCGTTTGCTGTGGCCGGTGCATCAGCCGGTCCGGCGGTCACGGTACGCGAGGTCCTTTCCGGCGACGGCGCCGTCGGTGCTCAGGCGGGTCAGTTGGCCGACCAGGCCAGCGACGGTGATGGTGACTCCCCTCGGCTGGCGGCCGGATTCGGCGTCCTGCACGGCGCGGCGCATGGCGGGCAGCGGGTCCGGGATCGCCGGGCCGTGTCCGGTGGCGAGGGTCCGCAGGGGCACGTCCAGCAGGGCGCGGGCGGTGCGGGTGGTCTGCGCGGGGTCGTGCGTGCCGAAGGTGGGCAGGGGGAAGATGGTGTTCAGGACGCTGGCGACCCGCAGGCTGGGGACGTTCACGAAGGTGTCGCCGCTGTACAGCGTGCCGTCGCGTTCGTCGAGGTACGCGACGTGGCCGGGCGAGTGGCCGGGCGTGTCGATGACGGTCAGGGAGCCCACGCGGTCCCCGCCGCGCAGCAGCCGGGTGGGGGTGGTCTTCACGCCCAGTTCGGCGAGGTTGGTGGTGTCGTCCGCCCCGACGAGGAGTTCCAGTTCGGGCCACTGGGTCGTCAGGGTGTCGATCGCGCCGACGTGGTCGCTGTGGGTGTGGGTCAGGGCGACGCGGCGCAGCGGCAGGCCCAGCTGCCGGGCGGCGCGGTTCACGCGGCGGTCCATGCCGCTGATGCCCGCGTCGATCAGGGTCAGTCCGTCGGTTTCCGGGACGAGGTACGCGTTGATCAGGCCGAACTGCGCGAGGCGGATGGGTGGGCGGGGCATAAGGGACCTCCGGGGTGGGGGAGAGGTGACGTGTGGGTGGCGGCAGAGCAGTAAGTGAACACCGTTCGCCTTGATGGTGAACACCGTACATCTTCGGCCATTGGGCGTCAAGACGTACACTGTTCACCATGCCGTACCCCGCGAAACTCACCCCGGACACCATCCTCCGGGAAGCGCAGACCCTCCTCGACCAGGGGGGACCCGACGCCCTCGCCATGCGGCCCCTCGCCGACGCACTGGGCGTACGCCCCGGCAGCCTGTACCGCCACTTCGCCAGCCGCGACGCCCTGCTGAACCAGCTGGCCGAACACGCCGCCGACGACCTGCGCGATGGCGTCACCGCCGCCGCCCACACCCAGGCCCCCCGCGCCGCACTGGACGCCATCGCGCAGGCGTACCTGGACTTCGCCCGCACCCGCCCCCACACCTACGACCTCCTGATGACCCCCCGGCCCGACCAACCCCCAGGCATCAAGACCACTGCCGGAAAGCACCTCTGGAACGCCCTCCTGACCCACGTCGGCGCGCTGAGCGGCAACCCCGACGACACCGGGCACGCCGTCGCCTACTGGACGTTCCTGCACGGCGCGGCCAGCCTCCAGCGCAGCGGCCTCTACGGCGCCAGCGGCCCGCAAGGCGGCCTGGACCTCGGCCTCAGCGCCATTCTGGACCGCATGGAACACGCCGCGAAGGCGTAACCCCGCTTCCAGCCGCCCACCCGGCCCGCCGCGTACACTGGGCGGCATGAAGCGTCGCCAGACCGTCAGCGTCAACGTCGGGGGGGTCATGGTGGGCAGCGCCCACCCGGTCGTCGTGCAGTCCATGACGAACACCGACACCGCCAACGCCGAAGCCACCGCCATCCAGATCGCGCAGCTCGTCCGGGCGGGCAGCGAGATCGTGCGCGTCACCGTCAACACCCGCGAGGCCGCCGCCGCCATCCCCGACATCATCGCCCGCCTCAAAGAGGTCGGGATCGAGGTCCCCATCGTCGGGGACTTCCACTACAACGGCCACATCCTCCTGCGCGAATTCCCCGAAACCGCCCGCCTTCTCGCCAAGTACCGCATCAACCCCGGCAACGTCGGCGCCGGACAGCACCACGACGCGAACTTCGCCACCATGATCGAGGTCGCCAAAGAGTTCGACAAACCCGTCCGCATCGGCGTGAACTGGGGCAGCCTCGACCAGCAGGTCCTCGCCCGCCTGATGGACGAGAACACCGCCAACGGGTCCCCCAAGACCGGCACGGACGTCATGATCGACGCGATGGTCGTCTCCGCGCTGGAGAGCGCCGCGTACGCCGAAGAACTCGGCCTCGCGCACGACAGGATCCTGATCAGCGTGAAGGTCAGCAGCGCCCCGGAACTCTGGCAGGTGTACCGCCAGCTCGCCCCGCTGTGCGACTACCCCCTGCACCTCGGCCTGACCGAGGCCGGCATGGGCATGAAAGGCATCGTCGCCAGCAGCGCCGCCCTCGCGCCCCTGCTGATCGACGGCATCGGGGACACCATCCGCGTCAGCCTCACCCCGGAACCCGGCGCGAGCCGCAAACTGGAAGTCGAGGTCGCCCAGCAGATCCTCCAGAGCCTCGGCATCCGCCAGTTCCTCCCACAGGTCACCTCCTGCCCCGGCTGCGGCCGCACCACCAGCACCTTCTTCCAGGAACTCGCCCAGAAGATCCAGGACTACATCCGCGACACCATGCCCGACTGGAAAGCCAAGTACCCCGGCGTGGAGGACATGCAGGTCGCCGTCATGGGCTGCATCGTCAACGGCCCCGGCGAGAGCAAACACGCCAACATCGGCATCTCCCTGCCCGGCACCGGCGAGGACCCCCGCGCGCCCGTCTACCAGGACGGCAAACTCCTGACCACCCTGCGTGGCCCCCGCATCGCCGAGGACTTCCAGGACCTCATGGAAAAATACGTCGAGCAGCGCTACGGCCGCAGCGAGGCCCCCGAATGACCGCCTGGGGCGTCGGGCCCTTCCAGAACGAGGCGGCCGCCGAGTACGCCGCCGAGATCGCGCAGGACGGCGCGTACGCCCTTGCGGAAGCCTTCGACGTCGCGCTGGACCCAGACAACGACTACCTGGAAGCCGAGGAAGGCCACCGCGCCGTCGCCGCCGCCGAGACCCTCGCCGCCGTCCTCACGGGCGACACCAGCGCCCTGACCGACGCCGCCCTGCGCGCCTGGGTGCAGAACGCCGACGCCGCCGAACTGACCCACCTGCGCCCCCACGCCATGGAAGCGCTGGAACGCGTCCTCGGCCCCGGCAGCGAACTCCCGGACCTCTGGGAGGACAGCGAGGACGCCGACGCGTGGCGCGAGGACATCCAACGCCTCCGCGCGGCGCTGAGCTGAGGACGCAGGACTGACGATGGAGGGCTGAACGTGGAACCGGGCGTGCTGCCGTGGCTGCGGGAGGACCTGACCCGCGCGGACGCGCATGCCCCGGCGCGCCTGACCGCCGACCTGCACCTCGGCGCCCGCGAACTCGGGTGGACGCTCGTCGGTGGGCTCCACTTCGACCCCCTGATGGGCGTGCGGGGGCAGATCCTCCGACCTGCGGCTGGTAGGGCAGCGGTGAGGCTAATCGCGCACACCGACTGGCCATTGCTGGCGTTCACGGACGCCACGCATCCGGCGGCCACCTTCGCGCCCTATCTGAACCCGCCCGGCCTGACGGCGTGGTGGCAGGCGCGCGGCTGGCTCGTGCCGGACGCCGCGTGGCTGAACGGGACTCCCGACCGCGCCGACCTCGACCGCCTGCCACCCGGCACGGCGAAGGGCGCGCGGCACCTGGGCTGGACGCGCGGCGACCTGCTGTTCCGGTACTGGTGACGCTCAGGTGTGTGCCCGCTGCCGTCCCTGCCAGTGGTCGAGGAGTTGCCGCCCGTCGCTGGGCATGCCTGCGCCCAGGCCCGTCCAGGCGGGGTAGCGCACGGGCATAGCGGTCACGAGGGCCTGAAGTCCGGCGAACACGGCCAGCGCCTGCCCGAACGGATCGGCCAGTTCGCCTCCGCCGTGCCACAGCAGCGCGCCCAGGGCGCACAGCGCGGCTGAGCTGAGCGGCCCGAGGGCGATGGCCCACGCCCAGGTGGCCGGGGTCACGGTCGCGTGATCCCAGTGGGCGCGGCCTGTCCAGAACGGGTACGGGCGCACGTCCACCGCGACCCTCCCCACCCGGAACCGCGCAACAGACCGGCCCCCGTCCACGCCGAGCTGCACGCGCACCCCGGACGCCCCGGCCCGCAGCGGCAGCAGCACATGCGCGAACTCGTGCGCCGTGACGGCCAGCAGTCCGGCCAGCGGATACATCAGGAGGAGCGTCGGATCGAAGGTCGCCACGGTGGGCAGTACGCGGCGCGGCCCCCGGTCGTTTCACCCGGTGGGCGCCCCGTCCTGCCGCGCGTACTTTCGGGTGAACATCAGGGTGCCCCGCCGCATGCCCAGACCTTCGTAGTACGGGACCAGGTGGTCGTCGCAGCCGAGGTCCACGGCGTACAGGTGTCGCAGTTCTTCCTGCATGCGGGTCATCAGGGCGCGGCCCACGCCCCGCCCCTGCCACTCGGGCAGAACCTCCAGCAGTGGAATGTACGCGGTCAGGACGCCGTCGCTGACCGCCTGCACGAAGCCGATGACCTGACCGTCCTGCACGGCGAGCACGACCCGGTACGACCCGCGCAGCAGGCGCAGGAACGTGTCGGGCGTGGGCGGGTTGGGCCAGTCCACGAAGAATCCGTGGAGCTGTTCAGGCGTCATGCCGTCCAGGGACGTCGTGAGGGAATAGCTGGGTTGAGTCACGAACGCCAGTGTGCCGTCCGCCCGCGCGTGGGGCATCGGCACACTGGCGTACGGGTGTGTTACGGAACGACCTGGGAGCCCTGCTCGCTGTACTGGGCGAGGACCACCTGCGCGGCGGCGGTGGCCTGTCCCTGGCGGACGAGGGCGACGACCGCGCCGCCGAAGCCCGCGCCGGTCATGCGGGCGCCGTACACGTCCGGGTGCGCCTGGAGCAGCGCGACGAGTTCGTCCACGCGTTCGTGACTGACAGCATAGTCGTCCCGGAGGCTGGCGTGGCTGACGTTCATGAGCTGCCCGAAGCGGATGGCGTCCACACCGGGTTCCAGTGCGGCCAGTACGCGGTTGTTCTCGGTGACGACGTGCCGGGCACGCTCGCGCAGGACGGGCGGCAGCGTCTCGACGATCAAAGGATCGGTCACGTCTCGCAGTTGCGGGACGCCGAGCAGGCGGGCGGCTTCCTCGACCTGAGCGCGGCGTTCGTTGTATCCGCTCTCGGCGAGGCGGCGCGGCACGCCGGAGTCGATGACGAGCACCTCCGCCCCGGCGGGGAACGGCACGGCGCGGCGGTCGAGGCTGCGGGTGTCGATCAGGAGCATGGTGCGCGTGTCGGCCAGGGAACTGGCCATCTGGTCCATGACGCCGCACTTGACCCCCACGAACTCG
Organism: Deinococcus sedimenti; assembly: GCF_014648135.1. Taxonomy (NCBI): domain Bacteria; kingdom Thermotogati; phylum Deinococcota; class Deinococci; order Deinococcales; family Deinococcaceae; genus Deinococcus; species Deinococcus sedimenti. The sequence goes on along the minus strand of NZ_BMQN01000001.1, from coordinate 1,100,028 downwards.
TGTTCGACCTGCACGCCGCGCAGGGCGAGGGACACGTCGTCGAGGTCGAGGTCCGCGAGGTCCCGCAGGGCGCGGAGCGTGGCGACCTCCAGCGCGGCGCTGCTGCTCAGGCCGCCGCTGGGTACGTCGCTGGTGATGAAGGCGTTCAGGCCCTCCTGCACGCCGCTCAGGGCGAAGCAGCCGGTCAGGTACGGCGCGAAGCCGCTGCCGACCTCGCCAACCGGCACGCGGATGGTCTGGTCAAGGTTCGCGGAATACAGGACGTGCTCGCCCGTGCCGTTGTGGCCCAGCGCGACCGTCGCCTGCTGCGGGATGGCGGTGGGCAGCACGAAGCCCCCCTGGTAGTCGGTATGTTCGCCCAGCAGGTTCACGCGGCCCGGGGCCTGCGCGGTGGCCTGCGGCGCACGCCCGAACGCCTCTTCGTAACTGGTGTGGGTCACAGTCCGTCTCCTGCGGTGTCCGGTACGGCGCGCAGCTCGGCGGCGGCGACCTCCGGGAACTTGTCGTTCGCGAACTCGCCCGCGCCCTGCTCGGTGCCCGCCAGGAACTTCAGGCGGCCCGGGGCGCGCAGGTACGGGTAGATCTCGATGTGCAGCGGGAACGCCGGGCGGGGCGTGTCCAGCGGCGCCTGATGCACGGTCATCAGGTACGGCATGCGCACGCCGAACAGGCCGTCCAGGCGGCGCAGCGCATCGCGCAGGACCCGCGCCATGCTGAGCCGCTCGGCGTCACTCAGGTCACTCAGGAGGCTGACGGGCCGGGTGGGCAGCACCCACGTCTCGAAGGTGTAGCGCGCAAAGGGCGGCACGACGCTCAGGGCCGCGCCGTCGTCGCGGATGATGCGGTCCTCGGCGGCGCGTTCCTCCTGAATGAAGTCCTCCAGCCAGGGGCGGCCGTGCTCGGCGACGTACGCGTCCATCTGCGCGGCGGCCCGCGCGGCGACCGGCGGCACGTGATCGTACGCGTAGATCTGCCCGTGCGGGTGGTGCAGGGTCACGCCGACCTCCACCCCACGGTTCTCGAAGGGCAGCACCGCGTTGATCTGCCCGGTCTCCGCGAGGCGGGTGGTGCGGTCGGCCCACACGGCCAGCAGCAGGCTGATCTGCTCGTCGGTCAGGTCGCACAGGCGGCCCTGAGCGCTCTGGCTGAACACCACGACCTCGCACTTGCCGACGCCCGCGCGCGTCCCGGCGGGGCCGGGTTCCGGGTCGGGGGCCGTCAGGGTCAGGCTGGGGAAGCGGTTGTCGAACACGGCGATGTCGTACTCGCCGCGCGGCAGTTCGGTGGGGTGCTCGGGGTCGCGGGTGGGCGCCAGCGGGTTGTACTCGGGCGGCGGGAGGAACGTGCGGCCCATGCGGTGCGCGGCGTACATGACCCACTCGCCCCGCACCGGATGCCAGCGCATGAGGGGCCGGGCGTCCACGGGGTCCGGGCTGGGGCTGGGAATCTCGCTGTCCACGCGGATGGGGTTCAGGCCGTACAGCGTCATGGCGCGCCCGTCGGGTTTCGTGAAGTCGGCGGCGTGGTACCCGCCGGGCAGGGCTGCGGTGGTGGATTCGGTGGTCATGCCTGCTCCTTGCCCTGCGCGGACCGGTACCCGTGCGCGGGAATGCCGCCTTCAGCGCGGTCCGTGAGGTTGAACGTGCCGCGCGTGAAGTGCGTCACCGCGTCCCCGTGCGACGCCGCGAGCGTCACCGGGCGGTCCGGGGTGCTGACCGTCAGGCACTGCCGCAGCAGCGCGCGGCCCTCCTCGTCCAGCAGGCTGATCGGGTCGCTGCTGGCCCGCAGGCCCCCGATGACGTCCAGCATCCCCGCGATGGCGTCCCGCTCGGTGGCGTTCAGGAGGCTCAGTTCACGGCGGCAGATCGCCACGTCCGGGTCCGGCTGGTACCACGCGTGCTGATACCAGCGGCTCAGCGCGGTGTGCAGCGCGTTGCGGGCGCTGGGGCCGGTCGCGTCGCCCAGCCACACGCGGCGGGAGTCCTCGTCCCACAGCGGGGCCACGTCGGGACCGGTGCGCATGGCGTCCACCAGCCCGATGCTCTGCGCCAGCGGCGCCCCGCACGCCAGGATGAAGGCGTCGTCGCCCACGCCGTCCCGGAACGCCTGCAGGCCCATCCGGTACGCCTCGGCCCGCCCGACCGTCGGGTCGTGACGCACGCCGGGCTGGGTCGCGCCGTACAGGAAGTCGATCTTCAGGTACGTGTACCCCCAGCCGCGCACCGTGCGGCCCAGCTCGCGGATCCAGTCCAGCGCGCCGGGGTGCGTGGTGTCCAGCGCGTGGTACGGGCCTCCCCAGTTGTTCCCGAACGCCAGCGGCTGACCGTCCTCGCCGCGCAGCAGCCACTCGGGGTGGTCGCGGAACAGTCGGCTCTGCGGCTGCACCAGGAACGGCGCCAGCCACAGCCCGGCCGTGAAACCCAGTTCCGCGAGGCGCGCGGGCAGTTCGCGGGCGTGCCCGCCGAAGTGGGCGCTGGGGTCCTCCCAGTCACCCAGGAACGTCTGGAAGCCGTCGTCGAGCTGGAACACGTCGAAGTCCAGCCCGTGCTCGCTGGCCAGTCGGGCGTTGTCCAGCATGGCGTCCAGCGTCACGTCACGGTAGTACGAGTACCACGAGCACCACACCCGCAGCGGCGCCGGCGTCCGCGCGCCCATCGCCACGCCCAGGTCGGCCGCGCGGGCCTCCAGGGTGGCGATCACGTCCCCGGTCTCCTCCCAGGTGACGGGAACGTCGGGGCCTTCCAGGGTGCAGGTCACGGTCACGGCCTCGGTTCCGGCGCGGGCCTCCCACTGCGCGAAGGTACGCGTGGCGTCCCCCACGCTGCCGACCCAGCCGCTCCCGTCCGCGCGCACCAGTGCCAGCACGGTATGGCTGCGCCACACCCCGGCCTCGCCGCTGGGCGGGAAGCCCGGATCGTGCCCCTGCTCCACCCGCCAGTGCTGCCCCGGCACGGCCTGAACGTCCGTCAGCGGGCGCAGTTCCGCCTCGCTCCACGACTGGAATCCACTGATCAACACCCGCAGGTCCTGCGGGGCCTCATTGACTGTCCACTTATTCACCCTGCACTCCTTTCCCTTGCGTGGGCGACCAGTCGCCGCCCAGCACCACCGAACTCACCGGATCCAGCTCCAGGCCGCCCCACGTCACCGCGTGCGGATGCCAGTTCTGCACCAGCGTCCGGTCCGCGCGGCGCGACACGCGCACCCCCTCCGGCAGGTCCAGCAGCGGCACGCCCGCGCCGCCCAGCACCTCGCGCAGCACCGCACGGATCAGGTCGAGGCTGTGCGCGCCGATCACGGTCGCGTTCCCGTGGCGGATCACGGCGCTCTGCCCGTCCAGCGGCCCACCGGCGTACGTGGCGAGCGTCTGCGCGCCGGTCACGCGGTAACTCTCGGCCCAGAGGCTCGCGTCCACGCTCCCGAACGCGCCGGTCACGCCCTGCGTCACGCCGGGACGCAGGCTGTCGTACTGCAAGAGGCGCGCCCCAGTCATCTCCGACAGCGGGCCGAACTGCCCGTCCGACCACGTCGCGCCGCCCGGCGTGCGGAACGCCGTGCGCGGCCCGAACACGAACGGCACGCCACCCTGCGCCGCCGCCTCCCAGCGCGCCGCCCGGTCCGCGGGGACCAGCGTGATCGCCGGGGCGACCACCGCCGCGAAACCGCTCAGGTCCGCGTCCGGGTGGGTGATCTGCACGTCCACGCCCAGCGAGCGCAGCGCCATGTAGTACGTGACCGTCTGCGCCCAGTAGCTCAGGCCCGCCGCGTGCCGCTGCTGGTCATAGATCCACAGGCTCTCGTAGTCGTGCAGCAGCGCCACGCGCGCCGGGACCGGCCCCACCGGGAACTGCGTGAGGTCCAGGCCCGCGACCTCCGCGAAGCCCCGGTCGGGCGTCTCGTCGTGGCGCAGCAGTCCGGAGTGCATGACCTCCTGCGCCATCGTCGCGGCCCGCCAGCGGAAGTAACTCACGACGTCCGCCCCGTGCGCCCACGCCTGCGCCGTCCACAGCGCCACCGCGCCTTCGGCGGGCAGCGGGTTGTACGGCGCCCAGTTCACCTGACCGCACTGCTGCTCCATGACCCAGAACCCGTTCGGCGTGCCCGCCCCGTCCCGGCCCAGCCCGTCCTTCCCGAGCATCAGGCTGCGGTACACGTCATGGTTGAACGCCACCAGATCCGGGTGCCCGGTGCGGGCGTAATGGGTCTTCAGGTCCTCGCCCACGCCGGGCGGCGCGAAGAATTCCAGCATCCCGGTCGGGTAGTTGTCCCACGTCGCGAAGTCCAGGCCGCGCGCCACGTCGTAATGATCGAAGCCCGACTCAAAGATCATGAAGTTGTGCGTCACGAACCGCCCCGGCGCGAGTTCACGCAGGATCTCCACCTGCTCGGCCTGGAACGACGCGATCAGGTCCGACGCGAAACGGTGGTAATCCAGCACGTGCGACGGGTTCGGTTCCGTCACGGTCAGCGCCGGGGACTTCACCTGCGCCCAGTCGGTGTACTCCATGCTCCAGAACACGTTCCCCCACGCCTCGTTCAGCGCGTCCAGCGTGCCGTAGCGCGCCTGCAGCCACGCGGGGAACGCCGCCTCGCTCGCGCCGCCGTAACTGCGGCTGGTGTTATGACACCCGAACTCGTTGTCGGTCTGCCAGCCCACCACCGCCGGATGCTGCCCGTACCGCTCGGCAACCGCGCGCGTGACGAGGCGCGAATGCTCCCGGAACACGGGGGAGGCGAAATCGTAGTGGCGGCGCGACCCGAACTCCCGCACGCGGCCCTGCTCGTCGAACGCCAGGATCTCCGGGTGCGCGCGGATCAGCCACGCGGGCGGTGTGGGCGTCGGCGTGCACATCACCACGCGCAGGCCCTCGGCGGCGTACGCGGCGATCGCGTCGTCCAGCCACGCCCAGTCGAACTCGCCCGGGCGGGGTTCCAGGCGACTCCAGGCGAACTCCGCCACCCGCACGAAGCGCAGGCCCAGCTCCGCCTGCATCCGCGCGTACGGCGCCCAGCGGTCAGAGGGGACATGCTCGGGGTAATCGCAGGTGCCCAGCATCAGGAATTCGGCGGTGGGATCAGGGTTCGTCATGGGTGGCCTCGGGTGGGGGAGAGGATCGGTAACCGGTTTCTGTGCGGATAGGCGAAGCATCGGATTACACCACGCGCACGTCCTTCACGGCGTCCAGCACGTCCGGCGGGGGAGAGGTTGCGGCGCGGTCCGTGATCAGCGTCGACACCCGGTCCAGCGGCGTGATGAACGCGCGGCTGACCACGCCCAGCTTGCGGTGATCGGCGACGACCACCACCTCGCGTGCCTGTTCGGCCATCAGGCGCTTGACCTCGGCCTCCTCGTGGTTCGCGTTCGTCACGCCCGACGCGGCGTGCACGCCGTTGCAGCCCAGGAACAGCCGGTCGGCGTGAATGTGGCGCAGCACGTCCAGCGCGTACGGACTGACCAGCGAGTGCTGTAGGGGCCGGAGCGTCCCGCCGGTCACGATGACCCGCACGCCGGGAAGGCGCTCGAGCAGCAGGGCGATGTTCAGGCCGTTCGTCACGACCGTCACGTCCTGCAGAGCGGGGGACAGCGCCCGCGCGACCTCGGAGGTGGTGCTGCCCACGTCCAGGAACACCGTGTCGCCGCTCTGCACCAGGGCCGCCGCCGCCTGCCCGATGCGGCGCTTGGCGGCCGCGAACTCGCGCATGCTGGTTTCCAGCGGGGCCTCGCGGCGCAGGTCCAGCGGCAGGCTGACCCGCCCGCGCGTTCGGCGGACGTGCCCGGCGGCGGCCAGGGCACTCAGGTCGCTGCGGACCGTGACCTCCGAGACGCCCAGCAGCCCGGAGAGTTCCGTGACGCCCAGTTCGCCGTGCTGGCGGACCAGCGCGACGATCTCGCTGCGCCGACCTTCGATCACGGTTGTCCTGTGGCTTTCATGTCTTTCGGAGTTTACGGAAGTTATGAACGACAGGCAAGAGGACCGGCTGTCAGGCTGGGCCGGTCATCTGTATCACCCGCGTGCGGGGCAAGAAAAAACCCCGACCGCGCAGGTCGGGGCTGGTCGTGAACGACTCCCCTCAGCGGACGTCCATCAGTTCCACGTCGAACACCAGCGTCGCGCCGCCGGGGATCACGCCGGGAACGCCCGCCGCGCCGTAGCCGAGGTGGGCCGGAATGGTGAGCTTGGCCTTGTCGCCCACGCGCAGCTGCGCAATGCCCTGATCCCAACCCTGGATCACGTACCCGACGCCCAGCGGGAACTCGATGGGTTCACCACGGTCACGGCTGCTGTCGAACTTCTGCCCGTTTTCCAGCGTTCCGGTGTAGTGCACGCGGACCATCTTCCCGGCCTGCGCCTGCACGCCGGTCCCCTCGTGGTACTTGTCGATCTTCAGTTCCGTCTTCCCTTCAGCGGTCATGCGCGTCAGGGTAACGGGTCCCGACACCGGTCCGCTACCCAATCTGAAGTGACCGTGAAGGCAATTGTGTGCAGCCGGAGCAGGATGGGCGCCCGCTCAAGGCGCCGGAGGTGGCCAGAAACTCCTGTCGCCGCTGCCTGGGCCGCCACTTCCGCAGCTCGTGCGGGTCGCGCGCCATGAGGCGGGTGAGGGGAGCCTCTGCCGGGGGTACGCTACCCTGAACAGCTGTGACCTCTGCCGACTCCTCCCGCGACAGCTGGCGCGCCTGGCTGAGCAGCGCGCTGGGCGTCTACCTGCTGACCACCTTCGGCTTCACCCTGGCCCGCGTGGACGGGGACTCCATGAACCCCACCCTGAACAGTGGCGACGTGCTGGTTCTCCTGAAATACCCCCGCTGGCTGCGCGCCTGGGGCCTGGGGGGACCGTACCCCCGTCGGGGCGACCTGCTGATCTTCAAGGCGCCGGCCGACAGCCCCTACGCCTACGAGACCGTGCTGGGTGTGCAGCACCGGCAGTACAACGTGAAACGCGTGCTGGGTCTGCCGGGCGATACCGTCACCATCCGCGACGGCCGCGTGATCGTGAACGGCCAGCGTGTCGCCGAGAGTTACGCCAGCGAGGGGTTCGTGGAGGACCAGCCGCCACTGCGGGTTCCGCCCGGCAAGGTGTGGGTGATGGGAGACAACCGCCGGATCGGTGAGAGCCTGGACAGCCGCACGTACGGTCCAGTCGACCTGCGTGACGCCGCCGGTCCGGCCGATCTGCGCCTGTGGCCCCAGCCGGGCCTGATCCGCCGCTGATGGTCGGCCAGTGTCCGTTCACGCCCGGCGGGGTGGGTCCTCACAATCGAGCGCTACGGTGCCTCTCATGAAGTTCGCCCGATTCCTCCTGCCGTTAACCGCCCTGAGCCTCCTTGGTGTCACTCAGGCCCAGACTCTCGTGCCGTTCAGTGATCCCAAACTGCCGTTCAGCGCCAACCTGCCCAAAGGGTGGCTGGGCGTGGACTTCCAGGACGGGACCAGTGGCGTCTCCATCGTCTCGGCCAAGGCCCCCCCCGCCACCCTGCTGCGCATGCTGTTTGTCGACAAGGCAGGGGGCAAGCCTACGCCGGACGGCGAATTCAAGAAGTTCGAGGCGGGGATCAAGGGAACGGGCGCCGCCGTCAAGCAGACGGCCAGCCGCACGCTGAAGGTCGGAGCCCTGAGCGGCCTGGAGCGCAGCTACACCCTCACCCACCCCAAGGGCCAGCTGAAGATGCGGGTGTGGTACGGCGTCGGCGCGAAGAACCTCTACTCGTTCCAGCTGACCGACACGCCCGCCCGCTTTGCTGCCGCCAGTTCAACCTTCGACAAGGTGCTCGCCAGCGTCAAGTTCAAATAGACGTACGCCAGAAGGCGGCCCCTCCAGTGAGTGGAGGGGCCGCCTTCTAGACTGCTGTCACGCCAGGATTCAGAGGAATTGCCGGGTGTCGTCAATCTTTCTGAATCGAGTGGTACGAGTACCGGAGGAAGCAGCGGTGGGGAGCGCAACAGAGGAGCGGCCTGTTGGCGCACGGAAGGAGGCGGCCCTGCCAATCTGGGGGGCCGCCTCTCGTTGTCGGGTCAGTTCGCGTCGGGGTTGGGCATGCTGTTGGTGACGGCGGCGTCCACGCCCGCCTCGAAGCGTTTGAAGTTTTCGCGGAACATGCGGGCCAGTTTGCGGGCCGTCTGGTCGTAGGCGCCTTTGTCCGCCCAGGCGTCGCGGGGGTTCAGCACTCCCTCGGGCACGCCGGGCACGCTGGTGGGGATCTCCAGGTCGAAGAAACCTTCCTTCTCGAAGGGCACGTCGTCCAGCGCGCCGGACAGCGCCGCATTGATCATGGCGCGGGTGTGGGCGATGCTCATGCGTTTGCCCTGGCCGTACATGCCGCCGCTCCAGCCGGTGTTCACCAGCCACACGCGGGCGCCGCTCTCCTGCACCTTCTGCGCCAGCAGGCGGGCGTACTCGCCGGGGTGGCGGGGCATGAACGGCGCGCCGAAGCAGGTGCTGAAGGTGGGGCTGGGTTCGGTCACGCCGTCCTCCGTGCCGGGGATCTTCGCGGTGAAGCCGCTGATGAATTGGTACATGGTCTGCTCGGCGCTCAGGCGGCTGATGGGGGGCAGCACGCCGTACGCGTCGGCGGTTAGGAACACCACGTTCTTCGGGTGGCCCGCGATGGAGCCGGGCTGCACGTTGCCGATCTGGTCGATCGGGTAGGCGCTGCGGGTGTTCTCGGTCAGCGAACCGTCGTTCAGGTCGGGCTGGCCCTGATCGTCCAGCACGACGTTCTCCAGCACAGTGCCGTACGTGCGGGTGGTGCGGTAGATGGCGGGCTCGGCTTCGGCGTTCAGGTTGATGACCTTGGCGTAGCAGCCGCCCTCGAAGTTGAACACGCCGGTGTCGGTCCAGCCGTGCTCGTCGTCGCCGATCAGTTTGCGGCTGGGGTCGGCGCTCAGGGTGGTCTTGCCGGTGCCGCTCAGGCCGAAGAACAGCGCCACGTCGCCGCCCTCGCCGACGTTCGCGGAGCAGTGCATGGGCATGACGCCCGCTTCGGGCAGCAGGTAGTTCAGGACGCCGAAGATGCCCTTCTTGTTCTCACCGGCGTACTGGGTGCCGCCCGCGATGATCATCTTCTTCGTGAAGTTCACGATGATGAACGTGTCGCTGCGCACGCCGTCCACAGCGGGGTCCGCCTTGAACGAGGGGATGTTCAGCACGGTCCAGTCCGTGTGGAACGACTCCAGTTCGTCGGGGGTGGGGCGCACGAACATGTTGCGGATGAACAGCGAGTGGTACGCCATCTCGGTGACCATGCGGCAGCCGATGCGGTAGCGGGGGTCGGTTCCGGCGTACACCTGCTGCACGAAGAGTTCCTTGCCTTCGGCGTAGCGGGTCATCTTGTCGAGCAGGCGGTCGAACACGACCGGGCTGATCGGGGTGTTGAAGCCGCCCCACCACACGCGGTCGCGGGTCTGGTCGTCTTCCACGATGAAGCGGTCCTTGGGGCTGCGGCCGGTCTTGTTGGTGCGGACCGTGAGGGGGCCGCTGGCGGCCTGCACGCCCTCGCCGAGGCGGATGGCGTCGGCGTACAGTTCGGTCACGCCGGGGTTGAGGTGGATGGTGGCGGTCTTGATGCCGAGGTCGGCCAGGGGGTTGGTCGCGGTCAGGCTCATGGGTCCTCCGGGTGCAGGGGCGGCACAGGGAGCGTGCCGGGGTGAATTGGTGTTCGATGTTACGGAGAAATTGTCGCCTGTGAAGCGGTTCCAGTCCAACCTTAGTGGTGTCACACTCCGGGAGACAACAGCCGCGGACGTCCACTGGGAAGGGACGACCTTACACGTGTCGACCCGCACCACGCGCGCACATCTCAGGTCCCTGCACCAGCCCGCATCGCCACTTCCAGTTGCCAGGTCGGCCGCACGCTCTTTTGTTCGGAACGTGAACAGAATGGCTGGACACCCATCCACCACCGCTTTCCCACGACAGAAAAGTGCCCCTCCCCGTCAGGGAGGAGCACAGGCATGCGGCCTCGAACTCAGTTGGGCTTCTTCGCCTCACCCGCCGGTTTGGCGGCATCTGCATCCTGGGCCGCGGTCTTCGCCGCTGCAGGCGCGTCCGGAGCCACCGCACCGGCGGCTGACGCGCCGGTCGTGGCCGCCTGCGTGGCCTTCGCTGCGCCGGGCGCGGGGGTCGCCTGCGGCTCCTCGATACGGTCCAGCCACATCGAACCGATCAGGTTGCGGGCATTCCGGCCCGCGTCGTGCAGACCCTGGGCCGCTTCGGGGCTGACCTTCTCGACGGCGCTCAGGATCGCCTGACGCGCAGCGGGCACGCGGGCCAGCACGACCGCCCCGGTTCCCAGCAGCACCAGCGTGGCGACCGCGCTGCCGCCCCCGCTGCTGCGGTCATCCCGGCGGGCACGACGCACCTGTTTCTCAATCAGTTTCAGTTCGCGGCCCAGCTGCTTTTCCAGCGGCGCCAGCTTGCGGGTCACGGCGCGTTCCAGCTGACCACTGCTGAGCCTGCGTTTCCCGCTGCGCAGGTCCCGCTCCGCGTTACGGCGTGCCTGCCGCAGGGTGCGTTCCACGCGCCGGCGACGCGCCTCGGCCCCGTCGACCGCCTCGTGCAGCGAGGAGCTGACCGTGTCCTGCACGTTCGCCAGCAGTTCCGTCGCGGCGCCCTGTGCGTCCGACAGCGTCAGCACAGCCGCGCGGCGGGCCGGGCGGGTGGCTTTCTCCGCCCGTTTCAGCCCGCGGTTCGCCTGCTCCTGAACCGTGTGGCCCGCCGTGGACGCCAGGTGACCGGCGCCGTGACCCAGCGTCCGCGCCTGCTCGCCACCGACCACGGCCGCGCGCGCCGCCGCTTCCTGCGCCTGACCGGCCAGTCCACTCGCCGCGTGCAGCACGCCTTCCAGCAGAGCACTCGCCCGCGGCGCCGCCTCGTCCTTCAGGGTGGACGCTGTGCTGACGACCGTGTGGGCGCCACTGCGGGCCGTTTCCTGCGCCAGCAGCGCCGCCTGACTCGCCGCTGACAGCAGGGCAGGTTTCACGCTGTCACTCAGGGTGTGGGTGGTGCCGCTCCAGGCCGTGCGGCTGCCGTCCACCAGGGCCCGGCGCGTGTCGCGGCTCGTCATCAGGCCCGCCAGGGCCCCCAGCAGGACGAGGCTGCGCTTGCTCACGCCGCCCGTCGGATCCGTATTCGTGTTCATGGTGACTCCTTTTCGCCCGCCGCGCCCGTGCAGCGTGCAGGGCTGCGCGGACAGGTCATGCGGCCCATTCTCTGACCCTGCCCCGAGCCCAGTGTGGGCAGAACGTAACGCTGCATTCATGTTCAGCCCGTCCGGATCGTCACGTGCTGACCGTTCCGGTCGGGGGGACGCGCGCTACACTCGGGGGCGTGACCCGCAAGGCCCTGCGTTCCGACGCCCCACCCGTCCTGCCGCCCCTGCGCGCCCTGGAAGTCCGGAATCTGGCGACCATCCGCACCCTCACGCTGGACTTCGAGGCCGGGCTGAGCGTGTTCACCGGCGAGACCGGCGCGGGCAAGAGCATCATCGTGGACGCCCTGGGTCTGCTGCTGGGCAGCCGCGCCAACACCGACCTGATCCGCAGCGGCGAGGACGACCTGCTCGTCACCGGCCACTGGGGTGACGAGATCGCCAGTCGCCGCGTGACCGCACACGGCCGCAGCACCGCCCGACTGGACGGCGAGGTCGTGAGCCTGCGCGAGTTGCAGGACTGGGCGCAGCACCGTCTGACCATCCACTGGCAGCACTCGGCGGTCAGTCTGCTGACCCCCGCCAACCAGCGCGCCCTGCTGGACCGGCAGGTGGAAGCCGAACACACCGCGTACGCGGCGGCGTACCGCGACTGGCAGGACGCGCGCACCCGCCTCGACCGCCTGCGCGCCACCGAACGGGAACGCGCCCGGCAGCTGGACCTCCTGCAGTTCCAGGCGCGGGAAATATCCGACGTGAGCCCACAACTGGGCGAGGAGGACCCCCTCCAGGCGGACCTGACGCGGCTGGCGAACCTCGACACCATCGCGCAGAGTGCCGCCGGAGCGCTGCACCTCCTGAGCGACGGGGACGAGAACGCCCTGGGCTTCCTGAACGAGGCCGCCCGCGCCCTGAACGCCGGAGCGCGGTTCGACGAGACCACCGCCCAGCTGCAGAGCGAGCTGCGCGAGGCAGTGGCCAGCATCCAGGCCGTCGTCGGAGAACTGCGCGGCGTCGCCGAGGACCAGGCCCCCGACCCCGAGGAACTCGCGCGGGTCGAGGCCCGCCTGGGCGCCCTGGGGAAACTGCGCGCCAAGTACGGCCCGGGCCTGGAGGACGTCCTGAACTTCCACGCGCAGGTCGAGACCGAACTGGCGGGGCTTACCCGCGACGAGCAGGACGCCGGCACCCTGGACGCCGAGGTGGACGCCCTGCGAACCCGCGTGCAGGCCGCCGGGGAGAAGCTGGACGCCGCCCGCCGCAAGCGGGTCGCTCCGCTGGCCGCCGACCTGCTGGGCGTGATCCGGCAGCTGGGCATGCCCCACGCCCGCCTGGAATTCCACCTGGGCGCCCTGAGTGAACCCGGCCCGCACGGCCTCAGTGACGTGACCCTGTTCTTCAACGCGAACCCCGGCGAGGACCTCGCCCCACTGGCGGACGTGGCGTCCGGCGGGGAACTGAGCCGCGTGATGCTCGCCATCAGCACGGTCCTGGGCGCCGACACGCCCGCCGTGGTCTTCGACGAGGTGGACGCCGGGATCGGCGGGAGCGCCGCGCACGCGGTGGCCGAACAGCTGCGCGCCCTGGCCGCGACGCGTCAGGTGCTGGTCGTCACGCACCTCGCGCAGATCGCCGCGCGCGCCGACCACCACTTCAAGGTCGAGAAGAGCGTTGAGGACGGCAGAACCGTCAGCCGCGTCCGCCTCCTGACCGGCGACGAGCGGCTGGAGGAGATCGCGCGGATGCTCAGCGGGCACGCCAGCGGCGCCGCCCTGGAACACGCCCGCGAACTCCTGGCTGCCGGCGCCTGAGCCCTGTCCCCCACACGCACCGGTCAGGGCCGAGCCTCAGGGTTTCGGAAAGGCGGGTTTCAGTCCACCGTCAGCCTGCCCTCATAAGCTGAGCCTCATGAACAGAACCCTTCTGGCCGCCGCACTGCTCGGTGCGGGCCTCCTCAGCGCCTGCTCCATGACCGGCCCCGGCAACCTGAAAGTCCACGAGGCCGTCCTGTACGGCGGCGCGCAGGAACGCGTGGTGTGGGTGTACGGCACCACCCAGGGTGGCCAGAGCAGCGTGAAACTCGGCAGTCAGGCGGTCGACCTGCGCGCCCAGGTGCAGGACCCCATCGCCACGCCCGGCAGCCTCAGCGTGAACGGCAAGGCCACGTACCGTGAAGCCACGGCCGCGCTCTCCCCACAGGTCACCGTGACCCGCCAGGGCACCACCTTTGTCGTCACGCCCGGCAGCGGCGCGCAGATCAGCACGGTGTATTACACCGACGGGCAGAGCTGGACCCGACTGAACGGCACCAGCGGGCAGGTCAGCGGGACCCGCGTGGACGGTCTTCAGGGCGCCGGACAGCTCACCTCCGACGAGGCCCGCGTCCTCGGCGAGACCCTGCGCCCACAAGGGCCCCTGGCCGTCGCCGTCCTGGCCAACCGGCCCGCCCCAACCCTGAGCGTGGAACCCACCCCGACCGAGCACCTGCGCACCGACCTGTACGTGCTGGGCAGCGTCCCCAGCGCGCAGATTCAGCCGCCCCGACCCACTCCTGTTCCCACCACCCCTGGAGGCACCGTGACCGTCACCCAGATCGCGACCGGCACCAACGCCAATATCAGCGAAGCTGCCGTGCAGGTCGCCACGACCGCCAGCGCCGCCAGCAGCCTCTACACCCGCGCCTACGGACGGCAGAGCAGCGTCCCCACCCCGCCCAGCGTGACCGGACGCACCCTGATCGGCGTGTTCCTCGGCCAGCGACCCACCGGCGGGTACGGCGTGCAGGTGCTCAGTGCCAGCGGCAGCACCGGAAGCCTGACCCTCCGCGTCCGCCTGACCGCCCCGGCGCCCGGCGCCATCCTCGCGCAGGTCATCACCAGCCCCTGGGCCATCGTCAGTGTGCCCGGCACCTACACCTCAGTCACGGTGCTGGACGAGAACGGTCAGCCCCTGCCGGGCGGCATGGGCGGCGGACAGACGCGCTGATCCACACCCACAGCGGAAGGCAGCGGCACCGGGGGCTCCCTCGGTGCCGCTGCGCTGCATGGACTGCAGCAGACAAACGCGTAGGGGGCGGCGGATCAGGGATCCCCGGGGCCGATCAGGAGTGCGTCGGTGGATCAGGACGCAGCAGGACAAGGGCGAATGCGGAGTCGCTCGTATCTGGGTGTAGGGTAGCTATGCTCCGTGGACCAGCTGGTGGACACCGTCTGGTCTGATCCTGACGCCATCCATGCCGAACCACCGTGCACTGTCACATGACGGTGCTGACATGGGGCTCCAGTTCCATTGAAGGGCCAACACCACGCCCTTCAATTCCACTTCCAACCGCTGGTGTTGTCAGGAGCTCGCTCCGCTCGTTCAGGAGTATTGAAGGGCACCTTCGCTACTCCCGAATGCTGCTGTGAGAATCCCCAGCCAGGTTTTCGCGGGTCAGGGCGCGCAGTCTGCCTGGACCGGAGGCATCAACGCCTGATGGTCAATCGGGGGCTGACCTGGATGTCAAGAAGGCGGCCCCGGGAGGGGGCCGCCTTCAGTGCTGTGCTGGATTACTTGGTGGGGACCTTGATGGTGCCGCTGATGATCTTGGCCTTGACGGCTTCGACCTTCGCGACCTGGGCGCTGCTGATCAGGGCCTTGTTGTACTGGTCGACGGCGTAGCCGACGCCCGCGTCCTTCAGGCCGAAGCGACGCTCGCCGCCCTTGAACTTGTTGCTCTTGACGTCCTGGATCAGGGCGTACACGGCGTTGTCCACGCGCTTGAGCATGCTGGTCAGGCCGTGGTTCATGGTGGCGGGGTTCTTGTCGAAGTCGCCGAGGTAGTTCTGGTTGCTGTCCACGCCGATGAAGAACATGGGGCGGGTGTTGCCGGCGCAGGCCTTCTGGTACGCGGCGCTCTTGGCGACCTTGTTGAAGTTGTTGGTGTTGAACTTCACGCCGCTGGGCAGGCCGCTGGCCTTGAGGCACTGGGTCTGCTTGACGTAGTCGATCACGCCGTTGCCGGAGGCGCCGGCCGCGGCGAAGATGATGTCCGCACCCTTGGCGCGCATGCTACCGGCGATTTCCTTGGCCTTGCTGGGGTTGTTCCAGGCGTCAGGGGTGGTGCCGACGTACTGGGCGATGACCTTGATCTTGGCGTTGGCGGCCTTGGCGCCGGCGGCGAAGCCCGCTTCGAACTTGTGGATCAGGGGGATGTCCATGCCGCCGACGAAGCCTACGACGCCGGTGGAGCTGTTCATGCCGGCGAGGTAGCCGACGAGGTAGCTGCCCTGCTCTTCCTGGAAGACGAGGCTGGCGACGTTCTTCTCGGCGGAGACGTCGTCAACGAGGCCGAAGTACAGGTCGGGGTTTTCCTTGGCGACCTGGCTGATGCTGGCGTTGTTGGCGAAGCCGACGCCGACGGTCAGGTCGAAGCCGTCCTGGGCGAACTGGCGGATGCCCTGCACGGTCTGGCTGGGGTCGCTGGGTTCGAAGTCCTTGGTCTCGATGCCGAGGTTCTTCTTGGCGCGCTGGCTGCCTTCGTAGGCGCTCTGGTTGAAGCTCTTGTCGAACTTGCCGCCGGCGTCGTAGGCGAGGCCGACGCGCAGGGCCTGAGCGGAGGCGGCGGTGGCGGTCATGGCGAGGGCCAGGGTCAGGATCTTTTTCATGTGATGTTCCTCCAGGGAATATGGTGAGCGGATTGCTTGAATAGAGTATACGGATTTTGGTGGGTGTCTAGACCCCCGAATCACGTTGACCGATTGGTCAGTTGCTCTGTAGCGGATGAGTGCGCTGTTACTCGATTCTTAAGCCTTGTCGTACCCCATCGGGGGTGCCACACAGACCAGCCCCCAGGGTACCGGGATGGCCTGAACTGAAGCTGAAGTGGGATACCCTCTGGGTCATGACGCCGCTTGACTTCGACCGCTATCTGGCCCTGCGGGCCGAGGTGGCCGCCCACAACCGCGCCTACTACGAGCAGGACGCCCCGACCATCCCCGACGACGAATACGACCAGTTGGCGCGGGACCTGCGGGACCTGGAAGCCGCGCACCCCGACTGGGCCGCGCAGGCCGGAGCGGACAGTCCCGCGCAGACCGTCGGTGGGACGCCCGGCGCGGCCTTCCAGCCGGTCGACCACCCCACGCCCATGACCAGCCTGGACAACGCCTTCGACGACGCGGAACTGCGTGAATGGCAGGAGAAACTGTCCCGCGCGCTGGGCCTCCCTGCCGAGAGCGACGACTTCATGTTCACGGGCGAACTGAAGATCGACGGGCTGAGCGTGAACCTGTACTACCTGAACGGTGAACTCCAGTGGGCGGCGACGCGAGGCAACGGCGTGACCGGCGAGATCGTCACCGCGCAGGTGCTGACCGTGCCGGGCCTGCCCACCCACCTGCCCGGCCTGACGGGTGAACTGGAGGTGCGCGGCGAGGTGTACATGAGCCGCGTGGACTTCGCGGCGTTCAACGCGCAGGCTGAGGAGCTCGGCACGCCGCTGCTGAAGAATCCCCGCAACGGCGCGGCGGGCGCGCTGCGGCAGAAGGACCCGGAGGTGACCCGCAGCCGTAACCTCAGGGCGATCTTCTATGCGATGGGCAGGCGGGACGGCGTGCCTGCCCGCACCCAGGCGGAGGTGCTGGCCTGGCTGGCCGCGCAGGGTTTCCCCACCAGTGGTCACAGTGAGACGCTGCACGGGCTGGACGCCGCCGCCGACTACCACGCCCGCATGACCGCCGCGCGCAGCACCTTCGAGTTCGACGCGGACGGTACCGTCCTGAAACTGAACGACCTGCGCGCGCAGGAGGAGGCGGGCTTCACCAGCCGCGCGCCCAGATGGGCGATCGCATACAAGTTCCCGGTCGAGGAGGTCGAGACGACCCTGGAGGCCATCACGGTCAACGTGGGCCGCACCGGGAAGCTCGCGCCGCTCGCGCACCTCGCGCCGCGCCTGATCGAGGGCAGCACCGTCAGCCGCGCCACGCTGCACAACGAGGACTTCATTCGCGACCTGGACCTGCGGATCGGGGACACGGTCGTCGTGCGTAAGTCCGGGGGCGTGATCCCGCAGATCATGCGCGTCCTGACCGAGAAACGCCCGGACGGCGCCCAACCCTTCGAGTTCCCCACCCGCTGCCCCGAATGCAGCCACGAGGTGACGCGCGCCGAGGGTGATGCGAACACCTACTGCCCGAACCCCGCCTGCCCCTCGCAGGCCTTCGAGCGCATCCGGTACTTCGTGTCGCGCGGCGCGATGGACGTGCGCGGCATCGGCGAGAAACTCGTGGCGCAGCTGATCGAGACCGGCCTCGTGCGCGACGCCGCCGACCTGTACGCCCTGAGCGCCGGGCAGCTGGCCGCGCTGGACCGCGGCGGGGACAAGAAGGCGCAGAACATCCTCGCGCAGCTGGACGCCAGCCGCGGCAAGCCCCTGTGGCGCCTCGTGAACGCGCTGGGCATGAACCACGTCGGCGAACGCAACGCCCAGGCGCTCAGCCGCGCCTTCGGCACTCTCGACGCGCTTCTGACCGCCACGCCCGAACAGATCGAGAACGTCCCCGGACTGGGCGGCGTGATCGCTCAGAGCGTCACCGCGTCCCTGGCCGACCCCAGCATGCGGGGACTCATCGCCCGCCTGCGCGCCCACGGCGTGAACCCGCAGGAGGAGCAGGTCACGCGCGGCGATCAGCTGCAGGGCCTGAACTTCGTCATCACCGGCACGCTGGGCCGACCCAGGGACGCTATCAAGGCGCAGCTGGAACAGGCCGGGGGGCGCGTGACCGGCAGCGTCACCGGCAAGACCAGCTACCTGATCGCCGGTGAGGAGGCCGGCAGCAAACTCACCCGCGCGCAGGAACTCGGCGTAACCGTGCTGGACGAGGCGGCCCTGAACGACCTGCTGCGCGAACGCGGCGTGACCGCCTGAAGGCTCAGCTGGACGCCCAGCGGGTACACTGACGGTATTGTCGCGTGCCCCGAGCGCCGGGCACACGAAGTGGAGGCAAGACCAACATGGCAACACCCGAAGTCGAAATCAGCAAGAACGTCCTGATGGACATCGCCGCCACCACCCTGGACGGCATCGAGGGCACCGAGATCGCCACCACCTCCATGAAGGTCGGCGAGGTGCTGCGCAACCAGAGCGCGGGCCGCAAACCCCGCGCGCTGAAAGTTACCCGCGAGGGCCAGGACGTCACCATCGACGTCGGCCTGAACATCGAGTACGGCCGCAGCCTGACCGCCACCGCCGAGAAGGTCCAGCAGGCCGTGTGCGAGAACATCGAACTCATGACCGGCCTGCGCGTGCGCGCCGTGAACGTCACCGTCCAGGGCGTCTGCGTGCCCAAGGGCGGTCAGGCGTGACCCGCCGCCGCGAGAAGGCCGCCGCGCCCGTCGGCACGCGCCGCGCCGCCCGCGAATTCGCGTTCCGCGTGCTGTTCGAGGCCGACCGGGGCAACCTGCCCATGCAGAGCGTGTTCACCCGCGCCGAGGGCAGCATGCGCGGCGGGGACGACACCTACCCCACCCTCAGCGAGGAGGCCCTGACCTTCGCGCAGCAGCTCGTGCAGGGCATCTCGGCCGCCCGCCCCGACGTGGACGCCACGCTGCGCCGCACCATCCGCGGCTGGAGCTTCGACCAGATGGCCCAGACGGACCTGAACGTCCTGCGACTGGCCACCTTCGAGATGATGTACACGCCCGAACCGCACCCCCCGGTCATCGAGAGCGCCGTACGCATCGCCCGCAAGTTCGGTGGCGACGACTCCGGCCGCTTCGTGAACGGCGTCCTGGCGGGCCTGAGCCGCAGCCTGAACGAGAAGGCCGCGTCCGCGCCCACCCGCGAGGAGCCGCAGGAGTGACCCCGGGGACCGCCCGGGTCCTCGGCGGACCGCCCGCCGCCGCCGCGCTGCTGACCGAGGCCGGACGCCGCGCCGGGCGGCTGCCCCGCCCCCCTCACCTCGCCCTGGTGCGGGTGGGGGAGGACCCCGCCAGCGTGTCCTACGTGCGCGGCAAGGCGCAGAAGGCCGCCGAGGTCGGGCTGAGCAGCCACGTGCACGCCCTGCCCGAGGCGACCACCCAGGCCGAACTGCTGGCCCTGGTGGAGACGCTGAATGCCGACCCGGCCGTGAATGGCATTCTGGTGCAGCTGCCCCTGCCCGCGCACCTGAACCCGGAGCCCGTGCTGCTGGCCCTGGACCCCGCCAAGGACGTGGACGGCCTGCACCCCGCGAACACCGGCGCGCTGTGGAACAACCACGCCGGGCTGCGCCCCTGCACCCCGGCAGGCATCATGGCCCTGCTGGCCCACCACGGCGTGACCGTGGCCGGGCAGCGGACCGTCGTGGTGGGCCGCAGCGCCCTGGTGGGCCGCCCCGTTGCGGGCCTGCTGCTGAACGCGGACGCCACCGTGACTGTCGCGCACCGCGCCACCCCCGACCTGGGGGCCGTCACGCGCGAGGCAGACCTGCTGATCGTCGCGGCCGGGCAGGTCCACCTGATCACCCCAGACATGGTGCGGCCCGGCGCAGTCGTCGTGGACGTCGGCATCCACCGCGTTCCCACCGAGAGCGGAAAGGGTCGGCTGACCGGGGACGTGCACCCAGACGTGGCGCAGGTGGCCGCGGCACTGACGCCCGTACCCGGCGGCGTGGGCCCCATGACCGTGGCGCAGCTCCTGATGAACACCGTGATCGCCGCCGAACGGCAGCACGCCCGCGCCCCCCACCCCGAGGTGTCCGGTGAACACGTTCGCTGACCTGCTGAGCAACCGCTGGCTGTGGGTGGCCGTGCTGAGCAGCACGTTCGCGCAGGTCGCCAAGGTCCTGCTGATCCTGCTGATCGAACGGCGCTGGCGGCCCGGGGCGTTCATGGAGACCGGCGGCATGCCCAGCAGCCACTCCGCGATGGTGGCCGCCCTGACGACCGGCGTGGGCATCACCGAGGGCGTCGGGCACCCCCTGTTCGCTGCGTGCGCCGTGTTCGCCCTGATCGTCATGTACGACGCGACCGGCGTGCGCCACAGCAGCGGCCAGCAGGCCCGACTGCTGAACGACCTCGTCGAGGAGCTGCGCGCCGTGGTCCGCGAGGGCTTCGCGCCCCTGCCCCTGCGGGTCCTGATGGGGCACACCTACCTGGAGGTCCTGGTGGGTACGCTGCTGGGCATCGCCGCCGGGTTCATCGCCTTCAGCCGCTGAACCGCCAGCTCCACTGCCGCCCGCGAGTCATTGCGGGCGGCGACCTTTTACCCGCAGCGCAACGAAAAAGCCCCCGCGAGGGGGGCTTCACGTTCCGGTCCGGACCTCAGGAAACCTTGACGCCCTGGCTCTTGAGCAGGCGGCGGGCGGTCTGGGTGGGCTGGGCGCCGTTGGCGAGCCAGTACTGGGCGCGCTCGACGTTCACCTTCAGGTAGTTCTCGGTGGTCTTGCGGGGGTCGTAGTGACCCAGGTTCTCGATGTACCCACCGTCACGGGGACGGCGCGCGTCGGTGACGACGATGCGGTAGTGGGGGTTGTGGGTGGAACCGAAACGGGACAGGCGAATCTTGACCATGGGAATCTCTCCAACTGAGGTATTTGAGGGTAAAGCTCCCGCTAGGATCACGGGGAAATGCGCCCGTCAGCAGCCAACCGGTAAGCGCACCGAAGAAGAGTATCAGACCGCCGGGGCAACCGGCAAGGGGACCTCGCCACGACCTCAACAGGGCGAGAGGACGCCACTCCACGCTCCTGAACAGAGCGCCACCTCGGGGCGGCGCGGCAGAGCGCCGGTCAGAAACCTGGCGCGACGGGCTGCCCACCCTGCCGCAGCTGGAAGGCCATGTTGCCCGGTCCGATGATCGAGCTGCCCCCCACCGCCCCCAGGGGCGTGCCGCGTGCCACGCGGTTCCCCACGCTGATCAGCGGGTCACGCAGGCCCAGGTAGGCGCTGACACTGCCGCCGTGATCGATCAGAACGACCCATCCCAGTGACGCGTACGACGTGACGGCCAGGACGTTGCCCCCGTCGGCCGCCACCACCTGCTGCGCGCCGGTCAGGACCGTCCAGGGGGCGCCGTTCGCTCCGAAGGGTGCCAGGACCCGCCCGCCCGGCAGCGGGAACCCGGCAGGACTGCTGACCGGCGGCAGCGGCGCCAGCTGCTGCTCGACCTGCTGCTGCGCCTCCTGCACCTGCACCTGACGCTGCGCCAGCGCCTGCTGTTCACGCTGCAGGCGTGCTGCCCGGTCCGCCTGCTCCCGCTGAAGCTGCGCGGTCCTGGCCTGCTGAGCCTGTTGCGCCTGCCGGGCCGCAGCCACCTGCGCCTGCCGCAGCTGAGCGGCCCGCAGCTGAGCCAGACGGGCCGCCTCCTGCCGGGCGCGTTCCTGCGCCTCGCGGATGCGCCGCGCCTCGGCCTCGCGGCGGCGACGTTCCTCTTCCAGGCGGCGCTGCCGCTCGGCCTCCAGCCGTTCGCGCTCCGCAACGACCTGACCGACCAGTTGATCGACCTGCTGCGCGGCCAGCGCCTGCTCCGCGGACCGCTGGGCCGCCAGGGTCCGCTGGCCCTGCTCACTGGCCCGCAGCTGGGCCAGCAGGGCGTTCTGCCGGGCGCGCTGCGCCTGCAGCGCCGTCAGTTTGCCCGCCCGCTGCGTCTGCAGGGTCCTGAGACTGGCGGCCTGCTGTTTCTGAACGCGTTCCTGATCGCGCAGGGCCGTGATCTGGCCCTTCAGGCCGGCCAGCACCTGGGTCTGGAACGCGCCGGCCATGTTGGTGTACCGCAGGCGGATCAGGAGGTCCGACAGGCTGCGCGACTGCGAGAGCAGCTGCAGGTACTGCCCGCTGCGCTGGCGGTAGATCAGGGCCATGACCTCGCGCACATCGCCCTGTAGCCGCTCGACCTGCGCGCGCGTGACGGTCAGCTGCTGGGTGGTGTCGGCCAGCTGCCGTTCCGCCAGCGCCACCCGGGCCGTAACGGTCGCGAGTTCGTTCTCCAGCTGGGCGGTCTGCCGGGCCAGATCGTCGAGTTGTGTCAGGGTCTGCCGCTGCTGCGCCGTGAGGTTCTCGATGCGGGCGCGGGCCGCTGCCAGTTCCTGCGCCTTCTGTACGCTGAGCTGCCGCTGCTGCTGCAACTGCTGCTGCAACTGGTCCAGGCGGGCGCTGGTGTCCTGCGCGGCCGCCACGCCCAGCAGCAGGATCAGGGCCGCCGCGCGTGCCGGGCGTGCGGTCACTCCAGCTCCTGCAGGTAGCGGCGCGTGGCGAAGATGCTGCCCAGCAGACCGATCAGGATGCCCAGGCACGCCACGCCGCCCAGCAGCGGGGCCAGCGTACCCGGATCGCGCACGACGGGGAAGACCGGCGCGAGCTGCTGCACACGCTGCGTGAGGCTCAGGTACGCCGGGGTCAGGATCGCCAGCGCCAGGGCGGCCGCCAGGGATCCCACGATCAGGCCCTCCAGCACGTGCGGCATGCGGATGAACCCGCGCGTGGCGCCCAGCAGGCGCATCACGCTGATCTCGTCCCGGCGGGCGTACATGGCCACCCGCACTGCGTTCAGAATGTTGAACAGGGTTCCCAGCAGCAGCAGGCCTACCAGCAGGTAACCGGCCAGCCGCACGGCGCTGAGGGTGCGGACCGTGGAGTCCACGTACCCGGCGCCGTACTCGACGTCCTCCACGCCGGGCAGCGCACCGATCTGCGTGGCGACCGTTCGGGTGTCACCGACCCGCGCGACCCGCAGGCGCAGCGTGTCCGGGTAGGGATTCCCGACCAGTTCAGCCGCGTCCCGCGCGAACGGGGAGTCCTGGGTCATCTCGGTCAGGACCTCCTCGCTCGTCACCAGCCGGGCCTCCCGCACCTGCGGAATGGCACGCGCCTGCGCGAGCAGCGCCTCGTCCTGCGCGTCCGGGCGCAGGAAGGCTGCGACCTCAACCTGGGATTCGAGCTGCTCAATGGTGCGGTTCACGTTCAGCGTGAGCAGCAGCACGAAGCCCAGCATCAGCAGGGTCAGCGTCATGGTCATCAGGGTGGCCAGGGTCGCGGTGACGTTGCCGCGCATGGCCAGCAGCGCCTGCCTCAGGTGGTACTTCATACGACCCCCGGTTGAACGGGCGCTTCAGACCGTTCGACCCGAGCGGAGGCGAGTGGAAGCAGGGCCGATTCCGGGCGTGGATGCGGCAGCGCGGTACCTTTTCGGGCTGTCGATGAGACAGACGGAAGCCGCGTCACAGCGCGTACCCGCCGTACGGGTCGTCGCGGACCAGTTTGCCCTTCCGGAGCGTCAGCGTGCGGTGCCGGAACGTCTCCACGAGGTCTTTGGCGTGCGTGGCGACGATCACGGTCGTGCCGCGCAGGTTCACGTTCTGCAGGACCTTCAGCACCTCGCGGCTGTTGTCCGGGTCGAGGTTGCCGGTCGGTTCGTCCGCCAGCAGCAGGGGCGGGTTCCCGACGATGGCCCGCGCGATCGCCACGCGCTGCTGCTCGCCCAGCGACAGCTGCAGCGGCAGCGCGTATTTCTTGTGCTCCAGACCCACGGTGCGCAGGGCCGCCGTGACCCGCTGCGGCCACTCGCGCTGCGGCACGCCCGTCACGCGCAGCGCGAACGCGACGTTGTCGAAGGCGTTCAGGTGCGGCAGCAGCAGGTTGTCCTGAAACACTGTGCCCATGCGGCGGCGCAGCAGTGACGTGCGCCTACCCCGGTACGCGGAGAGCGGCTCGCCCGCCACGCGGACCTCGCCGCGGCTGGGCAGCGCCCGCTTCAGCACCAGATTCATGAAGCTGCTCTTGCCGGCGCCGGAATGCCCGACGAGGTACACGAATTCGCCCTTGCCGATGTTCAGCGACACGTCATCCAGGGCGAGGGTGCGGGTCACGGGGTACTCCAGGGTCACGTGCTTGAAATCGATCACGCCGCTCCCCCCGCAGGGTGAACAGGCGGTAAGTGGGTGCGCTTGGTCATGCTTGCGGCCCAGGATAGCCCACGCCTGCGTCCCTGCCGTGAAAGAGTGCCCATTGATGCCCCGCCGGGACCGTGACGTGCACTTACGTTCGTTTCACCGAGCCGCTCTATTCTGAGCGCGTGAACGCGAAACGCATGACCGCCGTGGGCGCCGCGCTGGCCGCAACCGCCGCCGTCGCCTACGCCCAGATGGGCGGCTACACGCCCGTCAACCTGAGCAGCAGCAAGGAGGGCAGGAGCCTCATCCAGGTGCTGAACGACCTGAACCGCTATTACCTGTACCAGGTGGACCAGGACAAGGTCCTGCGCGGCGCCATCACCGGCGCGCTGGGCAGCCTGGGGGACGAATTCACCTACTACAGCGAACCCGAGGACAACGCGATCGACGCCGCGAACCTCCAGGGCGAATTCTTCGGGATCGGGGTGACGCTGGTCGCGGCGAACGCCGACGGCACGGGCGGCAAGATCGACAACGTCTTCAAGACCGGCGCGGCCTCCACCGCCGGCGTGCAGATCGGGGACGTGTTCCTGAAGATCGGCGACAAGGACGTCAGCAGCGTCAAACTGAACGAGATCGTGCGCCTCGTGCGCGGCGAGAAGGGCACCCCGGTGACCGTGACCTTCGCCCGTGACGGCAAACCGTACACCGTGAAGATGGAACGCCAGCCCGTGCAGATCGTCAGCGTGGAACAGACCGTCCTGCCCGGCAACGTGGGGTACATCGCGCTGAACACCTTCTACAACGAGAAGGCCAGCGAGCAGTTCCGCGCCGCTGTGGCCGACATGAAGAAGAAGAACGTGCAGAAACTGATTCTCGACCTGCGCGACAACGGCGGCGGCCTCCTGAACGCCGGGGTGGACGTCGCCGACCAGTTCCTGCAGAGCGGCCCGATCGTCAGCCTGCGCGACCGCGCGAAGAACACGCAGGTGTTCGGCAGCGCCACCAACAGCCCCACCGACTACACCGGGAAGCTGGTCGTGCTGGTCAACAAGAACAGCGCCAGCGCCAGCGAGGTCGTGTCCGGCGCGCTACAGGACACGGGCCGCGCGAAGATCATCGGCGAGCAGACCTTCGGCAAGGGCGTCGCGCAGACCCCCATCACCCTGCCCGACGGCGGGAAGGCCGCCATCGTCAGCAACGAGTGGCTGACCCCCAAGGGCCGCCAGATTCACAAGAAGGGCGTCACGCCCGACGTGGAAGTCAAGGACACCCGCTTCACCACGCCCGTGAACTTCAGCGGCAGCGGCGTGAAACCCGGCGAGAAACTCACGCTGACCGTCGAGGGCAAACCCGTGACCGTCACCGCCGACAAGGACGGCAAGTTCAGCTACACCGGCGAGGTCAAGCGCCCCACCCGCAGCGCCCAGCAGGGCGAGGCGGTCGTGGACGTCGTGAACGACGCCATCCTGAAGAAGGCCATCGAGGTGCTGGGTCAGTAACCCGCGCGGCACGGTACAGAAGGGGGCGGTTCTCCAGATGGGGGGCCGCCTCCTGCCGTTCCTGAAGACGGCCCCACCCGCGTTTTAACCGACGTGTAACCCCGCCTGGGCAGACTGCGCGCATGAACAAGACCCTGTCCATCCTGGCACTCACCGGCTCCCTGGTCCTCGGCGGACTGGTCGGCTACGACATCCGCGAGCGGAACGCCGCCCCGCAGGCCACGGCAACTGCCGCACAGGAACAGACCGCCGATGCGACGTCCGGTCAGATGGTGCAGACCCTCGCGCAGCCCTACGACAACGCCAGGGCCCGCACGGAATCCGAGGCGAACACCGTGCAGATCGTCAAGGAGCGACGGGACGGCCTCGTGTTCATCAGCGTCACGGAACAGGACTCCAGCAGCGCCCAGGCCCAGCTGCGCCAGCGCCTGCAACAGCAGCTGCCCTTCGACTTCGGCCTGCCGGACGACCGTCAGGGTCAGGCGCGGACCGGGACCGGCAGCGGCTTCTTCGTGACCAGTGGGGGAGACATCATCACGAACAATCACGTGGTCGAGGGGGCCAGCGAGATCACGGTCCGCCTGCACGGCAGCAAGAAGACCTACAAGGCGAAGGTCGTCGCCCGCGCCCCTGACTTCGACCTCGCCCTGATCCGCGCCGAGGGCGTCCCCAGCAGCGAGATCAAGGCGCTGCCGCTCGGCAACAGCGACCAGCTGGACGTGGGCCTGAAGGCCATCGCCATGGGCGCCCCGTTCGGGCTGGACTTCAGCGTCTCCGAGGGCATCATCAGCAGCCTGGAACGGCAGGTGCCGGTCGGCACGAAGGGCGTGAACCAGAACGTCATCCAGACCGACGCCGCCATCAACCCCGGCAACAGCGGCGGCCCGCTGCTGAACAGCGCCGGTCAGGTCATCGGCGTGAACACCCAGATCCTCACCGGTGGCATCGGCCAGAGCGCCGGGGTGGGCTTCGCGATTCCCGTGAACACCGTCAAGAAACTCCTGCCGGAACTGCAGGCCGGGAAGGGCACCGTCATCCAGACGCCCAGCCTGGGCGTGGGGATCAGCGACGTCGCCAGCCTGAGCGCCGCCGAGCGCAAGCAGGCGAACCTGCCCGAGCAGGGCGTCCTGATCGGCCGCGTGTACCAGGGCAGCCCGGCCGCCGCCGCCGGCCTGAAAGGCAGCCGGACCATCACCGACGAGTCCACCGGTCAGCGCACCACCCTGCCCGGCGACGTGATCACCGCCGTGGACGGCCAGCCCCTCACGGGCGTGGAGCAGCTGCCGCAGCAGATCATCAGCCGCAGGATCGGCGAGACCGTTACCCTGACCGTCATCCGTGACGGGCAGAAGCGCGACGTGAAGGTCACCCTGAAAGCCTTCGATCTGGCCGCCGCCGCGCAGCGTGAGGATGCGCAGGAACAGTAAGCGCCGCTGGGGGGGGAGGCCCGGGTATGTCCGCCTGGGCCTCCCCGCCTCTTGTCGGAGCCCGCCGGGGTGGATTGAATCGGCCCAGACAGCGATGTTGGGAGCGTAGACCGCCGGACTGGCGGCGTGAAGTGAGTGCAACTTTGCCCCCGGCGGAAGGCGCGGTAGTATCTGAGGCGTTAACTGGAATCACTTCCACACCCGTTCCACGACCGTTCCACCGGAGGCTCCCTTCCATGACCATCCCACGATCCAGCGGCGTCCTGCTGCACCCCACCAGCCTCCCCGGCCCGTTCGGCATCGGCGAACTCGGCCAGTACGCCCGCGCGTTCGTCGACTGGCTCGCCCTGGCCGGACAGAAGTACTGGCAGGTCATGCCGCTGGGCCCCACCGGCTACGGCGACAGCCCCTACCAGGCGTTCAGCGCCTTCGCCGGGAACCCCTACCTGATCGACCTGAACGCCCTGCGTGAACACGGCCTGCTCGAGGACAAGGACTTCAACGTCCTGCCCGAATTCAACCCCGGCAAGGTCGACTTCGGCCAGCAGTACGTGTGGCGCAACCAGATGCTCGAACGCGCCTACGCCCGCTACGCCTTCGGGGACGCCCAGCACCTCAAACCCGACTTCGACGCCTTCAAAGCCGAGGAAGCCGACTGGCTGGACGACTACGCGCTGTTCATGGCGCTGAAGAACGCCCACGGCGGCCTGCCCTGGAACGCCTGGGAGTCCGGTACCCGCGACCGCCACCCCCAGGTGATCGACAGCGCCCGCACCCGCCTGAAGGAAGAGATCGAACGGGTCAAATTCATCCAGTTCCTGTTCTTCCGCCAGTGGACGGTCCTGCGCCGCTACGCCGCCGAGAAGGGCATCGAGATCATCGGGGACATCCCGATCTTCGTCGCGATGGACAGCAGTGACGCCTGGGCGAACCGCGACCAGTTCTACTTCGACGACCAGGGCCAGCCCACCGTCGTCGCGGGCGTGCCGCCGGACTACTTCAGCGAGACCGGACAGCTGTGGGGCAACCCCCTGTACAACTGGGACGTCATGCACCGGGACGGCTACCAGTGGTGGATCAAACGCTTCCAGGGCAGCCTGAAACTGTTCGACGTGATCCGCATCGACCACTTCCGCGGCTTCGCGGCCTCCTGGGAGATCCCGTTCCCCGCCGAGACCGCCATCCACGGCCAGTGGGTGCCCGCCAGGGGACACGAGATGTTCGAGGCCGTCCGTGACGCGCTGGGCACCCTGCCGATCATCGCGGAGGACCTGGGCGTCATCACGCCCGACGTGGAGAAACTCCGCGACGACTTCGACTTCCCCGGCATGGCTGTCCTGCAGTTCGCGTTCGGCGGCGGGGACTTCAGCGTGAACGACTTCCTGCCGCACAACCTGCGGGAGAATCAGGTCGTGTACACCGGCACGCACGACAACGACACCACCCGCGGCTGGTGGAAGGCGGCCGAAGAACTCGAACGGCACAACTTCCGCGTGTACACCAGCAGCGACCCCACCGAGGAGACCTTCGCGGCGCAGCTGACCCGACTGGCCTTCGAGAGCCGCGCCAAACTGGCCGTCGTGCCCCTGCAGGACCTCATGAACCTCGGCACCGAGGCCCGCATGAACCTCCCCGGCACCACCGGCCCGCACAACTGGACGTGGCGTTACGCCGCCGCCGACCTCCGCCCCGACCTCGCCCACACCCTGCGGGCACTGACCGAAGCCACCGGACGGTAAACACCGTCGAGAGGTGAAGGTTGATGGTTGATAGAGGGGGCACGCTCCTTCCATCGACCATCAACCTTTCCCCATCCACTACCCTGTGGGGCATGAAGCTCTACACCAAGACCGGGGACGGCGGCACGACCGGCCTGTACGGCGCGGACCGCGTCAGCAAGGCGAACATCCGCGTGGAAGCATACGGCACCGTGGATGAACTGAACAGCGCCATCGGCGTGACCCGCGCGCACGGCCCCAGCCAGGAGATGGACGCCGACCTGGAGTACCTCCAGAACGCCCTGTTCGACGTCGGCGCGGACCTCGCCACCCGCAGCGGCACCACGTACGAGAAGAAGATCAGCCGCATGGACGAACAGGACACCGCGTTCATCGAGGCGATGATCGACCGCTACCAGGAAGGCGCGCCGCCCTTCACGGGCTTCGTGCACCCCGGCGGCACCCCGGTCGCCGCGAGCCTGCACGTCGCCCGTACTGTCGCCCGCCGCGCCGAACGCGAGGTGATCCGCCTGCTGCACGAGGAGGACGCCAACGCGCATGTGCAGGTGTACCTGAACCGCCTGTCGGACCTGCTGTTCGTCATGGCCCGCGCCGCGAACCAGGCCGCCGGGGTGGGGGAACACGCGTGGCTGGTCAAGGGCCGCCGCTGAAACACGGTACGGAAGGGGGGCGACGTGCGAGTGCCGTCGCCCCCCTTCGTCACGCGGTTACTCCAGTGCCTTGCCGCAGTGCGGGCAGCACGCCACTGCGGTCTCCTGCTGGCGCAGGCGCGAGAGTTCCTCGGCGAACCCGCTGGCGATCATGCCCGCCGGGAGGGCCACCATGCCCACCCCGAACAGCATGATCAGCCCGGCCGCCGCCTTGCCCAGCGGCGTGGCGGGGTACACGTCCCCGTACCCGGTGGTGGTCAGGGTGACGACCGCCCACCACAGCGCCTGCGGGATGCTCTCGAAGCCCTTGGTGCCCGCGCTGGACTCCACCTGATACAGCAGGCTGGCGGCGATGAACACCAGGACCAGCACGATCAGCACCGTGGACAGCAGCTCCCCTGTCCTCTGCCGGATGACCCGCCCGATCAGCTGCAGCGAGTCCGAGTAGCGGCCCAGTTTCAGCAGGCTCAGCAGTTTCAACAGGCGCAGGCCGCGCAGGCTGGCCAGGGCGGTCGTGGCGGGCACCATGAGCGAGATCAGGACCAGCAGGTCGATGAGCGGCAGCGGCGACGTCGCGTAGCGCAGGTACGACCGGGGGGTGCCGTCGAAGCCGGGCCGCAGCGGCGTGACGTACAGTCGCCCCAGGTACTCCAGGCCGAACACGACCGCGCACACGTAATCGAACGCGCGGATGGCCGGGCCGTACTCCCGCGCGATGTCCGGGACGGTGCCCAGGATCGTCACCGCGATGGTCAGCAGGATCAGCGTGACGAGCAGCGCGTTGAACAGCCGCTCGGCGGGACCCGCCCCGTCGCTCGGGTCGAGGAACGAGTGCAGTTTCTCCCGGAAGGTCGAGGGTACACTCATCCGGGCAGCACCACGTGCGGCGCGAAGGTGGCGCGGTTATCCGTGACGCGCGAGCGGCCCTCGCGGATGCCCAGGCCGCACACCTCGTCCCCGGCGATCCACACGCCCAGCACCGGGTACCTCGGGCCGTCTGCGGCCTGCGCGGTGGGCAGTTCCGTGTACGCCTGTTCCACCACGGGCAGGTCCGCGTACGCGCCGGGCGTGCTGGCCTGACCGGGCAACTGCACGTTCTGGCCCTCGCGGGAGAACAGCGGTTTGCGCACCACGTCCGCCCCCAGCGCGCCGGGCGTCAGCGTCGCAGGCAGCAGGTTCGGGTGGCCGGGGTTCAGTTCGTGCAGCAGGGCCAGCAGCCCCTTGCTGCCGGTGACGGTCTTCCACAGCGGCTCGATGAAGCGCGTGCCGGTGCTCGCCAGGAACGCTGAATCCCGGGATTCCCACGCGAACTCGAACGGCCACAGCCACATCAGCTGCCGGATCGGCAGACTCCAGGTGTCCAGCAGGTACGCCTCCGTGGGACTGGTGCCCAGGTCCTCGGTGAAGATGAACGACGTGCGCAGCCCCGCCGCCTCGGCCAGTTCCCGCAGGTACGTGACGGTCGCGGCGTCCTCCTCGACGCGGGCGCTGCTGAACGCCACCTCGGTCAGGCCCTGCGCGGCCTTCAGGTGCGCCCACTGCTCGGTCAGACCCTCGTGGATGGTGTTCCACTGCGTCGCCCCGGCGGGCAGTTCACCCCGTGAGCGCTGATCCTCGAGCCACTGCCACTGACTGACCGCCGCCTCCAGCAGACTGGTGGGCGTCTGCGCGTTCACCTCCAGCAGCTTCACGCCCCCCTGCCCGTCATACGCGAGGTCCAGGCGCATGTACACCGTCGGGTCGTCCTGCTCCCAGGAGTCCCGCACCGAACTGTGCAGGAACTCAGGGATGCCGAGTTCCGCCATCCGCCCACGCTCGATGGCGTGCCCGGTGGCCTCCAGCACCAGAGTCGTGAGGTCCTGACTGGCCGCGCGCAGGTGCTCGATCTGCGCGGGAGTGAAGGCGTAGTAGCCGTCCTCGCTCCAGTACGGCACCGGATGTTCGGGCGTGGGCGCGAACCACGTGAAGCCCACCTCGCGCAGCCGCGCCTCCCAGTCCGGGCGGGGGGTGACGGTCCGCCGGATCATCCGACGTACCCGCTGCCCGAGCTGCTCGCGCGGGCCGAGGTGGTGAACCCGCCCCGCGACACGCTCGATGCGGCGTTCACACTTGACGTGGAGGTGCTGCTCGCGACCGGACGGCTGGACGAGGTCGAGGTCGTGCGGCTGACCGCGCGGGCCGCGACGCCCGCCGCAACCGCCCGGGCCACCTTGCTGGTCGTGCTCTTCTTGCCGGTCTTCAGCTTGACGCTGTCGTCGCAGTCGATCTCGCCGTCGAGTTCGAGTTCACACCCGTCCGGCACGGTCTGAGCCTGAACGGACGGTGCGGGGGCACTGGCCGAGCCGAGTGCGCCGTACTGCGCGTACGGTTGGTTCACCTGCTGCGCGGGCTGGTTCGCGCACGACGCGATCAGGGCGGGGAGGACGGCGGTCATCAGGGGCAGACTGAATTCTCTGGGCATGGGGGCTCCGGCGCGCGCCAGGGGAGGTGAGCGCAAAGAACGAGTGGGTGAAGTGGAGGTCAGCCGCCGAAGCTGCCCGAGCGGGCGCCGGACATGAAGCCGCCCCGGCTGACGGGCGCCTTGAAGTTGCCGTACGAGCCGCGTTTGCTGTCGTAGGTGAGGCCCGCGCTGGACACCTTGCCCAGCCGGTCGTACCCGACGTAGCGGGTGGTGCCGCTCACGACCCGCGTGTACGGGCCGTAGTACCCGCCGCCCGAGCGGTACACGCAGGGGTTGCTCAGGCCCCGGTCGATCAGGACGCGGTTGGCGATCAGGCACTGCTCGTAGCTGCTGTAGCTGGTGCGGGAGTACCGGTCGAGGTCGTTCCCGCAGGAGGCCAGCAGGACGGGCAGGGCCGCCATCAGCGGGAAGGTGAAGGACTTGCTCATGCTTCACATTACGGTGCGAGGCCCGCGCGGGTTGCACACCTTCGCAGGGTGCCCGCGATCACCCGCCCACCCGCCCCCGCCTGCGCCGCGCTGAGGCCCCCGTGCCCCAGCAGCAGCGCGTTCGGCGGCTCGCCCTGCGTGTACGTGTCCAGGGTGGTCACGTGCACGCCCTGCGCGGCCAGTTCGGCGGCCACGTCCCGCGCCGGGATCGCCGGGTGGAGGTGCAGGCAGACGTGCAGTCCCGCCTCGATGCCGCCCAGGTGCGCGACATCCTCCAGCCCGTCCAGCGCCTCCGTCAGGGCCGCGCGGACCTGCGCGTGCCAGCGGCGCGAGCGGCGGATGTGCCGGTCCACGTGCCCGCCGCCCAGCAGGTGTGTCAGCGCCGCCTGCACGGCTACGGGGGGCCCGAAGTCCAGCAGCGTCCGCGCCCGCACCAGCCGCGAGAGCAGTGACGGTGCGGCCACCACGAACCCCGTCCGCACCGAGGGCGTCAGGACCTTGCTCAGCGTGCCCAGGTACAGCACCCGCCCCCCCGCGCCCGTCTGCGCCGCCAGCGCGGCCAGAGGAGGCAGCGCGGGCGCACCGTAGCGGAACTCGCCGTCGTAGTCGTCCTCGACGATCAGTGCGTCGTGCCGCGCCGCCCACTCCAGCAGCGCCAGCCGCCGGGGCAGGCACATGCGGCCCCCCAGCGGGAACTGGTGGCTGGGCGTCACGTACACCAGCCGCGCGGCGGGCGTGTCCGCGTTCACGATCAGGCCGTCGGCGTCCACCGGGACGGGAACGACCTCGTGCCCGGCGTCCAGCAGGACCTGCCGCGCCGCGCGGTACCCCGGATTCTCCATCAGGACCCGCGACCCCGGCGGCAGCACCGAGCGCACGATCAGGTTCAGGGCGTGCAGCGTCCCGCCCGTCACCAGAAGGTCCTCCGCCTGCGCGCCCAGCCCGCGCTGCCGCCCCACGAACGCCGCCAGGGCCGCCCGCAGACGGTGCTCGCCCGCCGGGTCGGCGTAGTCTCCGCGCACGTCCTCGCGGGCGGCGTCCGCCCAGGCCTGCCGCCACGCCCGCAGGTCCAGGGTGGCCGTCCCGGTCACGCCCACCCGGAAGTCCAGCCCCGGCCGCGTACCCGGACCATCCACCGGCAGTGGTGGCGTGACCGGCAGCCACGCCGGCACACCCGCCACACCAGTCGGAACGTCTTGGGCGGGTGCGGGCGTCTCGTCGCGCACGCGGGTGCCGCGCCCTACCAGGGATTGCGCCGTGCCGTCCGCGAGGAGTTCTGCGTACGCCGTCTCCACGACGCCCCGCGTGACCCCCAGCGTCCGCGCCAGCGTCCGCGATCCGGGCAGTGGCGTGCCGCCCGGCAGCAGCCCCGACAGGACCGCCTCTCGAATCTGCCGGGCCAGCTGCGCGTGCAGCGCCTCCGTCTGGTCGCGGCGCAGGTCCAGCGGGAAGGGTAGCTCATCCGCACGGGCGGGCAGTGGCCCCCTGGTCTGAACGGGAAGTGGAGCTTTCGTGGGGGCCACCATGCCTCCTACTCTACGCCCATGACCGAACCCCGCGACCTCCGCCCCATCCCGCCTACGGAGGCGCATCTGGCCCTCCCGGCCCTGCGCGCCCTGCGGCCCGACTCACCACATACCGCCACACCGGACGCCCTGCGCGCGTTCCTGAGCACCACCCAGGCCGAGGGTTACGCGCTGGTCGGCGCCTTCGAACCGGGCCACGAGGAGGCCGCCGCCGTTGCCGGGTACCGCGTCATGCACCTGCTCTGGGCCGGGCGCACCCTGTACGTGGACGACCTGAGCACCCTCCAAGGCGCCCGTGGACGCGGCCACGCCCGCGCGCTGCTGCACTGGCTGGAGGGCCGCGCCCACGAACTGGGCTGCTCGGAACTCCACCTCGACTCCGGAGTGGGGGAGACGCGCTTTACGGCCCACCGCCTGTACCACCGCGCCGGAATGAACGTCACCGCGCACCACTTCAGCCTGCCGCTGAGCCGGGGGACGGCATGACCTTTACCGTCGGCATCCTGATCTTCGACGGCATCGAGGTCCTCGACCTGGGCGGTCCCTTCGAGGTCCTGAGTGTCGCCACGCGACTGGCCGGGCGGGACGGCGAGGCGGCGCCCTTCCAGCCGGTCCTGATCGGCGCGTCGGGTGCCCCGGCGGGCGGGCGCGGGGGCTTCCGGGTGCTGCCGCACGCCACGCTGGACGATCACCCGCCGCTGGACGTGCTGATCGTGCCCGGCGGCGTGATGGACGCGCCCCTGGCTGACCCGCGCGTGCGTGAGTGGGTCCAGGCGCAGGCGGCGCGGGTGGAGGTGCTGGCCTCGATCTGCACCGGCGCGTTCCTGCTCGCCTCTGAGGGACTGCTGGACGGGCGGCGCGTCACCACCCACTGGGAGGATCAGGCGGACCTCCAGGCGCAGTTCCCGGCGCTGACGGTCGTGCCGGACGTCGCCTGGGTGGACTCGGGCGCGGTGGTCACGTCGGGCGGCATCAGCGCGGGCATCGACATGACCCTGCACCTCGTCGAGCGGCTCCACTCGCGCGCGCTGGCCGAACGCACCGCCCGCCAGATGGAATTCCGCCCGACAGGCCAGGGGCTGCGAGACCGGGCGAACCCGTGAGCGGCTTCTACGACCCCGCGCAGCGCGACCCGAGCGTCAGCCGCCGCCCGCAGAACCGTCGGGACGACGCCTGGATCCAGGCGCTGCTGCTGCGCGTGCCGCTGGGCCGCGTGGCGACCGTCTACCGGTCCGAGGACGGCCGCGTGTGGCCGTTCGTGACGCCCCTGGCCTTCGCGTACCGGCCCGAAACGCACGACCTCGTGTACCACACGAACGTCGTGGGCCGCCTGCGCGCGAACACCGAGCAGGGCGAGGCGCAGGGCCACCCCGCGACCTTCGAGGTGACCGAGACCGGCGCGCTGCTGCCCAGCAACTCCCCGCTGGAACTGAGCGTGCAGTACCGCAGCGCCATGGTGTTCGGCACGGCCCGCGTCCTGCACGGCGAGGACGCCCGCGCGGCCCTGACCACCCTCAGCGAACGGGTCTTTCCTGGGCTGCGCGTGGGCGCGCACACCCGGCCCATCACCGACGCCGATCTGGCCCGCACCGGCGTCTATTCCCTGAGCATCGAACGCTGGAGCGGCAAGGAGAACTGGGCGGAATGCGCCGCGCAGGAGGACGGCTGGCCCGCCCTGCCCGCGCACCTTGCTCAGCTGCGCCCCAGTCACCCGGAGGCCACCCATGAGTGAACACGATTTCGACTTCCTGCACGGTGACTGGGTCATCCATAACCGTCGCCTGCGCGACCGTCTGGTCGGTTTGCAGGACTGGGAGGAATTCCAGACCGTCGCCCGAGTCCGCCCCGCACTGGGTGGCCTGGGGAACGTGGAGGACATCAACCGTCCGGACGGCACCCCGCTGGGCCTGACCGTCCGCGCCTTCGAGCGGACCGCGCAGCGCTGGACCATCCAGTGGATCGGCGCGTCCGACGGAGCGTTCCAGCCCCCCATGACCGGGACCTTCACGGCGGGCGTGGGCACCTTCTACGGCGAGGACGAGTGGAAGGGACAGCCCTGCCGCTGCCGATTCACCTGGCAGGTGCTGAGCCCCAGCGAGGCCCGCTGGGAACAGGCCCTCTCCAATGACGGCGGGGTCAGCTGGGAAACGAACTGGACGATGGACTTCCGCCGCTCCGGGAGCCGCGCGTGACGCGCCGCGACGCGCTGGACATGTTCCTGCTCTCGGCGTTCTGGGGCGTGTCGTTCCTGCTGATCCGCCTGAGTGGCGAGGTGTTCCCGCCCGTGTGGGTGGCGCTGCTCCGGTCCGTGTTCGGCGCGCTGGTCCTGATCGGGGCGCTGCGGCTGGGACGCCACAGCCTGCCGCCCGCGCGGCTGTGGAAACCGCTGCTGCTGGTCGCGCTGTTCAACAACGTGATCCCGTGGTCGTTCTTCGCGTGGGGCGAGCAGACCGTCAGTTCAAACATCGCGGCGATCATCAACGCCACCACGCCGCTGTTCGCGCTGCTGATCGGCCTGACCCTGCGCGACACCCGCCTGCGCGGCGTGACGCTGGCGGGCGTGCTGTTGGGCCTGGGCGGCGTCGCCCTCACGGTGTCCGGAGGCCTGGGCGGCGGGCACGCCACACTGCACGGCGTGATCATCCTGCTGATCGCCAGCCTGGGGTACGCGGTCGCCACCACCATCGCCAAACGCACCCTGGGCGGCCTGAACCCCGTGGGTCTGGCCACCACGCAACTGGGTCTGAGCAGCGTCATGCTGCTGCCCGTCGCGTTGATCGGCCCGGCGCCCGCGCCGCTCACCCTGACCGCCGTGGGCGCGGTGGCGTTCCTGGGTATCGTCGGCAGTGGACTGGCGTACCTGCTGTACTACGGCCTGCTGGCCCGCGTCAGCCCCACCCAGGTCACCGCCGTCACGTACGCGCTGCCCGTCTGGGGCCTGGGCTGGGCCGCCCTGGCCGGAGAGCCTGTCGGGGCGCTGTCCGTGCTGGGCGTGCTCGTGGTGCTCGCGGGGCTGGGGTTGATCAACCTGCCGCCGCGCGCGAAACGCGTTCCGGTGGCGGTGAGCTCTGACATGTGAGGGTCGCAGCGTCAACGTGTCCCATGGTTCGCAGCTCCGCACCCGTTTTCCTGCCGATTGCCAGGAGAATCCGCCATCTTGCCTGCCGTGTGCCATGATCGTGTCCCCTGGACACCCGCGCACCTGCCCTGTCCGCAGGGCCTACACTGTCGCATTCCGCCTGCGCACCGGCACGGCGAATTCAACCCACCCCGTTCATTCCCCACCCCGCACGGAGGACCCCCGCATGACCTCAACCCAGAGCAAGTGGCTCGAAGCCGAACTGAAGTACGACAGCCGCGTCGTCGGCAAGCACGAGGTCGTCATGACCCGCGGGCAGGGCAGCGTCGTCTGGGACGAAACCGGCCGCTCGTACATCGACTGCGTCGCCGGGTACGGCGTGGCGAACATCGGCCACTGCCACCCGGACGTCGTGAAGGCCATCCGCGATCAGGCCGAGCGGCTGCTCGTCATGCCCCAGAGCCTCCCGAACGACAAACGCGCCGAGTTCCTGACCGAACTGGTCGGCGTGACGCCCGCCGGGCTGGACCGCGTGTTCCTGTGCAACAGCGGCACCGAAGCCATGGAGGCCGCGAAGAAGTTCGCGATCACCGCCACGGGGCGCAAGCGCTTCGTGAGCATGAAGCGTGGCTTCTCGGGCCGCAGCCTGGGCGCGCTGGCGTTCACGTGGGAACCCAAGTACCGCGAACCCTTCGGTGAGGCCGTGGACAACCGCAACGTGGATTTCGTGACGTACGGGAACATCGAGGAACTGCGCGCCGCGATCACCGACGAGACGGCCGCCGTGATCCTCGAACCCGTGCAGGGCGAGGGTGGCGTGCGCCCCGCCAGCCCCGAATTCATCCAGGAAGCCCGCCGCCTGACGCAGGAGAAGGGCGCGCTGCTGATCCTCGACGAGATCCAGACCGGCTTCTGCCGCACCGGGAAGATGTTCGCCGCCGAGCATTACGGCGTGATCCCTGACGGCATGACCCTCGCGAAGGCCATGGCGGGCGGCGTGCCCATCGGCGCGTTCGTCATGACCGCCGACGTCGCCGACCGCATGCCCGCCGGGGGGCACGGCGGCACGTTCGGCGGGAACCCCCTGGCGATGGCCGCCGGGGTCGCCGCGATCCGCGCCATGAAACGCGAGGGCATGGCCGAGCAGGCCCGCGAGAAGGGCGCGTACTTCATGGAGC
The DNA here is from genome assembly GCF_014648135.1 of Deinococcus sedimenti. NCBI lineage: Bacteria > Thermotogati > Deinococcota > Deinococci > Deinococcales > Deinococcaceae > Deinococcus > Deinococcus sedimenti. The sequence goes on along the minus strand of NZ_BMQN01000001.1, from coordinate 1,062,041 downwards.
GACTGCGCGCCATCCAGAGCCCGAAGATCCGCGAGGTGCGCGGCATGGGCCTGATGATCGGCGTGGAACTCAAGGAGAAGAGCGCCCCGTACATCCACGCGCTGGAACACGAGGAAGGCGTGCTGACCCTCCAGGCGACCCCGCTGGTCGTGCGTTTCCTGCCGCCCGTCACGATCAGCCGCGAGCAGATCGACACGGTGGTCGCCGCGTTCGAACGCGTGCTGAACAGCGTGAATCCCCGCGCCGAACGGCAGGCGGAACTCGCCGCCGCGCAGAAGGAAGAGAAGCAGACCGAATAGGAGTCTGCACATCAGGGCCGCCTCTTGCCACCGGGCTGGGGGCGGTTTTCCGGTCCCGATCAGTGGAGTCCAGCTCTGCGGGGTGCGGCAGGACCGGCCGCTGTCCGGTCGGGGTGGACGCAGTGCCTCAACCGCCGAATGCAGCCCTTCATGAAGCCTTACCTGTCTGGCGAACGTGCACAATCCCCTGTCCTGGACGCGTGAACTTCCTTACACTGCCAACCGATGAAGGTCTGGGCCGCAGGAATCACCGCCGGAACCGTCGCGCTCCTCGTGGGGGGAGCGCTGGCGGTTGCCGCCACGCAGAACACCACCACCCTCGCTCCCGGCCTGCGCATCGCCGGAACGGACGTGGGCGGCATGACCCGCGAGCAGGCCCTGGCCGCCGTGGGCAGCCGCGCCGCCACGCCCCCGCAGGTCACTGTCACCGCCGGGAAGAACACCTGGACCCTCAGCGCCGAGAAACTCGGCTGGCACGCCGACGCGCAGACCAGCGTGGACGCCGCCATGAAGATCACTCAGGACCGCGGCGTACTGGAAAAACTTCAGGGCATGATCGGCCAGGCGCCCACCCAGGACCTTCCCCTGACTGCCGCCGTGGACGGCGCGAAGGCCCGCGCCACGCTGACCAGCCTGACCGCCGGGCTGAACACCGCCCCGAAGAACGCCAGCGTGTACTTCGACAAGGTCAGCAAACGCTACGCCGTGAAGGCCGACACTCCCGGCCTGAGCGCCGACGTGACGGGCGCCGTGAACACCTACGTCGCCAACCCGGACCTCACCGCGCTGACCGTGACGGTGAAGTCCACGGCAGCGAAACTCACGGCCGCGACCCTCAAAACTTACGTGGAGCAGGGCAACGCCATCGCCCGGCCCTTCACGGTCACGCTCGGTGGCACCACCCGCAAGGGCGGCCTGACCGCGTTGCAGGTCGCGGACCTGTACTGGGTTCGTGACAGCGGCATCGAACCCGACGAGAAGACCCTCAAGGCCGCGTTCGGCCGGCTGACCGACGCCATCGACCAGCCGGCGCTGAACGCCCGCTACGTCCTGCAGGGCGGCAAGCTGGTCAAGGCGAAGGAGAAGGCCGGACTGGTCACGGACCGTGCGGCCGCGTACGCCCAGTTCCGCAAGGCGGTCCTGGACCCCGCCGTGAAGACCGTCGTGTTCCCCAGCAAGGCCGACCAGCCCACCCTGACCATCGACAGACTCCCGGCCGCTGACAAGTTGCAGCTGATCGCCGTCGGGAAGAGCACGTACTACGGCAGCAGCGCCGCGCGCCGCACGAACGTCGCGAACGCCGCCTCCAAGATCAACGGCGCGGTCGTCCCGTCCGGCGAGGTCTTCAGCTTCCTGAACAGCCTGGGCGGCATCGACGCTTCGAACGGCTTCGTGGGCGGCCTGATCATCAGCGGGGGCCGCACTGTGGACGGCCTGGGCGGCGGCGTGTGCCAGGTCAGCACGACCGTGTTCCGCGCGCTGTACCAGGCGGGACTGCCGGTCGTGGAACGCAACCAGCACTCGTACCGCGTCGGGTACTACGAACCGCAGGTGGGGTTCGAGGCCGCCGTGTACGACCCGGGCCTGGACCTGAAACTGAAGAACGACACGACCGCCCCCATCCTGATCAAGGCGAACAACGACAACGCCAAGAGCACCCTGACCGTCGAGGTCTGGGGCGTCAAGCCGCAGCGGACCGTGACCGTCAGCCCCGCCGTGATCACGGCGCGCGTGCCGCACCCCGCCCCCAGATACGTGGTGAATACCGCCCTGCGTCCCGGCGTGGTCCGGCAGGTCGACTGGGCTGCCGACGGGTTCAGCCTCTACATCACCCGCACCATCAAGGACGCCAAGGGTGTGCGTACTGACAAGGTCAGCACCGTGTACAAGGCCTGGCAGGCGGTGTACGAAACCGGCCCCAGGAGTTGATGCTGAACGGTTGATGGTTGATGGAATCGAACTCCATCAACCATCAACTTTTGACTTTCAACTTTCCGCACGTACGAACGTCCGTTTGTTCCCGGCGCCGGAACGCCCGGCGGTCTAGACGCGCCTTGCACCCGGTTCAGACCGGGGCCTATGGTGGGTCCATGAGCGCGGCGATTGTGGTGGTACTTCTTGGCATCGGGGGAGTCCGAGGCTAGGCGTACGACCTACCCGCACACCCCCACCCACACCCGGGTGGGGGTTTTTCATACCAGCGCAGGCACGGAGGAGACCATGGCAGACAACGGCAAACAGCACGCCCCGCATCGGGGCGACATGACCGGCGCGAAGGCCCTGTGGGCGACCCTCGCGAACCACGGAATCAGCACCGTGTTCGGGTACCCCGGCGGGGCGATCATGCCCGTGTACGACGCCCTGACCTTCTACCCCGAGGTCCGGCACGTCCTGACCCGCCACGAGCAGGGCGCCGCGCACGCCGCCGAAGGATGGGCCAAGGCGACCGGCGAGATCGGCGTGTGCATGGCCACCAGTGGCCCCGGCGCCACGAACCTCGTGACCGGCCTGGCCGACGCGATGCTCGACAGCGTGCCGCTGCTGGCGATCACCGGGAACGTCGCGTCGCACCTGATGGGCACCGACGCCTTCCAGGAGGCTGACATCACCGGCATCACGCTGCCCATCACGAAACACAACTACGTGGTGCGGGACGTGGAGGAACTGCCCCGCATCGTGGCCGAAGCGATCCGCATCGCCCGGTCGGGCCGCCCCGGCCCCGTGCTCGTGGATATCCCCAAGGACATCCAGCTGGCCGCCTTCCACAGCGAGATTCCCGCCCCGCATGCCCGCCCCGAGGCGCCGGCCCCTAGCCCCGAGAGCATCGAGCGTGCCCTGGAGCTGCTGCGCGGCGCGAGGAAGCCCGTGATCATGGCGGGCGGCGGCAGCCTGGACGCCAGCGCCGAGATCACCGCCCTGGCCCGCGCCTGGGACATCCCGGTCATCACGACCCTGATGGGCCTGGGCGCGTTTCCCAGCAGTGACCCGCTGTGGCTGGGCATGCCCGGCATGCACGGCAGCGTCGCCGCGAACCGCGCGATCAGCGAGGCGGACGTCCTGCTGGGCATCGGCCTGCGCTTCGACGACCGCGTCACGGGCCGCGTGAACGGTTTCGCGCCGAACGCCGCGATCATCCACGTGGAACTCGACGCGGCCGAGATCGGCAAGATCATCCGCACCCACGTGCCCGTGCGCGGCGACGCGAAACAGGCCGCCCTCCTCCTGACCCAGGGGGCCGAGCCCACCGCCCGCCCCGAATGGCAGGCGCAGATCGAGGAATGGAAGGGCCGCACCGTCACGCCCGAAACGTACGGCGCCGGGTACGCCGTGAAGGCCGTCGTGGACCGCCTGCGGCCCGACGACATCCTGTCCAGCGACGTGGGGCAGCACCAGATGCTCGCCGCGCAGCTCGCCCGCTTCGAGAAACCCCGCCGCTGGATCAACTCCGGCGGGCTGGGCACCATGGGCTTCGGCCTGCCCGCCGCGATCGGTGCGGGCATGGCGGAACCCGGCGTGCGCTCGGTCGTGATCGCTGGGGACGGCGGCTTCCAGATGACCGCGCAGGAACTCGCCACGCTGAAGATGTACGACGTCCGCAACGTCAAGATCTGCATCATCAACAACTCGTTCCTGGGCATGGTCCGCCAGTGGCAGGAACTCTTCCACGAGAAACGCTACTCGGAGGTCTGGCTGGGCGACAGCAACCCCGACTTCATCAAACTCGCCGACGCGTACGACGTGCCCGGCTACCGCGCCACCACCGCCGAGGAACTCCCCGCCGCAATCGACGCGTGGCTGAGCGACCCCAAGAGCGCCCTGCTGGAAGTCGTCGTGCCGCACGAACACGGCGTGTTCCCCATGGTCCCCGCCGGTGCCGCGCTGTTCGAGATGATCGAGACCGAACCCGCCAAGAGCCCCGACCTGTCCGCGCAGATGCAGGATGCCGCCGAGGAGGCCAGCGAAGCATGACCGAAGTCCGAGACCACCTGCTGTCCATCCTGGTGCGCGACGAACCTCGCGTCCTGACCCGCATCACCGCCCTGTTCGGCCGCCGCGGCTACAACATCAAGAGCCTCAGCGTGGGCAGCACCGAACACCCCGGCGTGTCCCGCATGACCATCGTCGTCAGCGGCGACCGCGGCGTCGTCGAACAGGCCATCCGCCAGCTGGAGAAACTCCACGACGTCATCAAGATCATCGACCACAGCCTCGAGAAGTACGTGGACCGCGAACTGGTCCTCGTGAAGGTCGCCATCACCCCCGAGAGCCGCGTCGAGGTCCGCCAGATCGCCGAGGACTTCCGCAGCCGCATCGTGGACGTCGGCCGCCACGCCCTCACCTTCGAAGTCACCGGCGACGAGGGCAAGATCACCGCGTTCATCGAACAGATGCGCCCCTTCGGCATCCTGGAAACCATGCGCACCGGCCGCATCGCCCTGACCCGAGGCAGCAACGCCGACATCCCCGCCCACGTCTACCACGAGGGCGAAACGCAGGCCCTGCAACCCACCCTGGAAGTCCAGCCGCGCGAGGAACGCGCCCGCCACGTCCCCAACCTGTTCTAGGTCGATGGTTGAAAGTTGACAGTTGAAAGGAAACCGATCAACCATCAACTATCCACTATCAACGCCCCCTGAACCCGCCTAGTCCACACCCTGCCCCCACTCACTTTCTGTAGGAGAATCCCGAACATGGCTGCAAAAATGTACTACGACCGCGACGTGAGCACCGCCCCCATCGAGAACAAGCTGATCGCCATCATCGGCTACGGCAGCCAGGCGCACGCCCACGCGCAGAACCTGCGGGACAGCGGCTTCAACGTCGTCGTCGGCCTGCGTGACGGCAGCGCCAGCCGCGCCAAGGCCGAACAGGCCGGCCTGCGCGTCGCCAGCATCGAGGACGCCACCAAAGAAGCCGACGTGATCATGCTCCTGATCCCCGACGAGCAGCAGCCCAAAACGTACGAGCAGAGCATCGCCCCGCACCTCAGCGCCGGGAAGGCCCTGGCGTTCGGGCACGGCTTCAACGTGCACTTCGGCCGCATCACGCCCCCCACCGACGTGGACGTGTTCCTCGTGGCGCCCAAAGGCCCCGGCCACATGCTGCGCCGCGTCTACGCCGACGGTGCAGGCATGCCCGGCATCTTCGCCGTGCAGCAGGACGCCACCGGCCACGCCCGCGACATCGCCCTGGCGTACGCGAACGGCATCGGCTGCACCCGCGCCGGCGTGCTCGAAACCACCTTCAAGGAAGAGACCGAGACCGACCTGTTCGGCGAGCAGAGCGTCCTGTGCGGCGGCGTCACCCACTTGATCCAGGCGGGCTTCGAGACCCTCGTGGAAGCCGGGTACCAGCCCGAGATCGCGTACTTCGAGACCCTGCACGAGGTCAAGCTGATCGTCGACCTGATCTACGAGAAGGGCTTCGAAGGCATGCGCCACAGCATCAGCAACACCGCCGAGTTCGGCGACTACGTCACCGGCCCCCGCGTCGTGACCGCCGAGACGAAAGCCGAGATGGGCCGCGTCCTGAGTGACATCCAGACCGGCAAGTTCGCCGAGCGTTTCATCGCCGACGCCGAGGCCGGCTTCCCCTTCATGGAGGAGCAGCGCGGCAAGATGCGCGACCACACCCTGGAAGTCGTTGGGAAGGAACTGCGCGACAAGATGCCCTTCATCAACAAGAAGGCGCTGGAAGTTTAAAAACTGCCAGCAGGGGAGGCCGGGGGCAGCGCGCCCACCGGCCTCTTCTCATGCCCGGACGGCCCCAGGCAGGGGAGAGGCGCCACCCGATCACCGGGGGCGCCTCCCTGTATTCCCCACTCAGCGCGAGGCGATCTTCAGGCGGCGTTCCAGCTGATCCGTGAAGAACGTCATCACGGTCGTCAGCGCCAGGTAAACGGCCGCGATGGTCGTCAGCACCGGGATGGGCATGAACGTCTCACTGCTGACGCGCGAGCCCGCCAGGGACAGTTCCAGCAGCGCGATGGTGCTGGCCAGCGAGGAGTCCTTCAGCAGCGCCACGAGGTTGTTCACCAGCGGCGGCACCACGATCCGCAGCGCCTGCGGCAGGACCACGGTCGTCATCGTCTTCGGCCCGCTGAGGCCCAGACTGCGCGCCGCCTCGGTCTGCCCACGCGGCACCGCCAGGATGCCCGCGCGGATCACCTCCGCGTTGTACGCGCCGACGTTCAGGGCCAGCGCGATCACGGCCGACCAGAACTCGTTCAGCTGCACGTCAATGCCGATGCTCTTCAGGATGGGCGGCAGGGCGTTGTACACGAACAGGATCTGCACCAGCAGCGGCGTGCCGCGCACCAGCCAGATGAACACGCTGGCCGGGGCGCGCACCCACCACAGCGCACTGGTCTTCTGGATGCCCGCCACGGTCCCCACGATCAGGCCGATCACGCCCGCCACCAGGGTCAGTTGCAGGGTCATCCGCGCTCCGTCTACGAACAGGTCGGCGCGGGGGCCGATCGGTTCGGGCATCTGGCGCAGGATCACGGTGATCAGCCAGAACAGCGCCAGGAACGCGGCCGCTGCGCCACCCAGCCACAGCAGCAGTGCACCCAACCCGAGGGGCTGCGAGGCGCGCGGAGGAACAGACTTGGCGGTCATGGGCTCCTCCGGCAGAGAGGAGCAGGCACGGAAGGGGAACCGGGTTGCATTTGATGGATAATGCCACACTTCGCCCGCCGTCTGGGAAGGCTGCCTGACCCGCGCCGCAGCAGAACGGCCGCAGCAGAACGCCCCGACCAGAATCCGGTCGGGGCGCGTTCACGGGTCCCTTACTTGCAGCGGACGTCCGTACCGAAGTACTGGCTGCTCAGCTTCGCGTAGGTGCCGCTGTTCAGTGCCTTGGCCAGAGCGGAGTTCAGTTCCTTCAGCAGGCTGGAGTTGCCCTTCTTCACGGCCATGGCGATCTGCTCCTTGAACAGGAGATCACCCTGCATGACCTTGCCCTTCTGCGCCTTCACGAGGTCCAGGCCGGTGAACTTGTCGCCCACCCAGGCGTCCACGCGGCCCGCCATGAGGGCGGCCTGCGCGTCGGTGTCCTTGGGGAACGTCTTGACGTCCTTGATGCCGGGCACCTTGCGGGCGTTCTCCAGGTACGTGGTGCCGACCTGCACGGCCACCGTCTTGCCCTTCAGCGCGGCGGCGGTCATGGGGCCACCGGGTTTGGTGACGATCGCGCCCCCCGTGCAGTAGTGGGGGTTCGTGAAGTCCACGGCCTTCTGGCGCTCGGGCGTGATGCCGTGGCTGGCGATCACGAAGTCGTAGCGGTCCTGCCCCAGGCCGATCAGCAGGTTGTCGAAAGGCTGCGTGACCCACTGGACCTTCAGGCCCAGCTGCTTGGCCAGGGCGTTGGCGAGGTCCACCTCGAAGCCCGTCAGGACCTTGCCCTTCATCACGTTGAACGGAGGGAACGCGCCCTCGGTGGCGATCTTGATGGTCCCGGACTGCTTGATCTCCGCCCAGGTGCGGGCGTGAGCGGTGGTGAGCAGGGTCAGGGCCGCGAGGGTCAGGACAACTTTCTTCATGAATGCTCCTTGGGGAGACGGTACCGGCGGCGCCGCGCGGAAGGCAGCGCACCGGACCTGTGTGGGGTGCGGCGATTCTACCGCAAGTCAGCCGTGACGCGCCCTACACGCAAAAGGGCCAGCCCCCGGTGACGGGAGAGCTGGCCCCGAGGGACACCTGGATTCACAGCGGTATCCAGTTCCGTTGAGTGGCCGACAACATGACCCTCAACTTCACTTCCAGCCGCGCCTTTTTCAGAGACTCGCTCCACCCGATTCAGCGGTCGTGAGGGAACCCCTCACGACCGCTGAATTCTGCCGTCAGTAGGTCGTGGCGGCCGCAGCGTACTCGTAGCCCAGGCCGGGGGTATCGGCCTGACCGCGCGTACCGGAGGGCGTGCCGCGGTCCACGGCGGCCTCGCTGCTGGGATCGAAGGCGTGCAGGCGGGTCTGATCGACCAGCAGGTCCACGCTGTCGCCCGGCAGGACATTCGCCTGACCCTCGACCTTCGCGGTGATGTGCTGCCCGGCCACGTCGATGATCAGGTCCGTCTGGGCACCCAGGGGTTCCACCACGACGACCTGTCCGCGCAGGACGTTCGAACCACGGGGAATATCGGTCATGCCGACCATACCCAGGTGCTCGGGACGGATGCCCATCAGGACGTCCTTGCCCTCGTAGGCCTTGAGGCTCTGCGCGAGGCGGCCCATGGGGGACACGCGGTTCTCACCGACCATGAATTCGCCGTTCTGCACGCGGCCCGTCAGGAAGTTCATGCTGGGGCTGCCGATGAAGCCCGCCACGAACTTGTTCTGCGGGAAGTCGTACAGGTTCATGGGGGTGTCCACCTGCATGATCACGCCGTCGCGCATGACGACGATCCGGTTGCCCAGCGTCATGGCCTCCACCTGGTCGTGGGTCACGTACACGATGGTCGCGCCCAGGCGGCGGTGCAGCTGGCTGATCTGCGAGCGCATCTCGACGCGCAGCTTGGCGTCCAGGTTCGAGAGCGGCTCGTCCATGAGGAACACCTTCGGCTCGCGGACGATCGCGCGGCCCATCGCGACGCGCTGACGCTGACCGCCGGACAGTTCCTTGGGCTTGCGGCCCAGCAGGTGCTCGATCTGGAGGATCTTCGCGGCGTCACGCACGCGCTTGTCGATCTCCTCCTTGGGGGTCTTGCGGAGCTTCAGGCCGAAGGCCATGTTCTCGTACACGTTCATGTGCGGGTACAGCGCGTAGTTCTGGAAGACCATCGCGATGTCGCGGTCCTTGGGCGGCACGTCGTTCACGACGCGGTCCCCGATCTTCAGGATGCCGTCGCTGATGTCCTCCAGACCCGCGATCATACGCAGCGTCGTGGACTTCCCGCAGCCGGACGGCCCGACGAACACCATGAATTCGCGGTCCTGGATGTGCAGGTTGAAGTCCTTCACCGCGTGGTGCTTCGTGCCGTACCGCTTGTTGATGTGCTCCAGAATCACTTCTGCCATGACGTGCCTACCTTTATCGCCCCTGCTCTTACCCGCGAATGGGCCCCTCACCGGACGGTGTGGGCGGGTCGGGTAACCGGGGTACGTGAATGAAGCCCAGGTGTCCGTTGATGCCGCGCTGACCCGCGCAGCATACCACGCTCCCGAACCTCCACGCACGCCCACCCAGACAACGAAAGACCCCCTCACGGAGGGGGCCTGCGGGTGGTCAGAAGCTGATGCCGCTCCGGGTCACCATCAGTTTCAGTTCGTGTGGACTGGTCGCCGCACTCAGCGCCTCCTCCATGGTGATCAGCGTGTTGCGGTACAGCTGCACCAGGTGCTGATCGAAGGTGTGCATCCCGCGGATGTTGTCCTCGATCAGCGCGTCCTTGATCAGCGGGGTCTTGTCCTCGTCCTTGATGTACTCCTGGATCAGCGGCGTGTTCTGCAGCACCTCCAGCGCCAGGACGCGCCCCACGCCGTCGGCGCGGCGCAGCAGGCGCTGGCTGACGATCCCGACGAGGGATTCGGCCAGTTGCAGGCGCACCTGCTCGCGCTCGAAGGGCGGGAAAAAGTCGATGATGCGGTTCACGCTGCGCACCGCGTCCTGCGTGTGCAACGTACTGACCACCAGGTGACCGGTCTGCGCGGCGCTCAGGGCGGCCTCGACGGTCTCCTTGTCGCGCATCTCGCCAATCATGATCACGTCCGGATCCTGGCGCATGGCGTACTTCAGGGCGATCCGGAAGTCCCGCGTGTCCGATCCGACCTCGCGCTGCACGACGATGCTCTTCTTGTTCTTGTGCAGGATCTCGATCGGGTCCTCGATGGTGATGATGTTGTACGCGTACGCGCGGTTGATGTGGTCGATCAGGCTGGCGAGCGTGGTGCTCTTCCCGGAGCCCGTGGGACCCGTCACCAGAATCAGGCCGCGCGGATGGTCCGCCAGCCCCCGCATGACGTCGGCAGGCAGGCCCAGCGCCTCGAAGCCAGGAATCGTGTCGGACACGATGCGCATGACCATCCCGACTGCGCCGCGCTGCCGGAACACGTTGCAGCGGAACCGGCCCAGGCCGGACACGCTGTACGCGAGGTCCAGTTCGTTGCGGTACGTGAAGTCGTCCCACTGGTCGGCGTTCATCAGCGACTGCGCCAGCAGCATCGTGTCGGGCGGCATCAGCGGCTGCGTCCCGAACGGCACGAGATGCCCGTCGATGCGGCCCATCGGGGGGCTGCCAGCCTGCAGGTGAACGTCGCTGGCGCGGCGGCCCACCATCTCGCGCAGCAGTTCGTCAAGGGTCATCGGGCCTCCGGATGGATGAGGGCCATGTTGTCGATCAGACGCACCCCGAACAGCCGGGCCGCCACCAAGACGCGGTTCATGGGGTCATTGTCCACCATTTCCCGCGCCCGCATGTCACCATCCACGACCGTCAGGTAGTCCAGGCTCAGGTCCGGCTCCTGCGCCAGCACCTCCCGCCCGGCTGCCTCCAGGGCACCCGTGGACCGCTCGCCCACCGCGAACGCTGCCTGCACGGCCCGCAGCGCGCGGGACAGCACCGCCGCGCGCTCCAGCTGCCCGCCCGTCAGGTAACTGTTGCGGCTGCTCAGGGCCAGACCGGACGCCGCGCGGACCGTGGGCACCCCGCGGATCTCGACGCCCACGTTCAGGTCGCGGACCATGCGGCGGATCACGGCCAGCTGCTGCCAGTCCTTCTCCCCGAACAGCGCTGCGTCGGGCCGCACGAGGTTCAACAGTTTCAGCACGACCGTCGCCACACCCGTGAAATGCCCGGGACGGGCCGCGCCGTCCAGGCCCTCGCTGACGCCATCCACCGTAACGCGGGTACTGAACCCGGCCGGGTACATCGTGTCCACGTCAGGGTGAAAGACCACGTCCGCGCCCGCCTCGCCCGCCACGCGCAGATCCCGGTCCAGGTCACGCGGATAGCGGCTCAGGTCCTCGTTCGGACCGAACTGCAGGGGATTCACGAACACGCTGACCACCACCAGGCCGTCCCCGGCCGCCTCGCGCGCCGCGCGGATCAGGGTCGCGTGACCCTCATGCAGGTACCCCATGGTGGGCACGAACGTCACCCGCCGCCCCGCCAGACGCGCCCGCAGCGTCTCGGGCGACGACAGCACCTGCGGCAGCACCACCGTCACTTGCGGTCCTCCAGACCCAGCGCGCCCACCACGGCGTCCAGCACCCATGAGATCACGGCCAGGACCACCGCGCCGATGATCGCCGCCCCGAACCCCGACACGTCCAGTGCGGTCACGGCCGCCACCAGCCACAGCACCACGCCGTTCACGACCAGTGTGAACAGCCCCAGCGTCAGCACGTTCACCGGCAGGGACAGCAGCAGCAGCACCGGCCGGACCAGTGCGTTCACGATCCCCATCACCAGGGCCGCGATGACGACGCTCAGCACGTCCGCGCCCGGCGCGAAACTCACCCCGCCGTACACGCGGGTCAGGAGGTACAGGGCCAGAGCACTGACCAGCAGCCGAAGAACGAAACCCATACCCGCAGGATAAGCGATGCCCCCGCCGCGCATTCCCGCCGGGGGCACCAAGCGCCGCGGGTCACGGCGCGCCGGGCGTCATTCCGGCCCGTTCACCTGCACGTTGATGGTCGGGTGACGCTTCTCGAACTTCACGGTCAGCACCCCGCCGTTCAGGCTGGCCTGCCCGGTGTTCGGCAGGACCGGCTCGGGAAACGTGAACGTGCGGCGGAACGTCCCGCTGGGCCGCTCGTGCCGCAGCAGCCGCGCCGTTTCCGCCCGCTGGCCCGCGACCGTCACGAGGTCGCCGTCCTCGAGCAGTTCCAGCGTGTCCGGCTGCACGCCGGGCACGTCGAGGTGCAGTTCCAGATGGGTGTCCCCGTCGCACCAGTCCGCGGCGGGCGTCCAGGGGCCCAGGCCCGCGAGGGTCTCGACCTCCTCGCGCAGCGTCATGAGGTGTTGCAGTCGGGCCAGCACCGGCTCATTCATGCGGCTCAGGCTAACACCCAGGGCCCGCGCGACACTGTGCGTCAACTCTACCCCCGGAGACACACCGGCCCCGGATAGCCATCCCGCTATGATCGGCCCCGTGCCGTCCGACCCGCTCCCTCCCGTTATCCCGATCCTGACCGCGCCGACCGCTGCCGGGAAATCCGCCCTGGTGCTGGCCGCCGCCCAGGAAGTCGGGGCGGAGATCGTCAGCGCGGACGCCTTCACCGTGTACCGCGGACTGGACATCGGCACGGCCAAGCCCGGCCCCGCCGACCGGGCCAGCGTGCCGCACCACCTGATCGACGTGGCGGACGTGCACGAGTCGTTCGACGTGGCGCGCTTCGTCTCACTGGCCGAGACTGCCATCCGGGACGTGCTGGCGCGGGGCCGGGTGCCGGTCGTCGTGGGCGGCACCGGCTTCTACCTGCAGGGCCTCATGCGCGGCCTGCCCCTGACCCCGCCCAGCGACCCCCAGGTGCGCGCGCAGGTCGAGCACGACTTGGCGGCGCGCGGCCTGGACGCCCTGCTGGCCGACATCGCTGCGGCCGATCCCGCCGAGGCGGCCCGCATGGAGCGCAACCCGCGCCGCGTGGTCCGCGCTGTGGAGGTCCACCGCCGCACCGGCCGGTACCCCGGCGCGTTCGGCCGCAGCGAACCGGCCTTCCGGTACCAGCCCATCGCCTTCACCCGCCCACCCGACGACCTGGAAGCCCGCATGCACGGCCGCGTGCTGGCCATGTTCCAGGCCGGCTGGGCCGACGAGGCCGCGTGGCTGGCCGGGCAGGTCGACCCGGAAGGCCCGCCGCGCCCCACCGTGTGGCAGGCCCTCGGCTACCGGGAGGCGCTGGCCGTGGCCCGGGGCACCCTGAGCGTCCCGCAGGCCGCCGCGCAGATCACGCTCGCCACCCGGCAGTATGCCAGGAGGCAGCTGACCTTCACCCGCACGCAACTGGGCGCTCCCCTCTTAAGTTCAGATGAAGCCCGTCGGCACCTCGGCGCTGCACTGGCCCGCTAGGGTGACGCCGCCCCGGCATCTGGGCGCCCGGCTGTGCAGTCCGCCCCGGCGAACCCCGCCCGGCGGGAACGGTATTGTGAATGTCAGCACACGAAGCCTCGGCCCACGTCCACCGGTTCACTGGAGGGAGCACACATGAAACCACGCGTTCTGGGAATGATCCTCGCGGGCGGGCAGGGCAGTCGCCTGGCCCCGCTGACGCAGAAGCGCAGCAAACCGGCCGTGCCGTTCGGCAGCAAGTACCGCATCATCGACTTCGCCATCAACAACTTCATCAACAGCGGCGTGTTCTCCATCTACGTCCTCACGCAGTACAAGGCGCAGAGCCTCACCGAGCACATTCAGCGCGGCTGGCGCTTCGGGACGTTCCTCAGCGACTACTTCATCACGCTGGTGCCCGCGCAGATGTACCGCATCGAGGAACTCGGACCCGTCTGGTACCGCGGCACCGCCGACGCCGTGTACCAGAACATGCACCTCATCGACAACTACGAGGCGGACTACGTCGCGATCTTCAGCGGCGACCACATCTACAAGATGAACGTCGAGCACATGCTGCAGAAGCACATCGAGACCCGCGCGGACGTGACCATCGCCGCGTACCCGATGCCGCAGGCGCAGGCGCACCAGTTCGGCGTGATGCACGTCGACCACAACTGGCGCGTCACGGACTTCCTGGAAAAACCCAAGAACCCACCCAGCATCCCCGGCCAGGAGGGCGTGAGCCTGACCAGCATGGGGAACTACATCTTCTCCCGCCGCGCGCTGGAGGAACTGCTCGAGACGAACATGGGCGGCGGCGAGATCGGCTTCGACTTCGGCGGGGACGTCATCCCCCGCGCCCTGAGCGACGGGTACAACGTCATGGCGTACGACTTCCACCGGAACCCCATCCCCGGCCAGACCGCCCCGAACACCTACTGGCGCGACGTCGGGACGCTCGACGCCTACTTCGAGGCCAGCATGGACCTCGTGAGCGTCAACCCCGAGTTCGACATCTACAACGAGTTGTGGCCGCTGCGCACCAGCAGCGAGTTCTCCCCGCCCGCCAAGTTCGTCCACGAGAGCGACGGCCGCAAGGGGCAGGCGTTCAACTCCATCATGGCCGGGGGCGCCATCATCAGCGGCGGCACCGTCCGCGACAGCCTGCTGGGCCGCGGCGTCCGCACCCACTCGTACTCCCTGGTGGAAAGCTGCGTGCTGTTCGACGACGTCGAGGTCGGCCGCCACGCCCACATCCGCAACTGCATCGTCGACAAGAACGTGATCATTCCGCCCGGCACGAAGATCGGTGTGGACGTCGAGGAGGACCGCGCGCGCGGCTTCACCGTCACGGACAACGGCGTGGTCGTGGTGCCCAAGAGCTACTCGTTCTGACCTGACGGCAGGTGCGGTGGGCCGGGCCAGATGCGCCCGGCCCACCCGCGCTACACTCCGGCGCGTGCCCAGCCGCTCCGCCCGTCTCGCCGCCACCCTCCTGACCGGCCTGCTGAGCAGCGCTGGCGCCGTGACCCTCACGGTCCGCGACACGCCGGTCCTCCCCGGCGACCCGCGTCTGTCAGACGCCACCTGGGACCGGCAGGGAGGCGTGCACGCCTGCGTGGGCGAACGTCTGCTCAGCCAGATCAGCGGCGGCCAGCGGCGCGCGGTCTGGCTGGGCCGCCCCTGCGAGGCGGTGCGGGTCAGTCCCGACGCGACCCAGGTGGCGGTCCAGACCGGCCAGTCCCTTCAGGTCGTGAATCTGAACGGCGCCACGCTGGCCAAGGTGGACGCCGGGACGCTGAGTGGCTTTGGCTTCCTGCCGGACGGCACGCTGCTCCTCGCGTCTGCCCGCGGCCTCGAGCGCCTCACTTGGCCCGGTGGGGAGCGAGTGACGCTGGACCCGACCCCCGTGACCAGCCTGGACCTGAACCTGGAGGGCACCCGGGCTGTCCTCGTGCGGGGGGCGCGGGTGCAGCTGATCGACACCGCCACCCTGGTCACCGCCGCCATCCGCACGCTCAGCGGCCTCACCTGCGACGCCACCTGCCCACCGGCAGTCGTGGCGTTCAGTGCCGATGGCCGCTCGGCCACGGCGCAGCTCGGCCCGACCCTCGTGGCCCTGCGCGACGGCTTCCCGTCCACCACGGTGCTGAGACCGTCAGACCCGGAAGCGGGTGGACAGTACACGGCCCTGCCGCTGCGCAACAACACGGTCCTGCTGCTGCGCCCTGGCGAGACCCAGGTGCGGGACATCCAGACCGGACACCGCGAACGCCGCTGGCCGGTCGCCCAGCAGTCGGCCCAGCCCGCCCGGCTCTCCCCGCAGGAGGACGTCCTGACCCTGATCGGGACCACCCTGACCGTTCGCCCGGCGGACCTGACGTCCACGCGCCCCCTGTGGCGTCTGCCCGGCGCCGTCGAGGGCGGCGCGGTGGACAGCACCGGCACCCTGATCACCGTGCCCGCCGCAGACCCTGCCCACGCCCCCGACCCCCGCCGCTGGCTGGCTGTGGGCGGCGCGCAGCGGTCCGCGTACGGCCTGACACCCAGCGGCCTGACCGAACTGCGGGGCAGCACGGGCCGCCCGCTCCCGGCGCAGGCAGGCGCCACCCAGCTCAGCGTGAACCACTGGGGCAACCACGTGGTCACCTGGTCCGGGTCGGGGCTGAGTGTCACCGCGCCGAAATCCGGCACGGTCATCTTCTCAGCCCCGGCCCCCGGCCTCGCCCACGTGACCCTGTCCCCCGACGCCACCCGCGCGTACCTGTTCCCCCGGCAGGGCGAGCCCCGCGTGCAGCTGCTGGCCAACCGCAAGACCTTCCCACTTCCAGTCCAGCCGGGCGTGCGCTACCGCGACGTGCAGATCAGCGGAAAGGGCGTGCACGCCTACGCCCGCCCCGACGGACGAACGGATCTGTACCGCACCGGCCAGCGGCAGCCGTACGCCAGCCTGCCGGGCGGACCCCTGAGCCGGTTCAGTCCCGACAGTCTGCTCCTGGCCGTCGTCACGCCGTCTCCCGGCGGCTGGGTCGTGGCCCTGGTGGACGCGGCCACCGGTGAGGAACGCACCCGCAGTGGCCCGCTGGACCGCGCCCCGACCTTCCTGGCGTGGAGTGCCGACAGCCGCACCCTGCACGTGGGCGCCGGACCGCTGGACGGCCTGGCGAGCGTCACGACCCTCGCCGTCAGCCCCTGAACCGCAGTGGATGAGACCGCATTCAGCGCACCTGAACCTTCTCGCGGTGGCAGCCGGTACACTTGGGCCGTTTATGGAGTCACTCCGCACACTTGCCGCCCAGCTGGGCATCGCCGACCTGACCGGAAGCGGCTTCCTCAGCGTCCTGATCACCTTCGTCAGCGCCGGGGTGTTCACCTGGTTCTTCATTCCGCGCCTGCGTGACTTCGCCATCCAGGTCGGCTGGGCCGATCAGCCCAACGAACGCCGCCTGAACAAGGAACCCCTCCCGAACGCCGGGGGGCTGGCCATCTACGGCGGATTCATCGTCAGCATCATCCTCGCGTGGGCGCTGCGTCCCATCGCGGTGGATATCGTGAACATTCAGGTGCTGGCCATCCTGCTGGGCGCGTCCATGCTGGTCCTCGTCGGGTTCATCGACGACCAGTACGGCCTCTCGCCCGTCACGCGCCTGCTCGTCCAGACGTTCGCGGCCATCCTGCTCCTCGTCAACGACCTGCGCATCGATCTGAACGCCATCCCCTTCATCCCGGTGCTGCCCGACGCGATCAACCAGCCGCTGAGCACCGTCGTCACCATCCTGTGGGTCGTGGCCCTCACGAACGCCGTGAACCTGCTCGACGGTGTCGACGGCGTCGTGGGGGGCGTAGCCTTCGTGGCCAGTTTCGTGCTGCTCGCGACCGCCGCGCAGTTCCCGGACCGCGCCGCTGCCGTCGTCCTACTCGCCGGACTGTCCGGCGCGGCCCTGGGCTACCTGCGGCACAACTTCAACCCCAGCCGCATCATCATGGGCGACGCCGGCAGCACCCTGTTCGGCTACACCCTGGCGGCCGTCAGCCTGCTCGGTACCCTGAAGTTCAGTGCCGGGGCCAGCCTGATCGTGCCGCTGATCGTGCTGGCCCTCCCGCTGCTCGACACGACCCAGGTCGTCATCGGGCGGCTGGCGCGCGGTATCCGCAACCCGCTGCGCCACCCGGACAAGACCCACATCCACCACCGCGTCCTGGCGCGCACCAGCAGCGCCCGCCGCACCGCCGTGATCCTGTGGCTGGTCGCGCTGGCCTGCGGCGCGGTCGGCATGAGCCTCCAGGGCCTGCGCTTCCAGGCGATCCTGGGGACGATCGTGACCGCCATGCTGTGCCTGATCTTCGTCGCGTACCGCCGCGTGCGCGCCCGCAACCTCGAAATGGCCCAGACCGGGCAGGGAGACGAATGAAGAACATTGTCCTGGCCTTCGGCACCCGCCCCGAAGCCACCAAGATGGCCCCCGTGTACCGCGCCGTGCAGGCCCAGACCGGCCTGAGCGCCCAGATCCTGTCCACCGGGCAGCAGCGGCAGATGCTGGACGGCGCGCTGAACGTGTTCGGCCTGACCCCGGACCGCGATCTGAACGTCATGACCGACCGGCAGACCCTCGCGGACCTGACTGCGCGGATCGTCCCGCAGGCCGGGCGGACGCTGCGCGAGATGGGCGCCGACATGGTCCTCGTGCACGGGGACACCAGCACCAGCTTCTGCGTGGCCCTCAGCGCCTTCTACGAGGGCATTCCGGTCGGGCACGTCGAGGCGGGCCTGCGCAGCGGCAGCCTGAGTGAACCCTTCCCGGAGGAAGCCAACCGCCGCCTGACCGGCGTCCTGAGCACCCTGGATTTCGCGCCCACGGCAGGCAGCAAGGCGAACCTGCTGCGCGAGGGCAAGGCCCCGGACGGCATCGTCGTGACCGGTCAGACCGCCGTGGACGCCGTGCGCGAGGTGGCCGGGCGCGTCCCGCTGCGCGCCGCGTGGCAGGCCCGCGTGGACGCCGGGCAACCCCTCGTGACCGTCACCATGCACCGCCGCGAGAACCAGCCCATGATGCGCGAGATGGCCCAGGCCCTCGCGCGCGTGGCGCAGGCGCACCCGGAGCACCACTTCATCTACCCGGTTCACCTCTCACCCGCCGTGCAGGAGGCCGTGCGTCCAGCATTGGAGAGCGTGGCGAACTTCGAACTGACCGATCCGCTCGACTACAGCGACATGGCCCCCCTGATGGCCGCCTCGCGCCTGCTCGCCACGGACAGCGGCGGCCTGCAGGAGGAGGGCGCGGCGCTCGGCGTGCCCGTCGCGGTGCTGCGCAACGTCACCGAGCGGCCCGAGGGCGTCGAGGCCGGGGTGCTTCGGCTCGCCGGGAACGATCCCGCGCAGCTGGAAGCCACCCTGCTGGACCTGCTGGGCCGCGAGGCTACCCTGGCCACCATGCGCGCCGCGCGCAACCCGTACGGCGACGGGCAGGCCTCGCAGCGGATCGCGCAGGCCATCGCCTGGCACTTCGGTCTGACCGACCGCCCCGCCGACTGGAGCTGACGCCACCCCGAAGGGCCGACCGCTGTAGTCCTGCGGTCGGCCCTTCCTGTATGACCTGCCGGTCTCACACCGGCGTTCAGTTGGGTGGAGAGGCCACCGGCACGCCCCTCCATTCCCCTCCCAGCCGCTGGTTTCTACGGCGACCCACTTGGCTCGGTTCAGAGGGGCGGAGACGATCACTCCGCCCCTCTGACGGCGGTGTCCAGTTCCATTGAAGGGCCACCACCACGCCCTTCAATTCCACTTCCAACCGCTGGTGTTGTCGGGTGCTCGCTCCGCTCGTTCAGGACTAGTGAAGGGCACCTTCAATAAATTCTGCTGTGAGAACCGCGGTTACTTCGTGGCGGGCGCGGCCACCACGGCGACCTTTTCCGGGAAGCTCTCGGTGGTCAGCTTGGCGATCTGCGCGTCCAGGTACTTCTGCGCGGCGTCCTGCGACAGTTTCTGGCGGATCAGTGGGGCCGCCTCGGTCAGCGGCATCACGCCGCCTTCGGTGCGCTTGGTGACCAGCACGAGGTGCCAGCCGAACTGCGACTGCACGGTCTGCACCTGGTTGACCGGGCCCTTGAAGCTGGCCGTGTCGAACGCGGCCACCATCTCGCCCGGGCCGAAGCAGCCCAGGTCACCGCCCTGCGCGGCGCTGCCCGGGTCCTGACTCTTGGCCTTCGCGACCGCTGCAAAGTCCGCGCCGCCCGCCAGGTCCCGGGCGATGGCCTGCGCCTCGGCCTGCGTGGGCACCAGGATGTGCTTCACGCACGCCTCCGGATCACGCTGGAATTCGGCCCTGTGCAGGTTGTAGAACCCGGCAACCAGCGCGTCCCCGAACGTGAAGCGGCCCTGCACCTTCTCCAGGTACGCGCTGACCAGCGCGCGGCGCTCCAGTTCCGCCCGGAGTTCATCCGCGCTGGTGTACCCGGTGGCCCTCAGCGCGTCAAGGAATTCGGCGTCCGTCTCGAAGTCCGCGCGGGCCTCCTGCATCTGCGTGTCGATCAGGGCGGCGTCCACCTGACCGCTGGCGCGGGCCAGCTGATCCAGGGCGCGGTCCCGCACGAACTGCTTGAGGAAGTCCGGGCGGGCGCTGGCGAACTCCGTCAGGTACTCCTCGCCGTACCCGATGCCCTGACCGTTCAGGACTCGCGCGATCGCGAAGCGGAACGCCTTCTCGTAGTCGGCGAGGGTGTAGGTCATGGTGCCCACGCGGGCCACGACGACCGTGGGGTCCTGCGCAGGTGCAGCGATGGGGGCCGGTGCAGGGGCCGCGGGGGCCGTCGTGTCGGTCTGTGCCAGGGCGACCCCCGACAGCAGCAGGGCGGTCAACAGGAATTGTTTCACCCCGCTACTCTAGCGTTCTGCCCCTCCCCGCACCGTGATACGGCGATGAGGCGTGCAGGCAGGCTGCTACAATCCCCCGCGTGCGCCTGAACCTCGTGGAAACCACCGACCCGCGCGTCTACGACGACGCCGTGCGGAACCTGCCCATCACCAGTGCCCTGCAGGGCTGGGGGTACGGCGAGGCCAGACGGCAGCTCGGACAGACGCCCGCCCGCTATCTGATCCAACAG
Organism: Deinococcus sedimenti; assembly: GCF_014648135.1. Lineage (NCBI taxonomy): Bacteria > Thermotogati > Deinococcota > Deinococci > Deinococcales > Deinococcaceae > Deinococcus > Deinococcus sedimenti. The sequence goes on along the minus strand of NZ_BMQN01000001.1, from coordinate 1,041,647 downwards.
GACGGCCGTACGGTCGGCGCGCTGCAACTGATCCGCAAGCGGCTCGTGCCGGGCTTCAGTACCCTGTACGCGCCGCGCGGCCCCGCCCTGGAGAGCCTGGACCTGCTGCCGGACGTGGCGGACGCTGTGAAACGCATCGCGCGGCCCACCGACGCCCTGCTGAAGATCGAGCCTCCGGTGCCGTTCCTGGCGGCGGACAACGTCACGTTGCCCGACGGGTACGGGCCGTTCCGCCGCGCGGACCCCGAGCAGCCCGAGCACACCATCGTCGCGGACCTGACCCGCAGCGAGGACGAGCTGTTCGCCGGGCTGCACTCCATGGCCCGCCGCAACGTCCGCACCGCGCAGAAACTCGGCGTGACCGCCGGACGGGACGACGACTTCGACGCGTTCTGGGAGATCTTCACCGCCACCAACGAACGCGCCCAGCTCGGCGCGTTCCCCCGCGCCTACTACGAGACCATGCTCCGCGAGGGGAACGCCCACGGCGGGGAGGCGTACATCGTCCTGTCGCGCTACCAGGGCCGCGCGCTGGCCGGAGGGTTCTTCCTGGCCATGGGCAAGGGCACGTACTACCTGTTCGGCGGCAGCGTCCGAGACGACCGCACGAACGAGGACGGCAGCCCCCTGAAAGACGCCAAGGCGCCCGACGCGTTCTACTGGAACGCCATGCTGGACGCGAAACAGCGCGGGTACGAACTGTTCGACTTCTGGGGCATTCCCCGCGTGCTCGACGAGAGCAAACACTCCTACGGCGTGTTCAAGATGAAACTGAAATTCAGTGAGCAGCGCGTCTGGTACCCCGCCTACGACCTGAACCTGAACCCGGCCGCGCCCGCCATCGTCAAGGCGCTGCGCTGGCGCAAGACGCAGAACAACCTCCGCAAACGCGGCAGCGCCGACGACGTCCTGTAACCGTCCACGTGAAGCGGTGTTCGGCCCCTGTTGGCCGGGAGGGAGCGGGTTCGCCCGGCCTGACCCGGCTGGCGGGTCTCAGTCCCAGTCCCAGGCACGCCAGTCGCTCGCCTGCGCGTTCCCGCCGGTGCGGACCGGGCCCGGCGTGGCATCCGGGGACGGGTACCAGGGGTAGGCGGCGTGCAGGGCGCGGTCCAGCTGCGTCCGCAGGAGCCCGCTCAGGACCTCCTCCTCGCGTGCCGTGAGCTTCGGAATCTCGCGGCGCAGGGCGTCCAGTCGCGCGTCCAGCGCGCCCTGGTAGGGTTCGCGGGCCTTGCGTACCGCGCCCTTCCGCAGCGGTTCCGGGTGAATCACCGGCACGTACTCCGCCGCGGCGCGCTCCAGCGCCTCCAGCCGGGCAGCCTGTCGTAGCGCGCGGGTCCGCTCGGCCCGCTCACGCGCGTCGGCCGCCCGCGCCTGCGCCGCCAGGAACGAATCCTCCCGCTCCACGTCCAGTACGCGCGCCTCTTCGTACAGCTTCACTGGGGGCAGGCGGCGGCGACCCATCCGCAGGCCATTCGGGCGGGTGCGGTCATGCTCACCCAGAAAGCGGCGGATCAGGGCTGGCGTCCAGCCGCGGTCCTTCAGGTCCTGCGTCGCCAGGAACCCTGGCGGATTGACCGGCGTCTCTCGCTCGCGCGGCACGTCACGCCCCCCCGTCCAGACCCGGCCACTCGCGGCGCAGGAGGTCCAGCCGCACCGCATCGAACCGCTGACCGTTCACTTCCCGCGCCTCCCGCACCCGGCCTGCCTCCCGGAAGCCCAGCCGCACTGCCGCCCGGATCATCCGCTCGTTTCCGCCCCAGGTGCTGAACGTCAGGACGTGCGCGTCCGTCTCGTCCAGGGTCGCCTGCACCCACAGGCCCAGTGCCCGCGACCCCAGCCCCCGCCCCCAGAGCGCCGGGTCGTAGATCAGGATGCCCAGATCCCACCAGCCGCTTCCCGCCGGGTCCTCCTCGGCGCGGTTCACCATGCCCACCACCACGCCGCCGGCCACCACCACCCGCTCGTTCGGGCTGGGCGGCCGCGTGGACAGCGACTGCGCGTACCGCTGCAGGTTCACTGTCGTATCCCAGGTGGGCAGGTACGGCGCGTCCCACTGCCGCCACTCGGCGTCTGGGTCGGTCAGCCAGCGGGTCAGGACCGGCAGGTCGCGCGGGCGTCGGCCCCGCAGGGTCACGGCAGCGGGGGAGAGGTCGGCAGGCGAAGGCACGCGCGCATGCTGGCACATCACTCCGGCGCCGACTGCACGGAACCCCTCAAGTGCCGCTCAGGAACTCCAGCAGCGCGGGCAGCAGCGTGCCTGCCGCGACGAGCAGCGCCCCGGCGGACGCGATCAGCACGGCGGCGGCCGCGGCGTCCTTGGCGACCTTCGCAAGCGGGTGCCGTTCGGGGCTGACGAGGTCCACGGCGGCTTCCAGCGCGGTGTTCACGAGTTCCAGGCTCAGCACCAGCGCGCACGCCAGCGCGACGGGCGCCAGCGGGGCGCGCAGGATGCCAGCCGCTCCCAGGGCCAGCAGGGCCGCCCAGCACTCGATGCGGAAGTTCGCCTGCGTGCGGTAGGCGTGCCGGATACCCGCCCACGCGTAGCCCGCCGAGCGCCACCAGCGGCGCGCGTTCCAGGCCGACCCGTCACTGCGCACCGGGCGTCCGCTCAGGCCCCGTCGGGCAGGGCCGCGCGGGCCGCGTCCCAGGCGCCGTGGAACACGGCCCATTCCGGTCCGGTCGCGCCCTCCTCGAAGCCCAGGCCCTCGGCGTGCGGGTGGTCATGCCCGACCAGGTGCGTCACCCCGTGACTGGCGAGCAGCGCCACCTCCCGCGTCAGGCTGTGCCCGCGCGCCTCGGCCTGCCGCGCGGCCGTGTCCAGACTGATCACGATGTCCCCCAGGTGCGGCGGGATGAACGGATCGCCGGGTTCCCAGGTGGGGAAACTCAGGACGTCCGTGACGGCGTCCTCGCCCCAGTGCTCGCGCTTCAGGGCACGGATGGTGCGGTCTCCGACGAGTACGACCGTCACCTCGCGCTCCTGCACGCCGAAGTGCGCCATAACGGCCTCCAGGCTGCCGCGCAGCGCGGGGCGCAGACCGGCAGGGGGCGTCTTGCGGACAATCAGATCAATCACTCCGTAGAGGATAGAGGATGGGTGATGGTGGATGGAAAAAGCCCGGCGAACCTGCGCGCCGGGCTCCTCCTTCAACGATCTGCTAGCTACCGTTCACTTGCTGCCGCTGCGTCCCCTTCGCCTTCGGGGATGCTGGCGAATTCGCCGCGGCGCGCGGCGCGCTTGTCCTGCTCGGCGTTCTCGGCGGTCTCGTACGCCTTGATGATGCGGCCCACCAGGGGGTGGCGGACCACGTCGGCGTCCGTGAACTCGTGCCACGCGATGCCGTCGATGCTGCCCAGCACGCGCTTGGCGACCGCCAGTCCGCTCGTGACGTGGCGGGGCAGGTCGATCTGCGTGACGTCGCCGGTCACGACGACCTTGGATGAAAAGCCCATGCGGGTCAGGAACATCTTCATCTGCTCGCCCGTGGTGTTCTGCGCCTCGTCCAGGATGATGAACGCGTCGTTCAGCGTGCGGCCGCGCATGAAGGCCAGCGGGGCGATCTCGATCACGCCGCTCGTCAGGTACGACTCGAACTTCTCCTGATCGAGCATGTCCTGCAGCGCGTCGTACAGCGGGCGCAGGTACGGGTCAATCTTTGCCTGCAGGTCGCCCGGCAGGAAGCCAAGGCGCTCCCCGGCCTCCACGGCAGGGCGGGTCAGGATGATGCGCTTGACCTTCTTCGCCTTCAGGGCCTGCACGGCCATGGCGACCGCCATGTACGTCTTGCCGGTCCCGGCCGGGCCGATCCCGAACGTGATGTCACTTTTATCGATGCTGTCCAGGTACTGTTTCTGGCCGGGCGTCTTGGGTTTCAGGCCGCGCGGGAGGCTCAGGCCGGTCACCTGCGTCTCTGCCGCGAGGCTGCGGCCCTCGCCGCTCAGGCGCGCGGAGCGCAGCAGGCTGTCCGGGGTCAGTTCACCGCCGCCGCGCACGACGTCCAGGGCGTCGCGCACCATGCGTTCGGCGCTGCGGACCTGCTCCTCGTCGCCGGTGATCGTGATGGTCTCGCCGCGCGCCACGAGTTTCGCCTTCGTGAGTTCACGCATGCGGCGCAGGTTCGCGTCTCCAGCCCCGAGCAGCGCATACGCCTCGCGCTGGTTCTCCAGGGTGACGGTCGCGCTGAACGCGCCGGGAACGGGGAGGCCGCTGTCCTGTTGAGGCTGTGTCAAATCATCTCCAGTCGCGCGTGAAGCGCAGGTCCCACCCCACCACGTGGGGCTCAGGGAAAGAAACGAAGGGTGAGGTCGGAGGCCCGCATTCTCGCGCATGGCCGCGCGCGGGGGCCGTGCCCCCCGGCACATTGTGCGCCCACGCCACGCGCAGCCGCATCCCCCATTTCCCTTAGTTTCCCGCCGCACACCCGGCCAGTCGGCGGCGCGGACTGACATAGACTGATGGGGTGACCGTGCCGGACCCTGCCCAACCGCTGCGTGCCTACCTGTTCGCGGACCCGGCGGCCCACTCGCTGTCTCCCCGAATGCACCGCGCCGCTTTCGCCCACGCCGGCCTGAACGGGAATTACGAGGCGCGGCAGGTGCCCGCTCCGGACCTCCCCGCGGCCGTCTCTAGCCTGAGGGAGACCGGCGTGCTGGGTGCGAACCTCAGCCTGCCGCACAAGGAGACTGCGCTGCCGCTGCTGGACTCCCTGAGTAAGGCGGCGCGGTCCATCGGGGCCGTGAACACCATCGTGCACCGGAACGGTCGGCTGCACGGTGACAATACCGACGCGCCCGGCCTGAGGCAGGCGCTGGCCGACGCCGGGTACACCTTTGAGCAGGGTGCGGACGTGATCGTGCTCGGCGCCGGGGGCGCAGCGCGGGCCGCCGTGTACACGGCGCTGATCATGGGTGAGCAGAACGTCTGGATCGTGAACCGCACCCTGAGCCGCGCGCAGGCCATCGCCCACCACTGGTCCGCGCCGGACGCGGACTTCCAGGTGGCCGCTGTACCCGCCGGGTCCGCTCCCTGGACCCGCGCCGCCCTGGTCATCAACGCCAGCAGCGCCGGACTGAACGACCCCGACCAGACCCCGCTGGACGCCACGTTCCTGGCGCGGCTCCCTGCCGGGGCGCTCGTGTACGACATGGTGTACAAGCCCGAGGAAACCCGCCTGATGCGCGACGCCCGCGCCCACGGGCTCGCCGCGGAGAACGGGCTGGGCATGCTGGCCCACCAGGCCAGACTGGCCTTCCAGGCATGGACCGGCGCGGACGTACCGGTCGAAGTCTTTCTGGGTGCACTCGCCGCGTCCGGACGCGCGGCGGCCGGGTCGACCGGGTGATCCGCCTGCCTCCTGCCCGCGGCCGGCAGGTCCCCGCGCTGGTGCTGCTGCTGGTCGTCATCCTGTCCCTGGTCGTGGCGTTCGTGGTGCACTCGTTCGCGCGGGACCAGCAGCGCAGCCGCTTCGAACGCGAGGCCGGCGCGTACACGCAACTGCTGCGCGACCGCGTGCTGGTGTACGAACGCCTGCTGGAAGCCACCCGGTCCAGCTGGGAGTCCCTGGCCGAGCGGGCCAACGAGGCCGACTTCGACCGCTACGTGACCGGACTGGACCTCGCCCGCCGCTACCCCGGCGTGAAGGCCGTCGGGTACGCGCGTGCCGTCCCCGCCGCCCAGGCGCGGCAGCTGGAAACGGAACTGCGGCGGACGGTCTCCCCGGACATCACCGTCCGGGCCACTGGTGAGATCCAGGCCGAGCGGGTCATCATCACCCGCGTCGCACCCGCCACCCCCGAGAACCTCGTGGCGCTCGGGTTTGACATGAACGCCGAGCCCCTCCGCCGCAGCGCCCTGTCGCGCGCCCAGGAGAGCAACCGCACGCAGGCCTCCACGCTGCTGATGCTGGTGCAGCGCGACCCGGCGCGGCAACCCATCCCGGGATTCATCGTGGCCCTGCCGGTGCAGGAGGACACCACGCGCCGAGGCTTCATCTACCTGGCGGTCAGCGCCGCCGACCTGCTGCGCGGTCTGGAGGGCACCGGCCGGCTGTCCGGTAACCTGCGCGCCCAGGTCAGCCTGGCCGGGCAGGTGATCGGCAGCAGCGGCGTGGTGCCGCGCCCCACCTTCGACCGGGGGTTCACGACCCGCACCAGCTTCACGCTGATGGGGCAACCCTGGACGCTGTCCTTTCAGGCCGACTCCACTTTCGGGCGGGACCTGGCGGCCGTCGTGCCGTACCTGATTGCCCTGCTGGGCCTGCTCATCGCCGGGTTTGCGTTCCGGATCGTGAAGGCGCAGGTGGACGCCCGGGGCCGCGCGGAACTGACCAACGTGTCGCTGTTGCAGGCACGGGCGCTGCAGGACGCCTCCCGAGCCGAGTTCGAGGCGATCTTCCAGTCCATGCAGGACGGCGCGGTGTTCACCGACGCGGAGGGCCGCATCCGACTGGTGAACCACGCCCTGGGCGAGTGGCTGGGCCACCGTGACCTGGAAGGCCGGCCGCTGGGGGTCATTCACGCCGACCGGCGCCTGGACGGCCGCAGCCGCTTCGCGCCGCTCTCGACGAACTACCTGCGGGCGGACGGCAGCGTGTTCTCCGGCGAGGCGCAGCGCAGCGAGGTACACGCCCCGGACGGCAGCCTGCTGGGCCTGCTGGAGGTCGTGCGGGACATCCGGGAGCGCGTCGCGGCCGAACAGGCCCTGCAGGCCGAGGAGCGCCGCTCGCGGGCGGTGCTCGACACCCTGCCGATGATCGTGCAGCTGTCCGGCGCGTCCGGCGGAATCCGGTACCGCAACCTCGCGCACCAGCAGCTGCTCGGCGGCGGTGACCTGAGCGGACACCTGAACCCGGAAGAGCGGGGCGCCTACCAGCAGTGGCGCGATCAGGTGGCCGTCAGTGCCCGCGACGCCAGCAGCGAGTGGCAACTGCAGACCACGCACGGCGAGCGCTGGTTCCAGGTGCGGATCAACCCGGTCCGCGACCCGGCCGACCCCGGCCCGCAGGTCCGCGCCTGGGTCACGACCGCCACCGACATTCACGACCGGCTGCTTGCCGAGCGGCGCGCCCAGCGCAACGAGGAGCGCTACCGGGCCGTGCTGGAGGGCATGCCGCAGATCGTGTGGCTGACCGACCCGCGCGGCACCGCCGCCTACTTCAACCGCCGCTGGACCGAGTTCGTCGGTGAACCCCGCGCCGCGCAGCCGCTGAGCAGCCTGATCCATCCGGACGACCGCGCGGACTATCAGCGCCGCTGGCAGGCTGCCCTGGGCTCCGGCCGCGCCTTCGAGGCCGAGCACCGCCTGCTGCGTGCCGACGGGCAGTTCCGCGCCTTCGTGACCCGGGGGCTACCCGTGCTGGACGGTGAGGGGCAGGTCATCGAGTGGGTGGGCACCAGCACCGACGTGGACGATCAGGTGTACGCCGAGCAGACCGCCCGCCTGCTGGCCGACGTGTCCGAACAGCTCTCCGGGCGCAGCGACGACCCCAGCCACCTGCGTCACGACCGCTACCGCGCCGCGCTGGCCCGCCTGGACGGCCGCTTCGTGGACAGCGGCGCCCTGTGGACCGTGCACCCCACGCAGCTGGTAGCGGTGTCGTCCCCGTCGGCCACGTGGCACGCCGCGGCCTTCCAGGTGGTCGCAGGCGGGGCCATCGAACAGGTGCTGGCCAGCGAGGACCCGGTGTTCATCGACGCGGATCCGGCCCTGTACCAAGTGAACGCCACGGGCGCGCTGTTCTACCCGCTGATCAGCCGGGACGGCACCATGATCGGCGTGCTGGGCCTGCTGTACCGGCAGTCCCTGACGGCCCGGGATCAGGATCTGGCGCAGGAACTCGCTCAGCGGTTCGCGTCAGCCCTCACGAATGATCGCCTGCAGGAACGCGTCCAGGCCGCGCAGGCGGACCTGCAGACGCTGAACCTGTCGCTGGAGGAACGCGTGCAGCAGCGCACCCGCGAACTGGAGGCCGCGAACCGCGAACTCGAGGCGTTCAGCTACTCGGTCAGTCACGACCTGCGCACGCCGCTGCGGCACATCGTGGGCTTCGGGGACCTGCTTGCCAAGGAGACCGGCGCCAGCCTGACCCCCAAGGGCCAGCGGTACCTGACGGTGATCAAGGACTCGGCCAGCCGCATGAGTCAGCTGATCGACGACCTGCTGGCCTTCTCCCGCATGGGCCGCCAGGAACTCCGGCACACCCCGGTGGACCTGCGCCGCGTCATCGAGGCCAGCTGGCGCAGCCTGGAGCATGACCGCACGGGCCGGCGGATCACCCTGGACCTGCCGGATCAGCTGCCCACCGTGCAGGGCGACGACGCGCTGCTGACCCTCGTGTTCACGAACCTGCTGAGCAACGCCATCAAGTACTCCCGCGGACGGGAGGAGGCGCTCGTGCAGATCACCGCTACCGAGCAGGATCATGAAGTGACGTTAAACGTCACCGACAACGGCCTGGGATTCGACCCCCGCTACACAGATAAACTGTTCGGCGTGTTCCAACGACTGCACCGCGCCGAGGAGTTCGAAGGGATCGGCATCGGCCTCGCCAACGTCCGGCGAATCGTCACCCGTCATGGCGGCCACGTCCAGGCCGAGGGACGACCCGGCGAGGGCGCCACCTTCAGCGTCACGCTGCCCCTCCAGGGCCCCTCATGACCGACGCCCTTCCCGCCCCCGGCGAGCCGCTGCGCCTCCTGCACCTCGAGGACAGCGAACTGGACCACGAACTGGTCACCATGCACGTCGAGGAGGAACTCCCCTGGCCGGTCGAGATTACCCGCGTCGAGGACGAACCCGGGTTCCTGGCTGCGCTGGACAGCGTTCGGCCGCACCTGATCCTGAGTGACTTCGCGCTGCCCAGTTACGACGGCCTCAGCGCCTACCGCGCCGCGCACCAGCACCTCCCCAGCGTGCCGTTTATCATCGTGACCGGCGCCATGGGCGAGGAGACGGCCGTGGACACCCTGCGTGAGGGCGTCACAGACTACATCCTCAAGCAGCGCCTGGAGAGGCTGCCGTCCAGCATCCGCCGCGCCATGAACGAGGTCGAGTCCCGCATTCAGCGCGAACGGGCCGAACGGGAGATCCGCGCGCTGAACGACCGCCTCAAGGCCCGCCTGGAGGAAGTCGAGCGTCTGCGCAACACCGCCGAACGTCAGAGCCAGCGGCTGGAAATCCAGGCCAAGCAGCTGGAAGAGGCCCTGAACCTTCAGAAGACGTTCCTGGCCGAAACCAGCCACGAACTGCGCACGCCCCTGACCGCGCTGCACGGCTACCTGCGGCGCGCCGAACGGGAAGCGGGGGGCAGCCAGACCCTGCAGGACGCGCAGCGCGTCGCGGAAAACATGACCCGCCTCGTGAACGACCTGCTGCAACTGTCACGCGGGGAACTCGTGCAGAGCATCGAGATGCACTTCACGAACCTCGGGAACCTGCTGCGGCAGGTGGGCCGCGACTACGGCGTCAACGCCCCGGAAGGCAACTACGAGATCGTGGGCGACCCCGGACGACTCACGCAGGTGTTCGTGAACCTCGTGACGAACGCCATCCGCGTCACCGGCGGCGCCCATCTGGTGCACCTGGAAATGGAACCCCGCGCCGGTGAGATCGAGGTGCGCGTCGTCGACCACGGGCCAGGCGTGCCGGATAGCGTCAAGCCCCGCATCTTCGACAAGTTCTACCGCGGTAAGGAAGCCGGATCGGCCGGGCTGGGCCTGACCATCGCGCAGCAGGTCGTCACCGCGCACGGCGGCACCATCGACGTGATCGACACGCCCGGCGGCGGAGCCACCTTCCGCGTGCGCCTGCCCGAACTGGAGGAGGACCAGGGCGAGGACCTCGACCTGACGGCCGACGACCTGTTCGAGGACGACCTGCCCGGACAGGAGGACAGTGGCCCGGCCCGGGACGCGCTAGCGTGAGGGCATGAAGAAGACCCTGAACGTCACCTGGCTCGGCGAGCAGCGCTACCTGGGCGTCAGTGAGAGCGGCCACCAGCTCCTGATCGACAACAGCCCCACCAAGGTCGGCGTGTCCCCCATGGAGGCCCTGCTGGGCGCCCTGGCCACCTGCACCGCGTACGATGTCGTGGAAATCATGAAAAAGCGCCGCACGCCCCTGAGCAGTTACCGCATCGAGGTCGAGGGCGAGCGGGCCGACACCGACCCCAAACGCTACACGCACATCACCGTGCGGCACATCGCCAGCGGGGACGGCATCACCGAGGAGACCCTGAGCAAGGCCGCGCACCTCAGCCACGAGAAGTACTGCTCGGTGGCAGCCAGCCTGAACAGCGAGATCAGCGTCGAGACCCGCGTCGAATAAGGCCACGCAAGGGGGAGGGGGCCGCACCGGACGTCCGGCTGCGGCCCCCCAAGCATGATCGAGTGACCGCGGTGTAGAGGTTCAGCCCAGCACACACCCGCTGTCCCCGACCGCATCGGACAGAGGTTTCAGGATGGGACGCCCAGCGACGCTAGGGCGCGGTCCAGGCGTTCAAGGAGCACATCGACCTCGGCGGGCGTGATGCTCAGGGGTGGCCCCAGCAGCAGGTGATCGCCGCGCACGCCGTCCACCGCGCCGGAGCCGGGGTAGGTCAGCAGGCCCTCCTCGCGCGCGGCGGCGGCGACCCGGTCGGCCAGTCCGGGCCGCTCGAACGCCTGCCCGGTGGCCGGGTCGCCCAGCACCACGCCCAGCAGCAGACCCTGCCCACGCACCGCGAGGATATGCGGGTGGCGAGCTTTCAGGACTTCCAGGCCCGCGAGGAGCTGCGCGCCGCGCTCTCGGGCCGCCTGCACCAGCCCCTCCTGCTCGACGATGTCCAGGACGCTCAGGCCCGCCGCCACGCTGACCGGATGCCCCGCGTACGTGAACCCGTGCTTGAAGGCCCCGCTGCCGTCCATGACCGTGCCGTACACCTCGGGGCTGGCCATCAGGCCCGCCAGGGGCGCGTAGCCCGCCGCGAGGCCCTTGCCCAGCACGACGATGTCCGGCGTGACCTCCCCGCCCAGTCGCACCGCCAGCGGCGCGCCGCAGCGGCCCATGCCGCTCATGACCTCGTCCGCGACGAACAGCACGCCGTACTCCCGGCAGATCGCCGCTACCCGCGCGTGGTACCCGGTGTTCGGGGCGAGCGCCGCGTCCGACGCACCCACCACCGGCTCGCAGATGAACGCCGCGACGGACTCCGGCCCGGCCGCCTCCAGCACCGCGCGCAGCCGCTCGGCATCCTCCTCGCCGCTCAGGGTCGGGTCGGGTTTCGGCATCTTCGGCCAGGCGTCCTCGCGGATCAGGGGCGCGTACACCTCGCGCCGCGCGCCCATCCCCGACGCGGCCAGCGCGCCCAGCGACGCGCCGTGATAGCTGGGCACCCGCGTGATCACCTTGAAGCGCCCCGGCTCACCACGCTCCACGTGGTACTGGCGCGCGAGCTTGATGGCACTCTCGTTCGCCTCGGACCCGCCCGACACCGCCCAGAAGCGGTACCCCGGCAGATCCAGGAAGGTGGCGAGGCGTGACGCATACTCCTCCAGCACGTCACTGGTGAACTGCGAACCGTGCACGAACGCCAGCCGGGACGCCTGCTCTGCCATCGCCTGCGCCACGGACACGCGCCCATGCCCGATGTTCGCCACCAGCGCCCCGGACGACCCGTCCAGGAACGACCGACCGTCCTGCGTCTCGATGAACACGCCCCCGGCGCGCACGGCGACCGGGTACGACTTGCTGCTGCGGTAAAACACGTTCGACATAGAAATCCTCTTTCCCTACTAGGTGTCCCCGCCGCCGGGTGGCGGCCACAGGCCCAGCGCCTGCCGGATCAGCACGACCTGCCCCAGGTGGTACACGCCATGCCCGGCAAAATTCGACAGCAGGGTCGCCCAGGACTGGCCGCCGGGAGTGTGTCCCGCCGTGAACGCCGCGTCGCGCGTCAGGACCTGCAGGCGGTCCTGACCGTCCAGCAGCGCCGCACGCAGGTCAGTCCAGTCGCCGGGTTCGGGCCAGCCGTCCGCCGCGTGGTCCGGCCAGACCGGCGTGCCCCCACCTGACAGCTCCAGCAGCCAGTCCTGCCAGAACCGCACGTGCGCGGCGACCTGCGCGACCGAATGGGGCAGACCGACCGGCACGCGCGCCGCCTCGACCTCGCCCAGACCATCCAGTGCCCGCGTCCAGGGAACGTTCGCCGGTCCGCCCGCGAACAGTCCCGCCACGCCGTCCAGGGTCACCACGTGTCCCCGCCGCCGGGAGGAGGCCACAGGTTCAGCGCCTGCCGCACCGTGACCACCTGCCCGAAGTGATGTGCCGTATGCAGCGCCATGTCCGCCAGCAGCTCCCCGATGGTCTCCTCGTGGTTCACGGGGTTGGACAGGTCCGGGCGCGCCGCGTGCGGGTCGATGCGGGCCAGCAGCTCGTAGAACTCGTTCTTCACGCGCGGCCAGTCACTCGCCTGCACCTCGGGCCAGGTGTCCGAGGCGTGCTTCGGGTATGGCTGGGCCTGACCCATCTCGATGATGTCCAGCATCCAGCGGTTCCACCAGTTCACGTGCGCCACGAGTTCCGCGACGCTGTGCGGCAGGCCCGCCGGGCGGGTGGTGGCCTGCTCGTCGGTCAGGCCGCTGATGGACGCCTCGACGCCCACGAACGCCTGCCCCCCCCGGAACAGTTTCGGCAGGAGCCGGGCGAACGCGAGCTGCGAGCGTTGATTGCGTGAGTCATCCGTCATGTGGCCAGTGTCCCAGATTGCGGCGAGAAACGAGAATGGGAGGATGGAACCCCAACAGTCCGACAAGGTCACGACCCTGCCCGAGCTGGGCCTGACGCTTCAGTCCGCCACCGACATTCCGCAGGTGGTGGGCGCGACCTTCGGGCACGCGGGCCTCCTCCTGCACGACACGGACCTCGGCGCCGACTTCCTGAACCTGCGCACGGGGCTGCTGGGCGAACTGTTCCAGAAGTTCGTGAACTACTGCCTGCCCGTCGCGGTGGTCGTGCCCGACCCGGCCCGGTACGGCGAGCGTTTCGCGGAACTGGCCCGCGAACACGCCCGCCACCCGGCGATCCGCTTCGTGCCGGACGAGGCGGCGGGGCGGGCGTGGCTGCGCGGGCAACCCTGACCCGACCCCGCGCGCCCTCAGTAGCGCTGCGCGATGGTTTTCGTCTGCAGGAACCAGAACAGGTAGTCCGGGCCGCCCACCTTGGCGTTCGTGCCGCTCATGCCGTACCCGCCGAAGGCGTGCGTGCCGCTCAGCGCGCCCGTGCACTTGCGGTTCACGTACAGGTTGCCCACGTGAATCTTTTTGCGGGCCTCGTCGATCTTGCGGGGGTCGCGGGAGTAGAACGCGGCGGTCAGGCCGTACTCGCTGTCGTTCGCCAGTTCGATGGCATGCTGCCAGTCGCGGGCCTTCGTGAAGGCCAGGACCGGGCCGAAGATCTCCTCCTGGAACAGCGCGTCGTCGGCGGGCACGTCCGCGAGGATCGTGGGGGCCACGTAGCCGCCCACGCGCTCGCCCACGTCGGGCGCATCGCCGCCCAGCAGCAGGCGCACGCGGCCCTGCCCCTCCTGCACGTACTTCGTGATGCGCTCGGCGCTGCCCTGCGTGATCACGGGACCCAGGTCCGCGTTCTCCTCGGGGAGGCCCACCTTCAGGCCGCGCGCCTTCTCGACCACGCGGGCCAGCAGGTCGTCGTACACGCTCTCCTCGACGATCACGCGGGAGCAGGCGCTGCACTTCTGCCCGCTGTACCCGAACGCCGCCTGCACGATGCCGGTCGCGGCGGCTTCCAGGTCACCGTCGGCGCACACGACCGTCGGGTCCTTGCCGCCCATCTCGGCGATGACGCGCTTGAGCCACTTCTGGCCCGGCTGCACCCGCGCGGCCCGCTCGTAGATGCGGCAGCCGATCTCCTTGCTGCCCGTGAACGCGATCATCCGCACGCCGGGGTGATCCACCAGCGGATCGCCCAGCACGTCGTCCGTGCCGGTCAGGAACTGCACGGTCCCACGCGGCAGCCCGGCCTCGAACAGCAGCTCGATCATCAGGTACGACGACAGCGGCGTCTCGGACGCGGGCTTCCAGAGGACGGTGTTCCCGGCGGCCAGCGCGCCCAGCGCCATGCCCAGCGGGATCGCGCTGGGGAAGTTCCAGGGGCTGATGCAGGCCACGACGCCCAGCGGCTCGTACACGGTTGTGACGTGCTCGTCCGGCATGGGGTACACGGGCTTGCCGCTCGCCCAGCGCATCGTTTCCCGCGCGAAGACCTCGAAGTGATCCACGGACTCCGCGACCTCGCCGTCCGCCTCGAACCAGTTCTTGCCGTTCTCCAGGGTCATGACGGCGTTGAATTCCATGCGGCGCGCGCGCAGCAGCTCGGCGGCCCGCTTGAAGATCGTGGCGCGCTGGAACGGCTCGGTGAACCGCCACTCCTCGAACGCCGCCTGCGCCGCCTTCACGGCCTCGTCCAGCTGGGCGGGGGTGGCCATCTGGAAGGACCAGACGACCTCGCGCGTGTCGGCGGGGTTGCGGACGTCGAAGGTGCCCTCGCCCTGCACCTCCCGCCCGTTCACGATCAGCGGGAAGGCCTTGCCCAGGTACCGCTCGCGCACCAAGGCGAACGCGGCGCGCTGCCGCTCGGCCACCTGGGTGTCCTTGAAGTTGAAGTACGGTTCGTGCTCGAAGGGAAGGAATCCTTCCATCAGGGTGCTGCTCATACGGCCTCCTTGTGGTTGCCGCGAGGCTAACACACCGGCCCGCAGGTGCGTAAACACGCTGTCAGACGCTCAAAATGACCATTTCCGAGTTGTGGGGAGGAGGTCGAAACGGACCCCGCACCTGTCAAATGCAAAGGCGTCGTCGGTCGCATGTTGGTCACGCTCCAGTCACGTCCATGACGGATCGACCAGACAGGTCCCCAGTCGGCGCAGCGTCACCGCGGGGATTCCCCGCCCGCCACCGGGGTGACCGTTGTGGGTGCACTGCGCCAAACCGTGGCACCCCGCCGCCAGGCACACTGGGAGGACGCCCGCAGCCTGCTCATGTGACTGCCAAGTCCCAGCTGCGCCGTACAGGTCGACTGAATCACCCCCGCTTGTTCACCCGTTGGCCGAGCGGGCCGCCCACAGCGCCGCGCCGATCAGGCCGGCGTCCGCACCCAGGGCCGCGTGCACCACCTCGGGCCGGTAGCGTTCCGGGAACGCCGCCAGCGCCTCCTGCACGCGGGTCCGGTAGCCGGGACGCAGGCCGACGCTGCCGCCCAGCGCCACGCGCGTCACGCCGATCAGCGCGGCGATGTCCGCGATTTTCCACGCTAGCCCTGCCGCCGAGTGCCGGTACTCCGCGTCCGCTGTCGCGTCCCCTGCCTCGGCCGCGTCGCACAGGGAGCGGGCGTCCGCGAACCCCAGCGTCACGGCGCGGGCGTTCAGGGCCGTGCCACTCGACTCGAACTCCAGCGGCGCCAGGCGCCCCGCCGGGGTGGGCGCACCCGCGTTCCAGTGCGCCGGGACGGTCACGAAGCCCAGTTCGGCGTCCAGGCCGTTGGCGGCCAGATGCAGCTTCCCACCCAGCACCAGCCCGGCCCCGACCCCGGTGCTGATCGTCACGAACATGAACTCGGTCGTGCCTCCGCCCGACCCGGCGGCGTACTCGCCCCACGCGGCGGCCCGCGCGTCGTTCAGCGCCGCGCACGGCAGGCCCAGCCCCGCGCCCAGCCGCTCCGCGAGGGGAATGTCCACCCAGCCGGGGAAGGTGTGGGTGGCGGTGGCCGTCACGCGACCCCGCGCCACGGCGCCCGCGCACGCCACGCCCACCGCCGCTGCGCGTGCGGCGAGGGGCCGGGCCAGCGCAATTGCTGCCTCTATCACCGCGTCGGGTGTGGCCGGGCGGGGCGTGCGGGCCTCCACGCGCTCCAGCACCTGCCCGCCCTGCACCAGCGCCGCGCGCATGCTCGTCCCCCCGATATCCAGGGCCAGCAGGGGAGAGGTCAGGGCACTCGAGCGGGGCAGGTCAGCGGTCACCCGCGCATTCTGCCACCCGCCCGCGCCCCGTCATCAGGGACGGTCCAGCGCTTTCAGGGCCGCCACCCGCTCACTGGTGACCGGATGCGACCGGAAGATGTCCAGCCACGACGGGTCCGCCGGGTCGTCCTCCTCCTCCCTGTCGAGGCGGGCGAGGATGTCCTGAAGCGGCTTCGTCGTGCCGTACTGCGAGAGCATGAAGTCCGCCGACACGCGGTCCGCCTCGGTCTCCGCGTCGCGCGAGTACCCGCCGCGCAGGATCGCGGCCGGAACCGCCGCCGCGAAGGTGCTGGCGCTGACCAGGTCCCCCGTGATGAGGGTCGTCACCAGTCCCAGCCCCAGCCCCTGATACACCGCCGCCAGGCCATGCCGCCGCGTGACGTGCCCGGTCTCGTGCGCCAGCACGCCCAGAAGTTCCCGATCACTGCGGGCCAGGGCCACCAGCTGATCGGTCATCACGATCGTTCCGTTCGGCAGCGCGAACGCGTTGGCGCCCACCCCGCCGAACCCGCTGGGCTCCCCGTCGCGGATCAGCAGGCGGTACGGGTACCCGCCGCCCGCCCACGCCTGAACCGCCCGGAACTGCCGTTGCAGCGCCGCCTGTCGTTCGGTGGGCAGCCCGCTCGGCCCGACCAGATCCTGATCCTCCAGCACCTGCAGCGTCTGCTCGTCGAACGATGCCAGGACCCCGCGGGGCGTGACGTGGGCTGCCTGGGTGGCCAGCGCCGGAATGCCCCACACCAGAAATGCGCCGGTCAGCGCGAAAGCCACCACGACGGCGGCCAGGGCGCTCCCCCAGCGGGCCTCCAGCCACGCCACGCCCCGCAGCGCCCGGTGCTGGCCCCTGGCCCGTTCCCAGGCGAGAAGCGCCGCGAACTCGGTCGTCTCGAAGCGCGCGCCTCCCGGCAGGCGCACCACGCGCCGCACGCCCGGCACGGGAGGGTCCGTGACGACCGCCGAGGCCGGAAACACCTGCGACTCGCCCTCTAGGTCCAGTCGGACCGGATCGCTGAGTGTGAGGGTCGCGGCGCGATCTCGGCTGCTGTGCCCGTCGAAATAGACGCCCCGCAGCGTCTCGGACCCGGGCGCCAGTGCGGGCATCAGAAGCCCACCTGGATGTCCAGCAGTTCCGACGCCGCCTCGCCCAGCGCCGTGCCGGGCAGTTGCGCCTGCCCGCGGAAGTGGTCGAGGTCCGTGATCGCCCGGATGTGCGTGCCCAGCAGCACGAAGCGCGCGCGGCGGATGGCGGCCCACGGGGTCGCCAGGCCCAGCGTGAGGACCTGCGCGAGGCTGTTCGTGACGCTGATCCACACCAGGCCCCACGGGTTGAAGGTGGCGCCCGAGCGGACCACGCCGCCCAGCTCGGCGTTGTTCAGTACGTACTTCATGGTGGCGCCGCGCACGTACTGCCAGCCCACCACGTACAGCAGCAGGAACGACACGTACGCCACGCCCGCGAAGATCCAGAGCGTGGTGGGGGAGACCCGGTCCCAGATCTCACCCCTCCCGGACGTCAGTTCGCCACTGAGGGCCGACCACGCGCCCGCCACCATGCCGCCCAGCAGCAGCGCCACGATCACGCCCCCCACGCTCAGACCCAGCGACGTCAGGCCAATCAGGTAGAACGGCGCGACGTCCCCCCGGAAATGCCCGCGCGCCTGCCCGTAGCCCAGCCCCCTGACCTGATACTGCCGCTGCATGAACCACGCCCACGGCAACGCGAAGATGCCCGCCACCGACGCCGCGAGGTTCGCCGCGCCGTACGCCACGTACGACTCACCGGCCGTGCCGTGAAAGGAGAAGTTCAGGCCCCGGTGGAACGTGTTGGCCGCCTGGAAGCGCAGTGACCGCCACACCAGCCAGGGGTACGCCCCGGCGTACAGCAGCAGAATCGGGATCATCAGCCAGTACAGTTCACGGTCCAGTGAATACCCGTACAGCAGGAACAGCGCGCCCACCAGCAGGTACCCGCGCAGCAGTGCCGCCGGGTTGGCGCGGTACTCGAAGTTCTGACCGTCCAGCCAGGTGTGCCCGTAGAAGTACTGCCGGGTCCGCACGCGCGCCCACGGCAGGTAGATACCCAGCGTGACCAGCGTCAGGGCGACATTCACGATCCACAGCCGGAAGTACTCCCCGGCGGACCCGGTGAAGGAGAGGTCGTGGCGCATCACGTCCGGCGGGTCGGCGGGGCCACCCATCGGCGCGGGCGGCCCGTCGGCCAGTGCAGCCGACGTGGGACGGGTCCCGGTGGGATCATGGCGCCCCAGGGGGCGGGACTCTGGGGTGGTGGGTTCGCTCACCCGTCCATCGTAGGCGGCCACCAGGGGGTCCGGTGCGGCAGATGCTGTTGGGCCGCCTGCTCACGTGGCGTGCGTCATGAAGAAGAGGCCCCGAGAGGGCCTCCGGCACTGCGAAACGGAGTGGCTTACCAGCGGCTGCCGCCACCACGGGCCGCCATGGGGGCGGGCGCGGCGTTGGTGACCTGCACGTTCTTGGCCTGCGGGCCCTTGCTGCCCTGCCCGGCCTCCACTTCGAAGTCGACCTCGTCACCCTCGTTGAGCTTGCGGAAGCCGCCGCTCTGGATGGCGCTGTAATGCACGAACACGTCCGGGTTGCCGGGGTGCTCGATGAAGCCGTAGCCCTTCTCCACGTTGAACCACTTCACACGACCTTGAGCCATAACTCTCCTTGCATCCCAGGCGAACTCCAGCCAGACGCAGCCCTCTAAGGCTGAACCTTGTGGACGGTGGAATCACGTTGAGACCCCCGGAGTATCGCACGGCCCACCCGCGTCATGTGGCGAACATGAGCGTGCCGGGCGGCCCCCTTCATTCCGGGCTGACCGGGCGTGGAAGCGCGTGCTACCCTGACGGCAATTCACCTGATCACGGAGATCTGTCCTCCAACGGCCCGCCCGGCGGGAGGCCGCCCACCGTGACCGACTCTGGAGGATCCATGCCGCTCTACGCCCTGGACGGGCACCGCCCCGACATCCATCCCACGGCCTTCATCGCCCCGAGCGCCGACCTGATCGGGCAGGTCACCGTCAGCGCTCAAGCCAGCGTGTGGTTCGGAGCGGTCCTGCGCGGCGACCTGGAGCCCATCCGGATCGGACCCGGCTGCAACGTGCAGGACGGCGCCGTGCTGCACACCGACGCCGGCTGGCCCTGCGTGCTGGACGATCACGTCACGGTCGGCCACCGCGCCATCGTCCACGGTGCCACCTGCGGCCCCGGCAGTCTGGTCGGGATGGGCGCCGTGATGCTCAGCGGCAGCAGCCTCGGGGCTGGCGCGATGCTGGGCGCCGGTGCGGTCCTCCCCGAAGGCACCCACGTGCCGGACGGCATGCTGGCCGTCGGGGTGCCCGCCCGGGTGGTCCGCCACGCCCCCAGCGGCGGCAACGCGCAGCGGTACGTCCTGAACGCCCAGCGGTACCGGGCGGGACTGCAACCGCTTGGCGAGGCGGGCAAGGATGACCCGTCGGCCCGGGAACGGGCGATCTGATGACCCGGCGCGGAGTGCAGCATGCCTGAACCCAGTGGAATTCCTCCCCTCGATCCACTCCGCTCAACTGTGGCCGGTGACGTGCCGGACCTGCCCGACATGGTCCCGGACCTGCTGCCGATGTTTCCCGGCGCGTCGCCGTTCCTGGCCCGTTTCCTGCCGGAATCCGCTCCCAGCCATGCCGGGTTGAGCCAGCAGTTCTGTGACCTGCACGGTTTCCTGAAATTCCTGCATGAACAGGCGTGGTACGGGTACCTGCACGCGGTGCTGGGTGAACAGCAGGCGTTCGTGCTGCTGTTCGAGGGCCGCACGGTCACCGCCGCGTCCGGCAGCGTCACGGGTGAGCAGGCGCTGGGCGAGCTGCTCAGCCTGTACGAGCAGGGTGCGCAGCTCAGCGCTCATCCGCTGTCGGCGGAGTTGGCGCACGTGTTGAGCGGCATCGGCTCACGCGCCTGGAAATTCAACCTGACCGAGGATTTTACTGGCCTGCACGCCCGGCCGGGAGGCGCCATCTTCTACGCGCGGGGAGAGATCATGGCCACCATGCCGGCCACCCTACCCTACGAGGGCGCGTTCCCGGCGCCGCTGCGGCCCCAGACGCTGATCCTGCCGCGCAGCCTGGCCGGGTGGGCGCATCACCATTACACCCTCACCCTGCGGGGCAAGGACGCCATGAACGCCATCACCAGCGTGCATCAGGCGTTCCGCGCCAAGCACGGCCAGCCGGGCCTGACCTTCATGCGGGCGCTGAGCGAGGACCTTTCCCCGGCGGAATACGCCATGCGGACCGACGTGGCCCTGCATGATCTGGAACCACTCGTTCAGGATTTCCTGCAGAGCGGATTCGTGCGCGAACACTGACCGCCCCGCCCACACGGCGGACAGCGGTGGCCGCGTCGGGATCGCATCATGCAGGCAGACGGCGCAACGTGGCGTGAAACAGACCGCGACCCCGACCCCCTGATGTGGGTGGAGGGGGCCGCGGGAGTCAGGTCAGGCGCTCTGGCGCACGCCGCGCAGCGCGCCGTCCAGCAGCAGCGCCAGTCGTTCCCGAGTGAACGGCCGCTTGCCCTCCAGCAGCGTGTGATCCCCGGCGTGCAGGTGCCAGTGCTTGCTGCCGCCCATCAGGCGCAGCGACACGCCCTTGAGGTCCACGTGCCGGGGGCTGACCCCGGCGACGAGCATCGGCTGCCCCTGATCGCTCAGGCTGACGCTCATGACGGTGGTCGGCAGGTCGTAGGGCCGCTCCATGCGGTAGATGTAGTCCGGGAAGTCCGCGACCTTCTCGAACCCCAGACCACGGGTGGCCGCCTCGGCTTCCAGCCAGCCGAGAAGGGTCACCCACTGCGCGTACAACGCCGAGTCGTGTGCATGTGACATGTGACACGAGCATACTCCACGGCGCCGCAGACCGCGTCAGTTCAGCAGCAGGATGCGCCCGCCGGCCGCGTCCAGCGTCACGCGCCCACCCCGGAACACCTCGCCGGTCACCGCGTCGCGCCACTCGCCGTCCGGGAGTGAGAGGTGCACGTCATGGGCGTCCGTGCGGCGGCTGGCGATCACGGCGGCCCGCTCCACCAGCCCGCCCTCCTGCGCGTACTCTCGCAGGAACGCCACGGCGTCCTCCTCGGCATGTACGAAGCGCAGGCTGCCGCGCTGCAGGGCGCGCGTGGAGCGGCGCACCGCGATCAGGGCCTTCATCCGCTCACGCAGGGTCACGTCCCACTCCGATTCGGTCCAGGGCATCGCCTCGCGGCACCACGGCATCGACCCGTCCCGTGACTGCGTGACCCCGACCTCGCTGCCGTAGTACGTGCAGGGCACCCCCGCGTAGCCCATCAGCAGCGTGACACCGGCCAGGAAGCGGGTGCGGTCGTTGCTCACCCGGTACAACGCCCGGGCGATGTCGTGAGATTCGAGCACGTTGAACATGCTCAGGGCCACCTGAGGCGGCAGGGCGTGGTAGGCGTCCCACAGGATCTCCACGAGTTCCTCGCCGCACACGGCGCTGGGCTCGAACATCATGTTCGCGCGCGCCAGCCACTGCATGACCGGAAGGCCGAACCCGTGGTAGTTCATGCTGCCGTCCTCACCCTGGCCGTCGAGCGCGTGTTCCGGGTCGTAGAAGCGCTCGCCGAACACGTACGCGTCGCCGGTCTCCTCGCGCGCGGCGCTTTTCAGGGTGCGGTGCAGCGGCAGGTTGTCCTCGTCGGTGCCGCCCGTGCCGATCATGTGCGCCACGTCCAGACGCCAGCCGGCCGCCCCCCGGCGCAGCCAGTGCCTCACCACGCTCTCCTCGCCGCTGAAGAATTCCTTCACGGCGGACTCGTTGCGGTAGTCGATCTTCGGGAGGGTCGGCACGTCGAAGAACGCATGGTAGGGCAGTTTCCCGGGTTCGTCCCGCCACGTGAACATGGCGCGCTCCGGAGACAGTTCGTCCTCCACGGCCGCCCGGAACAGGGCGTTCTCGTTCCCGACGTGATTGAACACCCCGTCCAGCACGATGCGGATACCGGCCCTCGCGGATTCGCGGACCAGTTCGTCCCAGGCCGCGTCCCCACCCAGGTGCGGGTCCACGTGGCGGTAGTCGGTGATGTCGTAGCGGTGGTTGCTGGGCGACACGAAGATCGGCGTGAGCCACAGCCCCGTCACCCCCAGGTCCTGCAGGTACGGGAGCGCCTGCGTGATGCCGTTCAGGTCCCCGCCGTAATGGCCGTGAATGTCGCCCCACGCGTCGATGGGCGTGCTCCACTCGACGTGTTCCACGACCCGGTCGCCGTACACGTACTCGCCGGTCTGCACGTCGTTCGTGGGATCCCCGTTCCGGAACCGGTCGGGGAAGATCTGGTAGAACACGCTTTCCCACGCCCACTCGGGCGCGACGTGTCCGGTCAGGTACGTGAACCAGGACCGGAACCCGCGCCGGGTGCGGTGCAGGCCCAGGCCAGTGAGGTTCAGGTGATCGTTCGTGAAGTTCAGCTGCCACGAGTACCGGACCCGTCCCTCGTGCACGGGCAGGTCGGCCTCGAACCAGCGGCCCGGTTCATCGCCGACCGGAGCGATCTCACATGCGGGAACCGTTTCGATCTCGCCCACCCGGACGAACTTCAGGCTCACGCCCGTGACGGACAGGGTGGTGCGCACGCGGACCCGCACGGTCGTTCCGAGGGGCGCGCCGAGGCGCTCGGTGTAGGCGGGCGTGTGGTCATGTTGGGTGGACAGCAGCGGAAAGATACTCATGGTCAGAAACCCTCCAGCGAGGAAAAAGGGCAGCAGAACAGACGGGCACGACCTCTGCCCGCAGCATCTGCGGTGAGAGGTCGTGCCCGTCCGGGCAAGCGTTGCCTGTGAACTTTAGACCACAGTCTGGGCCACGCGACCGGCGCCGGTCAAGAGGGCCGCTCGCGGCTCAGGCGAGTGTCCGCTCGTACGCGGCGAGGTACTGCGGCACGATCACCGACGGGTGGAACTGATCGACGGCCGCGCGGCGCCCCGCCTGACCCAGACTGGTGTACAGGTCACGGTTGCGCAGGACCTGAAGCGCGCGGTCGGCCATGTGGTCCACGTCGCCCACGTCGGCCAGGAAGCCGTTCACGCCGTCCTGAACCACCTCGGGAATTCCGCCGGCCCGCGACGCGAC
This sequence comes from Deinococcus sedimenti, assembly GCF_014648135.1. NCBI lineage: Bacteria > Thermotogati > Deinococcota > Deinococci > Deinococcales > Deinococcaceae > Deinococcus > Deinococcus sedimenti. The sequence goes on along the minus strand of NZ_BMQN01000001.1, from coordinate 1,018,493 downwards.
GACCGGAACCTCGCAGCTCATGGCTTCCAGCGCGGCCAGCCCGAAACTCTCCTGCTGACTGGGCAGCACGAACAGGTCGCTGATGCCCAGCACGGTCTCCACGTCCGGGAACGACCCCAGGAAGTGCGTGCGGCCGATCACGCCGCGCGCCTGCGCCAGTTCCATGGCCTTGGGCCGTTCCGGGCCGTCCCCGATCATCAGGAGACGCGCCGGGATCTCACTGGCGACCCGGGCGAACACCTCGACCACGTCACAGGCGCGTTTCACGGGCCGGAAGTTGCTGACGTGCACCAGCAGCGCCTCGTCCGGATGCGCGAAACGGGCGCGGACGGCCGGGTCGGTCACCCGCACGAACCGGTCGCTGTCCACGAAATTGTGAATCACGTCGATCTCCCGCTCGACGCCGAACACCTCACGCGTGTGCGCCGCGAGGTAATGCGAGACGGCCGTCACGCGGTCACTCTGCTCGATGGCGTGCCGGGTCGTGGACCGGAAGGCGGGTTCCAGGCCGACCAGGGTCACGTCCGTGCCGTGCAGGGTCGTGATCACGCGGGACCGGCCCGTGATCGCCCGCGCGTGAATGGCGGCCGTCGCATGTGGGATGGCGTAGTGAGCGTGGGACAGTTCCACGCCGTATTCCTGAATGACTTCCGTCAGGGTGTTCGCCGCGGCCAGCTCCGGGTACGGCTGGTCGAACAGGGCGTAGGCGTATCCGCCCACCTGATGAAAGTACGGGCCGGTCATGCAGCGCTGCCCGGTCAGGCGGAACGGCTGCGCCGCTCCCACGAAATGCACCTCGTGACCGGCCCGGGCGACCTGCAGGCCCAGTTCGGTGGCCACCACCCCGGACCCGCCGGCGCTGGCATGGCACAGCACCGCGACCTTCATGACAGCCCCCCCGGGAGGCCCTGCACCGCAACAGCTGACGAATTCATGAGTGCCAACTATACGGGCGAAGCGTCAGCGCAATGGTCGCTCCGCTCTCGATCCACCGGCCCGGCCGCGGACCAGCAAACAGCGGCGCCCGTGTGAGGCGCCGCCCGGACCACCGACTGAACTACACGGCCATGGTGCCGGCCAGCCCCTTGAGCTTGAACCGGGCCATGGCCAGGTTCGCCCGTTCCTTCGACAGCACCAGATACAGGAACATCGACAGCTGCGGAATCACGTAGATGATGTGGTACTGGTTGTCCAGCGTGATCAGGATGTCCTCGATGGGGCCCTTGATGCCCAGGCTGTCCATGGTGCGCAGCTTGGCGCGGACGACTTCCGTGTTGCCGGCGGCGGCCAGTTCGAGGTTCATGCCGCCCCCCGCGGTGCCCAGGGCCATGCCGCTGCTGTAATCCACGAGCGCCGCAGCAAGCGCGCCGTCAATGCCCATGGCCGAGTCCAGAATTTCTTTGACGTTGCTCATGTCGGTGACCTCCGGGATGGAAGGAATGGAGTCGGGGCTGGGCGCGGCCGCTGGCTGGTCAGGCGGGTCGGGTGAACCCGTGGGGTCCTGTGGGGTCGGTTCGCCGTACGACTTGAGCCAGCGTTTGAAGAACATGCTGTCCTCCAGCAGGGCCGGGTTGTCCGTGGGGGGCGGGGCGGGGTGCTCGTCTAGGCGTTTCATCGCCTCCATCAGCAGGTTGGTCAGGGGCGTGGTGATGTTCCGCCGCTGGTTGAGGTACGACCGTTCCAACTGCATGTGAGGATGCTGGAACGACAGCAGCGCGAACGCGGCGTCCTCTCCAGTCAGCCCGCCGGGGTGCTCGGTGGCGTCCACCAGTTCGCCGCGGCACAGGTGCAGGTAGCCCCGGTGCTCGCCCTCCTGCACCTTGACGGCCAGCGTGCGCTGCTCCCAGTGCAGGATCTGCAGGAGGCTGGGCAGGGTCACGCCGCGGATGGCGCCGAAACTCAGCTCGGTAACCTCGTGTTCGATGGCGGCGTGCAGTTCGTTCAGGTTCGGGGCGGCCAGGGTGGTCATGACGCCGTGCTGCTCGGTCAGGCTGGACAGGTCGTGATCCGCGTCGACGCTGAAGGCCGTGAAGGGCCAGTGGTGCTGGGCGTGCGTGATCAGCTGGTCGCTGGGGGTGCGGCCCGGAGCGACCTGCAGCACGACCAGATCCGGGGGCGTCTGTTCGCGCAGCGCGTCGGCCTGCGTGCTCACGTCGATGACTTCGCAGGTGGCGAGGAAGGTGCTGCGTTCCCGGAGGTATTGCCCCAGGGGCGGCAGCGTGTCGGACAGGAACAGGATGCGAGCGGGCTCCCGAGGTGTTCCAGTCGGTCGGGCGTCCGCATCCTCCATGAGTTGTTGCAGCCGCTCTGCCATAAGTGACCTTACGGTGACATGACTGGCTGAACCCTTACATGATGAGAAATTGAGAGAAAATTTAGGAACGTCAAAAACGGATAAATCCGGTTGCAGACGGCAAAAATCTGTTGTAATGCAGTCCGGGTCAGGTGTATGATTGAGGAATCCGAACGAACTTTCATGTCAAGTTCTGACAGAACTGTCACCCGATTCTGCGCTCGTCTGACACTCTTCTGACCCGCAAGCCGACCGCCGTGGTCACCGCTCAGGCACCCGCAGATCCGCAGACGGACCGAACCGTTCCCGCAGGAACCGCCCCTGCGTGAGCAGCCGGTCCGCCGCCGCGTGGTCCCGCCGCTGCGTTTCCAGAACCCCGCCCTCCAGCAGGGTCAGCTGGTCCAGCAGCAGCGCCTCGGCCGGCTGCCCCTGCCGTTCCAGCTGCGCGCGGGCCGCGGGCGTCAGGCGCAGATAGGCGTCCACCGTATCCGGCAGGTACCGGTCCTGCACCTCACGCAGCAGAAAGGCCGTCCGGGTGTCCCCGGCCGCAGTCAGGCCGTCGTGCACGGCGCACTGCAGCGCCCACGCCCGCGCCCGCGCCGGTTCCGGCAGGCGCAGCACGGCGTCCGCCCCGCGCGGCTGAACGGCCACCGGGGCCGCCTCGGCCACCCCAGGGGCTGGGCGGCGCAGGGCCAGCCCGACCAGGATGACCGCCAGCACCAGCACCACGACCGTGATCACGGTTTCGGGGTCGCGCCGCCACGACCGGTGAGCGAACCCACATCCAGCAGGAAGTTCCCGTCACTGGGTAGCATGACCGTCTGAATGCCGGGCGACAGCTTCTCCGCCACGGTCAGCTGGATCAGCTGCGGATTCTCCCGCAGCGCCCGGCCACGCAGAGACAGCGCCTCGGCCTCACCCCTGGCCTTGGCGATCGACGCCTTCGCCGCGCCCTCGGCCTCCACCACGGCCCGCTGCGCGGAGATGTTCGCCTGCTGGAGCTTGTTGCGTTCCACCGCGACCTGCTGCTCGGCCGTCTGCTTCTGCTCAATGGCCTTGGCGACGCTGTCCGGGATGCGCAGCTCGCGCAGCAGCACGCCGTCCAGTGTGAGGTTGTTCTGCTCGAACACCTGCCGCAGCGCGTTCGTGATGCTGGCCTCCACCTCCTGCCGCTTCGTGCTGATGATGTCCGCCGCGCTGAACTGCCCGATCGCGTCTCGGACCTTGCTGCGCACCTGCGGGCGGATGACGGTCCTCACGTAGTCCCGCCCCAGTTCCTTGTGAAGCGCCGCTGCTTTCGTCCGGTCCACGCGGAACTGCACGGTCACGTCCGCCGTGATCTCCAGCCCCTCCTTGCTGCGCGCGCGGATGGCCCCCTCGTCCCCGTCGTTGACGTTGTGGGCCAGCGTGACCTCCTGCAGCTTCGCGTCGTACAGCGTCACGTGATCCACGAACGGCACCAGGAAATGCACGCCCTCCTGCAGCGGCTGGCCCTTCACGCCGCTCAGCGCGCTGAACGCCACGCCCACGTACCCGGCGGGCACGACCTTCACGCTCTGGGCGACCAGCACACCCGCGATCAGCAGGCCGCCGATCAGCAACCCGGCCCGGCGGTTGGGACGGACAGTCAATTTGGGCACGGCGCGCGTTTTCGGTTCGGTCATGCCACCGGTACGCGCCCGGCTCTCACCGCGTTCCCATCCGCCCATGCCGGACGGCTGATCGGCGGCCCCCGGCCGGTCAGGCTTCGGGCGTCTCGCCGTCCACGTACAGCCACGCGCCGCCCACCTGCTCGAACCGGCTGCGTTCCCTCAGCGCGTACCGTTCCCCATCCGGCAGGCGCAACTGCGCCGTGAAGGTCACGAACTCTTCCTGTGCCTCATGTACCCGCAGCCCCAGGTACCGTGTGCCGTCCCGCAGATCCAGGCTCCGCGGACGCGTCAGCGGATGCCACGTGCGCTGCACGTACCCACTGTCCCCCAGTGCGTACGCCGTGTAGCGTGAACGCATCAGCGCCTCCGGAGTGGCCGCCCCGGCGCCCGCATGCAGCGGACCGCAGCAGTGACCGTAACTTCGGCCCGACCCACACGGGCAGGACTTGAACGGAGGGTACGCAAGCGCCATGCGCGCAGGCTAGAGCATTTCCCCTCCGTCCGCACGCGGCGCCGTCAGCCGCAAGCCGAACAGGACATAATGAACGCAATGAGTGTCACCGAAGTCATCACCTCCCTGCAGAACGCACACGTGAAACGCCTCGTGCGCCTGCGGAGCCGCCGCGAGCGCGAGCAGGACGGCGTCATCCTGATCGAAGGCGCCCGCGAGATCGCCCGGGCCGTCGCCAGCGGCACCGTGCTGAGCGCCGTGTACAGCACCCCTGAACTGCACAGCCCCGAGGGGGAGACGCTGGCGCCGACCCTGGGTGCCGCCACGCACCTGCTGTCTCGCGCGGCCTTTGAGAAGGTCAGTGGCCGCGAGAACCCCGACGGTCTGCTGGCCCTGGCCCCCACGCCCGCCCCGACCCTGCCCGAACCCGGTGCGGACGCGGTCACGGTCGTCCTGCACGGCCTGGAGAAGCCCGGCAACGTCGGGGCGATCCTGCGCAGCGCCGACGCGGCGGGCGCCGACAGCGTCATCGTTCTCGGCCGCGGCGCCGACCCCTACGGCCCGAATGTGATCCGTTCCTCGCAGGGCAGCGTGTTCACACTGCCCGTCGCCGTCATGACCGAGGAGCAGGCGCAGGCGTGGCTGGAGCAGCGGCACTTCACGACCTTCGCCTGCACCCCGGACGCCCCGCGCGCCTACTGGGACGCCCCGCTGACCGGCCGCGTGGCCCTGCTGCTCGGCACCGAGCACGAGGGCCTGCCGGAACACTGGCGCCGCACCGATCACAGCGTCAGCATTCCCATGAACGCCAGTCGCGGAGCGGACTCGCTGAACGTGGCCACCGCGGCCGCCCTGATGCTGTTCGAATGCGCCCGGCAGCGCCGCGCCGGAGGCGCCGCATGATCCGCGCATCCAACGACCCGTACCGCGACTGGTTGCGCGCCCGACTCAGCGCCGAACTGGGCGTCAGCGAGGCCGACCAGACCATCCAGGGCGCCGTCCAACGCCGCGGCTGGACCTCGCTGCGCGCCCTCGGGCCGCGGGACGTGGTGGCCGTCCTGCAGGACGTCTACGCCCGGCTGCGCCTGCAGTACGGGGACGCCCGCGCCGACCGCTGGCTCGAAGCGACCACGCTCGACCTCGCCCGCTTCGCGGAGACCGTGCCAGTGCCCGCGCAACCCACCGAGGGGCCGATCGCGCCGGCCCCCAGCCCGGTCCGCTGGGGCCGCCGGGCCCACGACCTGCCGCTGCTGCTGGCCCGGTCGCACGCGGAGATCGCCGGCCGCAGCCTGGGCGCCATTCGCAGCAACCCGGACCTGCGCGCGCTGGAACGCGCCGCCGAGTGGGACGTGCAGGCCACCCAGGCCGAGGTGCGCCGCTGGGAGACCGAGGAGATGCTCAGCCGCCTGCGCGCCGACCACGCCCGCATCGAGGTGGCGGATCAGGTGGCCGCCGCAGCCGCGCAGGCCGAACTGCTGGACCTGAACGTCCGCGAGCTGGAAGACAGCCTGCGCGCCGGACAGTCGGTCGGGCCGCGCCTGGCGCACACGAGCCTGATGGCCTCGCAGACCCACGCGTTCCTGGACGCCTTCACCCCTCTGATCGACCTGACGGACGCGGACACGCCCCTGACCATGCTGGACGTGGACCTTGCACACGCGCGATTCACGCTGGGTGTGCCGCTGCACCCGAACGTGCTGCGCGCCCGGCAGGCCCTGAACTACGCCCAGTGGCAGGCCGCCGATCCGGCCGGGCAGTCCCAGGCGGTCATGCAGGCGCACCACGCCCTGCACGTGGCTGAGCAGGACGCGCGGGCGCAACTGGAAACCACGCTGCAGGCGGCACGCTCCCACCAGTCGGCCCTGCGGGACCTGAAGATGCAGGTGGAGAACCTGGAACGCCGCGCCGCGCAATTGCAGCAGCTGGGCGGCGACCCCCTGAGTCTGGCTCGCGTGCGACTCGAATGGCGGCAGGCGCGGACCGCCGCCCGCGTGCAGGCCCACCGGCTGGAGGAGGCCCTGAAACTGCTGGACGCTCTGGTCAGTGAAGGAGAGACGGTCAGTTCCCCCGCATCCTGAGGCGCGCCGCCACGGTGCTCGGAGAGTGGATCTTCACGCACCGTGAATCCTGGCCGGATCGTGCCGGTCGCCCCGGTCTGCACCGGAGGAATCGGGAAGAATGCGGGCCATGACCACCCACAGTGCAGGGACGCAGCAGGCCATCCTGGCCGGAGGATGCTTCTGGTGTACGGAGGCCGTCCTGAAGGACGTACGCGGCGTGCAGAAGATCGAGAGCGGGTACATCGGCGGGCACACGCCCAGCCCCGATTACCGCAGCGTGTGCAGCGGCACCACCGGGCACGCCGAGGCCGTCCGCGTGACCTTCGACCCGGCGCAGGTGTCGTACAAGGACCTGCTGGGCCTGTTCTTCGCCACTCATGATCCCACCAGCCTCAACCGGCAGGGCGCGGACACCGGCACGCAGTACCGCAGCGCCGTGTTCCCCCTGACCCCCGAGCAGGACGCTGAGACGCGCGAGGTCATCGCCGACCTGACCGCGCAGGACGTGTTCGGCAAGCCCATCGTGACGACCATCGAACCCGCCACCGAGTTCTTCGTCGCGGAGGACTACCACCAGAACTACTACGAGAACAATCCGCGCCAGCCCTACTGCATGGCCGTCATCGCGCCCAAGGTGTCGAAGATGCGCCAGTCCTACAGCGACCGCCTGCGCGCGTAAAGCAGCACGGAAACGAGAGGCGGCGAGGGGTGATTCCCTCGCCGCCTCAGTCCGTTTATAGGCTCAGGCTTTGCGGGCCTTCATGTTCTCGATGATCTTGTCACCGAAGGCGCTGGTCTTCACTTCGGTCGCGCCGTCCATGTTGCGGGCGAAGTCGTACGTCACGACCTTCTGCTGGATGGTGTCGTCCAGACCCTTCAGGATCAGGTCGGCGGCCTCGGTCCAGCCCATGTAGCGCAGCATCATCTCGCCGCTGAGGATCACGGAGCTGGGGTTGATGACGTCCTTCCCGGCGTACTTGGGCGCGGTACCGTGCGTCGCCTCGAAGATGGCGTGGCCGGTCACGTAGTTGATGTTCGCGCCGGGCGCGATGCCGATCCCGCCCACCTGCGCGGCCAGCGCGTCGCTGACGTAGTCACCGTTCAGGTTCAGCGTGGCGATCACGTCGTAATCGGTGGGGCGCAGCAGGATCTGCTGCAGGAAGTTGTCGGCGATGACGTCCTTGATGACGATGCCGTTCGGCAGCTGGCACCAGGGGCCGCCGTCGATCTCCACGGCGCCGAATTCACGCTTGGCGAGCTCGTAGCCCCAGTCGCGGAAGCCGCCTTCCGTGAACTTCATGATGTTGCCCTTGTGGACGATGGCGACGCTCTTGCGGCCGTTGTCGATCGCGTACTGGATCGCGGCGCGCACCAGACGCTCGGTGCCTTCCTTCGACACGGGCTTGATCCCGAACGAGGAGGTGTCGGGGAAACGGATCTTCTTGACGCCCATCTCGCGCATCAGGAAGCCGCGCACCTTGTCGGCCTCGTCGGTCCCGGCCTTGTACTCGATCCCGGCGTAGATGTCTTCCGTGTTCTCGCGGAAGATCACCATGTCCACGTCCTGGGGGCGCTTGACGGGGCTGGGCACGCCGTCGAAGTACTGCACGGGGCGCACGCAGGCGTACAGGTCGAGTTCCTGACGCAGCGCCACGTTGATGCTGCGGATGCCGGTACCGACCGGGGTGGTCAGCGGGCCCTTGATGCCGAACAGGTACTCGTTGAAGGCGTTCACGGTGCTCTGGGGCAGCCACTCGTTCTCGCCGTACACCTCGAGGCTCTTCTCACCGGCGTAGACCTCCATCCACTCGACCTTGCGCTCGCTGCCGTACGCGATCTCGACGGCAGCGTCGAGCACGCGGACGCTGGCGCGCCAGATGTCGGGGCCGGTGCCGTCGCCTTCCACGAAGGGAATGATGGGGTGGTTCGGCACGTTCAGCTTGCCGTCTTTCATCGTGATCTTCTCGCCCTGCGCGGGCACCTTGATGTGCTTATCCATGACCCGGACACTGTACTCCACCCGACATGAACCGGAGTTGGTGTACCTGTCACCCCAAGGGTTTATACCCGGTTCAGTCCAGTTGGGCAGGCGGAGATCGAACGATGAAGATTCCTGAAGTGTGCGTGCAGTGACCCTGAAGCCGGGGCTCACCCCGGACCCAGCCGGGCGCGGCAAGCTGTGGGCACCCACAAGGGAATCCACTTCGCAGGAGGACTCAACCGATGAGTGACAAGAGCACCGCTGAAAACATGCTGGACGCCGCCAAGGCCAAAGTGAACGAAGGGGCCGACCGCCTGCGCGAGGCCGGGCACAACGCCGCCCACGCCGTGACCGGCGATCCCAAGCATAAGGCTGAAGCCGTCGAGGACCGCGCCAAGGCCGAAGTCCACAACGCGCAGGCCAACGCCGAGTACAGCGAAGGCAAACGCGAAGCCAAGGACGGCGACGGACACTAACGTCCGCTCGAACTGCCCTGACCAGTCACTCCCACCAGAGTGGCTGGTTTTTACATGCCCTTCCCCGCACGGCCCGCTACACTGCGCCCCATGACCACAAAGGGGCGGCGCGTGTCTCGCCGCGAACAACACCGCATCGGCGGCACCGGCGCGTCAGTCACGGTGCGCAACACCCTGATCGCCTACGCGTTCATGCTGCCGTTCCTGATCCTGCTCGTCGTGTACCACACCTGGCCCGTGATCTTCGGATCGTACCTGGCGTTCACGAAGTACAACATCATCAGCCCGCCGCAGTGGGTGGGGCTTGACAACTTCCGCGAACTGTTCGCCGACGAGCAGTTCTGGTCCGGCCTGCGCAACAGCCTGAAGTACGTGCTGGTCGTGCCGGTCATTCAGGTCATCTCGATCCTGGTGGCGCTCCTCGTGAACCGTCCGCTGCGCGGCATCGGCTTCTTCCGCACCGCGTACTACGTGCCGGTCGTGACGAGCTTCGCGGTGGTCGGCCTGATCTGGTCGTGGCTGTACAAGCAGGGCGGCGCCGTGAACAGCATCCTCATGGGCCTGGGCCTGATGCGCGGCGACCACAGCCTGCTCGATAACCCCGCCACGGCGCTGTTCGCGGTGATGTTCGTGACCCTCTGGAAGGGCATCGGGTACTACATGGTGCTGTACCTCGCGGGCCTGCAGGGCATCAGCCGCGAACTGGAAGAAGCGGCCACCATCGACGGCGCGACCCGCTCGCAGGTGTTCTGGAACATCACCCTGCCGGGCCTGCGCCCCACCATCCTGGTGTGCAGCCTGCTGTCCACCATCAGCGCCATCAAGGTATTCGAGGAACTGTACGTCATGACGCCCAACGGCTACCCGGCGGGCAGCACGTACTCCGCGCTGATGTACTCGTTCTCCAAGGCGTTCGGTGGGGATTTTAACTTCGGGCTGGCCGCCGCCGCCAGCATGGTCGTCGCGGTGGTCAGCATCCTGTTCGGCCTGATCAACTTCCGCCTGACGAAAGGAGGCCGCAGCGATGCCTGACACCACCCTGCCCCAGACCGCCCTGGTCAGTGACCCGCACGCGCAACTGGCCGCGCAACTCAAGGTTCAGCGTCAGCGCCGCGAACGCCTGCGCAACGCCGCCGCGTACGCCGTGCTGATCCTCATCGCGCTGATCATGCTCTACCCGTTCTACTGGACGCTCGTCACGTCCCTGGAACCCACCGGGAACATCTATGAAGCCAAGATCCTCCCGAAAGCACTGAGCCTGCGCAACTACGCAGAAGTCTTCAGTGGCACCACCGTCCCCTTCTGGCGACTGTTCCTGAACTCCGTGATCATCTGCATCCTGGGCGTGACGTTCACCACGACCCTCGCCACGCTCGCCGCGTACCCGCTCGCCCGCATGCGTTTCCCCGGACGGGACCTCGTCTTCTACTCCATCCTGATCCTGATGGTCCTGCCCAACGAGGCCGGACTGATCGTCAACTACATCACCACCATCAAACTGGGCCTGCTGGCGCAGACCAGCCCGCTCGCGGACGCCGCGCGACAGTACCTCGCGGTGGTGCTGCCCGGCGCGGCCAGCATCGTGGGCCTGTTCCTGCTGCGTCAGGCGTACCTGGGCATCCCGCAGGAACTCATCGAGGCGGCCCGTATCGACGGCGCGCGCGAACTGACCATCTGGCGCCGCATCATGCTCCCGCTGGCCACCCCGACCATCGCGGCGTTCGCCATCCTGGAATTCGTGGCGTACTGGAACTCGTTCCTGTGGGCGCGCGTCATGCTGCCCGACAAGAACATGCTGCCGCTCTCGGCGGGTCTGCTGGAACTGTCCGGCACGTTCAGCACGAACTCCCGCGCCGTTATGGCGGGCGCCGTCATCACGATCATCCCGATCCTGATCGTGTTCCTGATGGGCCAGAAGTACTTCATGAAGGGTCTGGAAGGCGCGGTCAAAGGCTGATGTTCCGCCGGAAGAAGGACTTCTACGTGAACGCCCGCGCGGTCATCGAACGCAGCGGCGAACATGGACGCGAGGTGCTCCTGCAGGTGCGCGCCAAACCCGGCCAGCCGCGCACGCTGGAACTCCCCGGCGGGCAGCTCGACCCCTTCGAGTCCATCCCGGCCGCCCTGCGCCGCGAGGTCAAGGAGGAGACCGGCCTGACCGTCACCACCTTCCTGGACGACCCGCGCGCCACCACGTCCAGCGCGCCCGGCGGGGACGTGGAGTGCCTGACGCCCGCCTTCGTGTACCAGACGACCCGCGGCCCGGTGGACAGCGTCGGCTTCTTCTTCCGCGTGCAGGTCAGCGGCGAACCCCTGGCGCGCGGCGACCATGCCGAGGCGCCCCGCTGGGTCCCGGTGCGCGACCTCCGCACCCAGATTCACACCCGCCCCGAGGACTTCAACTGGCTGACCCTCGCCGCTCTGCGCCACCTGAACGCGCACGCCTGGGCGGACGCATGACCCTGACCTACCGCACGCTGGACCGCGACTGGGACGTGATCGTCGCCGGGGGCGGCACCGCCGGGGCCATCGCGGGCGTCGCCGCCGCCCGCAGTGGGGCACGGACGCTCGTCGTGGAGGCGCAGGGCAGCCTGGGCGGCACCGGTACGAACGCATGGGTGACGCCGCTGATGCGCAACGTCGCGGACGGGCAGAACCTCAATCGGGGCCTGACCGAGGAACTCAAGGCCCGCCTGCGGGCGCGCGGCGACGGCGCGACCGATCCGTCCGGGAACGACAACTGGTTCAACCCGGAGGGCCTGAAATTCGTGCTGGACGACCTGCTGCGGGAATCCGGGGCGGAGGTGATCTTCCACACCCAGGTCGTGCAGCCCGTCATGGCCGCCGGAAGGATTGAGGCGCTGGTCGTGCACAACAAGGGCGGCCTTCAGGCCCTGCGGGCCCGGACGTTCATCGACGCGACCGGCGACGCGGACGTGGCCGCGCTGGCGGGTGTGCCCATGAGCGGCGGGGATGAGGATGGCGTGCATCAGGCCATGAGCCTGCGCTTCACGCTGGCCGGGGTGGACGTCACCCGCCTGCGCGCCTTCCTGACCGCCAACGGGCAGGGGCAGGAGCACGCGGACTTCCTGCACTTCTGGATGGTCTGGGGCCGCCGCAGCAGCCTGGAACCCCTCTTCCGGCAGGCGGTCGAGGATGGCGTGCTGCTGGAACGCGACGGGGATTACTTCCAGGCATTCAGCGTCCCCGGTCGCCCCGGCGAACTCAGCTTCAACTGCCCACGCATCCGCGCCGACCTGCACGACGGCACCGACCCCTGGCAGCTCAGCGAGGCGCAGCTGGACGGACGGCAGGCCATCACGCGCCTCACGGCGTTCTGCCGCGCGTTCCTGCCCGGCTGCAAGCACGCGTTCATCGGCGTGGTCGCCCCGATGGTCGGCGTGCGCGAAACCCGGCGCATCCACGGGGAGTACACACTGACCGTCACGGACATCCTCGACTGCGCCCGCTTCCCGGACGGCATCTGCCGCAACCACTACCCGGTGGACATCCACACCGTCAGGGGCGGCGCGAAACTGCTGCATGAACGCGAGGGCACCGCGCCGTACTTCGCGCCCGGCGCGTTCCACGACATCCCGCTGCGCGCCATCATCCCGCTGAACGTCACGAATCTGCTCGTGCCGGGCCGCGCGGCGAGCAGCACCTTCGAGGCGCAGTCCAGCATCCGCGTGCAGCAAAACTGTCACTCCATGGGCGAGGCCGCCGGAATCGCCGCCGCCTGGGCCGCGCGGGATCACGCGGGCGAGGTCCGAGCCGTGAACCCCGGCGACCTCCGCGCTGAACTGACGGCGCGCGGCGCGCTGGTCTAACCCAGCAGGGGAGAGCCGCCCAGCCGCCGGGCCGCGTCCCGGGCGGCCTCCTCGCCCCACAGGGCGGAGGCGACGTGCAGCGCCGGGTGCAGCGCCGCGAACCCCGCCGGGGCGGAACACAGCGCGCCGTCGGTGACCGCCTCGCCGGGGCGCACGTCCGCCGGGGTGAAGCCCCACAGCGTGTCAGCCAGTTCCGCCGGGCCGCCCACCACGCGCCCGTCGAGGGTGCCTGCCTCGCCCGCTAGGAGCAGGCCGCTGCCGCTGGTGCCCGTGGTCAGGCCCGCGTGCGCCTTCAGGAACCCCTGGAGCAGAGGATCGCGCGCCGCCTTCGCCGCACCCGGCCCGCCGGGAATCAGCAGGGCGGCCGGTTCCGGCAGCGCCGCGAACAGCACGTGCGGGGTGCTGACCAGTCCACCCGCCGTGACGATGCTGGCCCGCGAGCGGTTCACGGTCCGCACGCAGCCCTCACCGCCACACAGGCGCAGCACCGACACCATCACGCCCAGTTCCAGCTCACTGACCCCCGCGTACACGGGAATCGCCACGACCGGCCCGGTATACTCCGCGGCCGCCTCCGGCGGGGAGGATTCGGCGCTCACTGCCCCAGCGGGCGCAGCGTGTATACGCGCCTCGCGACGGGCGGACCCACCTCGCCCTTCTCCAGCAGTTCGTGCGCGGCGTCTGCCGACAGGCGTTCCACCCGCAGCAGGTACTGCAATGCAGTGGCCTGACCGTCGAAGCGGCGCGGGTGCGGGTCCCCCTCGACCCGCAGGTCCAGCCACGGCAGCCCCAGTTCAGAGATCACGCAAATCCTCCCACAACTGCCAGCCCACGCCGTCCGGCGTGCCCTCCAGCAGCGGTCCCAGCAGCTGACTGGCCGCCTCGGCGTCCGCGTGCAGCGCGTCGTTGTCCGGCCGGGGCTCGTACACGCGCAGCACTGTGAACTGATAGAACGCCTGCGACGCGGTCGGCTCGCCATTCTCGAAGAACGCGAACGGCGCGTTCACGGTGTCCCACAGGACGTGCGCGCCTTCCTGCTCCCCCTGCTCCTCCGGCGCGGGAAGGTCGAGTTCGTGGGGCAGGAACGTCTCCAGATCGATGTCCGCCTCCTGCGGGTGCCACACGTACCCCTGAAGCAGTCGAACGGCGGCTCGACCACCGGGGCGCGATTCACTGATGCTCACGCGCCACAGCATACCCGCTTCCCACCCGCTCTCCAGCCCGGACCGGCCACTCACAGCAGAATTCGGACGTCTTGAGGGCGGTGAGCCCCTGAGAAGAACAGCGGTTGGAGGTGGAGCCCTGGGGCGTGGTGTTGGCCCCTCAACGGAACTGGAAACCGCAGTCAGGACGATTCCGTGTGCCCAGCGGGTCCCGTGAGGTCGCCGGACAGTTCGGCCGCCACCAACGCGTCCGGGACCCGCCAGTCGAGCAGGGCGTCCGGCACGCCCCACGCCTGCAGCAGCTGTGCGCCCCCGCCGGTGCCCTCCAGAGCACGGCCCGCCTCGCGCCACACGCCCGCCCTGAAGGGCCGCAGATCCGGCTGGGCCAGCGCCGCGCGCAGGTGAGCCAGCGTGTCGAGTGGTGGGACGTGCCCGTCCCGAATGGCCGCACGGGCCTCGACGGCCAGCAGCTGCGCGTCGAGGCCGGGGTCCTGCGGCAGGCCACCCGGCGCCGGTCGCCGCAGCAGCGCGTGCGCGCGGTTCACGCTGGCCAGCGCCGCATCCGCCCGACCGGCCCGCAGCTGCGCGTCACCCAGCATCGCCCGCGCCTGGGCCTCCTCGTACGGGTGGGACGCCAGGGTCAGCGCCTCCCGCATGTGCGCGGCTGCCGCCTCTGCGTCCGGCGTGGCGAGCGACAGGCTGAGCAGCATGTCGAACCGGAGCGTCACCTCGCGGTCGGCGCTCCCCAGAGGCGCGGCCAGCAACGCTCTCAGCAGCGCCCGCGCCTGCCGGAGGTCGGCGTTGTCGTCCAGCGCGCCACTCAGCGGCGGCAGGTACGGCACGCCCAGACCCCGAGTCAGGTACGTCAGGGCCGCGCGGTACCGGGTGCGGCGCTCGCGGTACCCGGTCTCCGCGGGTCGCGAGCCACTGCGTGACAGCAGCGTCAGCGCCTGCGCGACCTGCCGCTGAGCGTCCTCCACTCGGCCCAGCGCCAGCAGCAGCGGCACCCCCTCCGACAGGAGCCGGGCGCGGGGCACCCCGTCCACGTGTCGGCGCTCCTCGGCCGGGACCAGCGCCAGCGCCGCGGTCAGCCGTTCCAGTCCCTCCTCCGCGCGGCCCAGTCGGCGCAGGGCCGTGCCCGCCCGGGCCAGCACCCGCGCCTGCTCCTCCGGAGAACCGCCCGCCGCCGCCAGCCGCGCGTGCGCGTCCAGCAGCGCCGCCAGCGCCCCCTGGGGTTGACCCAGGCGCAGCAGCAGGTCCCCCTCCTGGTACCGCGCGCGGGCCGACAGCAGCGGACTGGACGCCGGAACGTCCCGCAGCGCCGCGAGCGCCTCGGGCCAGCGCCCCGCGTCCTTCGCGATCAGGCCCCGCCACAGCAGCGCGCGCGGGCCCCCCCGCGCCAGACGCGGGTCCTGCGCCGCCTCGGTCGCGCCCGCCAGGTCCCCGCGCCAGCGGGCCAGGGCCGCGCG
Organism: Deinococcus sedimenti; assembly: GCF_014648135.1. Classification (NCBI taxonomy): domain Bacteria; kingdom Thermotogati; phylum Deinococcota; class Deinococci; order Deinococcales; family Deinococcaceae; genus Deinococcus; species Deinococcus sedimenti. The sequence continues at coordinate 1,003,118 of NZ_BMQN01000001.1, read as the reverse complement.
GACGAGCAGAGCGTCCATCTCGGCCGCGGCCGCCCACGGGTCACGGGCGTCCATGCCGGTCACGTCCGGGTGGTCCAGCTGCGCGCGGGCCGCGTCCATCCGCCCCGCCTCCAGGCTGCTCTCGGCCAGTTTCACTCGGGCCCAGCCACGCACCGCGTCCGAACCGGATTCCAAGAGGGTGAACAGCGCGTCGCGGGCGCGCGGGTCGTTGTACTCGCCCCGCCCAGCGTGATGCACGACCACCGCACGCGCCAGCGCCTCGCGCGCCGGTCCCGTCGCGCCGCGCACCCGTGGCCACAACGCAGGCAGGTGGCGCGCGTCGTCGGGTCGCTGCGTCACCTGGCCCGCCAGCGCGGCCCAGTCGCCCAGTGCCGCGAGCGCACCCAGGCGGTGCGGCCCGAAGCCCTGCCCGGCGTCCAGCGCGGCCAGGGTCCGCAGGGCCACGCGCCGGTCCTCGGCAGGAACGGCGGGCCAGGCCCGTTCCAGCGCCGGCGTGGCGCGCCAGCCTCCAGCGCCGCCCAGCAGCAGGGCCCGCGCGTGGGGGGGCACCGTCAGCGGCGACGCGCCCAGCAGGTTCGCCAGCAGCGCCTCCGACCAGTCCCGCCCCTCAGGCTGCGCGGCGTGCAGTGCGGCCGTGGCGGTCACCAGTCGCCAGGATTCCGGGTCGTTCAGCAGGTCCGCGGGCGACGCCCCGCCCTCACCTGCCACGTTCGCCAGCAGGGTCAGTCGGTCCAGGTGCCGCCCGGTCTCCCGGACCAGCCGGTCGGCCTCGGCGCGGGTCACGCCCAGGCGCGTCATCAGGTACGTGCGCGCCTCGGTCGGCGTGGGCGGCCGCAACTCGATGACGTCCACGCCCGGATCGGGCGGCGCGTCTCCCTCGACGGCCAGCAGGACGGCCACCTCCCTCGGCGCGCGGCGCAGCAGTGACTCGAGGGCCCACACTGCTGGTGTGGCCGCGGCCCCGCCCGGCAGGCGCGGGGCGGCCCCCAGTGGGCGCAGGTCCGACGATACCCGCACCAGCAGCGCCCCCCCGGTCGGGAGGACCGCCCGCGCCGCGTCCAGCTGCGCCTGCGCCTGCGCCGCGAAGGATGACCCCACCGGGCCCGCCGGGGCCGGAAGCCCTGACCCTGCTCCACCGAGGCGCAACGTGACGACCGGCATGCCCTGCGCCTCCAGCGCCGCCGCCACCCGTGAGAGCAGCACGGTCTTCCCGGCACCCGGTGGGCCGCTCACGATCAGGCGCGGCGCTCGGCCCGCGCGGACGCCCGCTGTGAACTGCCGGAACGCCCTCTTCTTACTGCGGCCCAGGAGTTCCAGGTCGTCCACCTCCAGGGTCGCCTGGGCCGGGGGCGCACTCAGGGGCGTGCCGAGATCACGGGCCAGGTCCTCCAGAACGGCCCGCAGCGCCGCCTTGTCCCGGGTGGTGCCCACGTCCCGGTACACGATGTTGCGCACGCTGCTGGGACTGGCCCCGACCTCCTGCATGCGGCGCTCCAGCCAGCGCAGACTGCCCGGCACGACGCCCCCCCCGGTGGGGGGCACCCGCCCGCGCAGGTCCTTGAGGATCGCTTTCCAGTCCACGGCTGCACCGAGCGTAGCACCCCGCCGCCAGCCGCTGAACCCGGTGCAGAACAACCCGTGCGTGCCGTTCCTGACGACCCCGTCAGCTTCACCTGCCCACGGGCGTGTATAGTTTCACGCAGCACCCAACCCAACTGCCCTTCACCGGAGGAACCCCACATGCGTAAGATCGCCCTGACCCTGTCCCTTGCCCTGATCGCCACCGCGTCCGCCCAGTCCATCCAGGCCGCCCAGAACATGCTCGACGCGGGCAAGTGGCAGGACGCCGCCGCCGCCGCCGCCGACCTGAACACCAGTGACAGCCTCGCCCTGGCCGCCGAGGCCACCACCGCCGGCGCGGGCCTCGTGGCCGACAGCCAGAAGAAGGCCCTGTTCGAGAAGGCCCAGGGCTACGCCAAGCAGGCCATCGCCAAGGACAAGAACAACGCCGACGCGTACTTCGAACTGGCCCGCGCGCAGGGCCGCCTCGCGCAGTTCAGCGGCATCCTCCAGAGCCTCGGCTTGGCGGGCGAGATGAAGAAGAACCTCGACATGGCCGTCAAGCTCGATCCCAAGATGGCCGGCGCGTACGTGGCCCTGGGTCTGTGGCACGCCAACCTGATCTCCAAGGGCTTCATCGCCACCCGCGCGACCGGCGCGGACAAGAACCAGATCATCCCCAACTTCGAGAAGGCCATCGCGCTGGAACCCACCACCGCCGTGCACCGCATCGAATATGCCAACGCCCTGATCCTCCAGGGCCGCAAGGCCGACGCGGCCGCGCAGCTTGAGAAGGCGATTGGCTTCAGCGCGAACACCTTCTGGGAAAAACGTGACGAGGAAACCGCCAAAGCGACCCTCGCCAAACTGAAGTAACCTGCGCCGCGCGCCGCTCCGGAGGCCTGACCGGAGCGGCGCGTTCGCTTGACACCCCGGGGGGGGCCGCGTAGACTTCTCCCTGCCCAGCCGCCCGGCGGCGGGTGATGGTCGGGTTCGGGGCGTAGCGCAGCCTGGTAGCGCACGTCGTTCGGGACGACGGGGTCGGAGGTTCGAATCCTCTCGCCCCGACCATCCATGACAGGGCCCTCCCCACCCGGGAGGGCCCTTTCGCCACGCCCACCCGCCCACCCCACCCCCGGAGACTGCCCATGCGCGTGTACGCGATCGCTGACCTGCACCTCGCCTTCTGCACCCCGAAACCCATGACGGTGTTCGGGCCGCAGTGGGCCGGGCACCCCCAGGCGATCTTCGACGAGTGGCGCGCCACCGTCACAGGCGGGGATCTGGTCCTGCTGCCCGGCGACCTGTCCTGGGCGATGCGGCTGCCCGACGCGATGCAGGACCTCGCACCCGTCGCGGCGCTGCCGGGCACGAAGGTCCTGCTGCGCGGCAACCACGACTACTGGTGGCCCACCGCGTCGAAACTCCGCGCGGCCCTCCCCGAGGGCATGCTGGCGGTCGTGAACGACGCCGTGCGGGTGGGGAACGTCGTGGTGTGCGGTTCGCGCGGCTGGACCACACCCGGCTTCGAGCCCCTCGGCACGGACGACCAGCGCCTGCTGGAACGCGAGGCGGAACGCCTGAGCCTCAGCGTGCAGGCTGCGCGCAGACTCCGGCAGCCCGGCGACCACCTCATCCTGATGCTGCACTATCCCCCGGGCACCCCGCCGTACCCCGCCAACCCCATCACGCGCGTGATCGACGACGCACGGCCTGACCTGATCGTGTACGGTCACCTGCACGGCGTGCCGCCCGAGCGGGCCATGCGGCACGTGAACGGCGTCCCGGCGCACCTGGTCGCGGCGGACGGCCTGAAGTTCCGACCGCGGCTGCTGCTCGACACCGCCACCTGACCGGCGGCGCACCCGTTGCACAGGCAACGCTCCCGCTGGGCGTGGTCTTGACTTCGAGCGCACTCGAAGGCGTACGGTGCAGGCATGACCGAGCCCACCCCCCACCTGAGCATTCAGGACGCCGCCGCGCAGCTGGGTGTCAGCCCGCACACCCTGCGCTACTACGACCGCGAGGGCCTGCTGGACGTGCCCCGCGCCAGCGGAGGAGACCGCCGCTACAGCGAACGTGAACTGAGCCTGCTGCGCTTCCTGCTGCACCTGCGCGGCACCGGTATGGGCATGGCGGGCCTGCGCGCCTACATGGCCCTGGTGCGCGAGGGCGAGCACACCGCCCCCGCACGCCGCGCCCTGCTCGTCGCCCATCAGCACGAAGTCGAAACTCGCCTCCGGGACCTGCAGGCGGACCTCACCGCCATCCGCGCCAAGATCGCCCGCTACGACACCCACCTCGCCTGCGACGGCACGACCGCGCTGCCGCTCCCGCCGCTGACCACCACCGCGCGCAAGGACTACGCTTGACCCGTCCTCCAGCCTCCACACCCTGGCGACTGGCCGTGGCCCGCTGGCTGGGCATCTACCCGACCATCACCACGCTGCTGCTGATCCTCGGTCCCTCATTGCTGGGCCACTACCCCACCCCCCTGATCGCGCTGCTGCTGACCGCGCTGCTCGTCCCCCTAACCCACTACGTCGTGTTCCCCCTGATCGAGCGGCTCAGTGGCGGCTGGGTGCGGTTCCCGTCGCTGCACGGCGCGGCGCACCACCGCGTGGCGCTGCTCGTGTGGGCCGTCACCTACCCTCTGATCACGGCCGTCCTGCTGCTGGTTCTGCCGATCCTGGCGGGGAGGGTCCCCATTCCCGTCCTGACCCTGGTCGTCACGCTGATCGCCGTGCCGATCCAGTCCTTGCTGATCCTGCCCCGTCTGATGCCGCGCGCGATGCCCTGGATTCTCGCGCAGAGGAGACCCGCATGACCCCCACCACCCCGCTGCCCACCCGACACCTGCGCGACCTGACCGTTTCGGCCCTCGGCCTGGGCTGCATGGGCATGAGCGCCTTCTACGGCCCCACCGACCGCGTGCAGAACCTAGACACCCTGAACCGCGCGCTGGAGCTGGGCGTCACGTTCTACGACACCGCCGACATGTACGGCCCGCACACCAACGAGGAACTCCTCGGCGAGTGGCTGCAGGGCAGACGCGACCGCGTGGTCCTCGCCACGAAGTTCGGCATCCAGATCGCCCCGGACGCGCCCGGCGGGCGGCGCATCAACGGGCGGCCCGAATACGTCCGGCAGGCCATCGAGGGAAGCCTCAGACGCCTGCGGACCGATCACGTGGACCTGTACTACCTGCACCGCGTGGACCCCGACACGCCCATCGAGGACACCGTCGGCGCGATGGGTCAGCTCGTGCAGGAGGGGCTGGTGCGCGCCATCGGCCTGAGCGAGGTCAGCCCGGACACCCTGCGCCGCGCGAACGCCACGCACCCCATCAGCGCCGTGCAGAGCGAGTACTCCCTGTGGACCCGCGACCCCGAGCAGGGCGTGCTGGCCGCCTGCCGCGAACTGGGCGTGGGCTTCGTGCCGTACAGCCCCCTGGGGCGCGGCTTCCTAACCGGCGAGATCCGCAGCCCCGACGATCTGGCCGACGACGACTTCCGCAAACACAACCCCCGCTTCCAGGGCGAGAACTTCCAGCGGAACCTCGACCTTGTCCGCGAGGTGCAGGCCATGGCCGCGCAGAAGGGCTGCACGCCGTCGCAGCTGGCCCTCGCCTGGGTGCTCGCGCAGGGGGACGACCTGGTGCCGATTCCCGGCACGCGGCGCGTGAAGTACCTCGAGGAAAACCTCGGCGCGCTGACCGTGCAGCTGTCCACAGATGATCTGGCCCGCATCGACGCGGCGTTCCCGCCCGGCGCGGCGCAGGGCACCCGCTACCCCGAAGCCTCCATGAACAGCGTCAACCGCTGAACCAGACAGCGAGGGGGGGAATGTGCAGGGCCCATGAAGCGGCCCGGCGCGTTCCCCTGCTCCGATCGTGGCAGCATGGGCGGGTGAATGCCCCCATCCTCCGCACGGCCCTGATCACCGGCGTGGTCATCGCTGCCGTGAACATCCTGTTCGCCGCGCTCGACTACGGCCTGGACACCCTGCCGCCCTGGTTTTTCCTCGCGCAGCTGCTGCTGCTGCCCGCCATGCTGCTGCCCATCCGCTACTTCCCGCAGGCGGCCACCACGCGGGAGTTCCTGCCGCGCGCCGCGCTGTACGCGATGGGCTGGGCGGTGCCGTACGCAATCTACAAGTTCGCGCACGACGCCCTGAGCCCCGCCTTCACGCCCGCCGCGTCGCTCGCTTCATACCTGATCACAGTGGCCCTGTTCTCACTGCTGTTCGCCGCGATCCGCAAGCCCACCCGTTGATGCGCCTCGCGATCCTGGGCGACGTGCACGGCAACGCCTTCGCGCTGCGCGCCGTGCTGGACGACATCCGAGCGGCGAGCCCAGATCAGGTGCTGAACCTGGGGGACACCGTCTGGGGCTGCTCGGACCCCGCTGGCGCCTGGGCACTGCAACAGGAGCACGCCCCGCCCAGCGTGCGCGGCAACACCGACGAACGCGTCGCGGCCCTGCGCGACGGTAAGGAAACGATGCGTGCCTGGGTGCGCGCCCAGCTCCCGACGGACGTCCCCGCGACCCTCGCGGCCCTGCCCACCCACCTTGACACGGCGGGCGGTGAGGTCCGCGTCGCGCACGGCAGCCCCCGCAATCCCTGGGAGGACCTAATGCTCACGGAATCCCCGGACGGGCACACTCGCCCCGCCCACTTCCGGGAACTGCGCGAGCGACTCGGCGGCCTCAGCTTCGACATGGGGGGCCGCGTGTGCGTCGTCGGACACACCCACCGCGAGATGCTGACCGTCGTGGACGGCCTGACCATCGTGAACGCCGGACCCGTCTCCCGGCAGAAGGACGGGCTGCCGCTGGCCCGCTGGGTGCAGCTCACCCGCCGCGCCGGGCACTGGGACGTGCAATTCCGCCGCGTGCCCTACGACACGCAGGCCGCCGCCGCGTGGGCCCGCGCGCATGGGCCGGCAGGAGCAGGCGACCACGAGGCCCACTGGCTGAGCGCCGGACGCGAACCGTGACACACGACAAGAAAAGCGCCTCCCTGTCATAGGGAGGCGCTTCTTAACTGGTGGGCTCAGCGGCCAGCGGGAACGAACTCGCGGTCGGCGAAGTCCTCGCGGCGCGGGGCGCGGTCGTCACGGTCCCGGCTCCAGCGACCCTGACCGCCGCCACGGTTGCCGCCCTGGAACCCGCCGCGGTCGCCGCCGCCCTGGCCCTGGAAGCTGCCGCCACGGTTGCCGTACCCGCCGCCACCGCTGTTGCTGCGGCCACGGTAGCCCCCCTCGTCACGGTCGCCACGGTAGCCGCGGCCACCCTGGTACCCGCCCTCGCGGCGCTCGCGGGTGGGCTGCTCGAACAGTTCGGGCAGTTCCTGCGCGATTTCCACCTGCACCTCGCCTTCCAGCGGGCTGGCGGCCATCAGCTTCTCAACGAACTCGCTGGGCACGTCGGCCACGGCGCCGCCGCGCCACTGGCGCACCTTGCCGAGACGGCGGGTGTCCAGATCGCCGTTGCGGGCCAGGACGGCCACGGCGCGGGCCACGCTCATGCGCTCGGCGTGCAGGATGATGGTCGTCAGGCCTTCCTCGCCGCTCAGGAGGCTGGCGGCCTTCACGGGCTCGGTCACGCCGCTGATCTTCGCCAGGGCGCGGCTCAGGGCCTCGAGTCCCAGCTCGCTGAACAGACGCTCCGCTTCGGACTGGAAGTTCGCGGCGGCGCTGGCGTCCACCTTGCGGACCATGTCGGCGCTGGCGCGGGCGCTGGCCTGGGCGACTTCCTTGGGCGTGGGCAGGGGACGCTCGATGAAGCGCACGCCGGTCACGCGTTCCAGGCCCGCCACCTCGCGGCCGTCACGGTCGCCGTACATGATGATTGCGGTGCCGGTGCGGCCCGCGCGGCCCGTGCGGCCGGAACGGTGCACGTAGCTCTCGGGGTCCTGCGGCAGGTGGTACTGCACGACCAGGTCGACCTCGGGGATGTCCAGGCCGCGCGCGGCGACGTCGGTCGCGACGAGCACATTGGCGCGGCCGCCGCGGAAGGCACCCAGGGCGCGTTCACGCTGGCTCTGCGCCAGGTCGCCGTGCAGCGCCTCGCTCTCGATGCCGCGGTGGATCAGTTCGTTCGCCAGTTCGTCCGCTTCACGCTTGGTGCGGGTGAACACGATGGCCTTTTCCGGGTTGTAGATGGTCAGCAGGTCGGCCAGCACGCGGGTGCGGGTGCGGCCCACCTTGACCTTCAGGTGCTCGACGGTCTGCGCGGCCTGGCTCTTGCCCTCGCCGACCATGTCCACGATGACGGGGTCGTTCAGGTACTTGCGGGACAGGCGGTTGATGTCGTTCGTCAGCGTGGCGCTGAACAGCAGCGTCTGACGGGTCTCGGGAGTGCTCTTGAGGATGGTTTCGATGGCGTCGGCGAAGCCCACGCTGAGCATCTCGTCGGCCTCGTCCAGCACGGCGAATTCCACGGCGCTCAGGTCGAGGTTGCCGCGCTCGAGGTGGTCGATCAGGCGGCCGGGTGTGCCGACCACGACGTCCACGCCGCGGCGCAGGGAGTTCTCCTGCGGGCCGTAGCTGGCGCCGCCGTACACGGTGACGGTGGTCAGGTGGGCGCCGCTCTTGCTGAACTCGTCCGCGACTTGCTTGGCGAGTTCGCGGGTGGGGGCCACGACGATGGCGCGGGGCAGACGGGCGCGCTCGCGGCTGGTTTCCAGCTTGCTCAGGATGGGCAGCGCGAAGGCGAGGGTCTTACCGGTCCCGGTGCGGGCGCGGCCGATCATGTCCTTCCCGGCCAGGGTGAGGGGCAGGCTCTCGGCCTGGATGGGGCTGGCTTCCGTGATACCGCGCTCGGCGAGACGCGCCGCGAGTTCGGGCGCAATCAGTTGATCAAAGTTCATTTGTGGTCCTTTCGGGAAAGCACAGCCCCAGTGACCAGCAAACGCCCTTTGAAACGGCATCCAGCATGTCCTGAAAGTGGGGGCACCTTCCAGCCGCACGGGAACCTCCCGTCGCGGCGCACGAATTGAAATGCTACCCGATTCCTGAACTGATTGCAAGTGGTGCCCATGTCCGGGCGCGCCTCCGGCCTCCGTGCGGTCGCTTCAAGGCTCGCGGTCCAGGTCTCCCGGCAGGGCGCCGCCCAGGCCCATCCAGGCGTTCAACATGTCGTCGGGCGCGGCGGCGTGCAGATGCAGCGCCTCACCACTCACCGGGTGGGGGAGGACCAGAAACTGCGCGTGCAGCGCGTGCCGGGCGATCAGTTCGGACGGGCGGCCGTACACGCCGTCCCCCACGATCGGGCTGCCCAGGTGCGCCAGGTGCACGCGGATCTGGTGGGTGCGGCCCGTGCGCGGCTGCGCCCGCACCAGCGCCAGGGTGCGGCCGTGACCGTCAGGTCGGGTATCCAGCGGGGTGAAGAGCGTCTGTGCCTCGCGCGGCTGCGCTCCGCCCACCGTCATCCGTTGCCGCTGCACCGGGTGCCGTCCGATCGGGGCGTCCACGGTCACCGGGTCCTGCGCCCGCCACGCCCCCGCTGCGATCGCCAGGTACGTCTTGCGGGTCTCGCGGTCCTTGAACGCCGCCGCCAGTCGGGCGTGCGCCGCGACCGTCTTCGCCACGACGATCACGCCGCTGGTGTCCTTGTCCAGCCGGTGCACGATACCCGGTCGGAATCCGTCCGGACCGTCGAAGCCGGACTGTTCCGGCAGGGCCATGCGGCCCAGCAGGGCGTTGACCAGCGTGCCGGTCGTCACGCCTGGCGCCGGGTGCGTGATCATGCCCGCCGGTTTGTTCACCGCGATCAGGTGCTCGTCCTCGAAGATCACGTCGAGCAGGACGCCCTCCGGCTCGACCGTCGCGTCCGGAACGGGCGGGACCTGCACCTGCAGGGGCTCACCGCCCCGCAGCTTCAGGCTGGCCTTCACGGCCGGCACGCCGCCGACCTGCACGAACCCACCCTCGATCCAGCCGGCCACCTGCGAGCGGCTCGCTCCGCTCAGGGCGGACACAACCGCGTCCAGCCGTCCGGGCATGGCGATGAATGACAGGGGGGTAGGGGCGGCAGCGTCCTTCACGCGCCCGAGTGTAGACCGCGGGCGGACGCCCCGGGGGACCGCCGCGTGATGTGGCGACGTTCACCTGGGCTTCATCCCCACGCCTGGGGTTGATCCGACCACGCACGGTCCGCATATGACTGGGTGAAGCGAGGGACCCGACCCGGGCCTCCGTTCCACCCTCCGCCCCAGCACCGGCCCCGCGCCTGTCTGGCCGCCTTCCCAGACCGTACAGGAGACCCCACCATGCCCAACATCGGACCCGCTGAACTGCTCGTCGTGCTGCTCGTCGCCCTGGTCGTCTTCGGCCCCCGCAAGCTCCCGGAGCTCGGTAAGAGCCTCGGCAACGGCCTGCGTGAATTCCGCAAGAGCACCCAGAGCTTCCGCGATGACCTGACCCTGACCCCACCCGCCCACGCTCCCGTTCCTGCGCCCGCCGCGCAGAGCGTGGCCGCTTCCGTCGCGCCCGTGAATCCGGCCGACGTGACGGCCCCGCGCAGCTGACCCCGGCCCCGCCGTGAGGACCTCCAGCTCAGCACCCCCCGCAGACCCAGTCCGCGGCGCCCGCCTGCATGAACGGCAGCTCAGGATGCGCCGCGCCGGGAGCGGAACGACCCTGGTAGGCTTACCTCACTCTATGACCCCACTCCTGCATCCCGACCTGCCGGACGAGGCGCTGATCCGCGCCATGGCCGACGGCACCGAGGACGCGCTGCGTGAACTGCACCGCCGGTACTCGCGACTGCTGTACTCCCTCGGCCACCGCATGCTCCGGCAGACCGAAGACGTGGAAACCTGCGTCCAGGACGCCTTCATGAACGCCTGGCGGCACGCCGCCCGCTTCGACCCGGCCCGCGCCAGCGCCAAGACCTGGCTGGTCAGCATCGCCCACCACCGGTTCCTGCAGGAGCTGCGCGACCGGCCCGACACCCCACTGGAAATCGAGGACTGGGACTCGCCCACCCGCTCGGCCGACAGCGACGCCCAGATCATGGCCCAGGCCGCCGTGCAGACGCTGGACGACACCCAGCGGCACCTCGTGGAACTCGCGTACTACCGCGGGTACTCGCACAGCGAACTCGCCATTCTCACCGGGTTGCCGGTCGGTACCGTAAAATCCCGCTTGCGCGCCGCGATCGACCGCATGCGCACCCACCTGGGCAGCCGTCCGTGAACCCCCCGCTCCGCTCGCTTCACCAAGGAGGTGACCTGTGAACATCACCCGAGACGACCTGCTGGCCCTCGCCCTCGGGCAGCTGGACCAGGCTGACGAGCAGCGCGTTCGGGCCGCCCTCGACGCCGACCCCGACCTGCAACGCGAGTACCGCGCCGATCTGGAACTCCTGCACGGCCTGCCCGACACCCTGGCACCCGCCGAGGTGCCTGAAGGTGCCGAGGACCGCCTGATGGCCCGGCTGCACCGGGAAGTCGCCGCGCCTCCAGCGCCCGTCAACCTGCCCCTGTACCCCCAGGGCGCACCCGATCCGTCCGCCGAGCCTGCCCCCGCCCGTGCCCGCACCGGCCGAATGAACTGGCGCCTGATGCTGCTGAGCGTCGTGGCGGCCCTGACGCTGGGCGTGATCTTTCTGCGTCCGCCCACCCCGCAGGACCTGCTCAGCCAGTACCAGAACACGCCGGGCGCGCAGACGCAGCCGCTCACGCAGGGCGGGCAGGCCATCGGCGAACTGATCCGGCTGCCCGACGGACGCGCGTTCGTGCACCTGAACGCCCTGGCTCCGCAGGAACGCGTGTACCAGCTGTGGCGCATTGAGGACGGCCAGCCGGTCAGCGCCGGCGTGTTCGACGGGCAGGGCATCGTGATTCCCAGGGTGCAGTCCGGGCAGACGGTCGCCGTGAGTGTCGAACCCGAGGGAGGCAGCGAGCAGCCCACCACGGAACCCATCCTGATCCAGCAGCTGTAACCAGTGACAGAGTGCAAGGGGGACAGGCCCGCGCGAGGCCTGTCCCACCAACTCATGGCCGCTTCAGCGCAGCCAGTCGTCCCCGACGTCCTCCACCTTCTGGCCGCGCAGGTCGTCCACCTCGTCCTTGCGGGTCGCCCAGGCTGGGAACGGGTAGTTCACCAGCACCGGATTGGGCACGTCCGGCTGGCTGACCAGCATGGTGCCCGGCTGGAGGATGCCCGCCCGCGCGCGGAAACTCTGCGGAAGGAAGCGGTACTCGGGCCGCTCGGCCTCCGCGAGGTCCAGGCGGCCCACCACGCGGATCGCGGCGTTGGACACGATGCGCCGCTCGACCTCGCTGGCGGTCTGCTGCGCGCCGATCAGGATGATCCCCAGGCTGCGGCCACGTTCGGCGATGTCCAGCAGCACGTCCTTGATGGGGCTGTCGCCGTCGCGCGGCGCGTACTTGTTCAGCTCGTCCAGCACGACGAACACCGTGTCCTGCCGCCCCACGCGTTCCTTGTGTTCGAACAGGTCGCGCAGGAGGACGCCCACCACGAACATCTGCGCGGTCGCGGACAGCGTGTGGATGTCCACCACGGTCGTCTGCACACCGGGCTTCAGCGGGTCCGGGCGGTACTGCGCGGCCTGAGCGGCGCTCAGGTCTCCGCGCACCAGCGGCGTGAGGTGCTTCTGCACGCCCCGCAGCCGCCGGATGAACGCCTGCAGCGTGGCCGGGGACTGCTTGCCCACCCACTTGCGGTCGCCCTCGCCGTCGTTCGCGTCCAGCAGCTTGTACTCCAGGTACGCGACCAGTTGCGGGAAGGTGCTGATCCGCACGCCGCCCAGCTCGTCGAAGCGCACGTCCTCGTCAATCAGCTGCTCGGTGTCCGGCTGCCAGTCCTCCACGGTCAGGTACGGCGTGTCCGCCCCCTGCGCGAGGCGGTACAGGCGGTCCTCGATACTGCCGATCACGAAGCCCAGGTTCACGCTGGCGTCCCGGTCCACGAACACGTACGGCAGCATGCGCCGCAGGCAGAACTCCCGCAGCGAGTACAGGAACGGCGTCACGCCACTGGCGCGCTGCTCGACGTGCGGGACGATCGCGCCCGCCGCGCTGCCGGGCCGGGGCGGCGCGAGGAACTGCACGTCCCGGAACGCTTCCGCCGGGAGGTTCATCAGCTCGTAGCGGGTGCGCGGCAGGCCCTTCTGCGCCTGCGCGTCCGCCTCGCGCGCCGCCACGTCCCTGTTCGCCTGATCGAGAAACAGGAGGTCCTCGCCCTTCACGTTGAAGATCAGCGCTCGCCCCGCCGAGGCGGAGGCGCCCATCACGCCACTTCGGAAGATCGAATGCAGCAGGAACAGCGCGTAACTGGTCTTCGTCGCCACGCCCGAGATCCCGCTGATGTTGATGTGCCCGCCGTTCTCACCGTTCACGAACCGGTAGTTCAGCGGCAGCACCTGCCCGTCCGCCAGCAGCCCGCCGGGGAAGGCGCGGTCGCCCATCTTGTCCGCGCTGAGCGCCATGCGCAGGTCCGCATCCCGCGCGTGCCGCACCGCGTCCCCCGGCTGCGGCGGAATGAAATTCTCCGGGTGCACCCGTGTGACCAGCACCCGCGCCGCGTAACTGACACTCGCGGGCAGCAGGCCCGCCACGACGTCCTGCACGTCACTGTCGAACGTCACCCCCTCGTGCCGGGTGCGGACGTGATCCACGATCCCGTAGAAGCGCACCTCGGCCCCGTCGGGCTTGCGGGTGCCCACCACGACCAGGTCGTCCAGCTGGATGCTCGCGCCGGGCTGCACCGCGAACCAGAAACTCACCGGGGTCACGTCCTGCGTGCCCAGCACCATGCCCACCACCGCGCCCGTCGCGGCCGACGGTCCCTGCACGCCCGTCATGCGACCGCCCCCTGCCCGAACGTCGCCGCGATGTGCGCCCGGATGCGCCGCGTGACCAGATCCGCGCTGCCCATCGAGCGGTTCATCGCCTGCTCCAGCGCCGCCGTCGGAATCAGGTTCTGTGGCGCGCGCGGGTCCTTGTGCGCCCGGCTCCCCATCCGCGTCAGCAGCATGCCCGACAGGTTCGCCACCTGACGCACGATGGGCGGCAGGAAGTCCGTGTCGTCGGGCGCGAACATCTCCAGGCGCATCACGCCGCTCATCGGGTGCTGGTAGAACGCCGCCTCGGACAGCCGCACATACCAGATCAGACGCGTGAACTGCCCACCCTCGTACGTCATGCGCAGGATGGGCGTGCGTTCGCCGGGCTTGAGGTCGCTCAGCAGTCCGGCGCGGTCGGCGGGCAGGTACATGGTTTCCATGGTCTTCACGCAGCCCACCACCGCCCCGTTCAGGTTCTGGCCGCGCAGGGTGCCGTCCTGGATGGTCAGGGCGGTCAGCCACTCTCGGTCGTCGGTCTCGTCGAGCGGCACGCGGGACGCAAGTTCGTGCGAGAGGCGCTGCTCGGCACTCAGCATGTGCTGTTGCAGGGTGTTCAGGGCCGCCAGCGGATCGTGCCCCTCCATGGGGGCCGGGGCGTATTCCAGCTGCCCGGTGTGCGGGTTGCGGGGCGTGAGCTGCGCGGGTTCCACGAGCAGGTTCGGGGCGTGGGCCAGCAGCCGCTGGGCCTTCACGGCCAGCAGTTCCGCCTGCCGGGTGCCGTGCGGGCACAGTTCGACCGCGCCGACCACGTAGGCACCGAAGCCGCCCAGGCCGCTCTGACCGTGGGGGTCCTCGATGAAGATGCGGGATTCCATGCGGCGTTTGCCGTCCACGACGAACACCTGCTTCAGTCGTTCGGGGATGGGCCGGGCGGAGATGGCGGCCCAGCGGGGCGTTTCCACGTCGTCGAGGGTGCCGCCGAAGGCTTTCAGGGTGAGCTGTCCTCCCTGGATGTCCACGGGCCAGGGGTCGAGGCGGATACGCATGCGGGCCATTCTACGTGCCGGACAGAAAAAGTGTGCAGTGAGGTGCGCGGCGCACGAAAACGCCGCCCCGGTGACGGAGCGGCGCGGTGAGGGCAGGTCTGATTCAGCCGTGGTAGCCGCTGAGCAGGCGCAGGCCCGCCTCGTCGGTCAGGGTCAGGCAGCGGTACGCGGGGTTCAGCAGGCCGTCGTCGCGCATCTCGCCGATGAGTTTGCTGACGCTCTCGCGGGTGGCGCCGGTGCCCTCGGCGATCAGTTCGTGCGTGGCGCGCACGAAGCGCGTGCCGTCCGGGTGCTGGCCGCCCAGGCTGCTGTCCGCGAGATTCAGCAGGTACCGGGCGATGCGTTCGCGCAGGTCGCCGTCCTGGATGTGCACGCCGTCGGTCATCATGCGCTGCAGCTGCTGGCTGAGGCTGCGGGTCAGGTCCCACAGTTCGCCCTGCGACAGGTGCTGCGGGTGGATGGGGGTCAGGACCGCGTCGGTCAGCGCGACGACCTGGTGGCCGCGGGTGGTGCCGTGCAGGCATTCCTCGCCGAAGATGTCGCCGGGGCGGATGTGGCGCACGGTCAGGTTGCGGCCCTGCGGGGTGAGGCGCACGGCGCGCATCAGGCCGCTTTCCAGGCGGTAGAGGCTGGGGGCGGCGTCCCCGGCGTAGTAGAGGGTCTGGCCGCGGCGGACGGTGCGGTTGGGGTCGGTGTAGGGGTGGGTGGTGGTGGGGGAGATGTAGGTCATGGACGGTCCTCCGGTGTGCGTCCGCCCGTGGCGGTCTGGGGGCGGGCTTCGGGGGCCGCCTGTGCTTCGATTGATCAAGAGTGTACAAACCTTGTACAACCCTGAATCGTGTGCGGCCCACAGTGTGAACACTCCGTCAAACAGGGCCACGGCACGTGCAGAAGACCTCACTCATGCGGCCGGAGGCGTTCGTGACCTCGCACGCGCAGCAGACCCGCCGGACACGCCAGACTGCCGGGCGTGACCGACCCCGACCACACCGGGCCGTACCGTGCCTGGACGCCCGCCGCCTACACGTTCCCCCTCCCGGACGGGCACCGCTTCCCGGCGTACAAGTACGCGGGCGTCCGCGACCGCCTGAGCGGGCTGCTGCCCGTGCTGGACACCCCGAACCTCAGCTGGGCGGACGCCGCCCGCGCCCACGACCCGCTGTGGCTGCGGCGCTGGCGCAGGGGCGAGATCGATCGGCACGAGGAACGCGCCTTCGGCCTGCCCTGGAGCGCGGAGGTGGTGGAACGCGCCCGCCGCGCCGCCGGGGGGTCCCTGGCCGCCCTGCACGACGCGCTGCGGGTCGGGTGGGGCATCAACCTGGCGGGCGGCACGCACCACGCCTTCCGCGACCGTGCCGAGGGATTCTGCCTCGTGAACGACGCCGCGATCCTCACCCGCGTGGCCCTGGGTGACGGACTGGCGCGCCGCGTGGCGATCCTTGACCTGGACGTCCATCAGGGTAACGGTACCGCCGCGCTGCTGGAAGGCGAGGACCGGGCGTTTACCCTCAGCGTTCACGGCGAGCGGAACTACCCCTTCCGCAAGGAACGCAGCAGCCTCGACCTCGGCCTGGGGGACGGCGTGACCGATCAGGACTACCTGCGGGTGCTGCGCGAGCAGGCGCTCCCGGCGCTGGACGCCTTCCGGCCCGACCTTCTGCTGTACCTCGCCGGGGTGGACGTCCTGGCCGGGGACCGCTTCGGGCGATTCGCCCTGACCCTGGACGGCGTGCGCGAACGCAACCGCGCCGTGCTGACCTGGGCGCGCAGCGCGGGCATTCCCGTCGTGACGATGATGGCCGGCGGGTACAACCGAGACCACGCCCTGACGGTCGAGGCGCACGCCAGCGTGGTCCTCGACGGCCTAGACGTGCTGCCCTGAACGCTTCCCGCCCCCCGGCGCGTCCCGTCTTGCCGATCGACTGAAACGTTCAAGGTGAATAATGCCCCCCATGACGACCCGCGCGCCGTGGAACCGCAACGAACGCCTGGGCATCCTCAACGGCTGGGCCATCTTCCTCGGCGACGGCTTCATGAGCGTCGCCGTCGTCCTGACCGGCTTCGCCGCCCGCCTCGGCGCGCCCAACTGGGTGATCGGCCTGCTGCCCGCCATCGCCGGGGGCGGCTGGATGCTCCCGCAACTGCTCGTCGCGGCGCGCGTCCGGCCCCTGACCCACAAACTCCCGGTGTACCGCTCCGCCGCCGTTGTCCGGACCGGCGCGTACATCCTGATGGTGCTGGCCGCCGCGCTCCTCGCCGACCGGCCCGCGCTGTGCCTCACGCTGTTCATCCTCGCCATGACCGTCAACGCCCTGGCGTCCGGCGTGAGCGGCCTGCCCTTCCTGGAGGTCGTCAGCAAGACGGTCCCCAGCGAACGACGCGCCCGCTTCTTCGGCACCCGCAACCTGTACGGCGGCCTGCTCGCCTTCGGCGCGGGGCTGCTGGTGCGGGCCATCCTGGGCAGCGACCTGCCCTTCCCGCTGAACTACGCCCTGATTCTCGCGCTGGGCACCGTCGCGTTCACGTTCGGGTACTGGGTGTTCGGCCTGGTGCAGGAACCCGCCGACACGCCCCAGGACGCCCAGGGCACCCGCGCTGAGATCCGCGCGATTCCCGAGACGCTGCGCGACCCGCACTTCCGGGCGTTCCTGACCGTCCGCCTGCTGCTGGCCGCCGCCAGCATGAGCGACCCCTTCCTGGCCGTGTACGCCCTGCGAGAACTGAACTATCCGGTCGCCACCCTGGGCACCTTCGTCATGGCCCTGACTGGCGCCGCGCCCCTGAGCAACATCGTGTGGCAGCGCGTTGCTGAACGCAAAGGCTCGCGGCGCATCATCCGCTACGCTACCGTGTTCTACGGCCTCGCGCCCCTGTGGGCCCTGACCGTCGGGCTGCTGCACCTGCCCGCCTGGACGTACCTGATCGCGTTCATCCTGACGAGTACCGCCGCGCAGGGCTTCAACCTGGGCCACACCAACCACCTGCTGAACATCGCCCCGGAACACGCCCGCAGCCGCTACATCGGCACGCTGAATACCCTGGTCGGCGCGGCCCTGTTCACCCCCGTCCTCGGCGGTCTGCTCGCCGACCGCGCCGGATACGGCCCGGTGTTCGTCCTCAGCGGCGTGCTGTGCGCCGTCGCCTGGGTCTGGTGCGGGCAACTCCGCCGCGACGCCTGATACGGACTCCGATTGAATGGCTTAAAAAGCCGTTCAATCCGAGCAGAGCGAGAAGGAGAGAAGCGGGTTCCGGACGTGG
The DNA here is from genome assembly GCF_014648135.1 of Deinococcus sedimenti. Classification (NCBI taxonomy): domain Bacteria; kingdom Thermotogati; phylum Deinococcota; class Deinococci; order Deinococcales; family Deinococcaceae; genus Deinococcus; species Deinococcus sedimenti. The sequence goes on along the minus strand of NZ_BMQN01000001.1, from coordinate 985,438 downwards.
AGTTGACAGATCGGAGGTGTTCCGATCTGTCAACGCAACAAACGGAATCCGTATGAACAGCAGAGGGGTGTCCACCAGCGTCCGCCGGGGGCGCCCTCCACGTCCTGCCGCTCAGTGGCCCAGGATCTTGCTGAGGAACGCCCTGGCGCGCTCGTGTTGCGGGTTCTGGTAGAAGGCTTCGGGGGTGGTGTCCTCGACGATGTTGCCCTGATCGAAGAACAGGATGCGGTCGGCGACCTCACGCGCGAAGCCCATCTCGTGCGTGACGACCAGCATGGTCATGCCGGTGCGGGCCAGTTCCTTCATGACGTCCAGCACCTCCTTGATCATCTCGGGGTCCAGGGCGCTGGTGGGTTCGTCGAACAGCATCACCTTCGGTTCCATCGCCAGGGCGCGCGCGATCGCCACGCGCTGCTGCTGCCCGCCGCTCAGCTGCGCGGGGTACTTGTGCGCCTGCTCCTCGATGCCCACGCGGCGCAGCAGGTCCAGGCCGCGTTTGTCCGCGTCGGCCTTGCTGAGGCGGCGCACGCGGGTGGGGGCCAGCGTGATGTTCTCCAGTACGGTCAGGTGCGGGAAGAGGTTGAACGACTGGAACACCATGCCGACCTCGCGGCGGATGGCGTCCAGGTTGCCCTTGCCGTCCAGCGGAATGCCGTCCACGGTGATCTTCCCCCCGTCGTGCGGGTCCAGGGCGTTGATGGTGCGGATGAAGGTGCTCTTGCCGCTGCCGGACGGGCCGATCACGACGACGACCTCGCCGGGCTGCACGGTCAGGTTCACGCCGCGCAGCGCGTGGAACGTACCGAAGTGTTTGTGAATGTCGCGCACGTCGATGATCGGGGGGACGTCCCGGCGGATCTGGCGGCCCATGGCGGTGGGGGAGGACTGCGTCATGCCCTGTATGGTACCGCCGCGTGCTCCCGCCGCGCCGACCTGCTGGGTATGAGGCCCTGCACGCCCATGGACTCGTGACCATCTGTCATTCGGTTGCAAACCCCCCTGTGGTACCATCCGCCTACTCTTCACACCCCGGGCCGACACTTTCCATCTGCCCGCCCATCCCAAGGAGGCCTCATGAAGAAGACCACGAAACAACTCGGTGCCCTGCTCATTCTCGGCACCGCCGCCATCGCCCTCGCGCAGGGCACCACCTTCCTGACCATCGGTTCGGGCAGCACCACCGGCGTGTACTTCCCCGTCGCGACCGGCATGGCCAAGATGGTCAACGACGCCGGGGCCGGCGTGCGCGCCAACGCCCGCTCCACCGGCGGCAGCGTCTTCAACGTCAACGCCATCGCCACCGGCGAACTCGACGCCGCCATCGCGCAGAACGACGTCGTGTACTACGCGTACAAGGGCACCGGCCTGCAGGCCTTCCAGGGCAAGGCGAACGCCAAGCTGCGCACCATGGCCGTCCTGTACCCCGAAGTGCTGCACGTCGTGGCGCGCAAGGACAGCGGCATCCGCTCGATTGCCGACCTGAAGGGCAAACGCGTCGTGATCGGCGACCTGGGCTCCGGCACGGAACTCACCGCCAAGCAGGTCCTCGAATCGTACGGGCTGGGCTTCGACGACCTAGGTCAGGCGCTGCGTGTGTCCCCCGCGCAGGGCATCACCCTGATGCAGGACAAACGCGCCGACGCGCTGTTCTACACCGTCGGCGTGGGCGCCAGCGCCATCAGCCAGATCGCGCAGACCGTGGACGTCGCCATGGTCCCCGTGGGCGGCAACCAGGCCAGCAGCCTGATCAAGAAGTACCCCTTCTACGTCCGCTACAACATCCCCGCCAAGAGCTACAAGGGCGTGGGCGCCACCGTCCCCAGCGTGGCCGTGCAGGCCACCCTGGTCACCAGCACCGCCGTCAGCGACGACGCCGTGTACAAGGCCATGAAAGCCATGTTCGACGACGAGGCCGCGCTGAAGGCCATCCACCCCAGCCTCGCGACTAACTTCAGCTACGCCAAGGCCGTCAAGGGCATTCCCGCGCCGCTGCACGCCGGGGCGGTCAAGTTCTTCAAGGAAAAAGGCCTGAACGTCAAGTAACGGCCCGCACCTGGGGGCCAGCCGGGGACACTCTCGGGCTGGCCCCCACGTCCATTCACCCCATGAGGAACCCATGAGCGACCCCACCCGCCCCATCAGCAGCGACCCGACACTCACCCCGCCCGGCCAGGAGATGACCGAGGGCGAACGCCGCGCCATCGAGATGGTCGAGGCCGCCGAGACCGGCGGACGCAAACTCTTCGGCTGGCAGCGCGGCCTCGTCACCCTGGTCGCCGTCGCGTGGTGCCTGTACCAGATGTACGCCGCGCAGGTCGGCAACATCGACACCCTCACCCTGCGCGCCACGCACCTGGGCTTCGCGTTCTTCCTGGCGTACCTCGTGTTCCCGCACCGCAAGACGCCGGGGCAGCCGCAGACCCGCGTGCCTTGGTACGACTGGATCCTGGGCATCGGCGCGACCGGCACCGCCGCGTACCTGATCGCGCAGTACCCCAGCATCGCCAATCAGCAGGGTGGGCTACTGACCAGCACCGACGTGTGGGTGGGCAGCGCCATGGTCATCCTGCTGCTGCTCGCCGCGTGGCGCACCATCGGCATCGCGATGCCCATCGTGGCCGGCGTGTTCATGCTGTACGCCCTGACCGGCCCCAAGGGCCTGATCCGCGGCGACCTGGGCCCCCAACTTCAGCTGCACGCCGGTCAGACTTGGCCGCAGGTCGTGGGCCAGCTGTTCGCCAATACGGAAGGCATCTTCGGGACCGCTATCGGCGTCTCGGCGCAGATCGTGTTCCTGTTCGTGCTGTTCGGCGCGATCTTCGACAAGCTCGGCGCGGGCGAATGGTTCATGCGCGTCGCGCAGGGCATCCTGGGCGGCTTCCGGGGCGGGGCGGCCAAGGCCAGCATCCTGTCCAGCGCCCTGAACGGCGTGATCTCCGGCTCAGCGGTCAGCAACGTCGTGACCGGCGGGAACATCACCATCGGGACCATGATCCGCACCGGGTACAGCCGCGAGAAGGCTGGCGCCATCGAGGTCGCCAGTTCCAGCAACGGCCAGCTCATGCCGCCCGTCATGGGTGCCGCCGCGTTCATCATGGCGCAGAACCTGAACATCGAGTACCGCAGCCTGATCCTCGCCGCCGCCATCCCCGCGTTCCTCTGCTACGGCGCGCTGCTCGTCGTGGCGCACATCGAGGCCCTCAAACTGGGCCTGAAAGGCCTGCCGAAGAACGAGCTGCCCCCGGTGCGCCGCACGCTGCTGAGCGGCTGGTACTACATGCTGCCGCTGGGCTACCTGATCGGCACCCTGAGCATCAACCCCGAGGCGAACCCCGAACGGGTCGCGCTGAACACCATCTTCGTCATGCTGATCATGATGTTCGTGCAGGAGGCCTTCCTGGCCAACCGCGACGGACGCGGCGTCGGCCGCGGCCTCCTTGACGGCGGGAAGAAGATCATCGAGGCGTTCGAGGGCGGCGCCCGCTCCATGATCGGCATCGCCATCGCCACCGCCGCCGCCGGGATCATCGTCGGCATCGTGACCATCACCGGCCTAGGCTTCGGCCTGGCGGACATCGTGCAGCTCGCCAGCGACGGCATCCGGAACGCCTTCGCGTTCGCCGGCCCGCAGGTCGCCACCTTCGCGTCCATCGTGGTGGTCCTGCTCATGGCGCAGCTCATCGCACTGATCCTCGGCATGGGCCTCCCCACCACCGCCAACTACATCCTGATGAGCGCCCTGATCGTCCCCATCATCGCCAAGATCGCGGGCCTGGACCCCACCAACCCCGCGCAGATGCTCCCCGTGCACATGTTCGTCTTCTACTTCGGCATCATGGCCGACAGCACCCCGCCCGTCGCCCTCGCCGCGTTCGCCGCCGCCGCCATCAGTGGCGGGAACCCCGTCGCGACCGGCGTGCAGGCTTTCCAATACGAGCTGCGCACCGCTCTGCTGGCGTACATGATGTTCTTCAACCCGCAGCTGCTGCTCATCGCCAACGGCCGCCTGGGCGGCGTCACCTGGGCCGAGGCGATTCCCATGATCCTCTTTGCCTTCATCGGCCTCGTCGCGTTCAGCGCCGCCACGCTGCGCTTCCTGCACCGCCGCACCAACCCCGTGCAGGCCATCCTGCTGCTCGTCGCCTCCCTGATCCTGATCATCCCCACCCACATCCTCTGGAACCTCGGGGCCCTCGGGCTGATTGCCTTGGTGTACTTCTGGCAGAAGGCCGGCGGCCGCGCCTCACCGCCCGCAGAGCCGCCCGCTGCACTGGCCTGACCGCCAGAAGACGGGAGCGTGGGCCAGGGCACCACGCTCCCGTTCTTCACGTACCGCGTTCTGCATCAGCGGTGTCTCCTGCATTTCCGGCGCTCCGCTGTTCCAGCAACTGGGCGTGCCGCGCAGCGACCTGACTCGTTTCAGCGGTGCCGAAAAAAATTCTTGGTACCGCGGTCATCAGAAATCAGAGGTCTCGAGTCTGTTCCTCACCCTGCTGAATCGAGCGGACTCTCAGAGCTGCGCGGCGACGAACAGGGATGGGAGGTCAAGTTGAGGGCGTGTTCTTCGCTCCTCTCCGGACCTGAACTCCACTGTGAAATCTGCCGTCAGACGGCTGGCGGGTGGGTCGTGCAGAACGTGCAGTGGGACCAGTACGCCACGAACGACTCCATCTGGGTCACGAAGGTCAGGAAGTCCTGCTCCTTCACCAGGTACGACGCGGCCAGCAGGTCGTACGCGGTCGTGATGTCGTCCGGGTTGCGGGACGATGACAGCATGACGACCGGGTACTGCCGCAGGTCCGGGTCCGTACGGATCTGGCGCAGGGCCTCGAAGCCGTCCATGACCGGCATGTTGATGTCCAGCACCACGACGTCCGGTTGCCACTGATCCGGGCCGCGCAGGCGGTCCAGAGCCTGACGGCCGTTCTCGCAGAAGTGCAGGTCCACGTCTGCATCGAGAGCCGAGAAGGCTTCCTCGGCCAGCAGCCGGTCCCCGAGGTTGTCGTCGGCCAGCAGGACCCGGAGCGGGGCGTTCATAGGGGCATTATCTCATACGCGCTGGTCATAGTCGGGCGGCTGGACGGGCCGCCGACCCCGCACGTCAGGGGCACAGGTGCCCACTGCATAGCGCGTGGTATCGGCGTGACATCTCCTGCGCGGGCGTGGCGCACTGGTCCTGTTCCACCCACCACCAGGTGAGGGACAGCAGGCCGCCACTGAAGTAATGCGCCTGATAGGAGACGGTGTGATCCAGATTCGAGATGCGGCCGGGCAGGACGAGGTCCTGCATCACGACCGCGAACTGGCGTTCGTAGCGGGAGAGGATGGCGTGTGGGCCGCCGTCGGACGTGAGTGAACTGAGAATGGGGGCGATGTGCGCGATGTGCGCGAAGTACACGGTCCAGCGGGAGTCGTCCGAGCCGGTCCAGGCGCGCAGGGCGTCGTGAACGCGGCCGATCATCTGAAGGAGGTAGCTGCTGAGTACTTCGTCCTTGTTCTCGAAGTGCAGGTAGAAAGTCGAGCGGCTGATGTCGGCGCGGTCGCAGATGGCCTGGACCGTCACCGCCTGGATGTTCTTCTGTTCGAGCAACAGGTCGACCAGTGCGGACTGAAGCGCCGCCTTGGTTCGCCTGACGCTGCGGTTACGGGGCACCATTACCCCCCAATTTTAAGTTTGATTCATCTCTGCGGCCTGACTGAAATGACCGTCTGCTGGACAATGCGTTTTCAGCTGTCCATTCCTGAACTTTCACGCCGACCTGATCTGGCCTCCGTAGAGCATGAAACCTACACTGGCGGCAGACGTTGTCGGGCACCCGGACTGTCCAGACAGACCCTGGGCAAATACACATTCAACTCATGGCTTTCACATGCACTTGATGGACCCTCACCCTACCGATCATTCGCCCCTTCCGGCGGGTGTCCTGTACATGATCGACGACGATCTGACAGAACTCGCACTGGCTCACGCCCTTCTGCTGGACGAGCACCCGGACTGGTCCTTCCGGGGCAGCCCGCACCTCGCACCCCTCCTGCCGCTCCTGCGCGCTCCCGCATCCCATCCGCGCCTGCTGCTGCTCGATGTCCACATGCCGGGCCAAATGGGAGTGGACGTCCTGCGGCAGCTGCGCGCCTGCGCCCCCACCTCGCTGCACGTCGTGATGCTCGCCTCGCACGACGATGCCCGCGACCGCCGGGCGGCCCGGCAGGCCGGCGCGGACGGCTTCCACCTCAAACCCGTTGATCCCGGGGCGTACCGGCACCTGCTGTACACCCTGATCCGGCAGGTCACCGACCCGAACGGGACCTCCTCCCGGCTCGATTCCGCGACGTCCTAGCGGAGCGGGGGCGTCCTGCCGGATCCCCCGGAGACTGCAAGCGTCACGAAGACCTCGTCCCGATGTCTCCCCTCAGTGACCTGCGTCAGTCCAGGCGACCCAGGAACGCCTGCGTCTGGTACGCCAGGGTGACCCGGTCCTCCTGCGCGTGCCGGTCGAAGGCGGCGTCCAGCGCGCGCTCCAGCGCCGGGTAGGCTTCGTCGCCCTGGTTCGGCAGGTAGCTGACGCTGGTCGCCAGTGCGCGCAGGCCGTCCCGCGTCAGGGGGTGCTCGTGCCTGAAGGTGTGCCGCTCGAATCCGCCGGGCAGGTGATCCGGCAGCTCGTCCTCCAGCACCCGCGTGCGCAGTGGGTTGTCCCCGGTGAACGCCCGGACGACCTCGCCGTACGCGCGGTTGAATGGTGCATCCTCGGCGCGCCAGTCGTTCCACACCAGCAGCACCTGCCCGCCCGGACGCAGCACCCGCCGGAACTCCGGCACGGTGCGGGCCGGGTCGAACCAGTGAGCGGCCTGCGCCGCCGTGATCAGGTCCACGCTGGCGCCCGGCAGCCCGGTCGCCTCGGACGTTCCCGCGTGGACGCTCAGCTGCCCGGCCCGCACTGCCCCGTCCAGGTCGGCTTCAAGGTGACCGCGCATCTCCGGGTTGGGTTCCACCGCCGCCACGCGCGCCCCGGCCCGCAGCAGCAGCGCCGTGAAGCGTCCGGTGCCCGCCCCGATGTCCGCCACGCCGCCCGACAGCAGCCCGGCCTCCTGAAGCCATGCGCCCAGCGCGGGGGGGTAGCCGGGGCGGGCCGCGGCGTACGCGTCGGCGCGGCCCAGGAACCGCGCGGGATTTACCACTTGCGTGTCGGTCATGCCCGCAGGATACGGGCTGGGGTCAAGGTCAGCCGCCAGACCTGACCGGCCCGGTGGTGTCCGGCTCAGTCGCCGCTGGCGCCTGAACGGGCTCGGCGTCGATGGGCGTTGCGCGGGCGGGCGCCGGGGGGACCGGTGTGGGTGTCGCCTGCTTCCCGGCCCGGCCACGGGCGGCGCGGCGGGCGGCCGGGCGGGGCGGGGTCACGGGCCGCAGCGGGGTGCGGACGCTGGGTCGCCACGCGCTGGACACGAAGTACACCACGCCCGCCAGGATGCCGGTGATCAGCAGGAACCACATCAGGCGGCCCAGCACCCCGGCCGCGCCGACGATGAACAGGCCCAGGCCGGTCAGGAGCTGCCCGAGCAGCCACACGGCGGCCAGGGCTGTGACCGCCAGGAGCACCACGCCCGCCAGGGCCAGCAAAAGACGTGTCATCAGGGCGCAGTGTAGCAAGGGGCGTGTCCCCCAGATGGGCACCGCGTCCCCCCTGCGACCTGACGTACCCTGTCCGGCGTGAAGATGCTGGAAACGGAGCTGCTCGTGGTGGGCGGCGGGGTGGCCGGGGCGTACGCGACCCTCACGGCGCGCAGTTACGGCGCGGACGTCATCCTGGCCTGCAAGACGCCGCTGGTGGGCGGTTCGACCCGCTGGGCGCAGGGCGGCATCGCCGCGCCCCTGGCGGAGGGCGACGAGGACGCGCACGCGCAGGACACCGTGAAGGCCGGGCGGGGTCTGTGTGAACCGGAGGCGGTGCAGGCGTTCGTCCGCGACGCCCGCTCGCACGTGGAGACGCTGCGGGACCTGGGCGTGACGTTCAGTCCGCACGCGACGCTGGAGGGCGGGCACAGCCGGGCGCGCATCCGGCATCAGGGGGACGCGACCGGGCACGCGATCAGCGTGGCCCTGGCCGAGGCGCTGCAGGCGGGCCGCAGTCCGGCGCTGCGGGTGCTGGAGCACGCGTTCGTGCGGAACCTGCGCGTGTCGGGCGGCGCGGTGGTGGGCGCGGACCTGCTCACGCCGGACGGCCCGGTGCGGGTGCGGGCGGGGGCGGTGCTGCTCGCCACCGGGGGCTTCGGGCGGCTGTACCCGGTGACGACCGCGCCGCCGGAGGGCACCGGGGACGGGCTGGGGCTGGCGTGGCAGGCGGGCGCGGCGCTGCGCGACCTGGAGTTCGTGCAGTTCCACCCGACCGCCGTGGTTCGCAGCGGCGCGGCGCATCTGGTCACCGAGGCCGCGCGCGGCGAGGGCGGTCGCCTGCTGAACGCGCGCGGCGAGCGTTTCATGGAGCGGTACGACCCGGCGCTGGAACTCGCGCCGCGGGACGTGGTGGCCCGCGCGATCGCTGCGGAGATCGCCGCGACGGGCCGCGTGGCTCTGGACCTGCGGCACCTGGGCGCGGCGTTCGTGCGCTCACGCTTCCCGACCGTGACGGCATCCCTGGCCCCGCTGGGCCTGGACCTGGGCGCGGACCTGATCCCGGTGCAGCCCGCCGTGCACTACACGATGGGCGGCGTGCAGACGGACGTGCAGGGCCGCTTGACCGTGCCCGGCCTGTACGCGGCGGGCGAGGTCGCGTCTAGTGGCCTGCACGGCGCGAACCGGCTGGCGAGCAACAGCCTGTCGGAGGGGCTGGTGTTCGGCGCGCGGGCGGCCCGCGCGGCCCTGGCCGCCCTGAAGGCCGTGCCCGCCCGCTCGGAGGGCCTGCACGCGCCGCTGGTGGATCCAGCCTGCCTGCCCGACCTGCGCGCGGTGGTGGCGGGCGCGGCGGGCCTGCGCCGGAATGCCGAGGGCCTGCGCGTGGCGCTGGACGGCTGGCAGTGGCCGGGCACGACCGCCGAGTCCCGCGAGAGTCTGGAGGCGGGTCACCTCGCCCTGATCGGCGAGCGGCTGCTGCGCGCAGCCCTGGCCCGCGAGGAGTCGCGCGGCGGGCATCACCGCACGGACTTCCCGCGCGAGGCGGCGTCGGCCGTGCACTCGGTGCAGTCGCGGGCGCTGGGGGACGCGGTGGCCCGCGTGCCGGTAGGCGTGCCCGAGGCGCGCGCGGCTGTGCTAGGGTCATCCGCGTGAAAATCCGCACAACACCTGTGGGGGCCGCCCCGTGCTGAGTCTGGATGAGCGCCTGCGCGCCGCCCTGGCCGAGGACATCGGCCGCGGTGACGCCACGACCCTCGCCACCATTCCCGCCGCGCAGCAGGCCCGCGCGGAGTTCCTCCTGAAGGAGGCCGGGGTCCTGAGTGGCCTGGAGGTCGCCACGCGCGTGTTCGCGCTGGTGGACCCGACCGTGACCGTCACCTGGACCGCACAGGACGGCGAGGCCCGCACCCGCGGCCCGGTCGGGACGGTGCAGGGCGCGGCCCGCAGCCTCCTGACCGGCGAGCGGCTGGCGCTGAACCTGATGCAGCGCCTGTCGGGCGTGGCGACCCAGACGCGCCGTCACGTGGACGCCCTGGGCGAGTCGCGCACGCGGCTGCTCGACACGCGCAAGACCACGCCGCTGTGGCGCGACCTGGAAAAACAGGCGGTGCGGCACGGGGGTGGCTTCAACCACCGCGCGGGCCTGGACGACGGCATCCTGATCAAGGACAACCACGTCGCGGCCGCCGGGAGCATCACCGAGGCGATCCGCCGCGCGCGGGACCACGCGTACCTGCTGAAAGTCGAGTGCGAAGTGCCGAACCTCGCCGGGCTGGAGGAAGCCCTGCACGCCGGGGCGGACCGCGTGCTGCTGGACAACATGAGTGACGACCTGCTCGTGCAGGCGGTCGCCGTGCGGGACCGCCTCGCGCCGCACGTCACGCTGGAGGCCAGCGGGAACATGACGCCCGCGCGCCTCCCGGCCGTGGCGGTCAGCGGCGTGGATTTCGTGAGCGCCGGGGGCCTGACCCACTCCGCGCCCGCGCTGGACATCAGCCTGAACTTCATTCCCCTGCCCGAGGACTCCAAATGACCGACTCTGCCCCTGAAGCCGTGAATCCCGTCGTTCCCCGCCCCCAGACCCCGCACCGCGACCTGCTGCAACTGGAAGTCCTGCCCGACGAGGCACAGATCCGCGCGGACATCGAGCGCCTGCGCAAGGAGCGCAACGCGGTGATCATCGCGCACAACTACCAGCGTCCCGAGGTGCAGGGGATCGCAGACTTCGTCGGGGACTCGCTGGGCCTCTCCCGGCAGGCGGCGAAGACCGACGCGGACGTCATCGTGTTCGCCGGGGTGCACTTCATGGCGGAAACCGCCGCGATCCTCAACCCGGAAAAGACCGTGCTGCTGCCCGACCTGCGCGCCGGGTGCTCCCTGGCGGACACCGTGACCGCGCAGGGCATCCGCGACTGGAAGGCGCAGAACCCCGGCGGGCTGGTCGTGACCTACGTGAACACCACCGCCGACGTGAAGGCCGAGAGCGACTACTGCGTCACCAGCGGCAACGCCGTGCAGGTCGTCCAGAGCCTCCCCGAAGGCGTGCCGGTCCTGTTCGCGCCGGACCGCTTCCTGGCGGCGCACGTGATCCGCGAGACGGGCCGCGCCATGGACGTCTGGGACGGCGCGTGCCACGTGCACGAGGCGATCCGCCCCGAGGACGTGCAGGGCCAGCAGGCGGCGTACCCGGACGCGGAACTCCTCATCCACCCCGAGTGCGGCTGCTCCACTAGGATCCTCGGCGAGATCCCCGACTTGCAGCTGTACTCCACCGAGGGCATGATCCACCGCGCCAAGGCCAGCCCCGCGCAGGAATTCATCGTCGTCACCGAGACCGGCATGGTCACCCGCCTGGAACACGACGTGCCCGACAAGACCTTCATTCCCGTCAGCCGCACCGCTTGCTGCGAGTACATGAAGATGATCACCCTGGAGAACATCCGCGATGCCCTGGTGAACCTGGAACCGCGCGTGACCGTCCCGGCGGACATCCGCGCGCTGGCCCTGAAACCCATCGAGCGGATGCTCGCCATCGGGTAATAAGGACTCCGGTTGAAAGGTCTGCAAAACCTTTCAACCCGAGCGGATGCGAGTGGGAGCAAAACGGGTTCCGGGCGTGGAGTTGACAACCCGGTGATGTTCCGGGTTGTAAACGAAACAGACGGAATCCGTAGAAGGACGGGGCAGAGGGGGCGCGGACTGATCGAACGTCCGCGCCCCCTCCCCCTTCCGTTCAGCCCTGCGCGGCACCCAGGTACTTCTGAACGTCCTTTCGCAGACGGACGGCCAGCGGCCAGCGCAGGTACCCTTCCAGCGTGGCGGGGCCCGGCTTGGCGCCGAACCACAGGTCGAACAGTTCACCGATGGTCGGGGCACCCTCGGCGGCGGGCGTGAAGGTCACCGGGTCGCCCGCGCCGACCGTGCCGGGCTGCAGGACGCGCAGGTACGCGCCGGGCCGCCGCGCCCTGGCGAACTTCTTCGCGAAGGTGCCGTCGCCCATGTGCGCCGAGAGGGTCGCGCAGGGAATGCGGGGCGCGGTGACCTCGAACACCACGTCCCCCTCGGGGGCGTGGACGGTCAGGCGGTCCCCGACCCGCAGCGCGGCGGATTCCAGCCCGCTCAGGACGAGGTTCTCGCCCAGCGTGCCGGGCCGCAACGCCTCGCCCAGCACCCCGGTCCAGTGGTCGTAGTCCGGCGCGGTGTACAGGTACGCCGCCTGATCCGGGCCGCCGTGGTGTTTCTTGCTGTCGATGTGGTCGCCGTCCAAGCGTTCCGTGCCGACCGCCACGCGGCCCGGCACCGGGTGCTTGTCGATGCCGCTGATGTCGTCGCGTTTCCCGACGCGCAGGGCGGTCGGCTGCCCGACGCACACGGCGTCCAGCTTGAGGGTGGGGGTCATGCCCGCCAGCGTAGCAGGGCCGCGCCCGTGACCGCTGTCCTCGTCAGGCGGGCGGGCGTGTGCTGGAATGCGGGGCGTGAGTTCCGCCGCCCCCACCCCCTCCCCGCATGATCCCGCCCTGGCCGAGGCGGGGCGCGTCCCGACCCTGGCCGTGCTCGTGACCCTGTTCGGCCTGACGGTCCTGCCGTTCCTGGCAGGCCTGTTGCAGGGGCAGACGGCCGGCGTGCTCCGCGAGGTGCTCTATGCCGCCGCCACCGCGTTCCTGCTGCACATGGTCTGGCGTGGCAGCGTGTGGGCGTGGCGCCTGACGATCAGCTTCGGGATGCTGGCGGGTTTCCTGGTGTTCATCGTGGGCATGCTGGCGGGCAGCGCGTCCTGGCGCGGCTGGATCGTCAGCCTGGCGGGTCTGGGGTACCTGCTGCTGTGCACGGCGCTGGTGGGCACGCCCAGCATCCGTGCGTTCCTCGATTCCCGCTGGGCGCAGCGGTCCGGGCGGCGGGCGTGAGCGGCGAGCGGCGCTTCACGGTGCAGGGCACGAACAATGCGTTCACCTGCGCGAACTGCGGCGCGCTGGTGCAGCCGCTGCGGAACGGGTCGGTGCGCAACCACTGCCCCGCGTGCCTGCACAGCCTGCACGTGGACGTCCTGCCCGGCGACCGCGCCTGCGACTGTCACGGCGTCATGGAACCGGTGGACGTGGACCAGAGCGGGAAGAAAGGCTGGGTGATCGTGCACCGCTGCCGCAAATGCGGGTTCACGGGGCGCAACCGCACGGCGCTGGACGACCCGGACCAGCCGGACAGCTGGGACGCCCTGATCGCCGTCAGCAGCCGCAGGCGCGACTGATCAGGCTGGGGGGCGGGGTATCCTGCGCGTCATGGCACTCTGGCTTGTGTTCGGTTTCATCCTCCTCAGCGCGACCCTGATCCTGGCGATGACGTTCGGCCCGCTGCGCGCGGCGGCGAACGTGCGGGTCATCCGGATGATCGCGTACGTGCAGTACGCGGCGGCGCTGCTGCTGCTGGGCGCGCGCCTGACCGGGAAGGCATGACGGTCCACACGCTTGACCTGAACTTCCAGAACACGCCGGGCGTGATCGCCTCCAGCGTGTTCGACACCGGGGACGGGCTGGCGGTCGTGGATACCGGGCCGGGCAGCACCCTGGGCGCGCTGGAGGCCGGACTGGCCGGGGTGGGCGCGTCGCTGGCGGACGTTCGGCACGTGCTGCTGACGCACATTCACTTCGATCACGCGGGCGCGGCAGGCACCGTGCTGGACCGGGTGCCGCAGGCCCGCGCGTACGTGCACGAGCGGGGCGCGGCGCACCTGTCGCGCCCGGAGCGGCTGCTGGCGAGCGCCACGCAGATCTACGGCGAGCACATGGACGCGCTGTGGGGCACCATGCGGCCCATCGATCCCGAACGCCTGACCGTCCTGAAGGGCGGCGAGACGCTGACGCTGGGCGACCACCCGGTGCAGGTGCACTACACGCCGGGGCACGCCGTGCATCACGTGTCGTACCACGCCGGGGACGACCTGTTCCTGGGGGACGTGGGGGGCATCCGGCTGGACGTTGCCCAGACACCCCGCGCGCCCACCCCGCCGCCGGACATCAATCTGGAGGCGTGGCAAGGCAGCCTCTCCGTACTGGAGACGCTGGACGCCCGGACGCTGCACCTCGCGCACTTCGGGGCGTACCCGAACACGCCCGACCACTGGGCCGGACTGCGCGCCACCATGACCGCCGACGCCGAGCGCGTCCGCGCGGGCCTGACGGCCGGACTGGACCCGCAGGCCATCACGACCGCCTTCACCGAGGACCTGATGCACGAACTCAAGATGGAAGACCCGACCCTGCCCGCCCGATACGACTTCGCGTGCCCGCCGTGGATGAGCGTGCAGGGGCTGCTGCGCTACTGGGCGCGGCAGGCCGCGCGGGGGCAGGGCTGATGCGCGTCCTGGTGATCGGCGGCGGCGGACGCGAGCACGCGATCGTGCACGCCTGCGTCCGCGCGGGGCACGAGGTGCTGTGCACGCCCGGCAACCCTGGCATCGCGCACATGGCCCGCGTGATCGGCAGCGCGCAGGACGCCGCGAGCCTCGCGCAGCTGGCCCGCGCGGAGGCGACCGACGTGGTGATCGTGGGGCCCGAAGCGTACCTCGCGGCGGGCGTCGTGGACGAGTGCGAGGCGCTGGGCATCCCGGCGTTCGGCCCGTCGCGCGCCGCGAGCCGACTGGAGGGCGACAAGGCCTGGAGCAAGGCGTTCATGCACCGCCACGGCATCCCGACCGCCGCGCACCACACCTTCAGCGACCTGGGCGCGGCCGCGGCGCACGTGGGGACCCTGACGCCGCCCATCGTGGTGAAGGACGCGGGCCTGAAGGCCGGGAAGGGCGTCACCATCGCCCACAGCACCGACGAGGCGCGGGCGGCGCTGCGGGACATCTTCACGCAGCCCGGCGCGCAGGCGGTCATCGAGGACTTCATGACCGGGCAGGAGGTCACGGTGCTCGCCCTGACCGACGGCAGCGCGTACGCCCTGACGCCCCCCAGCCAGGACCACAAGACCATCCACGAGGGCGACACCGGCCCCATGACCGGCGGGATGGGCGTCATCTGTCCCTTCCCCATCAGCCCGGAGGTGCTGGAAGTCGTACGGCGCGACATCATCGAACCCACCCTGGCGGGCATGCGCGAAGGCGGGCACCCGTTCCGGGGCGTGCTGTACGCCGGACTGATGCTCACCCCGAACGGCCCGAAAGTCGTGGAATTCAACGCCCGCTTCGGCGACCCCGAAGCGGAGGCCGTGTTGCCCCTGCTACAGAGCGACCTCGCGCAGCATGCCCTGGACGCCGCCCGCAGTCAGCTCCGACCCGAGGACGTGCGCTTCGGCGACGCCGCGAGCGCCACCATCATCCTCGCCGCGCCCGGCTACCCCGGCGAACCGCAGAAAGGGATTCCCCTGACCCTCCCCGAACCCGGCCAGGACGAGGTCATCTACCACGCGGGCACCGCTGCCAGCGCCGCCGGGCTGATCAGCAGCGGCGGCCGCGTGCTGGCCGTCACCGCCGTCGCGGACACCCTGAACGGCGCGCTGGGCCGCGCGTACGCCCTTGCGGATCGCGTGGACTTTCCCGGCGCGCAGCTGCGGCGCGACATCGGCGCCCGCATCGGCGCGGCCCCTGACCCCACGCCCGTTTGACCAGCCCGCGCGCAGGCGCTACCATTCCCCACGCACCGGCCGGTGTGGCGGAATGGTAGACGCACTCGACTCAAAATCGAGCGGGAAACCGTAGGGGTTCGAGTCCCCTCACCGGCACCAGTAAGGCAGATGCCCTCGCTCCCAGCGGGGGTATTTTGCTTTTGCAGTTCGCCGCTGCCTGGGCGAATGAGAGATCGAATCTAGTGCTGCTCAGGGGGCGGCAGATGCGTCAACACAGGAGGATTTCTATGTTGTTGACACAGCTGTGCCTGATGCATACGCGGTCGCTCCAGGCGGCCAGGCGCTCGCCTTCCACGGTGACCTACTACGGGTACGCCCTCGAACCACTCCACAAGTTCCTGCTGGAGCGGGGCCACACTGGGGAGATCAGTGAGATTGACCGGCACCTGCTGGCCGAGTTCCAGCTGTGGCTGCGGGACTCGCGGGGCATGGGGCCTGGCGGTGAACACGCGGTCCTGAGGGGTGTTCGCGCGGTGTTCCGGTGGGCAGTGGCGGAGGAGCTGCTTGACCGTAACCCCACCCTACGTCTGTCCATGCCGAACATTCGGCACGAGCCGCCTCCCGCCGTTCAGCCGGAGGAGGTGAATGCCTGCCTGAAAGTCGCCGCCACCCTCGCGCGCCCGGCTCGCAGCCGGGCCCTGATGCTCACGCTGTACGACACGGGCATCCGACAGGGGGAGCTGCTGGCCCTGACAGTGGACAGCGTGGATTTCAACACCGGCATGATCACGGTGAACGCGGCAACGTCCAAGAGCCGGAAGCGCAGGGTGGTGCCGTTCGGGATCCGGACTGGGAAGGCGCTGTCCCGGTACCTGCGCGTGGAGCGCCACCCTTCCCTCCCGGTGATTGACCGCCTGTTCCTCAACCGCTCCGGGGAGCCCATGACCCCCGGCGGCCTGGCGCACCTGCTGCTGACGATCGGCGCTCAGGCCGGTCTCCCCCGCGACCATACGGCCCCACATGCGTGGCGCCGCGGGATGGCGGTGCAGTACCTGAGACAGGGGGGCGATCTGTTCTCGCTCCAGCAGATCCTCGGGCACACCACCCTGGAGATGACCCGGCGCTACGTCCGCTACCTCCCCGACGACCTCCAGCGCGAGCACATGCGCGCGTCCCCGGTAGACCGGCTGTGAGCGGCAATCACCCCGAGATGAGCGGATCACGGCTCCTGCTGGCGATGCTCTTCATCGGCGGCAGTCTGTCCGAGGAGCGCTACGACCTGCTGAGCGAGCTGCCGGATGACGTGCTGGACGCGTTCGAGCCGCTGATCCGCAACTCCGTGGACCCGAACAACTGGGTCACCATGCTGGGTGAGTTCGCCGTGGGTGTCGGCATCCGTGACCCGGATGCGTACCTGTACAGCCCCATTCAGCCGGAGATCGACCGACTCACCGTGGGCTGGGTCCGGCGCGCCTGTCGCCTGGGGGACCGGTGAACGAGTGGCCGCAGCTGGGCCTGATGGTCCTCGCGGGCGCTGTCGACTGCTGCGACGGCTGCGCGCGGCTTCTCACCGACCTGTGGCGTGATGACCCGGAGGCGGCCGCGCGGGTGTTGGAGGTCATCCAGACCGAGGGCCCACAGCGTTGGCGCAGCGTCTGCGGCGCTGGGGCGATCTGCGGGTGCGGCGCCGGGGACGTGCTGTGGCAGGCCGGCGCCGGCGTCGAGTGGGCGGATTGGGCGGTCCACTATGTCCGCATCTACCGGCGGATGGAGCCGCTACCGGGCTGGTTCGTCGACATCTTGCTCCTGATCTGAGTTGCATGAGAGTCTGAGCGTCGGGAGTAACACATGTGCACGCCAGAGATGAGCGAGCCTTTGGGTATGAACTTCGACCTCTTCTTCGACATCGTCCGTCTGATCATCCACAGCCTGCTGACCGGCACTCCCATGAGCCCCGAGCTGTTCGCGTTCGCCCTGCTGCTGCTGGTTCCAACGGCGATCCTGGGCTACTGGGCCTTCATCGCGCTCCAGGACGCCTGCGTCTGGGTGTTCGGCTGGGTTCGCCGGCGCCTGGACGCGTTCCTGGCCGCACGCGGTTACTGAAGACCCGCTGGCCGGCGCCGGTTCCCGCTCCCGGGGCCGGCGCCTCTCATTGGGCTCACCATTCCACCCACCAGGCGTGCGACAACGTATCACATGACGTATCAACTACATCAACTCGCCGGGGACATCACCGCCGGCCTGTCCGAGGAATCCTGCCGCATGATTGACCGCTGGCTCTCCATCCCGGCGAGCGAGCCTACCCGGACCCACACCGGCTCTGTCTCCCACCAGAACCTGAAGCGCCCGCGCAGCACCACCAGCGAGGCCCTGAGTCTGGCCCGCGAGCTGATGACCCTGGCTACCACCGAGGGGACCGCCGGAGCGACCACCTGCGCCCGCCAGGTCAGATTCATGACACGCGCCCTCCTGGTGATTGTCGACCGGTCCGTCACCACCTACGAGTCTAGCCGCGAGGATGACCGCCTGCTGTCGGACGTCCTGGGCATGGGCGCCATTCGCATCCTGTGCTTCGATAACGCCAGCCGCACCGCCGTGTTCGTGTTCACCGACTCCCACCTGATCTCGCGCGCCGAGGCCCGGGCGCTGCTGGAGCTGGCACAGTGAGCGCCCTGACCACTGAGCAGGTGGACGTGGCCTTGGTGCTGCGGGAACTCGCGGGTGAGCCGGTGCCGCTGAGCCCTGGAGCCCGCGAGCTCTGGGTGCGGTACGGGATGAGCGTTGGAATGACTGGCCGTCAGATTCAGGACGCGGTGGACCGGCTGCACCCCGAGGATGAGGCCTCCGAATCCCGTGATTGTCCGTACTGGACGATGCCCAACCAGCTGGGCCACCTGTGTGACATCGTGTACAGCCAGGGTGATGTTCAGCGATTCACCAGCGAGCGAACGCGCGTGAGCACCACGGTCTTCGAGTACGACGGTCGCGACGAATTCCACTTCGAGCTCAGCATCCCGACCGTGGGTGACTGCCGGCGCCTGCTAGTCAGGGTCGGACCGTGCGGCACGGTCGCGCGTCCGGAGACGCGCGGTCTGGTGTTCGTTGCTGACGAATACCACCTGGACGTCGAAGCCGGCGAGCCGGCATTCGAGGAGCTCGCGCACCTGACGGCGCCACTGATCCGCCGCGCCCTGGATGTGGCGCCACACGCGTTCGCCCTTTTGGAGCTGGCCAGGGCCTGACCCCCTGTCCCAACCCCATCCAACGCCCGGTTTTACCGGGCGTTCTTCTATGAGAATTGCAGTTGCGCGCGGGCCTGGGCTGAGCGACAACCAGGGCATGAAGAACCTCACCCACGGCTTTACCCTCGTTGAAAGCATCATCGCCCTCTCCATCGCCAGCGTGGTCATCGGCGGCGTCGGCCTGGCGCTGAACACCGCGGTCCAGGGGCAGATTCAGCAGAACATTGCCCTGTCCGAGCGCGCCTCGATGTCCCGCCTACTGGAGACGCTCCAGCATCAGACCCTGCCGCTGGTTGGGTATGACGACAGCGGCGCCACCAGCATGGCCCTGCTGTACGCGGACACCACCGTGGCGGTGGACGGCGGCCCCTTCACCATAGAGAACGGGTGGGCCACGGTCGACGGCGCCCGGATCAGCGTCCCACAGCAGGCCTGCACCAAAGCGCAGTTCGATGGGAAGGCGCTGCGACTCGGCTTTGAAGGCGGAACCATCAGCATCAGCGGGCGCCCGTCGAACTACGACATCGCCGCCCTCCGCGTGATCCCCGAACCGGACCAGAGCCGCATCCGCGTGGCCCTGAAAGGCGCCCGGTCGGGCGAGACCATGTCGGGCGTGCTGCACATCAAGCCGATCGGTCAGGCCGCGTGCCCAGTGGTTCAGACCTACCAGCCCAGCGAAGCGGGCGCTCCGGGCGAGCCGGTGGTCCCGGTTCCCGGAGGCAGCGTGATGTCCACCGTCCGCCCCCCGTCCCTGGTGCCGCCCGTCGCGCCCGTGCCGCCCACGCCCCCGAGCGGCGAGCCCACCCCCGGCGGCGGGAAGTGCTCCTCGGGCTGGGGATCGAGCTCCGGTGGGCGGGTCAGCATCAAGCAGTGCCCTGGCGGCGAGGGCGATCTGAACGAGCGCGCACAGTCGCGGGCGGACAGCTTGGAACCGGTGTGCGTTCAGGACTACAAGGGCTCGCGGACCAGCAGCAGCTACAGCAACGGGGTGAAGACCACGGTCACCATCAGCCCAGAGCAGAAGATGTGCTGATACAACGAAAAAGGCGCCCCCTGTCCACGAATGGCAGGGGGCAGCTTCTTATGGAGCTTCAGGTCAGGCGTTGATCCGATCCAGCAGGTCGAGTAGTTCTTGCTCTACCTGCTCCCAGGTCGCATCGGGTGTATCCAGCGTGCGCAGCCGTTCGAACTCGGGCTCCAGGGACATCAGCGCGCCGTGCAGTCTCCTGACGCACCCTGCCGCTTCCTGCCACGCTTCCTGTGTCATTACTTCTTCTTCACCAGGGCCTGATAGACCAGCTCCAGGCCGCCGAGCACGGCCGACTTGATGGCGCCGTTGAAGGGGCGCGCCCAGGTCGGGAGGCGCTCGGGGATGAAGACGTCGTACAAGGCGCCAAGCAGGGCGCTGGCGAGCAAGCGGGCGTCGGCGCCCTTCACGAGCGGGGCGCCGTCCTTGACGGCCGCGCTCACCAGGGTGGCGATGGTCGTACCGAGTTGCAGGGCCTCGGCCAGCGACAGCTTCCGGTCACCCAGGGCCGCGCGGGCCTGCGCGATGCCGTCCAGCACGCGGGGGAGCAGGCTGGTGATCAGGGCGAAGACTTCAGCTTCGGTGATGGGCTTCGCGATGGTCTGGGTGCTGGTCGGGATCTGAACGCTGATGCCCCCATTGGCGGTCACGACGCGGGTGGCGCGCTCGCGGGCTTCGTTCAGGGCGGCTTGGATACGTGGGTCGATCATTTGACACTTCCTTTCGCGTTCAGGAACGCGGCGATGGTCTTGGCGTAGGGGGTGAGCAGGGCCAGGCGCCCGCTGCGGTCACGGGTGGCGGGCGCGTACTGGATCGAGTCGAGTTCGAGCATCACGGACGGGAGTGCGTCGGGGAACGCATCGATATACAAGCCGTTGAATCGCGAAGAGCTACTCGGGGCAATCCAGAAGTCCCGTCCCATGCGCCGTCGCAGTGCATCGGCCATCAGTCGACTGGCGGTCCCGGGGGCGTAGTAGCAGCCTCTGCGATGGCGCGGCTTCTCGAACTTGCTGTCGTAGTGCACAGAGATGAAGGCGCGGGCGCCGAGTTGGCGGGCCCGGGTCAGGCGCTGGTTCAGGTCTGGCTTGCCTCCAGCGGTCCCGTCGCGCGTGAGGTGCACGGTGAAGCCCATGCCCGTGAGGATGTGCTTGAGGGTGAGGGCGGCTTCGAGGGCAGCGACGGCTTCATGCCGGTTGCCGTCACAGGCGCCTGAGTCGTAGCCCGGTGCGCCGGGGGTATCCCCATGGCCGGGGTCGAGGACGATGATCATACAGACCTCCAAAGAAGAACCCCCGCTGATAACTCAGCAGGGGTTATGAGAACGCGGATTGTGCGGGTGGCGGTGCGGCTGTCTCCATTGTACCACTCCCAGACGCCCTTGTTGGGCTCAGCGGGTCCGGCCTTCCCGGATTCGCCTGATATGTCGACGGTGCCCAGCGTTCACAGCGTCTGCGGTCAGGCGCATCAGCACGCCGAGTTGAATCAGCAGCTGATACGCGGGGGTGTTGGTGCCGGTGCGGCCCGTGAGGACCGCGCTCAGCAGGAAGCCGAGCGCCATGACGATGTAGCTGGCCACCGTCAGGCGCCGGCAGAAGTTGAGCTGTCTCCAGCCGCGCAGCTGGGCGTGGATGACGATTACGCAGCCCAGGACGATCAGGACGCGCAAGGGGATCATCAGCTCCGAGGGCAGTTGGATGCCGACGAAGGCGGCGAGTTGATCGAGGTTCACGCTTCATCACCTCCTTCTTCCTTGTCTTCCTTGTCCTTATCCTTCTCTTCCTTCTCGGGGAGCTTCACGTTCAACCACTTCTCGATGATCTTCGGGAGAATGTCGCTGATCAGCCCCTGGAGCGCGTCCACCCCAACCATCGCCGTTGCAGACGCGATGAATACGCCGAACGTGGGGCTCACGTGCCAGAACTGGGTGATCAGGCTGTGCATGCCCGCAGCGAGAAAGCCCGTGAGCAGCGCCCGGCTGAGGTGCCGGGCGAGGGTCGATTTCGTGATCTTCGTTCCGCGACTCACGATCAACAGGATGTGTGCGAGCGCCGCGGTCAGTGCGATGAAGCCCAGCCGGAGCCAGGCGTCGAGTTCTTCAGGTCTCATGTCATATGTCCTTTTCCTTGCGTCATCTCACATCACGTCCCAGCCGCCGGGTCGGGCCAGCAGGATCACCCCTGGACGGCCCGCGCCGCCCAGCACGTAGGTGGCGTCACCGTCGATGGTGTCCGAGCCGGAAGCCTGGAGCGTCACCGAGTTGGCCCCCACCGCGTCCACGCGCTTGATCCAGTAGACCGGGAAGATCGCCGTTGCAGCAGTCGGCAGGGTCAGCGTCAGGGATCCACCACTGGCGTCCGCACGGGTATATGGAACGCTCAGGCCCGCGCTGGCGCTGATATTCACGGGCGTTCCGGGCGCCGCGTCGGTCAGGCGCCAGACCACACCACCGACCGTGCGGTGAAGGGCGGTCCCGGTGCCGGCGCCGGTGTAGCCCGGCAGGTCGATGACGTCCAGTGGGCCCTGAACATTTTTCTGTGCGGTCGGGTCCACCAGTTCGAGCTTGTACGCGAAGTGCGCCACGCCCAGGATGACCGAGACGCCGGCGCCCACCGCGCGCCCTGAGCTGCGCGTCCAGCCGGCGGGGGTCACGTTCGCGGGCGCAGTGAAGCCCCCTGTGGTTCCGAGCAGGTTGGGCCCCGCGTTCGTCCCATCCCCCTCCAGCCCAATCAGGTAGTTCCGGCCCGAGGTGAAGGTGAAGTTGCCAAAGTCCAGCGCCACGTCTCCGGCCGTCCCAGGGTGCGTGTTCGTGCTGAGACTGAAGGACTGCACCGTCCCGCCCGTCACGTCCGCGATCACCCCGCGCAGGCCCGCGCCGCCGGGGATGAACTGGCGCAGGGTCAGGCGGTTCGCGGTGAAGGTGGTGGTGATCAGCAGCTGCTCGCCGTAGAAGTTCTCTGACCCGCCGATGTCCTGGGTGGTGGCCGGGACCAGCTCGCTGCGGGTCTGGTCGGGTGTGCTGAGGTAGACCGCGCTCACTCCACCGCCCCCGCCGCCACCGCCGGCGCCGAGGGTGAACGGCCCGGCGGTCGTTCCATCCGTCAGCGTGAAGGTCAACTCACTGCCAGACTGACTCACAGACTGAATGCCGCGCCCAGCTGCGCCCGGTGCGCCGTCGATGCCGTCTCTGCCGTCGACGCCGGCAGGTCCGGCCGGAAGGATGAACGGCCCCTGGGTGGTCCCGTCGGTCAGCGTGAAGGTCAACTGGTTGCCGCTCTGGGTCACAGACTGCACGCCACGCCCAGCCGGTCCAGCGGCGCCGGCGCCGGCGGTCAGGTCGATTGGTCCGCCCACAGTCTGGAAGCGCAGGTAGGCGGCCTGTCCGTCAGGCGTCACCAGTTGGAATTGCCCCGGCTGGAGCGTCTGCGGTTCGTCTGCGATGACCGGCGCCACGCTCGCGTTCGCGCCCAGAAGACCGTACAGGCGCACAGTCTGCGTACCCGCCTGCGTGGGCGTGATCCTGAGCAGGTCGCCCGCTTGCAGCTGATACGGGTAAGTCGGCGTGGTGAAGCCCGTCTGTCCGGCGTAGCGCAGTTCGACATCCGCCGGTGTGCCTTCGACGCCGTGAATGACGGCGCCGGCATAGCTGTTCTCGGTGATCAGCACCTCGGCTGCACCGACAGTCTCGATGATTGTATGCATTTTTACCCCTCGATAATTTCCCTGAATGGCGCGTAGGCCGCGAGATGTTCAACCTCGGCGTCGATTTCGAATGTGCCCGGCGCCCCGTCCGGCCACAGTTGCGTGA
Source organism: Deinococcus sedimenti (assembly GCF_014648135.1). Lineage (NCBI taxonomy): Bacteria > Thermotogati > Deinococcota > Deinococci > Deinococcales > Deinococcaceae > Deinococcus > Deinococcus sedimenti. Next base: position 962,195 of record NZ_BMQN01000001.1, on the reverse strand, counting down.
ACGGCCGCCAGCTGTGCGAGCCGTCGTATTCGCTGCTCCAGGTCCAGTTGCCGCCGTCCTCTGGCTCCCCACCGCGCGCCCGCCCGACAATCACCACCGGGCCAGCCCCTGGGAACAGCACCGGCGCCGGCTGAGTCACTTCAGTCCCTAATCCGCGTTCGTCCTCTGCGTCCTGAAGTCTGGGCGTGGACCAGGGCCAGATCACTTCAGGGTCTGAATGGAACAACACCCGCGGCTCACGGCCGTAGCGCGGTAGCCCGGCGGTGGTCAGTGTGGGTAGCGGCACCTCAGCCACGATGCTGATCCCAGCAGGCTCTGCGCCTTCGAGTCGGTCAGCCTCCTCCAGCCCCTCCAGGCGCCGGGGCCGCTCACCGGGCTCCAGATCCCTGAAGGCGTCGAAGCCCGTGAGGATGAAGGCGCGCTCTCCGATCAGTCGCACGTGGTCCGGATGTTGCCCCTGAGTCAGGTCAGACTCCAGCCACGTCCCACCCACAGGCAGGGAGAACGCCCCGGTAGGACGATGGACGGTCAAGGCGCCGGCGCCGAGGGTCAGTAGATTCAGCTCCCCACCTCGGCGCCGCAGGATGGCCCAGCTGTTGCCGGACAGCGGGTTGCCGGCCAGGGTCATACTCGCGCCGCCCACCAGCAGATCCCTGTGCCCCCCGCTGGTCACGCTGTCGTCGGGGGCGTGTACTTCGAATCGCCCCAGCCCAGGCAGGTCAGCTTCTACGGTCAAGGTCTCGCGCGGTGGACCCAGCAGGTCGCTGGACTGGTAGTTGCCGCCCAACAGGACGGTGTACAGCTGAGTCACCGGCAGCCGGGTCACCATGCGGTCCCGGGCCCGCACCCCGGTGCGCGTGATGCCATCCCAGACGGGCGCCCCACCCGGGGGTAGGTGGCCCTCCCACGTGATCCGTGGTCTGCCCTCACCGCCGGAGTCGCCCGTGCCGCTGAAGGACTCCCCGCCGTACTCGGCAGTCCAGGCCCCGCGGTTGCTGAATTGGCGCTGTGGCTCCCACCTCGCCTGATCACCGTTGCTCAGGTCGGCCACGAGCCGCACAGGTAGGCCAGGCGGGTCAGGCGGGGTCTGGGCCATTCGGTTGATCCACTCCTGTGGGATCCGCTCCGGCACGTACCATTCCATGTACAGGGCTGATATGCCGTAGCCCGGGCTTTCCACTTCGACGCCCGGCACGCTCTGGCTGTGCGGGCGGGTGTAGAACTGGCCCGTCCCAGCAGTCTGCCCGGGGTTGCTGAGGGGCGCTTCAAAGTATTCAGCGCTCGCCGTCCCACTGGCCGTCACGCCCTGGCCTGTGAGTCGGAACCGGATCGGGCGCCAGTCTGCGCCGTTGTCGTTGAAGCGGGTCGCGTCGGCCTGATACCGGTCCGGCAGCTCGCTCAACGCGGCCACGGCGCGGAAGTCGCTGAAGCTCTCCGTCACCAGCCCCGGGTTGCTGGACGTCGGCAGCAGCGAGGTAGGCGTCACCTGCCAGACGCCGGCGCCGGGGCTCACCGTCAGACTGGGCTCCAGGAACTCTGGGGGGTAGACGTAGGCCTGCCGGACGTAGCTCAGTGTTCCCCTGCCTGGCCCCGCGTCCAGGGGCTGATCACGCTCTCCTAGCAGGACTGGACCCTGCGCGGTCGGCACACCCAGGCACTGTGACCCGATCCCCACCGGTCTCTGCCACGCGTCGAGCTCTGGCGGTGCAGGTGCGAATCCACTGGGCAGGTCGGTGGACGTCCGGCGCCGGGTCTGCTGCGGTCTCTGTGCCCGTCCAGCAGCCGGCGCCGGCGCCTCTGCTTTGTCTTTGCCGCAACACTTGCAGCTCACGATCCCAGCCGCCAGACGCCGTCCAGCTGGAAGGCATAGATGTACTGATCAGGCCGTGGACCAGTACCGATGACCACCACCTCCGCCCCGTCCAGCTCGCAGATTAGACTGCCCGGCTGCACGCGCTTCACGAGCATTCTTCGCATTGTTCACCTCCAATGAAGAAGCGCCCTCCACCTCGCGGCAGAGAGCGCCCATCTATAGATGATTTTACCACACTCGCTTGGCCTGGCTGATACCCCAGCTGATATACCAGCGGCTTTAGTGTTCGCGCAAGCCCGGGCCAGGGCGATCAAGACTCACAGTGGGTGTGGGTCCAGGCTGAGCGGGTAGGCGACTTAGTGTAGATAGGGTCCTGGGCCGGGAGAAGGTAAGGGACAGGGATAACAACACTAACTGTGAATCCAGGGATAGCCTTTGACATCTCGCACGCAGAACCCACGTACACTTTCGACTTTTACCCACACTGGGCGCTGGTATCACCCACCGGCGCCGGCCCCGGGTCTGTCCCGGGTCTGGGCGCAGAACCCACGTACACTTTCGAGCTCAGGCCGCACTGGGTCTATGAATGGCACCGGCGCCGGCTGATGGAATGAAGAAGCCCCCGCTGGTCTTGGCGGGGGCGCTCGATGGACTGGGCTTACTGGCCGACTTTGGCTATCGCCGCGAACTGGCCGGCTTTGACCATCTCCGCGACGATGCGGGCGGTCTCGTAGTAGTGCTCGCCACTCACGGCCGAACGCTGGCCGTCTTGCTGGACGAAGAAGATGTGCGTGACCTTGGTGCCCTCGGAGGTCAGGACGCCACTCACGGTCTTGTTGCCGAACTGGAGCTCGAAGGGCTTGGCGGGGTGGCTCCCTCGGTTGTGGACCCAGGCGCGCGGGTGCTCGCGGGCGATGATGACGATATCCTCACCACTCGCCTTCCCGCTGGTCAGGATGTTGTCGATTGCGGCCCACAGCGCGTCGGTGTGGCCCGGGGTGAGCTGTCCTGCGAGTTCCATCATTTGGTATTTCATGTGTCTCCTCTTGCTGCTTGGCGTCGGCTGTCTGCCGGCGCGTCTTCTTGACGTGATCTTCGCTGCACGTTGCAGGTATGTCAATTAGTATTCTGAGAACGCTTATACCCCTGCGCTGGCGATCATATGAATTTTACCCGGGCATATTTAGGGTGTCGGTCCTGCTCCGGCGATCTGGCCCGACTGGCAGCCACTCTGGGAAAGACCCGCGCCGCTCACCGGCGGGCGCTGGAGGGTGGGTGGCGGATAGGTGCGAACCGTTAGGCGGGCGGCTGCACGTGGGCCGGTCAGGGGCCGCCTATGGATTGCGGACTCAGGCGCTCATCAGTCGGGCCATGAGCTCAGGGGCCAGCACGGCGGCCTGGGTCACGGGGACGCGAACGGGAGCGTGGATGAACATGCAGGTCACGGAGAGATCGATCTCGTTGGTGTTGACCATAGCGGCGGCTGTGTCGCCACTCGAATGGACGGCACCGAGCGACAGTGGGCACCCGCGCCAGCTCGCCTCGCCGTGGAGGGCAGTCATGGTCCACCCGTCCATTGGCTCGCACATCATCACCTCGCCGGTGCAGTAGGAGGCGATGAGGTCCAGTGCCTCATCCGCGCTCAGTCCACCCGGCGTACCGCCGGAACGGAACGTCCGCTCCTCACGGTCCAGGGCGAGGTAGCCACGCAGACTCAGTCCAGCCGGGATGCCCCCAGTGGCGAGGTCCTGGGCGTACCGTTCGGCCGGGCTCAGCGCGGCCTGCTGCTCAATCTCCGCCCGGGCCCGGGCGGTCTGCTCCGGCGTGGCAATCAGAACCCAATAGGCGGTGGGGAGAGGACCATCCATTGAGGCCCCCTGTCCGCGAGGACAGAAGGACAGCAGCACGCGGCCGTGATCGGCGTCATGGGTGCACAGGCCGCCCTGATGGATACCCGCACGCAGTTGGTGGGCGTAACGCTCACACCAGCCGCGCAGTCCCTCCTCGCTGTTGATGGGCGCCAGGGCCCAGAGCGCCTCGCTGGTCAGTTCGGCGCCGGCGAGCTGTTCCAGCATCGCGGCCGGGGTGCGCGCCGATTCGACCGGGCGCAGGACTGCCCGGTCAATCCCTGCGGCGTAGTGGGCGCAGTCGGGAATGCGCGACAGGGCGGCGCTGCTGAGGTACTGAGCGGCGGCGCTGGCGATCGTGGGCGTGCGGGTGGGTTGCGTCTGCATGGGGGCTCCTGTGGGGCGCGACTGTCTGCCGCGCCCGTCTTCTGGATTCACGGTAGCCGTCCCATGATGATCTGTCAATCTATATTATGAGAACGTTCGTAGGTGTTACCAGATGGCCTCTGGGTGGGAATCGTCGAGGCGGACCCCCGGCTCACGTAGGTTCCAGTACCAGGCCTGCCCTGCGTGCAGGTCGGGTGCCAGGGAGCGGTATTCGGCTGCGGTCATGTAGGCCTCGGCGCTGTATGCGGATCCAGTGGGCAGCGGATTGGCCAACATCTCCGGAAAGGGGGGCCACGCTACCACTCGGATGATCGCGTTCTTGGCTGTGTACTCCAACCCAATGATGATGTTGTGCCCGCCGAACGGGATCTCCCCGACGGTCTCACAGTGCCCGTCGTCCTCCACTGGGCAGACCATCCGCAGCAGGTCAACCGCGCGTTCCACTGGGATGTTCGCCTCGCCCTTCTTGATGGCGCACAGGGTCAGGTACGCTTCTTCGGTCATCCGTGGGTCCATTTCCCCCGCGAGGGACAGCAGGTGGAATTCCGCGCTACTCATGCCCACAGCTCCTTCTGCCAGTAGTCGCCGCCGCAGCAGGCGCGGTAGTAGGCGGACGTCCCGTTCGGCAGCAGGTCACGGTAGAGGGTCACACTCGCGCCGGTGATGTCACTGGTGGTGCGCAGGACGGGCTGGTGGCGGTACTGCGCGACTTTCGACACGCAGCCCCTCAGGTGGCGCTGCACCAGGCGCCGGATGTCGCCACGGTTGGTGGGCATGCACAGGCGCAGTCTGGCGATGGTCATCAGGTCGTCGCGGTCGAGGGTTGGGGAGATCCGGCCGGCGCGCTGGAGGCGCTGGAGCATCTCGAATTCGATTCTCAGTTGCATGCTTCGATCGTCGCTGATATCTCAAGTCGGTAGATGAGAACAAAAAAAGGCGGCCGCCCCCGGTGAAGGAGACGGCCACGCTGCGCAGAACCCACGTACACTTTCGAGATTTTCCAGCGCTGGGTGTAGGGTCGGAGAAGTTAAAGAGAAGGGAGAGAAGGAGTAACTGTGAGTACAGGGAGAGCCTTTGACATCACCGCGCCAAAGCCACGTACACTTTGGCGATTTAGCCACGCCCAGTGCGCTTCTGACACTTAGTCAGGACGCGTGCGGCTCTCGGTGACCACGGTCATCTCGAACGAATCGAACGTCGCGCGGATGCTGGTCTCCAGTGCGAGATCCAGGGTCGGCGGGTTGTACGGCACGCCGTACACCCGAGTCACCCGGTACCGCGGACCGGCGCCGGCGCCGATCATCCGGGCGTAGCGCCTGAGTGCTTCCGGCTGGCGAACCCACGGCAGCTTGACGCTGATTTCGTCCGGGTTGACGGAGTACCTCACCCCCGGCGTGCGGTGGCTCACCACGTAGCCATCCCGCGTCGCCGGTGTGGGCAGGTCCTCGCCGGGCTTGCCGTCCATCCCAGCGCCACCGGTGTCCACCTGCTCGGCCGCGTCCGGGTCGGTGATGTCGTTCCGCAGCTTCGGATCAGCGCCAGTCGCCGGCGTGGAACTCGGGTTGCTGGACAGCTTGAACCAGGCCCCCGCGTCGCCCAGGCCACGGCCAGATTCAGTGGAGGTGCGTTCCAGGTCTGGTGGATTGAGATCATCCGCGGTCGGTGCGCTCACGGTGGATGGGCCGGTCTCGGTCACCTCGCGCAGCTGCTCTTTCACCCAGGGCTCGGTGCGCATGGTGTCCCAGTCGCCGGTGGTCGAACCGGATTTCACGACGTAGTGCGGGATCAGGCGGGTGCTCACGTCGTCGATGGTGTGCAGCCAGAGCCCGCGTCCGGCCGGCACCCAGGACTCCTCACGGCGCCCTTCTTCCATGATCATCTTGACGCCTTCCACGGCCTTACGGTCATCGGCCTTGCGGGTCTCCAGCACGCTGGTCCCGATGGAGTAGACCGTTACGATGCGCTCCAGGTGCCCCTGCGGCGAGTAGGTGAACTCCTCGCGGGTCCGGTCTCGCCCCAGGACCTGTGGGTCGGCGCTCCCCTCGCGCTTGAACTGCGTGGAGTAGCGGGTGGTCTCGCTCTCGCGCGCGGTGATCACGTCCGGGTACCCGCCCAGGCCGTAGGTGAACTGGGTCACTTCGGTGCTCACCAGGTGCTGTTCACGGGGGGGTTGAAGCGGGAAGCCACTGGTCTTCCTGTTCTGGAGCTTGCCGCTGATCACGGTGTTCTGCCATCGCATGACCTCGGTCTTCTTGACCCGGCCCTTGGACTTCCAGATGCGGGTGCGGCTGGAGCTCTCCAGGGAGCTGCTGCTGAGTTCCAGCACGCCGCCTTCCCGTTCGAACGCCAGCAGCACCGGATCCGTGGTGGCTTTGGGCTTCTCGCCGTCGGTGGTCACGGTGGTGCCGCTGCTCCAGTCACTCACACCGTTGCCGTTCTCCGCCCTGGCCTCGACGCTGTAGGTCGCGGAGAATTGGCCGATGAACTCCCAGGTGATGGGTTCATCTCCGCCGGCGCCCTCGATGGGTTCGGTGGGCACACTGAAGGTCTGCTCTCCCTGCGCTGGCCCGGGCAGACCATTGACCTGAAGCCGCACCCGGACCTGCACGGTGTCGGCCCCGTCCGGTCTGGGCACGCTGATGCTGATGCGGTTGCTATATGGACTGCCCGCCAGTTCTGCGGAGACCGATGGAATCGCGGGCGGCAGGTTATCCAGCTGGATCGTCGCCGTCACCGGGTCCGAGGTTCCGGCTGGGCTGTCGGCCAGGACGGCGACGGTGATCAGCGCGCCAGTGGTGAGGGCATCGAGGTGAACCCAGGTCTGCGAAGTCTGTGCCACGCCGATCCCGTCCACCCGGATCAGGTAGTTGGTCGCACTGGCCTTCCCGTCAGTATTCTCGGGTGGATCCCAGCGCAGGGTCACCGAGTTGCTGCGCCGGTCACTGGCTTGCAGGTTCTGGATCGGGTTCGGGCGCCGGCTCGGCTGCGCGGTGGTCCGGGTCGCGGTGGGCGCGCCGGGTTCGAGCGCCCGGCCATTCACGGTCGCCGTCACCCGGTACTGGTAGTCGGTGTCCGGCGTCAGGCCCGAGTCCCCAGCACGCGTGGCCGGGGTCTGCGCGAAGGTCACCCAACCACCCGCGTAGGGCGTCGCGCGGCCCTTGCTGCGCTCCACCCGGTAGGAGCTCGCGCCCTTGACGGCTTCCCAGCGCACCTCGGCGCCGGTCGCGGATGGCGTCACCGTCGGCTGTGGGCTCACGGGAAGTTCGCGCGGTTCGTCGGGTTCCTGTGGGTCACGGGTGCCGCCCTGGACGTTGACCACCGGGGCGTCCAGCGAGATCTTCTCGTAGCTCATGCTCAGTGGGTCACCCAGGATCAGGTCCCCACTGGGCCCGCCCTGGCGGATCACCAGCACGTCCCCTTCCAGCGCGGTCTGGTAGCCGACGCGGCCCCAGATGTCCGAGACGATCTGGCGGGCGGTCTTGCCCAGCGTGGAGTACGTCACGTCGCCCTCAATGAAATCGAAGGAGTGGAATGGGGCCGGCGCCAACAGTCGGTGCGGCACCGTCGCCAGGGCCGCGTACACCACGCTGTCCACCGGGATCCGGCGCCCGAGACTGCGGGCCTGCGGACGGTGGGCAGGCGGCAGGGTCTGAATCTGACGGGCCAGCTCAGTCTGCTTTGCCGGAGTGAGTTCCTGCCGTTCGCGTTCCCAGACGATCAGTTCCGGGAGCGGGCTGGTGGCTGCGAGTCCACGGTCTGAGCCCAGCAAGCCGGTGGTCACGCCCTGCTCGGTGCGCGAGTAGCTGTGTTCGTCCATCAGGCGCCCGATCGGGTAGATGCCGCTGAACTGTTCAGCGGTCACGGTCACCTGGGTGGGCGCGGCGTCGCGGGCGTCCCCGATGAGGGTGAGGTCCGAACTGATGCCCTCCTCTCGGGTCTGGCGCCAGTTGAGGGATTCAACCGGGAATCCACCGGCGTTCATCACCAGCGAGATCACCCCACCGGCGTCCACCTCGGGCGCGGCGCCGGAGCCGGTGATCCACTGGCTGAGCACCATGGGCCCGTCCTCTGCGTACCCGAGGACCATCTGGGATACGTCGATGAAGTCGCCGCAGGTACCCGAGACGAACACACCGGTCTGGAGCGCGATTTCCCGCGTCGTGGCGGGGTCAGATGACAGGATGAATGGCATAGCTCACCTCCTTTACTTCAGGGCCGAGATGTCGATGTACGCGCGGAACGCGCCGCCCGCCGAGGTGGTGGGCATGAACCGGGTGTAGACCACGGTCACGGACTCGCCCGGTCCCACGCTGCCGGTGGTGTAGGTCTGCTCCGGGGTCAGGCGGTCGCCGTTCACAGTCACGGTGAGGGTGCCGTCCAGGTCGTCCATGAGCGTGAACTGCACGCCCCTGAAGCTTTCTTCCCCGGTGTTCACCAGCACGCGCGTGATGGATTTCGTCTCGCCGGGCTGGATCACGCCGAGTTCGGGCGCCGGTGCCGGCGTGCCGTCGGTCAGGCGCCATTCAATGCGGTAGGTCATGTGAGCTCCTTTACTGCTGTGGAATGTAGATCGAGAGCGAGTACCCACACAGCCCGTCGCCGCTGGACGGGAACTGTGGGGGCACTTCGAAGGTGCAGCCGGTGAAGGTGCCGCTGAGCTTGAACCCCGTGATGCTCAGGGTCCAGGTATCCGGCAGGGCTTGAATGGCGTCGGCGTCGGCCTGGGAGATGACGAAGGTATCCGGCGCCTCGATGGTGAGGCGCCGGGCCCCGGCGCGCGCGGGTCGGGTGGCGATCACGGCGCCGCTCAGGGTCCGGCGTTCAGTGATGGGCCGCTCACCTCCGGAGAGGGTCACGGCCTCCTCTGGGGGCAGCAGGCTGAGCTGCACCCCCCCGATGTTGATCATGTACATGTGATCCTCCTTAGTTCCCGTTGCGCCGCCGGATGTTCTCGGTGATCCGGCACAGTTCGCGGGCGTCAGCCTCGGTGAAGCCGGAGTTACCGCCGGTCACCTTGTTGCCGTTGATCGAGATGCTGATGTTGTTGGTCACGTTCCCGGCCGACTCCACAGACCTCTTCAGTTCGATCTGTGGGGCCACCTTGAACTCGGCCCGCAGCAGGCGTGCCTGCATCGCGTCGATCGCCGCGCCCATCGCATCTGTGGCCACCGCTGGGAGCTCGCTGAAGCTCGCCCGTAGCTGCTTGCCCACGGTGTCGGAGAGGGTGTCTGCGGCCCGCTTCGCTTCTTCGCTCTGTGCCTTGAGTGCCGCCGTGCCCGCGTCGAAGGCCGGCGCCAGTTCCAGTGCACTGCGGGCGGCCTGGTTCAGCCCGGCCGTCAGGTCCGAGGTGTCCGCCCGCACCAGGGCGTCGAGTTCATCGCCCGAGACCTGGAACAGCTTCAGGCGCTCCCCATCGAGCCTGGCCGCTTCCTGTTGCAGGCGCTGGAGTTCCGCCAGGCCCGCCTGGACCTTCGCCGGGTCGGCCTTGGCGCCCTGAGCCAGTAGCTCCTGGAATTCCTGACGCGCCTCAGCGAACGCGGTTCGGGTCCGGGCGGCGCTGATCTCGATCAGCTCCAGGTCCTGCGTCTCTGCCCCGATGTCCCCGAAGAGCGAGCTGAGCGAGTTCATGACGTCACGGGATTCGCGGTAGCGGTCGGTCAGGGCCTTCACCTTGGTGGCCTGGTTGTCCAGGGCCTTGGTGGTGCGCTCGATCGCCTGCTGTGCCACCCCGAAGACTTCAGGGTTCGGGGTGCCGCCCAGCTTGAACAGCACCTGATCGAGTTCGCGGGCGGCTTCCGTGGTCTCGCGCAGGGCATCGGCCACCCCGGCGGTCGGGTCCTGCCCCTTCACGTTCGTAGCGGAGTAGGCCAGCACCAGGGCCTCGGCCAGGCTGCGCGCTTCTTGCGTGGCGGCCTTCGTCAGTTCCACCTGCCGGCGCTGACTGTCGGTGAGTTCGTCCGAGGCTTTCACGGCGGCTTCGGTCAGGTTGCGGCGCTGTTCCTCGGTCAAGAGCAGCGCGTCCGTGCTGCTCGCCTGCCTCGCGGTAAGGTCCGCCTGCTCACGCAGCAGGGCGGTCTTCTGGCGTTCAAGCGCCAGTTTGCCCGCACTGGAGGTGGTTCTTCCAATTTCGGTGTTCACGCGGGCTAGGGCGTCGGCGCCGCGGCGGAGTTCATCCGCGAACCGGGCCTGGATAACTTCGCGCAGCAGGTCACGTTGGGCTTTCTGTGACTGAAGGATGTCCCCTTCAGTCTTCAGCACGTCCTCGGCGCTCTTCTGGCGCTGCTCGCCGCTCAGAGTCGAGTCCGCCGCGTTCTTGCGCTGGACCGCCAGCTGATCGTTCAGGGCGCCGGCGATCTCCCGTTCGGCGTCCAGGCGCTGGGCCGCCGTGTCCAGGAGCCCCTGACGGGCGCGCAGGGCTTCCACCTGCTGCCCGGCCTGATCCGCCTGACGCTGCGCCGCCTGATCCTGGAGATCTTGCAGGCGCTTCACCGCGTCCCGTTCGGCCTGTTCCAGTGTGGCCACGTTCGCCAGCGCCTCTGTGCGGCCCTTCGCGCGGATGGTGCCGAGGTCCTGCTCGTACAGGCGCTGGATCTGGAGCCGGTCCGCGGCGCTGAGTCCTTCGGCGGCCAATTCCTTGCTGTACCTCTCCTTCAGGGCGGCTTCCTCACGGGCCTGGCTCTGGGCCTGCTGCCGTTCCACCAGGGCGGCGCGCTCACGCTGTCCTTTGAGTTCGGCTTCGATCCGCGCACGGGTGCCTTCCTCAGTCGCGGCGGTCAGTCGGGCCTGGCGCAGGTCGAACTTCGCGAGTTCCTCGGCAGCCAGGGCGTCCTGAAGTCGGGCCTGAGCTTCGGTGGCGCGCTTTTCCAGTTCCTCTTTGGTCCGGGCGAGTTCCTCGGCCAGGCGCTTGGATTCCTCCACGCGGCGGGCTTCCCGCGCGATCCGGTCGGCGGCTTCCTGCGCTTCCAGGGCCTTCAGGTCGAGGTTGTAGGCCCGCTGAAGGGCGGTCCGCTTCTCGGCCGTCACACCTTCCTGTGCGAGGGCGTCATCCAGCGTGCGCTTCAACTCGGCCCGGCGTTCGGCGCCTGCCTGCTTCGCCTGGTCGGCTTCGAGCTTCACAGACTCGGCCAGCGACTGGCGCCGGACGTTCAGTTCGGCCAGGGCGTTCCCCTTCGCGGCCGCCAGCCGCGCAGCCTGGGCGGCGTTCAGGGCGGCGGTCTCCCGGTTGCGGCTGGCTTCACTCACGCGGGCCTGGGCGTCCGCGATCAGTTCGGCATTGTCGCGTGCAGCCTGGGCCTGCTTCCGTGCGGCTTCCTCCTCCACCTTGGCTTTCAGGGCGTTCACTTCCAGCTTGCGCTGGTCCTCCAGAGCATTGGCCTGCTCGATGAATTTGGTGTTGTTGAGGTTGCCGGGGAACGCCGCTTCGAGCTCCTGGCGCAGGCGGGCGAACTCCGCCCGTGTGCGCTTCAGGCGCCCTTCGCTTTCGGTGAGTCCTTCAACCTGGAACGACAACTGGCGCTCTTCCAGGGCGCGGCGGAACTGCTGGACGGCCGCGGTCTGGGCCTGCACAGCCTGCGCGTTGGCCTGGGCGCCCTTGGACAGGCTCCCATTGGTCTTGGCGTCCTCGGCCAGGGCTTTCTGGTAGTCCTCACGGGCTTTCTTCAGGCGCTCGCGGGCTTCGGACGCCAGATCCTGATTTCCACCGGCGGCTTCGGCGGCGTACTGGTTGGCGGCGAGCATCACGCGTCCACGGGCCTGCTCCAGCTTGCTGGCACTCTGGATCAGTTCACTGGCCTGCCCGCTCAGGTCCTGCGCGGAAGACTGTGATTCACCGAAGAGCTGGAGCCCCTTGAGCTGGAGTTGCAGGGCGCGCAGGGCCGGGAAGGCGGTCAGGGCCGCGTTGGTCATGCCCTTGAAGAAGCCCACCACGGCGTCCGTGTTGCTGATCAGCGCGTTCAGGCCCTTCACCAGGTCGGTTGCAGCCGGCAGGAGCTGTTCACCCAGGGCGATCTTGGCTTCCTGGGCCGAGGCGCTCAGCTTGGCGGTCTCGCCCTTGAAGGATTCAAGCCTGGTCTTGGCGGTATTCGCCGCCGTCCCGGTCTGCTCGAACTCCTCGCGCATTTCCTTGAGCTTGTCGATGTCCCGGGTGAGGATGTCGGCCGCACGGATGGCGTCCTGTCCGAAGATCGCCTTGAAGGCCGCGCTTTTTGCGGTCGGGTCCAGGGAATCGACGGCCTTTTTCAGGTCCTCCATGACGTCCACCACGGGGCGGAGGTTGCCCTCACTGTCCGCGATGTTCACACCCAGGGCTTTCAGTTGCGCGCCCGCTTCCGCCGATGGAGCGGACAGCGAGATAAGCAGCGTCTTCAGCGAGGTGCCCGCGTCGGACATCTGCCGGAAGCCACCCTGGGCGAGCGTGGCCATGATCGCGCCGAATTCCTGAAGGTCGATGCCGGCGGTGCGCGCCGTGGGACCCACAGCGGCGATCGCGAGGCTCAGGTCAGAGGCGCCCAGCACGGTGGCGTTCGCGAAGTTCGCGAAGGAGTCGGCCACGATGTTCGCTTGCGCCCCACTGAGGGCAAAGGCCGTCATTGCGCTAGCCATCAGGTTGGCCGCTTCACCCACCTGGATGCCCGCCGCGCCCGCCAGGTTCAGGGCCGCGGTCAGGCCGCCGTCCAGGATCTGCTGGGTGGTCAGGCCGGCGCGGGCCAGCGCCAGCACGCCATCTGCCGCTTCCGTGGCACCCACGCCGAGGTCACGGCCGGCGGTGCGGGCAATCCGGGAGAGGTTGTACAGCTCAGGGCCGGTTACGCCGGTGATGGCCTTGATGTCGGCAATCTTCTGCTGGAAGTCGGCGGCGGTCCGGAAGCTGGCTGCGAAGGCCGCTCCCAGTGCGATGGCTCCAGCTGCGGCCGCAGCGAACGCGGGTGGTAGGCCAGCCACGGCGCCTGACAACTGGTTCACCCCGGGGATGAACTGCGAGATGTTTCCAAGGGCGTTCTTGATGTTGCCGGACAGACCGGCCGTGTTGACCCCGCCACCGATGGTGTTCATGGTGCGGTTGATCTGCCCGATCTGGTTGTTCACCACCGACAGCTGCTGGGTGGTCAGCGTGCCGGACGCGCGCAGGCGTTCCAATTCAGTCCGCGTCGCCACCAGCTTGCCCCGGAAGGCGTCAATGGCGGCGTTGCGGGTGAAGGCGTTCGTGGCGGCTGCGCTCGCCGCGTCGAATTCGGCGCGGGCGCCGGCCAGGTCTGCACGCAGCTTCAGGATGCTGGAGCTGTTGATGCTCCGAAGCCCCGTGACCGTGCGGGTGATGGCCCCGTCCAGCGCGCGGAACTCGGCGCTCCCGGCGGCGGCAGTCGAAGCGGCCGCCCGCAGCTGGGTCTGAAGGGCCACTAACCTGGTCTGGTACTCGCCCGCGTCGATCTCGCCGCGCACGTATTCCGCGTTCAGGGCGCGCAGCTGTTCGAGCATCTGACGCGTCTGTGCACTCACGCCGCCTGCTCCGCCGGCGCCGGTCCCGCCTGGTCCGCGTCCACCGCCGAGTGCGCGCAGCTGGGTGATCAGGGCGTTCAGCTCGCGGATGCGATCCGTGAGGTGCCCGTTCACCGTGTTCAGCGCAGTGGAGTCCACGCTCACCACCTGCGAGAGGGTGCGGCGGAGGTTGCGGGCCATCGCGTCCACAGAGGCTTGATCGGCACTCACCTTGATGTTGATCCCGGCGCCGGCGCCGAGCCCGCCGGTGCTGATCGAGGCGAGATCGCGGCGGATCTGCTGCACGCTGCCGGCACTCAGGGCCGCTGTGATCTTCAGCGTCCCTTCCTTCTTCGCGAAGTCGGTGAGGCGGGTCAGGCTCTTCAGCGCCTTGTCGACGCCGGATTCGAACGGCTTGGAATCGAACGTCGCGGTGGCTTCAAATCGGGTCATGCAGTGCCTCCCAACGCAGCGAGGACGCGGCGCTTGAATTCTTCAGTGATGTAGATGGACGCGTAGTACGCGGCGGGTTCGAGCATTGGACCGGGGATGAAGTAGAATTCGCCGCTGCGCCCCAGGGTCACCTGGGCCGCTGGATTCCGGCCGGGCTGCGTGATGATCTGCTGAACGGCGCCGGCCGCGGATGCGCTGCGGCCCTTCTCCACAGACTTGGCGTACTTGACGTCGTTGAAGACCGTCACCGTCAGCACGCCGCCCTGCACGCTCCAGCTGGAGTCGATCCCGCGCCGCAGCCTTCCGGTGCGCTCGTAGGAGCCCGGGGTGGTGTCGTAGATGTTCAGGTCCGCACCCATGCGCGCGTGGACCTCGGCGCGTCTCGCTGCCTGGGCGCCGGTCCGCTTCATCTGCGTACTGACGCGCCGGGCTGCACGGAGTCGCTTTTCCAGCTCGCGTGCATTCGTCTTGATCTTGATGCTCATGCCAGCCCCCGGAGTGCCTTGAGTCGGTCGGCATCTCGGCGCCGGCGCCGGGCCGTGGCCAGGTCGCGTTCACCGGTGGCCCGGTCGCGCAGGAAGTCCTGGTGTTCCCGCAGGCGATCGAGCGAGTAGTAGGGCGCGTTGGGATCGGCCTTCTTGCCCTTGCTCTTGGGATCGACGTACTCCGATCCGAGCTTCAGGCCAGCTGCCATCGAGAGGTCTTCCACCTGATCGAGGCGCCGCTCCGCTTCCCGCTGCCGGGCCGCATCGATGGCGGCAGTGATCAGGTCGGTGGGCCAGCGGATCGCGGTCTCGTACATCTCCGGGCCCAGGTACCTCAGGATCATTCGGTCGAGGGCGTCAGGCGCTGGAGGGTCCGGCTCAGCTCCCCCAGCGCCGCCGCTTTTTTTCCAAGGTCCAGCAGGCCGTTCAGTTCACAGAGGGTGTGAAGGAGCAGCAGGCGATCCGGCACGCTCAGGTCCGGAACCGGGCCGACTGCGCAGATGGACAGGAGGCGGTCGAAGGACTCCCACAGGCCTGGGTCGACGTCATCGGGGCTGAGCTGGAAGGCGCTTTCGTACAGGGCGCCAGTCACACTGGCCAGGCGCATGAGGTCCAGCAGGCCGGCGTCCTGGTGAAGCGCCCCGAGTCGCTGGATGGTCAGCGCGCCGCCGCTCAGGCTGATGGTGGTTCGAATCCGCATGTGCACCTCGTTGTTGTTGGTTCTTGTGTTGTGGGTGGAACAAAAAAGGACCCCCTGCCGTCGCCCGTTGACTGGGCCGGGCAGGGGGGAACCGTTGCATGTCGCTTTTTGGGGGGTAATGTACCCCTCAGGATTCCTCGGAGGGCCCTTCCTGGCCTTCCTGTGAGGAAGTTGATTTTCAGGCCGTGCTGGACGGCGTGGAATTCAGTTCAGGGGCGCTTCGGCGTCGATCAGGTCCAGGATCGCGGGCAGGCCGGCTTCCGGAACTTCGAACAGGCCGCCGTAGCTGCCGAGGACCGCCTTGTAGGGGTCCATCGCGGCGCTGAGGGTCTCCTTGTCGAAGGACAGCACGCTGATGCGGATCTGCGGAAGACCTTCCTGGTCTTCGCCCAGGTACTCCACCGTCGCGCGGGGGTGCCACAGGACCGTCGCCTTGTCGGCGTCATCCTGGCTGCGCTGAACGTTGACCATGCGCACGGTCACGGTCTTGCCGGGCTCGAAGCCGGAGACCGTGGCGCCGGCGATCCCGGTGACGGTCACGCTGTCGCCCTTCAGCAGGCTGCGCACCGCATCGCTGGGGGTGACCAGCGTGATCGTGTCGTAGGTCGCCGTGGTGCCGGTCACGCGCTCTTTGACCAGGACCGTGTTGCCGCGCTCATCTTTTGCGTTGCGGTTGTCGCGCTGGACGTCCGTGGTCGGGTAGAGGCTCTGGTCCTCGTTGAACAGACCCAGATCCAGCCAGCCGTCGCCGGCGTCCACGGTGATCTGGCGGCCGGTGCTCTTGTAGTTCTCGGTGCTGCGGGCGTCCGTAGCGTTGGAGATGGTGTATGGCATGTGATTACTCCTGAATGTGAATGAATTCGAAGATGGGTCGGGTCACGTAGACGCCGGGGCCGGTCTGCCGCGCGAAGTCCAACTTCACGGGGCGGTAGATCCCACGTCTCGCTTGCGTGCCGGAGAGGGTCCGCTGTACCAGCAGGGCCAGGGCGTCGGATGCCATGCGGTCGCTCGCCACGCAGGCGATGGTGATCCACACCCGCGAGATGGATCCGCTGGTGCTCACCACTTCCGGTTCTTCCAGCTGGATGTACTGCCCGCCCACACTGGTCAGGTAGCCGGGAATTCCCCGGGCGCCGGCGCCCGCATAGTTCTGCGGGACCGCCGCCTGCTCGGGCTCCAGCGTCCTAGTGAGCACGCTCAGTTTGGCGAGCACGTCGCTCAGTCCCGGCATCATTGCAGTACCCCGAAGAGGCGCCGCGTTCCGGTGAAGTCGCTCTGCTCGCTCCAGCCCGTGACGGTCAGCGTGCGCTGGTCGTACTGGATGGTGGAGCCGGGTTCGGGCAGGGCGTCATCCAGGTGCACCCGGATGATCACCGGGTCCGCGCCCACCACGCCGGCCCGTTCCGCCGCCTGCTCAGCCGGGATCAGGTCACGCGAGTTGGGGCCGAGGGTTCGCACACTGAAGCGCACTGGGGGCGAGATGAGCCCGCCTTTCTCCCAGGCGCCGGTGTGCCGGTACAGCAGAGCCGCTTCGGACCTGAGGATGCTGCGGATGCTTTCCCGCTCGCGGGTCAGCGGATCCATTTCAGCCCGCCGTAGACCACGGTGAGTCCGTTGCCGCCGTCCCCGCAGGCGCGGAGGGCCGCGCGCCGGTCGCGTTCCAGGCTGGCCAGGGTCGCGGCTTTGTTCGAGCCGCGGCTGAACTCGCCGGAGACGCTCACGGTGTCGGGGCGCCCGCGTTCCACCTCGATGCGGACCGCCAGGAGCTCGGCCAGGGCGCGGTTGAACACCACGTCCTGTGGGTCCGTCGCTTCGGACAGACCCACAGCTTGGGTGATCAACGCGTCGACTTCTTCCGCGGTCTCGCGGCCCAGGTCAGCCGGGGTGGTGAACCGGGCGCGCAGTCGTTCAGCTGGTTGCATGGTTCACCTCCTGGATCAGACGTTGGTGCCGGTGTTGAAGACGCAGATTTCGTCCGCGCGGTAGATCACGGGCAGCATGTTGGTCACGCCACGGACGCTGATTTCCGTGTCGCTGGGCTCCGCGATGTAGGTGCAGCGGCTGCCGCCGTTCACGCCGCGGCGCTGGCCTTCGACGGTCGGGGCGATGACCAGGCCGCCCAGAACGCCGCTCGGGAGGAACGTGAGCACGTTGTCCACGCCGTACTTGACGGCAGTCAGCTTGCCGTCCGCACCAGCAACCTGATAGGCCTGGGTGCGAATCAGCGTGATCTGGACGTTCGCGAATTCCGCGTCAGGCGTGGTGTTGTAGTGGCCGTCGGACACTTTGGGCATCTGGCTGATGATCACGGTGATGGTGCCGTTCGCATTCTCGACGCGCGCGGTCTCCGCGATCGCGTTGACGGGGTTGGTCTTCGCGGCCAGGTAGGTGGCCTCACTGGTGACGATGGTCACGCCGAAGGTGCCGGCTTCGCGGCGGCCCTTCGCGATGTCGGCCCAGAAGCTGCTGGTAGGGCCGTCGTAGGCGCCGGCAGCCGTGAAGCGCTTCACACCGTAGTCGACGGTGCCGATCTTCGCGGCGGCCTTGGCGCCCAGAACGGAGGCGCGTCCGGTGTAGCGGCCGCTCATGATGGCTTCCGCGCGCACGATGCGCTCGCTGAGGTTCAGGCTCTCGTTGACCTGACCCAGCATGCGGCGGACGTACTCCTGACCGGTGCGGGCCAGACCCGTCGCGCCACCCTGGCCGGCCGCGCGGAACAGGGCTTCGTGGAGTTCTTTCATCTGAACTTCGTTGATGTCGAAGCGCAGGCCCCACTTGTCGGTCTCGCCGCTCCAGGCGGTCGCGACGGCCTGCCCACCCTGCGGCAGGGGGCTGTCAGGCGCGACGGGCAGCGCGGGGGTCACAACCATGCGCAGGTTGCCGCCGCCGACGCGCCAGGTGTCGCTGGTCTCGCGGGGCAGAAGAGCGGCGAAGGGGTCGGGCTGGGCGGCGTTGACGGCGGCCAGCTCGGACAGGGCGGAGGTGCGGGCGGGGTTCGCGGCCAGCGCGGTCAGCAGCGCGGTAAAGCTCTGGATGGGGTTGTTGCTCATGTTGTGTTAGCTCCTTGGAATGGTGTGGCTGCGGCCGGCTTAGATGTCTTCGGGCATCGGCACCCAGGTGCCGGTGTCGTCCTGGAAGACGAAGTGCGGCTTCAGGGCCGTGTAGGACGTGATGTTGATGCCGGGGAGCAGGTTCACGTGAACCACGCCGCCGACGATCACGGCCACGGCGCGCTGGCCGTCCGCCGCGTCGAAGTCGGCGCCCAGCAGGCCGCTGGTGGTTGCGTCGAGGTGGAAGGGCTTCACAACGCCGCCGACGACGCTCACAGGCGTGCCGGCGAGGGCGCCGTTCTCGAAGTCAGCGGCGGTGATGACGGCGCCACCTTCGAGGCGCTGGATGCTTTCGGGGTGGGCGATGAAGGCCGGGGCGTTCACGCGGGGCAGGGTGGTGGTGGTAAAGGGCATGCTTGTTCTCCTTGTGGGATGAATTACTTGGCGTCCAGGAAGGCCAGCGGGTCAGTGCTCGTTGAACCTTCGTTGGTCTTGCTGCTCTGGCCGCTTTCGAGGAAGGCGAAGGGGTCGTTGGCCTCTTCGGTCTTCTTCTGCTCGGCCGCCTTTCCGGCGAATTCTTCGAGTGTGCCGAAGCCCGCGTCACTCACAACCTGATCGAGGCTCACGGCGCTGTCGCCGGTCCCGACGGTGTAGCTCACGGTCTTCTTGCCGTCCGCCTCGGTCTCGGCGCGGGTGATCTCGCGGCCTTGCAGCAGGAACGAGAGGCGCTTGGGATCCACGCCCAGCTCGGCGGCGGTCTCCTTGACGGTCACCTCGCGCTTGAGCTTCGCGAGCTCCTGAGCGGCGCCCGAGGTGGCCGACTTCGCGGCATTTACCATCTCGGCGCGCTTGTCCTTCCCGGCGCGGCTCCAGGCGTCCATGTCGATACCCAGCTCGCCCATCGCGGCGCTGAGTTCGGTGTTGGCGGTGGAGACGGCGGTCAGGCTGGACGCGAAGGCACTCACAGCGGTGGTGAGCTGCTCGTTCCAGCGTTCCTGCGAGACGCCTTCATGGTCTGGGAGTTCCAGACCGTGCTGGCGCAGCGCCGTGGTGAGGGCGCGCAGGGTGATGCGGTTCCGGGCGTCCTGCGCGCGGTCCGCTCGCGGCTGATCCTGGTTGGCCGGCGCCTGGTTGGCGCCCGCAGCGCTCGCTGCTTTGTAGGCGGCGTAGGCTTCGGCGGCTTTCACCGGATCACCGGCGTGGGCTTCGAGGAATTCTTGGTAGGTCATGTCTCTTTCTCCTTGGAAAGGCAGGGCTCAGGGCCGCTCAGACACACCTGTGCCTGACCCGACTGGACTTATCCGCGTCCTGCGCGGCGCCACAACACAGCGCCGCCCGGGTGGGGGCGGCGCTGCTGGTATCTGAAGTGTTCGCTACACTCCTTGAACTTATACAATCATACCACGGCTCATTGGGCTGGATCAACGGCTGGCACGCGCTCAGCTTCAATCTGCCGCTGCATAGCCTGTGAATTGAGGATGCCCTGACGGCTCCGGGCCTCTTCCATGCTGATAAGTCCGCTGGCAACATCCGCCGCGTCCTGCGCCCGTTCCTGTGGCGTGGGATCCACGAGTCGGTCGGTCAGCACGGGTTCGATGACCACGCCAGCGAACTTGCCTGGGGTACCAGAGAGTGCGGCTACGAGGGCGAGGATGAGTTCGTTGATCTCGCGCACAGCCTTCACGGCGGCGCTGCGGTAGGGGTTCAGGCTGCGCAGGAACGCGGCCATCGCGGTCTTGCGGGCCTCCCCGGAGGCGGTGGCGTCGGCGCCCATGAGGTAGTGCAGCTGCTGGGCCTCTGCATAGATATTCATCCGCGCCATGCCCACCGCGACATTCAGCGGCTCGGGGCTCTCCCCGCCGATGGTGCGGACCTCGCCGTTCATGCGCACGGGCACGTCCCGGACGCTCTGGCCGTCTTCGATGGACTGGACCGCGATGGTGTCGGTCGTATACAGCTCGCCGCCGGGTCCGAGAACCTGTGGCATGGCTTTCCCGGCGCCATCCAGCATCGGGGTGATGTTGTGGAAGTGCATCCTCAGACGCCCGCTGCTGGCCACATTCACAGCGGCGGCGGTCGTTGCCACGTCCGCGTAGCCCTGGTTGTCCAGCATGCTCTGGGTGATCAGCGCCGGCGCCTGTGCCGTGACGTACGGCAGTCTGCCGCCGAGGTCCAGGGCCCAGAGTCGGCGGTTGGTCTCCCCGCTGCGTTCGATGACCTCCGTGCGGCCGCCCCGCACGCGGGTGAGTTCGGTCCGCCCTTCCTGGGCGTCCAGGGTGAATTCCCCCACCAGGCTCAGCGTGTCATCATCCTCCACCACGCGCATCCGCTCGGGATGGAGAGCCGCCTCGATCCGCAGCCAGCGTGACGCGATTTCAGTGGAACTGGGCCGCTCGCCGGCACGCAGTTTGGCCACTGCACCGGTTGGGATTCTGATCCGCCAGGCCCCGCGTCCCTCGCGGACCAGTGGCCGAATACCGGTCTGAAGCTCGGTGTGAACCCCGCGAGCGTTCCATGCGGCGGTGAGGATCGCCTCCGCCTCTTCCCGGAGAGCTTCCGTCGGGGCCGTCAGGGTCCAGGTCGGCTCGCTCCCGCAGACGTGATCGCAGACATTCGTGATGACGCTGCGGATCATGTTCTGAGACGGGACGAACTCGCGGCCCAGGTCGGACATGAGCCCGACTTGCAGCTGCGCCTTTCGCGTGAGGACTTCCCGCGCGTCGCCGGGAGCCGGCAGGTATTGAACACCCTTCCAGCGCGAGAGGCCGGCGCCGAGGTGGTCCCCGCCGTCAACCTCCCGCGCGGCCTGGCGCACGTCGTTGATTGAATACGTCATTGCTTACCTCCAGCCGGTCCGGGGCATCGCGACGCCGACGCGGACGGGGTTCTTCTTGCGTAACTTGTCGATGGACCAGTAGTCCGCGTCCGCGAGGTCATACGGCTTGTGTTCGGGGATCCGCAGCAGACTCCGGAAGCGGACCTCATGCGTGCCGATGCCGTCCTGAACCTGCCCGGTCTCACGCAACGCCTTCACGCTCTGCCAGCGCGCTTCCTTGCCGCCCGTCCGCGAGGTCGCAGAGGCCGAGTCGTACCCCGGCGCCGAATCGATCAGGCCTTCCCGCTTCAGGTCATCCACGGTCCGGTTGAACAGGTCGCGCCACAGGTCGCCCCCCTGGTTGACTTCGACGCCCAGGATCCGGCACTGGAAGCGCACCGCCGCCTGCACAGCCCGGCGCATGAACTTGGCCGGGTCTTCCACGCCTTCCCATGCGTGCATGGTGTAGATGATTCCGCTCGAATGTCGCCCGGCCACGCTGATGGCCTGCGAGTCGCTGTTCTTCCCGGATGTCACAGCGATGTCACACCAGAGTTGGATGTCCTCGAACTCTTCGAGCGGCGGCAGCGGAACACCGGTCAGGTCATGGCCCTGGTAGATGCTCCCCGTCGATCCCGTGACCTCGTTCTGCAACTCGCTGATGAAGCGGTGCGGCGTGATCTGGTTCATTTCATCTTCCAGCACCGACAGTGGACGCACGGCCGGCCAGGTCGGAACGCCAGCGGTGATCACGTAGCGGCGTGGCGCGGCGCCCGGCTCTGGATTCTCCACGTCCCGGAGCTCGTATTCCAGACCTTCCACCGCTTTGTAGGGCCCGGAGATTCCACAGTCCATCAGGAAGTCGCGGGGGTGCTCGGCGTCCAGTCCAGCCAGGCGCGTGACAATCCCGTGTTCGTTGATGATGTTCTGGAGAATGACCACGCAGCGGTTCGCGGCGCCTGCGGGGATGATGCTGGACAGTACGGTCTCCAGCTTCTTTTCCGTGCTCTCCAGCGAGTCGTTCTTTGCGTCGATGTCGTCGAAGATGATCACGTCCGGACGCTTGCCGTCCAGGTTCAGCCCGCGAATCGCGGTGTCCAGGCCGGCCGCGTCGATGATCAGACCTGACGCGGTGTGCAGCCGACTCTGACGCCAGGCCTTTTGCTGGCCGGTGTTCTCCGACACCTCGGGCTGGCCCAGGAGCGGGTAGTGCTGGACCACGGTGGGGTGACTCAGGAGATCACCGATGCTCTGGACACTGCTATTGGCCATGGCCTGGTTGGCCTGCACGTAGAGCACGTAGCTGTACCCACGCGTGGCCAGCGCGATGGGCATCACGCGGCCTAACGTGGTCTTCGCGAACCCGCGCGGCCAGATGAAGGCCCGGCTGCTGGACTGCGCCGGGTCGCGGGCGAACAGCCATTCCAGGAGCTCCGTGTGGAACGGGGCCAGTTCCGCCTGGAACTGCTTGGGCCAGAGGGTCCGCAGCCACTTGGTCACGTCATCCGTTCCAAGGGGCTTGCCGCCCGAGAGGTTCACAGCGTTCTTGCGGCGCCTGGCCTTCATCTTCTCGATCTGCGCGAGCTGCTGGTCGAAGGACAGCACCTGTTGTCTCAGCTCCCTGGGGACCTGGGCCAGGAGCTCTTTGGGGATGATCCTACTCATCGTTCACCCCACTGCGCTTTGACCGGGCTTTCTGTTGCGCTTTCTGTTGCCGGGCTTTCTCCAGTTCGATCTGACGGAACGCAGCCTGTGCCCGGGTCAACAGCTGCTGCTGCGAGCGCGGCAGCTGAAGGAAGACCTCCAGGGGCACCAGCTTCTCGCTCATGTCAGTTCATCCCCGCGCCCGATTCCTCGTCGGCGGCTTCCATCGCAGCCCTGAGCTTCTCGGTCAGGACCATGCTCATCTCCGCGTTCGAGATGGCTTCAGTGACGATCTTGAACGCGCCGGACAGCTTGAACAGGTCCTTTTCGTTCTGCGCGATGTCGTTCATGCGCGCAACGAGGGAGTCGCGGGTGCTCTCCAGCGAGCTGATGAAGGCCCTCTGCTTTTCGTCGGCGGCCCGGGTTACCTCGGGGTGCTGCGCGAGTGGGGACATGGACCACTCGCGCAGGGTTGCGCGGCTTACGCCGGTCTCGCGTTCGGTGCGGCTCATGTTGCCGCCGTTCACGCGCAGGGCAATCAGCACCTCGATCTTTTCGCGTTCGGTGTAGATGCGGTACGGTTTGGCGTTACTGATCGTCATTCGTATCCTGCTCCCAGTGCTTGTATTCCGTGACCCACAGCAGCTGTCCGTTGACGCTGCGCTCGCGGCGCAGGACGCGGCCGACTTCGTCCTTGACGGTCACGGTCTCGGTGACGACGGGCCCGCTTTCGGTCTGGCGGGTGGTGATATTGGACGTGAATTTCTGAATCATGGGGTCTCCTTGTGGTCGGCTCAGAGCTGCGCGAGCAACTGGCCGATCTCGCTCTCCGGGTCGTACTTCTTGCGCCGCTTGGGTCGCGCGGCCCGGGCGGTCTCGATCACTTCGCGGTGAATGGCGTAGACCTCGGTTAGGACAGCGAGCCTTCCGAGGTCTTCCTGACTCAGGGGTTCGGTGGCCCGGTCGCTCACTCGGCCCCCTGGAGTGCGGCGAGGTACGTGGCCCGGGCGTGGGCGATCAGCTGCTGTGCCGGCGAGCTCTGAAGGCGCTGCTGAACGGCCAGTTCGCAGGCGTGAGTGAGGATGGCGTCAGCGGCGCGGGCCTCGGCGCCCTCCAGCGTGGCCGCGAGCTGGTTGATGGCGCCGAACCAGTGGGCATCGGCGGCGTGGCACAGTTCGTGGACAATGATTTCCGCGAGAAAGTCGATGCTGTCGATCTGATCGGTATTCAGCCCGATGTAGACGTAGCCGTACTCCGGACGCGGCGTGCAATACCCGGGATCGTCGCCTGAGGACAGTTGCCGCAGCGTCCAGTGACGCGGGATGCCGAACAGCTCATGACTGAGGGTCCAGCAGGACTCCAGGGCCGCCCACGCCGCGTTGGGATCGATCGGTGGGTCGGTCTCCGGCTCCACCGCTGACCCCGCAAGCACGCGCATGGCTTGCTTGAGGCGGTTGATTAGGCTCATGGGCTCACCTCACAGGGCGTAGAGTCGGAGCGCGTCCGGACTGCGGCGAATCAGGGCGGGCGACAGGGTGGCGTGGGCGCCGTCCAGCTGGACATCCGGCCCCTCGCGCAGGGTCAGTTCACAGGGGTTGGTGATCAGCCAGGCCAGGGCGAACGCGGCCGGGTCGCCGGCTCTGGGCCGCATCCAGTCGCCCGGGTTCAGGGCCAGGCGGTACTGATGCCGCCTCACCTCGGGATCCTCGGCAATGAAGCGCGGCGCCGGTCGCGCGGGACGGGCGGCGTAGAGGTCGCGGATCAGGCGCCCGAGTTCCTCATGGGTCAGGGCCGGGGTCTCCTCGGGGCTCACCAGCGCACCGTGAGGGTGTAGCGGCCCGCCGATGTCTGGATGTCGGACAGTTCGAACCCGTCGGCGCGCAGGACGCGGGTCAGGGCGCCGATCATCTGCACGCCCTGGGTGCCTGTCACCTCACGCGAGAGGGTGATGGAGAAGGCGCCACGTGCGGTGGCGGTGCGGACGTCGGCGTAGATGACGTCAAGTTCGGCGGACAGGGATTGACGGGCGGCAGCGAGCGAATCGCCGGCCGCCTGGTAAGCGGTATAGGTCATGTGGGCTCCTAGCAAAAAGGCGCCCCCTACCGCTTGGGTAGGGGGCTCTTGGGGTAGGACGCGTGGTCTCGTCAGCCTGGGGTGTAGGGGTGGTACCGTCGCGCTACACCTGGGGCTTCTACCTTTTATTCTACGCTTCCTTGGGCTGAATATCAACTGACACATCATTGAGCGCGTTCAGCAGTCCATCCGCCAGGGTGATCCAGGCCTGGCGCTCATGGGCCGGCAGCGTGGAGATCCACTCGTACCTGAGCCCCCCTGCGTGCGTGCGGATCGTCAGCGGGCTGCGGTGGACGTTCCACACCGCGCGCAGGGCCGCGTTCAGTTCACCACTGCGGCAGTCCAGCTGCACCTGTTGCCCAGGGATCTTCATCCGGAACTTCGCGCGGCTGGCCTTGAAGCCCGGGAAGGCGACGCGGTACAGGTCCAGCACACCCGGGGCGCGGCGAGCAGCCGGGAGCGGGATGGCCTCGATGCGCGCGGCCAGTTGACCGGCTGCACGCTCATCCCCACGCAGCAGCGCCTTTTGCAGACTCACGGTGAGGGCACCGCTCCCGCCGGCGCCGCGCTTCGTGGCGTAGGGCACCTCGGTGGGGGCGCGGTACTCGGTGAAGGGCACCAGGTTGTCGGACTCGATGGTCTCGCGGATGACCTCCACGCACAGCAGGGTGAGTTGGTTGCGCACAGCTTGTTCATGTGAGATGCCCATGGTTCAGGCCTCCTTGTCGGGAATGACGGTGATGGTGAGTTCGGCCCGGGCGTTCTTGCCGCCTTTCTCCATGCGGATGATCCGGAGGTCGTCGATCTGGCGGTCGTCCTTCCAGACGCGCTGGCAGTGGGTGATGGCGTCCAGCAGGGTCTTGGCGTGGTTGTCCAGGTCGTAGACTCGGACGGACGGCGCGTACAGCCGGATGACCACCTTCAGGCGCGACTCCCCGAAGTCGGGAAGCTGCTTGATGGCGGCTAGGTGCTGCTTGCAGGCCGCGTAATACTTGCGGCCGGGCACGGAGATGATCTGGCGCCCGTCGTAGGAGCGGTACAGCGAGTTCACGCTGATGGGCCACGGCATGGTGAGCCTGAGGGTCACAGCGCGCCTTCGGGAACGCGCACCGGCTGGAAGTAGTCGCCCAGCTCCACGGAGACCAGACCGGCGGCCGTCCGGACGCTGTAGAGGGCCTCCTCGGTGTCGCGCGCCAGGAAGGGCGGGTGGGCGCCTCCCCAGTGGAGGTCATCCTTCCCAACGCACAGGAGGTGGATGGGGCCGTGATAGTGGCCCGCGAGCAGCCGCAGTTCCGCTGGGCTCAGGTCGATCAGTAGGCAGACGCGGCCAACCTGGGCGGGGGCGTACAGCAGGCTCCCGACCAGGCGCACGATGTCCGCGCGGTCTTCCTGCCGGGCGCCGGGCCGCCAGTTCTGCTGGCGCTGGCGCAGCAGCTCGGAGACGCAGAATTGGGCGGTCTCGGGCACCTCCAGGGGCGCTTTCATCACCAGGTCCCAGGCCTGGTCGCCAGCCAGGACCAGGACCGCGCGGGTGCGGTACGCGGCGTTCACGCGCGGCTCCAGATGCTGAGCCCACCCACGCTGGTGGCGCGGCGGATGTCGCCCACAGTGGCGGCGCGGGCATCGAGGAGGCGGTCCACGTCCTGGTAGGCGTCAGGGCCGGTGATGCCCATCAGCTTCGCGATCTCCAGGCCTGTGAAGCGGATGCCGGTCAGTCGGGCGATGGCGGCGTCCAGGTCCACGCTGGTGGGCGTGCTGCGCTCGTAGCGCCCGCGGATCAGCTGGAGGTCGCCGGTCTCGCACAGGTCCTGGGCGGCGGCGCGGACGTCGGGGATGTAGCGGCCACTGCGGGCAGCCACGCGGTCGGGCTGGGGGTTAGTGGCGGTCAGCAGGGCGGCGCGCGCGTCCTCGCGGGACACGCGGTTGAGGTCGCGAAGCTCCGCGACGGTGAGGTCGGTGATCTGGGGGTTCATGCCCCGATGGTCGCTTAGCTGATATGTCTAATCATTAGATAGATGAGAAAATGGGCACTTGCGCTTGGTGGTGGTATCGGCACAGTGATCAGTGCACGCAGAACCCACGTACACTTTCGGGATTTACCCAGTGTTCTTCGGGGGTGGAGGGTTCACAGTTCGGT
Source organism: Deinococcus sedimenti (assembly GCF_014648135.1). Classification (NCBI taxonomy): domain Bacteria; kingdom Thermotogati; phylum Deinococcota; class Deinococci; order Deinococcales; family Deinococcaceae; genus Deinococcus; species Deinococcus sedimenti. The sequence continues at coordinate 935,317 of NZ_BMQN01000001.1, read as the reverse complement.
TCGGACCCCTGGGCTGGTCTGGGGCGGGGGAAGAACTAATAAGGGATAGATATCGAACACTGTGAGTTCAGGGATAGCCTTTGACATCCGCCGCTCCACATCGCGCAGAACCCACGTACACTTTCGACTTTTGGCCAGTGTTCATCGGCTTTTTGGGATTCACAGGTTGGGTGGCCCAGACCAGGCGCCGGTCCCGGGGTCGGCGCAGAACCCACGTACACTTTGGGAAAATCCGTAGTGTTCTTCGGGGGTGGATGGTTCACAGGCCTGGTTGGGACTCCAGGGCTGTCTGGGGCCGGAGAAGAACTAATAAGGGATAGATATCGAACACTGTGAGTTCAGGGATAGCCTTTGACATCCCACCGACTGCACGCGCAGAACCCACGTACACTTTGGGAAAATCCGTAGTGTTCATCGGCAAATGGAAGCGGCGCCCAGGAATGACCCCAGGCGCCGGCGCCCGCCTTTCTTACTCCTCCAGCATCTCGATCTTGATCAGACGTCCAACGAGCACCGGCTCTCCAGCCAGGGGGGTGTCTGCGCGCTCCAGGCGGGCTGCTCCCGGGGCGTCGCGGTACACCAGGGTGGCGTGGGGCCCGCAGCCGTACGCAGGCACCGTGGTGAGCCTTACAGGCGCCGTTCCGTTCAACAGGCCAATCACCCGCTGGAACACCTCGGTGTCCGGCTGTTGGACGCGCGGCAGGGTCCAGATGGAGCGGAACTCCTCGGGCACGCCGAACAGCTCGTGCAACTCCGCGTCGGTCATGCTGGGCTCCAGGTTGGCGATGACCTCTAGCAGGCGCTTGATGTTCGGGCGCCTGGCCTGGAGCACGATGTCGTACTTCCCGCTGATCCAGCTGATCAGGGTCCCGCTGCTGATCTCAGCGGCCGTGCGGAGGGCGCCGTGGGACACGCTGTGGGTCTGCATGAACCAGCGCAGCGCCTGCCCCCGCTCCTGAGCCGTCTTGGGCCACCGGGGCCGCTCGCCGGTCCGGCCGGCGACGTTCAGCGCCCGGGTCCGGGTGGAGCGGGGAATGACCATCGGGCTCAGAGGGGCGGCCTTCGCGGGTGTCATGCTGGCATTCTAGCCGCTCTGGCATTGGGCAAAAGTGTAGACTCATACACTCACTTGACATATCAGCACAAAGCATGCGACAGTATTCAGTATTCGGGTACAGCCCTAGACCGCCGCCGCCGGAGACACCGGAGCCGCGCAAAAGGGAACCCCCCTCGCCAAAGGGGGGTTACGGAAAAAAGCTGAAGCTATCGAATGCATTCAGTATACACCGTCTGACACGAGTGTCAAGAGGATTTATGCAGAATGCGTCCCACCCCACCCCGCTCATCGACAACACGAACTACCACCGCCTCCCGGATGCCCTACTGGAGGGCCGCCGCTTCCGCAACTGGATGTGGTGGTTCAACCCCAGCACCGAGAAGGCCGTCAAGCTGCCGGTGCACGCCGACTTCGGCGCCCGCCTGCCCGACGAGAACGGCCAGGTCCGCTACTTCGGCAACAAGCGCGTGAACCGCGAGACCGGCGAGATCGAGTCCTTCAACGGCCACTCCCTGGAGCACGCCATGACCTACGAGGAAGCCATGGAGCACGTGGGCAACGGCACGCGTGGCCTGGGGATCGTCACGGGGCTCACGGACACCGCGTTCGACATGTTCGTCGTCGACATCGATCACAAAGACTACGACGGCCCAACCGACACTGTGAACGGGCACGTCATGCCGGCGAGCGTTGCGCACTTCTCGCGCCTGGTCGTTAGCGATGGAGGCTACTCCGAGGTGAGCCCCAGCCGCAACGGGTCACGTCATATCATCCCCGGCCGACTTCCGACCGAGGACCACGCGACCCGCTTCAACATGACTGACTTCAAAGAACTGAAGTTCACACCCGACGAGAAAGGCAAGTCAGATAACGGGAAGCTGGTCCCCGTGCAGTTCCCCCCGGAATTCGGGACCCCCGAGCAGCTCGCCAAAATCGACATCGAGATCTACTCGCGCGATCGCTACCTGACCCTGACTGGCAACCACCTGCACGAAGTCGACGGTGAAGGGCAGTGCACCTGGACCAACACCAACCCCAACTGCGAGCGACTGATCAACATGTGGTGGAACTTCCTGGTCAAGCACAAGAGCGCGCGCACCATCAAGCCCGGCGCCGGCACCGTGACCCTGGCCGAGCTCGGGAAAGCGGAATTCATCGCCCCTGAGCGCCTCGCCGCGCCCCTGGACGCCCCGATGAAGAGCGCCTACTACCGCGGACTGTGGAACGGCGACTTGAGCGTCCTGAAGAGCGGCGACAAGAGCGGCTCTACGGCCCGCTGGAGTCTCCTGAGCATGCTGTGCGCCCTCACCGGCGGGGACGCCCAGGCCATGGCTGCCTGGTTCCTCTCCAGCGCCCTGGCCACCGAGAAAGTGCTGACCCAGCGCAACGGCCGTCCTCTCCTCGAAATGGAGATCGAGCGCGTGATCGGCGCCTGGGACGGCCAGCCCTGGAAAGCAGCCGTGGCCCACACCGGCGCTGCTAGCGACGCCCAGAGACCCGAGTGGAGCCCAGAGCAGCAGGAACGGCTGCTGTTCCGCGTGGTCAACAGCGCCAAGGGTGGCTCGATGCAGAAAGCCGCCTTCCGCGCCGCCCTGCACGACATCTTCGACCGCATGAACGCCGGCGAGTGGCACCCCGACAGCGGGCTGTGCGTCGTTCGCGTCGGTGGTCTGCGCCAGATGAGCGAGCGCGTCGGTGGCCGCCCGGATCAGCTGCACGACCGGCTCCGCTGGCTCGCCGCTCAGGGCATCATCGCGCGCCTGGAGACCGACACGCAGGGCTCCCCCGTGATCTACATGAACATGCGCGGCGTCGACTGCGCCGCCCTGGAGGGTCTTCAACAACCCGAACTGAGCATGCCCGGGCGCAAAGCCACTGTGAGCCCGCGCGCCGCCGGTGAGCGCAAGCCACGGGTGAAAGACCCGCTGGCGCCTGCCCGGATCCCCGCGCAGCTGAACCGCGCCCGGTGGACCATGTGGATGATTCACCGCGGCGAGCGCACCGTGAACGGGATCAGTGAGCGCAGCGGAACGGCCAAGCGTACGGTGCAGCAGCACGTGAAGGTCCTGCAAGGGCGCGAGTTCATCACCGCCGCCCTGGAGCCCCTGGTGAGCCCGGCCGAGTTCGAGCAGGCCCGTATCAACGAGCTGCGCGAGACGCAGGCCCAGAGCCGCCAGCGCCGCACTGAGGACTCCGCGAAGTGGCGCACCTTCAAGAGCGCCCCCGTCGCCCTGCCGAACGCCGCCTGAGCCAGATGAGAAGCCGGGGTTGACGCCCCGGCTTCCCCTGAGCGACACCTGTACTCATGTGATCAGTAGAGATCGCATCAGGTGTTGAAGACCACCTGCGCCCCACAGAGGAGATCCCCACATGCAGACCCAGACCCAAGCAACCAACATGAACGACATCCTGTCCCTCATGGCCGACATCGGCCTGATCGACGCCCCAGTCACGGACCCGACCGAAGCTCAGCAGGCCTTCAAAGCCGCCCTGGCCAGCGCCCGCGCCGCCGAGCAGACCGTGGTAGGTGCACGCTACCCGCAGGTGCTTCACAGCCAGCTGTTCGAATGGGCTCAGCGCCGGGGCTGGACCAACGAGATCCGCGCAGCAGACGGCGTGGGCTACGTCATGCCCGACCGCGCCGATCAGGCCCGCAGCTGGGTGACGCACGGCAGCGTGCGCCTGCTGATCGCCACGCCACGTATCGAAGAGACCACTGTGATCAGCCGACCCACCGGCGCGCCCACCCTGCGCCCCTACCAGGTTGACGCCATCAGCCAGACCGAAGCGCACTGGGAAGCCGGACGCAGCCGCGTCCTGGTTCGCCTCCCCACCGGCACCGGGAAGAGCGTGGTCATCGCGGAGATTGCCCGGCGCCACGTCGAAGCGGGCGGCGTCGTTGTTGCGATGGCCCACACCCTCGAACTGATCTCGCAGCTGGCCGAGCACATCGGCCGCGGTGTCGACCCAGAGCTCATCGGCCAGCTGATGTCCAAGCACCGACCGGAGCCGCACAACCGCGTGATCGTCAGTACCGTTCAGAGCGCTGGTCACCTCGGGCACTACCTCGATCAGTCCGACCTGGACAACATCTTGTGCATTGTCGACGAAGCGCACCGCATTGTGTCCAACAAGTACCGGAAATCGATCAAGTCCCTGGCCCCCCGCCGCGTCCTGGGCGTGACTGCAACCCCGGTTCGCACCGACGGCAGGGGCCTGGGGGGCGACTTTGACGTGATGGTCCAGACGCTCAGTTACGCCCAGGCCTTCGCTGGCGGATACCTGATCAAGCCGACCTACTACGTGCCCTCAGAGTTCGACCTCCAGGCCCTGCGGACCACCGCCGGAGATTACGACCTGGAAGACGCCGCTAAAGAAGCTGAAAAGCCACAGGTTGTCGGGAGCCTGATCGACACCATCAACCGGATTGCCTCAGACCGTCAGATCATCATCTTCAACTGCACCCGCAAGCACAGCCAGGCCGTCCTGGAGCGCCTGAAGCTGTCGGGGTACACCGCCTCGGCGCATATCGACGGTGATACCAATCTTGACGAACGCAAGCAGATCATGGCGGACTTCAAAAGCGGCGAGATCCAGATCCTGTGCAACGTCGACGTCTGCACAGAGGGCGTGGACGTGCCGGATGTCGGCGCGGTGTTCATCATGCGGCCCACCAAGAGTGTGTCCCGTTGGCTCCAGATTGCCGGACGCGCGCTCCGGACCGCGCCTGGCAAGAGCGACTGCCTGATCGTCGACCACACGGGGTCCATGTACGAGCTCGGCCCAGTGGAGAATTACGAGACGTGGGAACTGGAGATGGATAAGACCAACGGCAAGACCCGCAAGAGCAAGGTGGGCAAGTCCGACACTGAGCGCACCTGCACCTGTGGGAATGCCTGGAAGGGTGGCCCCCGCTGCCCGGCCTGTGGGGCCGTGGCCAGCAGCAAGAACTGGGAGGCCGAGAACCAGGCCGCGCTGGACGCCGATCTGATCGAGTGGGAGCGGCGCCAGGAGGAGGCCCTCACACCAGCTCAGCGTGAGCGCCGCGAGAAGAAGGCCGCCAAAGCCGCCCGGGATGCGCTGAAGGCGGACAAGGAGCGACTGTACGTGCTGTACCGGCAGATGCAGCAGTACGCCGCCACGCAGACCCGCAGCGGCAAGCCCGGCCAGGCGTTCTTCTGGTTCGTCAAGGAGTTCGGGTTCAATCCGCCGTACAACCTCAGGGACCGCCCACTGCCCTTCGATGAGGAGACCGGCCTTCAGATCCAGGAGATCGTCAACCGGCAGTGGCGTCAGAAATACGCTGCGGAGAAGAACGCCAAGGCGCAGGCCAGAGCGCAGGCCAGAGCGGAGACCGAAGCGCAGAGCCCCTCGCAGCCAGAGCCAGTGTCCGCAGAGGAAGCCCCAGAGAAGACGAGTTGGCACCAGCCGGTCCTGTTCGGCGCGGAGGCCGCCGAACTGAACACAAAGGGGTGAGCCCACGCCAGCTGAAGGGCACGCCCCGGGGAGACCCGGGGCTTCTTCCTGGTAGGACCACAGAGAACCGGGAATCTAACTGTTCTCACCATGCAATCTGACATATCAGCGACATTCGGAGACACGATGACCACGACACGCAACCAGTTGCTGCCCACGCCAGACGGGCAGTTCTATCTCCAGACACGCTACCTCGACATCCCAGCGGCCGCCCAACACGCGACCTACTGGATCGACCGGGCGCTGTACACCACTCGCCAGGGCCGTGCGCAGTTCGACCTCTCCGCTGTGCATGACGGGATGGAGCCGGCCCGCTTCGAGGCCCTGATGGTCCGCATTCTGGAACGTGGCGAGGAGCGCGCCGCCCGGACGCCGCTCAGCCCTCCAACGCCGCTGCCGACCAGCACCGCCTTCCACCGCACGGAAGCAGGCGGCCTGAAGTCCAGCTACACCGAGGAGTTCAGCCCTGAGCTGAAGAGGAGCGTCCGCGCGGCCTCGAAGCACAGGTGCGCCCACTGCGGGATGCCGAACCAGGGGGTCTACCTCAACACGCCATGGAACCGCCAGACCCGCCAGAAGGACGCGGTGAGGATTCAGGTGCAGGGCGTGCTGCACGTCGCGCACTACGGCAGCAACCCAGACAACCTGGAGGGGCTCAGCGCCCTATGCAGCCGCTGCCACAACGAGCTCGACTGGGGCCACCAGAGGGGCGGGAAGCTGCTCACCCAGAGCCTGTACGGCACCCTGGGGCACACCGAACTCCAGCGCTGGTTGGACGACGCGCGGGCCCTGACTGAGCGCGCACAGAGTCCGTTGGGAGCCCTGCAACCGGGCGGCGCTGACCTCGTGACCGCAGTGGTTCTGCGTGGAAGTAAGGGCGTCCCAGCGGCTCCTGAGAGCATCGTGCGGGTGATCCCACGGGCGGCTGTTCACGCCGCTGCGGACCTGCGCGCGGTATGGAATGCCGCCCTCGATCGCCTGCGAATCCGCGGGCATGTGGAACCGGGCGGCACCACCCTGACCCGCCCGCTGAGCCTGCCGGATGACCAGGCCGAGGCCAATCAGCAGGCCAGGATCCAGGCCATCCGGGCTCGGCGTCCATGAGACACCCGGCCGGGTATCTTCAATTGACCTAGAACATCTCGCCCACGAATTCACCGCCCGCGCCCTGACCTCCAGGTGCGCGGGCGCCTTTTTCGTTCCCCAGTCCAGCCATGCATACTGGACTGCATACCGGCCCGCACCCTGGCCATCGAATTGGCCTTCATTTCGACCATCGCTTTTGGCCTGCACTCCGGCCATCACCCCTGCCAGTGTGTTTGGCGTCCGAGTGCGGCTGATGATGATGGCCCAGATTCTGCACGGCGCCGTGGCCATGACCTGCGGCCGGTATGCAGAACAGCCTGTGCGGCCAGGATCTGCGCGGCTAGAATGGCCGGGTGCCCCGCCCCCGTAACCGCGCCCGAGGTGCGCTCAACCGAGAACTAGGAAAGGCCCTGGCCGAACAGGTCGTGACCCTGGAGGAACGACTGAAAGCGGAGAGCGATCTCAAGGGCCGGACTGACCTTGAGCTTCGCCTGGCCCGCGTGGCTGCCCGACTGCTGGATCAGTGCTCACCGGAGGCGCGAGTGGCTACGACGAACAGCAACAGCCTCCACAGGATGTCGGGGGTCAAGTCCCGCCCGCCGAAAGTGCCGATTCGTCCCGAGTTCAGCGCCGCGATCCGCCACATCACGGCGCTGGTTCCTGAGTGGCTGGTCTGGCGCGAATTCCAGGGACTCAGACTGGGACAGGATCACAGTGAGTCGGTTACAGAACAGGGGCGTGATTGAGTCTATTACCGCGCATACCACTGAGCTGAGCCTGCTGCGCCTCGCCAGCGCTCCATGGGCGCCGCGCCTGCTGGATGACCCGTCGCTGCACGTGGCGCAGATGGTGGTTCGGGAGTGGTTGATGGGAACGGCGCAGTACCCCGAGTGGGACCTGTCTCAGCCGCTCCGACGCTGCGTGGCTGCGGGCCTGATCATCGCCGGCTACGCACATGGGGAGATGTGCGTCCGCTCGCTGCCGCCCCGGGAGCACTGGACCGCCTGCGCTGTCCCTGGGCAGGACGCGTGGATCCAGCTGATCCGCGACACCGGCGCCTGCGAGCTGCATGTCACGGGCGGAAGTGACCTGGTGCAGCCGCTGGTGCTGCCGGGCCGCGAGGACTGGATCGTGGCCTGCCTGGCGGTCTCGCGGGAACTCGGCGTGATCCTGCGAGACCATCCGCTGCTGGCGGTGCACGAGAAAAGCCCCGCGCCAGTTGCCCGGCGCGGGGTGGAGTGAGGAGACTCCCATGAAGACAAGATCATCGTACCTTGTTCGTACTCAGAATGCAAGCTGTGATAGCATCAACGGCGTGAGGATGCACGAGATTGCCCGCGAGCTGCGGCAGAACACCGACGCCACCGAGGTCTGGAGGCTGCTGCTGATGCGCGACCCCCAGCGCCCCGACGCCGAGATCCTGCGCGAGAACATCCGCGAGGCCTGGCGCGAGCGCCGACGCCTGAAGGTGGAGTGGTACAGCGAACTCAACCCGTGGGTGGCACAGTTGGCCGAGGAGCGCCGGGCCGCCAGCCCGGACGTCCGGCCCCCCGCGCCTCCCGGGGTGAGCACCGAGGTCTGGGACGCCATGCTCGACGATATCGACGGGGAGATCAGATGACCCGGACGGCGCCGGCGCCGGGCATGCAACAATACCTCACCGTGAACGTTCGTGCCCTCGCGCGCCCCCAGCGCGCCATTTCTGCCGGTCCCCTCGGCACCCCGCAGGCCCAGGCCATCGTGACCTCTGCCCTGCGCCGGCTCTGGGCTGACCGGATCGGCTCCAGCGTGCCGATGCCCCGCCCGCCCGTCAAAGTGGCCGCCATGACCGCCGACGCCCGCGCCGTCGCGGGCACCCTGCGCCGCGCCGTGGTCCACCAGGGCATGCCCGAGGTGTGCCACATCGTCGGTACGGTCTACACCGCGAACATGGATCAGGCCATCAGGAGCGAACGTGGCGCCTTCTTCACCCCGCCCGCCCTGGCCCAGCAGCTGACCGACATGGCCAATCGCCCTGGAGTGGACTGGACCCGCGCCAACGTGGTGGACCCAGCTGTGGGCTTCGGTGCGCTGCTGATCCCGGCCGTCCAGATGATCAAGCGCCGGTCCTACCTGATGGGCGCGGCGCTGATCGACCACCTGGATGACCACGTGGCCGCGTTCGAGCTCGACGCGTTCAGCGGCTGGGTGACGCGGATCATGCTCAGCCTCACGGTGGCCGACGACGTCCAGCGCGCCGGGTACCCGCTGCACGATTTCGTGTACATCGGGGATGCCCTGCGCCGGCACACCCACCGTCGCCAGTACAGCGTAGTCCTGGCCAATCCACCGTATGGGAAGGTGACACTCGACGGCGACCTGCGCGGCGTGTACGCCCGCAGCCTGCGTGGGCATGCCAACCTCTACGGCGTGTTCACGGACCTCTGCCTGCGTCTGGCCAAGAAGACGGGCGTGGTCTCGCTGCTGGTGCCTACGTCCTTCCTGGCCGGCTCCTATTTCCAGGCTCTGCGCGCGACCCTGCGCGGCGCCGGGGACCTGACGCACCTGGAGGTCATCGAGGCCCGCAGCGGGGTGTTCGAGGACGTGCTCCAGGAAGCGGCGACGATGGCGCTCAAGAAGGTGGACCCGGCCCGGCGCCAGCCCCGCACCACCGTCCACGTCCGCGTGCCCGGCGAGCCGCACGCGGTGGACATCGATCTGCCGGCCGACCCGTCGGATATCTGGATCGTGCCCCGCGTTCACGCCCAGATCGGCTTGGTGCGGCACGTGGCCCACATGCCGACTCGGCTGAGCGACTACGGCGTGACCGTCAGCACCGGTCCGCTGGTCTGGAACCGTCACAAGGAGCAGCTCAGCAACGACTGGAAGGCGCCGGCCGCCGATCACCGCTCGCTGCCGATCCTGTGGGGGGAGGCCGTCCAGAACGGAACGTTCGCGTTCCGCACCGACCGGTCCACGCACAGCCGGTTCATCCGGTTGCGCCCCGGTCAGGAGCACCTGGTCCTGGAGCAGCCGGCCATCCTGATGCAGCGGACGACCTCGAAGGAACAGCATAGGCGCCTGATCTGCGCCGCGGTCCCGGCCGCGTTCCTGGCGGAGCACGGCGGCGCGGTGGTGGAGAACCACGTGAATATGCTGCTGCCGACCCGCGAGAACGTGCCGCTGGAGGCCATCGCCCGGCTGCTGAACACCCGCGCGGTGGACGATGTGTTCCGCTGCATGAGCGGCAGCGTGGCCGTGAGTGCCTACGAGCTCGAAGCGCTGCCCCTGCCTAGACATGAGCAGCTGATGGAGCTGGCGGCGTTAATGGCGGCTGGGGCGACGGATCAGGAGATCGAAGATACCGTGGGAGGGTATTACTGGAACGGTGCAGGTAATCAGGTAGTTCATCCCATGCTGGACAACACTGAAATACCTGTTAACCTTCAGGGGTGAAGACACCTGACTACCTGCACCCGGACTACGTCCAAAGCAAGCTCGAGCTCTTCATTCCGAAGAGCCTGGCCACCCGGGCCGACCTCGTAAGCAAGGCGGCCGCGCGCACCGTGTTCACGATGCTGTACTGCGACCAAGTGGAGGGCAATAACCGCTGGTTCAGCCCCTCCCACCTGGTCACCCGCATGGGGGACACCCAGGCCGCCCTGACGGACGACGAGTCCCGCGAGACCTACTACGCGGCCGTCTCCTCCACTAAGCCCAAGGACCGGCCGACCGCAGCCGATGCCTGGTACCGCGAGAACACGCGCGAGACCATCCGCGACAACGTGCTGCGGAACGGCCTGATCGAGATCGGGGCGGTGGTGGAGCGCCCCGGCATCGTGACGACCTCCTCGGCCCCCCGCTACGCCCTGGCCTTGGATTTCGCCACGCTGCTGAAGAGCAGCAACGTCACGGACGAACAGATCGAGAGCTGGCAGAAGGCCCACCTGAGCACGGCGGCTGTGCGCCGGGCCAAGCTGACCAAGCAGTTCAAAGCCAAGGCCCGCACCCCGGTCCGCGTCCGCATGCCTGACGGCACCACCCACCAGATGGGCCCCGGACTGTCCAGCCTGATCACGCAGGGTGTGATTGAGGACTACATCCCCCGCTTCTCCCCGAACAGCAACGTGCTGCTGATCAGCGAGAGCGGCAATAAGTTGAACTACCGGGATGAGCTTCTTCTGGACATCGCTGGCCTGAAAATCGACATCGGGCGCCTGCTGCCGGATATCGTCCTGATCGACGTCGACGTCGACCCGCATGTGCTTACCTTCGTCGAGGTGGTTCACACTGACGGCGCCATCACCGAGCGCCGCCGCCGCGAACTGCTGGCACTCGCCCTCGAATGCGGATTCGAAGAAGAGGGCGTGCGCTTCCTGACTGCCTTCGAAGACCGGCAGTCGACCGCAGCACGCAAGTTGATCCACTCGGTCGCGTGGAACACGGACGTGTGGTACCGGACTGAACCCGACGGCCTGATGAGCCTGCGCGTCAAGAAGTAAGTCCCGAAACGCCGAGGCGGGCGCCTGATCAGGCGCCCGCCTCGGCGTTGATGAACCATGCGGCATTTTCGTTGGATTCAGTAGAAGATGTTGTCGGTAATTTGACCCGGGTTAATACCCGTCACTCGGAGGTAGATGGCCTGCGCCTGCGCGTCCGACAGGCTTGACACGATGTCGATGGCCAAGCGGACGTGGGCGGGATGATGCGGCACGCCTTCTGCGGGGCTCTCTCCAAGGCAGGCCTCGTGTGCAAAGCCAGGCGGAATCAGGCTGTGGGAGCCCTTCTTCGCGGCTTGCTCCACCGCATCAAGGTACGTATCGAACAGGACAGTGATGATGCGCCTATGCCCTGCTTGCTGGCTTGCCAACTGCTGCCGGAGAATGACGTACTCCCAGATGATGCGCTTCAGGAAGGCCAGCTCCAGCCGGTGCTCAGCGGAGATAATCAGCTGCGGGGTTGGCTGATTCCAATCTATGCTCAGCTGGCTGTACGCGGTGATGTGCGCTGACATAAAGTCACGAAGACGCGCCTTCGCTTCATGGTCGCCCCTGAACATCGAACGGGGCATCATGTCGAAGATACGCCTAACAATCTCAAGCGCTTCATCCTCTTTGTGCTCATACTCACTGGGCAGGAAATGCTCTTTGTGGGCATCGAAGAACTGATTGAGATTATCCACAAGATCGGCAATGGGAATTATACCTGCCCTGTAGAAATCAACCAAGTCATGCATGGAGTAGGCGATATCATCAGCATAATCCATGATTTGCGCCTCGATGCTTGGCGAGTCATCAGCAGAGAGCTCACGCGCAAAAGCGAACGCCTCTGCATCGTCGGTATAAGCACCGAACTTCTTGTACAACTTCTTCGCCCGCTTGTCGTCCCTGCCTTGAGGCGGCTTTGGTCCGCGCAAGTTCGGGTATTTCAGCGACGCGTTCAGCGTTGCCCGGGTTAGACCAAGTCCGAGGTAAGAGGCTTTGTGGACAGCAATCCTCGTTGCGATACGAAAAGACTGTGCGTTCCCTTCAAAGCCATCCTCAAGACCGGCTGCTTGACCCAAGGCATCCAACATCTCTTCGCCCACGTGGCCGAATGGAGGGTGTCCAAGGTCATGGATCAGTGCGGCAGTCTCCACAACGTCTGGGTTGATCGCGCCACGGTGCTTCTCAGGGGCTTGCGCCGCCAGATTCTCGGAGAGCCGACGGGCGATCTGGGCCACTTCAAGCGAGTGCGTCAGACGGTTGTGGAACGAGTGACCTGTAGGAGTGATGACCTGCGTAATGCCAGCCAGGCGCCGGAACTCGTCGGTGTGTAAGACGCGATCGCGGTCGTGCTGCTCTGGCGTACGAGGATCATTCACCCTCGTCTGTGCAAGTGGGCGCTCAGGCGTGAACCGCTGCAAGCGACTTGGCTGGATAGGTTCCGTCGTCAAAGTACGCGTGCCTGATTCCAAGACACCAAGCGCTGGGACAAGGTGAGTCGACGATCCGGCTGCATGCTGAGCTCGCCGTCGTTGATCATGCTCCACATCACGCCGACTGCACGGTCATGGGAGACAGACCGGTGGGTAGAGAGGACACTCTGAAGGCACTGCTGGGGCTCCTTAGGCTCGGTGCTTCCAGCGAAGCACTTCAGGAGGAGCTCGCGGATCACGGCGGAGTCGGGCTGAGCGATATGGTCGATAACTGGCATGTTGGCCTCCCAATGTGAGGGTACGAGGTTGTCTCTGACAGGTTCCTACACCCGCAGAGGATGATCGTCACGCATGTGATCCCGCCAATTCAAGGCCCCGCGTCCCTCGTTGTGTGACACAGACAGCGTATCAACCCACAATTCGGTCCATTGCCACATGCCCCGCTTTTTGAAGGCAACCTCTATACCTCTGCCTCCACGCGCGCAGGCCGGGCATTTGTACTCAGTGCAAATAGCGCACCACGCATGAGAAAGCATGCCCGTCAATCCATCTGGTTCAACACGGGATAGATTCCCGAAAAGTGCGTACCACACGCATTTTTGCTCATGTTCGCAGTGGTAGACAGTGCGACAACCGAGTCATGAAATCGCCCCTGACCACTGATCAGATCAAAGACCTCCCGCGCACCACCGCCCGCTTCCACCGCTCCTACGACATCGACCCCGACACCGGCTGCTGGATCTGGACCGTCAGCCCCGGCAGCCGCTACGCCGTGGCCAAGATCACCACCAAGGACGGGGCCTACGCGTACCAGGCCAGTCACCTCTCCCTCGCGCTGCACGGCCGTCCCCTGAGCGCCGGTCAGGTCGCCTGCCACACCTGTGACCACCCACGCTGCGTCAACCCAGAACACCTGTTCGCCGGCACCCACGACGAGAACATGGCCGACATGGTCAGCAAGGGCCGGAAGACCGGCAAGGGTGGACCCAGCGGTGAGCGCAACGGACGCGCCAAGCTCTCGCGCCGGGACGTCGATCACATCAGGTCCCTGCCCACGCGCCATGGATTGCTGACCGAACTGGCCGCGCAGTACGGCGTGACCCCTGGTGCCATCAAGCGCATCCGAGACGGTGAGATCTGGAAGTGAGGCCCACTCCCCCGCCCCGTGCACAGGCGCCTGTGCACGGGGCTTCTCCGTACTCGGCAGATGCCCCCGCTCTGGCGTCCATCAGCGCCCGCCGACGCGCCTCAGGTCCCAGTGCCCGAATCGAGTGCCGCCCGCGCTTTACGGGGGCAACCAGAGACCGTAAAATGCCGGTGTTGACGCATCTGCCGCTGCCTGGGCGCTCCTAACGACCTCAAAATCGAGCGGGAAACCGTAGGGGTTCGAGTCCCCTCACCGGCACCACCAGATGACCTTCGAGAAGATCGGAGGTCATTTTTTTGTCCTCTGCGCGGATGTGCCCTTTTCGATGAAAGTGACGACTGTGTTACTCGTGCTGCTTCGAGAGATGAGTCTGAAAATTGTGATGGAAATTGCAAAACAGGCGAAAGCTCTCACAATCGGGCTCAGGACCGCCTCCTCAATGCTTGTTGCGTGAAGAGAACTGCATTTAATTTCTGAGGTCTTCCAGAAATCAAACTGATAAATTATGAGTTTGGAATAAAGATTATAAACAATAATGTTCACGTTTTGCAACTTGTCATCAGACCTAAATCCCAGCTGAACGTCAGTTGAACCTCTCATGGAGACTGGGCTCATAAGCCGACCTTGCATCAATGGGTTAATGAAGCAGTCAACCACTTCAAGCTCCACCACGAAGTGACTCATCCTGCCTTCAGAGAGGGCCGGGATGCGTTGATTCATGCCTGGGAGGCGCACACATGAACAACAAGATGAAAGTCGGTATCGCGGCCCTTACGAGTGTCCTGCTCCTTGCCTCCTGCGGTGGCGGCAGCACCACCCCCACCCCCACTACGCCCGTCGTCACCACCGGCAGCGTCAACCTTCCCGCCAACCCCAACGGCTACACGCTGACCATCCGCGACAGCAGCGGCAACATCATTCCCTCCACGGGCTACTCCACCCTGGCTCCTGGCACCTACACGGCCACGTACAGCAAGGACGGCTTCCAGCCCAACACCCAGAACTTCACCATCGTGTCTGGCGGCAGCAGCAACCTCGCCTACCCCACCCTGGCTGCCAACACCGTCTCGGGCGCGTACTATATGGACGCCAGCGGCAAGATGATCGCCATCACCAAGGACGACCTGAACAACGCCGGCACCCGCTTCGTGTTCTACGCCTGGATGGAGAACGAAGCCAACGCCGGTCTTGACCCCGCTCTGGTGGGCACCATCGGCACCCCCGCGGCCCCCACCGCCGGTGAGCAGGACGAAGTCGCTCCCCTGAACAGCCAGAACGTCGCCGGCGGCTACGTGGGCTTCAAGGCCGCTGACGGCAGGATCTACCCCATCGTGGGCGCGAACGTCCGCTGGGACATCTTGGAGCAGACCGGCAACGTGCGCTTCTCCGCCGCGGACGACGGCGGTCAGCCTTCCGGCGCGCCCATCACCGGGCAGGACATCAACGACAACGCCATGAGCGCCAACACGTACACCAACAGCTCGACCGGGACGAACGCTCGCTTCCCCAGCAGCACCCAGTACCCGCTGTACAACGTGACCGGCGTGAACACGCCCGACACCAACGGCTTCACCTGGACCACGCTGAACCACGACCCCGCCGTGACCACGCAGGCCACCGCCCGCGTCCGCGCCATCGCGTACGTGAATGGCACGGAAGTGACCAAGCAGTTCCTGAACAAGACCTTCGCCCCCAGCGCCCGCCTGACCATCACCAAGACGCCTGACAACAACCAGGCCGGCATCAACCAGGCGCAGAACTTCTCGATCACCGTGTCCAACACCGGCGCCGGTCCTGCCACGAACATCCGCCTGAACGACGTCCTGCGCTCCGGAAACGCCGCCGCGTACAGCATCACCGCGCCCGCCAGCACCACCGCCAACGCCACCGACGGCTTCGACGTGGCCTTCGACCTGGCCCCCGGCGCGAGCCGCACCTTCACCTTCCCCGCGCAGGCCAGCGCGGTCGGCGTGTACTGCGACGTGGCGACCATCGTCTCCTACAACAACGGTGCGTTCGGCACCGTCACCCCCAACCTGTCCGACGAAGCCTGCCTCACGGTCACGGCGCCCACGGTCAACATCGTCAAGACGCTCGGTACCGTCGACGCGGCCGGCGCCTTCACGCCCATCGCGAGCGGCGTCACCGTCGCCCCGAACACTCCCGTCTACGCCCGCATCACCGTCAGCAACGGCGGGAACGCCCCCGCGACGAACGTGGTCGTGACCGACGCGCTGGCACAGAACACCGTCGCCGCCAACTACGCCATCACCGGCACCGTCGCCACCGCCCCGCAGACCGTCGCCGTCACCAACAACGGCAATGACGGCTTCACCTCCGCCGCGTTCAACCTCGCCGCGGGCGCCTCGCAGACCTTCACGTTCGCCGCGACCGGCAGCGTCGACGGCACCTACTGCGACCAGGGTACCTTCACCGCGACCAGCAACAACGGCTCGGCCCTCACCGGCACGTCCGACATTCCCTGCTTCAAGGTCGCGTCGCCCGCCCTGGCCATCACCAAGCTCAACCAGGCGGCACCCAACCAGCCGGCCATCAACCAGCTGACCCCCGGCAGCAGCTACCAGAGCGTCATCACGGTCACCAACAACGGATCCGCCGCCGCGACGAACGTCGCCGTCAAGGACCTGCTGGGCAACCTGAACACCACGTTCATGAACTTCGGCAGCGGCAGCTACGTCGTGTCCGGCACCGCGCAGGCCGGCAGCGTCACCTACGACGCCACCACCCGCACCGTCAGCACCGTGCCCGCCGCGCTGACCCTGAACCCCGGCCAGAGCCTGACCCTGACCATCACGAGCACCGTGCCCGCCGGCGCCCCCCGCGGCGAATACTGCGACACCGGCAGCTACACCAGCACCAACGGCGGCACCGGTCAGGCCCGCGCCTGCGTCACCGTCACCTCGTTCATCTCCGAGCAGACGCAGCTGACCGACACGGTCGACCCGATCCGCGGCGGCGACGCCACCGGCACCATCCTGGCCAGCGCCGCGAGCGTCGAGCCGTCCTCGAACGAAGGTGCGCTGAACAACGTCCTGATCTACAACTTCGGTGCCACCGACCCCATCCAGCAGACCCCGGGCATCTTCAACTTCAGCAACACCCAGGTCTACTACGACGCCACTCCCACCCGTGACCCGCAGACCGGCGCGGTCACCAGCGACTACACGAACGCCAGCAGCACCCTGCTGACCCTGGGCACCCAGTACACCGTCAGCGCGAACAGCGGCGTCGGCCAGCAGACCATCACCCTGAACCCCACGTTCCGCGTGGCGCCCGGTGGTGTGCTCTGGATCCGCACGCAGGTCACCGCGCCCGCCGGCACGGTCGCCCGTCAGTACCAGCAGACCATGCGCTGGAACAACACCGCTGAAAGCAGCGGCCAGGCGCAGACCAACTTCAAGGCCGAGTCTACCACCGTCATTCCCTGATCTCCGGCCCGGAACGCGCCGACGCCTCCCGAAACGGGGGTGCGGCGCGTTCCTCACGTGCGCGACAAGGAGAGCGTCATGCCCACCCGCCTGCTCATCCTGGACGAGGACCCGGCCGTCCAGGCCGCGCTGCGGCGCCTCACCTCGCACGGGTATCTGGTGGCAGTCGCTACCACCGCCCGCGAGGGCTGGCAGCAGCTCACGGAACACCCCCCCTCGCTGATCCTGATGAACACCCGCCTGCCCGACCGTGACGGCCTGGACTTCCTGAAACAGCTGCACCTCGAGCGGCCCATCCACCCCCCCGTCATCCTGCTCACCGGGAACGGCGACCTGCAACTCAAACTGGCGTTCATGGATGCCGGAGCGGTCGATTACGTGGTGCGGCCCTGCGCCTGGCGGGAACTGCTGGCCCGGATGCGCGTGCAGGTGCGGACCGCGCCGGGCGCCACCCCGATCTACCACGGTCCCCTGGCCCTGCTGCCCGCTGCGCGGGCCTGCCAGGTTGGTGCCGAGGAAGTGCCCCTGAGCGAAACCGAGTACCGCCTGCTGGAACACCTGACCGCCAACAGCGGGCAGCGCCTCTCCCGGCAGGACCTGCTGGACGCCTGCTGGCCCAGTGGGCACGCGCCGCAACTGACCACGCTCAACTCCCATCTGGCCCGCCTCCGGTCCAAGCTCAGGCAGGCCGCAGGGGGAACGGACCTGATTCACGCGCCGTACGGCAGCGGCGTGGTGCTGGAAGTCCCGACCTCCCTGAACATTCCGGAACCCATCCTGGCATGAGGCACAGACGTGAACATCCGGCGGCATCCCCGCACCCGGCCTTTCACGCCAGCAGACGACTCCTCACATGATCTCTCGTGGGGAGTCGTTGCGTTGGCATCAGCTCATACGGTGTGGTTCATCCCTCCTGCTCGGTTCCTGGCCTCACTGCCCGGCCAGGAACGCCGCCTGGTTGCGGTAGAAGGCTTTCACGTCCCGGAACGACAGGTTCCCCGTGATGTCGAGGTGGTCGTACCCGTCCACGCGGCCCAGCCGGTACCAGCTGCCGGGTGCGGTGAGCTGCCCGGTGTACGCCACGCTGCTCTGGCCCAGCGGTGCGTTCATGGAGCGGTTGGGGACGATCCCGTCGTTCGCCCACCAGGAGCTGTCGTAGCTGACGCTCCCGCCGGGGCTGCGCCCGCTGATGTTCCCCAGGCCCGGTTTCAGCGGCCACGCGTACGGGTACGCGATGGGGGAGAGGACCGCGTTCATGGTGGGGTTCGGGTACTGCCAGCCCGTGACGAGCCCCCGGCTGGTGGCGTTCGTCTCCCAGGAGAAGTACTTCGTGGTGCGGCTGCGGCCCACGTACGTGTTCAGCGCGGCCGAGCCGTCCGCGGACAGGTCCCACGCGGCCTGATCGCGAGACTTCCAGACGGAGGAGTTGAACACGCGGGTGTTGTACGCGCTCAGGCCCTCGCCCGCCGCGCGACTGAGGCCCCACTGGCCCAGGTCGAAGTCGTACACGAAGTTCTCCGGGTCGATACTGCCGACGCTGGCAGCGAACGCCAGAATCAGGTTCTTGAACATGGGAATCGCGTCCTGCAGCGTGTCCGCCGCCGGGGAGCCGCTGTTCGGGGAGCTGACCGTCATGACGCTGCGCACCCACCCGGCGCGGCCCCCGGCAAACAGGCCGCCACTGGCGCGGTTCGCGGCGTCCCCATCATCCAGCAGTTTCACGAGCAGGCGCGCCGTCTGCCCGCCCATGGAGTGCCCCAGCAGGTTCACGGGGTGCGCGGCGTCCCAGGCGGGATAGAACCCGGCGTAGCATTTCTTCGTGTCCTTCTGCGCGTGCCCCTGCGCCTGGGCGTGCGCCGCGCCGTAGTCCACGCAGCCGCCCTTGATCTGCGCGTACAGTTCCGCCGCGCGGTCCCAGTTGCTGCTGACCGGGCCCAGGCTGGCGGTGTACACCGTGTAGCCCTGGGCGCGCAGGTCGGCCTGGACGTCCAGCAGGCCGCCCCAGTAACGCAGGCCCAGGCCCTCGTCGCGGCCCCAGCCACCCACGCCGTGAATGAGGATCAGCGGGACGCTCTTGTCGAGTGCCAGGGTGCGGGGCTGCACACCGCCCGGGTACGTCTTCGTCAGGTCGGTGAGTTTCGGTGCGGCGATCGTCTCGGTCGGGGTGGGGGTCGCGGCGACGCTCAGGCGGGCGTCCGCCTGGACCGGAGCGGGCGCGGCAGGGTCGCTGCGGCACGCGGACAGGAGGCTGGTGACGGCAAGAAGCAGCGTGAGGGGAAGGCGGGATGCGGTCATGGGGTCTCCTGGGTGGCAGTCCAGGCGGCCACGCTCCACCCGATGCGGGGGTGGCGTGTGGGGGCCGGTCGCCGGATGAATTGTGGGTACCGGAGCATGGTGACATCCAGCTGACCTGCTGTCTTGACCCGGGTCCAGAAGGATCTGTTTCTGTCGTCTGGTAGGTGGTGGACCACCGGTATGGCGCCGCCTACCTGGGGCTCGTGATGGCATTTGAAAAGTTTTCAGCCGAAAATCCAGTCAATCTCACGCCGCACCTGCGCGGATGCGGCATGATGGGCCGCATGACGAACTCCACCCCCCGCCCGCAGACCATGGCGGAAAAGATCCTCTCCCGGCGCGGCACGCAGGTCGTGTACGCCGGTGACCTCGCGGTCGTCGAGGTCGATCAGGTCATGGTCGTGGACTCCATCGCCCAGAGCTTCATCCAGCGGATGGAACAGGACCTCGGCGCCGTTCCGAAATACCCCGAACGGGTCAGCATCGTGATCGACCACGTCGCCCCCGCCAGCACCGTCAGCGTCGCGCAGGCGCAGAAGGAAGCGCGCGAGTACGCCGCGCAGACCGGCGTGCGTCTCTTCGACGTGGGGCGCGGCATCTGCCATCAGGTGCTGATGGAGGAGGGCCTGGCCCGCCCCGGCTGGATCGTGCTGGGCAGCGACAGCCACAGCACCACGTACGGCGCGGTCGCCGCGTTCGGCAGCGGCATGGGCGCCACCGACATCGCCCTGGCCGCCGCCAGCGGCAAGACGTGGCTGAAAGTCCCCGACAGCGTGAAAGTCACCTTCACGGGCGACCTGCGGCCCGGCGTGACCGCCAAGGACGTCGCGCTGGAGATGATCCGCCGCCTCGGCGCGGACGGCGCCACGTACCAGAGCATCGAGATGCATGCCGGGGACCGCTTCACGCGTGGCGAACGCATGACCCTCGCCAACCTCTGCGTCGAGGCCGGTGCGAAGGCCGGACTGGTCGTCCCAGGCGGCGAGATCCTCACCGCGTACGGCTACGACATCCCCGAATGGGTCTACCCGGACGGGGGCGCCACGTACGTGCAGAGCATAGAGATCGACCTGGGCGCCCTGAATCCCCGCATGAGCGCCCCCAGCGAGGTGGACAACGTGTTCGACGTCGCCCAGCTGCGCGAGGACCTCCGCGACGTGCACGTGGATCAGGTGTTCATCGGCACCTGCACCAACGGCCGCATCGAGGACCTGCACGCCGCCGCCGACGTCCTGCGCGGGCGGCGCGTCGCCCCCGGCACCCGCCTCCTCGTGATTCCGGCCAGCAGTCAGGTCATGGAGGACGCCATGGCCGACGGGACCCTCCTGACCCTGCAACGCGCCGGAGCCGTGCTGGGCACCCCCGGCTGCGGGCCGTGCATGGGCCGCCACCAGGGCGTCCTCGCGCCCGGCGAGGTCTGCGTCAGCACCAGCAACCGCAACTTCATCGGGCGGATGGGCGACAAGGACGCCCGCATCTACCTCGCGTCGCCCGCCGTGGCCGCCGCGACCGCCGTCATGGGCCGCGTCGCGCTGCCCGAGGACATTAAGATGTAACTCATATGTCAAACCTTCCTCGTAAAATAAGCTTCCCTCGAATAGTAAGTTTCATTATTATTACCTTATGGATTTTCGAATTCTTATTCCTCGTATTCGCTACAGACTTGGATAGAACGAATATCTCGGAAATGGGGACAATGGGCGATAGCTTTGGTATTTTGAGCAGCCTGTTTGCCTCACTGGCTCTTCTGCTAACAATTATAACTAATGATAATCAGACTAAGCAAATCTCTGAATTGAGTAAAGATCGACAAATGCAATACTATAAGCAGCTGTATGATCTATATTTTTTGGATGAAAAAGTATCTCGAGCGTACTACTATTTTGAGCATGACATGATTAGCTTTTTTGAGAAGCCCCTTCTAGAAGGAAGGCATGGATACTGGGAGATTAGGGATATAGAAATCTCCAGGGTTGACCTTGAATCTTCAATCGACGCACTTCTTTCAACTGTAGACTTGACGGTGAGATATATCAATGACGGACTTATAAGACACAATGAGCACTTTGAATATAGGCTATACAATATCTCTTCTGATGTCCAAATATTAAGTTACCTTAAAACGCTGAAGATTTATAACCAAAAGCAGGCAATACCCTTTTCTCCATTCCCGAATCTTTACGGCTATCTTGAGAAAAACGGTCTTATTTGAGCTGATTGATGTGCAGTAGGAGGAGAAATATGCCGAGAATCTGGAAATTTGGCGACAGCGTGAACACCGACGACATCCTGCCGGGCAAGTTCGCGCCGTTCATGGCGGGCGAGGACGTGTTTCAGACGTTCGCGTTCCATTACATCCGCCCGGAGTTCGCTGCGGAGGTGCGGCCCGGTGACGTGCTGATCGGGGGGCGTAACTGGGGGCTGGGCAGCAGTCGCGAGTACGCTCCGCAGGCGTTGAAGAAGTTGCAGGTGGGCGGGATCGTCGCGCCGAGTTTCGCGCGGATTCACTACCGCAACCTCCTGAACCTGGGCATTCCGGCGTTCGAGTACGACCTGACCGGGCTGCTGGAGGACGGTGCGGAGGTGTCCCTGGACGTGCCCACGGGCGTCCTGACGTACGCGGGCGGGACGGTGCAGTTGCCGCCGCCGCCGGAGTTCCTGCGTGAGGCGCTGGCCGAGGGGAGCATCCTGGCGTTCTTCAAGAAGCACGGGCGTTTTCCGGGCGAGCCCGCCTAAACTGGGTTCATGGCGACTCTTGAGATTGATTGCCCCATCTGTGCCGAGGTGCTGGAACTGACCGATCAGGACCGCGCGGAGCTTCAGGTGGGGGACGTGATCGTGTGTTCCTCCTGTCATTCGGAAATGGAGGTGACCCGCAACGACGGCGGCGAAGACTTCGAGCTGGAGCTGCTGGGCGCGATGACGACCTGCCCGAACTGCGACGAGGAGTTCGAGGTGACGGCGGAGATGCTGCAGGCGGCCCCGATGACCCGCGCGCAGGACGGCGTGGAGGTGGCCCTGATGACCTGTCCGCACTGCCGCGCGAAGTTCGAGCTGGAACTGGCGGACGAGGAAGGGTAAGTCCCCTAGACAATAACAAACGATAAGCCCGATATCGTTTAGCCTATCAAACGCAAGGAGTGATTATGGCTACCGTTCAATTTGAAAATCCCGATACCGGCGCGACCATCGAACTGACCAACCCCGAACTGGGCGAACTCGTCATCGACGACGAGACCGGCGTGGAATACGAGGTCGTCTCCATCGACCCCCCCCGCCTCGAAGCCGCCCCGCAGGAAGCGGAGGACTGGGGCGAGTAAAGCGGACACAGCGGGCGGTCAGGCGTCACGGCACAGTGCTGCCCGGGTCTGACCGCCCGCCCGCTTTTCCCCAGGAGACCAGCATGGCCGACCTCGCCGTCCTGTACGACCGCATCCGCCCCGACGAGAAGATGCTCTTCGAGGCCCTCGACGACCTCGGCGTTCCCTACGACAAGGTCTACACCCCCCAGCTGAAGGTCACCTTCGACGAGCAGGGCCGCGCGGGTGTGCCCTGGAAGGTCGCCATCGAACGCTGCGTCAGCCAGAGCCGCGGCCACGGCGTGACCCGTGCGCTGGAGGGCTTCGGGGTGAAGGTCATCAACCCCGCGCACGTCATCGAACTGTGTGGCGACAAGCTCGCCACGAACGCCGCGCTGCACGCCCACGGGCTCCCCACGCCCCGCACCGGCGTGGCCTTCGACGGCGACACCGCCCTGACCCTCATCGAGGAGATGGGCTACCCGGTCGTCCTGAAACCCACCGTGGGCTCGTGGGGCCGCATGGTCAGCCGCCTGAACGACCGCGCCGCCGCCGAGGCCGTCATCGAGCACAAGGAAGTCCTGGGCGGCCCGCAGCACGGGATCTTCTACGTGCAGGAACTCATCAACAAGCCCGGCCGGGACATCCGCGCGTTCGTGGTGGGCGGCGTGTGCATCGGCGCGATCTACCGCACCAGCGAACACTGGATCACGAACACCGCGCGCGGCGCGAAAGCCAGCAACTGCCCCGTCACGCCCGAGATCGCCGATCTGGCCCAGAAGGCCGCCGCTGCCGTGCACGGGCAGATCGTCGCCATCGACCTCGTCGAGGACCCCGCCGCGCAGAACGAGTGGGGTGGCCTGAAGATCATCGAGATCAACCACACCATGGAATTCAAGAACTCCGTGGCGACCACCGGCGTGAACATCCCGCGCGTGATGGGCGAGTACGCGATCAGCCTGCTGTAACGGCGAATGCCGGAACAGGCCAACAGGGGAGGCCCGGTGCATCGAACACCGGGCCTCCCACTGCTGTGCATTCAGTCCAGCACGTCGATGCCCGCCGCGCGGACCCGGTCGCGCACGTCACGTACGCCGTCCCCGCTGACGCGCATCACGAAGCGGCGGCGGCCGTTCTCCCCGCCGAACGTCGCCACGCTGATGATGTTGCTCGGCAGGATCGCCCCCGTCGCCCGCTCGAGGCTGCCGGGTACGTCCGGCATGTCCAGCGTCAGTCGCTGCCCGCCCTCGCGCATGCCCAGGATGCCCGTGAAGGCCCGCAGGACGTCCATGGTCGTGATGATCCCGCTCAGCTGCCCCGCGTCGTTCAGGACCGGCAGGCCCCCCACATGGTGCTCCTGCATGCGCAGCGCGGCGTCCTCCATGTACTCGCCCTCGGCGGCAGTGATGACGGGGCGGGCCATCATCTCGTCCACCGTCAGTTTGCTCAGCAGGTAGTTCAGTTCCCACACGCTGAGGGTCGTGGCCTTGCTGGGCATGGCGTCCTTCAGGTCCTTACGGGTCGTGATGCCCACCAGTCGGCCCTGGGCGTCCAGCACCGGCAGGCGGCGGAAGCCCCCCTCCTTGAGGATCTTCAGGGCGTCCATCACGGGCGTGTCAGGGGTGACGGTCACCGGGTTGCGGGTCATCCAGTCGCGAACGAGCATGCCCGCAGTGTACCCAGCCCAGGCGCACGGGGGCGGCCAGAACGTCCCGCCCCGGAGGATGGCAGCGGCATGTGAACCGCGTCAGGTGGCCTTCATTCGGCTCAGAATGCGCCGTGCTACGTTGCCGGACATGAAGATCAGTGCAAAACTCATGGCCCCCGTGGCCCTCGCCACTGCGTTCGGCCTCGGCATGGTCGCGCCCCACGCGCAGACCACCGCCCAGAAGGTGGCGTTCGTGGACATCAGCAAACTGCTCGCGGCGCACTCCAACGCCAAGGCCATCAACGACATCAAGGCCAAAGCGGACGCCGAACTCGGCGCGATCGACAAGCAGATCAAGGCGATCGATGCCAAGGGCACCAACGCCAGCGCTGCCGAGAAGCAGACCCGCGAAGCGCTGATCAAGACCATTCAGGCGAAAGCAGCGGACTACGACAAGCAGATTGACCCCAAAGTCACAGAAATCGAGCAGGCTGTGGACAAGGCGGTCAGCGCCGTCGCCAAGAGCAACGGCTACGGCATCGTCATGGATATGAACGTCGCTGCAAGGAGCGGGCTCGTCATCTACGCTGACGACAGCACCGACCTGACAAGCGCCGTCGTCAAGAACATCAAGTAATCCCTCCCGGCGCTGGCTGCACTCCTGCACCGCAGGACAGCCGGCGCCGCGTCTTGTAAGGAGGTTCCGATGAACCGATTCCTGATCCTCGCGCCCCTGGCGCTCCTCGCCACCGTCCCGCACGCTCAGCAGAGCAAGAATCGGGTGGGTGTCGTCAACGTTCAGAACGTCATCAAGAGCATGTCCGGCAGCAAGACCTACACGGACCTGACGGCCAAATCGAACGCAGACCTGAAAGCCCGCCAGACCTCCATCCAGTCACTGGCTGCGAAGGCGTCCAGGGGCAGCGCCGCGGACAAGGCTGCGCTGACCAAGGCGCAGCAGGACTACGCCAAGACCCGTGACTCGTATATCAAGCAGATCGAGACCGCCTTCAAGCCACTGGCCACCAAGGTCAACAGCGCAGTCGCAAAGGTCGCCAAGACCAACGGGTACAGCATCGTGATCGACGCGAACGTCGCCAACGACACCAACCTGATCGTCCATGCGAACACCGCCGTGGACCTCACGCAGGCGGTTCTCAAGGAAGTCAAGTAAGTCTGACAGCGGTGCTCAGTTGCGTTGAAGGGTCGCCACCACGCTCTTCAACTCTGCGTTCATCCGTTGCTGTTAACCCGGCTCAGTTCCGGGAGATCGACCGTATATTTCGGGCTGAATTGTGCTGTGAATGCAGAAGTTGAAGCGGGGAGCGACACTCAGAGGTCGCTCCCCGCTTC
This sequence comes from Deinococcus sedimenti, assembly GCF_014648135.1. NCBI lineage: Bacteria > Thermotogati > Deinococcota > Deinococci > Deinococcales > Deinococcaceae > Deinococcus > Deinococcus sedimenti. Next base: position 909,611 of record NZ_BMQN01000001.1, on the reverse strand, counting down.
ACGTCAGGCGGGTTGTTTTCAGAGGTTGACGGTCTCGTTCTTGCCGGGGTGTGCTTCTTCGCCCTTGATCATGCCCCTGGCGATCTCGATGAGGCTGCGGACCTTGCCTTCGCCTTCCCAGTACTCGGCGCCGTTCGCGCTGATCCGGATCAGCTGGATGTTGGGGTCTTCCTTGCCCTCCGGGAAGTACGCCTTGTACATGTCGCTCCACAGTGCATCCAGCTTCTCGCGATCCTCCACCAGTTCTGCCGTGCCGTTCACGCTCACGTAGACGCCCTTGTCCGGCCGGGAATAGCTGACGTTCACCTGCGGATGCTGGCGCATGGCCGCCACCTGGGCCGTGTCCTTGCCACCAATGAACCAGATGTCCCCATCGAACTCGACTTCCTGGGTCGTCATGGGATGGGCGTGGAGGTGACCATCGGCATTCTGCACCGTCAGCATGGCGAATTTCACGCCGTGGATGAGCTTCGAGAGTTCCTGCACGCCTTCGTTGGACTGTTGAGTCATGGGTGGAGGGTCGCACGGACCTGTGCGCCAGATTGCGGCTTCCCGCACTGAATGAGGGCAACGCGAACGTCCCGTAAAAACTCGGTCAGCGGGTTCTCCGGTGCAGTGGCAGCGGGACCCGAAGGGCGTGGGGGGATCAGTGAATCGCGGTTCCAGGACCCTTCCTGGCACTCTGCTTCAGCAGTTGTGCTGACGCGCCCGCCAGCAGAAGCCGGTTGGTCGGAATTCGCAGCACGCCGGACGGCAGGTAGGCCCCCCACCGGGCGTCAATGGGCACGGCGTCCGGCAGGCCCGCCGCGCGTTGCAGCGCGTTCTGGTACGTGCCGCAGTCGAACGCGTCAACCGTACCGTTCAGCAGGTACGGGGCGTCTCCCAGCCGTTCCACTTCCCGCATGACGGCGCGAAGATGAACGTCGCGGACCCCGGTATCCACCACCAGGACAAGGTCGCGGCGCAGCAGGCTGGTCAGGGGCAGCTGCGTGGCCCCCCGACCGAACCAGCCGGGTTCCTCCACGACCCGGTCCGCGCTGATCTTCCGCGTCAGGTGACGGCACGGCCCCCAGAGGGCCGCGGCGTACTCGCAGGCGATCATCAGACTGCCCACCGGAGCGCGGTCCAGCGCCTCCGCCAGCGGCAGCAGCCGGTCGCCCGGCAGTTCAGAGCGCTCCAGCAGATCCTGCGGCGTCCAGTCCTCACCGGACACCACCGTCAGGTGGGTGAGCGACGGCCCGACGGGGGGCGGCAGGCAGGCGCTGAGCAGCGTGGCCAGCAGGCCACAGACCAGCAGGCGCACGGACCACCGCAGCGGCACCGGCAGGTCACCGGTAGAGCGGCGCGGGAACGGAACAAGGCGCTTCATGGAATGAACTCATTATGCGCCGGGCAGCCGCAGGACGCCCTCCAACGCCGTGTACGCCTCGGGGCGAGCCAGGAACACCAGTTCGTCGGACCGGGTCAGGCGCAGGTCCGCGCGGGGCAGCCGCACCGAACCGTCGCGGACCACACCGACCACCTCCACCCCGGGCGGCAACGTCACCATGCCCAGCCGCGCGCCGGTCCAGCTGGCCGGTACCACCCTCCGGTACAGCTCCCGGTCACTGGACGGGGGCGGCAGCACCTCGGTCTCCTGCGGGGTCACCGGAGCGGCGGCGTCGTATGGCACGGCCGGCAGGTCGGGCGTGCGGCGCGGAATGTACCTCACGGTGTCCGGCAGCCACGCGGGCGTGCCGGAATGCACGCCACTCTCGCGCCGCCCCTGCACCTGACTGTCCAGCAGACCCCGCGTGCCACTGAGCAGGTGCGCCAGGCCACTCGCGGCCAGCGTGACAGGCAGCAGCGCTTCTCCGCCCCACGTGACCGTCAGGAGGGTCGCGGCCAGCGGCACGTTCAGGGTCACGGTGAGGAACGACGCGGCCCCCACCATCGCCGCCACCGCCGGGTCCACGCCCAGCACGCTCGCCAGACCAATGCCCAGCAGGCCACCGATGCCAACAGACGGCAGCACGCCGCCGCCCAGCGCCACGTGCAGACCGAACGCCAGAATCACCCAGCGCCACGCCGCCTGCCCACCGGCATCGGACCCAAGGAACCCTCCCGCCCCGAGTTGCAGCCAGCCCGAGCCGTCCCCCAGGACGGTGGGGGTCAGGCGCGCCGCCACGACTGCCGTGAGCAGGCCGACTCCCGCCGCGAAGGCCGGGCGGCGCCAGCCGCGCAGGGCGGTGCCCGGGAGGGCCGAGCAGCTCAGCAGGGCCAGCCACCCCAGCAGGGTGGCGCCCAGGGCCACCACCAGAAAGGCCGGAAGTTGCGCCGCTGCCGGTACCTGCACGTCAGGGAAGGCCATGAGCGGCGTGAACCCGAACGCCAGTCCGTACACGGCGGTGCCCGCCACGGCCGCCAGGAGGCAGGGCATGACGACCTCGAACTCGAATTCGAAGCGGCGGTACAGCAGCTCGGCGATCAGCACGGCGGCCGCCAGGGGAGCGTGCAGCACTGTGCCCAGCCCGGCGGCCGCTCCGGCCAGCGTCAGGGTCCGGAATTCCACGGCGTCCAGGCGCGTGACCCGCTGCATCAGGCGGGCGCCGATCATGCCCGCCATCGTGAAGGGCGCGTCCCGCCCGACCAGAAGCCCGGAGGCGTGCCCGATCAGGGTGGCGGCCAGGGTCCGCACCTGCGTCGGCAGGGCGGGCCACTGCCCGCGCTGGTGGTAGCCCCGCACCAGCTGCGTGAAGGGGTCGCCCACACCGTCCGGAATCAGCGCGGCGTACGCGGCGGCCACGAAGGGCAGAGCCAGCAGTCCCCAGGGAGCGGCCGTGCCGAAGGCCATCATCAGGCCGCCCTCCCCGGTCGTGCCAGGCGAGGCGTAATCGGTGAGGTGAACGGCAAGGCCGATCAGCACGTCCAGGCTGAGCCGCAGGACGATGCACAGCCCGCCGACCAGTGCACCCAGCAGCACGCTGAGCACCACGAGCCTTCCAGTTTCCAGGCGGTGCAGGACGGCGCGGGGCAACGGAGAACGCATTGCCGTCCATGCTAGAGCAGTTCGCGCCTGAACGCCACAAAACCGGGATCAGTGGAGAGGTCTTTTCTGCGCTCAGCCCGCGCGATTTCGGTCTGTCCAGTCCGGTGTGGCCGCGTCAGGTAGGGTCCAGGTGCAGGCTGGGCCGGTCAGATGAACGCCGGTTAAAGTCACGCGCGCTCTTCACAAATCGCGCACCGCGCGTAAGATACGTGCCGGAACTCCGGTGTCGGGGTGCGGCGAGGTGCCGCACAGTCCCGCCCGGCCTGAAAGGAGCATCACCATGGCCTACGAACTGCCCACGCTGCCCTACGCCTACGACGCCCTCGAACCCCACATCGACGCGCGCACCATGGAGATCCACCACACCAAGCACCACCAGACGTACGTGGACAACGCGAACAAGGCCCTTGAAGGGACCGAGTTCGCCAGCATGCCCGTCGAGGACCTGATCCAGAACCTCGCTCAGGTGCCCGCCGACAAGAAGACCGCGCTGCGCAACAACGCCGGTGGACACGCCAACCACAGCCTGTTCTGGCAGGTCATGGGCCCCCAGGGCAGCGGTCAGCCCAGCGGCGAACTGGCCGACGCCATCAACGCGGCCTTCGGGTCCTTCGACGCGTTCAAGGAGAAGTTCGAAGACGCCGCCAAGACCCGCTTCGGCAGCGGCTGGGCGTGGCTGGTCGTGAAGGACGGCGCGCTGGCCGTCGTGAGCACCGCCAACCAGGACAACCCCCTGATGGGCGAGGCGGTCGCGGGCGTCAGCGGCACCCCGCTCCTGGGCGTGGACGTGTGGGAGCACGCGTACTACCTGAACTACCAGAACAAGCGCCCGGACTACCTGAAGGCGTTCTGGAACGTCGTGAACTGGGACGAGGTCGCGCGCCGCTACGCCGCCGCGAAGTAACCCCCCCTCGAACTGCAAATGAAGCGCGCCCCACTGGATGGGGCGCGCTTCTCGTTGGTCGCTCAGGGGCGCATGCGGGTCAGCATACGCGGGAACGGAATCGCCTCGCGGATGTGGTCGATGCCCGTGATCCACGCGATCACGCGTTCCAGGCCCATGCCGAAGCCCGCGTGCGGCATGCTGCCCGTCTTGCGCAGGTCCAGGTACCACTCGAAGGCCTCCAGCGGCAGGCCCTCGTGCTCAATGCGGGACTTCAGCAGGTCGTAGTCGTGGATGCGTTCGCTGCCGCCGATGATCTCGCCGTACCCTTCGGGCGCGATCATGTCGTCGCACAGGGCCACGCGGGGATCCTGCGGGTCGGGCTGCATGTAGAACGCCTTGATGGCCGCCGGGTACCGCTCGATGATCACGGGACGGTCGAAGTGATGCCCGAGGATCGTCTCGTGCGGGGCGCCCAGGTCGTCGCCCCACTCGACGGGCTGCACGTCCTCCTGCACGTTGGCGGGCAGGTCGCGGCTCTCAATGTGCTGGCGGATGATGTCCAGCGCATCGGTGTACGTCACGCGCGGGTAGTTGCCTTCGGCCGCGCCCGCGAGTTTGCTCTGGTCGCGCCCGAGGATCTTCAGTTCCTCCTGGCATTCCTCCAGCACGCGGCGCACCAGGAAGCTCACGAAGCGCTCCTGCAGCGCCATGTTCTCGGTGTGGTTGCTGGGCACCACCTCGGGTTCGATCATCCAGAATTCCAGCAGGTGACGGCGCGTCTTGCTCTTCTCGGCGCGGAAGGTCGGGCCGAAGGCGTACACCTTGCCGAACGCGAACGCGCCCGCCTCGGCGTGCAGCTGACCCGTCTGGGACAGGTACGCCTTGTCCTCGCCGAACAGGTCGATCTCGAACAGTTCGGTGGTGCCCTCGGCGGCGTTCGGGGTGAAGAACGGCGCGTCGAAACGGATGAATCCCTCACCGTGGAAGAAGTCCACGACGGCGCGCTGCACGCTGTCCCGCACGCGCATGATTGCCCAGGGGCGGCGGTGGCGCAGCCACACGTGACGGTGGTCCATCAGGAACTCGATGCCGTGCTCCTTGGGCGTGATGGGGTACTCGCCGTGGTTCTCGCTGATCACGGTCAGGTCCCGCAGGCTGAGTTCCACACCACCCGGGGCGCGCTCGTCGGCGCGGACCTCGCCGGTCACGGTGATCGCCTGCTCCTGCGTGAGGCGTTTGGCCTGCTCGAACACCTCCTCGGACACGTCGGTCTTGAAGACGGTGGCCTGCACGAAGCCGCTGCCGTCGCGGAGTTTCAGGAACTGGATCTTGCCCTTGCCGCTCTTGTCCTGCAGCCAGGCGTGAACGGTGACGGTCTGACCCACGTGCTGCGCGAGGTCGTGAATGCTGGAATGAACGCTCATCGCGGGACAGTATAGGCAGCGGCGACCCCCGCGCGCACGGCGGCACGCCCCAGCGGAAACCACTACACTCCCTGGTGTGGGTCAACCGCTTCTGGAATTCGGCATTCTCGTGGGTCTGCTGATCATCAACGGCTTCTTCTCCGGTTCCGAACTGGGCGTGGTGTCCGCGCGGCGGTCCCGCCTGCAGGCGCAGGCGAACGCCGGTCACCGGGGCGCTCGCCGCGCAGTGGAACTCTCGGAGAACCCGGGCGCATTCCTGGCGACCGTGCAGATCGGCATCACGCTGATCGGGACGGTCAGTGCCGTGTTCGCCGGTGGGAGCCTCACCCGGTACCTGGAGGCCGCGCTGAGACCGCTGCTGGGTGAGCTGGCGGGCAGCGCCGCGTCGGTCGGCGTGGTGCTCATCGTGACGTTCCTGTCGCTGGTGCTGGGTGAACTCGCCCCGAAGAACATCGCGCTGCGCAACCCCGAGGCGCTGGCCATGCGGGTCGCGCCGTTCTTCTCTGGACTGGCGCGGTTCACGAAGCCGTTCGTGTGGGTGCTGGAGGCCACCACGCGCGGTCTGCTGCGCCTGCTGGGCATGCGGGGCGAGGTGCAGGAGCAGATCACCGAGGAGGACGTCAAGGCGCTCGTGCTCCAGGCGTCCGAGAGCGGCAGCCTGGAAGCGGGGGAACGGGAACGGATTGATCACGTGCTGCGCTTCAATGACCGCCGCGCCCGGGATCTCATGACGCCCCGCACGGACGCCGTGACCCTGCGCGCGGACCTGCCCCTGCCGGATCTGGTCGCCTGCGTGCTGGCTCACCCGCACGACCGGTACCCCGTCACGGACGAGACCGGTGACGTGACCGGGCAGGTAGCCGTGGCCGACATCCTGCGCGCCGTGCACGAGGGCGGCTCGCTGCACGAGTACCTGCAGCCGGTGATGTTCGTGCCGGAGACCGCATGGGCGGAGGACGTCCTGACCCGCCTGGCCGGGGAGGCCGGGCAGCGGCTGGCGATTGTCGTGGACGAGTACGGCGTGTTCACGGGCCTGCTGACCACCACCGACCTCCTGACGGAGCTGGCGGGCGTGAACAGCCCGGAGGACGCGGACCTGCTGGTGCTGCGGGATGACGGGAGTTTCCTGGTGGATGGCGGCATGCCCATGCACGACCTGCGGATGCACCTGCCGCTGCCCGCGCTGCCACGGGAGGATTTCAGCACGCTGGCCGGGTACGTGCTGGAGGTGCTGGGCGAGTTCCCCAGCGTGGGTGCGCGGGCGCTGTACGACGGCTGGGAACTGGAAGTCCTGGATCTGGACGGTCCCAGGATCGACCGGGTTCTGGTGGTTCCTCCGAACGGCTAAAAATTGTTGATGAGCAGTCAGGAAACAAAAATTTCACGCGCTGTCAAAATCGTGAATCAATTCACTTGCGCTTACCGCTGAATGGCCCACCGGTAGTGTGGGCCATCTCCACCGTTTACTTCAGGGCGTCGTTCATGCCCAGCACGTCCGCGACCTTCAGGCTCGCGCCGCCCACCAGGGCGCCGTTCACGTTCGGTTTCGCGCAGATGCTGGCAATGTTGTCCGGCTTCACGCTCCCGCCGTACAGCACGCGGATGCCCGCCGCCGCGTCACCGTACCGCTCCTGAAGTGCTCCGCGGATCGCGGCGGCGAGTTCCTCGGCGTCCTCGGCGGTGGCGGTCTTGCCGGTGCCGATCGCCCAGACGGGTTCGTACGCGACGACCACGTCGGTGCCCACGCCCTCCAGGCTGCCCGCCAGCTGCGCCAGCGTGAACGGCACGTGCTCGCCCGCCTCGCGCACGTCGAGCTTCTCGCCGACGCATACGATGGGCGTCAGGCCGTTCGCCTGGGCCTGACGGGCCTTCGCGGCCACGACGGCGTCCGTCTCGCCGTGGTAGTCGCGGCGTTCGCTGTGGCCCACGACGGCGTACGTCGCGCCGACGTCTTTGAGCATCGCGGCGCTGATCTCGCCGGTGTACGCGCCGGACTCGTGCGCGGACACGTCCTGCCCGCCGAAGCCCACGCCGGTGGGGAGGTTCGCGGCCAGCGCACTCAGGGTGATCGCGGGGGCCATGACGGCCAGTTCCGCCTGACCGGCTTCGAGTTTCTCGCCGAGTTCCTGCGCCCAGGCGCGGGCCTCGGTGGGGGTCTTGTTCATCTTCCAGTTCAGTGCCAGCAGATTCTTCATGTCAGTTCCTTTCAAGTCCTGACCGCACGTCCGCCACGGCGCCCTGCCACACGGTGGACGCCATGAACGGGCGGAAGCCCAGGTCGGTGTTGATCTTCAGCATGGGGCCGTTGCTGTCCGCGTTCTGCGTGCGGATCTCGGTGGCATGCGGGTTCAGGCGCAGGACCTCGCGGACGTTCGCGGCCTTCAGCCATCGGCCCAGCTGGTGTCCACGGTGTGCCGGGAGGACCCCGGTGTTCCCCTGACTGACGATGCCGGGTTGAGCGGGCCGCCACGACACGTCCGTCAGGCCCGCCAGCGTCCCGTCGGGCGCGCGGACGACCGCCACGACCGCCACTCGGCCCCCGGCACGGGTCAGGGTCTCCATCGAGCGGACCTCCTCGGGGGTGGTCCGGTGGTCCTCGACGTCCAGGTCGTCGCGCGGGGCGCTGTTCATGACGTTCAGCAGCTCCGCGTACGCGTCCAGGTCGGCTTCCGGCACGCCGTCCGTCCAGACGTCCAGCGTGTACCCGTCGTCCGGGCGGGTCGTCCACGCGTCCAGCAGGCCGTCCGGGATGTCCGTCAGGAGCAGGCGGTTCACGTGGTTGCTCAGGCCCGGCTGGAACCCGGCGCGGCGAGCGAACACCTCCCCGGCAGGCACGCGGTCGTTCGTCTGCGTGAGCAGCAACGTCCGCCCGCGCGCCTGCATGGAGCGCGCCGCGTGGCCCAGCAGCGTCCGGCCCAGCCCGCGCCCGCGTGCGGCAGGGGAGACCATGAGCTCCAATTCGGCCAGATGCTGGTTCTGCCCGACTGTGAACGCCTGCGTGCGCGCGTGCGCGACGATCGTCCCGCCGTCCTCCACCGTCCAGAAGTCCAGTTCCAGGATGGGCGGCAGGTGCTGCATCTGCCCCCACACGTTCGCCGGGTCCGTGGGCGGGTCGTCCGGGTGGGACTCGGCCCGCATGCGGTTCAGGTGCGCCACGAGCGCCCGCGCGAACTCCTCGGTCAGGGCGGTGTGATCGCGTTGCTGGACGTCGGTGGTGGTCATGTCGGCTCCCAGCATGTCACGGGCACGTGCGGTGACGCGCCGCAGGTGAGCAGGGAGGCGCGGCGGCCTCCCCGGTGCGGATTTACTTCATCGCCTCGACGCCGGGCAGGGCCTTGCCTTCCAGCAGTTCCAGGCTGGCGCCCCCGCCGGTGCTGATGTGGTCGATCTGGTCGGCCTTGCCGCTCTTGTTGATCGCGCTGACGGAGTCCCCGCCGCCCACGACGGTGTACGCCTGGTTCTTCAGGCTGCCCACGGCGGCCGCGACGGCGTTCGTGCCGCCCGCGAACTGCGCGAACTCGAACACGCCCAGCGGACCGTTCCAGAACACCGTCTTCGCGCCCTTCAGGGCCTCGCTGTACAGCTTGACCGTCTCTGGGCCCGCGTCGAGGCCCTGCCAGCTGTCAGGAATGGCGTTGCTGGCGACCACCTGGGTGTTCGCGTCGGCGCTGAAGGCGTCTGCGGCGATCACGTCCACGGGCAGCATGATCTTGTTGCCGTACTCGCGCAGCAGTCGCGCCGCGAGGTCCAGCTGATCGTCCTCGTGGATGCTGTCCCCGATCTTCCCGCCCTGCGACTTGATGAACGTGTACGCCATGCCGCCGCCGATCAGGAGTTTGTCCACGCGGGGCAGCAGGTTCTCGATGACCTTGATCTTGTCGCTGACCTTCGCGCCGCCGATGATCACCACGTATGGCCGCTCGGCGCCGTCAAGGAGCTTGCCCAGGGCGTCGACCTCGGTCTGCAGCAGGGTGCCCGCCGCGTGGGGCAGCTGCGCCGCCACGCCACTGACTGACGAGTGCGCGCGGTGGGCGCTGCCGAAGGCGTCCAGCACGAACGCGTCGCCCAGGCGGGCCAGCTTGCCGTTCAGCCCGGCGTCGTTCTTCTCCTCGCCCACGCTGAAGCGCACGTTCTCCAGCAGCGCCACCGCGCCCTGGGGCAGCGCCTGCACGGCGGCCAGGGTCTCGTCACTGTCCGCGGTCCCGGCGATGAACGTGACATCGCGGCCCAGCACCTTCTCCAGCACGGGCGCGACCGGCTTCAGGCTGTATTTCTCCTCGGGGCCGTTCTTCGGGCGGCCGAAGTGGCTCATCAGGATCACGTTACGCGCGCCCGCTTCCAGCAGGGCGCTGATGGTGGGGAGGCTGGCGGTGACGCGCGTGTCGTCCTGCACCACGCCGTCCTTGACGGGAACGTTGTAATCCACGCGCACCAGCACGCGTTTGCCCTGCACATCCAGCTGACTGAGGTTCTGCATGTCGTCTCTCCGGGGAAAAAGGTGATGGTTGATAGAGGATGGACGGGCCACCGCTCTATCAACCATCAGGGGTGGGCGATCAGCCTTTCTGCTGGACCAGCTGGGTCAGGTCGGCGATGCGGTTGCTGTAGCCCCACTCGTTGTCGTACCAGCTGAAGAACTTCACGAGGCTGCCCATGGCCATGGTCAGGCCGCCGTCGATGATCGCGCTGTGCGGGTCGCCGACGATGTCCTGCAGCACGATGGGGTCTTCCGTGTAGCTGATGATGCCCTTGTGGCTGCCCTCGGCGGCCTTGCGGAACACGTCGTTGACTTCCTCGGCGGTCACGTCGCGGCCCAGGATGACGACCACGTCGCTGATGCTGCCGACCGGGGTGGGCACGCGCAGACTGGTGCCGTCGAACTTGCCCTTCAGCGCGGGGTACACCTGGGACACGGCCTTCGCGGCGCCGGTGCTGGTGGGGATAATGTTCACGGCGGCGGCGCGGGCGCGGCGCAGGTCACTGTGGGGCAGATCCAGGACGCGCTGGTCGTTGGTGTAGCTGTGGACGGTGGTCATGATGGCCTTCTCGATGCCGAAGGCTTCATCGAGGAGTTTCATGGGCGCGCCGAGGCTGTTGGTGGTGCAGCTGGCGTTGCTGATGATGTGGTGCTTGGCGGGGTCGTAGTCCTGCTCGTTGACGCCCAGGACGATGCTGATGTCCTCGTTCTTGGCGGGCGCGGTGATGATGACCTTCTTCGCGCCGCCCTCGATGTGCTTGCCGGCGCCCTCGCGGGTGGTGAAGATGCCGGTGGATTCGATGACGATGTCCACGCCCATCTCGCCCCACTTGATGGCGGCGGGGTCGCGTTCGGCGAGCGCGTGGATCTTCTTGCCGTTCACGGTGAGGGAAGAGTCGTCGTACTCGACGGTGCCGTCGAACTTGCCGGCGGTGCTGTCGTATTTCAGAAGGGTGGCGAGCGTCTTGTTGTCGGTGAGGTCGTTGATGGCGACGACATCCACGCCACGTTCGACGAGGTTGCGGAACACCAGACGGCCGATGCGGCCGAAGCCGTTAATCCCTACTTTCATGCTGTGCCTCCAGTCGTGAGGGCCGCCCCCTGTGCTGGGGCGGGTGACCTCGCATGTCGCAGTGTAACGCGGGCCTCACGACTGGCGGTTCGTGTCACCTGTACACCAAGCGTTTCGTGTACCGGGTCCAAAAACACGAGGCGGCCAGCGCCGCCCCACCAGCACGGACTTTTCCGCGCGTTAGCTCCCGTTCAGGACAAACGCCACATCCACCGTCACCGAGTCGCTACTGCCCGGGTAACGCACATCGAAGTCCAGCGGATTGAACTTGAACTGCGTGCTGACGTTCACCTTCCCACCCTGCAGGGTGGCCTTGACTGGCGCCGTGATCGCCTTCGACTTGCCCTTCACCGTCAGGGTGCCGGACGCCGTGGTGCTCAGCGTCTGACCCTCGACCAGTTTGCCGCCCGTCAGCTTCTCCAGCTTGAAGGTCGCGTTGGGGAACTTCGCGGCATTCAGCGCCACATCGCTCTTGGCATGCGTGTCCCGCAGTCCGATGCCGGTCTTGAGATTCACGACGGGGACCGTCACGGCGCCGGTGGTGGCCGCCAGGTTCGCCGGGTCGAGGTCCACGCTGGCGGTCACACCCGCGATCGTGCCGCGGACTGGAATGAACCGCACGCTGTGGGTGAACGTGGCCGTTCCCTCGGCCGCGCGGTACGGGAGGGCGGCTGCCGCTCCCAGCAGTGTCGGGATGGCCATCAGGCCGCACGTCATTCCCCTGTTCATACCCTGATCTTGCACCCCCCCCGTGAATACTTGGTGAAACGACCATTTGACTCCCCACCACCTTGAGGGATCAGCCAGCAAGAAGTCCGTGCTGCGCCCACTCGTACCGTTGACTCACGGCGACGCCCACCCCGGGCCGCACGTCAGGAGGTCCCTCACATGCACCGCGTCCTCTGTCTGCTTGCCCTGTCCACATCGGCGGCCACGGCCGTCTCCAGCCAGGTGGCCGTGCCGCTGCGGATCACCGTGACCGCCGTCTGCGAGGTGGCGCACGCCGGTCCCACGACCCTCATCCTGCACTGCACCCGCGACCACCATCCTGCCGATCCCCGCACCCTCCCGGAACTCGCCGGGCGCCTTCCCGCCGGACAGTGGCTCCTGCAGGGCAGTCAACCGGCCCCCGGCGGCGGCACCCTGAACACGTACCATCTGGTGCCCGGCAGCGAGGGAACCACCCAGATCGACTTCTACTGACGGCACGGCAACCGCACCCGGGTGCCCTTGACGGCTGCCCAGACGCCCCGGCCCGTGTGGTGGGCGTTCGGGTCATACTGCTCGCCATGAGTTACGACCTTCTCGTCATGAAGTTCGGCGGCACGAACATGCAGGACTCCCGTGCCATCCGCCACAGCGCGTCGCTGGCCGCCCGCTCCATCCGCGACAGCGTGAAGGTCGTGGTGGTCGTCTCGGCCATGGCGGGCGTCACGAACCAGCTGCTGAAGCTCGCGGACGCCGCGCAGTCGGGCGACATCGCCAGCGCCAACGACGAGATCGCCCTGATGCGCACCCGGCACTTCACGGCCGCGCAGGAACTCGGGGCGGCGCCCGACAGCACCACCGTCCGCGAGATCCGCGAGATGCACGAGACGCTCCGCCAGGCCGTGTACGGCGTGTACCTGCTGCGCGAACTGACGCCCCGCAGCCGCGACCTGATCGTCGCGTTCGGCGAGCGCCTCTCCGCGCCCCTGATGAGCCTCGCGCTCGAGCAGGACGGACTGCGCGCCCACCACCTCTCGGGCGGCGAGGCAGGCATCCTCACGGACAGTCACTTCGGGAACGCCAAGCCCCTCGTGAACACGTACGAACGCGTCAAGGACCGCCTGAGCGGCCTGCTGTCCGCCGGGGTGACGCCCGTCGTGGCGGGATTCATGGGCGAGACCGAGAAGGGCGCGATCACGACGCTGGGGCGCGGCGGCACGGACTTCAGCGCCACCATCATCGGCAAGGCGCTCGGCGCGGACGAGGTGTGGGCCTGGAAGGACGTGGACGGCGTCATGAGCGCCGACCCCCGCGTCGTCAAGGACGCCCGCAATATCGAGGTCCTGTCGTACGGCGAGGTGATGGAACTCGCGTACTTCGGCGCGAAGGTCCTGCACCCCCTCGCCGTCACGCCCCTGCAGGAGAGCGGCATTCCCCTGCGCGTCAAGAGCGCCGCCGATCCGGACTTCCCCGGCACGCTCGTGCAGGCCGACCCGCGCGACGAGGCGGGCCACCCGGTCAAGGCCGTCACCGCCATCCGCAATGTGAGCATCATCAACGTGAGCGGCGCCGGGGTGCTCGGCATTCCAGAGGTGATCGCCAGCGTGTTCGACGCGATCGCCCGCGAGAACGTCACGCTGCTGATGGTGTCGCAGTCGTCCAGCATGAGCAACGTGTCGCTGGCCGTGCAGACCGTGGATGCCGAACGCACCCTCAGCGCCCTGCGCGCCGGGGTCAGCCTGGAACTGAAGGTCGAGGTGCAGCCCGGCGTGGCCGTCCTGGCCATCGTGGGCAGCGGCATGCGCGGCCAGAAGGGCGTGTCCGCGCGGATGTTCACAGCGCTGGCCGATCAGGACGTGAACGTGCTCATGATCTCGCAGGGCAGCAGCGAACTGAACGTGTCCGTCGCGGTCGAGGCCGAGCAGGTGGACGGCGCGACCCTCGCCGTGCACCGCGCCTTCGACCTGGGAACGCCCGCCACCGCCTGACCCGTCCAGAATGAGAATGAGGGCCTCGCGGCGTGTGCCGGGGGCCCTCTCGTCATGCGGAGCGGATCACGTTGACTTCATTCCTGATCCGTAACGACAACTGTTTCCGATGGTGACGGCTGAGACTCGTTTCTCGGTGCGCCGGGCCGGGTATCCCGCTCCCCGCCCGGGCTCTTGCGCAGTTGCGGCCAGCGGCGCGCCATCAGGATGTAGAGCCCGGCGACCCAGGTGACGCTCGCCGTGAACCCCGCCAGCACGTCCGACGGATAGTGCACGCCTAGGTAGTTGCGGCTGACGCCGATGGCCAGAGCCCACACCGCCCCGAACACCGCGACGGGCCACCCTGCCCGTGACCGCCAGAAGGCCAGGGCCAGGGCCAGCCCGAACGCGGCGTTCGCCATGGCGTGCCCGCTGGGGAAGCTGAAGCCCGGCTCCGTCAGGACCGCGACCAGTTCGTCCGGGCGGGGGCGCTGGAACACGACCTTCGCCACGACGTTCAGCAGCGTGGCTCCGGCGACGCTGCTGACCAGGAACCACCCGTGCGCCTTGCCGCTGGCGCGGCCCATCAGCCACGCGATGACGAGTGTCACGAACGGCAGGACCGACACGCCACCCAGCAGGGCGAGCACCTCCGCGAAGTGCGTCAGGCCGGGGGTGCGCCGCTGCGCGTACCAGTTCAGGATCGCCTGATCCCACGCGAAGCCCCCCTCGCGGAAGATCTCGTGGGTCAGGTGCGTGAACAGGACGAATGGAATCATCACGCCCAGCAGCAGCTTCAGGAGGGACCGCCAGTGCGTCTTCACGTACGGCACGAATTCACGGCGGGACCGGGGAAACATCCTGTCATTACAGCCCGACACGTCCGCACGACGCACCCCGGCCCGCTTGCGCCTTGCTTAACGCTCCTGCGCCCTTTGGCTTAACGGGGCATGCGCCACCCGGTGCATGCGGCCGTCCCCGCCCGGAGCGCACCATAGGAGACAGAAGGACCGCGTTCATCAAGGGCCGCCACCCGGGCGGCGACGCGACCTCAGGAGCCCAGAATGCAACATGATCTTCTCCAGCTTCACGCGCAGGACCTCCTGCAGGAAGCCCAGCACGCCCGCCTCGTCCGTCAGGCCCAGGCCGCCCAGCGAGTTCCCGTCAAGCCCGGTGCCCTGCGCGCCCTCCTGCACCGCCTGCGTCTCGCGTGACGCTCCCGAGCACCCTCCCCGCGCCGCTCCCTTCCCCGTGAAGAGGAGCGGCGCCCTTTTGCCCAGGAGACGCCTGATCGGCGAGGGTCAGCTGCTGATCGGGGCGGCGCGGGCGTCCCGCTCCGCGAGGAACGTCTTCACGCTCTGCGCGGCGCGCATGGTCATGCCGGGCACCGCCGCGATCTGCTCCAGCGGGGCGCTGGCGAGGTCCTCCAGGCTGGTGAAGTGCTCCAGCAGCGCGTCGCGCCGTTTCTGCCCGATGCCTGGCAGGTCGTCGAACACGCTGCGCAGCATCGCCTCGCCACGCAGCTTGCGGTGGTAGGTCACGGCGTAGTTGTGCACCTCGTCCCGCACGCCGATCAGCATCCGCAGCGCCGGGTGCGTGTGCGGCAGCAGCAGTTCCCGCTCCACGCCGACCTCCGTGCCGGTCTCCAGCCACCACTGCGCCCCGTAGCGACCGGGAAGGATCAGGCGTTCCTCCCGCTTGGCGAGGCCCACGACCGGAATGTGCAGGTTCGCTTCCTTCAGCGCGTCCAGCGCGGCATTCACCTGTCCGCGCCCCCCGTCGATCAGCAGCAGGTCCGGCAGGGGTAGCTTGTCACTGAGGCTCCCCGTGAAGCGCCGCGTGATCGTCTGCCGCATGCTGGTGTAATCGTCCGGGTGGTCCAGGCCGCGCACCTTGAAGCGCCGGTGCTCCCCGCGTCGCGAGCGGCCCCCCTCGAACACGACCATCCCGGACACGATGTTCGTGCCGAAGAGGTTGCTGTTGTCGTACCCCTCGATCCGCCACGGCCTGTCTGGGAGGGCCAGCACCTCGCGCAGCGCGTCCAGGCCCGGATGGTCGCCCCGGCGTTCCAGCAGCGCCATCTCGGAATCCAGGCCGTTCTGCGCGTTGCGCTGCGCCATGTCGATCAGGTCCACCTTGTCCCCGCGTTTCGGGGTGCGCATCTCGACCTTCCGCCCGGCCTTCTCCGACAGGAAGTCACTCCAGGTAGGCGCGTCCTCGAAGTCGGCAGGTAGCAGGATCAGCGGGGGCACGTGCGTCGCCTGGGTGTAGTAGTCCTGCACGAACGCCTCGACGATCTCGCCCAGCGGGGCGTCCTCCGTGCCGCTCAGGAACCGCTTGTCGCGGCCCACGACGCGCCCGCCGCGCATGCGGAACAGCTGCACCATCGCGTACTCCCCGGCCTGCGCGGCGCCCAGGAAGTCCAGGTCGGTCTCCTCGCTGACGAAGGCGTGCTGCTCGGTCCCGAACAGCTTCTCGACGGCCTGCACCCGGTCGCGTACGCGGGCCGCCTGCTCGAAATCCTGCCCCTTCGCGGCGACCTTCATGTCCTCGCGCAGCCGGGCGATCACGGGCGCGGCGCGGCCTTCCAGCAGGCTGGTCACGTCGTCCACCACCCGCGCGTACTCGCCCGCGTCGGCGCGGTTCACGCAGGGGCCCAGGCAGCGGCCCATGTGGAAGTTCAGGCAGGGGCGCGGCTTGTGCTGCATGGGCAGCCCACTGTTCTTCCGCAGGGGGAACATCGTGTCGATCAGGTTCTTCACGCGCCGCACCGCGGACGAGTCCGGGTACGGGCCGTAGTAACGCCCCCCGTCCTTCAGGACGCGCCGCGTGACGACCAGCATGGGGAAGGCCTCGTTCGTCAGTTTCAGGAACGGGTAGTGCTTGTCGTCCTTCAACGTGACGTTGTAGTGCGGCCGGTGCTGCTTGATGAGGTTCGCTTCAAGGACCAGCGCCTCGACTTCGTTCCGCGCGGTGATGAATTCCAGGGTGTCGGCCAGCGCGGTGAACTTCCCGCTCTTGCCGCCCGCCTTGAAGTGCTGGTTGACGCGGGAGCGAAGGTTCTTGGCCTTGCCGATGTAGATGGGCGTCCCGCCCTTGCGGAAGATGTACACGCCGGGCGTGGCGGGCAGCACGGGCAGGTCGTCGGGGCGCACGCTACGAAGCATAGTGGAGGACGGAATGCTGTTCCGTGACGAGAAGTGCGAAGCGGAGGAGTTCTAACGGGCAAATCATTCACGAACACGATCAATCGTGAAATTAATCACATGGTTGGGTGATCATCATGTAGGTTCAAGCGTGAGTTTTCCATGCAGGACGCCTCTGCCCCACACCCTCTATCCTGCGGGACGTGGCCACCGAGTCCTTCACACATGACGGCGCGCACCTGAGCGTCCGACGCACCGGTGGTGGCCCGCCCATCGTGCTGGTTCACGGCCTGAGTGGCTCCACCCGCTGGTGGAGACTCAACGTCCCCGCACTGAAACAGGATCACTCGGTTTACAGTCTGGATCTCAGCGGGTACGGCCTGTCCCGGGGGCGCCCATCGCGCACCGTGCGCGAGGCGGCCGCGCTGATCGCCGCGTGGCTGGATGACCGAGACCTGCGCGACGTCACCCTGATCGGTCACTCCATGGGAGGGCAGATCAGCTTGCATGTCGCCGCGCAACGACCAGACCGCGTGACGCGCCTCGTGCTCGTGTGTGCCAGTGGACTGCTGCGCGCCAACCCGGCCAGAACGGCGCTGCACCTGCCGCGCGCCGCCTGGCTGGGTGACCGCCGCTTCATCGGCCGCATCGTCCTGGACGGCCTGCGCGCTGGGCCGCTCAACCTGTGGCGCAACGCGACCGATCTGCTGCGCGACAGCGTGCAGGACATCCTGCCGCTCATCCGCGTGCCGACTCTCATCATCTGGGGAGAACGGGATATCCTCGTGCCTCTCCCGGTGGGCGAGTTGCTGCACGCGGCGCTGCCCGGCTCCAGGTTCGAGGTGATTCCCCGCGCTGGTCACGTGGCGATGGTGGACGCGCCCGAACAATTCAACTCGCTGGTGCTCGACTTCCTGAACAGGGGAGAGGTCAGGCCATCCATTTGAGGGGACAGCCGACGTACCTCACCGTCAACGGACTGCGCACTCACGCGTGGAAGCGTGGGCGTGGCGCGCCGCTCGTCATCGTGCCCGGACTGGGCTGCGCCTCCTGGATGTACGCCCGACTGGCCCGCGAACTCGCGCGTGAACGCACCGTCTTCGTGTACGACCCCCCCGGTCATGGGGACAGTGAGGGCCGCTCCGACTACCCGGTGTGCATCGAGCACCTCACGGACCACCTGGCGCAGTGGTTACAGGCGGCAGGGTTGTCTGGAAGCCCGGTCTTCGGGCACTCCCTGGGGGGAGAGGTGATGTTTGATCTCGCGGCCCGGCACCCCAGCCTGAGCCCGGCCCTTATTGCGTGTGCTCCGACTGGTATTCCGGAGAACCCCAGCGTTCGGCTGCAGTTGTTGCGCCTGCTGCGCGACCTGCCGAGAGAACGGCCGGGTCTGTTGTGGCCGGGGTTGCGGGCCTACCGGCGGTGCGGGGGACGCCGGATGCTCCTGCTGGCGCGTGATCAGGAAGCCCACATGACGGGACCGTTACTGCCGCAGGTGAGGGTACCGACGCTGCTCATTGACGGGGCGGCCGATCCGGTGATCCAGACCTGGACGGTCGAACGGATTTCCTCGGACATCGAGGGGGCCATCGTGTGGCAGATTCCAGGTGCGCCGCATGGCCTCACGGATACCCACCCACGGGCCGTGGCTCAGCTGACGCTGGAATTTCTTCGAATGGTCGGAGTCTGAAAGCTATCAACAAAATAGACAGACTATTCACGACCTGGATTAATCGTGAATAGTTTCACTTGAAGGTAGAGGAACTGAGGGAGGTTGCCCTCCCCGTTCAGATCAGTTCTCGCCAGTTTCAGATATCGGAAGCCGCCACGCTCAGGCCGACGTCGGCCAGCTGGCCCGGCTCGACGGGGGAGGGTGCCAGGGCCATGAGGTCCACGCCGCGGTTGTTCTTCGGGAAGGCGATGACCTCGCGGATGCTGGTCGCGCCGCTCATGACCATGATCAGGCGGTCGAAACCCCAGGCGATGCCGCCGTGGGGGGGCGTGCCGTACTCCAGGGCGTCCATGAAGAACCCGAATTTCTCGCGGGCCTGCTCGGCGCTGAAACCGATCGCCTGGAACATCTGCGCCTGGACGGCGGGGTCGTGGATGCGGATGCTGCCGCCGCCGACCTCGAAGCCGTTCAGGACGAGGTCGTACGCCTGCGCGCGGATTTCCCCCTGGCGGTCGGTGCCGAACAGGTTCAGGTCGTCGGGGTGGGGGGCGGTGAAGGGGTGGTGCATGTACGTCCAGGTGCCGCTGTCGTCGTCGAATTCCAGCTGGGGGAACTCCGTGACCCAGGAGACGTGGAACTGCGGCCCGGCGGCGGCGAGGTCGAACAGGTCGCGCAGGGCGAGGCGGACCGCGCCGAGTGCCCCGACGGCCTTCTTCCACTCCCCGGCGGTGAACAGCAGCGTGCCGCCCTGTTCGACGCCAGTGCGGGCGATCAGTTCGGCCGCCTGCGCAGTCACGAACTTGCTGATGCCGCCGGTGAAGCCGTCGCCGTCGCGTTTGAGCCACGCGAGCCCCCCGGCGCCGTTCTGCTTGGCGATGCGTTCGAGTTCGTCGATCTGCTTGCGGGTCAGTTCGGGCGCGGCGATCACCTTGACGGCCTGCGCGGTGGCGAAGGCCTTGAACTCGCCGCCCTGGAACAGGTCGGTGACGTCCGTGAACTTCAGGTCGAAGCGCAGGTCCGGCTTGTCCGAGCCGTAGAGGTTCATGGCGTCCATGTACGCCATACGCGGGAACGGCACGGGCAGGTCGACGCCCATCGTCTCGCGGAACACGTGGGCCATCAGGCCCTCCTGGGTGCTCAGGACGTCGTCGAGTTCCACGAAGCTCATCTCCATGTCGAGCTGCGTGAAGTCCGGCTGACGGTCGGCGCGCAGATCCTCGTCGCGGAAGCAGCGGGCCAGCTGGTAGTACCGGTCGTACCCGGCGATCATCAGCATCTGCTTGAACAGCTGCGGACTCTGCGGCAACGCGTAGAACTCGCCGGGGTTCTGACGGCTGGGCACCAGGAAGTCACGGGCGCCCTCGGGCGTGGACTTGGTGAGCATGGGCGTCTCGACCTGCACGAAACCCTCGCGGTCGAGGTACTCGGTGACGGCGGCGACGGCCTTGCTGCGCAGGACGAGGTTGCGCTGCATCTCCGGGCGGCGCAGGTCGAGGTACCGGAACTTCAGGCGGATGTCCTCGGCGACGCTGTCCCCCTTCTCCAGTTCGAAGGGCGTGGTCTTCGCGGTGTTCAGCACCTTCACGCGCGTGGCGATGACCTCATAGTCCGCGAGGCCCCCCTTGCGCTGGCTCTCGGGGCGGGCCTGGTACGTGCCCTCGATCTCCGCGACGTACTCGGCGCGCAGGCGGTCCGCGTCGGCGAACGCGGCGGAGTCCGGTTCGACCTGCACCTGCACCAGCCCGCTGCGGTCGCGCAGTTCCAGGAAGATCAGGCCGCCCAGGTCGCGGCGGCGGTTCACCCAGCCCTGCAGGGTGACGGTCTGCCCGGCGTGCGCGGGCGTGAGGTGGCCGATCATGGCGGTGCGTTTCATACGTGCTCCTGAAGGAAGGTGGCGAGGTCGGCGGCGGCGAGGCTGCGCTGCTCACCGGTCCTGATGTTCTTGAGGCTGAGGGTGCCCTGCGTGACCTCGTCGGTCCCGAGAAGGGCCACCCAGTGCGCGCCACGCCGTTCAGCATCGCGGAAGGCGGCGGCGGGTTTCATCGCGCGGTATGCGAATTCCGCGCGGGCGTGCGCGCGGGCGCTCATGGCGGTCCGCGCGGCGTGCGGGACGTTCACCTCGTCCAGCGCGGCGACGTACAGCAGCGGCCCGGCGATCTCCGGGAGGGCCATGCCCTCGGCTTCCAGCGCTAGCAGGAGCCGTTCGACGCCGAACGCCCAGCCGATCCCGGGGATGGTCTCCTTGCTGCCGAGTTCCTGCGCGAGGCCGTCGTAGCGGCCCCCGCCGCCCAGCGCGGACTTCGCGCCGACGCCCTCGTGGTGGAGTTCCCACGCGGTGAGGCGGTAGTAGTCCAGGCCGCGCACGATGCTCGGGTCGATGTCGTACTCGACGCCCCACTCGGTCAGGTAGGCCTGCACGGTGCGGAAGTGCGCGCCCGCCTCCTCACCCAGGAAGTCCAGCATGGGCCGCACGCCGAGTTCCGCGAGGAGTTCCTGATCGCCGGCGCTCTTGCTGTCCAGGATGCGCATCGGGTTGCGGGTCAGGCGGTCCTTCGAGTCGTCCGACAGGCGCTCCAACTGCGGCGTGAACAGCTCACGCAGGTACGTGTTGTACCGCTCACGGTCCTCCGGGTCGCCGATGCTGCCCAGCTTCACGCGCACGCCCGTCAGGCCCAGTTCGCGTACCACGCCGACCATCAGCGCAATCGCCTCAGCGTCCACGAGCGCGTCCGTGCTGCCCAGCACCTCGTAATCCACCTGATGGAACTGCCGCAGGCGCCCGCGCTGCTGCCGCTCCGCGCGGAACATCGGTCCATGCGTCCACAACTTCAGTGGTGCGGGCAGCTGCTTCAGTCCGTTCTGCAGGTACGCGCGCACGATCGCCGCCGTGCCCTCGGGCCGCAGGATGTACCCGCCGTGATCCCCGAAGTAGTACACGGTGAACATCTCCTTACGGACGATGTCCGTGCTGCCCCCCACGCCGCGTTTGACGAGGTCCGCCTCCTCGAACAGGGGCGTGTCGATGCGCTGCGCGCCTGCGCGTTCCAGGACGCGCCTTGCCTTCTCCACCAGCCAGCCGTGCGCCTGAGCCGAAACGTCAAGCGTGAGTTTCGGACTCAGGGCCGGGAGGTGATCTTCTGTGCCCTTGGGGCGGTTGATCGCCATAACCCGAGCAGCATAGCGCCTGCACGGCAAAACCCCCATCCGCCGGACGGCTCACGCACCGCGGCAGGGGAGAGGGCGACCCCGGACCCCCGGAGCCGCCCCCTGAGCGGTCACTTACTGCCTGACGCTGAACGGCAGGCCCGTGGACCGCATCCCGCCGACCTCGACGAACAGCCAGCTGCCGCCGACCGGCGCGTCGGCCGGGACGGTCAGCACGATCTGCGTGTCCGTCCACGACTGCACGGCCGCCGCCGGGAACACGTACCCGCCCTCACCCTGCTCGGTCGCCCCGAGCCGCACCTTGCCGGCGCTGGGTCCGCCCAGGTAACGACCCTGAATGGTCACCGTGCCGCTCCGCGCGGCCCCCTCGGACACCTTGATCAGCATGGGCGTGACCGTCACCATCTGGGACGCGCCCTGCTGAGCTGGGGCGCACGCCACCAGACCGCCAGCCATCAGTAAAGAAGCAACAAAGAAACGCAGCATGTCCTTTCCTCCGTGAAGGCAGTCTAATGCATGAGATGACAGGCAACGCTCCTACCTCCACCGGGACCCTCAACGGGAAACGAATCCTCGTGGTCTTCAATCCCAAAAGCGGCAGCGGCGACAGCGAACTGCCCGAATTCATCCGCCTGCTCAAGGAAGCCGGCGCAGACGTGACCGAACGCGAACTTCAACCCGATACCCCCATGGCCGACTACGTGACGGACATCGAGCAGTTCACGTACCTCGTCGGAGCGGGCGGGGACGGCACCGTCAGCAGCCTCGCCTACGCCTCGCGGTACAAGAACGTCCCGATGCTGGCGTTCCCGGCCGGCACCGCGAACCTCATCGCGCAGAACCTCGACCTCCCGCAGGACGCGAAGTCCCTCGCGGAGATCATGATCGAGGGCCACGCCCTGCGGGTGGACATGGGTGAAATTACTGTCAAGGACGAGAAGAGCGGCTTCTGCATGCTGGCCGGTGCAGGCGCGGACGCCAGCATGATCCGCGACAGTGAGGAACTCAAGGAACGCTTCGGCGTCATGGCGTACGTCATGAGCGCCATGAAGCAACTCAACCCCAAGAAGACCGTCTTCCACCTGAAGATCGACGGTGAGGTGCGCGACTTCGAGGGGATCGGCGTGATGGTCGCGAACTTCGGCATGGCGAACTACCGCCTGCCGATCACCAGTGATATCAGCCCCAGCGACGGCCGCTTCACCGTGATCCTGCTGAAAGCCGGGAACATCATGCGGCTCATCCCGAACCTGATCGACTCGGTCCGCGTGAAACTCAACCTGGGTGACCCCATCTTCAGCGGCAACCTGGAAACGATCGAGGCGAGGCACATCGAGATCGACGCGGACGACCCCTTCCCGCTGCAGTACGACGGTGAACTGCACGTCGAGACGACACCGTTCACCGCGCAGATCCTGCCCGGCGCGATCCGCTTCCTGACCGCCGCGAAACGCGACGACATCGAAACCTGAACGCAAGACCCCGACTGACCGCCAGAGCTTCTGCCTAGGCGGTCAGTTAACATGTCCCCAGAAATGCCGTCCAGGACGACGTAAAATCATCAGGCGCACAGGAAGGTCAGGAACACCCCGGCAAACCGCGCCGAAGGGTAACGGACCTACCGGAATGCCTCGATGGCCTCCGCCAGGTCGTCCTCCGGAACCTCCACGTACCGGCGCGTCGTGTCGACCTGTTCGTGCCCAAGGAAACCCGCCACCCGCGTGAAATCCTTGACCGCCGCGTACAGCTGGGTCCCGGCGTACTTCCGGCCCGCGTGAAAGCCCCGGAACTCATGTTCCCGCCCGCACCGGAGGGCCACCCGCTGCAACCGCTCATACGCCGTGGAATACGCCCGCCAGGGCAGCACGAACCCCTGGGAAGGCGCCGCACCCCGCAGCACCTCCAGCGCCTCGCGCAGGCGGGCACTCATGGGGACCATCCGCGCCTTGTCCCCCTTGCCGTGCGCGACCAGCAGGCGACGCCCGGACAGGTTCACATGCACCCACTCCACCGCAAGGGCCTCCGCGATCCGCAGGCCCGCATGCGTGAGCAGCAGCAGCAGCGCCGCCTCGTGCGGGTCCGCCTCGACCAGCATGGCCTGCACGAAATCCTCCCGGTACGGTGGATTCTTCACCACGCCCTTCGTGCGGTCCTTGGGGCGCTTCACGTCCGCGAACGGATCGGCATCCGTGGCACCGGCCCAGCGCAGCGCCCGGTACAGCGCCCCGGCGGCTGCCACGCGGGCCATGACCGTCGCGGGCTTCAGGCCGGACGCCGTCAGCGCGGCCACGTACAGCCCAGGCTCACGGCGACCCGGGTGCAGCAGGTTCCAGGCGTTCGACGACGCGTGCTCCAGCAGCACCTCGACGCCCTTGCGGTAGGCGCGCAGGGTGTGCGGGCTGAGTTTCACGCCGGCGCTGGTGTCGCTGCTCAGGTACGCGAGTGTCAGGGACCACAGGTCCTCGAAGGACTTGTCGCGGGCGGCGGTGATGGCGCGGACGCGCAGGGCCTCGTCGGACAGTCCGGCAAGGGCACGGGCCTGGGCCAGCCGGTCGCCGAGGTAGGGCGTGATCTCTGACATGTGATCCGATGATAACATGCATTATCAACGGAGGGGTATCTGGGGAAGGATCGAGACACGATCCGGCCACACCTCCCTCACGCCTCAGACAGCATCTCACCAGAGGTCAGAGCATCCGCTCGCGCCGCGTCATCCCGTACACGACCATGCTCAATGCCAGCACCAGCGCGGGCCAGTCGCCCAGGCGGACGTACAGCGTGGTTCCCGTCAGGAGCCTGGGGCGGACATCAAGCACCTGCAACTCGTCACCGCTCTCGACAATCTGCACGGGCTGGCCGAGATCGTTCACCGCCCCGGCGACACCGTTGTTGACGCTGCGCACCAGCCAGCGGCGCGTTTCGATGGCGCGGACTCGGCCCATGCTGAAGTGCTGCTGCACGCCCCAGCCCTGGTACCAGCCGTCGTTGCTGGGGTTCACGAGAACCTGCGCGCCCTGCGCGGCCAGAGCGCGGGCCACCCGCGGGAACACGCTGTCGTAGCAGATGTACGCGCCGTACAGCACGCCATTCAGGCTGAGGGGCGTGGGAGTGAGGTTGCGGGGCATGCTGCCGAGCGTGAAGCCGAGGTTGCGTTCGAGCAGGCCATAGATGGGGTTCAGGATGGGGCGCAGAGGGAACAGTTCGCCGAAGGGGACGGGTTGAGCCTTGGCATTGACGCTCTGGATGCGGCCTGCGGTGTCGAGGGTGGTGACGGTGTTGAATTCCTCGGTGCGGTACTGGTTGTTCGGGAGTGGCGTGAACTGCGCGCCGCTGTACCCGGTGATTCCAGGTCCTGGGAAGCCAGGGATGGCGGTGCGTGGCTGAGCAGGTGTGGACTGGTTACGGGTGGCACTTTCACTCCAGACGACGACGCTGCCTTGGGGCCGGTTGAGACTGGCGGCTCGTTGCGCCTCGAATTCCGCGATGGCGTCGGAGGAGTTACTGGCCCGCGCGAACACGTCGAAGGTGACGCGCATGACGCGCATGGGTTGTTCGGGTCCGGTGCCGGGGGTGCGGGTGAGGCCGTAGCCGAGGGCAGCGGCCCAGGCGATGGCCGCCAGCAAGGCGGGTGCGAGGGGACGTCTCCCCCACTGTCCGCGTTCGGTCCAGGCGTGGGCGAGGCTGGCGGCGGTAAAGGAGATCAGCACGCTGCCCAGGAGGACGCCGCCCAGGTCCGCGATCTGGATGGCGGGGGTGGGCAGCAGCGTATACCCGAGGGTCGGCCAGGGGAATGCGAGCGGGCCGAGGAACCGCAGCCATTCCAGGATGACCCACGCGCCCGCGAGGGTCCAGATGCGACCGGTTCTGGTGCGGGCGACGCTGGTGGCCAGGAAGGCCGTGATGACCAGGAACGCGCCTTCCAGGGCAAACAGGAGAGCGGCGGCCGCGCCGAGGGGTGGGAATCCGAGGAGATTCACGAGGAACGCGCCCAGCCACCACAGGTGCAGGCCGAAGTACCCGAAGCCCACCCAGAAGGCTCGTCCGGCGGCGTGGCGGGGCGTGTCGGCACGGGCGGTGAAGACGAGGATCAGGGTCAGCGGGATGAAGCTCAGGGCGCTCCAGGGGAGCGGGAGGCCGCAGGCGGCGAGCAGCAGTCCGAGGAGGAGGCCGGTGGCGGGGGTGGGCATCGCCGCCACTATAGGGGCCTGTCGGGTGGGTTGGGTGGGTGGGTCGGCGTGTTTTGGTCTAGGATGAACGCACCTTGAGACTGGCGTTTATCAGTGACATTCACGGGAACATTCACGCACTGACGGCCGTGAAGCGGTTCCTGTCGGAGAACATCGTGAATCAGGTGATCGTCGTCGGGGATCTGGTGGGGTATGGGGCCAGCCCGGGTCCGGTCATCGATTTCGTGAAGCGGGAAGGCTGGGTTGTGGGCCTGGGGTCCAGTGACATGCGTGTCGCCATGGACATGGGCGAACGGGCGGACCGGAAGGGCGTGGCGGATCAGGTGCTGAACTGGACGAAGAAGATGCTGACGCCGGATCAGGTGGATTTCCTGCGTCGGCTGCCGCCGGGCGGGCGGATCATGACGCCGGTGGGGCGCGTGCGGTTCTTCCATGGCAGTCCGCATGACCCGGAGCAGCGCATGGACCTGATGGCGCCCGAGCGGGAACTGGAGACGCTGGCGGATTCGCTGGGAGCGCGGGTGGTGCTGGTGGGTGGGACGCACGTGCCGTTCATCCGGGTGATTGGAGATACGACGTTCGTGGATCCGGGCAGCGTGGGCCTGACGCTGAATCACGAGCCGGGTGCGGATGTGGTGCTGGTCGATTGCGTGGGCCGCAAGCCGAAGGTGACGCTACATAAGGTCACGTACGATTTCGCGTCGAGTGCGTTCGACATCATGGCGTGGAACCTGCCGCCGGTGATCGCGGACGTGATCCGCACGGGCCGCATGGGCTAGGCACGCCGTCACGGGAAGGGCCGCCCATGCCGAGGGCGGCCCTAACTGTGCGTGGGTCATCAGGCTGGAACGGGTTCAAGGGCCGCCTGGAAGCGGTCGGCGAGGCCGCGTTCTCCGAGCAGGTCTTCCAGGGCGTGCATCAGCGTGAGGTACGGTCCGGGGCGGGCGGTTTCGCCCATCAGACCCAGACGCCAGATCAGGCCGGCCGTGGGGCCCAGGCCGCCGGTGACGCTGATGTGCCGGTCGCGCAGGGCCTTGCGGACGCCGGCATCGTCGAAACCCTCGGGGAGGCGCAGGGCGAGGACGGTGGGCAGGCGGTCCTCGGGTCGGCGGACGTACGGCGTGAAGCCCAGCGGCGCGAGCGCCACCTGGATGGCCGCCCCGACCTGCTGGACGCGCCGCTGGCGGTTCTCGAGGCCCTCGTCGAGAGCCGCGCGCAGGGCGGCGTGCAGCGCGTAGTGCAGGTTGACGGGCACGGTGTGGTGGTAGGAGTGATCCTCCCAGTAGTCGCGCAGGCCTTCGAAGTCGCAGTACCAGAGGGGTGTGGGGGTGCGGCGCGCGGCGAAGCGGGCGAAGGCGCGTTCGCTGATGGCGACCGGGGCGAGGCCGGGGGGGGCGCTGAGGCATTTCTGCGCGCCGGTGTAGGCGTAGTCCACGCCCCACTGCGCCATGTGGAAGGGTTCCATTCCGGCGGTGGTGACGGCGTCCACGGTCAGGAGCGCGCCGCTCTGTCGGACGAGGCGGGCGATCTCCGGGACGGGGTTGAGGACGCCGGTGCTGGTCTCGCCGTGGACGACGGCGACCATCTTCGCGCCGTCGAGGTGCGCGGCGACGTCGTCGGGGTTGATGGCCTCGCCGAGGGGTGCGGTGACGAGGCGGACGCGGGCGCCGTAGCGGGCGGCCATCTCGGCCATGCGGCGGCCGAACGAGCCGTTGGCGCACACCAGGATGTCGTCTCCGGCCTCGACGAGGTTCGCGAATCCGGCTTCCATGCCCAGGCTGCCGGTGCCGGCCAGCAGAGCGGTGAAGGTGCTTTCCTCGGTGCCGTACATGACGCGCAGGTCGGCCTGGATCTCGCGGTTCAGCGCGAAGACTTCGGGGTCCATGTGGCCGAGCATCGGGCGGGTGAGGGCCTGCATGGCCCGGGGGTGGATGGGGGTGGGTCCGGGGGTCAGCAGGGTGTGCTCGGGGGTGGCGTCCAGCATGGGGTCAGCGTAGCGCGTGAATGGATGATTTAGCAACAGGATTGCCAATCATCTCAAAATATCTTGTTTAGATCTCAATTTATTGCTCAAAAATAAGATGCATAGTCGCAATATTGCGCTCATTGCGCGAATTTGGGACGCCGAGCAGGGGTCAGGCCACGGCGATCCACAATCGGGGGCGTTCGGCGCGCCGTAGAGTGTCCGGCATGTCCAGTCACTCTCCCCTGCGCGCCGTCCTGTTCGACCGGGATGACACCATCGCCTTCACCGATCCCGGCGTGTACCGCGAGGCGGCCCTGTGGGGGCAGGAGACTTTCGGCATCGACGCCCGCACCTTCGGCGGCGCGCTGCGCGAGCAGTGGAACCGCCGCGCGCTGGACTGGTGGGACCTGCGCACCCAGGCGCAGGAAGACGCCTTCTGGCAGGCGTACGGGGACGAACTCGCGGGCATCCTGAACCTCACTCAGGAGCAGACGGCGCAGCTGATGGCCCGCTGGCCGTACGAGGCGTACATGAAAGCCGTCCCGAACGCGCGTGACGTCATCAGTGCCCTGCGGGCCCGCGGCCTGAAGGTGGGCGTGCTCAGCAATACGCTGCCCAGCATCGACCGGACGCTCCGCGCCGTGGGTCTGGACGATCTGGTGGACGCCGCGGTCGCCTCGTGCTCGGTCGGGGTGCACAAACCGGATGCCGGGGCGTACTGGCACGCGGCCGAGGCACTGGGCGTGCCGCCGACCGGGGTACTGTTCGTGGACGACAAGATCGAGAATGTCGAGGCGGCCCGCGCGCTCGGCATGCACGCCCTGCTGATCGACCTGCAGGGTGAGCACCCGGACGCGATTCATGATCTGGCGCAGGTGCTGGGCGTGGTGGACGGACTGGTCGCCGCATGCTGATCGACGGGCACCTCGACCTGGCGTTCAACGCACTGAACGGCCGGGACCTGACCCTTCAGCTGGAGGCCCTGCGTGCCGCCGATCCCGTCGCAGGCGAGACGGCCACCGTGACCCTCCCGGAACTGCGGGCGGCGGGTGTGCGCGTCTGCTTCGGGACGCTGTTCGCCCTGCCTCACGGGGCGGGCAGTCCAGGCGGGTACGGCGACCACGCGGGCGCGCGGGCGCAGGCGCTGGCGCAGCTGGATGTTTACCACCGCTGGGAGGACGCCGGCCTGATCCGGCTGCTGCGGACCCGGGAGGCGGTCAGCGCGCACCTTCAGGATCACGGCGCGCCGACGGGGGTCGTGCTGCTCATGGAGGGCGCCGATCCGGTGCGGGACGCGGCGGACCTGCCGTTCTGGGTCGACCGGGGCGTGCGCGTCATCGGCCCGGCCTGGGGACGCACCCGCTACGCCGGAGGGACGGACGCACCGGGACCCCTGACGCCGCAGGGGCACGAGCTGGTGCAGGCCATGCGGGACCTGAACGTGACGCTGGATGCCTCTCACCTGGATGACGCGTCGTTCTGGGAGGCGATGGAGGTCGCGCCGCAGGTGATCGCCACCCACGCGAACAGCCGCACGTTGGTGCCCGGCAACCGCCACCTGACCGACGACATGGCCCGCGCGGTGGCGCAGTCCGGCGGGATGATCGGGCTGGTGTTCCTGAACCGCTTCATCCGCCCGCTGCCCGAGGGCAGCCTGGACCGGGTGCCCCTCTCGGAACTGGCCGCGCACGCCCGGCACTACGCGGCGCTGGTCGGCTGGGAGCACGTGGCCCTCGGCACGGACCTGGACGGTGGCTTCGGCGCGGAGAAGACCCCGGCGGGCGTGGACCGCTACGCCGAGGTGCCTGCCTTTCTGGACGAACTGCCCCAGGAGGCCCGGGAGGGCGTGGCGTGGGGGAACTGGGCGCGCTGGCTCACGCACCGCCTGTAAGCCGCCTCACCCCTCCCCGCACCCACTCGGATCCACCGGTTGTGCCACACCGCTTAATCAGCGCCCTTATCTGCCGTCATCTACGGTCCTACCTCGCTTCTGAATGACGTAGTCTGGAATCATGCCTGGGCTTTCAGTGCAGGATCTGTTAATTGGCGTAGTCAGTCTCACGGCCTACTTTCTGGTCTATAGG
Source organism: Deinococcus sedimenti (assembly GCF_014648135.1). Lineage (NCBI taxonomy): Bacteria > Thermotogati > Deinococcota > Deinococci > Deinococcales > Deinococcaceae > Deinococcus > Deinococcus sedimenti. The sequence goes on along the minus strand of NZ_BMQN01000001.1, from coordinate 879,829 downwards.
AGGGCGTATAGACGTCTCTCCTGGCGAAAGATAGGCCATGAAGCTGCAATGACGTCTGCTTTTCTCGCCGTCTTCCTGATCCTCCCTGAACTTATCCCCAGCTGGAAGCCACTCCTGTACTGGGTTGCAGACGATCTCCAAAATTACCTGGGATTGACTGGTGTCGTCCTCCTTATGCTCCTGAGGATCTGGAGTTGGCTTGCTCCTCGCTTGCGTGCTCGCGCACCTTGAGAGGCAAACTTTGAAAAGCGTGCCTCCGGTGCAGACCCTGACCTCGGAGCCCAGCGTGTCAAGCGTCCAGGCCCGCGTGCCGCCAGCGCCGGGCGTGGTGCAGTTCGTGCGCGAGGGTCGCGGGCAGTTCGCGCTGCCACCCCGTCAGGAAGTGCGGACTGCCAGGCGTCAGGGCAACGTGAACGCTGAAGCCGTCCGGGGCGTTCCCGACCAGGCCTGTCTCGGGAATCGTCCAGGGGCTGACGTACAGTGCGGCGTCCACCCTCCTCGATCTGCAGGGCGAGGTCGGGCGGACACTGCCCGGCGGCGTTCAGCAGGTGAAAGAGGTTCGGGCGCATGGTGCGTTCAGCCGCGCATGGGAGGACAGGCGCAGTCAGCCGATCTGACCGCGCCTGTCCTCCCGTGGGTCACTTGATGGTTTTCTGCATGGTTTTCACGGCGGTGTCGAGCAGGGACGCGTAGTTCTGGGCGGGTTTCTGCACGCTGGCGTCCACGGCGCTGCTCCACGGGCCCCACACCTGACCCATCTCGGGCACGTTGGGCATGGGGGTGCCGCTGCTGATCACGCGGCCGAACCCGGCCACGATGGGGTTGCTGGACAGCCGGATGCGGACGCCCAGGTTGACGGGAATGCGCCCACCGGCCTGATTGAAGGACAGCTGCGCGACGCTCGTGACGAGCCCCTCGGCGAAGGCCAGCGCCTCGGGTTTCTGGGTGCCGTAGGCGTTCAGCACGACGCCCTGCACGCCCACGAACGGGCTCCATTTGCCGGTCGCACCGGGAGGAGTGGGGAACGCGGCGATGCCGTAGTTGATCCCGGCCTTCTTGATGTCCCCCATGTCCCAGGGTCCGGTGACGATCATGGCCGCCTGACCTTTCAGGAAGGCGGACTTGATCTTGTCGCCCGTCATGCCGGCCGGGACGAGTTTGTCCTTGAAGCGCAGGTCGTTCATGAACGCCAGGGCCTTGCTGCCGCCGCTGTTGTTCAGGCCGATGTCACGCACGTCGAGGGTGCTGGTGCCGCCGAACACGTACGAGCCGTACGCGCTGAAGAAACCGTAGTTCATGTAGGCGTTGCTCAGGTCGGTCAGGAACCCGTAGCGACCGGCGCTGGCGTCGGTGTTCCTCTTCGCGACGCGCAGGAAGTCTGCCCAGGTGGTGGGGGCGGTCGGCACGAGTTTCTTGTTGTAGACCAGCGCCACGGACTCGGCGAACATGGGCAGGCCGTACAGTTTGCCGCTGACGGTCAGGGCGCGGACGGTGGTCTGGTCGAATTCGCTGCGGCGTGAGGTGGTGGTCAGGGGTTCGATGACACCAGCCTGGGCGAGCTGCCCGATGCGGTCCTGCGGGAGCGTGACGATCACGTCCGGTCCCTTGCCCTGCTTGGCGGTTTTCAGGAGCTGGTCGACGATTTTGTCGAGGGGAACGTTGACGAGGTTGACCGTGTTGCCGCTGAGTTTGCTGTAGGTGTTGATCTGCCCTTTGAGCCATTTGGTCTCGGCGGCGTCGTTGAAGTGGGTCCAGACGGTCAGCGTGGCGGCCTGGGCACTGCCGGTGAGGGTGAGGACAAGGGCGATCAGTCGGAGACGTCGGTTCATGTGAACTCCTGGAGACACGGGGGGGCGGCGTCCTGCAGGCAGGACACAGAGAACGGATCCCGATGTGGAATTGGTTCCATTTCAGCGGCAGTTCCGCATCGAACAAAGTGAACTAGACGGCCATTATGGCGCGCGCCCAGTGGCGTGCACCACCCTCACCCCCGCCGGGGGCGTCACTGACGTAGGCTGTGGCCCGTGACGACCACCCCCGACCCCCGCACGCACGCCCACGACCCCCGCATGCGGATCGCTGAGGACGCCCTGCGAGGCCACCTCACCGAACCCGGCTGGCGATTCGTCGCCCCCACCGCCGCCCACGCTGCCCGCCGCCTGAGCCTGCGCGCCGAACCGGACGCCCACACCGCCCAGGTCACCGAGGCGCTGCCCGGCGAGCCCCTGGAACTCCTGTGGGAGAACGCCGACGGCTGGGCCTACGTCCGCACCACCCACGACCAGTACCTCGGCTGGACCCGCGCCGACGGCGTGCAGATCCGCCCCTGGTCGCCCGACCTGACCGTCACCGCCCGCCGCGCCCACGCGTACGCCGGGCCGAAGATCAGCTGCCCCATCCAGGCGGAACTGGCCTTCGGCGCGCGAATCATCCGCGCGCCCGGCGACGCCGTCACCGAGCACCACCGCCGCTGGGTACCCGTGCACCTCCCCGACGGCACCGACGCCTGGGTGCAGGAAACAATCCTCACGCCGCCACAGGACGACCTTCTCACCTTCGCCGTGGGCTTTCTCGACACGCCCTACGTGTGGGGAGGACGCAGCGCCTGGGGGCTGGACTGCTCCGGGCTGACGCAGATCGTGTACGGCGCGTTCGGCCGAGACCTCCCACGGGACGCCGACCAGCAGCAGGGCGCCCTGACCCCCGTGACCGACGCGCAGCCGGGCGACCTCGCGTTCTTCCCCGGTCACGTCGGCCTGATGCTCGGCGAACAGCGGATGCTGCACGCCAACGCCACCCACATGCGCGTGACCATCGAGACGCTCGGCGAGGGCGAGTACGGCACGCGCCTCCAGGCGGACCTCAGCGGCTTCGGACGGTGGCCCCAGTGACCGGACCCTCGATCACCTGGGAGACACTGGACCTGCACACCGCGCAACCCTTCGGTATCGCCCGCTGGACGCACAGCGTCTACCCGCGCACCCTCGTCACCCTGACCTACGATGGCGTGACCGGACGCGGCGAGGCCGCCCCGAACGCCTTCTATGGCGAGACGCGCGGCACCGTCGAGGCCGTCCTGCCCATCCTGGCCGACGCGGTGCAGGACCCCTGGGACTGGGACGGACTGCACGCCCGCCTCTCGGCCCGCATGCCGTACGACCACCCCAGCGTGAAGTGCGCGCTGGAGATGGCGGCCGTCGAGTGGTGCGCCGCGCGGGCCGGGGTGCCCGTGTGGCAGCTGCTCGGCCTGAGCCCCGCGCCCCTCCCCGAGAGCAGCTACACCGTCAGCATCGCCGACCTGGACGACATGCGCCGCCAGGCACGCGAGGCCGCCGCACGCGGGCACGGCGTGCTGAAGGTGAAGCTGGGCACCGACCGCGACGAGGCGATTCTCACCGCGCTGCGCGAGGAAGCCCCGCACGTCCGCCTGCGCGTGGACGCCAACGCCGCCTGGACCCGCACCCAGGCCCGCCGCATGCTGGGCGTGCTGGACGCCGCCGACGTGGAGTTTGTCGAGCAGCCCCTCGCCGCCGGGGACCTGGACGGGCACGCCGCGCTGCGCGCCGTCTCCGGCGTGCCCATCGTCGCGGACGAGAGCCTGCACCATGTCGGCGACGTCATCGCCCTGGCCCGCGCGTTCGACGGCGTGAACCTGAAGCTCGCCAAGCTCGGCGGACCCCTCCAGGCGCTACGGGCGCTGCGGCTGGCGCGCGCGCACGGGATGTCCGTCATGATGGGCTGCATGATCGAGAGCAGCCTCGGCATCGCTGCCGCCGCGCACCTCGCGGGCGCGTGCGACTGGGCCGACCTGGACGGCGCGCTGCTCCTCGCGGACGACCCGTTCACCGGCCTGGACTGGCAGGCCGGGCACCTCGCGCGGCCAGCGGGCAGCGGCTGGGGCGTGGAGCGGCGCACCCCATGACCCTCCGCGTGGCGATCGTCGGGGCGGGCAACCGCGGCGGGGACGTGTACGCCCGCCTCCTCACGGGGCACGGCGCGCAGGTCACGCACGTCGTGGACCCCCGCGCGGCCCGCCTGCAGGAGGTCGCCACCCGCCACGCCGTCCCACCCGAACGGCAGTACCGCGACCCGGACGCGTTCTTCGCGCTGGGCCGCGTGGCAGACGCCGTCGTGATCGCCACGCCCGACGATCAGCACGTCACGCCGTGCCTGCAGGCGCTCGCGCTGGGCTACGACGTGCTGCTGGAAAAACCAGTCTGCCTGACCGAACCCGAACTCGACCTCCTCCAGGCGGCCGAGGCCACCAGCAGCGGGCGGGTCACGGTCTGCCACGTCCTGCGCGCCGCGCCCTTCTTCCGGGAGGTGCGGCGCGTGCTGGACAGCGGCGCCCTGGGCACCCTGATCGGCATTCAGCATGCGGAGAACGTCGCCCACTGGCACTACGCGCACTCCTACGTGCGCGGCAACTGGCGCGCGTCCCCGCCCGCCGCGCCGTTCCTGCTCGCCAAGAGCTGCCACGACCTCGACCTGCTGCGCGCCTTCGCCGGAAGTCCGCCCGAACGCGTGACCAGCGAGGGCGCCCTGCACCACTTCCGACCCGAACACGCCCCACCCGGCGCGACCGACCGCTGCGTCACCTGCCCCGTCCAAGGCTGCCCGTCCGACGCCCGGCTCATCTACCTCACCCGCGACCCGCACGCGTGGCCCGTCACGGTCCTCACCGCCGGGGGCATCAGCCTCCAGGACGCCCTCGAACAAGGCCCGTACGGCGAATGCGTATACCTCGGGAAAAACGACGTCGTGGACCACCAGGCCGTCACCATCCACTTCCAGAATGGCGTCACCGCGCAACTCACCGTCAGCGCGTTCACGCACAACAACACCCGCACCCTGAAACTCCTCGGGACGCACGGCGAACTGCGCGGCCACATGGACCGCCACGAACTCGAACTCCACGACTTCCGCACCGGCCACAGCCAGCGCTGGACCGTCGAGGCGAGTGGAAACCATGGCGGCGGCGACGACGGCCTCATCCAGGCGTGGCTCTCCAGCCTGCGCGGCGAAACACCCCCACCCACTCCCCTGTCAGAATCCCTGGACTCCCACCGCATGGCCTTCGCGGCAGAACGCGCCCGGCAACGCGGGACGGTGGAGGAGATCTGCTGAGCACGTTCGTTCGGAGCCCTCCTCTCTCCTAGAACCAGTAAGTGAAAGTATTCACGATTAATCCCGATCGTGACATTATTGTTTCCCTCACATAGAAACACTCCTTCAAACGAGACGCCACACTCCATCCAGGCGCTCCAGCACCACCGATTCCGTGTTCCCCAGCATGAATTCACCACCACGCCAGACCTCACGGACCTCCAGGCCCAGCAGGTCCGCCAGGGCAATCCGGATGATCCCACCATGCGACACCAGCGCCGAGTCCTGTTCCGGCAGTCCATCCACGTCCGCGCGGAACCGCGCCGCGATCTCCCGAAAGGACTCGCCCCCCCGGAACCCCAGCTCGCCACCGCCCAGTTCCAGCCGCTCCGGGTGCTGCCGCAGCGCTGAGTACGGCTCTCCGGCCCACTCGCCGCAGTCCACCTCGTGAACACCGGGAAGGACCGTGACCGGCACGCCCAGCTGTTCCGCCAGGGGCCGCGCCGTCTGCTGCGCGCGGCGGTACCGGCTGGCGTACACCGCCTGCGGGCGCGGCTCTCCCCCACTGATCCGCCCGGCCATCGCCCGCGCCTGCTCGTGACCGGTGTCGGTGATCTCGTCCCCGGCGCTGCTGGGGCCGCGCAGGATGCCCGCCTGATTGCCTTTCGTCTCGCCGTGCCGGATGATCCAGAGTCGCATGCGCCCAACTGTACCGGGCGCACCCGACTCTGGACTGCGGGGGATCAGGCGTTCAGGGCGTCCGTCACCGCCCGCGTGATGGGCGTGGTGGGGCGGCCGATCAGGCGGCTCAGGTCGCGGCGGTCGGTAGTCAGTTCGCCGCGCGTAATGCCGGTGTCGCTGTCGGCCAGGACGTGCGCAAAGCCTTCCGGAACGCCGAATCCGGCGAGGGTCCGGGCGTACTCCTCGGCGCTGAGGTCGTGGTACGCGACAGGCTGGCCGCTCTGGCGGGCCACCTCGGCGGCGAGATCGGCCAGGGTGACGGCCTCGTCCCCGGCGAGTTCGTAGGTCTGTCCGGCGTGCCCGTCGGTGCTCAGGACGGCGGCGGCGGCCTCGGCGTAGTCCTGGCGGGGCGCGGGGTTCAGCGCGTGGGTCCCGGCGGCGCCGAGGATGGCCCCATTCTTCACGGCGCCCTTCAGGTCGTAGTTCTCGGTGTACCAGCCGTTGCGCAGCAGCGTGAAGGGCACGCCGGAGTCGCGCAGAAGGGCCTCGGTGGCCTGGTGGTCCCCAGCGAGCATCATGCCGCTGCGGTCGGCGTTCAGGATGCTGGTGTACGCGATCAGGTCCACGCCGGCGGCGCGGGCGGCGTCGATGACGTGGCGGTGCTGTCCGACGCGGTCGTCGAAGTCGTTGCTGGACACGAGCAGCAGGCGGTTGACGCCCTGCAGGGCGTCGCGGAGGGTCTCGGGTTGCTTGTAGTCGGCCTGGCGGACCTGAATGCCCTGCGCGGCGAGGTCGGTGGCCTTCGCGGGGTCGCGGACGAGGGCGACGAGGTTCCCGGCGGGCACGCCGCGCTTCAGGAGGGCCTGCAGGGTGAGGTGGCCGAGGTGGCCGGTGGCTCCGGTGACGGCGATGGTGGTGCTGCTGGCTGGGGTGGTCATGGTGGGGCTCCTGTGGGGTGAGAGGCGAACAGACTCGTAACCGTTTTCCTTACATGTTGGGCAGAGGAACGTCAGCCCGCGCGGGCTGCCAGGTCCCCCAGCACGTCCGCGAGGGTCGTGCGGGCCAGTTCGGCCTCCAGCGCTGCGTGCGCGCGCCCGAAGCGGTCTTCCAGGGTCGCCTGGATGTTCGCCCCGACGGGGCAGGCCGGGTGCGGATGCTCATGGAGGCGGAACACGCTGCCTTCGCCGTTCACAGCGCGGTAGACGTCCAGCAGGGTGATGTCGCGCGGGTCGCGGGTCAGGCGGGCGCCGCTGACGCCCTGCTGGGTCGAGAGCAGGTCCGCGCGGCGCAGCAGGCCCGTCACGGTGCGGATCACGACCGGGTTGGTGCCGACGCTGACGGCGATATCGGCGGAACTGGAGTGCTCGGGGAACTGGCTGATGATGCTCAGCACATGCACCGCCACGGCGTACTGACTGTTCATGCGTTCACCTCCACCAACATGTCACCAATTTACTTACAGGCAGGTCTGTAGTCAAGGGTGGAGTCTCCCCCACCCCCACACGACTCAGCGTCCGATCCGGACCGTCACCACCGTGCTGTCCGCGAAGGGCTGCACGTTCACCGCCTTGCCGACGTCCACCAGGAACGCGTTCCAACCACGTTTCAATGCGGCCTGAAAGCCCTTACTTGCCGTTACGCTCACGTCCGTGTTGACCCAGACCACGAACAGGTTCGCACCGCGCACGTCCGCGATCACTTCACGCAGCGGCTCGTTCTCGTCGCGGCGCCCATTGTTGTTCTGGTCGCGGTACGTAAAGAACTTCAGTTCCGCCACCTGCGCCTGACCGCTGACCTGCACGGGGTCGATCACGCCGGGCCAGTTCACGTTCTGGGGCGTCAGGACCACCTGCGCCCGCGCTGTCGGCGCCGTTCCCGGTAGCTCCAGAGCGAACTGTCCCCCCGTCACGGGCACGCTGCTGATCTCCTGCACCACCTGCCCGAACGGCGTCACCACCACGCCCGCCACGCGGAGGTCCGGCGGCAGATTCCCTCCAGCGACCGAGCCCCGCACCGTCAGGGCGTCCGCGGCCCCGGCAGCCAGCAGGAGAAGTGACACGGCGAACGAGAACGTCTTCATGCGTCCAGTCTACGCCGCAGTCTGACGGCCAGGTGACCCGCATCCGGTGGGAACCGTCACCCTCGCCTCATGCACTGCCGTCACCGTGGAACGGGAAACGGAGGAGCCGTGACGGGCTCCTCCGCACACCAGCAGCGCTCGCTTACTTGTTCAGCGCCTGCTTCACGAGATCGATGATCTCGGGCATGGTGTCCGCCACGGGCACGTTCGCTGCCGCGAAGGCCGCGAGCTTGCTCTCGGGGGTGCCGACGTCGCCCATGATGATCGCGCCGGCGTGACCCATGCGCTTGCCCTTGGGGGCGCTGCGGCCGCTGATGAAGGCCACGACGGGCTTCTTCATGTTCTGCGCGATGTACTCGGCGGCGGCTTCCTCGTCCGCGCCGCCGATCTCACCGATCACGATGACCGCGTCGGTGTCGGGGTCGGCTTCGAACAGGGGGAGCACGTCCGCGAAGGTCGTGCCGATCACGGGGTCCCCGCCGATGCCGACGGTGGTGCTGGTGCCCATGCCCGCGTCGTTCAGCAGCTTGGCGGCTTCGTACGTCAGGGTGCCGCTGCGGCTGATCAGGCCGATGCGGCCTGGGTTGGCGTAGATCTTGTTCGGCATGATGCCGATCTTGGCTTCCCCGTTCGTGACCAGGCCGGGGCAGTTCCCGCCGATCAGGCGGATGCCCTCGCCACCCTGGGCGCGGCTCTGTGCGTCGAGCGCCTTGACTTCCTGCACGGCGCGCATCATGTCCACGGTGGGCACGCCTTCCGTGATCAGGACGATCAGGGGCATCCCGGCGTGCGCCGCTTCCAGCACGGCGTCCGCGGCGCCCGCGGGGGGCACGAAGATGATGCTGACGTTCGCGCCGGTCGCGGCCTTGGCCTCGGCGACGCTGTTGAACACGGGCCAGCCTTCGAAGTCGGTGCCGCCCTTGCCGGGGGTGACGCCCGCGACGACCTGCGTGCCGAATTCCTTCATGGCGCGGCTGTGGCTCGCACCTTCACGGCCGGTCATGCCCTGCACGATGACCTTACTGTCCTTGCCTACGAGGATACCCATTACTTGTTCGCCTCCTTGGCGGCCTCGTCGGCGGCCTCAAACATGGTGGGGTACATCTGGATCAGGGGGCTGTTCACGTCCGCCAGGAGGGCCTTGGCCTCGTCCTCGGCGGTGCCCGCGATGCGCATGCGCACGGGCTTGGTGAGGATGCCCTCGTTCAGCGCCTGGATGACGCCCTTGGCGACCTCGTCGGCGCGGGTGATGCCGCCGAAGATGTTGATGAAGATCGCCTTGACGTCGCTGTCCTTGCTGACAAGCTTCACGGCGTTGTACACGACTTCGGCCTTGGCGCCGCCGCCGATGTCGAGGAAGTTCGCGGGCTTGGCACCGGCGCGGTTGACCACGTCGAGACTGGTCATCACGATGCCTGCGCCGTTGCCCAGCACGCCCACGTTGCCTTCGAGTTTCACATACGCGAAGCCGTACTTGCTGGCCTCGATCTCGAGGGGGTGCTCGGCTTCCAGTTCGCGCCAGTCGGCCAGGTCCTTGTGGCGGTACATGGCGTTGTCGTCGATCTCGAACTTGGTGTCCAGGGCCAGGGGCGTGCCGCTGGCGTCCACGAACAGGGGGTTGATCTCGACGAGCACGGCGTCACGCTTCAGCGCGGCCTCGCTCATCTTGACCATCATGTCGGCGATCTTGTTCAGGTTGCCCTTGAACCCGGCCTTGATGGCCACCTCGCGCGCCTCGTAGGGACGCAGGCCCGTGACGGGGTCCACGCGGTGCTTGATGATCTTCTCGGGGGTGGCGGCGGCCACTTCCTCGATCTCCATGCCGCCTTCCGCGCTGGCCATCAGGGTGTAGCTCTGCACGTTGCGGTCGACGATCATGCCGACGTAGTACTCGACACCCGCGTCGATGTCCACGGCCTTGGTGACCAGGACCTTATTCACGGTCAGGCCCTTGATGTCCATGCCCAGGATCTTCTCGCCGTTCTCGAAGGCCTTGTCCTCGGTGGGGCTGAACTTCACGCCGCCCGCCTTGCCGCGGCCGCCGACGTGCACCTGAGCCTTGACGACGACAGGCTGACCGTACTCGCGGGCGATCTGGCGCACCTCGTCGGGCGTGCGGGCGACCTTGCCGTCCTGAACGTTCACGCCGAACTGGCGCAGAATTTCCTTACCCTGGTATTCGTGAAGTTTCACGACTGTTCCCTCCTTGGGGTGAGTGACCGGCATTGGCCGCTTTCATTTGTCCCGATCAACGAGTATAAGCGCACATTTGAAAAACCCGGTCTCGCTGTCTCCGGTGGGGGAACAGGCACGGTGCAAGCCGGGTCTCCGGGTGAGGTTGCGGTGAGGGGCGGCGTGTTACGTTGCCTGTCATGACTCAACTTCAACAGTTGCGCCACGCGATGCGCCGCGCTGGACTGGACGCCATGTGGATCAGCGATCCCGCCAACGTCCGCGCCATGAGCGGCTTCAGCAGCGGCAAGGACGGCAAGGTGCTGGTCACGCACGACGCCGCGACCCTGTACACCGACGCCCGCTACACCGTGCAGGCGGCCGAGGAGTCCCCGCTGCCGACCTTCATCGCGCGCCCTCCGGCCACGGTCGAACACGCCGCGCCGGGCCTGTCCGGGCTGCGCGTGGGGTTCGAGGCCGATCACCTGACCGTCGCCGCGCTGGAAGACCTGCGAGACCACTGGCCGCAGGCGACGCTGGTCGCCGTGCAGGGCCTCGTGCAGAGCCTGCGCGTCGTGAAATCCGAGGTCGAGGTGCAGGCCGTCCGCGACGCTCAGGCGCTCGCCGACCGGGTGTACGCCGAGGTCCGCCCGCTGATTGTGGCGGGCGCCCGTGAACTGGACATCGCCACGGAGATCGAGCTGCGCCTGCGCCGCGCCGGAGCGCAGAGTGCCTTCGACCTGATCGTCGCCAGCGGCCCGCGCGGCGCCATGCCGCACGGCGTCGCCAGTGACCGCGTCATTCAGGACAGGGACCTCGTGACGGTGGACATGGGCGCGCAGCTGCGCGGGTACCACAGCGACATGACCCGCACGGTCGCGGTGGGCACGCCGGACGCCGAGATGGCCCGCGTGTACCGCGCGGTCCTGGAGGCCGAGGAAGCGGCCGTGCGGGCCGTGAAGCCCGGCGTGCGCACTGCTGACCTGGACCGGCTGGCCCGCGACATCCTGACCGGCCACGGGCTGGGCGAGGCGTTCGCGCACTCCCTGGGGCACGGCGTGGGGCTCGAGGTGCATGAGGGACCCAGCCTGCGCGGCACGAGCGACGACGTGCTGCAGCCCGGCATGATCATCACCATCGAGCCCGGCGCGTACCTGCCGGGCGTGGGCGGCGTGCGCATCGAGGATCTGGTTCTCGTCACCGAGGACGGCTTCGAGGTGCTCAGCCAGTCCCCGAAGGAGACCCTGTGAGCCGGGCGGCTCTGGTGGCTGCGCTGCTGCTGAGCGGGTTGCTGGGAAGCGCGCAGGCCGGAACGTACCGCGTCCAGGCTGGGGATACCCTGTGGGGCATCGCCCGGGCGCACAGCATCAGCGTGACGGCCCTGCTGGACCTGAACCGTGGCCGCAGCGCCACGATCCGCCCTGGCGACACGCTGCGCGTACCGGACCGGAACACACCGACCGTGCGGGCCGCGGCGTTCACGCCTCCGCAGGACACGGACCGGGTCTTCCAGCAGGGGCAGGCGGTGTACTACGGGGGCCGCTTCACGCCACAGACCAACCTGACCGCCGCTCACCTGACCCTGCCCTTCGGGACGTGGGTGCGGGTCACGCACACCCGCACGGGTCGCAGCGTGGACGTGATGATCAACGACCGCGGTCCGTTCGGGATCCAGTCGCGCGTGATCGACCTGTCGACGGAAGCTGCGCGGGCACTCGGGATCATCTCAGAGGGCGTCGCGCCCGTGACGCTGAGCATCCTGAGTCGCCCCTGAAGCGCGCGGGGGGACCCGCGCGGTGTAGAATCGTTCGGGTTTCAACCACACACGGACTGTTGATGTGCTTCACCCACCGAGGAGGATGGTTTCAATGACGATGGAAACGGCACTGCTGACTCTGGACACCCTGGCCAAGTACCTGAAGGAAAAGGAAGTCCAGCTGGACATGGAAGAGAACAACGGCCAGCGCTTCATCCGCATGGGCTGGCGTTTCGAGATGGGCGACGCGGCCGTGCTGGTCAGCGTGAACGACGGCCCGAACAACACCAGCCGCCTGGAAGTCACCTGCGTGACCCAGAAGCAGTACGGTGACCGCCGCGTGGAGGTCGTGAACATGCTCAACGACCGCAACCGCGAGCGTGCCTTCGCCCGCAGCATCGACGCGGACGGCAACGTGTGGCTGGAGTACGTGGGCTTCTACCCCACCCTGGCCGAGATGCCCCAGGAGACCTTCGACACGCTGTTCGGCGGCGTGCTGATGCACTTCCAGGACGACTACGCCGCGCTGGAAGGCTTTGTGCCCCAGATGCAGGTCCAGCAGCCCCAGGCGTAAGCCGACGGGTGAGATGGGCGGGGTTCAGGCCCCGCCTTCTCTTGGTCGTAATAAGTGAATACTTTCACGACTTTGCCAGGACGTGAAATTTTTGCCCTCTCTGTTATTCGCGAAAAGAAGAGGGGGCAAGGTGTCCAGCAACCCTGCCCCCTCCCCGTGCCGGGTCTCATCTCAGCGGCGCGCGGCCAGCAATTCCTCCAGGCGCGCCACGTAGCCTTCCAGCGTGCGGAACGTCGCCTCGACCGGCGCGGGACTGAGCATGTCCACACCCGCCTCGCGCAGGGCGTCAATGGGGTCCAGGCTCCCTCCCGAGCGTAGGAAGCGCAGATACGACTCACGGGCGACGTCCGGGTCGGCGCTGAACTGCTCGAGGATCTGGTGCGCGGCGCTGATCCCAGTCGAGTACTGGTACGCGTAGAAGTTCGCGTACAGGTGCGTGCTGAACTGCGCCCACATGATCCCGCTGCGCTCGCGATCCAGCGTGACGCCGTCCCCGTAACCCTCGGACAGCAGGTCGGCGGTCAGGTCGATCAGGTCCGGTGCGCTGAGGGTGCCGCCCGCCTCGATGCGGCGGTACGCTTCCAGTTCGAAGGCGGCGAGGGTCGGCATGATGAAGAAGTACCGGTGGAAGTTCGACAGGGCCTCCTCAATGATCTGCACCTCGAACTCGGTGTCCCCGGCGGCGCGGGCCTGCGCCAGGAGGTGTGAGCGGACCATCGCCTGGTTGAAGTTGCTGGCGACCTCCGCGTGGAAGAGGGTGTAGCGGGGCACGCCGTACCCGTGTTCACGCTGCGAGAGCAGGGAGTGCATGGAATGCCCGATCTCGTGCGCCAGGGTGGAGTACGAGTTCATGGTGCCGTTCCAGGTCATGAAGATGTAGGGCTTCACGCGGCCACCACCGTTGCTGTACGCGCCCTGGCGTTTACCGTCGTTCTCGGCGTAGTCCACCCAGCGTTCCGTGGTCAGGCCGGGGACCATGTCGCGCACGTAGGCCTCGCCCAGCGGGGCCATGCCCTCCGCGAGCCACTGAACCGCCTGCTCGTAGGACACGGCGCGGGGGGGCACCAGCGCGGCCTTCACGTCGTACTCGCGCAGTTCGGGCAGGTTCAGCCACTCGCGGCGGACACGCCAGTAGCGGTGCCAGACCGGCGTGTTCGCGCGGTACGTGTCGAGCAGCGTGGTCACGACCCCGGTGGGAATGTTGTCCGGGGAGAGAGAGGCGCTGATGGTGTCCGGGTAGTTCCGGGCGCGGGCCAGGAACACGTTCTGGCGGACGTTCGTGGCGTACATCGCCGCCTGCGAGTGCCGCGCGGCCAGGTGCGCGTCTGCGTAGCCCTCCCAGGCCTCGCGGCGCACCTCGCGGTCCGGGTGGGCGGTCAGGCGGTCCACGTTGCCCTGCGTGACGGTCTCGCCGCCCGCCGTGCCGAAGCGCAGGTCCATGTTCGCCAGCGCCGGGTGAATGCCGCGCTCGGACGCGAAGGGAGCCTGCACGGCACCCAGCAGTTCTTCGACCTCGGCGCTGCGGACGTGGGGTTTGCCGCGCAGGATGCGTTCCAGGCGGACGCGGTGCTCGGCGAAGTCGGGCGTGTCCAGCCAGCCCCGCACCAGAGCGTCGTCCAGTGCGAGGAGTTCCGGGCGGAAGAACGCCGTGGTGCTGCCGAACTGGGCGCCCAGGGTGGCGGCGCGGTCGCGGCGGGCGGCGGCCACGGCGTCGCGGCCGTCCACGCTGGCGGTCATGCTCGCGTAGGACATGAAGCGGCCCAGGCGCAGTTCGAGGTCGTTCGCGGCGCCCAGGTACGCCAGCAGGCCGCCCGGCGTGCCGAGCTGTCCGGCGTGGGCAGACAACGAGGGAAGATCGCGGGCCAGGGCGTCCCCTTCCGCCGACCAGGCGTCGGGCGTGTCGTAGAGGGCCTCGATGTCCCAGGTCTGCTCACGCGGGGCCTCGCTGCGGGGCGGCAGCGCCTTGATCGTTTCAGTTGGCATGCCGGAGGCTAACACTCCGGGCCACCCCACGGGTTTACAGTGACCCCCATGTTCGGACGGACCTCATGACCACCACCGCACCCCCCACGCATGGCAGCGGCCTGGGGGCCATGCTGCGCCTCCCGTACGCGCTACCGCTGGCCCTGAGCTGCTTCCTGCTGGGCTTCGGCCTCTCGCTGGCCGTGCCGTACATGGCCCTGTACGCCGTGAAACAGGCCGGAATGAGCCCCCTGCAGCTGGGCATCTTCCTGACCGTGAACGCCATCAGCGCCGTATTGTTCGCGACGGTTCTGGCCCGCTGGTCCGACCGGCTGCCGAACCGCAAACCCATCCTGCTGGCCACCATGGCCGCCGGAACGGTCGCCTACGCCCTGATCGGCGTGACGCCGCATTTCGCGGGCCTGCTGGTCATCGGGGCGCTGCTGCTCGCGTTGGGCGCCGCCGCGTTCCCACAGGTGTTCTCCTTCGCCCGCGCCAGCCTGCAGGACATCCCGGCCGATCTGGCCGACCGCGCCATGACGCTGCTGCGCGCCGTGTTCAGCCTCTCCTGGGTGGTCGGGCCGGGCCTGGGCGCCGTGATCCTCGGGGACGGGCGGTACACGGCCGTGTTCCTGAGTGCCGCTGCCTGCTTCGCGCTGGCGGCACTCCCTCTGTTGCGCGTCCCAGGCCGCCGCCCGCAGCCCACGCCGGGCATCACGCCTGACCTGCCCGACACGCCCCGCCCCGCCGCGCGCCGGGCCATCGCGCTGGGCGCCCTGGCATTCGTGCTGTACGGCATGAGCATGCAGATGGGCATGGCGATGTTCCCGCTGTTCATCACCGAGACGCTGCGCGGCACCAGCGGCGAGGTCGGCTTCCTGGTTGGCCTGTGCGCCCTGCTGGAGATCCCGGTGATGATCGCGCTGGTCACGTGGAGGCGCCTGCCGGGTGTGCCGACGCTGGTCGCGGCGGGCATGGCGCTGTTCGTGGCGCACTTCGCGCTGATCTACGTGGCGGACAGCCTGCCGCTGCTGATCGCCGCGCAGGTCATCCGCGCGGTGGTGCTGGCGATCCTGGCGGGCCTGGGCATGACGTACTTCCAGACGCTCATGCCGGGCCGATTCAGCGCCGCCACGACGATGTTCGCGAACACCGGCAGCATCGGCGGAATGCTCAGCGGCATCACGAGCGGCGCGGTCGCGCAGACCCTGGGGTACCGCAGTGTGTTTCTGGTGTGCGCCGTGCTGACCCTGCTGGGCTTCCTGGTGATGACCTGGACGAACCGTCGTCACACCAGCGCGTAACGCCACGTGTGAGGCCCGCCCCAGAGCTTGCGGGGCGGGCCTCACACGTGTGGTCAGTTCTGCGTGCAGCCCGCGCGGATGCTCGCGGCGAGCGCGGCGACGTCCTGCCCGGCCTTCACGGCGTTGATGAACGCGCTGCCCACCACGACGCCGTCGGCGACCTGCGCGACCTGCGCGGCAGTCTCGGCGTCCTTCACGCCGAAGCCCACCGCGACCGGCACCTTCGCGTGCTGGCGGGCGAGGGCCAGCATGGCGGGCACCTCGTTCAGGGCGCTGCCCTCGCGGGTGCCGGTCACCCCGGTCACGCTGACGGCGTACAGGAAGCCGGTGCAGGCCTCCGCGACGAGTTTCACGCGCGCCGGGGTGCTGGTGGGTGCGATCAGGAACGTCACGGCCATGCCATGCTCGGCGGCCAGATTCGCGATCTCCAGGTCCTGGTCGGGCGGCAGGTCCGGGAGGATCAGGCCGTCCACTCCAGCCTCCTGCGCCAGTCGCATGAACTCGCGCGGGCCGACGGCGTAGATGGGATTCACGTACGTCATGATCACGATGGGCGTGTCGTGCCGGGCACGCAATTCCTTCACCAGGGCGAGGGTGTGGCGGGTGCTCGTGCCGCCGCCCAGCGCCTGCTCGCTGGCCCGCTGGATGGTCGGGCCGTCGCCGAGGGGGTCGCTGTAGGGAATCCCGACCTCAAGCAGGTCCGCCTGGGTCAGCAGGGCGTCCGCGACCTCGGGGAAGCCCTGCGCGGTGGGGTACCCGGCGGTCATGAAGGGGATGAACGCGGCGCGGCCCTCGGCGTTCGCGCGGGCGAAGGCGGCGTGGATGCGGGCGGCGCCGGGGGTGGTGGGGGTCAGGGTGGCGGTCATGCGTGCACCTCCGGGGTGCGGGGCGCGGCGGGAATGCCGTCCTGCTCGCGGCCCAGGTCGAGGAGGCGCATCACCTCGGCCACGTCCTTGTCGCCGCGGCCGGACAGGTTCACGACGACCGTCTGGTCGGGGCGCATGGTGCGGGCCACGTTCACGGCGGCGTGGATGGCGTGCGCGCTTTCCAGCGCGGGGATGATGCCCTCCAGACGGGTCAGCAGTTGCAGGGCGTCGAGCGCCTGCGCGTCGGTGACGGGCACGTACTGCGCGACGCCCGTCTCGGCGTACAGGCAGTGTTCGGGGCCGATGCCGGGGTAGTCGAGGCCCGCGCTGATGGAGTGCGGGGGGACGATCTGGCCCTCGTCGTCGTTCAGGAGGTACATCATCGCGCCGTGCAGCACGCCGATGCGGCCCCCGGCGACGCTCGCGGCGTGCCGGCCGGATTCCACGCCTTCGCCGGCAGCCTCGGTGCCGATCATCAGGGGGCGCTGGTCCTCGGGGAGGTACGCGAAGGGCGCGAAGATGCCGATGGCGTTGCTGCCGCCACCCACGCACGCGACGATCGCGTCGGGCACCGCGCGGCCCTCGAGCGCCTGGTGCTGCACCTTGACCTCCTCGCCGATGATGGACTGGAAGTCGCGGACCATCGCGGGGTACGGGTGCGGCCCGACGACGCTCCCGAGGATGTAGAAGGTGTCGCGGACGTTCGTGACCCAGTCGCGGATGGCCTCGTTCGTGGCGTCCTTGAGGGTGCTCGTGCCGGAGGTGACCTCGCGGACCTCGGCACCCAGGAGTTTCATGCGGAACACGTTCAGCGCCTGACGGCGGATGTCCTCGGCGCCCATGTACACGATGCATTCGAGGCCCAGCAGGGCGGCGGCGGTGGCGCTGGCGACGCCGTGCTGCCCGGCGCCGGTCTCGGCGATGACACGCTGCTTGCCCATGCGCCTGGCGAGCAGGGCCTGCGCGAGGCAGTTGTTGATCTTGTGCGCACCGGTGTAGTTCTGGTCCTCGCGCTTGAGGTAGATCTTCGCGCCGCCTGCGTGCTCGGTGAGACGCTGGGCGAGGTACAGGCCGCTGGGGCGACCCACGAATTCCTTCAGGAGGCGGTCGAGTTCGTTCAGGAACGCGGGATCGTTGCGCGCCGCAGTGTAGGCGGCCTGGAGTTCGTCCAGGGCGGGGATGAGTGTTTCGGGCACGTACCGTCCACCGAAGCGGCCGAAGCGGCCCCGTTCGTCCGGCTGGGGGTAGGTGGGGAGTTGAAGGGACATGCTGACAGGGTAGGACCGGCGTGTCGAACGGGCGTTAGGCAAACTTAGACAAGTCATCTAAGTTTGTGATCACGCGCCCTAATTTCAATCCGCTCAAGTTCAGCCAGCCACAGCGGCAGCAACTCCGTGGCACTCACCTCGTCCGGGACGGCCCAGCCCAGGCTGCGCGCCAGTTCCGACAGCACCCGGCCCGGCGCGTCCCCGGCGTCACGGAGCACCTGCACGGGCGGCGCGCCGCCGCGTTTCGCCAATCGTTCACCCCGGAAATCCAGCATCAGCGGCACGTGCCAGTAACGGGGCGTGGACAGACCCAATGCCCTTTGCAGTGCCACCTGCCGGGGCGTGGCTGTCCACAGGTCCTCACCGCGCAACACGTCCGTCACGCCCGCCGCTGCGTCGTCCACCACCACCGCGAGGTGATACGCGAACACCCCGTCATTGCGCCGCAGCACAAGGTCGCCCACCTCGGCCGGGAGGTGCTGACACAGCGTCTCGCCGCGCCATTCGTCATGGGCGCAGACCACCTCGTCGGGCACGCGCCAGCGCAGCGCCGCCGGACGCTCCGGGTTCAGGCTGCCCGCGCGGCAGGTACCGGGGTACACCGGTTCCGCGCCGTGCGGGGCGCCCGCGCTGTCCTGAATGGCCGCCTGCACCTCCTTGCGGGTGCAGGTGCAGGGGTAGGTGTCCAACCGCTCGGCGGCCGCGCGGTACACATCCAGCCGCTTCGACTGGATGACCTCCTCGTCCCAGTCGAGGCCCAGCCACTCCAGGTCGGCGCGGGTCACGTCGAACGCCCAGCCGCGCACCCGCCCGGTGTCCAGATCCTCGAATCGCAGCAGGTGCCGTCCACCGTGCGCGCGGGAGTGCAGCCACGCCAGTAGCGCGGTGCGGGCGTTGCCCAGGTGCATCGCCCCGGTGGGACTGGGCGCGAAGCGGCCCACCACGGCATCGGTCACTCTCTTTCCTTCAGGTCGTCCCACAGGGCCACGAAGATGCCCACCACCACCGCACCCAGGGCCAGGGCGTGCAGGAAGCGGCCCAGACCCGGCGCGGCATCCAGCGCGTCCCAGATAGTGAAGAGTTGCCACCAGTCGTGCGTGTCCGGGTCACCCGTGATCAGCGGCAGTTCACGGAGCGGCGCGTCCGCGACGTACGCCGACACGCCGGACAGGGAATGCGCCAGCCACAGCGTCACCAGCCCCGCCGCGAAGCGCTCACCGCGCGCCAGGAACACCCCGATGCACGCGGCGGGCACGAGCAGCTGGAACACGCTCCCGCCCAGCAGCATCACGACCTCCCCCGCCCACATCAGCAGGACGTGCCCGGCCTCGTGGAAGATCAGGTTCACATTCCCCAGGAAGCCCGGCTCGCCAGGGCGCACCACGCCCGGCAGCGTCACCCACAGGGTCAGCAGCAGGCCCAGCACCCGCGGCCACCACGTCGGCAGGGTGAACGTCAAGGACGCTGCCGCTCCCTGAGCCACGCCAGCAGCAGGTCCTCGACCAGTTCGCTGACGCTCTCGCCGCCATCGTCCCGTACCTGCCGCCACACCGCCCGCACGGTTTCCTTGCGGAGGTACACCGCCTCCAGCCGCTCCGTGCCGCCCGTGCGGGACTCGTCCGGGGCGGGCGCCGACTTCAG
Source organism: Deinococcus sedimenti (assembly GCF_014648135.1). NCBI lineage: Bacteria > Thermotogati > Deinococcota > Deinococci > Deinococcales > Deinococcaceae > Deinococcus > Deinococcus sedimenti. The sequence continues at coordinate 860,419 of NZ_BMQN01000001.1, read as the reverse complement.
CACGTTGCCCTTCTTCGCGGCCCGGTCCGCCTTCTTCAGGTAGTCGAATCGTCCCACGCTCACCACAACTCGCGCGACAGGGTCTCGATGTCCGCCCACGCGGCCATGGCGCGAGGATCACGCACGTCCCGCGCCAGGACGCCCAGTTCCGCAGCGCGCTGGTACGCCAGGTACGACCGGACCAGCGTGTTGCACACCGTCACGCCCCCCTCGCGCAGGTCCTCGCGCAGCACCTCGGCCGCGTGACCGACGGGGGGCACCCGCGTCAGGATCACCCGGGACTGCCGCGCCGCACCTTCCTCCGTCAGGAAGTCCAGCAGTTCGCGCGTGGCGTCCACCTCCAGCGGACTCACGCCGCTGGGCACCAGGATCAGGTCGGCCCGCTCGGCCAGCTGCCGAAGATCCTTGCGACGCGGACGGCCCTCGGTGTCGATCACGACGAGGTCGAACGCCGCGAGTTTCTTGGGCTTCACGTCGTCCGCCGCGACGACCGGGAACGGCAGCGCCCCGGCCCGCTGCGCCCAGCGGAGGCTGCTGCCCACCCGGCCGTCCTCGTCCACCAGCAGGACATTCTGGCCCTGCGCGTGCGCCGCGCCCGCCAGGTGCACGGCCAGGGTGCTCTTGCCCACGCCGCCCTTCTCCGAAGTGATCGCTGCCACGCGTGCCATATGCCCGGGAGCGTAGCAGACGCGGCCCCCGCCGCGCGTCAGCCCCACCCTGACTACGATGAAGGGCGATGATCACGCCAGAACAGAGACAGGAACTCCGCGCCAGCGAGGTGTACTGGACCGCGCGCGCCATGCAGGAGCAGGGCAGCCGCTTCTACCGCGCGCTGGGCGACGCGCTGCACGCCGCAGACGCCGTGAACCGGGCGCTGATCCTGGACACCTGGCCGGACGCCTGCTGGGACTTCTACCGACGTGGCCTGCGCCTGCGGGCCGAGGAAGGCGAGGGCTGACCCAGCAGCGCCAGAGAGATCTCGCGCAGCGCCGTGACGAGCAGCGAGCCCAGCGTGGCCGGACGCACCCGGACCAGCCGCTCCCGTCGCTGCGCCGCCCGAGCCCGGGCTGCCGGGTCCGCGCCGGGCACCGGCTGTCCGAGCAGGAGATCTAGGGCCGTGCGCCCGGAGGACATGCCGTCCGGTACTTGGCCCTGCCCGGTGAAGTTGCCGGTTGGGAACGCACGCCACGGTCCGCGGGCGCGCGGGGCGTAGAGTGGGCCACCATGAGCACCCCGACCCTGCTGGCCGTCTTTGCCCACCCTGACGATGAAGCGTTCAGCGTGGGCGGCACCCTCACCCACTACGCCCGTCAGGGGGTGAGGGTCGTCCTGGCGTGCGCCACGCGCGGCGAGGCCGGGAAGATCACGGTGCCCGGCATGACCGTGAACGACCTGGGCGCGCAGCGGGAACAGGAACTGCGCGCCGCGTGCGAGGCGCTGGAGATCGGCGCACCCGTGTTCCTCGACTACCACGACTCCGGCCGCTACGAGCGCACCCGCCACGACGACCCGGAGGCGTTGATGAACGTGAACCCGCTGGACGTCGAGGTCAAGCTCCGCGCGCTGATCGAGGACGTGCAGCCGCAGGTGATCGTCACGTTCGACCCGCACGGCGGCTATGGGCACGTCGACCACCTGCAGATGCACCGCGCGACTGTCGCCGCGTTCTTCAGCACCGGGCACCTCCCGTATGGCGGGCCGCAGCGGCTGTACTACACGGCGCTGACCACCGAGGCCGCGCAGGGACTGGCGCGCATGGGGCAGGACCTCGATCCGCTGGTCTATGGGGTCGACCCGACCACCCTGGCCGTGAACCTGGACGTCAGCGCGTACGCCGCGAACAAGAAGGCGGCCCTGATGGCCCACGGCACGCAGATGGGCGAGCAGAGCATCCTGGGCCGCATGAGCCCCGAGGAACGCGAGGCGATGGAGCGGCGCATGCTGGGCAGCGAGGGTTTCAGCGTCGGCGGCACCCGTACTGCCCTGGCGCAGTACCCGCTGAGCGGCCTGTTCGACGGGCTGGGATTCGACGGGCTGAACTGACCAGCAAGAGGAGCGGCACCCGGGGTTGGAATCCGGGTGCCGCTCTCGTGAGGGTGCTGGTCAGCGCTTGCGCTTCCCGGCGGGCTTCTTCGCCGCGCTGCCACCGCCGCCGCCCCCACCACCGTGGGTGCGTTCCTTGGCGTCACGCATGAACGAACGGAGCTTGGCCTCGAACTGCGGGCTCTGGCGACCGATCGCGCGGGGACGGGGGACTTCCTCAGGTTCTTCGAGAAGTTCCTTGATGGAGAGGTCGAGGCGACCGCGTTCGTCCCGGCCCAGAACCTTCACTTCCACGTTCTCGCCCTCGCGGACGTGGTCGTGGATGTTCCGGACGAAAGAGTGCGCGATCTGCGAGATGTGCACCAGGCCCGTCTCGCCGTTCTCGAACTGGATGAACGCGCCGAAATCGGTCACGCGCGTTACGCGGCCCTCCACGACCGCGCCGGAATCAAGCTGCACCAAAGGAGGTCTCCTTGCAAAGCATGAGACGCATGGTACACCATCCCAGCCCAGCATGGGAGGCACTCGCGCCCGAGCATGAGCGTCACGCTAGAGTGATCCTCATGAAGTTGCGCGGCACCCTGGGCGGCCTGAACCTCCTGATCGAACCCGGCGACACCGGCAGCAGTGTGCAGGACGCCCTGAGCGTCCGCACCGACCTGCTGGCCAGTGCCGTCACCGTCGAATTGCAGGGCGACGCCGACCCGGAGGCGATCGAGGCGGCCCTGCACGCGATCCGGGCCGCCGGGGGCACGCCGGGCCGCGTGCGGGCGCCGCGCGTGAGTGTGCCCACGCCGGCCCCCGTGCCCGAGATTGCGACGCCGGCGCCTTCACTCCCGGCCCGGACGGAGATCGTCCCGCACACCCTGCGGGCCGGGTTCCACCGCGAGTACCCCGGCAGCGTGATCGTGCTGGGCGACGTCAACCCGGGGGCGGAGATCCTGGCGGGTGGGGACGTGATCGTGGTGGGCGCACTGCGCGGCGTGGCGCACGCGGGCCTGGGCGGCCACGCCGACGCGATCGTGTGGGCGCGGCCCATCGCCAGCACGCAGATCCGCATCGGAGACGCCGTGGCCCGCGCGCCCGAAGGCAGCAGCCTGAGCAACATGCGCCACCGCGACGATCAGCCCCTCCCGGAGATTGCGAGGTTGCAGGACGGCGTGATTCACATCGACGTGCAGAAGTAAGCGGCAGCGGACGGGGAAAGGGAACCCTGAGGGACACCTCCGACACACGCAGCGGTTGCCCGCCCCGCACTGAAGGGGCTCCTCAACGCGGCCCGGGTCAGGTGTCCCCATTGGTACCCACTTAGAGTTCCGGGAAGCGCACCCCGCCCAGCAGGCGGTTCAGGTCGGCGGCCAGGGACAGCAGGCGGCCCTCTCCCCCGGCGGGCGCGACGAGCAGCACGCCGCCGGGTCGGGTCGAGCCGGGCGCGGTGACGGGAAGCGCGAGGCTCGGATACCCAGCCTTGGCGGCCAGGCCGTAGCCGTGAATGCCGGGGAAGATGATCAGGTCGAGGCCCTGCGCGAACAGCGGGTCGAAGCCGCGGGTGCGGGTCAGGCGCAGGTCGCGCGTGCGCGCCTCGCGGTAGGCGGGCTCGGTCCCGTCGCCGCGGGTGCCCTGCGCGGCGTGGAGGAGGGTCTGCCCGTACCGCAGGAGGCGTTCGGGGTCGGCGTCGTTCGCGTCGATGACCGCCTGGAGGGTGCGGGGGCCGCTGGTGACGCCCCGCAGGTAGGCGTTCAGGTCGCCCTTGAACTCGTGTTCCAGCACCTCGAGGCTCCAGCCGTGCGTGTTCAGGTCGGCGCGGCTGGGGAAGGTCACGTCATGAAGGACGCCACCCCCGTCGAGCAGCGCTGCGGTCAGGTGGTCGAGCGCCGCGGATTCCGCCGGGGTGACGCCCGTCTCGTCGCGGATGATGCCGAGGTGCGCGCCGCGCAGCACGTCAGGCAGGACGTTCAGGTCGGGGACGGGCAGGCGGCGGGTCGCGTCGTCCCGGTCGTCCGGTCCGCCGATGACGGTCAGGATCAGGGCCGCGTCGCGGACGCTGCGGGTGATGGGTCCGGCGGTGTCCTGACTGTGGCTGATGGGAACGATCCCGGTGCGGGGCACGAGGCCCAGGGTGGGTTTCACGCCGATCACGCCGTTCTGGTGCGCCGGGCTGACGATGCTGCCGCTGGTTTCCGTGCCGATCGCGGCGGCGCACAGGCGCGCGGCGACCGCCACGCCGCTGCCGCTGCTGCTGCCGCCGGTGTCCACGTCGTCCCCCCAGGGGTTCACGGTCTGCCCGCCGGCGCTGGAGTACCCGTTCGGCATGGCGAGCGTCATGAAGTTCGCCCATTCGGTCATGTTCGCCTTGCCGAGGATCACGGCCCCAGCGTTGCGCAGCCGCGTGACCAGCGGGGCGTCCGCGTCGGGAACGTGCCCCGCCAGCAGGGCACTTCCGGCGGTGGTGGGCAGCCCCGCCACGTCGATGTTGTCCTTGATGAGCATGGGCACGCCGTGCAGCGGGCCGCGCCGCTCGGCACTGACGGCGTCCAGGCGGTCCGCGTCGGCCTGCGCCTCGGGGTTCACGGTGATCACGGCGCGCAGGCGGCCGTTCAGGGCGGTCAGGCGACTCAGGTACGTGCGGGTCACCTCGCTGCACGTCAGGTCGCCGCGGCGGGTGGCGGCGGCCAGGGCCACGGCGTCGAGGTCCAGGATCGGGTCGGGTTGCAGGGTCACGCCCTCCACTGTAATCACGTCTAAGTCCGGGCGGCGTGGACTGGGACGCGGTGCGGTAGCGTGGCGCGCATGAGTGATCCTGCCCCCGCGACCGCTGCCGTGCCCGTCCTCACCTCCGGCGTGGTGGCGTTTCAGGGGAATCCCGGCTCGTACGGCGAGATCGCCGCGCTGAACGCCGTGGCCGGGTACGCCGAGACGCGCGGGTACCCGACCTTCCACGAGGTGGCCCGCGCCGTCGAGACGGGTGAAGCCGAGTACGGCGTGCTGCCGGTCGAGAACAGCCTGATGGGCGCCATCCACCAGAGCATCGACCTCCTGAGCGAGACGGACCTGCATGTCGTGGGCGAGGTGGTGGTGAGGGTGTCACACTGCCTGATGGCGCTGCCCGGCGTGGACCTCGGTGACATCCGCCGGGTCGCCAGCCAGCAACCCGCGCTGGACCAGTGCACGGACCTGATCCGCAAGCACGGCTGGCAGCCGGTCGCCGCGCACGACACGGCGGGCAGCGCGAAGAACCTCGCGCAGAGCGGCGAACGGGACCTCGCCGCGATCGCCAGCGAACGCGCCGCGCAGCTGTACGGGCTGAACATCCTCCAGCGGAACATCGAGGACGAACCGTTCAACTACACCCGCTTCATGATCCTCGCGCGGCACGAGCCCGCCCCGTCGGACGCGCCGCACAAGACCAGCCTCGTGTTCGCCGTGCGCCACACGCCGGGGTTCCTCGTCGAGACGCTGAACGAACTGCGCGGCCTGAACCTGTCCCGCATCGAGAGCCGCCCCCGCCGCGACCGCGCCTGGAGTTACCTGATGTACGTGGACATCGAGGGCGACGCCCGCGACCCGAAAGTCGCCCAGGCGCTCGCCGGGGTGCTACGCAAGGCCAGTTACGCGAAGATCATCGGCTCGTACCCGAGTGCTCAGGGCACCGTGAACTGACCGCATAGGCCGGTGGACTTGACCAGCCCGGTCACTTTGCGCGCCGCACCGGGGCGGTGTGTGGGACGATGCGCCCGTGCGCCGCGCCCTGCTGTCCCCGCCTGCCTGCCGTGACCTGAGTGCCCTGCGCGGGGCGGTGGGGGGCCGGGCGGTGCTGGTGACCGGTGCGTCGTCCGGGGTGGGCGAGGCGACGGCGCTGCGGCTGGGCACGGCCGGGGCGACGGTGCTGCTGCTGGCGCGGCGTGAGGAGCGGCTGCGCGTGGTGGCCGCCCGGGTCGAGGCGGCGGGGGGTCGGGCGGTGGTGATCCCGGCGGACCTGAGCGACCCGGCGTCGGTGGACCTCGCGGCGGAGGTGGTGCGGTCGGTCGCGCCGGTCCTGGCGGGCGTGGTGAGCAACGCGGGACGGTCGGTGCGGCGGCGGGCGCTGGACGGCGCCCCGAGGGCGGATCTGGAGCGGCTGCTGGCGGTCAACGTGACGGGTCCGGCGCGACTGCTGCTGGCGCTGCGCCCGGCGCTGGGTGCGGAATGCGTGGTGGTGAACGTATCGAGCGTGTCCGCGCGGCACGTGGGCGCGCCGCGCTGGGGGGCGTATCAGGGCAGCAAGGCGGCATTCGACCTGTGGCTGCAGGCGGCGGTCGCGGAGTGGCCGGGGGTGCGGGGCGCGTCGGTGTACCTGCCGCTGGTGCGCACGCCGATGATCGCCCCGACCCGCGCGTACCGGTTCCTGCCCGCGCTGAGTGCCGCCGAGGCGGCCGAGGTGGTCACGCTGCCGTTCGTGCGGCGGGTGGTGCGGGTCGCGCCGTGGTGGCTGCCGGGCGTGGAGGTCGCGGGCATCGTGTGTCCGGGTCTCCTGACGCGCGGACTGGCGTGGGCGGAGCGGGTCGAGGCCCACTTGGAGCGCCGACGGTGAGGCAGGCCTGGGCGGCGGTCCGGGCGACGGGCGCGCTGGGCGAGCGACCCGCGTGGGCCGTCCTGTCCCTGCTGCGCTGCATGGCTTGCGAGGGGCCGACCCTGGCGGGCGTGGTGGCGTGGCAGGCCCGGCTCGGCCCGGAGCGGCTGGCCCTGTCGGACGGGACGGAACGCCTGACCTACGCCGAGCTGCACGCGCGGGTGCAGGAACGGGCGCGGGCGTGGCGGGGCGCGCACCCGCCGGGGACCCTCGTCGGACTGGAGGCAGCGGGCAGGCAGGTGGCGTTCGTGGTGGACCTGCTGGCAGGCCTGCGGCTGGGCTGGCGGGTCGTGCCGCTCGCGCCGGGTCAGGAGGGGGTGGGGCTGGCGTCTCCCCCACCACCCTCCTCCCCACGGGTGGCCGGTCGGGGAGGTTGGTTGCCGCCGCGTGCGGGACGTCCGGTGCTCCTGACGTCGGGGAGTTCCGGGGCGCCCCGGCTGGTCCGGTCGGCCGTGCGGCCCGTGGCGGCGCTGCGGGTCGCGGGGGCGCTGCTGGACGCGCTGCAGCCACACCGGGACGCGCCGGTCGTGTTGCCGCTGCCGCTGTGGCACGGTCACGGACTGGCGACCCTGGCCCTGGCGCTGGGGGTGGGAGCGCCGCTGCACCTGCGGGCCGGGGCGTCACCGGAAGCGATCTGGGCCACGCTGGACTCCACGGGGGCGGAGGTGCTGGCCGTTGTCCCCACGGTCCTGCACCGTCTGCTGGCCGTACCGGGGAATGCGCACCGGCTGCGGGTGGTGCTGAGCGGGTCGGCGCCGCTGTCACCGGAGCTGACGGCCGCGACCCGCGCGCGGCTGGGGGACGTGCTGTTCAATGCGTTCGGCAGCACGGAACTGGGCGTGCTGACCCTGGCGATCCCGGCGGACCTGCGCGCCGCGCCTGGGTCGGTGGGTCGGCCCCTGCCGGGCGTGTCCGTGCGGGTCGCGCCGGACGGGCGGGTGCTGGCGAGCGGGCTACTGCGTCGGGGCTGGCACCCGACCGGTGACCTGGGCGTGCTGGACACCTCGGGGCGGCTGACCCTGCGGGGGCGCGCGGACGACCTGATGGTGATCGGTGGGGAGAACGTGTGGCCTGCTCAGCTGGAGGCGGCGCTGCTGGACGTGCCTGGGGTGGTGGCGTGCGCGGTCCTGCCGGTACCGTGCGCGGAGTACGGGCAGCGGCCGGTGGCGTTCGTGGAGGGTGACGTGAACGAGGCCGCTCTGCATGCCTTCGCGCTGTCACGGTGGCCGCGTCGCCTGCGGCCCGTGCGGTGGGTGCTGGGTCCGCTGCCGAGGACGCCGCTGGGGAAGGTGGCGCGCGGTGTCCTCCGTGCCCGCCTGTGATGTTCCTGATCTCGATCCACACAAGGGATATCGCACGTAAGTGAATAGTTTCACGATAAATCCAGCGTGTGAAATTTTTGTCCCTTCAACAACCGCCTTCTGCGGTAAAATGCCGGAATGATCGCCTACAGCGAGGTCAGTGCCTTCACCGAGACGCCCGGACACGGCAACCGGGCGGGCGTGGTGCTGGACGCCGCGCACCTCTCCCGGCAGGACATGCAGGCGCTCGCCGAGATGCTGGGCGCCCCCGAGACCGTGTTCATCACCCGCCGCGAGGGCACCATCGCGCGCGTCCGGTACTTCACGCCCACCCAGGAGGTCGACTTCTGCGGGCACGCCACCATCGCCCTGGGCTTCACACTGGCGCAGGCCGGGCAGTGGCCCGACGGGCAGGACCTCCACCTCGACACGCTGGTCGGGCGCGTCCCGCTGCGCCTGCACACCGAGGCCGGCGTGCCGCGCCGCGTGTGGATGCGTCAACCCTCCCCCACCTACCGCGACGTGCCCGCCACGCTGCGCGCCAACCTCGCCGAGGCGCTGGGCATCGACCACCGCATGATCCACCGCGGCCTACCACTGGCCGCAGCGAGCACGGGCCTCTGGAGCGTGTTCGTGCCGCTGCTGGACGCCGTGATCCTCGACGGACTGGAACCGGACCTGACCCGCATCCACGCCCTGAGCGACGCGCTGGGCGTGGGCAGCATCTACGCGTACGCGCCGATGGGCGTGAACCGCTTCGCCGCGCGGGACTTCGCGCCTGCCCTGGGCATCCCCGAGGACCCCGTGACTGGCAGCGCGGGCGGCGCGCTGATGGCGCTGCTGGCCAGTCAGGGCCGCCTGCCGGTGCGGGGCGAGCGCGCCTGCGGCCTCGTGTACCAGGGGCACGCGCTGGGCACGCCCGGCGAGGTCGAGGTGGAACTGGAACTCGACGGGCAGCGCGTTACGAAGGTCCACGTGGGCGGCTGCGCGACCGTGGAACGCGAGGGCGTCTGGACGCCTCCCACGCCCGCCGCCCGCTGAAGGAAACCTGCACGACCCGGCACCCCCCTGACAGGCGCGGCCTATGATGCCCGGATGCTTGGACTGATCTGTGTGGATGTGGACGGCACCCTGGTGGGCACCGGGAACCTCGTGCGGGACGACGTGTGGGCCGCGCTGGCCGACGCCCGCGCGCGCGGCATGCGGATCGCGCTGTGCAGCGGCCGCCCCGCCATCGGCAACGCCCGCGCGTACGCCGAGCGGCTCGACCCGGACGGCTGGCACGTCTTCCAGAACGGCGCGAGCATCGTGAACGTCGGCAGTGGCGCTAGCCTGTCCGAGGCGATTCCCGAGGATGGCCTGAACCTCCTGATCGACCGCGCCGCGCAGACGGACCGCCTGCTGGAGGTCTACACCGACCTGGAATTCGCCATCACGAAACCCGGCGATCTCGCCGAGCGGCACGCGGCGCTGCTGGGCGTCCCGTACGACGCGCGCACGCCCGGCAGTCTGGACGGCACGGTCGTCCGCGCGCAGTGGGTCGTGCCCCGCGCCGAGGAAGGCACGGTCGTCGCCGAACCGCACCCCGGCATGGACCTGCACCCGGCGGGCAGCCCGGTCATGCCGGACGCCATGTTCATCAGCGTCACGCGCGCCGGGGTCAGCAAGGGCACCGCCGTGCAGCGCGTTGCGGAACAGTACGGGCTGACCATGGACCGCGTGATGATGGTCGGCGACGGCGAGAACGACGTCACCGCGCTGCGCGTCGTGGGGCACCCGGTCGCCATGGGGAACGCCGACGCGCCCGCTGTCGCCGCCAGCCGCTACCGTGTCGCGCACGTGGACGAGGGCGGCCTGCGCGAAGCGGTCGAGCTGGCCCTGACCCTCTGACCGCATGACCTTCGACACGCTGGAACTCAGGTGGGAATCGTGGGACGGCGAGGAGGATACGGTGCTGGTCCTCGTGAACGGCACGCCCCTCTTGGAACTCGTGCGCCGCTGGGAGGACGTGGCTGCGCAGGCGACCGGAGAACGGTCCCTGGCGGGCAGTTACGCCGGACTGCCCGCCTGGTGCGCACCTGAGATTCAGACGGCGTGGCTGGGTGAGCCGCAGGGGAGGAACCTCCAGGCCGAGGGTGACCGGGTCACCGTGCTGATCTGTGAGTGCGGCGAGCCCGGATGCTGGCCGCTGCTGGCCCGCATCGAGATGGATGGGCAGGCGGTTCGCTGGCTCGACTTCCAGCAGCCCTACCGGGCAAAGCCAGAGGCCGATCCCCTGAACCCGCAGCGCCCACCGACGCCGTTCTGGTCGTATGAGGGGTTCGGGCCGTTCGTGTTCGAGCGGGCGGCATACACGCGGGCGGTGCGGTCGCTGGGGCAACCCTCCACCGATTCTTGATCTCGCCCGCCGGGGTCGCGCGGCGCGTGGCACGCTGGGTGAATGCTGGAGCTGGTGAAGGGCTGGACGGAGATCGTGGCGACCGGGGTGGAGGTCGCGGCGGCCCTGATCATCGCGCTGGCGGCGCTGCTGGCGCTGATCCGGGCGCTGGTGGCGTTCGTGCGGCCCTCGGGTCAGCCGGACGCGCAGAAGGAGTCCCTGCGGCTGGAGTTGGGCCGCTGGCTGGCGGTGGCGCTGGAGTTCACGCTGGCGGCGGACATCCTGCGCACGGCGATCGCGCCGTCGTGGGACGACATCGGGAAGCTGGCGGCCATTGCGGCGCTGCGGACGCTGCTGAACTTCTTCCTGCAGCGCGAGATCGACGGGCACCGCGCGCGGGGAGCCGAGGCAGCTGCGCGGGAGGACGGGGTCAGCGCAGGAACAGCCGGGCGCTGACGAGCAGGACGATCAGGCCGTACATCCATTTCACGAAGGCGCTGCCGCGCAGCATCGCCATGCGCGCGCCCAGGGCAGCGCCGAGGGCGTTGGCGAGGCCCATGGGCAGGCCGATCCACCAGACCATCTGCCCGCCGATCAGGAAGAACAGGAACGCGCCGAGGTTCGTGGCGAAGTTCAGGGTGCGGGCGTTGCCGCTAGCGCGCACGAGGTTGAAACCGGCGAGGGCGAACAGGAACATGGCGAAGGTGCCGGTACCGGGTCCGAGGAAGCCGTCGTACATCCCGATGATGAACGTGCCGGGCAGGGTGAGGGCCAGCGTGCGGGCGGTCAGGCCAGGGTAGCGGTCCTCCAGCCCGAAGGATTTGTTCGCCAGCACGAGGGCACCGACGCCGAGGATGACCACGCCGACCAGGGTGCGGAACGCGTCGGGGTTCACGAAGTGAACGAGATAGGCGCCGATGGCGCTGCCCAGCAGGGCCAGAGGGATCAGCCGCAGGACGAGGGGCCGGTCGACGTGCCCCTTGCGCCAGTACTGCACGGTGGCGCTGCCGGACCCGAAGATCGCCAGGAGTTTGTTCGTGGCGACGACCTGCGCGGGGCTGAGGCCCATGAAGAACAGGGTGGGGAGGGTGATGGTGCCGCCGCCCCCGGCGACCGCGTCGATGAACCCCGCGAGGAACGCAAGGGGCAGGCCGTACAGCAGGACTTCGGGACCGGGCACCGGGACAGCGTAGCGAACGTGGGCGGCGCGGCGTCCGTGTGCCGGGGACGTTAAGCAGGCGGATCGGCGGGCTGGCGGGGGCGTGCTAGCCTCCGCGTCATGAGTGCCGCTTCACCGTCCGCCCCTGGCCCGCTGTTCGAGACCGCCGTGGTGGCGGGCGTGGGGTTGATCGGCGGGAGTGTCGCGCTGGGGCTGCGACAGCGCTTGCTGGCGCGGCGCGTGATTGGCCTGGACGCCAGCCCCGAGGTGCTGCGCGAGGCCGAGGCGCTGGGCGTCGTGGACGAGGTCCGCGCCGCCCCCGGCGAGTGGCTGCGCGGCGCGGATCTGGTGGTGCTGGCCGCGCCGATGCGAGCGCTGGCGCCGCTGGCGCGCGAGCTGGCGCCGTTCCTGAACCCGTCGGCACTGGTGACGGACGTGGGCAGCGTGAAGGGCGGGATCGCCGCCGAGATGGAGCGGCTGGGCGTGCGGCATTTCGTGGCGGGGCACCCCATGGCGGGCAGTGAGCGGGGCGGCGTGACGCACGCCCGCGCGGCGCTGCTGGAGAACGCCGTGTGGGTGCTGACCCCGACGGACCACACGCCGCTGACAGCCCTGAGCAAGGCCCGGACGCTGGTGGAGCAACTGGGGGCGGCGCCGGTCGTGATGCCGCCGGACGCGCACGACGCGCTGGTCGCCACGATCAGTCACCTGCCTTACCTCGCCAGTCTGGCGCTGACGCACATGGTCGCGCGGGACGAACGACTCAGCCTGCTCGCGGCGGGTGGCTTCCGCGACCTGACGCGCGTGGCGAGCGGGGACCCCCGGATGAGCCGCGACATGGTCGTGGAGAACAAGGGCGCGCTGCGCGAGGCGCTGACCCGCTTCCGCCGGCAGCTGGAACGCCTGGAAGCGGACCTGGACGAGCCGGATGAACTGCTGGAAGCCGCGCGCGAGGGCAAGCGCACGCGCGACAGCCTGCCGATCGTGCGCCGGAGCCTGCTGCCGCAGCGGCACGATCTGGTCGTGGCGGTGCCGGACAAGCCGAACCAGATCGGGGCGGTGACGCAGGCGCTGGGCGCGGCGGGCGTGAACATCAAGGACATCGAGGTCCTGGCGATCCGCGAGGACGGCGGCGCTATCCGCCTGGGTCTGGAAACTCCGGAGGACGTCGCGAGTGCCGCCGCGATCCTCCAAGGCGAGGGCTTCGAGGTGCGTGGGCGCGGCTAAACGACGTTCACGAGTTCTTGATGGCGCTGGGGTAGCCTGAGAGATTGTGAAGGACGCTGACCCTGTTTCACCCGCTCCAGCTGTGCCGGACGGTTCACCCGCTCCGGTCCCGGTGCCCGCGCCAGGCCGGAACCTGACGGCCATCGACATGTTCCGGGGCCTGACGATCATCGAGGTCGTCGCGCACCACTCGACTGGGGTGATGCTGCGGTACCTCGATCCGGCCTCGACGGCGCACCTGTACACGCTGATGCTGAACCGCACGCTGCACTTCGCGGTGCCCGCCTTCGTGTTCCTGTCGGCCGTGGTGCTGACCCGCAGCCTCCTGAAGCGCTTCGAGCCGCGGCGGTACTTCTGGCGGCGCCTGACGCGCGGCGGGTGGCCGTACCTGCTGTGGAGCGTGCTGTACGCCCTGTGGTACGTGTGGACGGACCAGCGCGTGCCGGAATCCCTGACCGACCCGGCCCGCTGGCGCGACTGGCTGCTGTACGGGAAGGCCAGTTACCATCTGTACTTCCTGCTGGTGGCGCTGGAGGTGTACGTCGTGCTGCCGCTGATGCTGCCCCTGGCGCGCAGGAAGCCCAGCATCACGGGGGCGCTGCTGTTCGGCGCGGCGTTGCAGCTGGGGTTGTACCTGCTGAACCGGGAGGTGCTGCGCCTGCCGTTCCCGGCGAGCACGGTGCTGTGGTACATGCTGCCCATCACGCTGGGCGTCGCGGTGGGGGCGCGCCTGGACGAGTTCCCGGCGTGGTGGCGGCGCAGGCGCTGGGTGCTGCTGCCGGTCCTGACACTGGCGTTCAGCCTCTACCTGCCCGAGGCACTGGCGTATGCGCGCGGCGAGCGGGTCACGCCGATCGTGTACTCGGGCCTGTCGTGGGTGTACACCAGCCTGATGGCGCTAACGCTGCTGGGGCTGGCGTTCCGGGTGCAGCGCAGCGCGTCCACGGTGCGGCAGACCGTGGCGCTGCTGGGCACCGTCAGCCTGCAGGTGTACCTGATCCATCCGGCGCTGCTGCAGGCGCTGGAACGCTGGGACGCCCCGGACGGCGACCCGTGGCAGGTGGCCCTGACGATGCTGGGCTATTTCTTCCTGGCGCTGGGCCTGCCGGCACTGCTGGGCCGCGCGCTGCTGAACACCCGCTTGAGCACCTGGCTGTTCGGGCGGTGAGGGCGTTCTCCGACGCCTGGGCCCGCCGGGCGCTACAGTGCCGCGCGGTGAGGGGATTGCAGGTGGCATGGTTGGCAGGACTGCTGTGGTCCGGCGCGCAGGCGATGGTGCTCGTGCCGCCGGTCACGGTCGTTCCCGGGATGGAGGCGCCAGCGCGCCGGTCCGTGCCGACGGGCACGTGGGTTCCGGTCGGGTCTGGTGAGGCGCTGTCGCTGCTGCGCGTGCCGCGGGCGTGCGGGTCGTCGTGCGCGCTGGTGGTGGTGTCGCACCCGCGGGGGCAGTCGGCGGCGCACCTGCGGGACAGCGCGAGCGTGGCGGTCCTGACGGCCGCACTGATCCACGCGGGTTTCGCGGTGCTGCTGTCCGGGGATGGCGGGCCGACCAGTTGGGGCAGTCCGGCGGGTCTGGCAGGGCTGGGGGAGGTGCATGCCCGGGCGACCGAGCTGTTCGGGTGGAGTGGCCGGACCTACGCGCTGGGCCTGAGCATGGGGGGCCTGATGGCGCTGCGGTCGGCGCTGCCGGGCGCGCCGTACCCGGTGGAGGGCGTGGCCCTCATCGACGGGTGGGTGGATCTGCGCGTGGCGTGGGGATCGGCCCTGTCGCGCCGCGAGGAGATCATGTCGGCGTACGGTCTGAGCGACCCGCCGGAGGACCTGAACCCGGCGTGGCTGGCGCGCACCTGGGGTCGGCGGCCGCTGCTGGTGTTCGGCAGTCCGGATGACCGGACCGTGCCGTTCGCCCGCAACGGCGAGGCCCTGTGGCTGGAGGCCGCGGATCCGGACGTGGGTGGGCTGGTCCGCCTGACGGGAGGGCATCTGGGCGGCAACCGGTTCACGGCGGACGTGGCGCGGCAGGTGGTCGTGTTTTTCCGCGTTCTGGAAGGCCGCCGGTGACCTGGGCGGCCAGCGCTCCGCAGTCCGATTGTCGTGGTCTGCTCACCGGCGGGGGTGGAATGTGAAACACTTTACGGCAGTGACTGATGTGCCGGACCTGACCACCTCCACGCCGCCTGATCTGACCGACTGGCAGCTTCTGAGCGAGCGGGGCGGCGTCCGCTGCGAATCGGCGCGGTGGGCCGGGCGGCCAGTGTTCGCGAAGACCCTGGTGTTCGACCGGCCGGACTCCCGCGCGCGGTTCGAGCATGAGGGCCGCGTGGCGGCGTCCGTCCGGCACCGGCTGGTGGTCTCGCCGCTGCGCTGCTTTCACGACACCCTGATCTATCCGTTCGTGCCGGGCGTGACCCTGCGTGAACGGCTGGACACCGGCGCCCTGGGCGCCGATGAGGCGACCGAGGTGGCAGGGGGCGTACTGGCGGCGGTCGCGGCGCTGCATGCCTGCGGCGTGACCCACCAGGACCTCAAGCCGGAGAACGTCATCCTGGCGGGCGGAGACGCGACCTTCGCGGCGGTGCGCGTGATCGATTTCGGCATGAGCCACTCGGCCCGGCTGCCGCTGGACATTCACCAGGGCACCCGGATGGGCACGCCGCACTTCATGGCGCCCGAGCAGTTTCTGGGGGTGCGGGGTGATCCACGCAGCGACCTGTACTCGGTGGGCGTGCTGCTGTTCGACTGTCTGGCCGGCGCTCCTCCCTTCGAGGACGCGTTCGGGTGGCTGTCCGGGCTCAACGAGTGCCGCGCGCCGCTGCCCGGACCGGCCGAGCTGCACGACGTCCTGACGCGCTGCCTGACCCGCGACCGGGCGCAGCGGCCCGCGTCGGCCCCGGCGCTGTACGCGGACGTCAGCGCGGCGCGCGAGGCCATGGGCCTGGAGGCGCTGCCGGACCTGACGGCCTGGGCGGGCGAATGCCGCTGATCGCGTTCACCGGGAACCGCTTCCTGGCGGACGAGACGCTGCGCGACACGCTGCGCGCCCGTGGCCTGGACGCCCGGGCGCTGGCGCGCGTGGCGGACGAGGACGTGACGGCGGACGCGCTGGGGCCGCACCTCAGCCCCGGTCTGTTCGGGGACGGGGGCGTGATCGTGGACCTGGAGGGCGTGAAACCCGACAAGGCGCTGCTGGAACTGCTGGCGGGCGCGGCGGTGACGGTCGCGGTGCTGGACGAGTCGCCGCCCGCGACGCGCCTGAAGGTGTACGAGGCCCGGGGCGAGGTCGTCCCGTCCCCGGCGCCCGCGAAGACCGGGGACGTGGCCGGGTGGGTCGCGGGTCGGGCGAAGAAGGCGAAACTGGCCCTGGACCGCGACGCGAGTCTGTACCTCGCGGAGGTGTTCGGCGCGGACCTCGCGGGGATCGCGGGTGAACTGAACAAGCTGGCGCTGCTGGACGGACCGTTCACGCGTGACGCGGTGCAGCGGGTCGTGGGGCGGGAACCGCCGGGGGACAGTTTCGCGATGCTGGGGGCCGCGACCACGGGCCGTCCGGGCGAGGCCGTCACGCAGCTGCGGCGCCTGATGGCCAGCGGCGAGGACCCCTTCAAACTGATGGGGGCGGTCGTGTGGCAGTATTCGCTGGTGGCCCGCTGCGTGGCGCTGCAGCAGGAGGGCGGACGAATCACGGAACAGGTGGCGGCGCAGCGGCTGGGGGTCAAGCCGTACCCGGCGAAGAAGGCGCTGGAGGTCGCGCGGCGCCTGAACGAGGCGAAGATCCGCACGCACCTGGGCCGCATCCTGGACGCGGACCTCGCCATGAAGCGCGGCCTGGACGCCGGGGTGGCGCTGGAACGCCTGATCGTGCAGCTCAGTGTCTGACCGGCTGATTCGCACCACCGAGTCCGGCGCCGTGCGGGGACGCGCGGTATCAGTCGGTGCGGACGTGGCGCTGGCGTGGCTGGGCGTGCCGTATGCGGCTGAAGCGGCTGGTCCGCTGCGGTTCGCTCTGCCTCGGCCGCACGGGGGCTGGTTCGGCGTGCGGGACGCCACGCGCTTCGCGCCGGACGTGCTGCAGCCCCTTGATCCGTCAGTGACGCTGCAACCCTCGCGGGAGGGCAGTCTGGTCGTGAACGTCTGGGCGCCAGTCACGCCGGGCCCGCATCCGGTGCTCGTGTGGTTCCACGGGGGGGCGTACCGCGCCGGGAGCGGGCGCCTGTACGACGGGCGGGAGTACGCGGCGCGCCGGGGCGTGGTGGTCGTGACGGTGAACTCGCGGCTGGGACCGCTGGGGTACGCGGATTTCGCGGGGTTGTTTCATGACGACCGTTTTGCGGTGAACGCCGGGTACCTGGATCAGCGCTCCGCGCTGGCGTGGGTGCAGCGGAACGTCGCGGTGTTCGGCGGGGACCCGGCGCGCGTGACGGTCGCGGGGGAATCGGCGGGCGCGGTGACGGTGAACCTGCTCCTGCGGGACCCGGCTACGCGGGGGCTGCTCTCGGGAGCGGTCGTGCAGAGTGGCGGCGTAAACCAACTGTCCACGCGGGAGAACAGCGTGGACCTCGCCGGGGAGTACGCGCGGGCGCTGGGCGTCACGGCCGCCACCCGGGACCGGCTGTGGTCCCTGCCGGCCTCGGCGTTCGTGCGGAGCCTGCACACGCTGGAACGCGTGCGGGCCCGGCGCCTGAACTCGCGCCCCACGCTGGACGGGACTGTACTGCCGGGCAGCGTGCCTGAACTGCTGGCCCGCCCGGCCGCGCCGGTGCCGCTGCTGGCCGGAGCGAACCGCGATGAGTACGCGCTGTTCGTGAAACTGCCGGACCGGGTGTTTCCCCGCACGGACCGCCCGCTGCTGGCCCGCGTCCTGACCGGACACGCCGGAGAGGTGCGGGCCCGTGAGGTGCTGGCCGCATACCCGGACGAGCCGGACGGGCTGGTGGCGCTGGGGACGGACCTGTTCTTCCACGCGGCGAACGACGCGCTGCTGGCCGCGCACCCGGCGGGGGCGTTCCGCTACCGCTTCGACTGGGGCACGCGGTTTTTCGACCTGGGCGCCGCGCACGGCATGGAACTGCTATTCCTGTGGCCCCGCCCGATGGGACTGTCGTCCGGCGTGATCCGCGGCGGGCAGGGGACGGCGCGCGCCCAACTGGCAGACGCGATGCAGGGGGCGTGGGCGCAGTTCATCCACACGGGCCGTCCAGGGACGGCTTGGACACCGTGGACGCCGGACCATCCGGCCTTCACGCGCCTGGACCTGGATGGCCTGACGATCACGGATGCGGGCGAGCGGGAACGCCTCGCCCGCTGGTCCGGGCTGCTGCCCGCGATGCCCTGACGGGCGGGCAGCCGGGTAGAGTGGGCGCGTGAACCGCCGAACCATGCTGGTCCCTGCCGTCCTGCTTGCCGCCGTGGGGGCGTGGCGCTGGTCGGGGCTGGGAGCGGTGCGGCGGGCGCGGTCCGCGCAGGCGGGCCTGGGCCTCATCTTCGAGGGCGGTCCGCATCCGGTGGTCACTCCACTGCTGCTGGACGCCCTGGCGGCGGCAGACGTCCGGGCGACGTTCGCGCTGAAGACGGCCCAGACCGGCTCCCCGGAGGAGCTGACCCGTGAGATCTCGCAGCGGGGGCATGACGTGGCGGTCTTCGCGCCGGGTCGGGGGGATGGTCAGACGGCGGGCCAGAGTGTCGGCGCGCGGCCCCCGCTGTGGCGCTGGCTGGTGGCGTTCACGTCGGGCTCGCGGGTCCTGGCGGGGCAGGGTGGCCTGACCGTCACCGGGGACCTGAGCGGCGTCCGGCCCGGGGCGCTGCTCCACCTGCCGGGCACGGACGCCGGGCTGGCCGGTCGCCTCCCGTCGGTCCTGGCGGACCTGAAGGCCCGGGAGTTCGAGGTGCTGCCCCTCAGGGACCTGCGGGGCCTGAGGCCGGAACGACTCCGGGACCTGCCCGCCACCCTGCTTCAGGAGGTGGACGTCTGGTACGACCGCGTGGGGCGCATCCGGCGGGTGGGGAACCGGGCCAGCAGCCTCTTCCGGGCGGGCGTGGCCCCGTACCCGCTGGCCGATCAGGACCTGCGGGACGGGGGGCGCGTGCAGCGGGGGGAGCGGCTGGTGGAATTCCACCTGGACAGCGCCCGCCTGACCGAGCTGGCGGAGCGGCCCGTGGCGGGACGGCGCATCGTGACGGCGTCCGTGCGGGACCTCGCGCGGGCGCTGCGGGACGACCCGGACCTGAACACGTTCCCGGCAGTGTTCAGCATCAGCATCTTCTCGGACGTGCTGGGCCTGTACGGGTTCACGGTGGTGGACCTGCCGCCCGCGCACCGGCAGCGGCTGACGTGGTGGTCGCGGGTGATCCGCCGCGCGTACGGCGTGTCCGACCCGCAGAAACAGCACGTGCCGAAACTGGCCGTCATGTCCCGTCAGGCGTTCGTGGACCGGCACGCCCGCGACTAGAGCCATCCTCTTAAACATCCTGGGTGTGGAGCCGGGCAGGAGAGAGGCATGCCGTTCGCCTCTCTGGGCATCTGGAGCACCCTGTCAGGCGTCCGCGACCGGCGTGGCGGCCTGATCCCAGCGCCACTCTCCGGCGCGGGCCATGGCATGCAGGCGGGCGCGCAGCGCGGCGTGCGGCCGCAGGTACTTCTGGAAGTCCTCCTCGGACCGGAGCTCCAGTCCGGCGTCCCTGAGGGGTTGCAGGTCAGGCGCGGGTGGGACCTCCCCGGCCCGCAGGACGGGATGGCGGGCCTGGGTGCGTTCGAAGGTGCGGCTCAGGCTGTCCACGCTGGCCAGGGCGCGCCCCAGACCGCGCGGGCAGTCCCCGGCGAGGGCGCCCTGGATGATCATCAGCGCCTCCCCCAGGGCGGGCAGATGCAGGTCCAGCGCGTCCTGGCGGTCGTGGTCGTGGAAGCGGTGCAGGTACGGGGAGTTCAGGTGCGCGGCGTCCAGTCGGTTCAGGAGGGGGTGCAGGTCCCCGACCAGACTGTTCAGGCCCCGGTCGTGGTCGTGCGTGGCGTTCAGGATGAGCTGCTGCGCGCCCGGCCCGGCGCGGTGAAGTAGCAGGGCCAGTTCGCGCCGTTCGGTGCGGACCTGCGCGACCGGGACGACGAACGTGATGGCGAAGGTCAGCAGGAAGAAGCCGTTGATGGCCGCCACGTCCGTCATGACGCGCCAGAAGGGCTGCGGCGCGATGATCTCGCCGAGGCCCAGGGTGCTGATGGTGTAGCCCACGAAGTAGAACGTGGCGATGAGGGTGGCGGGCTGCCCGCTCTCCGCGCCGAGGAGTGCGCCGGGCTGCGACCAGAAGATCAGGGTCCAGCCCACCCAGGTCAGCAGCGTCCAGGCCGTCAGGGTGCCGGTGATCAGGACCGGCGTGGACCAGGACAGCAGCGAACGTCGTCCGGTCCAGCGGGCGGTCAGGCGCAGCAGGGTGTAGAGCGGCTGGTGCACGGCGCGGCTGAGTCGCCCCTCGCCCGTCTGGATACAGGTGACGATGAGGTCCAGCAGCACGGCCACGACCAGCAGCGTGCCGGGCAGCCAGAGCAGCGTGCGGAACATGACGGCCATTCTCGAGCTGGGCGCCGGGCCGGGGATGGCGGGCACGTGAAGAGGTCTCCACGATCAGGGGACTGCTCGAGTGACCGCGAGTTCAGTTCCGCAGTCAAGTGAGGTCTGCATGCCGTTTCGTCCAGCTCAACTTGTCCTTCTCTCGGCTGCGCTGGCGGGTGGAGCGCCCGCCCGGGTGGCCTCCACGATCCCTGACCCTGTCCTTCTGGAGTCCGCGTCGGTCCTGTATGGTGCGGCGCTGGTGGGGGGCACGATCCGCGACTGGTGCCTGAAGCGGTCGCCCGACGACCGAACGGTGATCGAGCGGAGCTTCGCGGCGTGGCAGGCAGCTTCAGGAGTCCCGCAGCTGGAGGCGTACCTCAGGGCGACCGCGCCCGACATGCTGCCCCACCTGCGCGGTCTGGCCGAGGCGCGCCGTGCCCAGACCGAGGCTGCCCTTGACGCGGACAGTTCCTCCCCACGCGACGACTGCCGCGCCATCCAGGCGCACCTGACGGCCTACGCGAACCTCGCTCAGCTGTACCCGGCGGATGACCAGCGCACGTCTGGCCCGCGCCAGGGCGTCCCGGTGACGGCGCCCGCACCCCAGACGGCACCACCGGTGAGTGGGGATGGTGGGCCGTTCATCACGGGAACGGGCTTGTCACCGTTCCGCCGTCCGTCCTGAGCCTTCTGAGTTCGGCGGGTGGGCAGGCGCCATTCAGAGTCGGCGGCCCCCTGACACCCGGCGCGTTTCAGTGCAGTCGCCGGGACACCGACGAGGACGACACGCTCGTCTTGGAGTACCGCTACACACTGAACCTGTACGGGGATGGTGGTGTGCGCGCCATCCGGGCCACGGTCAGGAACCGCAGCGGGTCGGCATACGCCCTCAAGGATCAGGCGGGGACCTACACGTTCGACCGGGTCACCGGGACAATGCGGGCCAGGGCCGACCGGGACAGCGACCAGCTGGAGGCATGGATCGTCGCGCCCGGATCGTACGACCGGCTCAGCGTGAACATGACGGTGTTCAACTTCTTCCGGGCGGTCGCGGACGGCCGTGGCCGCCAGATGCTGTACGGTCAGTAGACTTTCGGGGCGCAGGCGGACACCACACAGACGGTCTGCACCTCGGCGGGCTCACCGGTCGGCGTATCCCCGGTAGAGCCGGAGCGCCGCGCGCGGGCAGAGGAGGCGCGGATCTTCAACCTCTACCGCGTGGTGCCGGGACAGGGCCTGAAGGCCGGGCGCGCGTACTTCAATCTGCGCTGGAACCCGACCGAGTTGAACGTCGCGGCGTCCATGAAGGGCGAACCGAAGATGAGGGGGCAGTGGCGACGCAGGGGGTCGGCGCTCAAGGTGAAGCGCGCGGGCGGCGTCGCCGAGAAGCTCAGTGGGACGTATGAGTTCTTCTCGGCGTACACGTCAGGGACGCTGATGTTCGGCGCGACCGCCACCACCCGCATCACGTACGCGTTCCGGCCGGACGGCACCTACGTCCTGAGTGGGGGAACGCGGTGTACGGCAACTTCGACACGGGCGCCACCCAGACGACCGGTGCTGCCGTGGGCGGTGACCCCACGCGAAGTGGGACGGACCGCTTTGATGGCTACACGATGGACCTGCGGGACTGGGCCGGGACCGTGACCCGGACCGTCGCATTCTTCTGGGACCGCTCGAAGAAGCACCTGTATCCGGGGGACCGGTCGTACACCCGGCAGTGACGGGCAGAGGGGGGAACCTGTGGAACCCAGCCCCTCCCTCCACCTGTCCTGGTCAGGTGAGTTCGTTGAAGACCGCGCGGCTGATCACGAGTTGCTGGATCTCGCTGGTGCCCTCGTAGATCTCGGTGACTTTCGCGTCGCGGTACAGGCGCTCGACGGGGTACTCGCGGCTGTAGCCGTTGCCGCCGAAGATCTGGATGGCGTCCCGCGTGACGTCCACGGCGGCCTCGCTGGCCAGAAGTTTGGCGATGCTGGCTTCCTTGCCGTACGGGCGGCCCTGGTCCTTGAGCCAAGCGGCTTTCAGCGCGACCAGGCGGGCGCTCTCGATGCGGGCGGCCATGCGGGCGATCTTGAACGACACGCCCTCGAATTCACGCAGGGGTTTACCGAACTGTTCCCGTTCGGCGGCGTAGCGGGTGGCGTGCTCCATGGCGGCGCGGGCGATCCCGAGGGCCTGCATGGCGATCCCGATGCGTCCGGCGTCCAGGCTGGCCAGCGCGATGATCAGGCCCTGCCCCTCGTCGCCGACCATCTGGTCCTGGGGCACGCGGACGTCGTCGAAGGTGACGGTGGTGGTGTGGCTGGCGTGCAGGCCGAGTTTCTCCTCGGGCTTGCCGAAGCTCAGGCCGGGGGTGTCATGCTCGACGATGAAGCAGGACACGCCCCGCGCGCCGGGCCCGCCGGTGCGGGCCATGACGAGGTACGTGTCGGCCTGCCCGCCGCTGGTGATCCAGGCCTTCGTGCCGTTCAGGATCCAGGCGTCGCCGTCGCGGGTGGCCTGGAGGCGGAGGCTGGCGGCGTCGCTGCCTGCGCCGCTCTCGGTGAGGCAGAACGCGCCGATGTGCTGGCCCGCGGCGAGGGGCCGCAGGTAGCGCTCGCGCTGCGCGTCGGTGCCGTAGCGGAGGATCATCTGTTCGGGCAGGCCGTTCTGCACGCTGACGATCACGGCGACGCTGGCGTCGGCAGCGGCGATCTCTTCCAGGCACAGCGCGTACGTGACCGAGTCGAGGCCCGCGCCGCCCCACTGTTCGGGGATGGTGGCGCCCATCAGGCCCAGGTCGGCGAGCCCGCGCAGCTGCTCGCGGGGGTACTCGCCGCTGCGGTCGAAGGCGGCGGCGTGCGGGGCGATCTCCGCGCGGACGTAGTCGCGGACGTGATCGACGATCAGGCGCTGGTCGCTGCTGAGCGCGAAGGACATGCCGGGGTCGGCTTCGGTGATGGTCATGCCTCAGGCTACCAAACGCCCGTTAGGTTCCGTCCGGTCGGAGGGGCGCCCGGATCAGGCCAGTGCGGCCGCGAGGGCTTCCTCGATGCCTCGGCCCCGCCAGCCTGTCTCCACGCTCGCGTGTTCTCCTCCGTCCCAGCGGAGGTGCGCGCCGATCACGCTGCCGCCCGCGATGGCCAGCGCGGCCGCCGTCAGGGTGTTGACCGGCGCGTCGGGGCACAGGCGGGCCGCGGCGGCCTTCAGGGCAGGCGCCAGGGGCAGTGGGGGGCGGGTCACGCGAACTCGGGCGGGCAGACTCACGCCGCGCAGTGTAGCGTCCACCTCCACCCGCCGGGCCTGCCGGGTGGCCGGCGCGATCCCACCCTCACCGGGCCCGTGCCAGGCCCCCTTACAATTCAGCGGATGTCCGCGCCGCCCCCCCCGACCGCTCCCCGTTCCGTGTCCTGGGCCCGGGTGGCCCGGCTGTTCCTGAGTGTCCTGCTGCTGTTGACGGCGGGCGCGCTGGCCCTGTTGGCCCTCGGTCTGTTCGCCTCTCTTGCCTCGAACGGTCCGCTGTGGCTGCAGTCGGTCGGTGTGGTCGCGGCCACCCTGACCGGTGCGGCGGGCTTGGGGAGCCTCAGTGGCCTGCATCAGGCGCTGCTGATGATGGTGCTCACCAGTGTGGTCGCGGGAGGCGCCGCCTACCTGAAACCGCGTCCCTGACCATGAGGACGGGTTTAGGCGGTCCTCATGGGCCATGCTAGGATTAAGAAGTTTTGTACCGGAGGCGAGTGTGAGGCTGTCAGAAGACATCGGAATTGACCTTGGAACGGCAACGTTCCTGATTTACAGCAAGAGCCGCGGCCTGGTGCTGCAGGAGCCCAGCGTGATCGCCATGGCCCGTGACAGCAAGCAGGTCAAGGCCGTCGGTGAAGAGGCCTACCGCATGATCGGCCGCACGCCCGGCGGCATCGTCGCCGTACGCCCCATCAAGGACGGGGTCATCGCCGACGAGGGCCTGACCGAGAAGATGATCAGCATGTTCCTCCAGAAGGTGCAGGGCGGAGCCGGCCGCCTGTTCGGCTTCAAGCCGCAGCTGATGGTCGGCGTGCCCAGCAACGTCAGCGACGTGGAAAAACGCGCGGTGCTGCGCGCCGCGATCGCCAGCAACGCCCGCCGCGCGTTCCTGATCGAGGAGCCGCTGGCGGCCGCGATCGGCGCCGGACTCAAGATTGCCGAGCCGGTCGGCAGCATGGTCGTCGACATCGGCGGCGGCAGCACCGACGTGGCGGTCATCTCACTGGGCGGCATCGTGGTCAGCGAGTCGCTGCGCGTCGCGGGGAACGAGTTCGACGAGAGCATCATCCGCTACGTGCGCCGCAAGCACAACGTGCTCATCGGTGAGCGCACCGCCGAGGAGATCAAGGTCAAGGTCGGCGCCGCCATGCTGCTCGACGACGGCGAGAACCTCACGGCGGAAGTGCGCGGCCGCGACCTGATCAACGGCCTGCCCAAGACCATCAGCCTGGACTCCACCGACGTCGTCGAGGCGCTGTCCGAACCCGTCACGAAGATCGTCGAGGGCGTCAAGCGCGTCCTGGAGATCACCCCGCCGGAACTGGTGAGCGACATCATCGACCGCGGGATCGTCATGACCGGCGGCGGCAGCCTGCTGCGCAACTTCGACGAGCTGCTGCGTCAGACGACCGGCATTCCCGTCGCCGTGGCCGAGAATGCCGTCGAGGCCGTCGCCGTGGGTACGGGCATGGCGCTGGAGATGATCCCGGTGCTGGGCGACTCGCTGGTCAGCAGCGACAACTACCTGCGCCGCTGAACCCCACTCACGCCGGATGGGAGGTGGCCGTCACAGCCCCTCCCATCACCATTGTCCCGCCGCATCCCGGAGGCCCGCCATGGAACCCATCCTGATTCAAGACGTCCTCAAGACCCTGCCGCACCGTTTCCCGTTCGTGATGGTGGACCGCGTGCTGTCCGTGCAGGACGGTGAGGTGCACGCGCTGAAGAACGTCACGGTGAACGAACCGTTCTTCCCGGGCCACTTCCCGCAGGAGCCCGTCATGCCCGGCGTGCTGATCGTCGAGGCGCTGGCGCAGGCCAGCATGTTCTGCCTGCACGGCCAGCTGGAACCCGGTACGATCGGGTATCTCGCGGGCGTGGAGGGCGCGCGCTTCAAGCGGAAGGTCATCCCCGGTGATCAGCTGCACCTGCACGCGAAACTGGAGTTCCTGCGCCGCGGGCTGGGCAAGACCACCTGCCGCGCGCTGGTGGACGGCGAGGTCGCCGCGGAAGCCACCATCCTGTTCGCCATCGCCAAAGGGTGAATGAAGGCCTGAATCCTCTCATGCCCGGCGCGCCAGCGGGTACCCTGGCGCCGATGCCTGCCGTGGAGCCCTGTTGACCCGCCTGACCCGTTACGTGACGCTGGAACTGCTGCCGCCGTTGCTGGCGGGGACGCTGCTGTTCACGGCGATCCTCAGCTTCGGGTACTTCTTCATCTCCAGTCAGTGGCTTCAAGGTGTGCCGGTGGCGCTGGTGGGCCAGTGGATCGCGTATCAGGTGCCCGACACGCTGGTGAAGGTCCTGCCGATGGCGGTCGTGCTGATGACCGTCGTGGCGTTCGGCCGCATGAGCACCGAGCGGGAACTCGTGGCGGTGCAGTCCGGCGGGATCAGCCTGGGACAGGTGGCGCGCCCAGCGGGCGTCGTGGCACTGCTCGTCACGGCGCTGTCGGTGTGGCTGAGCCTGTGGGTCGCCCCGAGGTTGAACGTCGAGACGCGCGGCCTGTACTGGGACGTGCTGACCGGCGCGGGCCTGTCCCAGCTGAGCGGGAAGACCGTGGACCTCGGAGACGGTGTCACGCTGTTCATGCGCGGCTACGACCCCGCCAAGCGGGAGTTGCAGGGCGTGCGCCTGGAACGCTGGGAGCCCGGCAACGCCCGGCTGGGCACGCTGACCTTCGCGGACCGCGCCACCTTCGAGAACCGCGTGCTGACCCTGAGGGGCTACCGGGTGTTCCGCGTGGACTTCGGTCCGGCGGCCCGCCTGCCCGGCGCCGCGCGGGACCCGCTGACGCTACCGGGGACGGTGGCGCAGACCTTCCCCGCCATTCGGTCCGGGAGCACGCTGCGGGTGGACACCGGCCTGAGCCGTGAGGAGACCCTCGCGAAGTACGCCGACGCGGTGGGGGCCGACGCGCAGGGCTGGCCGGAATTGATCACGGCCCTCACAGCGCCCGGCGTGAAGGCCGCCGAGCGGGACGCGGCGCGCGTCACCCTGAACCGCAAGCTGGCGTTGCCCTTCGCGAATCTGGTGCTGGCGCTGGCCGCCCTGCCGTTCGCGCTGCGTTACGGGCGCACGCTGGGCGTCGCGCTGGGGCTGGCACTCCTGCTGGCCGTCGCGTACTACCTGCTGTTCTTCCTGGGCCTGACTCTCGCCCCGCTGCTGCCCGCCCTGCCGGAGGTCGGTGTGTGGCTGGCAAACGTACTGTTCGCGGCACTGGGCCTGACCCTGCTGAGGCGCGCGTGACCACTCCTGGCATGGGTGATCCGCTGCGGGCACTGATCGTGTCCGCGTCGTTCGGCAGCGGGCACCACCAGGCGAACGGTGCCCTGGACGCCGCGCTGCGCGACCTGGGAGTGCCACTGGACGCCCGTCACGCGGATCTGCTGAAGTACATGAGCACCCCGGAACGCGTGATCACTGCCGGAACCTACGACCTGTGGCTGCGGCACGCACCGGGCCTGTACAAGGCCTTCTACCACCTGACCGACACGGACCGCGCACCCACTGCGCAGGCCTTCGGGTGGCTGGGCTACCCCGCCATGCGCCGGGACGTGCTGGACGTCCGCCCCGAAGTGGTCGTCAGTTCCTACCCCACCCCGGTCGCGCTGGCGCACAACGTCCGCCGCCGCACCGGCACCGAGTTCCTGAACGGACTGGTCATCACCGACTACCGCGTCCACCAGCACTGGGCGCGGGCCGAGGCGGACCTGCTGATGGTTCCGAACGAGGAGGCCCGCGAGCAGCTCGCCCGCTGGCGCATCCCCCCGGAGCGCGTGGAGGTCACGGGCATTCCCATCGCGCGGGTGTACCGCGACCTGATCGGCGCCGACCGGGCCGCGCTGCGCGTGAAGCACGGCCTGGACCCCGAACTGCCCCTGATCCTGATCTCCGGCGGCGGGACCGGCAGTTACCGCGCGCTGCCGCAGGTGCTGCGCGAACTCGGGAACCTGGGCCAGCGCGTGCAGGTGCTCGTCCTGGCCGGCGCGGACGGGCACGGCGTCGTGCAGGTGGGCGGCGCGACCCTGCACCGCCTGGGCTTCACCACCAGCTTCCCGGAACTGCTTGCCGCGTCCGACCTCGTGGTCGGCAAGGCGGGCGGCCTGACCGTCGCGGAGGCCACCACCCTGGGCGTGCCCCTCGTCGTGCACGCGCCCATCCCCGGTCAGGAGGAGTACAACACCGACTACCTGGAACGCCACGGCGCGGCCCTGTGGGCGCGGCAGTTGACCGATCTGCGCCCGGCAGTGCTGCGGGCCCTGGACCCCGACGAGCGGGCGCGGATGTCCTGCGCCGCCCGCCAGGTCAGCCGCCCGGACGCCGCCGAGCAGGTCGCGCGGGTGCTGCTGCGCCGCCTGGGCCGCGTGTGACCCGACCCTGGCGCTGGCTGGCGGGCATCGCGGCGGGCGCGGCCCTGTACATCGGCCTGCCGTACCTGCTCGTGCAGCGCGGCGGACTGGGCATCGTCACGCGCGGGGACCCGGCGCGGCGGCAGGTCGCCCTGACCTTCGACGACGGCCCGGACCCGCGCAGCACCTCCCTCGTGCTGGACACGCTGCGCGCGGCGGGCGTCCAGGCGACGTTCTTCATCCTACCCGCGCTGGGGCGGCAGCACCCGGACCTGCTGCGCCGTCTGCTCGACGAGGGCCACGAGGTCCTCCCGCACGCGCACCGGCACCAGCACGCCTGGACCCTGCTGCCCTGGGTCGCCTTCCGCGATCCAGGACAGGCCACGCGCGAGGTGGAGCAGCTCACCGGTACCCGCCCCCGCTTCCAGCGCCCCCCGCACGGTGCGTACAGCCTCGCCACGGTCCTGGGGCAGCACGCAACCGGAGTGACCGGCGTTCACTGGACGGTCGAGGCCCGCGACTGGGCCGCGGACGCCACCCCCGACACCGTTCGTGCCGAGGTGGCACGCCAGGTGACCCCCGGCGGGATCATCGTCCTGCACGACGCCGGACCCGGCGCCCGCACCACCCCGGCGGCCCTGCCCGGCATCCTGGAGGACCTGCACTCGCGCGGGTTCGAGGTCGTCCCGCTGCGCGACCTGCGCGGCGCGCGGCCCGGCACGCTGCGGGACGTGTGGCGCACCCTGCGCGGGCGGTGAATCCCGTACCCTGGGGCGCGTGAACTACGACGAGTTTGCCGACCTGTACGACCACCAGTACGACGTGTACCGCGACGACCTGCACCACTACGCCCGCGTGGGCGAACAGGCGCGCGGCCCGGTGCTGGAGATCGGCTCCGGCACCGGCCGCGTCACGACGTTCCTCGCGCGGCGCGGCGTGGACATCACGGGCCTGGAACCCAGCGCGCGCATGATCGAACGCGCCCAGGACCGCGCCCAGCGCGAGGGGCTGACCGTGAAGTACGTGCAGGGCGACGCGCGCACCTTCAGCCTCGACCAGCGCTTCGACACGGTCATCGCGCCGTTCAACGCCCTGATGCACCTCTACACGCCCAACGAGCAGCTGCAGGCCATGCATAACATCCACGCGCACCTGAAAAAGGGCGGGCACTTCACCTTCGACCTGTACGTCCCCCGCTTCGGCAAACCCCACACCCTGCGCCACGAGGGCGAGACCTTCCACGCGCCCGACGGCAGCCGCACCGACGTGTTCCTCGTGCAGCGGCACGACAAACCCCGCCAGCACATCACCACCGAGTACCACGTGGACACCACCGCGCCCGACGGCACCCTGAAACGCCGCCACTACACCCTGACGCAGCGGTACTACACCCGCTACGAGGTCGAATGGCTGCTGCGCTTCGCGGGCTTCGAGAGCCCCCGCGTGACCGGGTCCTTCCAGGGCGGCCCGCTTGACGCCCACAGCGAGGTCATGGTCTTCAGCACCCGCGCCGTGTAATCCGGGATGAAAGTGATTCCAAGTCATTCAGGGTTGCCCGGTGGCCCCCTCACCCGTCCGTCGCTTCGCTCCTCCCTCCCTCTCTGCTGCGCAGCTCTATGAGTCCCACAGGGGAGAGGGGACAACGGAACGAGTTCACGTTGCAATCAATTCAGTTTAATCCCGTGTGACTGTTGGGTGAACGCCGACCGGGAGAACCCTGTCTGGGCTCTCCCGGTGTCGGCGGTCATGGCGCAGTCCCTCTGCGGGACTGGAGTGGATGGTCAGGCGTTCAGTCGTGCGCTCCGGCGAGTTCCCTGGGGCTGCCGAACTGCTCGGCTTCCGTGCTGCCGGCCAGGGCGGTGGTGCTGCTCTGCCCGCCCCCGGCGGCCTGGGCGACCAGGTCGAAGTACCCGGTCCCGACTTCGCGCTGGTGCTTGACGGCGGTGAAGCCTCGTTCCTGGGCGGCGAATTCGCGTTCCTGAAGTTCCACGAAGGCGGTCATCTGGTTGCGGGCGTAGCCGTAGGCGAGGTCGAACATGCTCATGTTCAGACTGTGGAACCCGGCCAGGGTGATGAACTGGAACTTGTAGCCCATCTTGCCCAGTTCGACCTGGTACTTGGCGATGGTCTCGTCGTCGAGGTTCTTCTTCCAGTTGAAGCTGGGGCTGCAGTTGTACGCCAGGAGCTTGCCGGGGAACTGCGCGTGGACGGCTTCGGCGAACTTGCGGGCGTCTTCCAGATTGGGCACAGAGGTCTCGCACCAGATGACGTCGGCGTAGGGGGCGTAGGCCAGGGCGCGGCTGATGGCCTGGTCGATGCCGGGCTTGACGTAGTAGAAGCCTTCGGGGGTGCGTTCGCCGGTGCAGAAGGGACGGTCGTTCTCGTCGATGTCGCTCGTCAGGAGGTTCGCGGCGTCGGCGTCGGTGCGGGCGATCAGGACGGTGGGGACGCCGCTGACGTCGGCGGCGAGGCGCGCGGCGTTCAGGGTGCGGATGAACTGGCTGGTGGGCACGAGCACCTTGCCGCCCAGGTGACCGCATTTCTTCTCGCTGGCCAGCTGGTCCTCGAAGTGCACCCCGGCGGCGCCCGCCTCGATCATGGCCTTCATCAGTTCGAAGGCGTTCAGGGGGCCGCCGAAGCCAGCTTCCGCGTCGGCGACGATGGGCACGAAGTAGTCGATGTCGGTCTTGCCTTCGCTGTGCTGGATCTGGTCGGCGCGCCGGAGGGTGTTGTTGATGCGCTTGACGACGTCGGGCACGCTGGAGGCGGGGTAGAGGCTCTGGTCGGGGTACATCTGCCCGGCGTTGTTGGCGTCACCGGCGACCTGCCAGCCGCTCAGGTAGATGGCTTTCAGGCCGGCCTTGACCTGCTGCATGGCCTGGTTGCCGGTCAGGGCGCCCAGGGCGTTCACGAAGGGCATCTCCTTCATCTGGCGCCACAGTTTCTGCGAACCGTGCTTGGCGAGGGTGTGCTCGATGGGGAGGCTGCCGCGCAGCTTGACGACCTCGTCGGCGCTGTAGTTGCGCTTGATGCCCTGCCAGCGCTCCTCGGTCTGCCAGGTTTTTTCGAGGATCTCGGCGGGCGTGCGGGGGTTGGTGGTCATGGGGTGCCTCCGTGGGGTGTGAGGGGCGATCCTCCGCGCCTGGTCTGAGCGTGGTGGGTCTGGGGAGTCGGGTGTGTTGCGTGCCCGGTGTGGGCGGTCCCTTTCGGTAAGGGCATTGTGCCGGGCGGCCTGGCCGGAAAGTGGTGGTGTACCCATGACAGGTGGAAGTACACCATCAGTTCGGGTACACCACCCTGTGATAGGGGAATGAAAAAAGGCGCCCGGCCACCACCGGACGCCCCCTGATGCGGATTCCGTCTGCTTCGCTCACAGATCGGAACCCGTTTTTCTCCCACTCGCTCCGCTCGGATTGAACGGCTTTGCAAACCATTCACTCGGAGTTCGTATGACACGACGAAACTCAGCCGTTCAGCCACTCCGCCAGCGTCGCCTCGAACGCCGGGTGGTGATCGTGGTGGTAAAGGATGCCGTGGAACCCAGCGGCGTTCGCCGCGTCGATGTTCTCCTGCACGTCGTCCACGAACGCCACCTGCGCCGCCGGGACGCCCATGGCCGCCTCCAGCGCCGCGAACGACTCCGGCGAGGGCTTCTTGTGCCCCAGTTCATTGCTGAATACCGGCTGGTGGAACCGCGCGAAGCGCGGGTCGCGGCGCAGGTGGTCACTGACTACCGGGTAGTTGTTGCTCAGCAGCCCCACGCGCACATAGGCGGGCAGCGCGGCCAGCGTGTCGTACATCGGCGCGTTGTCCGCAATGCTGCCCAGGTACAGCTCCTCGAAGTCACCATACGGCATGGGAATTCCCGCCTCCTCCTGCAGCACCGTCCAGAACTGCGGGAGGGTCCAGGCGCCGACCTCCAGCTGCCGGACGTGCCGGAAGTACGATTCCCGCACGCGCTCCACCGGAACGCCGCTGCGGTCCGCGACGTTCTGTGTGCTGCGCCCGTCGAAGGTTCCCACCGTGAACACGCCGCCCCAGTCGAAGGCCACGTGCCGCTTCTGCTCGCTCGTCATCCGACCGATTGTGCCGCACCGGCCCGCCGACTCACGCGGCGCTGTGCAGTCAGACCGCTGCCTACTCAGGCAGCAGCAGGCCGCGCCGGTCCCACGCCGACAGGTTCAGGGCGTGCATGGCCTGCCACGGGCGAGTCCAGTCGCCGTCCACCGGGATCTTCTGCCCACGCCCGTGCCGCAGGACGTGCGCGCGGTGCGTGATCAGCAGATTCGGCACCGGACAGTCCGGGTGCAGGTGCAGATCGATCTCCTCGTTCAGAGCCGGAGCGTACGGCTGGCGGGCATTGCTGGTCAGCACGCAGGCAAAGCCGCTCGCCCGGTCACGCAGCCACGTCAGGAACTGCACGAACGGCCAGCCACTCCCGGCCGTTTCGGGAGTCTCGCTCCAGCGCAGCGCGGCCATGACCTCGGGTTCCAGCAGGTAGGCGCGCAGGTGGCGGACCTCAGACACGCCCGGCAGGTAGAACGTCCCGCGGGCCTGCGCGCCGCTATTCAGCAGGTCCTGATGCAACGCGCTGAGCGCGCGCGACTGCTCTGGGGTGGCGCCCCAGGCGCGTTCATCCAGCGGCTGCGGGTCGAGTCCGTCCATGACCACCGGCCCGGGTACGGCGCGACCCTCCAGGCGGGCGTGACTGAGGTCGGGCAGCAGCGTCACGGCACGGTCCTGGCCAACCAGCCGTTGAAGCTCGTCGTCCGTGAGTGCAGCCAGGTTCAAACGACGGGACACGCCTCTCAGCATAAGGTGCCTGTCTTACATGATCGGCACACGGGCGTCCCGTGACGCCCGGTCGACCGGGCGAGCGACCCCCTATAGTGGCAGGAATGACCGACACCGCACCTGTTCACAGCGACCTTCAGGCCGTGGCCCGGGCCCTGCTTGACCACACCGGCCCCATCGTGGTGCTGTCCCATGAGAACCCCGACGGCGACGCGCTCGGCAGCGTGCTGGGCCTGACCCGCGCGCTGCGTCAGCTGGGCCGCGAGGTCATCGCCCCGATGCACGTCCCCCGCTTCCTGACGTTCGTGCCGCGCGACGGTGAACTCAGCCCCGCCCTGACCGAATGGCCCGCCGGCGCCATGGCCGCCGTGCTGGACGTGGACAACAACGACCACGCCCGAGTGGCGGGCGCCGACCTGTCCACGTTCACCGGCCCGGTCGTGAACGTAGATCATCACGGCACGAACCAGCGCCGCGCCGACGCCCTGGCGGTCGACCCCGCCCAGCCGGCAGCCGCCACGATGATCGCCGAACTGGTCGACCTGCTGGGCGCCAAGTGGAGCGAGGACCTCGCCACGCCCCTGATGCTGGGCCTGATCACCGACACCGGGTCATTCCGGTTCGATTCCGTCACGCCCGCCGCGTTCCAGACCGCCTCGAAACTGCGCTCGGCCGGGGCGAGGCTGGGATGGATCAACGACCACCTCGGGCAGAACCCACACACGTACTACACGCTGCTGCGCGAGGTGCTGGGCACCCTGCAGTTCATGCACGAAGGGCGCGTGGTCCTGGTCCGCGTGGACGGTGACATGCTGGACCGCACCGGATCCGTCTGGGAGGACGTCGAGAATTACGTGGGCATGTTCCGGAACGTGGAAGGCTCGCAGCTGGCCGTGATGGTCAAGGACTTCGGGGACCGCGTGAAGATCTCCATGCGCTCCCGCGCAGGACTGAGCGCGCAGAACATCGCCGTGGCCCTGGGCGGCGGCGGTCACGTACCAGCGGCCGGCGCCAGCCTGAACGAGCCATGGGCACAGGTACAACCGCAACTGGACGCCGCCATCGCCGCCGAACTGGCGCGCGCCGACCAGCTCAGCTCCTGACCGCAGAAGAGGGGTTGAGGCAGCTCTCCCCCGCCTTGGAATCAAGCGGAGCGAGCACCTGAGAAGGACAGCGGTGGGAGGTGGAGCCCTGAGGCGTGCTGTAGGCCCCGGGGTGGAACTGGAAACCGCGGTGAGTGGTGCCCCACCCGTTGAAGGGCGTGACTTGACAGAGACCGGTCACGCCCTTCATCGAGTGTCAAAGCACATGATCCCTGTCAATTTCCCCGGGATGTTCAGGTCTGTAGAGGGGCTAACCACACGCCCCTCGACCCCACCCACTTCATCAGGTCCTCGCGGCGTTCGGTTCAGGGGGATTGAGGCACACGCTCACCACCTCTGACTCCGGCTGTCAGGGCAGGGTGAGCCACTGCACGGCCGACGATCCGTCCGATCCATCCAGGATCACTTTCAGCGCCGCGTTGATCCACGCGAAGGCCCGGCGGGTGTTCGGCATGGTGTACGGCTGGTCCGCGCCGTGCTGCATGAAGACGTACACAAGGTGCCGCCCATCGGTGGTTTCCACGTACCCGCTGTAGGTCAGCAGCTGCCAGCCGTTGCCTCCCTTCGCCCCGACGTACGCCACGCGGTTCTGATGCGTGATGGTCAGGGCGGACTTCCCGAATCCGGTGGCCATCACGTCGCGGTGCCAGCGGCGGGACGCCTCGGACAGATCGGGTCTCAGGAACTCCTGCGCGACGAGGGTGCCGAACTCGTATGGGGTACTCAGGTTGTACACCTGGAAATCCAGCGAGTCGTCCGCGCGGGTGTCGAAATACCCGTCCAACTTGCGCTGCACGTAATCCGCCCGGTACTGCTGGGCGTCGTGGTCGATCAGGGCGGCCAGACGCCGCTGCTCCTCGCCGCGGGCGTCGTTCCAGCGGGCGGTGCCGTTGAACGTGGCGGACAGGCCCGACTGCGCGACCCACCAGGCCTTCGTCGGCAGGATCAGTCGCGTTCGGCACAGTCCCAGGCGGTCAGCCACGTCCTGCACGGCGTCCAGCCCGGCGCGGCGGTGCAGGATGTCGGTGGCGGTGTTGTCACTGTTGCGGATCATGCGTTCGCTCAGGGTGCGCAGGCTGGACCCGTCGAACG
Organism: Deinococcus sedimenti; assembly: GCF_014648135.1. Lineage (NCBI taxonomy): Bacteria > Thermotogati > Deinococcota > Deinococci > Deinococcales > Deinococcaceae > Deinococcus > Deinococcus sedimenti. Next base: position 825,599 of record NZ_BMQN01000001.1, on the reverse strand, counting down.
GGTAGCTGCCCAGCGACTGGTTCTGGCGGGTAACCTCAAATCGTTCGTTCGCCCGGACCCGCCCGGCGTCCAGTTCGCGCAGCAGCGCCCACAGCACGGCCTGTTTGTAGGTGCTCGCCAGGGGGAACACCCGGTCTGGCTGGCTGGCGACCGCCCGGACGGGCCGCAGGGTGACCGGGTCGACCTGAGCCACCCACAAGCCCAGCTGCCCGCTCAGGTGATGAGGCGGCGGTGGGGCCAGACCGACGCGCGGCGCGGTCCGCAGGCAGCCCGCAGCGTCCCGCAGGGGGTCCACCTGCACGAGGGCCGACTGATCCTCGCGTCGGAGGATCACGTGGCCCTCGCGCTGCCCAGCAGGCTCCGAGCAGGCTGCCAGGAGCACCGGGAGCAGCCAGGCGGCCCGGAAACACGCGGTTCTCACCTCAGACCGTGACGGGCTCCAGCGTCACGCCCACCGTGCCCGGCCCGGCGTGAGTGGCCACGACCGCCCCGATCTGATGGTCGCCCATATCCTCGAACGCCACGCCGGACAGGCCCGCACGCACCTCCTTGACGTACTCTTCCCCGCCTGGGGTGCACATGACCGCCACGCGCGCCCCGCCGTGCTGCGCGACGTACTTCTTCACGTAGTCGACGAGGTCGGCCATGGCTTTCTTGTGGCCCCGCACGCGCCCGCCCGATTCAACGCGGCCGCCCTTGACCACCAGGATGGGCTTGATGTTCAGCAGGCTGCCCAGCAGCGCCTGCGCGCCGCCGATGCGGCCGTTGATGCGCAGGAAATCCAGGGTGTCCACCGTGAAGCGGATGTCCGCCTTGCTGGCCGCGGCTTCCAGTTGCCGCACCATCTCGGTCATGCTCAGGCCCTGGTGGGCCAGTTCCGCCGCGCGCAGGACCCGCAACCCCAGGCCCATGCTGACCGAACGGCTGTCCACGACCGTGACCTTGTCGCCGAACTCCTGCGCGGCCAGTCGGGCGCTGCCGACCGTGCCGGACATCTGTCCGCTGATGTGGATGCTGAGCACCTGATCGGCATGCTGCAGCGCGGCGTAGTACGCGGTGGCGAACTCGGCCGGGCTGGGCTGGCTGGTGCTGGGCGTCTTCTTGCCCGCCTTGAGGCCCGTGAAGATGTCCTGCGGGGTGATCTCCAGGCCGTCCTTGTGCATCTTGCCGTCGAACAGCACGTACAGGGGCACGCCGGTCACGCCGATCTGCGCGAGCAGCTCAGGCGTCAGGTCACACGTGGAATCCGTGACGATCGCAATGGTCATTCCCTGATACTACCGTGACCTTGCACTCGGTGTAGACAGGCATCGGCCCCGGACAGCCGCGGGCCGCACTGGTTTCCCAGCGCGGCCCGACGGTCGGCGGTCCTTACTCCGGCTTCTTCTTGGGCTGCCACTTCTTGCGGCTGCCCGCGCCGGGCTCGCTGGTCGCCTGCTGTCCTTCCTCGAGCAGGTTCTCCCCGACCTGTTCGAGGTGGACGTGCTCGGTGATGGGTTCGGTGCTCGGTTCGGTGGCGGGCGTGGCAGTGGGTGCGGGCATGGTGGTCGATGCGGGCGTGGCGACCAGCACTTCGGGTGCAGGGGTCGGAGCTGTCGCGGCTTTCGGTGCCCATTTCTTCCGCTCACCGGTCGAGGCGGGCGCAGAAGGCGTGGCGGCTTCTGATGTCAAGGCAGGAACGGGCACGGCCTGGGGCATCGCGGGCTGGGTGGTCGGCTCGGCTGCCTCGGTCATGGGAGCGGCACTGACCGGCTGGCCCTTCGGCGCCCATTTCTTCCGTTCACCGGCAGCGGGGGCCACCTCGCTCGGCCCGGCAGGCTCGATGGGCTCGGTGGTCGCCGGAGCAGGCGCCGCCTCCGCTTTCGCCTTGGGCGCCCAGGCCTTGCGGGCGGGCGCCTCCGTACTGGGAGCCGGAGTCGCGTCGATCACGTCCGACTGGGCGGCTGGGATGTGAGCGACAGGGGCGGGGTTCACGTCGTCCGCCTTCGCCTTCGGTGCCAAGGCCTTGCGGGCCGGACCATCGGCTGCCGGGGCGGTGGGCGCCGCAGCCGCGGTCTCGGCAGGGGCGGGCGTGACGGGCGCGGCACTCGCGTCGTCCCCGCCTTTGGGCTTCCAGCTCTTGCGGGCCGGGGCGTCGGTGGGTGCGGCGGCAGCGGGGGCCGCCGGGGCAACGGGCGTCACGTCGTCCGTACCCGCCGTTTTGGGTTTCCAGCTCTTGCGGGCGGTCGCCTCGGGGTGCGCGGCCTGCGCTTCGGGCTGGGTGCCCTGGGTGGCGTCGGGGCTGCCGGGCTGAGCGTTGATCACGGCGGCGCTCGTCTCGCCCACCACCGCGGCGGGGGCACCGGCGCCGGGGCGGTCGCCCGTGCGCTCCATGGGCGTCTGCGCGTTGGGGGCGCTGACGACCTCGGGCTGCTCCAGCGGGGTGGCGTCCGCCACGGGGCCGGTGGGGGCGGCCTGCTGCCACGTGCCGTCGGCGCGCTGCACGCTTTCCAGCATGAGTTCCGCGACGTCCTTGACGATGATGTCGTCGCGTTTCTGCTTCTCGGGCGTGGAGTTCATCATGGCCTTGCAGAACGGGCATCCGACGGCGACGACCTTGCCGGTCTGCTCGAACTCGTCGCTGGCCACTTTCGCGTCGTCCAGGCGGGCCTGGAGTTCACGGAAGCGGTTGTCGCTGATGCGCTCACTGCCTTCTTCCTCTTCCTTCCAGAACTGCGCGCCGCCGGCGCCGCAGCAGAAGGAGTTCTCGCGGCTGCGTTCCAGGTCCAGCACCTCGCCCGCCATCTTCGTGATGAGGCTGCGGGGCGCGTCGTACACGCCGTTGTGGCGGCCCAGGTAGCAGGGGTCGTGGTACGTGACGTTCTCCGCGAGCTGGGTCAGTGGGAGTTTCCCGGCAGCCACGAGGGTTTCGAGGTACTCGGTGTGGTGAATGGTGCGGTAGTCGCCGCCCAGCTGCCGGTACTCGTTGCCGATGGCGTTCATGCAGTGCGGGCAGGTCGCGACGATCAGTTTCGGGGCGACCTGATTCAGCGTCTCGACGTTCTCGGCGGCCAGCGTCTGGTACAGGAATTCGTTCCCGGCGCGGCGGGCACTGTCGCCCGTGCAGGCTTCCTTCTTGCCCAGCACGGCGTAGTTCACGCCGGCCTTGTCGAGCAGCTGCACAAAGCTGCGGGCGACCTTCTGCGCGCCGGGGTCGTAGCTGGCGGCGCAGCCCACCCAGTAGATGACGTCCGGGGTGGGGTTCTCGTCGATGGTGGGAACCTTCAGGCCCTCAGCCCATTCGAGACGTTTGTCGCGGCTGATGCCCCAGGGGTTGCTGGCGCGTTCCATGCCGCGGAAGGCGGTCTGGAGCTGCGGGGGGAACTCACCGGCGACCATGACCTGATGGCGGCGGATGTCGATGATGTCGAGCATCTGCTCGTCCTGCACCGGGCAGACCTGCATGCAGGCGCCGCAGGTGGTGCAGGCCCAGACGGATTCCTCGTTGATGGCGAATTCCAGCAGGGGGTGCCCGGTCGCCGCGCCGCCCTCGAAGGGCGCGGGCTTCAGCGTGAAGGGGCTGGGGTGCGCCGCGATCACGTTCAGTTCCATGCGTTTGTTGATCTCCAGCGCGGCGGGGCTCAGCGCCTTGCCGGTCGCGTTGGCCGGGCAGACGTCCTGGCAGCGGTTGCACTGGATGCAGGAGTACGCGTCGAGCAGGCGCGGCCACTCCAGGTCCTCGAGTTTCTCGACGCCCAGCTTGGGTTCCTCGGCCTCCATGGCTTCCTCCAGGCCCTTCATGGGGGGGAGGACGCCGCTGCCGACCGGGCGCTTCAGGGCGTAGTTCAGCGGGGCCATGAAGATGTGGATGTGCTTGGTGAACGGGAAGTACGCCAGGAACGCCAGGACGCTGCCGAGGGCGCCCCAGTACCCGAAGATGCGCCAGCCCTCGATGGCCTGCTCGCTGGCGCCGTTGAAGAGGAGGCGGCCCAGGGCGCTGCTGAACGGCTGGAAGGCGTCGTAGTCGCCGAGCTTGCGGGCTTCCTCGATCATCTTGGCGGCGTTGCCGAGCACGCGGCTGCCCACGTGGAAGGTGATGAACGAGGACACGATCAGGCTGTCGCGCAGGATGTAGTTCGCCTTCAGCAGCGGGTGCAGCAGCGTCTTGTCCGTGAAGCGGAAGTCGCGCTTGCTGGGCAGGAACAGGCGGCGGATCAGCAGGCTGATGACACCCACGAGCACCAGCATGCTGAGCAGGTCGGCCAGGAAGTTGTACCCGGCGAGCAGCGGGCTGTCCTTGGAGTAGATGTGGAACGGCAGGTAGCCTTCCAGGCCGTCCACGACGTTCACCAGCAGGTAGTACACGAAGCCGTAGAAGATGAACGAGTGCAGCACGCTGATGACCGTGCGGCGGCGGAAGGTGCGCTCCTGGGTGAGGCTGACCCGGATGGCGTACAGCACGCGCTGGACGGGATTGCCAGTGCGGCTCTCGCTGGCGGGCGCGCCGCGCGCGACGCGGCGGTAGAGGCGGTAGAACCCCCAGGCGCCGAAGCCGCCGGCGCTCAGGGCGAATGCGAAGAACAGCAGTTTGTGGATCAGGGGCAGCAAGGGGGCAACTCCTTCGGTCGGAATGGCTTAACTGTACTCGGACGAAAAATTAGACTGAGTCAAAGTATATCGGACAGCGCGGCACCCGCGCATCACCCGTGCACCGGATCCCGGGTCACCCCCACGTGCACCAGATACACGCTGTCCGCCTCGTCCTCCGAAGACCGGCCCAGAAACTCCTGCACCACCCCCGACAGCCGCTCCCGGAACGCCGCCGCGTCCTCCCGCGACAGGCGCAGCAGCGCCCACTCGCCCAAGGGGCGCGGCGCCACCGGAGCCCCCGGCCGCTCGAGTTCCTCACGGGTCACTTCCCGCCGCGTCATCACGCCATCCGGCGTCACGTGAAAGTGCAGCAGCCAGTCGGGCGACAGCCGCTGGTACTCCCGGGCGTACCCCTGCAGCATCCGGTTCCAGGCGGGCCGCTGCACCTCGGCCAGCATCTCCTCCAGGGGCATCACGCGCGACGGATCCACAATGAACTCGCTGGCCACCGCCTCGAACACCGCCGGGCGCTGAGAGCCGACCTCTCGCACCAACCCCAGACGCACGAACCGTTTGACCCAGTACCCCAATGAAGTCGGAGGGGTGCCCGTGACCTCGGCGGCCGCCGCGATCGTCTGCGGGGCGGCCATGAACGGCATCAACAGCCGGAACTTCGCGTGGTCCAGCAGCACCTCGACCACAGCAGGATCTTCGATGATAACGCGGGACATGTGACGAATTCTACGGGGGATTTCGCACGGCCACCACGCTAGCCTGCAAGCACCCCAAGGAGGAATCATGCGCCGAATCGCGTTCGCAGCCCTGCTGCTGTTCAGCCCACTGACCGCCGCCCACGCCAGCACCACCGCCCCCCAGAATGCAGACCCGGGCATCCGCCTGACGTGCATGCTGCGCACCTGTTCCGCCACCTGATCACCGCACACCGCCGGCGTCTGCCCAGCCGCGGCGGACGCCTCTTTCATTTCAACCGGAGGACCTGATGTCCCGACGACTCCCGCTTGTCCTGACCCTCCCGATCCTGCTCGCCGCGTGTGGCGGCACCCCCAGTCCCTCACCGAACCCCGCGCCCACCCCCACACCGGGAAACGCGATCACCACGCGCCTCGCGGCGTGCCCGGTCGTGAACACCTCGTCGGACCCCGCCGCGAGCAGCTGCCTCGCGGGGACGTATACCGGAACGACCCTCAGCGGATCGGCATGCTCCCTGACCGTCGCGGCAGACGGCGCGTACACCTTCACCAGCCCGACCCTGACGTACTCGTTCACGCCCACCGCCCAGGCCATCCGCGTCTTCGGGCATCAGACCCTCCCGGACCTGCATCAGGTGATCTGGCTGATCGACGACTCCGTGACGGCGACCGAACCGAAAGAACTGGACTTCCACGCCACCTGGGGCCGGGGCGCGCCCAGCGTGAAACTGGACATCCAGGGCACGAAACACCTCGCGGGCGGCGGCAGCACCTCGGTCACCTGCACCGTGCCCCTGTAACACCACCCTGCTGGAGCACCACCGACCCCACCCCGCACCCTGAAGGCCGCCTGCACGCGCGCTCACCGCGCCGGGCAGCCCCGTTGCGGTAGCCTCAGCGCGTGAGCCTGACTGCTGCCGAACTTCAGACGTACCTGCACGCCCTCGTCCGCGGGGACCTGAAACTCGCCACGATGATCTGGGGCCCCCCCGGCGTGGGCAAGAGCAGCGTCGTGGCGCAGGTGGCCGCCGCGCACGGCCTGGACTTCGTGGACGTGCGCCTGTCGCAGCTGGCCCCCACGGACCTGCGCGGCCTGCCGGTCCCCGAGAGCGACGGGCAGGGCAGTGGCGTGAGCCGCTGGTATCCGCCGGAATTCCTGCCCCGTGACGGGCGCGGCATCCTGTTCCTGGACGAGGTGAACATGGCCCCGCCCACCATGCAGGGCATGGCGCAGCAGCTGATCCTGGACCGCCGGGTGGGCAGCTACGAACTGCCGGACGGGTGGTTCGTGTGGGCCGCCGGGAACCGCAAGGAGGACCGCGCCAGCGTGTTCGACATGCCCGCACCCCTCGCCAACCGCTTCCTGCACCTGACGGTCCGCCCGGACTTCGACTCCTGGCGCAGCTACGCCCTGGGCCGCAACCTGCACGAGCACGTCATCGCGTTCCTGACGTTCCGCCCGGAACTCCTGCACCGCCTCGACCCGCAGCAGCCCGCGTGGCCCAGCCCCCGCGCCTGGGAGATGGCCTCGCGCCTCCACCGCGCCGGACTGGACGCCACGCCCGCCATCGGCGAGGCCGCCGGAGCGGAATTCAGCGCCTTCGTGCGCCTGTACGAGCAGCTGCCAGACCTGGGCATCGTCCTGGAGGGCCGGGGCGCGGGCCTGCGCCTGCCGGACGAACCCAGCGTCCGCTACGCCGCCGTCGTCGGCCTCGCCGCCCGCGCCAGCACCGCCGACGAGGCGTACCACGCCTTCACGTGGCTCGCCGACAGCGCCGGACCCGAATGGCTGCAGCTGTACGTCGCCACGCTCGTCAGCAAATTCCAGGCCATCGGGCAACTCGCGGACCTCGCCGAACTCGTGGGCCGGGACGAACGCCTCGCGACGCTCGTGCAGACCACGCTGAGCCTCACGGAAAGCGCGTGAGGGGGGGGGATGGTCGATGGGTGATGGTTGATGGAGAACAGCTGTTACCATCAACTGTCAACCATCAACGTTCAACACCGGGAGCCCCATGACCACGCCCCTCCCGGTCACCCCTGAGTTCCAGCGCCTGATTTCCGGCTCCCGGTTGCGTCTGCGGGGGCGGTCGGCGTTCTTCGCGACGCTGCTGCTGCACGCGGAGTTCGTGCCGTCGCGGGAGGTCGCGGCGGCGGGTACGGACGGCGAGCGGGTGTACGTGAACCCGGAGGTCGCGGCGACGCTGGCGCCGGACGTGCTCGACGGGCTGCTGCTGCACGAGGTGCTGCACGCGGCGCTGTCGCACGTGGAGCGGCGCGGTCCGCGTGAGAAAAAACGCTGGAACAAGGCCGCGGACCTGATCGTGAACGGCATGGTGTCGGCGGCCGGGCTGCCCACGCCGCCGCAGTCACGCCGGGACGAGCACCTGGAACGCCTGAGCGTCGAGGAGGTATACACGTCCATCGAGGCCGAAGCCGAAGGGGACGGCAACGACGAGGGGGACGACCTGCTGGACGGGCCGCCCAGTGACGCGCCGCCGCGCGGGCAGAAGCCGGGGCAGGCCGGGCAGACGCAGCGGCAGTGGCAGCAGGCGCTGGCGCAGGCGCGCAGCGTGGAGGCCATGAGCGGCAAGGGCGACGACCCGCTGGGCGAGCACCGCGAGTTGCAGCGCCTCGCCCCGGCGCGACTGGACTGGCGGGCACACCTGTGGCGGTTCCTGGCGCGCACCCCGGTGGATTTCGGGGGGTTCGACCGGCGGTTCGTGGGGCGCGGTCTGTACCTGGAGGCGCTGGACGACGAGTCCCTGTCTGCGCTGATCGCCGTGGACACGTCCGGGAGCGTGGACGACGACGCGGTGCGGGCCCTGGTGGGCGAGGTGCAGGGCGTGCTGGGCGCGTACCCGCACGTCCGCGCGACCCTGTACTACGCGGACACCGAGGCGTACGGCCCGCACGACCTCACGCCCGGCGGCGAGATCCCCCCACCGCAGGGCGGCGGCGGCACCGACTTCCGCCCCATCTTCCGGCTGCTGGACGAGCATGAACCGGACGTCCTGATCTACCTGACCGACGGGTACGGGGACTTCCCCGAGCAGGCGCCGCGCGTCTCCACCCTGTGGGTCGTGCCGCCCGGCGGTCTGGAGGACGAGGGCTTCCCGTTCGGTGAGGTCCTGCGCCTGGAGGAACACACGTGATCGCGACCAGTCGCCCGGACGGCTTCGAGGTCGCCCTGACCCTGACACCGGAGGCGGCGTCGGTGTGGTTCGTGTTCGACGGGTCGAAACTGGTCCTGCGCGCGGACGGCACCCTCCCGACGGGCGAGGCCCCGCTGCCCGTGGTGGACGTGACGCCGCTGGGCACCCTGGACGGCACGTCGTACCTGGCGGCGGGTCTGGACGGCGACCTGCCCGGCGGCTTCCAGTCGGTCCCGGTCCGCACCGGCTTCGGTCGCCTGCCGGAGCACCACATGGGACTGGCCGGATACGCCGCGCAGCTCATCGAGTTCGCCCGCACGCACCGCTACTGCGGCCGCTGCGCCACGCCCCTGAGCGACGCCACGCACGAACGCTCGCGCCGCTGCCCGAACTGCGGCCTGACGGCGTACCCGCGCGTCGCCCCCGTCGCGATGGTCCTCATCCGGCGCGGGCAGGGCCGGGACACCGAACTGCTCCTCGCCCGCAGTCCGCACTTCCCGCCCGGCATGTACTCCGCGCTGGCAGGCTTCGTGGAACCCTCCGAGACCCTGGAAGCCGCCGCCCGGCGCGAGGTGCAGGAGGAAGTCGGCGTGCAGATCACGGACCTGCGGTACCAGTTCAGTCAGCCGTGGCCGTTCCCGCACTCGCTGATGCTGGGCTTCACCGCCGAGTACGCCGGGGGCGACATCACCCCGCAGCCCGGCGAGATCGACGACGCCCGCTGGTTCCCCGTCACCGACCTCCCCACGCTGCCCGCCGCGTTCAGCATCGCGCGGGCACTGATCGACGGGGCCGTCAGGGATTCGGGTCGTGGGTTGTAGGTTGTAGGAAGGTATTGCGCGGGGTTCGCGTGACCGCCGGCCCTTCCCACGACCGACAACCCACACCCCACCACCTCCCCCCGTGGCATCATCGCTGCGATGACTGGTGAGCTTGACCCGCGGACGCTGACGATCTTGGGTGTGGAGGGGGCGCTGGAGGCGGCGGGTGCTCCGCGGGCGACGGCGGATACGTTGTCGGGTCTGTCGGCGCATCCGGACGCGCGGGTGCGGGCGCGGGTGGCGCGGCATCCGAACACGCCGGTGGAGGTGCTGGGGTCGCTGGCGGCGGCGTATCCGGCGGACGTGCTGGCGAACCCGGGGTTGCCGCTGATGCGCTTGGCGCGGCCAAACCTGCTGGGGGTGTTCCCGGCGGACGGGGTGATCGCGCTGCTGAACGCGCCGGGCGTGCCGGGGTGGGTGGTGGACGCGGCGCTGCGGCACGAGGATTACGCGGTGCGCACGGCGCTGGCGGGCCGGGCGGACCTGAGTGCGGAGCGGGTGGCGGCGCTGGCGCAGGACGCCGGGTGGCAGATCCGCGAGGCGGTCGCGCGGCGCGACGAGCTGCCGGAGGGGCTGGTGCGGCAGCTGGCGGCGGATGACGATTACGACGTGCGCAAGGCCGTGGCGTCCCGCGCGGACCTGCCGGGGGACGTGCTGCGGGTGCTGGTGGGTGACGCGCACGGCATGGTGCGGGCCGGGGTGGCGCGACGGCTGGACCTGCCGCTGGACTGCATGATCCAGCTCGCGGCGGACGGCGACCCGGACGTGCTGGCGACGCTGGCGCGGCGGGTGGATCTGCCCCGGTCGGTGCGGGAGTGGCTGGCGACGAACGATCAGCCGCTCGTGCGCGCGGCGGCGCTGCAGGCGTGGACGGTCCCGGCGGAATGGCTGGCGCGGGCGGAGGTGGACGCCGATCCGGATGTGCGTGCCGCGCTGGCCCGCCGCCCGGACACCCCGGCGGAGGTGCTGACGCGACTGGCGGGCGACGAATCCGAGACAGTCCGCCGCGCCGTGCTGGACCGCAGCGACCTGCCCGAGGACGCGGTGCTGGCCCTGGCCCGCGCGCCGGAGGCGGACATCCGCCTGCACGTGGCGAGCGCGGAGGGGCTTCCGGCGTCGGTACTGGACGCCCTGCTGACCGACCCGGACGCGAGTGTGCGGACGGTGCTGGCGGTCCGTCCGGACCTGGGCGAGGCGCGCCTGGAGGTGCTGGCGGGCGACCCGAACCCGGAGGTGCGCCGCGCCGTGGCGTACGCGCCCGCGACATCGGGCGGGACGCTGGCGGGACTGGCCCGCGACCCGAATGCCGGGGTGCGCCGCGCGGCGGCCCTGCACCCGCACCTCGCCCCGGAGGATTTGACGGTGCTAGCCGGGGACGCGGACGAGGGCGTGCGGCTGGCCGTTGCCGGGCGTGCGGACCTCTCCCCCAGCGTGCGGGACGCGCTGCGGGCCGATCCGGAGGCGAGCGTGCGCGAGGAAGCCGCGCGGCTCGGCGCGTGACGGACATCCGCCTGCCGTTGGAGGGCGTGAAGTTCAGCGTGCGGGCCGTGATCCTCTGCACGCGCGGCGACACGCTCCTGACGAACTGCGGGCACGGCGAACACGGGAGCGGCTTTCACTTCCTGCCGGGCGGCGCGGTCAGGGCGGACGAGGATGCCGCGCAGGCCGCCGCGCGCGAATGGCACGAGGAGACCGGCCTCACCGCAGGCGCGCTGCGACTGGTCGGGATCGTCGAGAGCTTCTTCGGCCCGGCCGGGCGGCGCGAGCACGAGATCGGCTTCTACTACCACCTGCCCGCCCCACCCGACCTGCCGGACGGCACGTTCACCGTGCACGACAACCCGAACGTGCAGTGCCAGTGGGTGCCCTTCGACCGCATCGAGGCGACCCCGGTCTACCCGCTGGTCATCCGCGACCTGCTGCGCGTCCCGCCGGGCGAGGTGCGGCACATCCTCAACCGCGAAGCGTAGAACAAGCCCCCTCCAAATGACTTGGAGGGGGCTTTTCGTGAGGGTTAACTCAGATGGCGAGGCCCTGGGCGTGGGCGCTGACGTCCTTGCTCTCGTACTGGCCGGGCGGCAGGTCGATGGCGGGGGTGTTGGCCTCGAATTCGTCACTCCAGCCGACTTCCTCCAGGGCTTTCTTCCACGCGCCGATGCTCTCGTTGCGGTAGATCTGGTAGGCGGCCATGCCGACCTCGGGGCCGCCGCGCGCGATGACCGATTCCACCCAGGCCCACTTGGCGGACACGTTGCGCAGTTCGGCGGTGGTGCGCAGTTCCTTCTGGATGCGTTTCATGCGCTTCTCGATGGTCTGCACGCCCGCGAAGGGGTCGGCGAAGTGCGGCGTGTGGCGTTTGGGCACGAAGGGGCTGATGCCCAGCGCGATGCGGTTGATCTTCGCGAGGTCCTTCGTGAACTCGATCAGTTCGGTGATGTCGTCGTCGTTCTCGGGGCCGAGGCCGATCATCATGTACACCTTGACGCCCTTGAAACCCAGGTCGCGGCTGATGTGCGCGGTCTTGGTGAGGTCCTCGGTGGTGATGCCCTTCTTCAGCCAGCGGCGCAGGCGTTCGCTGGGCGCGTCGCTCGCGACGGTGAAGGTGCGCAGGCCGCCCGCCTTGAGGATCTCGGCCAGTTCGGCGTCCACGGTGTCGGCGCGGATGGAACTGACGCCCAGCTTGATGCCGCGGTCGGTCAGGGTGCGGCCCACGAACTTGGTGTGCGGGAAGTCGCTGAGGGCCGCGCCGACCAGGCCGACCTTCTCGACCCAGTCGGGGATGGTGTCCAGCAGTTCCTGCGCCTGGTTGTTGCGGTTCGGGCCGTACATGGTCCGCGCGAGGCAGAACGTGCAGGGGCGGGGGCAGCCGCGCTGCGCTTCCACGAGGAACATGTTGCTCAGTTCGCTGTGCGGCGTGACGATCTGGCTGTACGCGGGCAGCAGTTCCTTGGGCGCGGTGGCCCACTTGGGTTCGTGGACGTGCCGCGCGGGCAGGAAGATGCCGGGCATCCCGTCGATCAGGTCGTAGAAGTCCTCGCGGCTCGTCGCCTCGCGCAGGGCCTCGCTGATGACGGGCACGATCTGCTCGCCGTCCCCGATGACGATGATGTCCGCGAATGGCGTCAGGGGGTAGGGGTTGCTGCTCGTGAACGGCCCGCCGATCATGACGATGGCGTCGCTGTCGTCGCGTTCCTCGCGCAGGGGGCGCAGGCCCGCGACGTCCAGCGTGCGGATGATGTTCGTCAGGTCCAGCTCGAAGGACACGCTCAGCGCGAAGAGGTTGCAGTCCCCGGCGTCCCGGCCCGACTCGACGGTGGGCAGGGCCTGACCGGTGCGTTCGAAGGCATCCACGTCGTCCGGCAGGAACGCGCGTTCGCAGGCGACGCCTTCCTCCTGGTTGAACATGCGGTAGATGACCTGGAATCCGAGGGAGGCCATGCCGACCGAGTAGCGGTTGGGGAAGGTGAGGGTCACGCGGATGGGGGCCTGTTTGTGGATGGTGCCGGTCTCGTCGTCCAGCAGGGGTTTGATGGTCGTGCGCCAGTAGCTCAAGGGTCCTCCGGAGGGGGCGCGCGGCTGGGGGTGCCTCCCCCGTGCTCCTCACCGGGTCCGCCCTGGGGCGGCGCGCGTCACAATCGGCGATTCTAGCGGACGCAGGCAGAGGGAAGTGAGGGGCGGGTCACGAGCGGCCAGCCGATCACCGCCGGGGGCGGGTGCATGAGAGGCGTCTCATGCGTGGGGGGTGCATGGCGTAGAATGCCGCGCATGAAGAGTGATCCCGTGGATCTGACCCTGTTCCTGGCGCAGAGCGTGGTGGACCAGCCGTCGCTGGTGCGCGTCTCGAAGCGCGGCCCGACCGTGATGGTGCGCGTCGGTCCCGGCGAGGAGGGCCGCCTGATCGGCCGTCAGGGCCGCGTGATCCAGGCGATCCGCACGCTGGTGCGCGCCGCGTCGGACCCGCGTGAACGACTGAACGTCGACCTGGACGCCCCCAGAAAAGCGTGACGGGCGGGGTGACGGGCGGGCAGGACCGGACGCGGCTCGGGTATTTCCTCGGGCCGCATGGCGTGAAGGGTGGCGTGAAGGTGTACGTGCTGGGTGACCAGGAGCAGTTCCGCGCGCTGAAACGCGTGTACGTGGAGGGGCGCGGCTGGCTGCGCGTCGCGCGGCTGGAGATGCTCGCGCCGGGCGTGGCGTTACAGCTGGCGGGCGTGACGTCGCGCGAGGCGGCGGAGGAACTGCGCGGCCTGAACGTGTTCGCGGCGGACGACGAGCTGCCCGAGCCGGAGGAGGGCGTGTACTACTACCACGAGCTGCGCGGCCTGACTCTGCACGGCGCAGGCGGCGAGGTGCTGGGCGAGGTCGTGGACGTGGAGGACGGCGGGCATCAGGACCTGCTGGTCGTGCGTCACGAGGGTGGCGAGTCGTTCGTGCCGCTGCAGGCGCCGTACGTGCTGGTGAACCTGAACGACCGAAAGCGGCCGGTGTCGCTGGCGCTATCTGCGGACGCCCCGGCTGGTCTGCTGGAGTCCGCGGAGCCGGAGGGGCCGGAGGCAGGCGGCGATGACGCCTGAACCCACCCCGGACGGCCCGCTGACCTTCTCGTTCCTCACCCTGTTCCCCGAGCTGCTGGCGCCCTTCGCGTCCGAGGCGATCCTCGGGAAGGCGCGCGAACGGGGGCTGGTGGACGTGAACCTCGTGAACATGCGGGACTACTCGCAGAACAAACACCTGAAGGTGGACGACACACCGTACGGGGGCGGGGCGGGCATGGTGATCCGCGTGGACGTCGCCGAGCGCGCCCTGGCGAGCCTCCCCCCGGCCGACGAGGTGATCCTGTTCAGTCCGGCCGGGCAGCCGTTCACGCAGGCGGTCGCGGAGGAACTGGCCGGGAAGGCGCACCTCGTGTTCCTGTGTGGCCGGTACGAGGGCTTCGACGCCCGCGTGGAGGGGCTGGTCACGCGCGAGCTGAGCATCGGGGATTTCGTGATGATGGGCGGCGAGGCGGCCGCCGCGTGCGTACTGGAGGCCGTGGCCCGCCTGCGGCCCGGCGTGCTGGGCGACGCGGACTCGCACCGGGCCGATTCGTTCAGTTCGGGCCTGCTGGACTACCCCGAGTACACGCGGCCCCTGGAGTGGCAGGCGCAGGAGGTGCCGGAGGTGCTGCGCGGCGGGAACCACGCGGCCATCGCGGAGTGGCGGCGCGAGCAGGCTCTGAAACGCACGCTGTCTCGCCGCCCGGACCTGCTGACCTCGGCCCCGCTGACCCCGCAGGACAGCGCCACGCTGCTGACCCTAGGCGCCACCCCGGACGACCTGAAGGGCTGGGGCGCGCCCCCACCGCCGCCGCCGAAGAAGCCGAAGCGGAAGAAAAAACCGGACGCGACGCCCTCCGGGACGTGAGAAAACAGGCGTTCCCACGGTTTCTCTGTGGGATGCGCTCAAGTTCAGGTCAGCGGAACGCGCCACCATACTCCTGTATGCACGTTCCGCTGTTTCCCCTGCCGAATCTGGTGCTGTTTCCGGGCGTGGTCCTGCCGCTGTACGTGTTCGAACCCCGGTACCGCACGCTGCTGGCGGACGTGCAGGCCAGCGGGGAACCGTTCGGGATCGTGCGCATCCTCCAGACGTCGAAGGAGTCGGACCTGCCGTTCCAGGACCGGGTGTCGCGCGTGGGCACTCTGGCGCACCTGCGGCACGCCGACCCGCATGAGGACGGCACGAGCACGATCATCATCGCGGGTGGCGACCGCTTCCAGGTGCAGGAGTTCCACACGGACCACGCGTACCTGAGCGCGGATGTGGCCCTGTGGTCGCTGGAAGAGGAAAGCGATCTGAGCCCCGCCGAGGCCGAGGGAGCCGCCCACGCCACCGCGCGTGAACTCCTGTCCGCACTGCTACGCCTGAACCCAGAGAACACCGAGGCCCTGCGCGCCGCCGCCCCGGAGGACCCCCTCCTGATCGCCAGTTTCGCCGCAAGCGTCCTGCCCCTGAGCCCCGAGGCGCGCGAGGACGCCCTGCGCGCCCGGACGCTGCTGGACCGGCTGGACCACCTGCTCGGACAGGTGCCGACGACGGCGAAGACGCTGAACTGACGGACGGGGTCCAGGAGTCGAAGGGGAACGACCTCAGACGCTTAGACCCTCGACTCTTAGACTCACATCCATTCTGTCCCGCACATAATCAACTCCGCTCTGGTAGGCTGTGTGCTCGATGGCGACGGTGGCGGAATTACGGGAGAAACTGCGGCGGCCCCTCGCGGCGGAGCTGGCGTCCGGCTGTCAGAACCGCGTGGTGGCGGGCGGCGTGGAGAAACTGCTGGCCTCGCCGCTGGGGAATCCCTTCCCGAAGGTGCGTGAGGCCCTGGCCGGGTACGCGGCCCTGGACGCGGCAGGGCGCGAGGTGGCCCTGCGCGCGGCACTGGACCTGCTGACCGAACCGGACAACAAGAAGGCCGCGACCCGCGCCGCCCCGGTCGCCAAGCGGGTCGCCGTGCCCACCGCCGAGCCCGGTGAGCGCCTCCCGCCGGACGCGCCGGTCGAGCGGCTCGACAGTGGTCCCGGCGGCGCGCGCAAGCTGCACACGCTGGGGCTGCACCTGCTGCGCGACGTGCTTCACGCCTACCCGCACCGGCACGAGGACCGCCGCGCCCTGCCGGACCTGTCCGAGGTCGAGGAGGGACAGAAGGTCACGGTGGAGGGCCGCGTGGTCGCGAAGTCCCGCCGCAGTCCCAAGCCCGGCATGCAGATCCTCGACGTGACGCTGGAAACGCCGTCCGGTGGCCGCGTGAAGGCGACGTGGTTCAACCAGCCGTGGGTGGAAAAGCAGCTGCGCGAGGGGGCGCGGCTGGTCCTGACGGGCCGCGTGAAACGCTTCGGACGGACCGTGCAACTGGGCGTGGAGCACCTGGAGACGGTGGACGGCGCGCAAGACAGCCTGAGTACCGGGCGGATCGTGGGCGTGTACGACGCGAAGGACGGCATCTCGCAGGAGTTCCTGCGCCGCGCCGCGTTCCGCACCCTGCAGGCCGTCCCGCTGGACGACTACCTGCCCGCGCACTGGCGGCGGCAGTACGGCGTGACGGACCTCAGCGACGCGCTGTGGGGCATCCACTTCCCCGCGGACGAGGCGCACCTGAGCCGCGCGAACCACCGCCTGCGCTTCGACGAGTACCTGTTCCTGGAACTCCGCATGCTCCTCCAGGGTGAGGACGCCGTGCTGCAGGGCAAACGCTTCAACGCGAAAGGCGACGACATCCACACCTTCGAGGGTGCCCTGCCGTTCCGCTTCACGAACGCGCAGCGGCGCGTGCTGCTGGAGATCACGGACGACATGCGCAGCGACCGCCAGATGGCCCGCCTCGTCCAGGGGGACGTCGGCAGCGGGAAGACCGCCGTGGCCGCCTGCGCCCTGTACCTCGCCGTGCGCGACGGGTACCAGGGCGCGTTGATGGCCCCCACCGAGATCCTCGCGCGGCAGCACTACGCGAACCTCGTCGGGTACCTGGGCCAACTCGACATCCGCGTGGGCCTCCTGATCGGCGCGATGACCCCCAAGACGAAGCTGGAGATGCAGACCCGCATCGCGGAAGGGGACGTGGACGTCGTCGTCGGCACGCAGGCGCTCATTCAGGAGAACGTCCGCTTCGACAACCTCGGGCTGGCCGTCGTGGACGAGGAACACCGCTTCGGCGTGCAGCAGCGCCGCAAACTCCTCGCGGGCCGCCCCGACGTGCTCGTCATGAGCGCCACGCCCATCCCCCGCTCGCTGGCGCTGACCGCATACGGCGATCTGGAACTCAGCATCATCGACGAACTCCCACCGGGCCGCACACCCATCGAAACCAAACTCATCCAGGACACCGCCCGGCAGCAGGCGTACGGGTTCGTCATGCGCCAGATCCGCGAGGGACGGCAGGCGTTCGTCGTCACGGCCCTCATCGAGGAGAACGAGAACCTCGAACTCCTCGCCGCCACGCAACTCGCCGACGACCTCAAGACCATCCTCCCCGAGGCGCGCATCGACCTGCTGCACGGCAAGATGAGCGCCGCCGAGAAAGACCACGTCATGGACCGCTTCCGCGCGCACGACTTCGACATCCTCGTGTCCACCACCGTCATCGAGGTCGGCGTGGACGTCCCCAACGCCACCGTCATGGTCATCGAGAACGCCGAACGCTTCGGCCTCGCCCAGCTGCACCAGCTGCGCGGCCGCGTCGGCCGGGGCAGCGCCCAGAGCTACTGCGTCCTGATCGCCGGGGAACACAGCAAGAAAACCCGCCAGCGACTCAAGATCATCGAAGGCAGCACCGACGGCTTCGTGATCGCCGAGGCCGACCTGAAACTCCGCGGCCCCGGCGAGATCCGCGGCACCCGCCAGAGCGGCATCCCCGACCTGCGCCTCGCGGACCTCGCCAACGACACGCAGATCATCGAACAGGCCCGCGAACTCGCCAAACACATCCTCGCGCACGACCCGAAACTGGAACACCCCCGCCTGCAGTACCTGCGCAGCGAACTCCAGAACCGCAGCCAGAGCGTCGCCTACAGAGAAGTGATCTGACATGAGTACCACAAGGCATGTGCCCCCGATTCAAAGTGCAGAGGAATTCGTCCGGCTCCGTACGAGTGACTTTCCTGATGTGCAGCTCAGGGCGACGCATGGTGGCGCGCCAGTCGAAGTCTGGTTCGAGGTGATTGCCGAGCATCCTGACATGCGCTTCTGGGTGGCTCACAACAGGACGGTTCCCGATGAGGTGCTGGTGCTCCTCGCCCGCGATCCTGACCCTCGCGTGAGATGGCGGGTGGCTGATCGCCGCTCGTGCCCACCATCGGTCATGGAGGAGCTCTGCACGGACCCGGACGAAGGCGTGAGGGAACGCCTCTCCTTTAATGCCAGGACGCCTCGCTCCATTCTGGAACGCCTTGAACGGGACCGGGTGGCCCGGATTGCCAAACAGGCCAGGAAGCGCCTCAGCGCTCTGGACACCTCGTGACCCCTCCTCCGCTTGTGGTGTACGTGGATGTGGATGAGACGCTGGTGCGGAACGTGGGGCGGTCGCGGGTGCCTATTCCGGCGGCGATTGCGCATGTGCGGGAACTGGCGGCGCAGGGCGCGGAGCTGTACTGCTGGAGTTCCGGCGGGGCCGCGTACGCGCGGGACAGTGCGCGTGAGGTGGGCCTGGAGGGCGTGTTCACGGCGTTCCTGCCCAAACCGCAGGTGCTGCTGGACGACCAGCGGGTCGAGTCATGGCGGCGGCTGGTGCCGGTGCACCCGCTGTCCTGCCCGGGCGAGTCGGTGGCGTCGTACCGGGAGGCGCTGGACAGCACCCGCCGGTCAGAGCGGTGAGGCCCTGACCGGCGGGTGGGAACGGTTCAGGCGAACCGATGGGGGTTACTTGATGTTGCCGTTCAGGCCGTTGGGGTAGAAGCCGCCCTTCTTCGCGCCGGGGGCGAGGTAGACGATGTTCAGCACCTCGCGGGTGCTGCGGGGGAAGGCGATGCCGTTCGCGTCGGCGGGGGCGAACACGGCCATGCCCTTGGCGTCGGTGAGGCCCTGGTCTTTCATGCCGCCGACCTTGCCGCGCAGGTTGCTGATGGCCTGCACGACCTGCCCGACGTACAGTCCGGCGGCGGCGCTGATCTGGCGCTGCTGGAAGAGCATGCTGCGGATGGCGCCGCCGTGGTACGCCTCGACGGCGAGGATCCCGGCGGCCGCCTGCAGGTACGCGGGATTGGTGATGAGGGTCGCGGCGCCGTTGTACGCGGTGACGCCCACGTCCTCGAAGATGAACGCGCCGTGCAGGAAGAACAGGTCGTTCGCGAAGGGGTTGAAGCCGTCGATCTTCCCGCCGCTGGCGGCCTGCCCGGCGGCGCGGAAGGCGCCGTTCAGATCGATGACGGGACGGGGCGCGGCGGCCTTGCCGAGAGCTCCGTACAGGAACTTGACGTGCTGGAGTTCATCCTCGGCGATGTCGCGGGCGAGGGCCTGGACGTTGCCGTCCTTGAACTGCATCCCGCGGTCCTGGTCGAGTCCGGCGGGCAGGCGGATGTCGGCGCCACCGCCGATCTTACGGAGTTCGTCGACACGGCCGACGGCGGCGAGGTAGAAGGCCGCTTCGAGGTATTCGAGGTTCAGGGCGAAGTTCAGGACGTCGCCGTCGATGTTCTTGGCGGGGGCGGCGGTGGCGGTACTGCCCGCGGCGAGGCCCATGGCGGCGGCGCCGAGGCCGAGTTTGCCGAGGAAGCCCATGGCGGCGCGGCGGTTCATGGCGGTTTCGTTGGTGGCGTCGGTGATGATCTGCTGTTCGGTGTCTTGGCTCATGGTGGTGCTCCTGGGTGTGGTCGCCCGTGAACGCCTCTTGCGGGGCGTCCGGTTCGGGGGGTGGGAGGTGGGGTGGGGGAACCGCTGCCGGGTGGCGGGGTTCGTTCTTGACATCCAGCCATATGCGGCTGGGGGCGGGGTTGGATCACGGGAGACCGGAAGGTAAATGCCACGTGAAGACAGCACGAGCGGGCTGCTGGTTTTGGGCGTCCTCCTGCCGGATGAACTTGGAAACTGCTCTACAGTGGGCGGCATGAGTGACCAGCCCACCCTGTTCGAGCGGATCATTGCGCGGGACATTCCCAGTGACGTCGTGTTCGAGGATGAGAAGTACATCGCGATCCGGGATATCGCCCCGAAGGCGCCGGTTCACCTGCTGGTGATCCCGAAGCGGATGACGCCCCGCGTGGACGCGATCACGGACGCCGCCGAGATGGGCGAGTTGTGGCTGACGGCGGTGAAGGTGGCGCGGATGCACGCCGAGGATTACCGGCTGGTCGTGAACTGCGGGACCGGGGGCGGTCAGGTCATCTTCCACACGCACATTCACGTGCTGGCGGGCTGGGAGCACGGCCCGGACAGCGACACCTGATGCCGTTCGAGGGGGTGCTGTTCGATCTGGATGGCGTACTGGTGGACAGCGAGCACCTGGCGGAGGGCGTGTGGGTGCGGACGCTGGCGGAGTTCGGGCTGCCCCTTCCGGCGAACGAGTTCTCGCATCTGGCGGTCGGGCAGACGTTCCCGAACGTGCTGCTGCGCCTGGAGGAACTGCACGGCTGGACGGCGTCCGACGCGTTCCTGCCGGTGCTGGAGGAGCGGTTCAACGCGGCGTTCGACACGCTGGCGGCCATCGAGGGCGCGCGGGAGACGCTGCTGGCCCTGCGCGCGGCAGGCATTCCGTTCGCGGTGGCGAGCAACAGTGAACGGGATCGCCTCCACCTGAAGCTCCGCGCATCGGGGCTGGCGGACCTGGTCGGGGAGCATGCCTACGATCCGTCGTGGGTGGGCGGGCGGGGCAAACCGCACCCCGAGCTGTACGTGTTCGCGGCCGCGCAGCTGGGCGTGGACGTCACGCGCTGCGTGGTCGTCGAGGATTCCGTGCCGGGGGGGACAGCGGGCGTGCGGGCGGGTGCGACACTCTTTGCCCTGCTGGCCGCTGGGCACGTGCACCCGGACGGCGCGGCGCAGATGCAGGCGATCGGCGCGGCGCGGGTGCTGTGGTCGCACCAGGACCTGCGGGCAGCACTGGAATTGCCGCCTCTGACCTGAACCTGGAAGCGAGGAGGCCACTGGAGCACCTCGCTTTCGCTTGACTTGAAACTCTACATATGTTGTTAATAGGGCATGCCGCGATCCCCCAACTCCAGCCCGCACACGAAAGCCGTCCTACACGCCCTCCAGCAAACGTACCCCGCACACACCTACGGCTACGACCTCTCAAAGAGCACCGGTCTGAAAAGCGGAACGCTCTACCCCATCCTCCAGCGCCTGCACGAACAAGGCCACCTGGACGCTCAGTGGGAACAATCCCCCCACACCGGCAAACCACCCCGCCACATCTACCGCCTGACCCACAGCGGCCTCCAGCTGGCCCGCGACCGACACGATCCCACCCCCGCAACCCGCCGGACCAAAGGAGCCCTGACATGACCCACGAAGAATGGAACACCGGCATCCAGAACGAAGCGGACAGCGTCACCGACCCGCAGTGGACCCACGACATCCAAGCGTACCTGCGCCACCGGCAGCTGGCCCGCACCGTCCTGACCGCGCTGCTCGCCACCACCGGCACCGTGACCGCCACCGCCGCCCTGACACTGAGCACGCAGTGGAGCGTCATGGCCCGCGAGGCCGCCCGCAACGGCGTGGACAGCCTGACGTTCCTGAAATGGAACCTGATGGGCAACCCACAACCCGTCACGACCATCACCAGCAGCCAGGACCCGCAACTACCCATCGTCGGATTGATCCTGACCGTTTTCATGCTCGCCGCCGTCGCCACCCGCCTGCGCGTCCCCCACTGGATCACGCTGCTGTGCGCCGCGCTGGGCACCATCACCATTTCCAGCCTCGGCAACCTGATCCTCCGTGACTTTGCCGGGTTCCCCGCCTACCCCCTGAGCGTCGCGCTGGGCGTCGCTGCCCTCGGCATCGTCCTCGGCCTCCCCTTCCGCCGCCAACAGCACCACCACCGGAGCCTCGCGTGACCCCCGACGAGTGGAACGACGGTATCCGCAACGAAGCGGACAGCGTTCAGGACACGGGCTGGAGCCGGGACACCCGCCGCCACCTGCGCCGCCGGGCATGGCTGACCGCTGCAGTCATCACGCTGGGATTCACGGTCATCACCCTGTCACTCATGGCCGTGATCAACGCCGCCCTGGTAGGGGCCCTGGCTCCCGTACCACCCGGGGCCATGAACATGATCGTCAGGCCGTTCAATCCACAGTGGCTGCTGATCGCCGGTCTGGGGTACCTGCTCACCCGCAGGGGATTTACGCCCCTTCAGGCAACGATGTCACTCCTGACCGCCATGTTTCTGTACTCAGTCGCGGCGCGCCTCGTCACGCTGAACGTCCAGTCGAACTTCCCGGACGTCGGAACCTTTACCGTTGACATCCTGCCCGTCCCACAGGACGCCCTCAGTGCCCCGGTGCTGGTCGCCCTGGCCCTCAACTTGGTTGCGCTCGGCGCCGGAATCGGACTCGCTCGCATCAAACTCCCCAGGACGAGACACGCATGACGCCCGACGAATGGACAACCGGAATGCACAACGAAGCCTCCAGCGTGAACGACCGGAAGTGGGCCACGCAGACGAGACTGGCGGCGGGACGGTTCTGGTGGCGTGGTGTGGGCGTGGCGGCGGCAGTGTTCGCCGCTCTGGGCGTGGGCGTGGTGCTCACCCAGTTCCTCTGGCGGCACGACGCGCAGGATGGCCTGTGGCCGGGCGTGATGATCCTGTCGGGCGTGGTCGGCGCCGCGCTGGGTGCCCGGCGCGTGATGGCGCTGGAGGCCGGAGCGGGCGCGCTGGCGTTCCTGCCCGGGGCGTGGCTAGCGGTGGTGGCGTTGCAGGCCGTGCTGGGCAACGCGGCTCCGTTCACGCCGATCAGCGGTGTTTCGGATGAGGCAGGGCCCGTGCTGGCCGTGATCGCGGCGTGCGCAGCGGGGAGCGTCCGTGCCGCCACCGACCGCCTGACCCTGGTGCGCGCGTGACCCCCGACGAGTGGCGTGACGGCATGGACCACGAGGCGCAGGCGGTCAGGCCGGAGGATGCGGGCTGGGCGCGGGACACCCTCGCTTCGGCACGGCTCATCCCTCGCCGGAGCGTGCTGGTGGATGTCCTGCTGAGCGTGGCGACGGTGGGCGTGGCGGCGTTCGCGCTGAGTGGACTGTCGGGGGCACTGCTGCGGCTGGTCGCGGAGCAGGAGCCGGGGTGGGGATTGCTGACCCTGCTGAACTTCGCGACGGCAGGGGTGCTGGCGCTGCTGGGCCTGAGCCTGGGCGCCGCCCGCGTCCGCGTGTGGACGGTCGCGGCGGCGTTCCTGACCTACCCGCTCGCGTGGGCTTGGGCGCAGGGAACGCTCGGGAAGACGGTGGGCTGGGACGCGCCACCGAGCGACTTCGTGCTGGCCGGGGGAGCCGTCGTCCTGTCGGTCCTGGCGGGTGCGGTGGCTGGTCGTGCCGTCATGACACGCAGGCTGCGCCGGGCCTGACGAGCCAAATGAGTGGGCCGCTCCCTATGCAGATGGGGTCGGCCCGCTCCTGTCCACCTACGCCAGTGGCAGTTCGATCATGCCTCCCGGTCCCTCACCCTCCTTCTTGCCTTCCATGCGGGCGGTGACGGCCAGTCCGGTGGGCGTCTGGGCGAGGCCACCGTCGGCGGTTTCACGCAGCGCGGCGGGCATCATGCGCCCCACGCTGGCCATCGCGCCCAGCACCTCGTCGGGCGGGATGAATGATTCCAGTTGCGCCAGGGCCAGTTGCGCGGCACTGACGGCGTGCACGGCGTAGAAGGCGTTGCGGCTCACACAGGGGACCTCCACGTACCCGCCGACCGGGTCGCACACGAGGCCGATGGTGTTCATCAGGGCCATGCTGGCGGCGTGCACGGCGGCACGGGGGGTGCCGCCCATCAGTTCGACGATGGCGGCGGCGGCCATGGCGGCGCTGGAGCCGATCTCGGCCTGACAGCCGCCCGCCGCGCCGCTGATGAACATGCGCTTCGAGATGGCCTTGCCGATCCCGGCGGCGAGGATCATGGGGTTCACGAGTTGCTCGTCCGGGATGCCGAGGTGGTCGGCCACGCCGATCAGCGCGCCGGGGATGGTGCCCGCGCTGCCCGCGGTGGGAGCGGCGACGATGCGGCCCATGCGGGCGTTCTCCTCGTTCACGGCCATCGCGTACGCCTGCACACGCTTCAGGACAGGCGCGCCGAGGACGTCCGGGGCGTCCCAGAGGCCCTTGGCGTTCCAGCCGACCATTCCCGTGATGCTTTTCGCGTCGCTGCTCAGGCCGCGCTCGATACTGGCGCGCATCTCGCGGATGCGGCGCAGCATCTCGGCGCGGATGTCGTCGGGGTGCAGGCCGGTCTCGGCGCAGTCCTGCGTGAGAATCCATTCGGAGGCGGGGTGGGGGGCGTTCAGGATGTCGTCGAGGGTGGTCATAGCGTCCTTGAAACGTGCGCGGCGCACGGATGGTGAATGGGGAATCAGGTGCGGAAAAGTGGCTCCCATCGTACGCCCCGGCCTGTCTAGCCGAATCAGCGCGCGGTGAGGCCGTCCGGAGCGCACGGACACGCTACGGTGCCGCCGTGAAGCTCCTGCTGATCCGCCACGCGCAATCGGAGAACAACGTCATCGAGGACCGCCCGGACTACGCCCAGGCGCGGCAGCCCGACCCACCCCTGACCGCGCACGGGCATGCCACTGCGCAGCAGTTCGCACAGGACGCCTACCTGAACGGCATAACGCACCTGTACACCAGCCTGATGCTCCGCGCCGTGCAGACCGCCGCGCCCATCGCTGCGCGCCTGAACCTCCCTGCGCACGGCATCGAACGGACGTACGAGTACGGCGGCCTGACCACCGGCCCCGCCGGAGGCTTCACTCCCGTCACGGGCGGCGACCACGCCAGCCTCCGCACGCACTGCCCCGCGCTGATCTGGCCCGCGCACCTGACCGGGCACCCCTGGGACGGCGGCGCGGAAGCGTGGGAGGAACCCCACTTCCACGCCCGCGCCACGCACGTCCTGAATGACCTCCGCGCCCGGCACCCCGGTCAGGACAGGGTGGCGCTGATCACGCACCACGACTTCGCCGGAGCACTGATCCGCGCCGCGCTCGGCTGGCCCGTCACGGACACGCCACCGACCTTCCACCTCGCGCACCTCGGCACCGCCCAGCTCGACCTGCCCGCAGACAGCCGTGTGGGCGGACTGGACTGGCTGAACCGGTAAGGGGTCCCCTACGCCTCCCGCGCCACGCGGAGCAGTTCACCGCCCCGGACCATCTCCACGATCTTCAGGAGGTCCGGGCGGTAGTAGCGGTCGCGGGTCATGTTGGGAATGTGCGCGCGGATGTGCTCCCACGCGGCCTGCGCGCCCCGTCCGGCGTGGAGGGTCTGGAAGTCGAGGGCCTGCGCGGCGCACAGCAGTTCGATCCCGATGACGTTCTGCACGTTCTCCAGGATGGCCCGCAGCTGCCGGGCGCCGTGCGCGCCCATGCTGACGTGGTCCTCCTGGTTGGCGCTGGTGGGGATGGTGTCCACGCTGGCGGGGTGCGCGAGGACCTTGTTCTCGCTGACGAGCGCGGCGGCGGTGTACTGCGCGATCATGAAGCCGCTGTTCAGGCCGCCCTGCGGCGCCAGGAAGCCCGGCAGGCCCGACAGGGACGGGTTCAGAAGCTGCTCGCAGCGGCGCTCGCTGATGCTGCCCAGTTCCGCCACGGCGACCTTCAGCGCGTCGATGGTCACGGCAAGCGGCTGCCCGTGGAAGTTCCCACCGCTGACGACGTCGCCGGTGTCGGGAAAGATCAGGGGGTTGTCCGTCACGGACGCGAACTCGACCGCCAGGACCCGCTCGGCGTGCGCGAGGGCGTCCAGGCTCGCTCCGTGCACCTGTGGGGCGGCGCGCAGCGAGTACGCGTCCTGCACCTTCCCGTCTCCCACCAAGTGTGACGGGGCGATCTGTGAGTCCCGCAGGAAGAACCGCAGTTCCTCGGCCACCGCGACCGCGCCGGGGTGGGGGCGCAGGCCCACCACGTCCGGCTGGAAGGGCCGGTGCGAGCCGTACATCGCCTCGACCGTCATGGCCGCCGCGAGATTCGCCGTCCCCAGCAGCGTCCGCGCGTCCGCGACCGCCAGCGCGAGCAGGCTGCCCATCAGCTGCGTGCCGTTGATGAGCGCCAGTCCCTCCTTCGCCTGCAACACCAGCGGGGTCAGGTCCAGCTCGGCCAGCACGTCCGCACTGGCACGCACCTCGCCCCGGTACTCGATCTCGCCGTGCCCGATCAACGCCAGAGCAAGGTGCGCCAGCGGCGCCAGATCCCCCGACGCGCCCACGCTCCCCTGCGCCGGAATGACCGGGTGCGCCCCCACGTTCAGCAGCGAGAGCAGCAGTTCCACCACCTCGGGCCGCACCCCCGAATGCCCCAGCGCCAGCGACTGCGCGCGCAGCAGCAGCATCCCGCGCACCACCTCCGTCGGTAGGGCCTCCCCCACCCCGATCGCGTGCGACAGGATCAGGTTGAGCTGCAACTCCTCCAGCCCCTCACGCGGCACCTGCACCGACGCGAACTTCCCGAAGCCCGTGTTCACGCCGTACACCGCCGCGTCACCATCCACGATCCGCTCGATCACCGCCCGCGCCCGCAGGATGCGCCCACGCGCCGCCTCCGACAGCTCGACAGGCTCGCCGCCACGCACGACAGACAGAAAATCAGACAGGGACAGGTGTTGATCGAGAATCACGGGGGGCTCCTTCGGAGGGTTGATGGGTGATGGTGGATGGTTGATGGGAACGGCTCAGAGGCCGGATTTCATAGCGCAGAGCCGCCGACGAACACGTTCCGCACGGGGTTCGCGCCGAGGGTGTAGGGCAGGTCGCGCCAGTCGGGGCTGTGCAGGGCGAGGAAGTCGGCGCGCTGGCCGGGTGCGAGAGCTCCCCGGTCGCTCAGGCCCAGGGCCGCGGCGGCGTTCACGGTGCTGGCGGTCAGCGCCTCGGCGGGCGTGAGACGGCACAGGCGCACCGCCAGCGCCAGCGCGAGTTGCGTGCTGAACACGGGGGACGAGCCGGGATTCAGGTCGGTCCCCACGGCGACCGCCGCGCCCGCGTCAATGAGGGCGCGGCCCGGCGCGGCGGGCAGACCCAGGTGCAGGGTCACGCCGGGGAGGATGGTCGCCACGGTGTCCGATGCGGCCAGCGCGGCGATCTGCGCGGGACCGCTCGCTTCCAGGTGATCCACGCTCAGGGCACCGAGTTCGCAGGCCAGTTCCGTGCCGCCGATGGCGTGGAACTGATCGGCGTGCAGCTTCGTCTGAAGGCCATGTGCTTTGGCTGCCTGGAGGATGGCGCGGGTCTCGTCCACCGTGAACGCCTCGCGCTCGGTGAACACGTCCACCGCCGTCGCCAGCCCCTCACGCGCCACGCCGGGGATGAGGTCGTGGCAGACCGCCTGCACGTACTCGGCGCGGCCCTCTGTGGGCGGCACGTGAATCAACAGGGTCGGCACGAGCCCGAATTCAGACTGGAGGGCGCGGACCGCATGGAGCATCCGCAGCTCGGCGTCAAAATCCATTCCGTATCCGCTCTTGACCTCGATGGTCGTCGCGCCAGAGGCGCGCAGCGCCTCCAGGCGGGGACGGGCGAGCGCCACGAGATCGTCCACGCTAGCCGCCCCGGTCGCCCGCATGGAGCTACGGATGCCACCGCCGCGCGCCAGGATCTCCTCGTACGGGACACCCTGCACGCGCGCCTCGAAGTCCGCGAGGCGATCCCCGGCCCACACGGCATGCGTGTGCGGGTCGATCAATCCGGGCACGACTGCCACGCCGCCCAGATCATGCTCCTGCACCATGCCGGAAGCGTCGGCGCGCGGGCCAATCCAGCGGATGACACCGCCCGACACGAGCATCGCCGCGTCGGGAATGACCTTCAGGTCGCTCATGGCCGCGCCGCGCTGCACACCGGGCGCAGGCGTCACGAGCTGGCTGATGTTCGTGAAGAGAGTTTCCGTCATCGTGTCCACCCCGGCTGCGCGGCACTGAATTCGTCCACGGCGCACAGCGTCTCCATGATCAGCCGCGCCATCAGGAGTTCGCTGCGTCCGGTGGGGTCGAGGTTCGGGGCGAGTTCCACAATGTCCAGGCCGACGATGGTGTTGTGCCGCGCCGTTTCCACCAGGATTGCTACCCCCTGGGCGTAGGTCAGGCCGTCCGGTTCGGGGCTGCTCGTTCCGGGAATGATGCTGGGGTCGAAGCCGTCCACGTCCACGCTGAGGTACACGTTCTTCCCGCGCGGCAACCGCTCCAGCACACGCGTCAGGTCGCCCGCGACGTCCATCATGGGAATCAGGGCGTGCCCACGCGCGCGGGCCGCCGCGACCGCTTCCGGGTCGAAGCGCAGCCCACGCAGGCCGATGGTCGTGATGTGCACGAGGTTGGGCAGGTCCTCGCATGCACGGCGGAACGGACTGCTGTTGCTGAAGCGGGTGTCGTTCCGCGTGTCCGTGAAGTCCAGGTGGGCGTCCAGCTGCACCACGTGCAGGTCGGGCACAGCCGCGAACGCGCGCAGGATCGGGTACGTGACGCTGTGGTCGCCACCCAGAAAGACCGGCAGACTGCACCGGTCCCGCACGTATCCCGCCGCCGCGCTGATCCGCTGCCGCGCCAGTTCCGGCTCCAGGCTGGGCAGCACCACGTCCCCCGCGTCCGCGAAGGTCACACCAGTCAGCCTCGTCACGCCGTCCAGGCCCGTGAAGGGCGGCACGCTCCGCAGGCTCGCCTCCCGCAGCGCACGGGGCGCGAAGCGGGCGCCGGGGCGGAAGCCCAGCGCGATATCGAAGGGAATGCCGAGCACCGCCACGTCCACCGTCCAGTCACTCTCGGGTTGAACCATCGGCGCGCGCGCGAAGGTCGGAATCCCGCCGTAGGGCAGGTGGGTGGGCTGGGTCACTGCCCGCCCTTGGTATGGTCTTCGATGCCGAGGCTGGGGAGGTCGAGGCCGCGTTCCCGCGCGACGTTCAGGGCGTGGTCGTATCCGGCGTCGGCGTGGCGGATGACGCCCATGCCGGGGTCGTTGGTCAGAGCGCGGGACAGTTTCTGCGCGGCTGCTTCCGTGCCGTCGGCGACGATGACGAGGCCGCTGTGCTGCGAAAAGCCCAGGCCGACGCCGCCGCCGTGGTGGAAGCTCATCCAGCTGGCGCCAGATGCGATGCCGAGGCCGAAGTTCAGGAGGGGCCAGTCGCTGACGGCGTCGCTGCCGTCCAGCATGGCTTCCGTTTCGCGGTAGGGGCTGGCGACGCTTCCGGCGTCGAGGTGGTCGCGGCCGATGACGATGGGGGCTTTCAGGCGGCCGTCGGCGACCATCTCGTTGAAGAGGCGCGCGGCCCGGTCGCGTTCTTTGTACCCGAGCCAGCAGATGCGGGCGGGGAGGCCCTGGAAGGCGATCTGGTCGGCGGCGTACGTCAGCCAGGATTGCAGGCGTTCGTCGTTGGGGAAGAGGTCGAGCAGCGCGCGGTCGGTGGCGCGGATGTCCTCGGGGTCGCCGCTCAGCGCCACCCAGCGGAAGGGGCCGCGTCCCTCGCAGAAGGAGTCGCGGATGAACGCGGGCACGAAGCCGGGGTAGTCGAAGGCGTACTCCACGCCCGCTTCCTGGGCGCGGTGGCGGAGGTTGTTGCCGTAGTCGAACGCGACCGCGCCGCGTTTCTGGAGTTCGAGGATCGCGCGGACGTGCGCGGCCATCGCTTCGTACGCGCGCCGTCTGTACTCGTCGGGGTGGTCGGTGCGGAGGCGGCTGGCGTCCTCGTCGGCGCTGACCGGTGGGAGGTAGCCCCACATGGGGTCGTGTGCGCTGGTCTGGTCGGTGATGAGGTCCGGCGTCCAGTTCATCGCCACAAGCTGCGGGACGAGGTCGGCGGCGTTGCCCTGCACGCCGATGGACCGGGCGACGCCCTCGGCCTTGTATTTTTCCGCGCGGGTGATGGCGTCCTCCAGGCTCGTGGCGACCTCATCGAGGTAGCGGGTGTCAAGGCGTTTCTGGATGCGGGTGGGGTCAATCTCGATATTGATGCTGACGCCCCCGGCGAGTTTCACGGCGAGCGGTTGCGCGCCGCCCATGCCGCCCAGCCCGGCGGTGACGGTGATGGTGCCTTTCAGGCTGCCGCCGAAGTGCTTGCGGGCCGCTCCGGCGAAGGTCTCGTAGGTGCCCTGGAGGATGCCCTGCGTGCCGATGTAGATCCAGCTTCCGGCGGTCATCTGGCCGTACATCATCAGGCCCGCCTGGTCGAGCTTGTCGAAGGTCTCCCAGTTCGCCCAGTGCGGCACGAGGTTGCTGTTGGCGAGCAGCACGCGCGGCGCCCACTCGTGCGTCCGCAGCACGGCGACGGGTTTGCCGGACTGGATCAGCAGCGTCTCGTCGTCCTCCAGTCGGTCCAGGGTCTCCACGATCTTATGGAAGGCCTCCCAGTTCCGGGCGGCCTTGCCGCGCCCGCCATACACGACCAGGGTGTCGGGGTGCTCGGCAACGTCCGGGTCGAGGTTGTTCATTAGCATGCGCTTGGCGGCCTCCTGCACCCACCCCTTGGCGGTTTTCTGTGCGCCTCTCGGGGCGCGGATGACGGGGGCGGGTTCGGTGGTGGGCTGGGTCATGGGGGGTCCTCCGGGGAGTGGCGGCTATGAGCTGTGAGGCGAGCAGTGGCCGAAGCGTGTGCTTGGGCAGATGTCCTCGGTACTCACAGTCCAGTTCTGTGCCGCCATCTTCCATCCGCCATCCGCCTCCCGCAATCGCATTTTCCGGCCTGACCGGAAAGTAGTCTGCGCCTCTTGCGACCGGTACAGGAGTCCAGCATCATGAATGAGTGAACACTCACTCGGATAAGGATGAACGCGCGAAGCGGACCTCGCCCCGCCCGGCGGACGATCCTCAGCGGCGGGCGACGATCCTCCGCGCAGCGCAGACCTGCTTCGCGCAGGACGGGTTCCACCGCACGACCATGCGCGCCGTGGCGCGGCAGGCGGGACTGGCCGAGGGCACCCTCTACCACCACTTCCGGGGCAAGGACGACCTGCTGTTGGGCCTGTTCGGTGCCCTGGGGGAACAGGCGCGCGACTCGCTCGATCCGGCGGCGCTGGCGGCGCTGAACCTGCGGGACTTCCTGCGGGCGTTTCTGGCTGTGCCCCTGGCGGCGCTGGCGCAGGACGAGGCGGGGTTGCTGCGCGTGATCCTGTCCGAGGGCCTGATCCGCCGCGACCTGGGCCGCGCGTTCGCCGACGGCCTGGCCGGGACGGCGGACCTGGGCGCGCAGGCGCTCGCGGCGCGCCCCGAACTGCGCGGCGTGGACACCGGCGAGCTGTTGCGCACCGGCCTGACGCTGGTGCTAGGCCACAGCGTGCAGGGCGCGCTGTCGGGCGAGCCTCTCCCCGACCCGCAGGTGACGGCGGAGCGCGTGGCGGACGTGCTGCTGGCGCTGGTCGCGGCGGGGCGCGCGTGAGGGTCACGCTGATCGCGCTGGGGTCACGCGGGGACGTACAGCCGTACGTGGCGCTGGGACTGGGGCTGCGCCGGGCGGGGCACGCGGTGCGGCTCGCCTCGCACGAGACGTTCCGGGCGTTCGTGACGGGCGCGGGGCTGGAGTTCGCCCCGATGCGCGGGGACGTGCAGGAGGTCGTGAACAGCCCCGAGATGCGCGCCGCGCTCGCCAGTGGGAACATGCTGGCGATCAACCGGGTGTCCGCCCGCGCCACGCAAAAGGGCGCGCTGCTGTGGGCCGAGGACGGCCTGGTGGCCGCGCGGGGCGCCGACCTGCTCGTGGCGGGCATCGGCGGGTTGAACGTCGCGCAGGCGCTGTCGGAGAAGTTGCGTGTGCCGCTCGTGGAGGCGCACGTGGTGCCGTTCCACCCCACGCGGGCGTTTCCGGGCGCGATCGTTCCGCCGGCCACCGCGCGGCTGGGCGGCTGGGCGAATCTCCTGTCGCACGTCCTGACGCGGCAGGTGATGTGGCAGATGTTTCGCTCGGCGGACTCGCGCGCGCGGCGCGAGGTGCTGGGCCTCTCCCCCGCCCCGCTGCTCGGCCCGCGCCCGCTGCGGCCCCTGCCGACCCTGCACGGGATCAGCCCAGCGGTGCTGCCCCGCCCCGCCGACTGGGACGCGGCGCAGCACCTGACCGGTTACTGGTTCCTGCCGCAGGAGGCCTGGACGCCGCCGCCCGCGCTGGAGGCGTTCCTGGACGCCGGGCCGCCCCCGGTGTCCATCGGGTTCGGGAGCATGACCACCCCAAACCCGCAGGCGACGACCCGCGCGGTGGTGCGGGCTCTGGACCGCAGCGGGCAGCGGGCGGTCCTGCTGAGCGGCTGGGGTGGCCTGAGCGCCGCCGACGTGCCGGACACCGTGTTCGTGACCGACAGCGTCCCGCACGACTGGCTGTTCCCGCGCGTGGCGGCGACGGTGCATCACGGTGGAGCGGGCACGACGGCGGCGGGCCTCGCGGCGGGCGTCCCGAACGTCGTCGTACCGTTCTTCGGGGATCAGCCGTTCTGGGGCGACCGCGTGCAGAGGTTGGGGGTGGGGCCCGCCCCGGTGCCGCGCCGGGCCCTGAACGAGCGGACGCTGGCGGAGGCCCTGACGCGCGCCGTGACCGATCCCGCCATGAAGGAGCGGGCGGCGGCCCTGGGTGCCCGCATCCGCGCGGAGGACGGGGTGTCGCGGGCGGCGGAGGTGATCTCGGGGTTGACGTTGTAATTCCCCGCGCTGCCTTTCCGGCCTGACCGGAATCGTGTCATCCTGCGCCCGTGGCTTCCTCTTCCCTGCTGGCGGGCGCGGTGGACGTCCTCTCGGCCTTCGACGCGGATCACACCGAGTGGCGCCTGTCGGACCTGTCGCGGCAGCTGGGCGTGCCGACGAGCACCCTGCACGAGCAGCTGACCGCACTGTGCGACACCGGCCTGCTGGTGCGGGTGGGTCGGGGTCGGTACCGGCTGGGCTGGCGGCTGCTGAAACTCTCCAGCGCGCTGTATGGCAGCCTGCCCTGGTACGGACCGGCGCACGCGGCGATGGAGCGGGTCGCGCGGGCCGGGCACGCCCTGGCGTTCCTGAGCGTCCTGGACGGCAGTTCAGGGCGGGTGCTGTGCATCGCGCGGAGCGTGCAGGGCCGGGACGGTCCGCCGGTTGCCGGGGAGCTGGATTTCGAGCTGCCCGCGCACGCGTCCGCCAGCGGGAAGCTGCTGCTGGCCCTGGCAGGGCGCGCGCTCCCGGCGCAGGCATCGGCCTTCACTGCCCAAACGCTGACGGGAGGCCAGACCTGGGGGACGGAAGGAGCGATCATCCGGGCGAAGGACGCGGCGGTGACGCGCGACGAGTGGGCAGTGGGCACGTCCGGCCTTGCGGTGCCCGTGAGGAACGCCCAGGGAACGGTGCTGGCGGCGCTGGGGGTGAGTGTTCCCACAGCTCGCCTGCGGGGCGACGCGCTGCTGCGTCTGCTGCGTGATGAGGCCGACGCCGTCAGCTGGGATCTGGGGTGGCGCCCGGGATGAGCCTGGCAGCCTCGTCGGGACCGACCGGGCGGGCGAACAGGAACCCCTGCACGTGGTCGCACCCCAGGTCCCGCAGGCGATCGCTCTGCGACTGCTCCTCGACGCCCTCGACGGTCACCTGCATCTCCAGGGTCTGCGCCAGCTGGATGATGGCGCCCATCAGGGCCGTGACGCGCGGCTGGCGGTCGGTGCTCAGGTGCCGCGTGAACGACCGGTCGACCTTCAGCCGGTCGAACGGCAGGGCTTCCAGCAGGCTGAGGCTGCTGTAACCGGTGCCAAAATCATCCATGGCGATCTGGACGCCCAGGGTTTTGAGTTCGCGGATGTGCGTCTGGGCGCGTTCCAGGTCCCGCATCACGAGGCTTTCGGTGAGTTCCACGATCAGGTGACGGGCGGGAAGGCCGGTGGCGTCCAGCGCCGCGCGGACCGTGTCGACGAAGTGCGGCAGGTCGAACTGCAGCGGCGAGACGTTCACGGAGATGCACAGGTCCAGCTCCGGGAAGGACCACTCGGCCGCCTGTCGGCACGCCTCACGCAGCACCCACTCGCCGATGGGCAGGATCAGCCGGGTGTCCTCCGCCATGGGAATGAAACGGCCGGGTGGAATCAGGCCGCGCCGGGGGTGATCCCAGCGCAGGAGCGCCTCGAACCCCACGAGGCGTTCGGGACGCAGCGCGTAGCAGCCCTGGTAGTGCAGGCAGAGTTCGCCCCGGTCCAGAGCGCCGCGCAGTTCGCGTTCCAGCAGCTGGTCCTCGCCGGGCTCGCCCATGTCGGTCTCGAACCGCAGGACGCGGTTGCCGCCGGTGCGTTTGGCGCGGTACATGGCGGTGTCGGCGTGCTGCTGCAGGGTGTCGCCGTCCATGCCGTCCTGCGGGGCGACGGCGCAGCCGATGCTGGCGGTCAGGGTGACCTCGTGGCCCCCGAGGTCGAAGGGCTGGTTGACGACGGTGGCGAGTTTCTCCGCGACGAGCATGGCGTCGGTACGCGCGGCGACGCGGCGCAGCAGCACGGTGAATTCGTCGCCTCCCATGCGGCCCACGACGTCGGTGGTGCGCACGGCCAGCTGCAGGCGCCGCGCGAGGTGTTGCAGGAGCGTGTCGCCGGCCGGGTGGCCCAGCGTGTCGTTGACGGCCTTGAACCGGTCCAGGTCGATGAAGATCAGGGCGGCCAGTTCGCCGGGCTGCAGGCTGCTCAGGGTGTCGGCGGTCAGGTGGTTGAAGTGGGCGCGGTTGGCGACGCCGGTCAGGGGGTCGTGCGTGGCGCGGTGCAGCAGGTCCTGTTGCGTGACGCGCAGCTGCTGGTTCGCCTGCGCGAGTTCCACGTTCCGCAGCCGCTCGATCTCGGTTTCGCGGTTCAGGAGTTCCAGGCGGATTTCGGCGGTCAGCAGCTGGGACCGGGCGTCGACCTCCCGTTCGTGCACCTCGCGTTCCAGGGCGTGGTGTTCGCGGGCGTACCGCAGCGCCTGGGTGTGGTTGCCGGTCTGCTCGTGCAGGGCCGAGAGGCCCTCGAGCGCGAGGATCTGCACGGGTCGGCTGCCCAGCCGCCGGCTGAGTTCCAGGCTCTGCGCGAGCAGGGGCGCGGCGTCCTGCGGTCGGCCCTGCGTCAGGTACACCTGCGCGGCCGCGCAAGCGAGGCGGCTGATGCCCTCGTCGTCGTGGCGGGTGCGGGCGGCGTCCAGGTCGGTCAGCGCGACCCGCAGGGCCTCGTCGGGCCGGTTGGTGCGCAGCAGGGCGCGGCTCACGCATTCCAGGACGGTGCTGACCCAGCGGGGCGGCCCGACCCGTTCGATCAGGTTCAGGTGTTCGTCGGCCAGATCCAGGACCCGCTGGGGGTGGCCCTGCCGGGAGTGGATGACGACCAGGTGGGTCATGGCGGCGGCGAGCATGATGGGGGACTGCATCACCTCGGCCAGCTGCACGGACCGCTCGTGGAACGCCCTGGCCTGCGCGAGGTTCCCCGTATCCGCGTGCAGGCTGGCGAGGTTGTTCAGAGCGCGGAAGCTGCCCGCGTCGTCCCCGACGGCCTGCGTGTAGCGCAGACTGTCCAGGAACGACTGCAGGGCGTGGTCGTACTCGCCGGCCCGGTCGTGGTACAACCCCAGGCCGTTCAGGCAGCGGGCGATCAGGCGGGGGTCGCCCAGGTCCTGTGACAGCGCCAGGGCGGTGCTGAGTTCGGCTTTCACGCTGGGCAGCTGTCCGGTGTACAGGGCGCAGCCGCCGAGCATCAGGTGCGCGGTGGCCACGGCGCGCGTGTCGCCGCCGTCCAGGGCGGCGCGCAGCAGGTCGCGGATGCGCGCGTCGGTGCGTTCCGGCGTGTTGTACATGGCACCCTCGAGCGCCAGGAGTTCCAGCTCCAGGGCGGAGGGCGTGGGGAGGGGCGTGGCCGGGTGGGTCAACGGTGGCTCCTGTGCCGTCGGGCGGTCGAGGGGTCAGGCGCTGGGTGGGGGCGGGCGCGGCGGGTCAGCCGTCCATGAGTTTCGGCAGCATGCGCAGCCAGTTCACGTCCGACCAGCGGGCCAGGAACGCCTGTCCCTCGGCGCTGAGCGGCTGGTCGAGTTCCACGGCGAGCAGCGCCTGACCGCCGCGGGTCTGCCGGGTGCACGTCAGCGTGGCGATGTTCACGCCGTCCGCGGCGATGGTGGTCGCCACACGGGCGATCATGCCGACCGCGTCGGTGTAGCGCACGATCAGGGTGGGGCTGGCTCCGCTGAAGTTCACGCCCAGGCCCTGCACGTGCGTCACGAGGATGACGCCGCCGCCGGTGCTGCTGCCCTGCACGGTGACCCGCTGAGTGGCGCCGCTCACCTCGATGTGCGCGGTGTTGGGGTGCACGTCGCCCAGGTCGGCATCGTGGAACTCGAAGGTCAGCCCCTGCGCCTGAGCTTCCTCGAATGCCTCCGGGAGTCGCTGGTCGTCGGGCCGGAAGCCCAGCAGGCCCGCGATCAGGGCGAGGTGCGTGCCGTGTCCGCGTCCCGTCTTGGCGAACGAGGCGTGCAGGCCGATCTGGGCGGTGCGGGCCGGTTCGCCGAGCAGGTGATGGGCGACCAGACCGAGGCGGCAGGCGCCGGCGGTATGGCTGCTGCTGGGCCCGATCATCACGGGCCCGATCATGTCGAGTAGGGACATACGGCGAGTATAGGTTCAGCTGCTGCCGGAGTTCAGGACTCGGTCAGGGGCCGCAGGTTCTCGCGCAGTTCCGCCACGCGCTCCGCGAGGTCCGCGTCGGGGTCGAGGCCGTTGGCGTCGGCGCTGCCGGTGGCGCCCTGCATGCCGTCCGTCACGGGTTGCGTCTGATTCAGGTCCTCGCGGTCGAGCACGGTCTGGTCGGCGGCGGTATGGTCGGTGGATTCCGGGCGTGGGTTGTCGGTCATTCCGTCAGCCTGACGGGCCGAGGACCGCGGCGGATGGGCGGAGCCTGTAGACGCGTTTAGGGCGCTGCGCAGGGCGCGGGCGCTGACGGCAGGGTGGGCCAGCGCGGCGCGGGCCAGGGGCAGGCGCGTCCGGGTGGGCAGCCGCGTGAAGAGGCGCAGCATCGTGCGCGCCAGTGGCCCGGACGGCGTGTCGGGGTCCAGGAAGGCGTGCCAGGCGGCGGGTGGCAGCGCGAAGAACGCCTGGAAGAACGGGGCGAGCTGCTCGCCGGTCAGGTTCAGCAGGGCCTGCACGCCCAGCAGGTGCACCTCGCGCGCTGCGCGCCGTTCCGGGGTCCAGAGGGCCGCCCACGCCGCGTCATGCGGGTCTGCGCCTGTCGACCGGGACTGGGCGACCGCCCGGGCCACCAGCGGCGCGGTGCGCAGGGCGTCGGCCACCTGAAATCCGCTGATGGGGTGCACGAGGCCGCCCGCCGCTCCGAACGCCAGCGGTCCGCCGGGGGCCGGTGCGGCGGCGTTCATGGGGAAGGCCACCCATTCCTCGTGCAGGACGCGGGTGGGTGGGGTGCCCTGGGCGCGGAGCCGGGCGTGCAGGCGCTGACTCAGTTGCGCGCGGGTGGGGGCGGGGCGGGCGATCAGGCTGGTCTCTTCCACGAAGTACCGGCGGCCGCCCAGGTGCATGGCGTACAGGAAGGTGGGGTCGTCTCCGGGTCCGTGTGGCGTGCGGTAGTCCATCCAGACCATCGCGCCGGGCGCACTGGGAGGCGTGTCGAACTCGGCGGTCAGGCCGTACGCGGTCTGCAGGGCGGCGCCGCCGGGATGGTGGGGGCGCGTCAGGCTCCCCGAGTGACCGGCGGCGTCGGCCACGAACGGGGCGCGCAGGACGTCGCCCTCCCGGGTGTGAACGGCCCACAGCGTGCCGTCGCGCTGCGCGTGGATGACGGTGCCGCGCGTCCAGCCGGTCGGTCCGGCGCGGTCCATCAGCGTGCGCCGCAGGTGGTCGTTGTCCAGCAGCGCGTAGGGCCGCAGGAGTGGAGTGGGCTGCTGACCGGTGTAGACGCGGACGTCGGTCCAGACGTGCGCGGCGCTGGCCTGCGCCCAGTCGGGCAGGTCGTCCAGCCACGCGCCGTACGTGGCGGGGAAGGCCTGCGGGCCGTGCGGGGCGACCACCTGGACCCGCTGCCCGGTTCGCGCCAGTTCGGCGGCCAGGGTCAGGCCGGCGGGTCCGGCGCCGATCACGACAGCGTCGAGCGGGCGGTCGGGGCGGGGGCTCATCACGCGTCAGGCTAGCGCGCCGGACGCGGCGGGATGTGTGGCAGGGCACGCTGACCGCGCGCGGCACCCCTGGACTGTGTCTGCGCCCCCTGCCGTGAACCGGTTACTGACCTAGCCTGTGGCATGCCCATTCCGTTGTCTCTCCGGTCTCATCCGTCCCGTCTCGCGCTGCTGGGGGTGGGGGCCCTGGCCCTGATGGGCGCCCTGAGTGCCTGCTCGCGTGACGGCGCGCAGGGCACCCTGAACCGCGTCGTCTCCACCGCTGGCCTGACCGTCACGCCGGACATCCGCTACGGGCCGGACGTCCGGAACGTGATGGACGTGTATGCCCCGCAGAACGCCAAGGACGCGCCGGTCGTGCTGTTCATTCACGGTGGGTCGTGGGTGAACGGTGACAAGGACGGTCACAAGTTCGTGGGGGAATCCCTGGCACGCGCCGGGTACGTCACGGCCGTCATGAGTTACCGGCTCGCGCCCGTCAACCGCTACCCGACGTACGTGCAGGACGCCGCGCAGGCATTGAAGGTGCTGCGGGATCAGGCCACGGCGCTGGGCGGCAACCCGCAGAACCTGTTCGTGATGGGTCACTCGGCCGGGGGGTTCAATGCGGTGGAGGCCGTGGACAACGTCCGCTGGCTGTCGGAAGCGGGCGTGCCGGTCAGCGCGGTCCGCGGGGTGATCGGGGTGGCCGGCCCGTACTCGTACGACTTCCGGCAGTTCGGCAGCGCGAACGCCTTCCCGGTCGGCTCGACCCCGGACGACGTCATGCCGGACCGGCACGTCCGCCCGGACGCGCCGCCCCACCTGCTGCTGGTCGCCGAGAACGACGACACGGTGTACCCGCAGAACGCCGTGAACATGGAAGCGGCCCTGAAGCGCGCGGGAATCCCCGTCACGCGGACGGTCCTGCCGAAACTGAATCACATCACGATCATCGCGGCCATGGCGCGGCCCCTGACGTTCCTGGGGGGAACGAGGCAGGCCGTGATCGACTTCATCGAGGCGCGGCGCCTGCGCTGATGCGTCTGCGCTGATCCGCCGGGCGCTGCGGGCAGGTAGCATGGGGGCGTGAGGCGTTCCCTACTCCTGCTCGTCCTGCTGTGCCCCGCCCTGAGCGGCTGCCGGTACAATTTCGTGCCGCTCATCCCAGGTCAGATTGAACCCGACCTGCCGGCCCGCGTGACCGGCGCGACCCTGACCCGTGACGGCGAGCGGCTGGTCCTGCGCGCCCAGGTGGAGGGACGGTTCGCGCCCGGTTACCTGAGCGTGGCGTGGTTCAACAGCAGCGAGTCCCTGGGAACCGACAGCGTGTACCTGGACGCCACGCAGCGCAACGCGACGTTCATCCTGGCGGCGGCGACGCCCGGCTCGTACCGGGCGGTCCTGTCGTTCGGCGGCACCGTGCTGCGGCAGGTGGAACTGTACGAGGTGAAACCTTGAGGGTGTGGGAGGGCGTGGTCGAGTGGACGTCCGGGCAGCGGGAGCGGTTCGTGTGGCGCGGCGGCGGCCTGGACCCACTGCGCGTGGAGGACCGGCCAGCCCCCGTGAATTACGGCTGCCTGCCGGGCACCCTGAATCCGGCCGATCAGGCCGAGGTGGACGCCGTGTGGCTGGGGGCACCGCTGCCCGTCGGCACCCGCACTGCGGGCAGCCCGGTGGGTCTGCTGCACCTGCTGGACGGCGATCACAAGGTGATCTTCAGCGGGGCGGATGTGTCGCCCGAGCAGCTTGGTGACCTGCTCGCGTGGTTTCCTGCTGAACGCGGCGCATCGGTGCAGGACGCGCAGGCCGCGCAGGACTGGCTGAGCAGCCTGCGGTCCGGCCTGACCTGACGCGGCGGCAGTCCGTCGAGAGCGCATGTCGGAACAGCGCCAGGAGGTTCTCCCGACCTCTGCCTGGGCCGTCAGGGTGATGTGGGCGGGGTCCAGGTCTGGATGACGCCGCGCAGCTGTCCGGCAACCCAGGTCAGCGCGTCGCTGTTCGGGTACGTGATGGCGCTGTGGTCCTCGCGTGGCGACACGAAACGCGTCAGGCCGCGCGTGGAGCCGTCCAGGCGCACGTTGCCCTCCAGTTCGAACAGGTAATTCACGGCGTACCCGTTGGCGGCGCCGCGCTGCGGCAGGCGTTTACTCTGCACCTCGATGCCGCGGGCCACGTTGGGCCACACGACGTCCTTCCCGTTCACGCGCTGGCCCGCCACGGTCAGCGGGTCGCAGGCGCTCAGGGGGGAGAACGGATCTGTGGTGCGGATCAGCGGGCCGAAGTCGGACTTCCAGCCCAGGCAGATGCCGTCTAGGTCGATCTGAATGGCGAACGGGACGTCCGCGCGGTCCCGGGTGAGCTGATGCAGCCACGCGACGCCCTGCGAGTGCCCCAGCAGCACGAGACGCGGGGCGTTCCGTCCGGTCCAAGTGGCGCGCAGGGCGTCCAGGTCCGTCAGCAGGGCCGCGTACCCGCGCTGCTCGGTGCCGGTGCGGGCGGACGGAAAGCGGTCCAGCGGGCTGCTGGCGTAGTTCGCGGCCTGCACGGTCAGGCCGGCCGCCTCGAACTCGCGTGCCACGCGGTCCACCGTGCCGCGGGATCCCAGGTACGCCCAGTTGTCGCGCGGGGCGACGCAGGGCACGCCGCACCGCCCGCCGACGCTGAGGAGCACGACGTCCGGAGCCTCGCCCTCCAGGTGCAGGGGTGGGGTGACGGTGGGGTGCTGGATCAGCGTGGGGGCGCAGGCGGTCAGCAGGGCCAGGGTGGTGGACAGCAGGGAGGTGAACAGCACGGGACGCATCGGGCCCCCAGTGTACGTGCCGCCTCTGCCCGTGGGGGTGAGGGGCTTACGTTCCGCCCGGAGCGCGTGCCCGGTACAGTTTCACGGGCCGCCCGGCATTCCCGTACTGGTGTTCCAGCGTGGCCTGCTCGCTGCGGACGAGGTGCTCGAGGTACCGCCACGCGGTCACGCGGCTGAGGCCGACCTGCTCGCCGATCTCCTCCGCGGTGACGGCCTGCGGGGCGCCGGTCAGGGCCTGCGCGACGCGGTCCAGGGTGTTCGGGTCGATGCCGCGCGGCAGGGTCGCGGCCTGTGGGGCGCCGTGCCCGAGCAGCCGGTCGAGGCGGCCCTGGTCCAGGCGGGCCGCGCCGGGCGGCGGGAGGCGGCGGGCGCGGTGGCGGGACAGCAGGTCCTGAAGCCGCGCGCCGGTGAAGGGTTTGATCAGGTAGTCGAACGCGCCGTGCGCGAGGGCCAGCCGGACGCTGGCCTCGTCGTCGGCGGCGGTGATCAGGGCGACGTCGGTGGTCAGGCCGTGCGCGCGCCAGTGGCGCAGCAGGCCCAGGCCGCTGCCGTCGGGCAGATGGACGTCCAGCAGGATCAGGTCGGGTTTCAGCGCCTGGGCCAGAGCGTCGCCCTGGGCGCAGGTGGCGGCGCTGCCGACGACGTGCACGTCGGGGTCGCGTTCGAGCAGGTCACGGTTGATGCGGGCGACGCGCAGGTCGTCCTCGACGAGCAGCACGCGGATTCGGGCGTTCATGCGGTCACCTCGGACGGGTCGGTGGGGCGGTGCGGGAGGGGCTGCGGGAGGCTCAACTGGAAGACGGTCAGGGGGCCGCGCCGGGTGTGACGCAGGGTGCCGCCCAGGCCCTGCACGCGCGCGTGGACGCCGTGCAGGCCGTACCCGCGGCCCTCGCCCTTGCTGCTCGCCCCCCGGTTGAAGAGGGTGTCGCGCAGGGTCTCGGCGATGCCGGGGCCGCTGTCCTCCACCTCGACCTGCATGCCGTCCGGGTCCTCCCCGACCGTCACGGTGACCAGGCCGGGCTGACCGGCGAGGGCCTCGAAGGCGTTCTCGGTGAGGTTGCCGACGGCGCTGACCAGCGTGTCGGCGTGGCGTTCCCAGTGCGGCCCCAGGTGGCTGCCCTCGGTGATCTGGAAGTCGATGCCGAG
The DNA here is from genome assembly GCF_014648135.1 of Deinococcus sedimenti. Taxonomy (NCBI): domain Bacteria; kingdom Thermotogati; phylum Deinococcota; class Deinococci; order Deinococcales; family Deinococcaceae; genus Deinococcus; species Deinococcus sedimenti. Next base: position 783,708 of record NZ_BMQN01000001.1, on the reverse strand, counting down.
TTCCTGGGCGCGTTCGCGTTTCCCGGCGAGCAGCGCGACCAGCCGGGGCACCTGCACGTCGCGCAGCAGCTGGCGGAACTGCGCGTCGGCGTGAATCTCGGCGTTCAGGACGCGCAGGGCCTCCTCGGAGCGGTCCAGTTGCAGCAGGCCGGACAGGACGTGCAGGCGGTTCTGGTACTCGTGCGTCTGGGCGCGCAGGACGTCCACGAAGCCGCGCGCGTGCGTGAGTTCCTCGGCCAGGGCCAGCGCCTCGGCGCGGTCGCGGAAGCCCGCGACGAACCCACCGCCCTCCAGCGGTTCGAGGTTCACGAGGACCGGCTGGCCGCGCAGCGTGATCTCCAGGTTCTGCGCGCGGGCGACCGGGTGGCCGCCGGTCAGGAGGGCCAGTTCCGGCCAGAGGGTCGCCAGTGGGGCGGGGGCGCTCTGGCCGCCCAGCAGGGTCACGGCGCGGTCGCTGCTGAGCGTGACGAGCCCACCCGCATCCACCGCCAGCACGCCCTCGCGCAGCGCGGCCAGCACGGCGCGCTGCTGGCGGGCCAGCGCGGCGATCTGCTCGGGTTCCAGGTTCAGGATCTCGGCCCGCAGGCGCCGCGCGGCCCACACCGCGCCGACGGTGCCCAGCCCCAGCGCCAGCACGAACCACGGCAGCAGGCTGATCAGCGCGCTGCCCACCAGATGCCACACCTGCGGCATGAGGTACCCGGTGCTGACCACGCCCACCACGCGCGTGCCGGGCACGCCGCCCGCCCAGACGGGGACCTTGCCGCGCACGCTCAGGCCCAGGCTGCCGCGCGCCACCGACACGACCTCCTGCCCCGCCAGCGGCTGCTCGTTGTCGCCGCCCTCCATGGGTTTGCCGAGCCGTTCGGGGACGGGGTGCGCCAGCCGGATGCCCCGCGCGTTCCCCACCACGATGAAGTCCGCCCCGGCCTCCTCGCGCAGCAGGTTCACCTGGGCGTTCAAGCCAGCGTTCTGCGTGCCGCGCGTGGTGCCCTGCACCACCACGGGCAGTTTCGCCACGATGCGGCTGGCGGTCAGGGCGCGTTCACCCAGGCGTTCGCGGGCCTCGCCGTACAGCTGCGCGGTCTGCACGCCGACCAGCAGGGCGGTCATGGCGCACAGGACGATCAGGTGCAGGCGCACCAGTCGGCCCTGAAGGTTGGGGCGGCGTCGGGTCATCCGCACTCCGATTGAACGGTTTGCGTAAACCGTTCCGGGCGTGGAGTGGGCCACCCGGTGAAGTTCCGGGTGGTCAACGCAGCAGACGGAATCCGTGTCATGGGTGTTCGCTCCCGATTGTAGGAGGCGGCCGCCCCAATCAGGCAGGGGTTGCGTGCATTGCGTTCACGGGCGTGCATTGCGTGCACGGATTGCGCGGCCAGCACGCAAAAAACACCTTGTTCCGCCGGGCCGGGGGGCGTACTTTACGGGGGACACCACAACGCACCCCCTCACCGGAGGAACACCCATGAAGAAAACCGCCATCCTGGCCGCGTCCGCGCTGTTGACCCTCGCCACTCCCGTCACCGCCCAGGGCGTCAGCAACCTGCGCATCATGGCTCCCGCCAGCCCCGGCGGCGGCTGGGACCAGACGAGCCGCGCCATCCAGACCGTGCTGCAGAACCAGGGCATCGCCAAGCCCGTGCAGGTGTTCAACGTGCCCGGCGCGGGCGGCACCATCGGCCTGGCGCAGCTGTACAACAGCAAGGGCGACGGGAACGTCCTGATGACCATGGGACTCGTGATGGTCGGCGCGATCCAGACGAACTCCTCGAAGGTGGACCTCAGCCGCGTCACCCCGATCGCCCGCCTGACCGGCGAGTACGAGGTCATCGTCGTGCCCGCCAGTAGCCCCTACAAGACCCTGGGCGACCTGGCGACCGCGTGGAAGGCCAACCCGAACCTGCCCTTCGCGGGCGGCAGCGCGGGCGGCACCGACCACATGCTCGTCGGGCTGCTCGCCAAGGCGGCGGGCGTGGACACCAAGAAGATGAACTACGTGCCGTTCAGCGGCGGCGGTGAGACCCTCGCCGCGGTGCTGGGCAATCAGGTGACGGCCGCCGTCGCCGGGTACGGCGAGTTCGAGGCGCAGATCAAGGCCGGGAAACTCCGCGCCCTGGGCATCAGCGCCCCCAAGGCGCAGCCCGGCATTCCGGTGCCCACCATGAAGTCCCAGGGCTTCAACGTGGAACTCGCCAACTGGCGCGGCATCGTGGCCGCCCCCGGCCTGAGCAGCAGCGAGAAGGCCGCGCTGGTGTCCGTCATGGACAAGTTGCACGCCAGCAAGGAGTGGAAGGACACCCTGAAGACCCGCAACTGGACGGACCTGTACATGAGCGGCAGCAAGTTCGACGTGTTCCTGAAGCTGGAAGCCAGCCGCACCCGCGAGATCCTGAAAGACATCGGCCTCGTGAAGTAACCCCGGCAATCCGGGCTGATCCGGGCGGTCGCGAGCACAGGTCGCGCCGCCCGGCCCCACGTTCCCCCACCCCCACCCGACCCCGCCGAGGTACCGTGAATGTCTGACCCCTCCCCCACCCTCACCCCGCCCGCGCGGCCCGCGCTGAGCGTCCCGGACCTGCTGGTCGCCGTAGGCGTCCTGATCGTCGGGGCGCTGCTCCTGATCGGCACGCTGAAGATCCCGTTCGGCATCAATGCCTTCGTGGGGCCGCGCGTGTTCCCGATGATCGTGTCCGTCGGCACGCTGGCGCTGGGCGCTCTGCTGCTCGTGGCGACCCTGCGCGGCCACCGGGCCGAGCCCGCCGCCGAGGAGGACAGCGACCCGGACGCCCAGCCGGACCTTCGTCAGCCGGGCCTGATCCTGGGCGGCTTCCTGATCGGGTCGCTGATCCTGGTGCCACTGGGTTTCGTGGTGGGCACGGCCGTCATGTACTTCAGCGTGGGCTTCGCGTTCGGTGAGCGCCGCCTGCCCCTGCTGGCGGGCGTCGCGCTGATCGTCGCGCTGATCACGTACGTGGTGTTCACGCGCGGCCTGGGCCTGACCCTCCCGCCCGGCATCCTGAAGGGGGTGCTGTGATGGACGCCCTCACGTCCCTGTTCGCGGGCTTCGAGACCGCGCTGACCCCCCTGAACCTGCTGTGGGCGCTGATCGGCGTGACCCTCGGCACGCTGGTCGGCGTGCTGCCCGGCATCGGCCCGGCCCTGACCGTCGCGCTGCTGCTGCCCGTCACGGCGAAACTCCCGCCCGTCAGTGCGTTCATCATGTTCGCCGGGATCTACTACGGCGGAATGTTCGGCGGCAGCACCACCAGCATCCTCCTGAACACGCCGGGCGAGTCGAGCAGCATCATCACCGCGCTGGAAGGGAACAAGATGGCCCGACGGGGCCGCGCCGCCGCCGCGCTGGCGACCGCCGCGATCGGGTCGTTCGTGGCGGGCACCATCGGCACCATCCTCCTGACGTTTGCTGCGCCCGCCATCGCGGAGATCGCGGTGCAGATCCCGCCCAGCGCGAAATTCGCGCTGATCATGCTGGCGTTCGTGACCATCAGCGCCACGTTCGGCGGGTCGCCCCTGCGCGGCCTGATCAGCCTGTTCCTGGGTCTGGCGATCGGCCTGATCGGCACGGACCTCCAGAGTGGGCAGGCGCGCTTCACGCTGGGCTACCCGGAACTGCTCGACGGGATCGACTTCGTGACGGTCGTGATCGGTCTGTTCGCCATCGGCGAGACGCTGTTCGTCGCCAGCCGCCTGCGCAAGGACAAGGCCAGCGTGATCAAACTGGAGGGGAACGCCAGCATGAACCGCGAGGACTGGCGGCGCTCGTGGAAACCGTGGCTGCGCGGCACGGCGCTGGGCTTCCCGTTCGGCGCGATCCCGGCGGGCGGCGCGGAGATCCCCACGTTCCTGTCGTACACGCTGGAAAAGAAACTCAGCAAGCACCCCGAGGAGTTCGGGAAGGGCGCCATCGAGGGCGTGGCGGGGCCGGAAGCGGCGAACAACGCCTCGGCGGCGGGCGTGCTCGTGCCGCTGCTGACGCTGGGCCTGCCGACCAGCGCGACCGCCGCGATTCTGCTGGCCGCGTTCCAGCAGTACGGCCTGCAACCCGGGCCGCTGCTGTTCGTGACCAGCCCGGAACTGGTGTGGGGCCTGATCGCCAGTCTGTACATCGGGAACGTCATGCTGCTGGCGCTGAACCTTCCCCTCGCGCCGGTCTGGGCGAAACTGCTGCTGATTCCCCGGCCGTTCCTGTACGCCGGGATTCTGGTGTTCAGCACGGTCGGCGTGTACTCCCTGAACAACAGCGTGTTCGACCTGTTCCTGCTGGCGATCTTCGGCGTGATCGGCTACGGCATGCGCCGCTTCGACTTCCCGGTCACGCCCGCGATCATCGGCGTGATCCTGGGGCCGGTCGCGGAGAGTCAGTTCCGGACCGCCATGCAGCAGAGCGGCGGGGACATGAGCGTGTTCGTGCGGCAGCCGCTGTCGGCGTTCATCCTGCTGATCGTGGTGGCAGCGCTGGTGGTGCCGCAGGTCCTCAAGGCCCGCGCGGCGCGTCAGGGCACGGTCGGCTAAGCAAGTTCGGATCAGGACGAGGTCGGGCCATGATGCGCCCGACCTCGTCCTGTCACGCTTTCAGCGTACGCCGCGTCCTTCCAACAGCAGCCACAGGTGGCGCAGCAGTTCGTCCACGTCATGGAACGTGCGGGCGTCCTGGGGTCGGCCCTGCGGTTCCAGCCGGACCGTCGGTCGTGACGGTGCGGTGGCGGATGGGGCGAGGGGTTCGATGCGGATCAGGTACTCGGTGGGGGGATTCGGGGGGGTCACGGGGGCTCCTTGCTGATCATACGGATTCCGTTTGTTTCGCCAACAATCCGGAACTCCACCGGATTGTTGGCTCCACGTCCGGAACCCGTTTCTCTCTTTCTCGCATCCGCTCGGATTGAACGGCTTTATAAGCCATTCAATCGGAGTCCGTATCAGTCTGACCGTGGGGGTGTTGCGCGGGCGTTGCGCGGTACACTGAAGCCACTCATGAACACCGGGTCAGTGCTGGTCCTGCGGACGCTGGGCGTGCCCCGCGCCAGTGTGCTGGGCGCGCCGCTGGACGTCACGGGCAAGAGTCTGGCGCTGCTCATGTTCCTGGCGGTCGAGGGTGAATCGCCGCGCGAGGTGCTGGCGGACCTGCTGTGGTCCGATCAGGAGGGGGACGCGGCGCGGCGGAACCTGCGGGTGCAGCTGCACCGCCTGAAGGCGGCGGGCCTGACGGACTGGCTGGAGGTCGGGCCAGGCGCGGTGGCGCTGCGGGGCGAGGTGCAGGTGGACCTCCTGGCGCTGCGGGTGGCGCTCGCCTCGGGGGACGTGGCGGGCGCGGCGGGGTTCGCGCGGGGGCGGTTCCTGGATCACCTGAGCGTGCCGGGCGCAGCGCAGTTCGAGGAGTGGCAGGAGCGCGTGGCGGGTCAGGCGCTGGACGAGCAGTTGCGGGCGCTGGACGCCCTGGCGGCGTTCGAGGCGGGGAGGGGCGGGTGGGCGGCGGCGCTGGCGGCGCACGCGCAGGCGCTGACGCTGGACCCGCTGCGCGAGCGGAGCGTGCGGGCGCAGATGGAGGTCCTGGCCGCGATGGGCCGCCGTGAGGACGCGCTGGACGCGTACCGCTCGCTGTGCCGCCGCCTACGGGACGAGCTGGGGGCCGAGCCGCTGCCCGCCACGCGCGTGCTGGCCGAGGGTCTGGAACGGGACCGCCCGGCGGCCCCTCCGGCAGTGCCGCTGGTGGGCCGCGCGGCGGAGGTGCTGGCGCTGCGCTCGGCGCGGACGATGCTGGTGCTGGGCGAGGCGGGCATCGGGAAGTCCCGCCTGCTGCGCGAGGCGGCGGGGGACGCACTGGTCCTGCGGGGCGCGCCGGAGCTGACGCCGCTGCCGTTCGGTGCGCTGCTGGACGCGTTCCGCTCGGATACGGCCGGGCTGCCGTGGTGCCCGGAGTTCCTGCGGCCGGGGCTGGCGGCGGCCCTGAGTGCGCCGGGCGGCGTGGCGTCCACGGACCGCGGGGCGATGCTGGACGTGCTGGCGCAGGCGCTGCTGGCCCTGGCGGGTGGGCGCGCGGTGGTGGTGGAGGACCTGCACTGGTTGGACGCCGGGTCGCTGGAGGCGGCGTTCCTGGCGCTGCACCGGGGCGCGCGGCACGTGTGGCTGTCGGCTCGCCCGGAGGAGTTGCAGGAGCGGGCGGAGGTGCTGGCGGTGCTGGGTCGCGTGAACCCGCCGCGCCTCTCGTTGACCGAGTTGCCCAGAGAGGCTGTGAACGAGCTGATCGCGGGACTGGCGGGTGGGGAGGCGCCGCTGTTCACCGCGCGGTTGTTCGAGGCGACCGCCGGGCACCCGCTGTTCCTGATGGAGACGCTGCGTGACCTGCGCGAGCGGGGTCTGCTTGCGCAGCGGGGTGGGCGCTGGCACACGCCGTTCGATGCGTTCACGGTGGATTACGCCGAGGTGCCGGTCCCGCCGTCGGTGACGCAGGCCATCCGGGGCCGCGTGGAGCGTCTGGGGCGCGTGACGCGGCAGTTGCTGCAGGCGGGGTCGCTGTGGGGCGAGTCCTTCCCGGTGTCGCTGGTGGCGGGGTGCGTGGGCGTGCCGGTCGGGGAGGCGCTGGACGAGCTGGAGCGGGCGCAGCAGGCGCGGCTGGTCGCCCCGGACGGCGCGGGGTTCCGCTTCGGGCACGACCTGCACCGGCGGGCGCTGCTGGAGGACCTGGGGTCCGCCCGGCGCGGGTACCTGCACGGGCAGCTGGCGGCGCTGGCCCCGGACGGCACCCCGGCAGGGACCGTCGCGCAGCATTTCGAGGCGGGCGGGCAGCCGGACCGGGCGTGGCCGCTGTGGGTGCGGGCCGCGCGGGAGGCCGAGGGGCTGTTCGCGCACGCCGACGCGTTCGCGCTGTACGGTCGCGCGCTGGCGTGCGTGCCGCCCCCGCGTGAGGCGTTCGCGGTGCGGGTGGCCCGCAGTGAGCTGTGCCGTCACCTGGACGACGAGCCCGCCCGCGAGCACGAGTTGACGGAACTGGCCGCGCTGGCCTCGACGCTGGACGATCACGGGTGCTGGGCGGACCTCGCGGCGCGGCGCGCGAAGTGGCACACGGAACGCGACGAGTACCCGCTGGCGGTCGCTGAGGTCCGCGCGGCCCTGGCCCGTCATGGGGCCGCGCTGGACGCGGACCTGCACTCGGCGCTGCTGCTGGAGGGCGGCGCGGCCCTGGCGTGCCTGGAGGACTGGCCCGCGTCGGCCGAACTGCTACAGGAGGCGTTGACCCTGACGCGCGAGCAAATGCCGGTGCGGGCGTCGAACGTCCTGTACTGGCTGGGGTACGGCGCGTACCGGTCCGGCGAGTACGCGCAGGCGGCCAGGGCGTACGGTCAGTCCGTGGAGGTGCTCCCGGCGGGCACGCTGTCGCGCGGGCGGGTGCTGAGCCTGTGGAAGGTCGGGGCGTGCCTGCGCCGACTGGGGCAGTGGTGCGAAGCGTCGGCGGCGCTGCGCGAGGCGGACGACAGCGCCCGCACCCTGAACGCCGGGTCGATCCGGGGCCTGATCGTCGCGGAGCAGGCGGCCCTGGCGTTCGATCAGGGCGAGCGGGAGGTCGCGTCCGCCCTGGCGGCCGAGGCGCGGACCCTCCTCACGCCCGGCGGGACGGAGGGCTGGGACGTGCTGAATCCACTGCTGGCCGCGCTGGAGTCCGGTGCGGTCCCCGCGACCCGCTGAACGCACGGAAGAGGCCGCCTCCCGGAGGTGATCCGGTGGCGGCCTCGTACGTGTGTCAGGTCAGGCGACGTCGATTTCTTTCAGGACCGTGACCTCGGGGGCTCCGGCGAACCAGTCTCCGGCCTTGGCGCGGTACGCCTGGTAGTGCTCGCTGTCGCGGTGGGCCTGCGCGGCGGCCTGATCGCGGTAGCGTTCCTGCACGTGGAAGCGGACGGTGCCGTCTTTCTCCTCGCGCAGCAGGTCGTAGCGGAGGTTGCCTTCCTCCTGACGGCTGGCCTGGACCATGTTCAGCATCTCGCCCTGGACGGTGTCGACGTGCTCGGGTTTGGGCGTGATGATGGCGTGGACGGCGATGACGCTCATGCGTTCACCGTGTCGCCCTTCAGCGCGCCGAGGAGGGCGGTGACGAATTCCTCGTCGCTCATGGGGTTCTGCCCGGTGATGAGTTCACGGTCGCGCACGACGTGGCTGGTGTACTTCCCGCCGTTCTGCACGTCCATGCCCGCGGCGCGCAGGGCGTCGGCGGGGTAGTACTGCATGGGGGCCTCGAAGGTCTTCTCGGCGTCCTGTTCCTCGGGGGTGCTGAAGACGGTGGCCTTGTACCCGTCGTAGATGAAGTCCTGCGCGGCGGGCGTCTCGCCGTTCTGGAGGGCCTGCTGGTACGCGGCGGCGTCCTGCTGCGCGGCGAGGAGGGCGACGGGTGCGTGGCAGATCAGCGCGGTGGGCTGGGCCTTCTCGTGGAAGTGGCGCAGGACCTTGCCCAGGTCGGCGTCGCGCATGAGTTCGATCATGGGGGCGTGCCCGCCGGGCAGGAACACCGCGTCGAACTGGTCGAGGTTCGCGGCGGCGTCGCTCAGCTTGTGAATGGGTCCGCTCAGGGTCTGCTCGACGAAGGCCTTGATCGCCTGGTGTTCGGCCTCGTCCTTGAAGAAGTCCTTGCTGTCGCTGCCGTGGTCCATGGGGGGACGGTTCCCCTTGGGCGTGGCGATGGTCAGCGTATAGCCCTCCTGGGTGAGGCGGTGGGCGGGAACGCCGAATTCGTTGAGGTAGAAGCCGGTGGCGTGGGTCTGGCCGTCCTTGAGCGGGAGCTGGTCTTCGCTGGACATCACGACGAGGATGTTCTTGGTCATGCGGGTCACCGTAGGCGCTGTGACAGAGCCGGACTGTCGAGGGGCTTACTTTGCTTTGTAAAGCATTCAGGTTCGGTGAAGAGGCGGCGCAGGTCTCCCCCACCGCTGCGGTCCGGCCCTGTCCATGCACGTCACGGTAGGCGGCTCACGCGGCGCGCTATCCTGCCGGGAACCGCGCCTGCCGGGCGTGGTCATCCAGAACCGCCGGAGGGAATTTTCTGCCCTGGGATGGCGTGGCAACCGGCCCTCATTGCGGCACTCGGTGCTTTCAGAGAAGACCCGCGTGGGTGCGCTGACGATGGCGCGAGCGGGGACGATGGCCCAGAAGCGGCGCAGCACTCGCGCAAGGACTTTCCATGGCCGCCACCGGGCGGCCCTGTGCAGTACAGGGGTGGACCATGAGCACGGACATTCGCGCCGAGGCGCGCAAGAGAATCCTGATTCTGGACGGAGCGTGGGGCACGCAGCTCCAGCAGGCTGGACTGACCGAGGCCGACTTCCGCTGGCCGGACGCCGATCCCCTGCGGATGTACCGGGGGAATTTCGACCTGCTGCAACTGACGAAGCCGGACGTGATCCGCGCCGTGCACCGGGCGTACTTCGAGGCGGGGGCGGATATCGCCAGCACGAACACCTTCAATTCCACGACGATCAGTCAGGCGGATTACGGCACCGAGAGCATGGCGCGCGAGATGAACGTGCAGGGCGCCCGGCTGGCGCGCGAGGTGGCCGACGAGTTCACCGCCCGCGACGGGAAGCCGCGCTGGGTGGCGGGGAGCATCGGCCCGACGAACCGCACGGCGACCCTCTCGCCGGATGTGGAACGCCCGGAGTTCCGCAACGTCACGTATGACGATCTGGTGGCCGCGTACACCGAGGCGGCTGAGGGACTGATCGAGGGCGGCGCTGACCTGCTGCTGCTGGAGACGGTCTTCGACACCCTGAACGCCAAGGCCGCGCTGTTCGCCTGCGAGGAGGCCTTCGCGCGTACCGGGAAGACCCTGCCGGTCATGCTCTCGGGCACGATCACGGACGCGTCCGGACGCACCTTGAGCGGGCAGACGCCGGAAGCCTTCGCGATCAGCACGGGTCACGCGAACCTGTTCAGCCTGGGTCTAAACTGTGCGCTGGGCGCGGACCTGCTGCGTCCGCACCTGCGCGAGATCGCCGCGAACACGGACGCGCTGGTGTCGGTGCACCCGAACGCGGGCCTCCCGAATGCGTTCGGGGAGTACGACGAGACGCCGGAGCACACGGCGAGCGTGCTGGCCGACTTCGCCCGCGAGGGCCTCGTGAACATCGTGGGGGGCTGCTGCGGCACCACGCCCGAGCACATCCGCGCGATTGCCGACGCGGTAAGCGAGATCACACCTCGCACCGCGCCCGCACAGCCCGCCGTGCTGCGCCTCAGTGGCCTGGAACCGCTGAACGTCACGCCGGAACTGAACTTCGTGAACGTCGGCGAGCGCACGAACGTGACCGGCAGCCCCAAGTTCGCCAAGGCGATCCTGGCCGGGGATTTCGACGCGGGCCTGAAGATCGCGCGGCAGCAGGTCGAGAACGGCGCGCAGATCGTGGACGTGAACTTCGACGAGGGCATGCTCGACGGCGAGGCGGCCATGGTGAAGTTCCTGAACCTGCTGGCCGGAGAGCCGGACATCAGCCGCGTGCCGCTGATGCTGGACAGCAGCAAGTGGGAGATCCTGGAGGCGGGTCTCAAGCGCGTGCAGGGCAAGGCAGTCGTGAACTCGATCAGTCTGAAGGACGGCGAGGCGAAATTCCTGGAACGCGCCCGCCGGCTGCGCCGCTACGGGGCGGCGGCGGTCGTGATGGCCTTCGACGAGCAGGGGCAGGCGGACAACCTCGCGCGGCGCATCGAGATCACCTCCCGCGCCTACCGCCTGCTGACCGGGGAGGTGGGCTTCCCGGCGCAGGACATCATCTTCGACCCGAACGTGCTGACGGTCGCGACCGGGATCGAGGAACACGACCGCTACGCCATCGACTTCATCGAGGCGACCCGCTGGATCAAGGCCAACCTGCCCGGCGCGCTGGTGTCGGGCGGAATCAGCAACGTGTCGTTCAGCTTCCGGGGGAACAACCACGTGCGCGAGGCGATGCACGCGGTGTTCCTGTACCACGCGATCCGCGCGGGACTGGACATGGGGATCGTGAACGCCGGGATGCTCGCCGTGTACGAGGACATCGAACCCGAACTGCGGGACGCCGTGGAGGACGTGATCCTGGCCCGCCGAAGTGACGCGACCGAGCGACTGGTCGAACTGGCGGACCGCTACAAGGGCGTGAAGCGCGAGGTTGGCGCGGGCAGCCCGTGGCGTGACCTGCCGGTGCAGGAGCGGCTGAAGCACGCGCTCGTGCAGGGCATCGCGGACTTCGTCGATCAGGACGCCGAGGAGGCGTACCAGGAACTCGGCTCGCCGCTGAAGGTCATCGAGGGGCCACTCATGGACGGCATGAACGTCGTGGGCGACCTGTTCGGGGCCGGGAAGATGTTCCTGCCACAGGTCGTGAAGTCCGCCCGCGTGATGAAACGCGCCGTGGCGTACCTCACGCCTTACATGGAAGCCGAGAAGCAGGAGGCCGGGGGCAAGGGCAAGGTGCTGCTGGCGACCGTGAAGGGCGACGTGCACGACATCGGCAAGAACATCGTCGGCGTGGTCCTGGCCTGCAACGGGTATCAGGTGACCGACCTGGGCGTGATGGTCCCCACCGAGAAGATCCTCGACGAGGCCGAGCGGATCGGCGCGGACGTCATCGGCCTGAGCGGCCTGATCACCCCCAGCCTGGACGAGATGGTCACCGTGGCCCGCGAGATGACCCGCCGCGGCCTGAACCTGCCCCTCCTGATCGGCGGGGCGACCACCAGCCGCGCGCACACCGCCGTGAAGATCGACCCCGCCTACCCCGGCCCCGTGGTGCACGTGCTGGACGCCAGCCGCGCCGTGACAACCACCGCCGACCTGCTGGCCGACCCGGCAGGCGTGCAGGACCGCGTGCGCGAGGAATACGACGCCCTGCGCGAACGGCACGGCGGACGGCAAGTGCGCCTGATCCCTATCGAGGACGCCCGCGCCCGCGCACCCCAGGTCTCCCCCACCCCCGCGCCCGCCCCGCGCGAACCGGGCCGTCAGATCATCGAGCAACCCATCGCGGAGCTGCTGGACTTCATCGACTGGACGCCGTTCTTCATCGCGTGGGAGATGAAGGGCATCTACCCGAACATCCTCACCGACCCCCTGCGCGGCGAGGAAGCCCGCAAACTGTTCGCCGACGCGCAGGCCCTCCTCCAGCGCGCCATCGACGAGAACCTCCTGACCGCACGCGGCGTGATCGGCCTGTGGCCCGCCCGGCGCGACGGAGACGACATCGTGGTTGATAGTGACAGGTTGTTGGCTGATGGAAACGACCAGACCCCGTCAACCATCAACCATCAACCATCAACCCGCCTCCACACTCTGCGTCAGCAGCGCGACCAGACCACGCCGAACGCGGCGCTGGCGGACTTCATCCTGCCGGATGGCGATCACATCGGGGCGTTCGCGGTGGCGATTCACGGCGCGGAGGAACTCGCGGCCGCGTTCGAGGCGCAGCACGACGATTACAACGCCATTCTGGTCAAGGCGATCGCGGACCGGCTGGCCGAGGGCTTCGCGGAGAAACTCCACCGGGACGTCCGCGTGCGGCACTGGGGCTACGCGCCCGAGGAAACGCTGGGCAACGACGACCTGATCCGCGAACGCTACCAGGGCATCCGCCCCGCGCCCGGCTACCCCGCGCAACCTGACCACACCGAGAAACGCACGCTGTTCACCCTCCTGAACGCCGGGGAGGTCGGCCTGCGCCTGACCGAGTCGTGCGCCATGACGCCCGCCGCCGCCGTGTCCGGGCTGTACTTCGCTCACCCGGAAGCGCGTTACCTCGCCGTGGGCCGCATCGGCCGCGACCAGACCCTGGATTACGCCCGCCGCAAGGGCCAGAGCATTGAGGAAACGGAACGCTGGCTGGGACCGATCCTCGCGTATGACCCGGCGGGTGTCGACAGTGGGCAGTTGATACGTGATGGTCGGAACCCGTCAACCATCAACCTTCAACCATCGACCGCCGCCGGAGGCGGCCAGTGACCCGCGTCTCTGTCGAGTTGGTGCCCCGGTCCCGTTCTGGTCTGCGCGCGGAGATCGCGGAGGTGGCGGGTGCGCTGAGTGGCGTGGATACGGTGAACGTGCCGGACCTGACGCGGTACTCGCTAAGGTCCTGGGTGGGGTGTGGCTTTGCCCGGCCGGGCTTCGCGGCGATTCCGCACCTGCGCGCCGTGGACTTCAACCCGCGTGAGCCACTGCCGTTCCTGCCCATGCTGGAGGAGCACGGCATCCGCGAGGTGCTCGTCGTGACCGGGGACGCCCCGATCGACATGAGCGCGAAGGTGTACGACCAGGACGCCGTGGACCTGATCCGCCGCCTGAACCGCGACGCGCCGCACCTACGCGTGTACGCGGGCCTAGACCCGTACCGGCAGTCGTTCGTGCGCGAGCGGGATTACCTGGAGCGGAAGCTCGACGCGGGCGCCGCCGGGTTCTTCACGCAGCCGTTCTTCGACCTGCGCCTGCTGGACACCTGGGCGGACCTCCTCCCGGACGGCACGGACGTGTGGTGGGGCGCGACGAGCATTCTCACGGAAGCCAGCTTCAACTACTGGCGCGCCCGCAACCACGCGGTCTTCCCCCGCACGTTTACGCCCACGCTGGACTGCAACCGCACGTTCGCCCGTGACCTCCTGACCTTCGCCCGCGACCGACAGCAGCACGCGTACTTCATGCCCGTGAAGGTAAACGTGCTTGAGTACCTGGGCGGCATCCTCTGAACGAGTGGACTGTGGGCTGTGAGTTTTGAACCACCCCCACCCGGCCTCCCCCCTGAAGGGGGAGGAGCAAGGCATAAAGAAAGTCGATCAGCGGAGCGAAACGTCCCACCCACCTACTGACCGCAGACAACCACCGGCCGTCGTGCGCGCAGCGCGCGGGCCTGCGAGGGGGCGGCAGGATGGCGTCGAAGCCAGACCCGTCACCGCCCGACACGAACACGCCGCACGAATAAAAACTCTTGCCCAGTGCAACGCCGCTCCCCCTGCCCCTCTGGGGTAGGGGGCTGGGGGGTGGGGCCACCAACGAAACGAGCCCCTCAGAACATCCCGAGAGGCCCGAACCCTGCCGAGACTTCAGCTGTTGTCGATGACGACCGTGAAGCTCTTGCTGACCTTGCCCTTGGCGGGCACGTCGACGCGCAGGTTCGCGGCGCCCTGGTTTTTGACGGGGGCCATGGTGTCGATGGTGATGATGCGGCCGCCGATGCGTTCGGTGATTTCGGCGCGGACGGTGCGGTCCTTGCTGCTCTCGAAGGCGTACGTGACCTTGTAGGTGGTCTTGGTGACGTTGCCCTGGGCGTTCTTAACCTGGGCGGTCTGCTGGACGGTCCGGGTGTAGTTCAGGTCGGGGTCCTCGCCTAGGCTGAAGTCGACGGTGCCGCCCTGGCGGGTGTCGGGGATGCTGGTCTGGCCGACGATGCGGCCGTCTTCACGGACGGTGATGGGTCCGGCGGGGAGGCGCTGGTCGGCTTTGAGGCGGTAGGAGCGGTTCAGGTTGCCTTCGCGGGGGCTGGGGTCGAAGTAGGTCTGGAGGCCGGCGTAGCGTTCGAAGGTGCTGAGTTTGGGGGTGATGAAGGGGAGGGTGGTGACGCTGTTGGCGGGAAGTTGGAAGGGGGTGGTGAGGGCGTAGCGGTACAGGCCGCGGAGTTCGCCCTGGCTTTCGATTTTGGGGGCGGGGGCGGCGCTGGGTACGGCGTCCATCATGGCGCCGCGCATCATGTAGGCGGCTTCCTGCTGGTTCTGGATGTTGACGTCCCCAGCGTACAGTTCGGTGGTGCGGACGTCGTAGGCCTGTTCGGTGGTGTTGCGGATGTCGGCGAGGGCGCTCAGTTGCGCGCCGCCGCTGCTGGCTTTCAGGGTGTAGCGGGGTGTCCAGGTGACGGCGCGGGTGAGGTAGCTGAGGGTGCCCTTGCCGGGTTGCGCGAGGGTGTAGGTGACGCTCTGGGTGGGGGCCTGGGGGTTGGCGGGGGGCGCGACGTCGAACTGGAGGTCTTCGTAGCGGGCGGTGAAGTAGCGGCCCTGGGCGTCCTTGACGAGGAGGTCGCGGGCGCGGATGAGGGTGACGGGTTCTGTTTTGCCGTCTCGGCGCAGGTAGATGGTCTGGCCTTCGAGGCTGGTGAGCCAGTTGGCTTCCTGTTTCTGGATGGCCTGCGTGAAGCTCAGGCCTTCGAGGTCGAGGCTGCCGCTGAGGATGTTCTGCCAGGTGTCGAGGGGCAGGTTCAGGCGGAGGGTGTTCGTGTCGGCGGTGACGGGTTCACGCACCTCACTGAAGCTGGGGTAGATGCGCAGGTCGGCGGCGCTGGCGCTTCCGAGGGCGAGTGTGGCGGCGAGGGCGGTGTGGAGCGCGTTTTTCATGTCTGAATGGTGACTCGCCGCTCAATATGAGATGTGAGAGGGCCGGTCAGGAACGCGACAGAAAACCCGCCGCCCCGGGGTCGGGGTGGCGGGCTGTTCATGCTGGCCGGACGGCTTACAGGATGTCGTCGCGGATGCAGGCTTTGAAGTGGCCGGGGGCGACTTCGCGCAGTTCGGGGACGATGTTCGCGCAGTCGGCGATCGCGTAGCGGCAGCGGGTGCGGAACACGCACCCCGACGGCGGGTTGATCGGGCTGGGAATGTCGCCTTCCAGAATGATGCGCTGGCGCTTGACGGTCGGGTCGGGCACGGGCGCAGCCGAGAGGAGCGCTTCGGTGTAGGGGTGTTTGGGGTTGCGGTTCAGTTCGCGGCTGGGCGCGATTTCCATGACGCGGCCCAGGTACATCACGATGATGCGGTCGCAGATGTACTCGACGACGGCAAGGTCGTGCGCGATGAACAGCACGGTCAGGCCCAGTTCTTCCTGCAGGTCCTGCAGCAGATTCACGACCTGCGCCTGGATCGACACGTCGAGCGCGGAGACGGGCTCGTCGGCGACGATGAACGCGGGGTCCACGGCGAGGGCGCGGGCGATGCCGATGCGCTGGCGCTGTCCGCCGCTGAACTCGTGCGGGTAGCGGCGCATGTGTTCGGGGCGCAGGCCGACCTTCTGCAGGAGTTCGGCGATGCGGTCGATGCGCTGCTTGCCGGGGTGCAGGTTGTGGATCTGCATGGCCTCGCCGATGATGTCGGACACTGTCATGCGGGGGTTCAGGCTCGCGAAGGGATCCTGGAAGATGATCTGCATCTCGCGGCGGTAGTCACGCATCTGCCCCTTGGACAGCTTGGTGATGTCGGTGCCGTTGAAGAGGACCTGTCCGCCGGTAGGTTCGATGAGGCGCAGGATGGCGCGCCCGGCGGTGGTCTTGCCAGAGCCGGACTCGCCCACCAGGCCGACCACTTCGCCGCGCCCGATCTTGAAGGACACGTCGTTGACGGCCTTGACGTTCCCAACGACGCGGGACAGCAGTCCGCCGCGGATGGGGAAGTACTTTTCGAGGTTCTGGACGTCCAGCAGCGTGTCGCCGGTGGCGGGCATGCTGCGGCGGGTTTCTACGGCGGTCATGCGGTCACCTCGCGCTGCGCCTGCGCGAGTTCGCGCCAGCGGATGCAGCGGGACATGTGGCCCTGCCCGGTGTCTTCCAGGGCAGGAACGGCTTTCGAGCAGTCGGGAATGGCGAACTTGCAGCGGGGCTCGAAGGCGCAGCCGGGCGGCAGGTTCAGGGGGTTGGGCACGTTGCCGGGAATGGCTTCCAGGCGGCCCTTGGGCTGACCGGGCACGTGCTCGTACTCGCCGGGTCGGGGGATGCTGTTCAGCAGTCCAATGGTGTAGGGGTGACGGGGCGCCTGGAAGATGTCGATGACGTCCCCTTCCTCGACGACGCGGCCGCCGTACATCACGACGACGCGGTCAGCCATCTCGGCAACCACGCCAAGGTTGTGCGTGATGAACAGGATGCTCATCCCGACTTCCTTCTGCAGGTTGCGCATCAGGTCGAGAATCTGTGCCTGGATGGTCACGTCGAGCGCGGTGGTGGGCTCGTCGGCGATCAGCAGGGCGGGTTTGCAGCTCAGGGCCATGGCGATCATGACGCGCTGGCGCATCCCACCGGACATCTGGTGCGGGTACTCGTTGACGCGTTTTTCGGGGGCGGGGATGCCCACGAAGCGCAGCATGTCGGTGGCGACGCCCATGGCTTCTTTCTTGTTCTTGCCCTGGTGCAGCATGACGGCTTCCGCGATCTGGTCCCCGACGGTATAGACGGGGTTCAGGCTGGTCATGGGTTCCTGGAAGATCATGGAGATGTCGTTCCCGCGGATCTTGCGCATCTCTGCTTCGCTCAGCTTGACGATGTCGCGCTGGACGCCGTCTTTGCCGGTGAAGAGGATGTCCCCTTCGACGATCTTGCCGGGGGGGGTGGGGATCAGGCGCATGACCGACAGGCTGGTGACGCTCTTGCCGGAGCCGGATTCGCCCACGACGGCGAGGGTCTCGCCTTTTTTGATGTGGAAGGTCACGCCGTCCACGCTCTTCACGACACCGTCATCGGTACTGAAGTAAGTTTTCAGGCCGTTCACGGCCAACAGGACTTCACCCTGGTGGGTCATTGTTCCTCCGTTTTCAACACGTTGTGCATCATACAACCGTTCGGGATTCTAGGGCGTTTCGTCACAGTGGGCGCGGCCCATTTGGCCGGCCGGGCCCACCGGGCCGGGTTCAGGAGCGTTTGCGCGGGTCGAAGGCGTCGCGCAGCCCGTCGCCGAGCAGCTGGAAGCACATGACGGTGAACACGATGAAGAAGCCAGGGATCAGCACCCAGGGGCGGGTGTTCAGGCTGCTCAGGCCGCCGTCCTGCGCGGCTTTCAGCAGGCTGCCCCACGAGGCGTACGGCTCGACCGCGCCGATACCCAGGAAGCTCAGGCCAGATTCCAGCAGGATGAAGCTGGGGATGGCGAGGCTGGTCGTGACGATCACGTAGGTGGTCAGGGTGGGCAGCATGTGGCGCCACATGATGCGCTGGTCGCTGGCGCCGAGGCTCTTGGCGGCGGACACGAAGTCCTGTTCGCGCACGCTGAGCAGCTGACCGCGGGTGACGCGGGCCAGGCCGCCCCAGCCGATGAACGCCAGAATGCCGAGGATCACGTACAGCGCCAGGATCGGGTTGATGTCCTTGGGGAAGACGCTGCGCAGCAGGAGCAGGAGGAACAGGTACGGAATGGCGGCGATCACTTCGACCAGTCGCATGATCAACGTGTCGACAATGCCGCCGAAGTAAGCGGACATCGCACCCATCATCAGGCCGATCAGGGTGGTCACGAGCACCGCGCCGAAGCCGATGGTCAGGCTGATCTGCGAGGCGTACATGGTGCGGGTGAAGAGGTCGCGTCCCAGGTCCTCGCCGCCGAAGAGGTACACGCTGCAGTCTTCCTTGGCCGTTCCGAAGAGGTGCAGATTGCCGGGGATCAGGCCCAGGATCTTGTAGCTGGCGCCGCGAACCCCAAAGTAGATGGGGCAGCGCTCCTCACTGGGTTTGAACTCGTTGACGAACGACTCCATGTTCAGCTGCTGGGTGTATTTGAACACGTAGGGACGGGTGAAGGCGCCCGTGTCGGGGTCACGGAACTCGATCGGGGTGGGCGGGTGGAAGCGCGTGATGTTGCTGGTGGAGTACGACGAGAGTGCGTCGGGTGCGATGAACGGCGCGAAGATCGCCATGACGTACAGCAGGATCAGCATCAGGCCACCGGCCTGCGCCAGGCGGTTCTTCCGGAACTGCTGCCAGGCGACGGAGAACTGCGACTGACCGAGGGCCTTGTCGTTCTTGCGGGTGGTGGTGGGTGCGGTGGTGGTCATGTCAGCCGACCTTGATGCGCGGGTCTACGACCGCGAGGAGAATGTCGCTCAGGGCGTTGCCGATCACGAGGAGGACGGTGGTGATCACCGTGAATCCGGCAATCAGGTACAGGTCCTGCGAGTTCACGGCGTCAAGGATCATGGGCGTGATGCCTGGATAGGCGAACACGACCTCGATGAATCCGGCGCCGGCGACCGCACCGGGCAGCAGGCCACCGATACCGGCCACGATGGGCAGGATGGCATTACGGAAGGTGTGCTTCCAGATGGCGGTGCGTTCGCTGACGCCCTTGGCGCGCGCGGTGCGGATGTAGTCCGAGCGCATGACTTCCAGCATCTGGCCGCGGATGACGCGGGTCAGTCCGGCGGCGTCGCTGACGGCCAGGATGATCGCGGGAATCAGGATGTGCTTGGCAATGTCCAGCATCTTCTGCCCGGCATTCATGCTGTCAAAGCCGTTGCTGGTCATGCCGTTGATGGGAATGTCCAGGCCCGTACCGGCACGGATCTGCAGGATGAAGTAGATGACGATCAGTGCCAGAAAGAAGCTGGGGAAACCCAGCAGGAAGTACAGGATGACGTTGATGGTCTTGTCGCCCAGGGAGTTCTGCCGCACGGCCCCGAACACGCCGATGGGGATGGCAATCGCATAGAACAGGATGGTCGAGAGCAACACGAGGTACATGGAGTTGGCGATGCGCGGCTTGATCACGTCCAGCACGGGCTGCTGGTACGAGAATGACAGACCCAGATCGAGGTTGAAGATCATGTTCTTCATCCAGAGCAGGTACTGCTCGATAGGATGACGGTCCAGTCCGAAGTTGCGTTCCAGCGCCGCCAGCGCCTCGGGGCTGATGTTCGGGTTGAGTTTGGCCGGGGTCAGGAAGTCGCCCGGCGCCAGCTGAATCACGAAGAAGATCAGCAGGCTGGCCAGGAACAGGGTGGGGATGGACTGCACCAGTCGGCGCAGGAGGAATGGGATCATGCGGACACTCCGTGGGGCGTCATGGGTGTGGGGGGCAGTCCGCGCGGGCGGACCACCCCCCGTGGGAGCAGCGTGCTGCTCTACTCGATTACTTGATGAAGGTCAGGGCCTGCAGGCGGTGGCCGTAGTAGGCATCCATCATGTTGGCCGTGAATTCGCCGCCCAGACGCTCGTTGAAGGCCACATGGTAGTTGCCACCCACGAGGTAGATGACGGGCTGCAGTTCGCCTTCGGCCTTCATCAGCTGGCTGCCGATGGCGCGGCGCTTGGCGTCGTTCAGTTCGCTGTCGCCTTGGTAGTACAGCTTGGTCATCAGCTGTTCCTGGCTGGTGGCGCACTTGCCGTCGGTGGGGTTGTTGTAGGAGTGCAGGTTGGTGCCGCAGGGCACGACGTTGCTGCCGAAGCTCCAGATGTTGCTGCCGCCGGACAGGCCCAGCAGGATGGCGTCGAAGGGACGGTTCTCACCCTTGGCGGTCAGCTGGCCGACCAGGGTGTTGAAGTCGATGGGGGTGAAGTTGACCTTCACACCGACCTTCTTGGCCTCGTCGGCGAAGATGCGGCCGAGCTGCTCACGGACGGTGTTGCCCGCGTTGGTGCTCAGGGTGAATTCCAGTACCTTGCCGCTCTTGTCGACCAGGTAGCCCTGGGCGTTCTTCTTGGTGTAGCCGATCTGCGCGAGCAGCTTGCTGGCCTGCGCCAGGTCGTACTTGTACTGGGGTGCACCAGCGGCGAGGCCTGCGTCAATCTGGTTCTTGAAGATGGGGTAGACGCTGAAGTACGTCTCGCTGCCCAGGCCGCCCAGGGCGAGCTGCACCATGGCCTGACGGTTGGCGATGTGGCTCATGGCGCGGCGGAAGCGCACGTCACGGAAGAGCTTCTGCTTGGCGGGGTCGCCAGCCTTGTTCCAGTTGAAGGTGATCCACTGGCTGGTGGCCTGGGGGCTGACGTTGGCCTTCAGGAAGGCCTTGAGGCTGCCAGAGTCAATGGCCTTCTTGGTCTGGGCCAGGTCGTCGGCGTTGCGCATGCCGACGGTGTCGATCTGGCCGGCCAGGAAGGCAGCGAGGGACGCATTGGCATCGGCAACGATGCGCACGGACATGTTGCTCAGGTAGGGCAGTTCCTGGCCGCGGCTGTCCTTGTTCCAGTCGCCCCAGTTGGGGTTCTTCTTGAACACGGTGCGCTCGCCGGCGCGGTAGGACTCGACGACCCACATGCCGGGGCTGACGATCTGGCTGGGCGCGGTACCCAGGCCCCACATCTTCTTGATCGCGTCGGCGCCGCCTTCGCGGTAGGCCTTGCCGAACACGTGGTCAGGCCAGGGAGTGTAGCTCATGAGGCTCAGGGCGCTGGCGCTGGGCTGAGGGAAGTCGAACTGCAGGGTGTAGTTGTCGATCTTCTTGACCGTGATGGGCTTGCCGACCAGGAAGAAGGTGTCGTAGCTGTTGCTGCCGACCTTGTCGTCGGTGTGGATGCGCCAGGTGCTGACCCAGTCGTCCGCGGTGATGGCCTGGCCGTCACTGAACTTCATGCCCTGGCGGATCTTGACCACGAAGCGCTTGTTGTTGTTGCTGACCACGGGCGCGCCGGCGGCCATGTAAGGAATGAACTCGTCGTTGCGGGGGTCCTGCGTGAACAGGCCGGCGCCGGTTTCCATGCGGTCGGGGATGCTGTCCGCTTCCGCGCTGGTGAAGGGGTTCATGGTCTTGAAGTCGCTGATGGCCGACAGGCGCAGTTCGCCACCGCGCTTGTTGGCGGTGTTCTGTTCAGCGGTCCAGGCAGCGGGCCAGACAAAGGCGCTCTGGGCGGCGGCGGTGCCCAGCGTCAGGGCCAGGGCGAGGGTCAGTGCTTTTTTCATGGGGGTCCTCCAGGGTGCGTGAAAGGAAATACGGCAAGAGCCGGCGCGCAGCCGGGTATCTTGGGTGGAGATTTCGTTTTCCAGCGAGCTAAATATATTGGCCTATGCAGGTGCGGTCAAGGACCGACCTGACGATTGCGGTTTCAGCCGTCATCGTCCCAGTGTGGGCCCGGCATCTGTTGTGGATTCGCATCAGGGTGTATAGCCGCGAAGCCCCGCACCATTGTGGAATTTTACACAACACGTCCCACTGACATGAACGAGGCGCGACCCTGTCCGGGTCGCGCCTTTCAACGTCCACTCAGCGGGAGACGAGATTGATCAGCAGGGCGAGCAGCATAAAGAAACCGCCGAGCACACTGGTGATGCGGATCAGGCCACCCTCGACGCCACGGCCGCCCAGCAGAGAACCGCCGGACGCCATGCTAGCCGACAGACCAGCCTGCTTGGGCACCTGCAACAACACGAAGAAAATCAGCCCCACGCAGACGAGGGCGAACAGCACAATGAACAGGGTCAGAATCATAGATACCTCTGGACGACGGTCACGCCGCCGGAAAAGAGCTGAGCTTACCGTCACGTCTGCCGGTCGGAGACCAGTCCGGGACGCCACGACACTCGCGTCGATGCCGCAGTCTAGCGCAGCGCCGACCCGATCAGCGCCCCCGAACCTTCCGGTACCCCTTGCGCAACCCGTGATCCGGCCGCACACCATCCGCGATCAGGTGAAGCCACTGGCTCAGGTAGTACCCGATCAGAAGAGGCAGGATGAATTTCCAGGCCACCGGCTGCGGAATCCGGGGCAGCTGAACCTCCGGCGCGACGAATTTCACCAGTCCCACGACCAGCGCCACGATCAGTGCGACGTACAGCAGCCGGGTGAGTGGTCCGATCACCCAGCTGTGCGACCAGCCGCGGTGACTGAAGAGCATGCCGTACGGCACCCACAGGATGCCCAGCACACCCCAGTGCCGTTTGCTGTCCACCCGCCCCTCCGCCAGGTCGAGGTCCGGGGAGAGCAGGAAGGTCCCGGCGGCGTACGCCACTGTGAAGTTCAGGGCCTGTGCGGGCGTGATCACCAGCAGGTTCTGCCGCGCCGCGTAGAGAGCGCCGGCCGCCAGGACGCTGTACGCGCCGATATTGATCAGGTTATGGACTCGTCCGCTGGGCACGGGCGCCATTGTGCCACTGTGGCGCACATTCATGTCCGGTCAGCTTCCATGCGGCATTCTGTGGGGCACATGACTCCTCTTCGACGCTCGGCAGGGCTGCTCGCGCTGGCCCTCGCACTGTCCGCCTGCGATCAGCTCAATACGAACAGCGCTGGGATCAACGACCGCACGGTGGCGCTGGGTCAGAAGGCCCAGCAGACCATCACGGTCCCGTTCAGCGGCTCGTGGCGCATCACGGACTACCCCAGCTGGATCCGGGTGTCCACGCAGTCGGGCACCGGGCCAGTCAGATTCTCCGTGGCGGCCGTTCGGCAGGACGCGACGCCCGTCACGGCCGATCAGGCCACGTTGACCGGCACGATCAAGGTCAGCTGGACCAGCGGTTCGGGATCAGGCGCGACGAACGGAACAGCAGTCTGGACGGTCACCGCGCAGCAGTTCGAGCTGACCGGACGGCTGGTGCAGCCTGCTCAGGTCACCGGTCTGGATGTCATCACCCGGCAAGAGGTGCGGACTGCACCGGCTCCGGCTGCACGCGGCGTGATCGTCAAGTACCGCGCGGGAGGCGCGCTGACCGCGCAGGGCGTGAACCAGTCTGCCCGCACGCTGGGCCGCGAGCGGCTGACCGCCGCGGGCCTCGCCGTGACCCGTCAGGTCACGCTGGGCTCCCAGTCCGCCGCGTTCGACGTCAGTGACGTTCCTGCCGCGCTACGGGCCCTGCGCAGCGACCCGAACGTGGAGTACGCCGTACCGAACGTCGTGCTGCGCCCGCAGGCGACGCTGGCCACACCGGTCACACCCACCGATCAGTTCTCGCCGCTGCAGTGGGCGTACCCGCTCATGGGGTACGGCGCCGTGTGGCGCGACATGGAGAGCGGCGCGTACTCGAAGCCGGTGACGGTGGCGGTCGTGGATACCGGCGTGCGCTTCGACCACCCGGACCTGCAGGGGCAGCTGTGGCAACCCGGCGAGGGCGCCATGGACGTGATCGCAGACACCACCAACGGCGACGGGACCGGTGCCGACACGGACCCGACCGATCCCTCGACGCCCGGGCGTACGGCAGGCAGCCACGGAACGCACGTGACCGGCATCATCGCCGCCCGCTGGGGTGCGAACACCGGCGTCTGCGCCGGATGCAGCCCCAGCGGCGTGGTCGGCGCCACCTACAAGGCGAACGTGAAGGTGCTGCCGGTGAGGGTCATCGACGCGAGCGGAAACGCCACCGAGGCGGACGTCACGCTGGGCATCCGTTACGCGGCCGGTCTGCCCGTCACGATTGACGGCGTGACGTTCAAGACGCCTCACCCGGCGCAGGTGATCAACCTGAGCCTGGGCGGCGCGATCAGTGCCACGGACGCCCAGCCCATGTGCGACGCGATTGCCGAGGCGCGTGCGGCGGGGGCGCTGGTGGTGGCTGCTTCCGGCAACGGGTACGGCACGTCGCCCTACTACCCGGCCGCCTGTGACGGGGCCGTCTCGGTCGCGAGCGTGACGCTGTCGGGTGCCAGTGCGCCCATGCACTCGCCCTTCAGCAACGCCTACCCGCAGGTGCAGCTGGCTGCTCCGGGGGGCGCGGACCCGTACAGCGGCGCGAAGTTCAATGGCGGCACCTTCAACGGCGCGGCGTACCCGGACATGATCCTCTCGACCAGCTGGGACTACGTGAAGAACGCGCCCAACTACGAGTCGGAAGTGGGGACCAGTCAGGCCAGTCCTCAGGTGGCCGCCCTGGCCGCCCTGATGCTCAGCAAGGGCGTCACGACCGGCGCGGAGGACACGGTCAGGCGACTGCGCGAGACCGCCACGGATCTCGGGACCGCCGGGCGCGACGATCAGTTCGGGTTCGGCATGATCAACGCTGCGGCCGCCCTGAACGCCCCGCAGGTCAGCAGCGGCCTGGGCGTGCGTGTGCAGAGCAGCCGCGGCCTCAGCTTTCAGCCGAAACTGGACAGCACGGGAGCGTTCCGCGCCTTCCTGGGCGAGGGCACCTACCGGGTGACGGCGGGCAGCGACGTGAACGGCAACGGGATCTATGGGGAGACGGGCGAAACCCGGGATGAGCGGACCGCCGCTCTGTCCGAAGAGAGCCCGGCCGTCAACCTGGGTGACCTCACGCCCCGGTAACCGGACCGTCACCACGGTGAAAGGCGCGACCACCCACGGGAGATCGCGCCTTCCTTCCTGCCTCCCGGCTCGTGACGGCCGTGGAGATCAGTCGATCTGGATGACGGTCCGGCCGCGGATCTGCCCGGCGAGGATCTGGGCGGCCAGCGCGGGCACCTCGTCCAGGGTGCGGGTCTGCGTGACGGAGCTCAGGCGACTGACGGGCAGGTCGCGGGCAAGGCGGGTCCAGGCAGCCTCGCGGCGGGCCGGGGGGCAGGTGACGGAGTCGATACCCAGCAGGTTCACGCCGCGCAGGATCAGCGGGAACACGGTGGCGTTCAGGTCGTGACCCCCGGCGAGTCCGCACACGGCGACGCTGCCGTGCGTGCGGGTCGAGGCGTACGCTCCGGCCAGGGTGGCCCCGCCAACGGTGTCCACGACGCCCGCCCAGCGTTCCTTCTCGAGGGGGCGGGTCAGGCCGGGCAGGTCGTCGCGGCCGATGATCTGCGCAGCGCCCAGGTCGCGCAGGTACGCTTCCTCCTGGGGTCGTCCGGTGCTGGCGACGACGATGTGCCCGGCGTGGGCGAGCAGGGCGACGGCGGTGCTGCCCACGCCGCCCGCCGCGCCGGTCACCAGCACCTCGCCGCTGCCGGGGGTCAGGCCGTGGTCCTCCAGCGCCATGACGGCCAGCATGGCGGTGAATCCGGCGGTGCCGACGCTCATGGCCCAGTGGGCGTCCGTGCCGCCAGGCTGCGCGACCAGCCACTCCGGGCGGGCGCGGGCGAGTGTGGCGTACCCGCCGTCCTGCCGCTCGCCGATGCCCCAGCCGGTCAGGATGACGTGGTCGCCGGGCTGCCAGCGGCCCGAGGCGTCCTCGATGACCGTCCCGGCGAGGTCGATGCCGGGTGTCATGGGGTGGGTGCGCAGCACGCCGGGGCGGCCGCTGACGGCCAGTCCGTCCTTGTAGTTCAGGCTGGAGTGCGTCACGCGGATCAGGACGTCCCCGCCGGGCAGGTCCGTGACGGGCAGGGTCTGGAGTTCGGCGCGGGTGCCCTGTTCGTCCTTCAGGACGCGCAGCGCGCGGTACGTGTCGGGGTGGGTCATGCGGGGGTGCCTCCTGTGGGTGTGGTGCGCCCAGCGTACCCCCTGGGCCGCGTTCCCCGGCCGGTGACCGGGCGCGGGCGGGACAGGCGTCCCGGTGGGGGGTGGGGTGTGTTATCCTTCCGTCTGCTATGGAGCCTCCCAGTTCCGGCTCACCTACCGCGCCCGGAGAACACCGCCCGAGGGCGGCGTTTTTGCCGTGGCACCCCACCGACGGTCACCGACGTACCCGCCCGCGCACCTGCCGGGCGGGACGGGCAGCTTGCGCCTTGCGGATGACCCTGACGCGACCCTGGAGCGCGTCCCTACATGAATGACCTGCTTGGTATCCTCGCCCTGTTCTTCCTGGTGCTCATGAACGGTTTCTTCGTCGCGGCGGAATTCGCGCTGGTCAGCGTGCGCCGCACCCGCATCGACCAGCTGGCCGACGAGGGGAACGCCACCGCCAAGGCCACGCAGAAGGCGCTGCAGAACCTCGACATGTACATCGCGGCGACGCAGCTGGGCATCACCATGGCCAGTCTCGCGATCGGTTTCGTGGCTGAACCCGCCATCGAGCACCTGATTCACCCGCTGTTCCCCGAAGGGCAGTTCACGGAATCGCAGATCACCGCGATCTCGTTCGGGGTAGCGTTCGCGATCAGTACCGTCCTGCACATCGTGTTCGGGGAACTCGCGCCGAAGACGTGGGCGCTGCAGCGCAGTGAGCAGGTGAGTCTGCTGGTCACGCGCCCGCTGCTGGCGTTCACGTGGCTGTTCAAGTACGTGATTCGCGCCCTGAACGCTCTGGGGAACCTCGTGGTGCGTCTGTTCGGCCTGCGCGGCGTGTCGGGTCACCACACGGCGTACTCCGAGGAGGAGATCCGCATGATCGTCAGCGCCTCCAGTCAGGAGGGTGTGCTGGAGGACGACGAGAAGGAACTCGTGTACAACGTGTTCGACCTGTCCGACACCACCGTGCGCGAGGTCATGACACCCCGCGTGGACATGGTCGTCGTGGACGGCTCGGCCGCGCTGCGCCGCCTGCTGGACCTCAAGGGCGAACACGGGTACTCGCGCGTGCCGGTCTTTCAGGACACGCCGGACAACATCGTGGGCATCGTGCACACCGGGGACGTACTGATGCACCTCGACAGCCTGGACCACACGCTGATCGCGGACATCATGCGCCCCGTGTTCTTCGTGCCTGAAGGCATGAAGATCAAGGACCTGCTCGCCAAGATGCGCGACAAGAAGAGCCACCTGAGCATCGTCGTGGACGAGTTCGGCGGCATCTCGGGCCTGGTCACGCTGGAGGACGCCCTGGAGGAGATCGTCGGTGAAATCTACGACGAGACCGACGAGGAGGAGGTCCCGATGATCGAGGTGATCAGTGAGGGCGTGTACCTGATGGACGCCAGCCTGACGGTCGGCGAGGTCGAGGAGCGACTGGGCGCGAACATCGAGGACGGCGACGGTGAATTCGATACCCTGAGCGGCTTCATGACCAGCCACTTCGGGGACATCCCGGAGGCCGGGCAGACCTTCATCCATAACGGCTGGGCCTTCACCGTCGAGGACGCCGACCAGCGCCGCGTGACCCGCGTGCGCGTGGAACGCGCCCCCGACGCGAACCCGCTGGACCCCGAGGACCCCCATGAGTGACACCAACCCCCTGAACCTCACCCCCGACCCCCAGCTGCTCGAGGGCGCGAAAGCGGCGTTCCGGCAGGCGTACGCGCCGTACAGCAAGTTCCACGTGGGCGCGGCGCTGCGGACCCGCGACGGGCGCGTGTACTTCGGCGCGAACGTCGAGAACGCCAGCTACGGCCTGGGCCGCTGCGCAGAGCAGAGCGCCGTGCAGGCCATGGCCACCGCCGGTGAGCGCGAATTCACGGACATCGTCGTGTACTCCGAGGCGACCCCGCCCGCCAGTCCGTGCGGCGCGTGCCGTCAGGTGCTGTTCGAGTTCGCGCCGGACGCCCGCGTCGTGTGCGTGAACCAGCACGGCGACATCATCAGTGGGTACGTGCGGGACTTCCTGCCGCACGGCTTCCGCCTGGAGCAGCGGGACGACGGGCACGACGTCGGCACGGCGTAACGTCGGCGGACAGGAAGAGGCGGTGCGCTCGGAAGTTGAACCCAGCGCACCGCCTCTCCCCTGTTCCTGCTCGCGGCGCGCGGCCCGCTGGCCGTCACCACACGGCGATGTGACCGTCGGTGCGGGTCTCGGTGCCACCCTCCAGCACGCCGGTGACCGGATCGCGGCGGATCATCTGCCCTCGCCCGAAGGCGCCGGGGTCGAGCTGCACGCTGACCGAGTGGCCCATGTGCGAAAGTTCGCGGGCCAGGGTGCCGCCCAACGCGTGTTCCACCTCGACGCGGGTGCCGTCCAGCCACTGCCAGCGCGGGGCGTCCAGCGCCTGCTGCGGGTTCATGCCGTACAGGGCGGTGTTCAGCACGACCTGCAGGTGTCCCTGCGGTTGCATGAAGCCGCCCATCACGCCGAAGGGCCCGACCGGGGTGCCGTCCGCTCGGCCCAGGAAGCCGGGAATGATGGTGTGGTACGGGCGCTTGCCGGGTGCCAGCGCGTTGGGATGGGCGGGGTCGGTGTGGAAGTTGTGCCCGCGGTTATGCAGGGCGATGCCGGTGCCGGGCACGACGACGCCACTGCCGAAGCCCATGTAGTTGCTCTGGATCAGGCTGACCATCTGCCCCTCCTCGTCGGCCGCGGCGAGGTACACGGTGCCGCCGGTGCTGGGGGCGCGGGTGCGAGGGTCATGGGCCCTGTCCCCCAGGTGGGCGCGGTGCGCGTCGGCGTTCGCGCCGGACAGCAGGTGCGCGACGTCCACCGGGGTGTGGCGCGGGTCGGCCACGAAGGCGTGCGCGTCGTGGAAGCCGCGTTTCATCGCCTCGATCTGCAAGTGCAGGCTGCGGGGGTCGTCTCGCCGCTCGGGCAGTGGCACGCCCTTGAGGACGTTCAGGGCGATCAGCGCAGCGATCCCCTGCCCGTTCGGCGGGATCTCGAACACGCGGTGCCCGTGCAGGTCGGTGTGGATGGGCGTGACCCACTCGCTGGAGTGCCCGGCGAGGTCCGCGCCGGTCAGCAGGCCACTCTGTGCGCGGGCGTGCGCGTCGATCTGCCCGGCCAGCTCACCGGAGTAGAACGCCTCGCCGTGCGTCGCGGCGATCTGCTCCAGGGTGCGGGCGTGGCCCTCGCTGCGCCACAGCGCGCCGGGCGCCGGCGTGAAGCCGTCCGGCGCGAAGGTGCGGAACCATTCGGCCATCTCGGGCAGGTTCAGGCGGCGGTAGATGCCGGTCGCCCGCGCCCAGTTCGCGGCGAGCACCGGGGACAGCGGGTAGCCGTCCCGCGCGTACTCGATGGCAGGGGCGAGGACCTGCGCGAAGTCCAGCCGCCCGAAGCGGGCGTGCAGGTCGGCCCAGCCGCGCACCGCGCCGGGCACCGTGACGGGCGTCCAGCCGTGGCGGGGCATCTCCCCGGCGTGGCGTTCACGGAGCGCGTCCAGGCTCAGCGCGGCGGGCGCCGCCCCACTGGCGTTCAGGCCGTGCAGTTCCCCACCCGCCCACACCAGCGCGAACAGGTCCCCGCCGATGCCGTTGCTGGTGGGTTCCACGACCGTCAGCGCGGCCGCCGTGGCGATCGCGGCGTCCACAGCATTCCCGCCCCGCTGCAGGACGCTCAGGCCCGCCTGCGCGGCGAGGGGCTGGCTGGTGGCGACCATGCCGCGCCGGGCGTACACGGGCCGACGGACACTCGGGTATTCAGGCTGGAAGGTCACGGACGCAGCCTACCGCGCGCCCGTGACCACCACTGGGAGGCTGGCCGGGTCAGCTGAACAGCGGGCCCAGGTCGGTCATCCGCCCGGTAGGCTGCGCAGGCCCGAAGGTGTAGCTGCCGAACACGCTCAGGAAGTCCGCGTGAGTGAGGTCGCGGGTCTGGCCGCTCGGGCCGGTGGCCTGCACGGTCTCGCCGCGCGCGGTGAGCGAGTACTCGCCGAGTTCGCGCACGGCGGCCTTGCGGCCCCGCCCGGTGTGGAGCAGGGCCTGCACACGGTATTCGCGGCCGCCGCGTTCGTTCAGGAAGGTGAGGAGGTCTGCGGGCGACAGCATGAGCGGATCAGCATAGCGCACGCGGCCCTCCCCTGCCCGGTGCGGGTCAGGAGACGACGGTCCCCTGGCCGTCCAGGGCCGCGCTGACCGGCTGGCCGTTGCGGGCGTCGCCGAAGATGACGCGCTTCACGCCCCCCTGCACCGCCTCCGCTGCGCCGAGGACCTTCTTCTTCATGCGGTCCTGCGCGAACTCCAGGTAGTTCTCGACGTCCGCGGCGGGAATCTCGCGGATCAGGCTGCTCTCGTCGGGGTAGGCGCGCAATAGGCCTGGCACGTTGGACAGCAGCAGCAGCGCATCCGCCTTCAGGGCGACGGCCAGCGCGGCGGCGGCGCGGTCGCCGTCCACGTTGATCGCCACGCCGTCGTAGGAACTGGCAGGCGGCGTGAGGACCGGCAGGTACCCCCCAGCGAGCAGCAGGTCGATCAGGTGGGTGTTCACGCGTTCGACGGTGCCGGTGTGGTCGCCGCGTAGGACCTTGACCTTGCCGTTCTCGACGGCGCGCACGGAGTCCTTGTGTTTGCCCTCGAAGATGCGTCCGTCGAGGCCGCTGAGGCCGACGGCGTTCACGCCGAGTCGCTGGAGGCGTTCGACGATGCCCTTGTTCATCTTGCCGCAGTAGACCATCTCGAAGATTTCCAGGGTCTGGCGGTCCGTGAAGCGGGAGGTGTAGCCGCTGGGGCTGGTGACGAACTTCGGGGGGTGCCCGAGGGCCTCGGCGACGCGGTTGGTCTCGCCGCTGCCGCCGTGGACGAGGATCAGGCGTTCCCCGTTCTTCCAGCGGGCGGCGAGGTCGGCGCAGACGGCGTCGTAGTCGATTCCGGCGCTTCCGCCGACTTTCACAACAATCATGCTCGGCATCCTAGCGCATGACAGGAAGAAGGGTCAAACTCTTATCAATTGAAAACGACCGGGAGCAGTATCAGGCTCGCCACGATCACCACGTCCGCCAGCGCCCACGCCAGAGCGATCCGCCGGAACACCCGCTGATACGCCACCTTGCGGGTCTTGTGCCGGAACACCCTCTGCCCCAGCCACGACCCCAGCCAGCCGCCCCGCGCCTCCAGGGCATGCAACTGCCGCTCGGGAATGCGCGTGCGACCAGCCTCGCCTGCAAAGCCCTTGTCGCGCCACATCGCCACGAAGGCCACCAGACCCCACACGACCTGCCACGCCAGCAGCAGGCGCAGCAGCAGCGCCGCCACGCCCAGAATGTCGCCCGGCACCTACTGCATGGTGCGCGGCAGCGCCTGCGTGGGGAGGATCTTCCTCGGCTCGCGGAACTCGATGTTCTCCCACTCGCCCTCCTCGACGACCGCCAGGGACGGGTTCAGCGCGCGGAAATGCGCCACGACCTCCTGAACCAGATCGTCCGGCGTACTTGCCGCACTCGTGATCCCGATCGAATGCACGCCCGTGAAGTCCACGCTCGCGAGGTCCGCCGCCGTCTCCAGCCGCACCGAACGGCCGCACTCGGCCTCCGCGAGTTCCAGCAGGCGCATGCCGTTGCTGCTGTGCGTGCTCGTCAGCACCAGGAACAGGTCCACGAGCGGCGCGATCGCCTTCACGGCGTCCTGGCGGTTCTTCGTGGCGTAGCACAGGTCCTCGCTGGGCGGCACCACCAGCGCCGGGAAGCGACCCTTGAGGATCTCGATGGTCCGGCGGGTGTCGTCCACGCTGAGGGTCGTCTGCGTCAGCACCACCAGCCGCTCGGGGTCCGGCACCTGCACCGTGTGCGGGTCGGCCAGCCCCTCGCCGCTCTTGCCGAGCACGCCGACCACGATGGTCGCGTCCGGCGCCTCGCCGCGCGTACCGATGACCTCCTGATGCCGGGCACTGTCGCCGATCAGCAGGATCGTGTAGCCCTCACGGGCGTACTTCTTCGCCTCGGTGTGCACCTTCGTCACCAGCGGGCAGGTCGCGTCGATGGTCGCCAGGCCCAGCGCCCGCGCCCGCTCACGCACCACCGGACTGATCCCGTGCGCGCTGAACACCACCGTCTCGCCGCCCTGCGGCAGGGCCTCCACGCTGTCCAGGTCCTCCACGAAATGCACGCCGTACCCCTGCGACAGCCGGTCCACGACCGTGTGGTTGTGCACGATGGAGTGGTACACCGTCACCGGTTTCTCCTCAGTCTGCGCGGCCTTCTCGACCGCCTGAATGGCCATCACGACCCCCGCGCAGAAGCCGCGGGGTTTGGCCAGATGAATCCGCTCGATCATGCCGCCCAGTGTAAAGCGGCGCCCTGCCGGGAACCGTGCGCCTGCGCGCCGGATCAGGGAACCGAGACCAGATCCCGGGGAATCCGCGACAGCCAGCGCTCCTCGGGCACGGGAACGCTGCTGGTCGTCCAGGCCCGCTCGAAGGACCGTTCCTGCTCGGCCACGGCGGCGGCGTTCCCGGTCGCCAAGGCCGCCTCGGCCAGACCGGCGCTGCCCCACGCGCTGAAATGGAAGTTCATGCTGCCCACCACGACCATGTCCCCGTCGACCGTCATGGCCTTGGTATGCAACCTGAACGTGGTGTACCGCGCGTCGAACAGCCCGTCCAGACCGCGGCGCCTCAGTTCACGGCGCATCAGCGCCACCCCGGTCCGGTTGGCCGGTTTGCCGAACCCGTAATCCACGACCAGCAGCCGCACGTGCACTCCGCGCTGCATGGCCCTCAGCAGCGCCGGGAAGTACACGGGCAGACGGTCCAGCGGACAGGACTCCGGCGTGACGTACCCGAACCAGCAGTCCAGGCCCGGGCTGAAATCCGCCTGCATCAGGTCGATGCTGTGCCGGGCCGCACCAATCAGCGCCAGGTGCGCGCGGTCCGCGTTATCCTCCCCGGCGGTGCGCCGGTACAGCAAAAACGCGCGGTCAGACCCGGCGGAGACCGCCCGCGTGGCGCCAGTCGGGTGCGTGGGTCGCCCGGCTGGCCGCAGGGCGCAGCGGGCCGCCACCGTATCCGGCGTGATGTCCGGCGGACAGACCAGCTGATCACTGAGCCGCCACAGGTCGTCGAAGGCGGCCACACCCTCCTGCGCGGCCGGGCCCCGCAGACGCAGCCCCGTGTCATGTAGCGCCAGCCCGCCCGGCGTGCCCAGCGGGAGGTGCCACGCCGTGAAGTTGTACCCGCTGACCGTCAGGTCCTGACCGTCGATCACGTGCAGTTTCACGTGACTGTGCGGCAGGTACGCGTACTTCAGCAGGGTCAGCGTCCAGCGGCCCTCCAGATCACTCAGGGGCACCCCGGCGCGGCGCAGTTCCCGGGCCAGTTCGAGAATCTGGGCGGTTCCGGCCGGGTCGTTCAGTTGCGGGTAGTTGCCCAGCAGCACGCGGATGGTCATCCCCTGCGGATAGGCGGCCGGGTCGGCCCTCACCCGCTCATGCAGGTCACGGACCGCCTGGATGAAGGTGGCGCCGGGGTGGCCCGGCTCACTCTCCCATTCCATGCTGGTCAGCAGCACCTCGCTGCGGGCGGCGCGGATCTCGTCAGCCAGCGTGTCGAAGGCGTCCCGGGGCGTATCGAGGTCCTGCGGGGTGCGGACGGCTCCCAGCACCTCGTTCCCGCAGGAGAGGTCCGGACCGCCGCGCGCCCGGTCGAGTGTCCAGAGCGTCCGTTCCAGCGGAGCGTCCGGCGGGGCGCACCGTTGCGGGGCCACCGCGGCCGGCGGCGCAGCCGGACCCAGGAACAGCGGAAGGCGAGCAGCCTGGGACGAACCGAGAAGACAAGCGAACAGGAGGGCGGCGCCACGCATCTGCCCGGCAGGCTAGTGCCTGTCGGCCGCCACCTCTACCGCATCTGCGTGAGAGCCCGGCGCCGGACCTGCATCATTCGTTCCTGAACCGGAGCCAACAGCAGAAGGAGGTGAATGGAAAAGACCATCTCAGTAGAGTTCAGAGGTATTGAGGGTATCCCTCGATCCCTCTGAATCGATCGAAGCGAGCACCTGAGACAGACAGTGACTGGAAGTGGAATTGAAGGGCGTGCTCTTGCCCCCAGGATGGAACTGAAAACCGCTGTGCACGCCATGGACCGGGGCTTCACTCACCGTTCGGACCCTGAAGTGAATGCTCACCTGAACGCCCCTCCCGTTCACCTCGGCCGGAGGTCATCTGCGGCGATCCGCTCCGCGCGGTTCAGGAATGGCGTCAACACCGCACGGCACCGATTGAGTGCCCTGTCAGTCGACGACCTGGAAGCCCAGTTTGTCGGCCTGCTCCACGAAGAAGTTGATGTTCTCGGTGAGGGTCTGCTGGCCCAGGCTCTTGCGGTGGTGCTCGCCGGTCGCGGCGATGATCAGCGTCTCGGCCAGGCAGGCCGGCACCTGTCCCTCGCCGAACTGCAGGTCGATGTTGCTGGTCATGCCGCCGGGGGGCCGGACGACGCCGCCGGGGATGACGCGCACGCCCGGGATGGCCTGCACGCTCTCATCCACGTCGGCGGGACGACCCTCGTCGAAGATCCACGCGCCGGGCTTGACGTGCTGGGGGAAGATCACGGGGTTCGGATCGCTGGTGGCGGTGAAGATCAGGTCCGCCTCCTTCAGGGTGTCGTAGCTGGTGGTGGTGATGATCTCGGTGTCCTTCGCGGCGCGGCGCAGGGTGGCGGCGCTGCGTTCCAGCCGTTCGGTGTCGCGGCCGATCATGATGAGTTTCGCCACCTGCGGTGCGATGGTCCGGGCAATGCCGAACGCAACCACGCCGTTCGCGCCCACGACCGCGGCGGTCGCCTGCCGGAGGTCGCGGCCCTCGGCCGCAAAGTGCTCCAGGATGCCAGGAATGGCGGCCTTGATCGTGCCGGAGGTGTACGCCCCGCCGTTCGTGATGGTCAGGTCCGGCACGGCGGCCTGCACGTCGATGCCCTTGTTCCCGACGACGGACCAGAAGGCGCCCAGTCCGAAGACCTCCGCGCCGAGTTCCTGCGCGAGCCGGGCGCCCTCGATGGCGCGGCGGGTGGCGAGGTCCGGGTTGTCGCGGAACACGTCGGGCAGCAGCGGACTGGACAGCAGGTAGCAGCGGATGCTCTTGCCGTCCACGGTGCGGATGCCCTGCAGCTCGCCGATCTTCATGGGACGCAGACTGTCCGCCATCTGCCGCACGCTGCGTTCCGTGACGATCCCCTTCTCGACCAGGGGACGCAGCCACGCGAAGCGGCGCGCACTCCAGAAGTTCTCCAGCGTCATGGGGTGGATCATGAAGGCGGCCACGACCTCGTCGCTGCGGCGCCCGGCCAGCGGGACCGCCTCGCCCAGGCGGGGTTCGGTGCCGTCCAGCATGCGGCCGATGTTCTCCTTGAACCGCCAGGTGGCGGCGACCAGCAGGGCCAGCGCGGCCAGTTTCGCGGCGGTGCCCAGAGGCTGCGTGGCCACGGCCAGCGTGAAAGCAGTCAGGCCCGCCAGGGTCGCGGCGCTCACATACCCCCAGAAGCCCGCCACGCCCGCGTACACGAGCACGGGCAGGGCGCACACCCACAGCGGCAGGGCCCCGGTCACGGCCAGGCCCGCCAGGACGCCCAGCAGCACGAGGTTGCCCCGCCCGCGCGGGGGCGTGTCCCCGAACAGGAAGCGCGGGGGATTGAGGTGCCCCAGGTACGCGGCCAGGGCGGCCATCACGGTGACCTCGGGCAGGTTCAGGCTGGCGGCCATCAGCACCGCCAGGAACCCCTTGGCGGCGTCCAGCAGGGCCGTCAATGCGGCCAGTTGCGGGCCGACGCGGTACAGGACATTCTCCACACCCAGGTTGTGCGGGTTGTTCACGCGGACGTTCACGCCCGCGCGGGTCAGCAGGGCGTGCCCGAGGGGTGCGCTGCCCGCCAGGAACGCCACGAGCAGCAGCAGGGCCGAAAGAAACAGCATGCCGGGCATTCTACGCCACGCCGCGCCATGTTCTCTGGCGGGCAGGTCAGGTGGCGCGCAGGTGCCGGTGTTCCCACACGAGGTCCCGCATGACCCAGCCGCTTCCGGGGAACCGCAGGCCCAGGCGCAGTTCGCCCAGCAGGTACTCGCGGACGTCCGACACGCTGGTCCCTGCCTCGACGGCGTCGGCCAGGGTGCGGTCGCCGTCCAGCAGGCGGGCCACCGGGTGCAGCGCGGCGCGCTGCCCGGCCGGTTGAAGTTTCAGACGGGACCATTCGAAGCGGCCGGTCGGGGTGAGTTTCCCCTCTCGGACAGCCTGGGTGACCGTCTGCGCGACCTCGAACAGGGGAATCTCGACGTCCCGCGCGACCGCGCGGATGGAGCGGCCGCCGGGGTCGTCGAACATCGGCACGCGGCCCTGGAACACCTGGCTGGGGCTGCCGATCACGGCGCACACCTGGTCCCACTCGTCGCTGATGCGCGCCCAGTCGGTCGAGAAGTGCCCGTACGGTGCCAGGGGCGTGCCGGTCACGCCGCGGGACTCGAATCGGAAGGTGCCGGATTCGGCCAGGATCGGGCTGGCCTGGATGGCCTCGGTGCCCAGCCAGTCGAGAATGCCGCCGGAGATCACCTCGCCGTTCATGAAGGCGACCGTGAAGGGAACGTCGGATTGAACGTCGAGAACGCCCGTCTGGCGGGTGGTGTGGATCAGTTCCAAGACGCCCATCAGGGGCACATCGCTGAGCAGGCCTTGCATGGATGGCTGCAAGCTATCACCTTCCGGTCAGCAGTTGACCAGACGGTTCATACCCCCGTCAGGGGCGCGGCCCGGCGGATCTGAGGTCGGCCCAGGCACCGCCGATTTCGTGGGCGACGTCGGTGGCGCCCAGTCCGTACCCGAAGGTTCGTGCGGCGCGCTCCCCGGCGCGCGCGTGCAGGCGCACGCCGACCCGGGCCGCGTCCCAGGCCGGAAGGCCCTGCGCGAGCAGCGCGGCCAGCATGCCGCCGAGGGTGTCGCCCATGCCCGCGCTCGCCATGCCCGGGTGGCCGCCGGTCGAGACACTCAGGTCACCCGAGCGCGCGACGACGCTGGGGCCACCCTTCAGGACGACCACGCCGCCCAGCCGCTCCTGCAGGGCGCGGGCGGCGGCCAGCGGGTCGCGGGTGATCTCGAGGGTAGAGACGCCCAGCACGCGGGCGGCCTCGCCGGGGTGCGGGGTCCAGAGGCAGCGGTCGTGCCCGTGCCCGCAGAGTTCGGGCTGGAGGGCGTCGGCGTCGAGGACGGTCGGCACGGTCCAGCGCAGGACCTCGCGCGCCAGCGCCGGGGCGTCCGGGCCGAGGCCCATGCCGAGGGCGACAGCGTCCGGGCGCACGTCACTCGCCGTGAGGAAGGCGCGCAGGTCGGCGTGGCGCTGCGCCATCAGTTCCGGCGTGACGAGCGGCACGTCCGCCGCCGAGTGGACCGTGACGAGCCCCGCCCCGGTCCGCAGGGCGCCCAGCCCGGCCAGGGCGGGCGCACCGACCGTGCCCGGGTCTCCCCCGACGATCCACACGCGGCCCGCGGTGCCCTTGTGCGCCGAGGCCGTCCGGACCGGGAGCAGCGCGCCCAGGGCCGCGTCGTCCGGGCGGGCGGCGACCTGCACGTCCTCAATCCACGCGGCAGGCACCGGCAGAGGCGTGACGATCAGCGTCTCGCCGTGCGCGGCGGCGTCCCCGAACAGCTGGGCGGGTTTCGGACCGATGAACGTGACGGTCACGTCGGCGCGCACCGCCTCGCCGGGCAGGTCGGCGCGCGTGGCATCCAGACCGCTGGGCAGGTCGATGGCGAGCACGTCCGGGCCGCGGTCACGGGCGTTCAGCGCGCCGATCACGCGGGCCAGATCGTCCCGCAGCGGGGGGCGGAACCCGGTGCCGAGCAGGCCGTCCACGAGCACGGTGGCGCCCCGCGCGGCGCGGTTCAGGCTGGCCGGGGTCAGGGGCCGGACCTCGCCCCGCACGGCCCGCAGTCGGCGGCGGTTCAGGCGGGTCAGGGGATGCGTGGACGGGCGGGCCAGGACCGTGACCGAACGCCCGGCGGCGAGCAGGTGCCGCGCGGCGACGAGCGCGTCCCCCCCGTTCGCGCCGCCGCCCGCCAGCAGCACGACCCGCCCGGTCGGCCAGCGCTCCTGCACGGCGCGGGCGACGGCCTCCCCGGCGACCTCCATGGCCGGGTCGAGCAGGCCCGCGCGTTCCAGGCGCGCGTCGATGGCGCGCACACCGTCCGGGGTGAGGACCGCGCCCCGCATGATCCGCTCAGCTGCCCGCGCCGCGCAGCACCAGGAAGATGACCAGCGCGGCGACAGCGAGCAGCACGAAGCGCAGGTACTTCAGGGCTGGGGTGCGGCTCAGCTGTTCCTTCGCCTCGGCGCGGGTGTCCTCGCGGGAGCGTTTCATGGCGAGCCGCTGCCCGTGGCGGATGTGCCGCACGCCCTCCGCCACGCGCCCCTGACGCCGCACCGCCACCCCGAGGTTGTGGTGCCCGCCGTCGTAGTCGGGTTCCAGGGCCAGCACCTCGCGGTAGATGGCTTCCGCCTGCGCGAACCGTCCGGCCTCCATGTCCAGGTTGCCCAGGTTCGTCAGGGCGCGGTAGTGGCCGGGGTCGGCCTCGCGCGCGGCGGTCAGGGCCTCGCGGGCCTGCGCCTCGTCGCCCAGCATGGCGTGCAGGACGCCCAGGGCGTTCAGCGCCTCGGCGCGGGTCAGGGGCTGTGCCAGCGCGCCCGCCAGCGCCCCGCGCAGCGCGGCCGGATCGTCGGCGCGGCGCTGCGCCTCCAGCGCGTCCAGCGCCTGCATGACCTCCCCCGGGTGGACGTACAGGCGCAGCTCGGCCGCCAGCGGGTGCGTCAGCGAATCGGCGACCGAGGCGTACGCGGCCAGCTGCTGACGCGCGGCGGGGTAGCGGCGGGCGCGGATCTCGTCCTGCACGACCCGCAGCGTCTGCAGGGCATCCACGAGGTCGGCACTCTCGCCCAGCACGCTTGCGGTCGCGGCGGCGCGGCGCCACGCCCCGGCGCGGATCAGGTCACTCAGCGCGGCCGGGGCGGGGTCCGGGACGACCTGGGGGTCGGTGGTCAGGTCGGCGGTCACGACGGACCCCGGCAGGTGGCGCGGCAGCGGTACGGCCCGGAACGGAAACTCACCCCGTGAGTATACTGACGTGTTCCCGGCGCGCCCACAGCGGCGCTCACCGTTGTCCCGCCCGCACGCTTCCCCTCACTTCCTGGCCCCGGAGGGCCGTCCCCGCATGCCCAGAGACTCCCGCAGACCCGCCCGCACCTCCGACCGCCGCCCGTCCGACCGGCGCGGCCCT
Source organism: Deinococcus sedimenti (assembly GCF_014648135.1). Lineage (NCBI taxonomy): Bacteria > Thermotogati > Deinococcota > Deinococci > Deinococcales > Deinococcaceae > Deinococcus > Deinococcus sedimenti. Next base: position 744,427 of record NZ_BMQN01000001.1, on the reverse strand, counting down.
GACCGCCGCTCGACGGACCGCCCCGCCGACCACGAGGAGCGTGACCTGAGCGCTGCGCCGCTGTACTCCCCGGCGCGCGTACGGGACCTGCTGGACCGCCACGGGCTGAAGCCCACCAAGAGTCTCGGGCAGAACTTCCTGATCGACGGGAACATCCTGCGCGCCATCGCCGAGGCGGGCGGCGCCGCGCCCGGCGTGCCCGTGCTGGAGATCGGCCCGGGCCTGGGCGTCCTGACCCGCGAGATCGCCTCCAGGGGCACGCAGGTCACGACGCTGGAAAAGGACGAGCGGCTGCGGCCCGTGCTGGCCGAGACGCTGGACGGCCTGGACGTGCAGGTCGTGTGGGGCGACGCGCTGGACTTCGACTACGCCACGCTGCCGCAGGGCACGCGGGTCATCGCGAACCTTCCGTACTACATCACGGGCCTGCTGCTGTCGCGCTTCATGCGCGCGCCGGGCATCGTGTCCGCCACGGTCCTGGTGCAGAAGGAGGTCGGGCAGCGCCTCGCCGCGCAGCCCGGACAGGAGAACTACGGGTTCCTGAGCGCCATCGCTGCGCTGTACGGCAGCGTGCAGCACGTCCGGGACGTACCCAAGGGCGCGTTCCTGCCCGCGCCGGACGTGACGAGCGCCGTGATCCGCCTGGACTTCGACCGGACCCGCCCGGCTCCCGAGCAGGCATTCCTGTCGTTCGTGGAGACGGCGCTGCACCACCGCCGCAAGACCCTGCGGAACAACCTGCGCCTAACCGGCATGGACGGCGACGCGATCGACGCGGCGCTGGAGGCCGCCGGGCTGCGCGCGGACGTGCGTGCCGAGGACGTGTCGCTGGGTGACCTGCGTGACATGGCCGTCAAACTGGGCGTGATACGGTAACCGCAGCAAGATTCACCCCCCCAGTCACTATTCAGGGCCGCCGCTCCCGGCACCCCGGAGGACCCAACTGTGAAGTTCTACATCATCGGTGACGTGACCGTCGATCACCTCTACCACCTTGAACGCCTGCCCGAACCCGGCGAGGAAGTCACGCCGCAGCAGGCCAGCATGAAACCCGGCGGGGCCGGCGGCACCATGAGCGTCACCCTGGCCCGCCTGGGCCACGCGGTCACGCTGGCCGCCCGCGTCGGCGACGACCCGTTCGCGGAATACGCCCTGAGTCGCGTACGCGAATGCGGCGTCAGCGAGAGCGCCATCCAGCGCGACCCCCGCCTGATCACCAGCACGATCACGGTCATGCAGACCAGTGGCGGCGAGCGCGCCATGATCAGTGACGGCGCCGCCAACCGTCAGCTGGACCCTGCGGGCTTCAGGAAGAAGGACCTGGACGGTGCCGACGCCCTGATCATCAACGCGTACGCGCTGATCGAGGGACCGCAGCGCGAGTACAGCCTCGCGGCGATTGAGGCGGCGCGCGGCACGAAGACGCCCGTCCCGGTGTTCATCGATCTGGGAACCGGCGCCGTGAACAAGGCCGGTACCACCCTGCTGAACGACGTCATCGCCGCCGACTACCTGATGCTCAACCAGCACGAGTTGCAGGCCCTGACCGGCACCAGTTCGATCAGCGCGGCGCTGGCGCAGCTGGGGCAGGCCGGCGCCCAGCGGGTCGTGGTGAAGGTCGGCAAGATGGGCTCGATCACCTGGACGCCCGACGACACCGAACTGGTCGACGCCTACCGGCCCTCCGGGAAGGTCGTGGACTCCACTGGTGCGGGCGACACCTTCACGGCCGTCTTCGCGCACGCGATCCTCGCCGGGGCCAGCATGGGTGGCGCGGCCCGAGCGGCGAACGCCGCCGGGGCACTCGCCGCGACCGGAGTGGGCGCGCAGGAACGGCCCATTGCGCACGAGGACCTGGCCGCCATCGTGCCGGAACTGGCGGCCGCGGCCCCTGCGGCCCCCACGCCCGCGCCGAAAACCACGCGCAGCCGCAAGACGCCCGCCAGCAGCTGAACCCGGCACAGGCGGCGGCCCACCAGATTGGGGGCCGCCGCCTGTGCTCTATCACCTTGAAGACACCAGATGACGCCCGCTGTGCTCACCTGTGTGATCCCGAGCAGACCGTTCCAAGTGCCTGAAATCCCCTCACAGTGATTTCCAGTTCCGCTGAAGGGCCGACGGCGCGCCCCTGGGCTTCACCTCCAACCTCTGATATTGACAGCTTCCTGCTCTGCTCCGCCGCTCTCCGAGACCGCTCGTTTCAGGTGTGCTGCGGGGTGCACTGACAGCGGTTGTCAGGGAGACTGAGAAACCCCTCAGTCTCCCTGAAATGCGCGGCGCGAGTACCCGCCGACATGAGCGATTGGAAGTGGAGCCCAGGGTCGTGCTGTTGGCCCTTCAATGGAACTGGAAAACGCTGTCAGCACATCTGAACACCGCTGTCAGTGGTCTGCGCTGGGGGCGGCGCGACCGGCGGCCCCGCGGTACAGCGGGCTGCGCAGCCAGTAGCGACTGGTCCAGCGTTTGAGCAGCACGGCGCAGGGGATGGCGAGAATCGCGCCCATCGCCCCGGCCAGGGCCAGGCCGACCAGAATGGCGATCAGGATGCTGGCCGGGCCGATGCTGGTGCTGCGGCCCATGACCATCGGCCCGATGACATTGCCGAGCAGCTGGTTGATGATGAAGTACAGCGCCGCGACCTCCAGGACGGTCGTGGTGCCCTGCGGCAGGGCGAGCAGCATGGGTGGAATGGACGCCACCACGATCCCCACGTACGGAATGAGGTTCACGAACGCACTGAGAATACCCAGCGCCAGCGCGTTCGGGACGTGCAGGATCAGCAGTCCCGCGGTGGCCAGCAGCGCGCACGCCAGCGCCGTGATGACGGTGCCACGCAGGTACATGCCGAAGCTGTCGCTGACGTCGTCGGCCAGTTGCAGCAGGGTGGGTTGCCACGTGCGGGGGAAGAGTTTCAGCAGGCCCGCACCGAAGGTGTTGTACTCGAACATGAAGTACATCGCCAGGGTGAGCAGCAGGCCCAGCTGACCCAGCCAGCCGACCAGTCCGGCCAGGGTGTCCAGAACGTCGGGGCCGGCGTTGATCAGCCGGTCGAACAGCGGGCCCGCGCCGGCCGTGAGGCTGCCGGTCTGCTTGTCCACGTACTCGGAGATGGTGGCCTTGAGTCCTTCCGTGCCGGGAATGCCGTCCAGGCGGTTCAGGAGCGAGTTGACGAGGTCCTTGAAGTTTGCGGTCAGGCTGGGCAGGCCCTCGATCAGGCCGCTGATCTGCGAGCTGACCGCGAACCACAGGACGGTGATCAGGCCGATCAGCACGACGATCAGCAACAGCACCCCGATGGCGCGGCCCACCCGGTGCCGCTCCAGCCAGGACAGGATCGGGTTCATCAGGAAGGCCAGGGCGTACGCGCCCAGGACCGTGATCAGGACGCTGGCGAGGTTGCTCAGCAGCCACCCGCCCACCCACAGGGCCAGCAGGCCCACGGCGACGAACACGATGAGGCGGAACGCGGCGTACTGCCACAGGGCCCTCAGGAATTCCTGGATGGAACCGGTCGAGCGCCACGGGGCGGGCGGTCCGGGGGTCGGGGAGGGGTCGGTGGGATTCACGCGCTCATGGTGACAGGTCGCCCGTGGTGATCGCCGCCACAAAATCTTGGGAGAACGTGTGGCGGGGTGGTCGCTGACTCCGCAGCGTGTCCCCGCACGCTGCGTGCATCCACCAGGGACAGCGGGCGAGCGGCGGCCGTTGCATTCAGGCGGGGCTGAGGTTCGCGAACTTCACCAGAAGTTTTTTCACCCCAGCGGACGGGAAGTGCACGGTGACCTCCTGCCGGTCGCCGACGCCCGCGACGGCCAGCACCTGCCCCTCGCCGAACTTGGGGTGCCGGACCTTCTCGCCGCCCCGGAAGGCCATGCCGGCGGTCATGGGGCTGGTGTTCTTCACGGCGCTGGGCGCGGGCACGGTGGGGCGGTACTGTTTCCAGGTCTTGGCGCGGTACTCGATGACCTGCCCGTACGGGTCGATGGTGTCGAAGTGCCCCTCGATCTCCTCGAGGAAGCGGCTGTCCTCGGCGGCGTTCGTCTTGCCGAACTGCATGCGGTTCTGCGCGGCGGTCAGGAACAGGCGTTCCATGGCGCGGGTGATGCCCACGTAGAACAGTCGGCGTTCCTCCTCGATGCCCCCCGCCTCGACCAGCGCGCCCTTGCTGGGCAGCAGGCCCTCCTCGGTACCCACGATGAACACCACGGGGAACTCCAGGCCCTTGGCGTTGTGCATGGTCATCAGCGTGACGGCGTCCTCCGGGGCGCCCTTGTTCTCGGTCTTCGTGCGCATGTCGTCCACGCTGGACAGCAGGGCCGCGTCGTCCAGGAAGTCCGCGATGGTGCCCTCGTTCTCCTGCGCCCATTCCTGCGCGGCGTTGATGAGTTCATCGAGGTTCTCCATGCGCACCTGTCCTTCCTGTCCCTCCTGGCGCAGCAGGTCGAGGTACCCGCTGGTCTCGATCACGAAGCGCAGGAACGGGGCGGGCTCGTAGTTCTCGGCGGCGTCCGCCATGGCCTCCATCAGCGCGGCGAATTCCACGGGCCGGGCCGCGCCCCGGTCGAGGATGCGGGCCTGCTCGGCGTTCGCGCAGGCGGTCAGGACGCTGGTGCCGTTCGCACGTGCCCAGTCCATCAGTTTCACCATGGCCGTGTCGCCGATGCCGCGTTTGGGCCGCCCGATGATGCGCCGCAGCGCCACGTCGTCACTGGGGTTGATGGCCAGCCGGGCGTACGCGAGGATGTCCCTGATCTCCCGGCGGTCGTAGAAGCCCACGCCGCCCACGATCTTCGCGGGAATCTGCACGCGGCGCAGCGATTCCTCCAGCACGCGGGACTGGGCGTTCGTGCGGTACAGGATCGCCATCTCGCTGAACCGGCGGCCCTCCAGGCTGTGCAGGCGCGTGATCCACTCCGCGACGAAATCCCCCTCGGCGCGGTGGTCGGTGGCGCGGTGGAACACGACCGGGTGCCCGTCCTCCTTGACGGCCTTGAGGGTCTTGTCGAGCCGTTCGGCGTTGTTCTCGATCAACTTGTTCGCGATGGTCAGCACGCGGGCGCTGGAGCGGTAATTGTGTTCCAGCAGGTACACCTTCGCGTCGCGGTAGTCCTTCTGGAAATCCAGGATGTTCTGAATGTCCGCGCCGCGGAACTTGTAGATGCTGTTGTGCACGAGCAGGCCGCCTGCGAGGTACGTGTGGGTGGGTGTGACGGTCAGGTCGTACACCGGGCCGTCGTAGGGCCGCTGCTCGACGCGCGTGACCTCGACCTCGCGCAGTCCCTCGGTGCCGTCGGCCAGCATCCGCATGCCGGGGTGCAGGTGGGACAGGGGCGTGAAGGCGTACATGATCCCGCCGATCTGGGCCTTGCGCTGCAGTTCCAGGCCGCCGTCGCGCGCGATACGCCGCGCGTCTTCGAGCGCCTGGGGGTAGTCGCGGCGGCTGAGTTCCAGACGGTACCCGCCGCGCCCGTTGCTGCGGACGGGGTGCCCGGCGGCCATGAGTTTCTGCGCCACGTCAGCGCGGTTGCTGCTCCACTGGATGCGGTGGTAGCCGACCGTCCCGCCCCGGTGATCCTGGAACATGACGAGGTTCACGCTCTGGCGCCGCGCGCCGTTCTGGGGTCGGTGGTGCGGGAAGTCCGGGTGCAGGTGCAGGTCGGTCATGAGTCGGTGCGCGGCGGCTTCGGTGTCGAGTTCGCCGTACAGCTGCGCCAGTCGTGCCTCATCCATCGCGAGGTTGCGCCCCACACCGTGGAACAGTGCGGTGGGCAGGCCGTAGCGGGCGGCGTACAGCGCCTCCCAGTACGCGGCGTCCGCGCGGGAGTCGCACACGCGCAGCACCCAGACCCGGTCACCGTGTTCCTGGTTCAGCCGGACGCGGAAGCCGTAGTCGGTCTGACCCTCGCTGTTCTGGCGGGCGCCGATGGTCAGGCCGACGCGGTACCCGCGGTCCTCACGGTGCATCAGGTACACGTACCACTGGCCGGGCATGGGCAGGTGACGGGCCAGGACGATGTGGTGCGGCGTGCCGCTCAGGGTGTGCTCCCCGGCCTGGATGTGCCAGAGCGGCCCTGCGGAGTGGCCGCGCTTGACGTTTGTGACCTGCGTGGGCAGGCGGGTGCCGCGCGCGCCGACGCCACAGACGGTGTCGCCCACCTGGATGTCCTCGATGGGGCGCGGGCCGCCTGGCGTGCTGATGGGCGTGCCGGGCGGCAGGCACTGGTCGGGGTCGCCGACGACCAGCAGGTTGCGGTCGCGGCTGGCGAGCAGGCGGGTCAGTTCGTACTGGGCCTTGTTGGTGTCCTGGTACTCGTCCACGTGGATGAATTTTGCGCGGTTCTGCACGGCGTTCAGGACGGCCGGGACCTCCTGGAAGAGGCGGACGGTCTCGGTGATGAGGTCGCCGAAGTCGATGGCGTTCTGGCCCTTCTTGCGCTGTTCGTAGCGGCGGTAGACCTCGGCGGCGGCTTCGCGGGGGACGCCGCTGATGTACGGTTCGCCGCTGCGGGCGATCTGGTCGGGGGTGAGGAGGTTGCTCTTGGCGCGGTCGAGGATGCCGCGCAGGACGCGGGGGTTCGTGTCGGGGCCGATGCCGGGCACCGAGCCCATGACTTCCTTGAGGATGTCGAGCTGGTCGTCGTCGTCGTAGATGACGAAACCGCGCCTGAGACCGATGTGTTCGCCGTAGGCGCGCAGGATGCGCACGCCGGCGCTGTGGAAGGTGCTCATCCAGAGTTTGTCCGCGCCGCTGATGAGGTGGCCCGCGCGTTCTCGCATTTCGGCGGCGGCCTTGTTGGTGAAGGTCACGGCGAGGATCTCGCCGGGTTGCACGCCGTAGTGGCCGATCAGGTGGGCGATGCGGTAGATGAGGGTGCGGGTCTTGCCGCTGCCGGCGCCGGCGATGACCAGGGCCGGGCCGGTGTAGTGGTCGGCGGCCTGGGCCTGGGTGGGGTTGAGCTGGGCGAGGAGGTCGGGCGCGGTCACCGAATGAGTGTATCAGGCCGCGTTACGTTCCAGGCAGAATCAGTCGGGGTTGGTGCAGGGGTGGCTGTTCCCGGCGGGGGCACGACTTTCGCCGCGCCTAACCCTGCTACGCTCCGGCGGTGACGGTTCCCTCCGCCTCCCAGCAGTCCTCCCGGCGCGCCTCAAGGCTGGCGCTGGGCAGCATTCTCGTGGCCGTGGTGGTGCTGGGCCTGAAGTTCCTGGCGTACCTGCTCACGAACAGCGTGGCGCTGTACTCGGACGCGCTGGAGAGCATCATCAACGTCGCGGCGGCCGTCGCGGCGTTCGCGGCGCTGCGGGTCGCGGCCCGCCCGGCCGACGCGAACCACCCGTACGGGCACACGAAGGCCGAGTACTTCAGCGCCGTGGCCGAAGGCGTCCTGATCGTGCTCGCGGCGGTCGCGATCATGCGGGAGGCCGTGCCGGTCCTGATGAACCCGGTCGCCCCGGAGGGCGGCACGGGCCTCGTGGGCCTGGGCGTGAACCTGGGGGCCAGCACGCTGAACGCGCTGTGGGCGACGGTCCTGCTGCGGCACGGGCGGGCGCTGCGCTCCCCGGCGCTGCTCGCCGACGGGCGGCACGTGATGAGTGACGTGGTGACCAGCGTGGGCGTGCTGGTGGGCGTGCTGGCCGCGCGCCTGACGGGCCTGCACTGGCTGGACCCGCTGCTGGCCATCCTGGTAGCGCTGAACATCCTCTGGAGCGGCTGGCTTCTGGTGCGCGACAGTATCGGCGGGCTGATGGACGCCGCTGTGGATGGCGACACCGAGCGGCGCATCCGCGCGGCCATGAGCACGGCCGGGGCGGGCGCGCTGGAGATGCATGACCTGCGCACCCGGCACGCGGGCAGCATGACGTTCATCGAGTTCCACATGGTGGTGCCGGGCGACATGACGGTCACGGAGGCGCACGCGATCTGCGACCGGCTGGAGGACGCCATCCGGGCGGAGACGCCGGACAGTTCCATCAGCATTCACGTGGAACCGCAGGAGAAGGCCAAGCATCACGGCGTGCTGGTGCTGTAGTTCCGGCGCGGGGGGGGCGGTCACCGGTCCTCCCCTTCTTGAGCCCGGGATGAATCCTTCATGCAGGCTGGATGACGTGTGGGTCGGGGGTCCGCGCCTATACTCGCCAGTGAATCCGAGGGAGGGCGTATGGGGCACAGGGACGTAACGGGTGAGGACGTGATCCGGGCCACGGTGGGACCGACCCGCGCGGCACGTGGCGCGCAGGTGGCGGTCACGGTGGACGGCGTGGAGCGCGTGGCGTGGCTCGGCGAACCGCTGATCGAGGTGATCAACCGGGCGCAGGTCCCGCTGGCGCAGGTGTGCTACCACGAGCAGCTGGGACCGATCCAGTCGTGCGACACGTGCGCGGTCGAGATCGACGGCGTGGTGGGCCGCGCGTGCGGCACGCCGGTCCGGGCGGGCCTGACGGTGCGCACGCAGACGAACGCGGCCCGGGCGGCGCAGCGGGACGCGTACGACCGCGTGGTGGCGAACCACGACCTGTACTGCACGGTGTGCGACAACAACAACGGGAACTGCACGGTGCACAACACGCTGGGCGTGCTGGGCATCGACCATCAGACCCGGCCCTTCCAGCCCAAGGGCTTCCCGAAGGACGAGTCCAATCCCTTCTACCGTTATGACCCGGACCAGTGCATCCTGTGTGGCCGCTGCGTGGAGGCGTGTCAGAACGTGCAGGTGAACGAGACCCTGTCCATCAACTGGGAGGCCGAGCAGCCACGCGTGCTGTGGGACGGCGGCAAACCCATCGGCGAGAGCAGCTGCGTCAGCTGCGGGCACTGCATCACCGTGTGCCCCTGCAACGCGCTGCAGGAGAAGTCCATGCTGGGCGAGGCGGGGCTGTTCACGGGCATTCCACTGCCGGTCTGGAACGCCGCGATCGACGTGGTGAAGGGCGTGGAGGCCAGCAGCGGCCTGAAACCCATCATGAACGTGTCCGAGATCGAGTCCGCCGCCCGCGACCGCTACATCAAGAAGACGAAGACCGTGTGTACGTACTGCGGCGTGGGCTGCTCGTTCGACGTGTGGACCGACGAGCGGCACATCCTGAAGGTCGAGCCCGCGCACGGCCACGCGAACGGCATCAGCACCTGCGTGAAGGGCAAGTTCGGCTGGGACTACGTGAACAGCACGGACCGCCTGACCAGCCCCCTCATCCGTGACGGGGACCGCTTCCGGGAGGCGAGCTGGGATGAGGCGCTGGACCTGATCGCGTGGCGCTTCGGCGAGATCCGCGAGCAGCACGGCCCGGACGCGCTGGCGTTCGTGGCGAGCAGCAAGGCCAGCAACGAGGAAGCGTTCCTGGTGCAGAAGTTCGCGCGGCAGGTGATCGGCACGAACAACGTGGACAACTGCTCGCGGTACTGCCAGTCCCCGGCCAGCAAGGGCCTGTCCCTGACGGTCGGGATCGGCGGGGACAGCGGAACCATTCAGGACATCGAGAACGCCAGTCTGGTGATCACGGTGGGCAGCAATACCGCCGAGAGCCACCCGGTCCTCGCGACGCGCATCAAGCGATCGCAGAAGCTGGGCCGCACGCACGTGATCGTGTTCGACATCCGCGAGCATGAACTGGCGAGGCGCGCCGACGAGTTCCACCGCCCGAACCCGGGGACGGACTTCGTGTGGCTGGCGGCGGTCAGCAAGTTCATCCTCGACAATGGGCTGGAGGACCGGGACTTCCTTCGAGAGCGTGTCAGCGGCCTGGACGAGTTCCGCGAGTCGATCCGGGACTTCACGCTGGAGTACGCCGAACGGGAGACCGGCCTGAAGGCCGCGACGCTGGTGGCCCTGGCCCGCCAGATCGCCTCTCAGGAGCGGGTGTGCATCCTGTGGGCGATGGGCGTCACGCAGCAGTGCGGCGGCACGGACACCAGCGCCGCGATCAGCAACCTGCTGCTCATCACCGGGAACTACGGGCGGCTGGGCACCGGCGCGTACCCGCTGCGCGGGCACAACAACGTGCAGGGCGCGTCGGACATGGGCGCGCAGCCGGACGCGGTCAGCGGGTACCAGAAGATCGACGATCCACTTGCGGTGCAGCGCCACGAGCGCGAGTGGGGCGTGACCCTGCGGCCCGAACGTGGCCTGGACAACACGCAGATGATCGACGCGGCGCTGGACGGCCGCCTGAAGGCGCTGTGGCTGACCGGTGAGGAGATGAGCCTCACCGACGCGAACGCCAACCACCTGCAGGAAGGCTTCGAGGCGCTGGAGTTCCTGGTGGTGCAGGACCTGTACTTCACGAACACCGCGCGGTTCGCGGACGTGATCCTTCCGGCGGCGGCGTCGCTGGAGAAGGAGGGGACGTTCACGAACACCGAGCGGCGCATCCAGCGGCTGTACGAGGTCATGCCGCCCCTGAAGGGCACGAAACCCGACTGGCAGATCTACATGGGTGTCGCGGACCGCATGGGGTACCGCTGGGGGTACACGCATCCCGCCCAGATCATGGACGAGATCGCGCGCCTCACGCCTCACTTCGCCGGGGTGAGCTACGACCGCCTGGAGGGCTACGAGACGCTGTGCTGGCCGGTCGCGGAGGACGGCACGGATCAGCCGCTGCTGTACACCGAGCGCTTCAACTTCCCCGACGGGAAGGCCCGCCTGCACGCCGGGGAGTACCGCCCCCGCCAGCACGCGCCGGACGCGACGTTCGACCTGCACCTGAACAGCGGGCGCATGCTGGAGCACTTCCACGAGGGGAACATGACGTTCCGCGTGCCCGGCATCACCGAGAAGACCCCGGACTCGTTCGTGGAGGTCAGCCCGGAGCTGGCCGCCGAGCGCGGCATCCAGAGCGGGCAGTGGGTGCGGCTCGTCAGCGAGTACGGCGCGGTGCGCCTTCAGGCCCTCGTGACCGGGCGGGTCAGCGGGCATCAGCTGTTCGTGCCGATGAACGCCCGCAAGGCGGAGGACGCCGTGAACCGCCTGACCGGCTCGCACGGCGACGCGACCGTGAACACCCCGGCGTACAAGGACACCCGGGTGCGCCTGGAACTCCTGCATGACGTGGGCCCGAACCCGCTGCCCGCGTCGAATCCCCGCTGGGGCCACCCCACGCCGCAGGCGGGCGTGGAGGTCGAGCGCAAGTGGGCGCGGCCCGACTACGTGTTCCCCGGCGGGCTGCTGCCCCTGCACGGCGACAGTCTGAACGCCCGCACCGACGGGCTGGGCGCCGATGACTGACCGCACCACCCCTGGAAAGGAGTCCTGAATGGCGAAACCACTCGAATTCACGCCGCGCACGCCCACCCCGCAGGAACAGCTGCACGCCGAGGTCTCGGACTCCACCGAGGCGCTGCTCGCGGGCCTGCACCTGCTGCGGCAGCTGCACGAGCACGGCGTGCTGGACGTCGCGCAGAAGACGGTGCGGGGCGGCGAGGGCCTCACGGCGTCCCTGCTGCACATCCTGGGCGGGCAGAGCGGCACGACCCTGCTGCGCAACGTCACCGAACTGGGCCGCACCCTGTCCGAACTCGATCCTGGCGAGGTGAGCGTGCTGGGCCACGCCGTCACGGTGGGCGTCCACGAGGGCGCGCGGCACGTGGCCGCCGGGAAGGGCCTGGGCCTGGGCGACCTGCTGGGCCTGCTGAAGGACCGCGACGTGCAGGTGGGCCTGGGCGCCATCCTGGCGCTGCTGGGCGGCGTGGGCCGCGCCCTGCGCGAGGCGAGTGGCGAGCTGCCGCAGACCGCCAACCAGTCCGAGGTGGACCGCTGAAGCGAACGGACGGACCGGATCACGGGGAGGCGGTCGTGGGCCTCCCCGTCCAGTTGATCAGCGGCGCCACTCGCGCAGAGCGGGTGGACCGGGTGGCGGTCGAGGAACCGCTGGAACTGCGCCTGAGCACGCCGGGCGGCCCGGTGCCGCTGGGCGTCCTGATGCGCACGCCCGGCGACGACCGCGCCCTGCTGCTGGGCTGGCTGGTGTCCGAGGGGCTGCTCCCGGACGAGTTCACGCTGCACGTGGACCCGGAGAACGGGAACGTGTGGCACCTGATGACCCCGGACGCCACGCGGCTGGCGGCGGGGGCGCGGCTGGCCGTGTCGTCCAGTGCGTGCGGGGTGTGCGGATCCGGCAGCGTCGAGCGGCTCGTGGCGCGCGCCTCTCCCCCATCCTGGACGGCGGGACCCCTGCCCGCGGCGTGGCTGGCGTCACTGCCCGACCGGCTGGGCGAGCAACAGCCGGGTTTCCACGCCACGGGCGGTCTGCACGGCGCGGCCCTGTTTCACGCGGGCGGGGCGCGAGTGGCCGCGTTCGAGGACGTGGGTCGGCACAACGCCGTGGACAAGCTGATCGGCGCGTGCGTCGCGGCCCTGCCGCTGACCGATCACGTGCTGGTGGTCAGCAGCCGCGCGGGCTTCGAGATCGTGCAGAAGGCCGTCACCGCCGGGATCGGCGTGGTGGTGACGGTCGGCGCGGCCACCAGTCTGGCCGTGGACACGGCGGCCGCGTTCGGCGTGACCCTGTGCGGCTTCGCGCGGGGGGACCGGCTCACGGTGTACGCCGCTCCGCAGCGGATCGCGGCCGGCGAGGGGTGAAGGGGCGAAGAAGGGTGCCTGAGCCCGCTGAACCCTCCGCGCGGGGTCAGAACGGGAAGAAGGGCAGGGTGCCCGGCGTGGTCGGGGAGGTCGCGTACAGGCTGTCCGCGCGGGGCTTGAGGTGGTGCATGTGGTCAAGGCCGCGCAGTGGGCCGAGCCGACAGTCGGGACCGAGACCTGTTCCCTGGTCCGTGCAGGTCACCTCGTGCGGGGTGCCGTCCAGGGTGCGGTGGGTGCCGGTGGTCAGCTGGGCGACCGGAAAGATGTTGGCGCGTGCGAACGCGGCCTGCAGTGCGGGCTCGCTCCGGAAGGCGGTCAGGGTCGTGCCGCGCCCGGCCAGGAACCGCGCGAGGGCCTGCTCTCGGTTGTCGTCCCCGTCGTTCGGCAGGAGGACACTGACGGGGCCGGTTGTGGCAGCCAGGGTGGGCTGCATGGCGCGGCACATGACGTCGCTGCGGGCGCGGGCGCAGGACCGGACGTAGTCGCGCGCGTCGGTCGGGGAGTACAGGTCCAGCCCGCCCGGGTCACAGCCGGTCAGGAGGGGGGTCAGGATCAGCAGGAGCAGGCGGCGGGGCATGCCGCAGCGTACCGGGTCAGGGAAGTCCGGCGAGGAAGGTCTGGACGGCGTTCACGATGTCCTGCTCGGCCTGGGCGCGGTTCACGCTGGGCTGCCCGTCCCCTCGCTGCGGGCCGTAGCGGCCGAAGAAGGCGTGAACGGCGCCTGGAATGACGGTCAGGGTGGTGTCGGGGGGCAGGCGGCTGAGGCCGTCCCGCACGGCGTCCGGGGTGGCCACCCGGTCCTGCTCGGCCAGCAGGGACAACGCGGGGAGGCGCTGGGAGGTCAGGTTGACGTTCCCGGCGGGGTACGCGGCCATCAGGATCAGGCCCGCCACGCTTCCTTCGTGGCGGGCGGCGTACTGCGCGGCCATCGCGCCTCCCAGCGAGTGACCGGCGATCACCACGCGCTTCCCGCTGCCGTACGTGGCGATCAGGGTGTCGGCGCGGTTGGCGGCGGTGACGGCCAGGTCCAGCGGGAACGCGGGAATAACCGTCTCGGTGCCCTGCGCGGCCAGGGCGCGGCCCAGCCATTCGTACGCCTGCGGGCGCACCAGCCCGCCGGGGTAGAGGATCAGCAGCGTGCGCGCCTCGCCGCCGGGGGGCCGGATCCGCAGCACGGGTCCGCCCGCCTGCTCCAGCGTGACGCGGGCCGCGCGGCTCTGCGGGGTGCTGACGGCGTCCTGCCCCACGACCAGCGGGGGCCGAAGGATGACCTGCTGTCCGGTCGCGATCAGGTACCCCCCGACCAGCGAAAGGCCCGCCACCACCCACGTTCGGGCGCGGGGTGAGAGGCGGGCGGCTTTTCGGGGGGCGGGCGTGCGGTTCACGCGCGCAGCATACGGACGGGTCGGCGCGTGGACCGCTTCAATTCACACCGGACCGGCGGTCACACGAAGGCGCTGAGGCCGGTGATGGCGCGGCCCACGACCAGGGTGTTGATCTCGTTGGTGCCCTCGTAGGAGTAGATGGCCTCGGTGTCCGCGAAGTGCTTGGCGACGCCGTACTCGAGGAGGATGCCGTTCCCGCCGAAGGTCTCGCGGGCCAGGGCGACGGTCTCGCGGCAGCGGGCGGCGGTGACGACCTTGGCCAGCGCGGCGTGCTCGTCGCGCATGTGACCCTCGTCGGCCAGCTGGCTCAGGCGCAGGCAGAGGGTCAGCATGCCCGTCACGTTGCCCAGCATGTGTACGAGGTGGTTCTGGATGAGCTGGAATTCCCCGATGCGTTTACCGAACTGCTCGCGGGTCTGCGCGTACGCGAGGGCCAGTTCGTACGCGCCCATGGCGCACCCGACGCCCTGCCACGCGACGCCCGCGCGGGTGAGTTTCAGCACCTCGGCCGTCGTGCGCCAGCCGCGCACGTTCTGCAGGCGGTCGCGGTCCGGGACGGCGCAGTCGTCCAGGGTGATCAGGCCGTTCTCGACGATGCGCAGCGCGGTCTTCCCCTGGATCTTCTCGACGTGGTAGCCGGGGGTGCCCGCGCGGACGATGAACCCGCGCACCTCGCCGGTGTCCTCATCGCGCGCCCAGATGACGGTGAAGTCGCTGAACGTGCTGTTCCCGATCCATTTCTTCTGCCCGCGCAGGATCCAGCGGTCGCCGTCGCGGCGGCACGTGGTGCGCATGCCCTGACTGACCTGACTGCCGCCCTCGGGCTCGGTCAGGCCGAACGCGCCGATCACGTCCAGGTCCAGCATCCTCGGGAGCCATTCGGCCTTCTGCTCGTCGCTGCCGCCCAGCGCGATGGACGCGAACGCCAGGCCCGCGTGCACCCCGAAGAACACGGCGGTGCTGACGTCCACCCGGCAGGCCTCCAGCGTGATCAGTCCCTCGAGGACCGTCGCGTTGGGTGTGCGGGTGCCGTCCTCGTTCCAGATGCGGCGCAGCAGGTCCAGCTCCCGCAGCGGCGCGATCAGGTGGCGGGGGAACTCGTCGCGGTTCCAGTACTCGTTCATGATCGGCGCGACGTGCCCATGCATGAAGGCGCGCACGTCGGCCGCCGTCTGCCGCTCGTCGGGGCTCAGGGTGCCCATCAGGCCCAGGAAATCTCCGTCCGGCGCGGGCAGGTCGGCAGGAGCGTCGGGCGGGCTGCCCAGCATGCGGGTCAGCTGGCCCAGCTGCCGGTCGTTCAGGCGGGACGCGGCGCCCAGCAGGGCCGGGAGGTCCACGCGCTGACTGAGGGTGGCGAGTGCCTTCAGGTCCAGCCCCGCGAGGAGCGCGGTCGGGTCGGTGGGGGTCATGATTCCTTGTATCGCGTCCGGGTGGGGGCGGACTGCATCAGGCGGCCCGGTTCCGGTTCACGTCACCTTCACGGATGGTCCGCGCGCCGTACGATGCGGGCGTGCCCTCCCCCGCCACCGAACGCCCCACCCGGCCCCTCCCGCAGAAACCGGCGGGGCACGTCGAACTGGCCCGGTACTCCAGCCTGGGGCGGCTGTGGGCGCTGCTGGGCGGCGCGGCCCGCGCGGGGCGGCAGGTGACGCTGGTGCGCGGGGACAGCCCGGACCTGTGCCGCCGCCGCGTGAGCGGGTACGTGCTGCCCGGCGCCGGAATCTTCCTGGACGTCACTCGCACGGCCCGGCACCTGGAGGACGGGTTCGCGCCGCACCCGGCGCTGGTGGCGCTGCTGGCGGGTGAGACGGAACCGCTGCGGGCCGAGCTGAACGCCCACTACGAGTTGCGGGTGGATTTCACGCTGGCGCTGACGGCCGCGCGGGACCTGATCTGCCGCCCGGAGCTGCGGTTCGTGCCGATCGTGCCGGGCCTGAGTGAACTGCCGGGCGACCTCGCGCTGGAGGTCCGGCGCCTGGGGCGGGACGAACTGCACCTGCTCGTGCAGCGCGCCTGCGGCCTCGCCTGATCGGCCGCAGACCAGCAGACAGGCCGCACTCCCGGAGGTCACTCACGGAGGCGCGGCCTGTCTGAGTGCTGGTGGTCAGCCGTCGCTGGGGGTGCGTTTCTTGGGTTTGCTGGCCGCGAACGCCGCCAGTCGCGCGGTGACCTGCGGGGGCGTGCTGGTCAGCAGGTGCCGCGCGCTGGGGTGCGTCTGCGCGAAGGCCTCCACCCGGTCAAGCATGGTGGTGAACACGTCGTGCGGCATGTCCAGCGCCGGGGTCAGGCGCACGGTGCGTTTGCTGCTCAGCGACAGGTTCGCCATGACGCCCCCCTGGTGCAGTTCACGCAGCGCGAGGATCGCGGTGGCCTCGAACACCAGTTCCTTCAACACGCCGGGCAGCGGCACGCCCACCATGGGGCGGAACTGCAGCGCGAACAGCAGACCCTGGCCGCGCACGGCTTCGAGCAGGTTCGGGAAGCGCGCCTGCACCCGCTGGAGCCGCGCGAGGCCCTCCTCGCCCAGCGCGGTGCTGCGGGCCGGGAGGTCGTTCTCGATGAGGTACTCGAGGCTCCTGAGGCCGACCGCCATGGCGAGCGCACCGCCGCCGAAGGTGTTGCTGTGTCGTTTGCTGCTCAGGCCGCCCAGCATCTTCTTGAAGATGGGCGCGCGGACGATGGTGGCGCCAACGGCGGTCATGCCCCCGCCCAGCGGTTTGGCCAGGGTGACGATGTCAGCATCCAGACCCTGCGCGGCGGATTCGAACCAGTGCCCGGTGCGGCCCAGGCCGGTCTGGATCTCGTCCGCGATGACGGGAATGCCGTGCCTTCGGCATAGTTCCCCGACGCCGCGCAGGAATCCGGCAGGCGGGATGTTCACGCCGCCCTCGCCCTGGATGGGTTCCACGACCACGCACGTCACGTTGTCCGCGCCGACCCGGCGGATCAGGCGGGTCAGGGCGTCCAGGTCCCCGTACGGGCTGGTCAGCGCGCCGGGAATCAGCGGGCGGAAGATGTCCTGGTACTCGGGGTTCGGCGTGAGGCTGAGGCTGCCGAGCGTCTTGCCGTGGTAGCCGCTGGCGAACGAGATCTGGTACTTCGCCTTCGGGCGCCACGCCTTGGCGAACTTCAGGGCGCCCTCGATGGCCTCGGTGCCGCTGGAGCAGAAGAACACCTGACTGTCCGCGTGGCTGGGCAGTTCCCGCGCGAGCAGCGCCACGAGGTTCGCCTGCAGCGCCGCGCGCCACGGTCCGGTGGACTGCTGAGGCAGCCCCATCGCGCGGTTTTTGCGGAGGAATTCGTGCATGAAGTCGGTGATGACGGGGGGCATCTCGCCGAAGGGCGTCGCGGCGTACCCGCTGGCGTTGATGCGGCGCACGCCACGCTCGTCCTCCAGTTCCCAGGGGGTCACGCGGGAGAACGGCCCGGCGAGGCCCAGCACGTCCAGACCGTAGAGGAGTTCCTCGTTGCCGTACTTCAGTTCCAGGCGGCGGACGTCCGCGCCGCTCAGGCGCTCGTCGAGCACGTCACGGGTCGAGATGAAACCGGGGGGCAGGGCACTCATGACGGTCAGTCTAGAGCCCCCCAGCGTGAAAGGCGTCCCCGCCGGGTCAGCTGGACTGCGATGAACTGGGTTGAGCACGCCGGTCAATCCGAGCGGATGCGCGTGGGAGGGGCGAGGATTCCGGGCGTGGAGTGGGCAGATCGGTCATGTCCTCATCTGCGGACGAACCAGACGGAATCCGGATCAGGTGCCGTTCACCGCGGCTTTCAGCGCGGGCACGCCTCCGGGGTACGCCCGCGCGTCCAGCCCGTCCGCCAACAGGTAGCGGGCAGCCAGACCGGAGCGCACGCCGCGCTCGCAGATCACGATCAGCGGGCCCAGGTCCGGGGTCAGGCCGTGCGCGCCGTCCTCGATGGTCTGGAGGCTCACGGCGCGCACGGGCAGCGCGGTCAGCCCGGCCAGCGGTTCGGCGGCGCGCAGGTCCTCCGGGCGCAGGTCGATGACGGTGGCACCTTCGGGCAGGGTCATGCGCGCAGGATACGCGCACGCGGCACATTCCGACCCGTGCGCTCGGGTATGCTGGGCCGCATGGAAGAAGTCACCCCACAGGAAGGGCAGCGCCGCGTGCAGCAGGGCGCGCTGCTCGTGGACGTCCGCGAGCAGAACGAATTCGACGAGGTGCACGCCGAGGGCGCGCAGCTGATCCCCCTGAGCGAGTTCGAGGCCCGCTATGCGGAACTCCCGAAGGACCGTGAACTGGTCATGATCTGCCGCAGTGGCGCGCGCAGCGCCCGCGCGGGCGAGTTCCTGAAGGCGCAGGGGTACGATTCGGTCGTGAACCTCGCGGGCGGCACGATGGCGTGGGTGCAGGACGGGCTGCCCAGCGTGCAGGGCGGGAACTGATGACCGCGCCCGAGAACGTGCCCACCCCGGCGGGCCTGCCCAGCGAGGCGCAGGTGCTGGAGGCCCTGAAGGTCGTGAAGGACCCGGAAATCCCGGTGAACGTGGTGGACTTAGGTCTGATCTACGGCGTCGAGGTGCAGGAGTCCGGCGTGGTGGAGATCACCATGACCCTGACCAGCGTGGGCTGCCCGGTGCAGGACCTGATCCGCAGCGACGCGGAGCTCGCCGTGGGCCGCCTGGACGGCGTCAGCGAGGTGAACGTGGAGTTCGTGTGGACGCCACCATGGGGTCCGGACAAGATGACCGAGGACGGCAAGCGCCAGATGCGCATGTTCGGCTTCAACGTCTGAATCCAGCCTGAAAAAACCGCCCCGGCCTTGGCTGGGGCGGTTTACTCGTGCGTTCAGGCGCTGTTGCGGGCGATGCTGAAGATGTTCAGGAACTGCGCGAGGGCCATGGCGAAGCCCGCGACGTAGGTCAGAGCGGCAGCGGTCAGGACGCTGCGGGCGCCGCTGGTGGCCTCGGGGCTGCCGCTCAGTCCCGTCTGATTCAGGTAGGCCAGGGCGCGGCGGCTGGCGTCGAATTCGACGGGCAGCGTGACCAGGTGGAACAGCAGGGCCGCGCCGAACAGGACGACGCCCAGCCACAGCAGGCCGGTCAGTTGCAGGAAGATCCCGGCCATGACGAGCAGCGGCGCGAGGTTCATGCCGAGGCTCAGCGGGACGGCCATGCGGCCGCGGGCGACCAGCGCGGGCATGCGGACGCGGTCCTGGATGGCGTGCCCGACCTCGTGCGCGGCGATGGCCATGGCAGCGACGCTGGGGACGCTGTACACGCCCTCGCTGAGGTTGATGGTCTTGCGCAGCGGGTCGTAGTGGTCGCTGAGGTTGCCGCGGACGGCGTTCACGGGGACGTGCCCGAGTCCGTTGGCGTCGAGCATCATGCGGGCGACCTGCTCGCCGGTGAGGTTGCGGGGGTTGCGCACGCCGCTCCAGCGGCGGTAGGTGCGGGTCAGTGAGCCCTGGATGACGAGGGACGCGACCAGGATGATCAGGATCAGGGGGGTGTAGGGGCCGAGGAATTCCATGTCAGACTGCCTCCTGCTCATATCTTAGTGCAACAGACTCAGGTTTTATGAAATCCCGTCGATCTGGTCTTGAGGCAAGCACCGCGCCAGACATCAGATGAGCGGCGCGGACCAGCCTGAACCGGTCCGCGCCGCTTTGGGGGTCTTGTCAGCTCTGAGTGGTCACCGGAGCCGGTATGCCCTGCACGAAGAAGCGCACGGCGGTGCGTTCCTCCTCGTGCACGTCGAGCTTCACGAATTCCGGCTGGGTGTACAGATCCAGGCGGTCCCCCACCAGATACCCGCGGGCGATGGCGAGGGCCTTGACCGCCTGATTGACGGCCGCCGGACCGATCGCCTGAATTTCCACCTGACCCTGCGAACGCAGGAGGGCGGCGATAGCACCGGCGATGGCATTGGGGCGGGAAGTGCCGGACACGCGCAGGGTTTCCAAAGTCATGCTCCTTTCCGACCTGCCGCCCCGAAGGGCAGAGGTTGAAACAGTTTCATATTAAGCGTGGCAGAACCGATGGCGCACGACAAATGCGTCAAACTGGCCTGCACCCCCCTTCCGGGGGGACTGCCGCGGCAACCATACCCGCGGCCGCCTGACAGGCACCTGACACCGAATTGACCCTCACGTCACACAGGGGCGGCATCCTTCGGCGCATGACACAGGACACGGGCACCGCCAGCTTCTGGCACCGACTGCTGGACACCAGACTCACCCGCCGCAGCGCACTGGGCAGCGCCGCCGCCACCGCCGCCGCGATCACCCTGCCCCTGACCATCAGCGAGGCCGACGCCGTGAACAACGGCGGCCCCAGCACCGTGGACCCAAAGACCGTGAAACCCCAGACGGTCGCCCCGTTCCGCGCGATTCCCACCGGGAACGCCGACGCCCTGACCCTGCCCGCCGGATTCCGCTACCAGGTGCTGGCCCCCTGGGGTGAAACCTTCACCGACGCCGGGCGCGAGATCGGCTTCAACCACGATTACATCGGTTTCTTCCCCATCGACATGCTCGAGGGTGGCCAGAGCAGCACGGACGCGCTGCTGACCATCAACCACGAGTACGTGAACGCCCTGTTCGTCGGCGGCGATACGAAGAACCGCACGCCCGGCCAGATCAGGGCCGAGATGGAAGCCATGGGCGTCAGCGTGGTGCACGTGCGCAGGGAAGGCGGCAAGTGGGCCATCGTGCCTGACCCCCGGAACCGCCGCATCGACGCGCTGACGGACATCGAACTGACCGGCCCGGCGCGCGGATCGGCCGCCGTGAAGGGCGCCACGATGGTCAAGGGCACCGTCGGCAACTGCTCGGGCGGACAGACCCCCTGGGGCACCCTCCTGACCTGCGAGGAGAACGTGGACGGCTACACCAAGGCCTGGGCCGGCAGCGGGTACGAGGCCATGCACCAGGGCTGGGTGACCGAGATCGACCCCTTCGACCCCAGGTCCACCCCGAAGAAGCGCACCGCGATGGGCCGCTTCCGGCACGAGAACGTCGCCGTGACCGTCGCCGCCGACGGCCGCGTCGTGGGCTACATGGGCGACGACATGCAGGACTCCTGCGTGTACAAGTTCGTGTCGCGCGGCAAGTACGACCCGAAAGACCGCGCCTCGAACCTGAAGCTGCTGGAAGACGGCGACCTGTATGTGGCGAACTTCGGCAACGGCAGCTGGGTGCTGCTGGACTACGACCGCAACAAGAAACTGCAGGAAGCCAAGGGCGCCGACGGCAAGGCCCTGTTCGCCAGTCAGGCGGACGTGCTCGCCGACGCCCGCGCCAGCGCTCTGGCGGTGGGCGGCACCCCGGTCGACCGCCCGGAGGACATCGAGATCCACCCCCGCACCGGCGAGGTGTACGTCGCCCTGACGAACAACAGCAAGCACGGCAACTACTTCGGGCAGATCATCAAGTTCCGCGAAGCGGGGGACGACTGGACCGCGCAGACGTTCCTGTGGGAGGTGTTCGCCGTGGGCGGCCCGCAGAGCGGCTTCGCCAGCCCCGACAACCTCGTGTTCGACCCGTACGGGAACCTGTGGATGGTCACGGACAACAGCGACCTGAGCACCAACCCCATCAAGGGTTTCCACGGGAACAACGCCATGTTCTTCTTCCCCACCGAGGGACCCAACGCCGGGAAGGCGTACCGCTTCGCGATCGGCCCGGTGGACGCCGAGATGACCGGCCCCGTCTGGTCGCCCGACGGCAAGACGCTGTTCCTGGCGATCCAGCACCCCGGCGAGGACAGCGAGAGCCTCGACAAGCTCCGCTCGAACTTCGCCGCGAAGGCCGGCAGCAACGTCCCGCGCCCCACGCTGGTCGCCATCGAGGGCTTCCCCGGATGGCGCGCGTGACCGCAGCTGGCCTGCCCCCCGTGAAGGCCCCCTGGATCGTCGGTCGTCCCGCGCTGCTGGAACACGCCGCCGCCGACTACCTGAACGAACTGGCCCGCCAGCGCCCCTGGACCCGCGCACGCGCCGAGGACCTGCTGGACAGCCTGGAAGCACACCTGGGCGAACCGGCGCCGCTGCTGGCCTACACCCGCCTGACCGGCGAGGCGTGGCTGCGCACCCTGCCCGAGCAGGAGCGCACGGAGGCCGCCGACCTGCTGAGCGACTTCCGCGCGTACCTGCGCGACTGGGGCTGGCTGGACCACGCCCGCCCGGTCAATCAGCCCGACTGACCCGGACCCTGGACACGAGCGCGCCCCCAGTGCAGAAGGGGGCGCGCGTTCAAGTCCGGCTCGCGTCGAGCGCAGGTCGCTTCGTAATCAGGTCATTTGGTATTCAGGAAGTCCAGGATCGCGCGGGCCAGCGCCTGCGCCAGCACCTCGCGGTACGCGGCGCTGGCGAGCTTCGGGCCCTCGACGGGACTGGACCCGAAGCCCAGTTCGACCAGGATGGCGGGCGTGGTGGGGTTCTTGATGACGTAGAACGCGTCGGTCTGCACGCCGCGGTTCACGGCGCCCGTCGCGGCGATCAGTCGGGCCTGGACCTTCTGCGCCAGCTGGCGGCTGAACGCGATCTTCGCCTGCGCGAGGATGTCGCCCAGTTCCTTCTGCGCGGTGCCGGACGCCTGCCGCGTCAGTTCCAGGCCGACGCTGCCGCCCCCGTTTTCCAGCACGGCGAGGCTACGGTTTCCGCCCGCGAGCGGCTGCCCGAAGTAGTACGTCTCGATGCCCTGCGCGGACGGACTGGCGGAGTTCACGTGGATGCTCACGAAGGCACTCACGACGCCGTTGTTCGCCATGCCGGAACGCGCCGCGAGGTCCCGTTTCTTGTCCGCGCTGAGGTGCTCGTCGCGGCTGCGGGTCAGGACGACGTCCACGCCGTGCGTCAGGAGTTCCGCGCGGGTGCGCAGCGCCACATCCAGCGTGACGTCCTCCTCCTTCACCCAGCGGCTGACCGCGCCCGGGTCGACGCCGCCATGCCCGGGGTCCAGCACGATGCGGGGCCGCACGACGGACGTGGACGCCGGACGCACCACAGGGGATGGGGTCGCCGCAGCCGGAGGCCGGACCGGGACCGCGGCCGCAGCGACACTGCTGGGCACATCAATGACCAACCGGGCCGACTGACCGGACGCGGCGGGCAGGACGCTGACCTTCGCACTCCCGTGCCCCTTGGCCAGGGTGACGGTCACCGTGCGGCCCGCCACCGCGTACGCCGTGACGCCAGGGGCGCTCAGGGGGCCCTGCTCGGCACTCAGGGCCGCGCCCAGCGTGACCGTCACGCTCTGGCCGGTGACCTTGCTGCTGGCGGTCGTCACGGTCGGCAGGTTGAACACCAGTCGCGTGAAGCCGTCGTGCTGACCCACCCGGGGGGCGGCTTGGGCGCCACCGAGCAGCATGCTGCCCAGCAGGATGGTTCTCACGGTCCTGATCATGCGGTCCTTCGCGGGGCTGTTCACTGCCGGGAAGTGTACCGCCCGGCGCGCGTTTCCCGGATGGGAAGGCCATGCCGGGCGTCTCATCCGAACTCCGGTTGAAGGGTTGCAACACCTTTCAACCCGAGCGGACCCGGAGAGCTGCGGGGCAGAGCGAGCATGAGAAAAACGGGTTCCGGGCGTGAAGTTCGCAACACGGTGTCCTTCCGGGTTGTGAACGAAACAGACGGAATCCGTCTCATGTGCGGGTCAGGCGTTCGGTTTCAGCAGGTGCCCCAGGCAGTTGCCGTAACTGACGCCCTGCTGCGCGTCGAGCACGAGGTCCTGCACGCTGAATTCCTGCAGGACGCCCAGCATCGCGTCGCGCATGCGGGTGTAGATGGTGTTGCGGGCGTGGCAGCGCGCCTCTTCCACGCAGGGTTCGTGCCAGTTCAGGCTGATGCACGACAGCGGCGCGACCGGTCCGTCGATGGCGCGGACCACCTCGCACAGACTGATGAGCTGGGGTTTGCGGGCCAGGGCGTACCCGCCGCCGATGCCCTTCTTGCTCTTCACGACGCCCTTGGCGGTCAGGGCGGCCAGGATGCGCACGAGGTACGGGCGGTGCACGCCGGTCGCCTCGCTGATCTCCTCGCTGGACACCCAGCGGTCCAGGGCCTGCGACCCCAGGAAGCCCAGGGCCTGGAAGGCGTACACGTCGGTGGCGGAAAGCCGCATGGGGCGCAGTGTACCGCGCCGCTAGCGTACGGGGGTGGGGTACTGGGCGCGCAGGTACGCCAGCGCGACCGGGTCGACCTGCCCGCCACCCACCCAGCGATCTTCGAGGTTCTCGGTGCCGAACAGCGCCCACGCGGCGGCCTCGGTGTCCGCGTCCCAGGGGCCGCCGGGCAGCGCGGTGGCGTACCCCTGCGTGATCAGCAGGGCGCGCAGCCACGCGAGTTCCTCGTCCGAAAGGGGCCGGGTGCTTTCGGGGCGGGTGAACAGCAGGTCGTGCACGTCCAGCAACCGCGCCAGTTCCCGGCAGGGGTCGGCGTGATCGTCCGCGCGGAGGTTCACCCAGTCGTCCGTCAAACCGCCGTAGCCGCGCCCGGGACCGGCGCACAGCAGGGCCGCCGACTGCCGCCCGCGCCGGTCCCCGCCCGCCGCGTCCCCGGCGTTCAGGGCCGCTAGCAGGCGCCGGGGCAGCGGGAGGTCCGATCCGGCCTCCCAGGCGGCGCGCATGGCCTCCACGACGCCCGGCCCGGCCAGGATATTCCCCTGGATGGCGACGTCGGCGGCGGCGTACCCGCCGGCCCAGTCGTGGCAGTCTGCGCCCGTGAAGGTCGCGCTGCGCCCGTCCGCGCCGACCAGTCCGAACTGCCGCTGCGCGATGCCGGAGTCGGTCGCCTGGAAGTGCGCACCCACGGCGTCGGCGTCCAGCCCGCTGCCCAGCAGGCGCAGGCCCTCGGGGCCGAAGGTGGGGTTCACGTAACTCTGCGTGGCGACGGCCCCCACGCCGCCGCGCACGAAGGGCACCAGCGCGCCCACCGCGAGGAACTTGCTGGCGACCGCCACGCCCAGGTCGCCCGTGCGGGCGTCGCGGCCCACGATGGAAAAGGTCATGGCGGCAGGCTAACGCGGCTCGCACTGGTCACACGGTAGGCTGCGTGACATGACGGCTTCAGGCGAACAGGGTGTGATCTGGGTGCTGAGCGGCAGCCCCGGCGCGGGCAAGTCCAGCGTGTCCCGCTCGCTGCTGGCCCGCTTTCCGTTCGGCCTGCACCTGCCTATCGACGACCTGCGCGAGATGGTCGTGTCGGGCATCGCGCACCCGGCGCTGGATCACCCGCCGGAGGCCGTGCGGCAGTTCGCGCTGGCCCGCACGGCGGCGGCGCAGACGGCCCGCCTGTACGCGCAGGAGGGCTTCGCGGTGGTGATCGAAGACGTGCTGTGGCCCGCCGATCTGGCGTTCATGGCGCGCCACTGGGACGGACTGGACGTGCGCCCGGTGCGGCTGTTCACGACGCTGGAGGTCGCGCACGAACGCAACCGCACCCGCACGAACAAGACGTACGACACGTCGGTCCTCGCGCCGCTGATCGACGGGCTGTACCCGCAGATGCCCCCCGAGATGTTCCAGGAGGCCGGGTGGGCCGTCGTGGACAGCAGCGCCCTGACGTTGGAGGCCACCGTGGACGCCCTGCTGCGCCTGGAGTGGCCCGCGTGACGGACCCGGTCGTGAGCGGCACATGGCTCGTGGTCCGGACCAGCCTGCCGCTGTGGCGCACGCGCGACAACCCCAGCGTGACGTACGCGCCGCTGCCGGACGGGCGGGTGGTGGACACCGTGCGCTTCACTCGGGGGGGACGAGCAGGGCTGATCATCGGCGTGGACACCCCACTGCCCGATGGGGGCTGGGCATGGCGCGGCGTGAGCCTCCTGACCCGCTTCACGGTCAGCCGCTGGAGGGTGCTGGCGGCCGGGGACGGCTGGGCGATCACCGTGTTCGAGCGGACGCCGTTCACGCCCGCCGGGCTGGACGTGTACGCCCACACGCCTGCCCTGACTGCGGCGCAGGTGCAGGAGCTGGAAGCCGCCCTGGACGGCCTTCCGGCCGCGCAACCGTTCCGCGCGGCGCTGTTCAGTCCCGTGCACGACGGTCGGTGAGGATCAGCCGATGACGCTTCTGACCTTCGCGGCCATGTTCGGCGGGTACAGCACCGCGAACTGCCCGCGCTGGTCGGCCCACACGCGGTTCATGTCGTCGTAGCCCATCGCCACGTAGCCCAGCAGGGGGTCCATGATGAACACCTGCCGGGTCTGGTCGTTGTAGCCCATCAGGACCCGCCAGTGCGGGATGACCTGCCCCTGCGCCGTGATGTGGCTCTGCAGGGCGATCACGGGCAGGCCACTGCGGATGGCGGCGCGGGCGGTATTCACGCTGCCCCCGGTGAACAGCCGCGCCTGCATCCCCACGCGCGGCGCGAAATCCACGATGGCCTGCGCGGTCATGTACGACCGCTCGGTGGGGCGGGTCAGGCGGCTCACCTCGGTCATGTCCACCCGTAGCCCGAAGTACCCCAGCACCTGCGTGATGCTGGCCGGACCGCACGCGTTGTACGACTGTCGGATCAGCGGCATGCCGCTCAGGACGTACCCGGGCGGCGTGGGAGCAGGTGCGGCGGCCCGCGCGGGGAGGCTCAGGGCGCAGGCGAGGACCAGCAGGCGGGCGAGGTGCACGCACGCAGCATGGCACGGGCCACCTGACCGGATTGTCTCAAGGGAACATGAAGAAGGGAGAGGCCACGCCACCTCTCCCCCGTCAATCGGCGTGATTCAGACGCGCGTGAGGTCCTTGGGCAGCGGCAGGAACTCGATTTCCGGGTGCTGCTCGGCGGTGTATTCCAGGTCGTAGCGGCTGCGGAACAGCATGACCGGGCGGCCCTGGTCGTCCTCAACGTGCCGGGCGAAGCGGGCGACGTTCGTGGGGTCACCGGCCAGCCAGCGCACCAGCTGGTAGCTGGTGACGTGCATCTCGACCTCCACGCCGTACTCCTCCTGCAACCGGGCCTGGAAGACCTCGAATTGCAGCGGCCCGACCGCGCCCAGGTACGGGTCGCGCGCGCCGTCGGTCGGGTAGAACACCTGCACGACGCCCTCTTCCGCCAGCTGGGTGAGGCCCTTCATGAACGCCTTGCGCTTGCCGACGTCGCGCAGGCCGATGGTCGCGAACGTCTCGGGCGTGAAGCGTGGGAAGCCGGGCAGGATCACCTTGGCGTCCACGCTGATCACGTCCCCGATCTGGAACACGCCGGGGTTCACGAGGCCCACGATGTCGCCGGGGTACGCTTCCTCGACCTTCTCGCGGTCCTGCGCGAACAGCGTGTGCGCCTGCGACAGCCTCAGCTTGCGGCCCGTGCGGGTGTGCGTGACGTCCATCCCGCGCTCGAAGTGCCCGCTCATGACGCGCATGAAGGCGGTGCGGTCACGGTGCTGCTTGCTCATGTTCGCCTGCAGCTTGAAGATGAAGCCTGCGAAACCCGCCTCGGGGCTGCGGTCGCCCAGGTTCGTCTCAACCGGCCCCGGGGGCGGCGCGAGGTCCACGAAGTTGCTCAGGAAGTGCTCCACGCCGAAATTGTTCATGGCCGACCCGAAGAACACCGGGGTCAGCTCGCCGCTCAGGAAGGCCGCCGGGTCGAATTCCGGCATGGCCCCCTGGATGAGTTCCACGTCCTCGCGCAGTTTCGCGGCGAGGTCCGCGCCGACGAGGGCGTCCAGTTTCGGGTCGTCCAGGCCGCTGGTCTGCATGGGCGCGCGGTGCTTCCCGCCCGACGTGCGCTCGAAAGCCAGCACCTGCTGGGTCTGCAGGTCGTACACGCCCTTGAAGTCCGGGCCGTCCCCGATGGGCCACGTCAGCGGCACCGCCGTGATCTTCAGGATGCCCTCCAGCTGCTCCAGCAGCTCGAAGGGGTCCTGCGCGGGGCGGTCCATCTTGTTCACGAACGTCAGGATCGGAATGCCCCGGTTCCGGCACACCGCGAACAGCTTCTCGGTCTGCGCCTGTACGCCACGCGCGGCGTCCAGCACCATCAGGGCGCTGTCGGCGGCGGTCAGGGTGCGGTAGGTGTCCTCACTGAAATCCTGGTGGCCGGGCGTGTCCAGCAGGTTGATGTGCCGCCCGCCGTACTCGAAGGTCAGCGCGCTGGAGCTGATGGAGATGCCGCGCTGCTGCTCGATGCTCATCCAGTCGCTCTTGGTGTGGCTGCGGCCCTCCTTGGCGGTGACGCTGCCGGCTTCCTGGATGGCGCCTCCGTACAGCAGGAGTTTTTCGGTGATGGTCGTCTTCCCGGCGTCCGGGTGGCTGATGATGGCGAAGGTGCGGCGCCGGGCGATCTCGCTGGCGAGCGCGGCGGGGTTGATCTCGGGGCTGGTCATGGGAACTCCTGCGGGCCTGAAATGGTCGCGGCCCGGACATGCGTGAAGGTGGGAATCAACGCGGGTCTCGACTCGCGCTAGGGGGGCGTGAGGAGACCGGTCATGCCTCCATGATAGCGGCCCGGGAGGCGCGGCGTCACCCGTGCGGCGTCCCGCGCGGCCAGAGGCGACACCCCCCTGACAGGCGAGCCCCACCGCACGCGACCGGGCTGACGATCGGCTGACCCGGTCCTGCTGCACTGAAGGCAGCAACACCGGCCCTTCCCCCCCACTCACGAGGAGACCCCATGACCGTCCTGAACCGCGCCTCCGTCCTGACCGCCCTGCTGGGCACCTCCGCCCTGGCCGCCCCCTCGACGCTGATCGTGGCGACCAGTCCGCAGGGCAGCACCGCCGCCGACATGTTCCGCGACCTGGGGCGCGTGTGCACGAACGCGTCGTTCCTGCGCCAGCGGCAGACGAGCGGCAGCGTCGAGAACCTGGATCTTCTGCTGAACAATCAGGTGTCGCTGGCGTTCGTGCAGCTGGACGTCCTGAAGGCCCGCGAGCAGATCGATCAGGACGCCCGAGTGCAGAACCTCCGGCAGCTGCTGCCGCTGAACTTCGACGAGATTCACCTGATCGCGCGGCCCGCCGTGGTGAAGAAGAACCTGCTGGGCAAGGAGACCGTGAGCGGCGTCCGCACATTCACGGAACTGGGCGGGAAGCGGCTGGGCGCGTGGGGTGGCAGCGTGATCACGGCGAAGGTGCTGGCCGCGCGCGGCGGAGTCGCCCCCGTCATCCAGGAGTTCCGGGGGCGCGAGGACGCCATGAACGCCCTGGCGGCCGGCAGGATCGCCGCCGTGCTGGCCGTGGTCGGGCAGCCGGCCGACTGGGTGAAGACCCTGAATCCGGCGCAGTTCACGCTGATCCCGGTGGACCTGAGTGCCGCGAAGGTGAACGGCTTCTACCGGGCCGCCACGCTGCGGTACCCGGCCCTGGGTTCGAACGTGCCGACCTTCGCGGTGCAGCGCGTGCTGGTCACGCGGGACTTCAAGACGCCCGAGAAGCGCGAGGCCCTGCTGGCATACCAGAAGTGCGCCCTGTCGAAACTCCTGACCCTGCAGGAGACCGAGGGATACCACCCGAAGTGGAACGACGTGACCTTCAAGGAATCGGGCTGGCCCTGGTTCAGGTGACGGGCGCGCGGGCCGGGGCGAAGGCGTCCAGCGCGGCGTCCAGCGTGCCCAGCCGCGCGGCGATCAGCTGCGCGGGGTCGCGGTGGTACCCGCCGGCCATGACGGTCACGAGGAGCGTGCGGGTGCGGGCCGCCCAGCGGAACACGCGGCGGTCGCGGGCCTGCACGCCGTCCAACGTCAGCGCCAGCCGCCCCAGCTGATCCCCAGCGAGGACGTCCGCACCCGCGAGGTAGAACGCGAAGTCCGGCTGGAACGCCGTCACGAGCGGCGTGACCTCCGAGTCCAGCGCGTGCAGGTACGCGGCGTCGCCCGTTCCGTCGGGCAGCGGCACGTCCAGGTCGCTGGTCTCCTTGCGGAAGGGGTAGTTGCGTTCGGCGTGCAGGCTGACGGTCAGCACGCGCGGTTCCTGAGCGAAGATCGCGGCGGTGCCGTTCCCCTGGTGCACGTCCAGGTCCAGGATCAGGATGCGCCGCGCCTGCCCGGAGTCCAGCAGCCAGCGGGCGCTGATCGCCACGTCGTTCAGGAACGAGAAGCCCTCGGCGTGATCGGCGTACGCGTGGTGGGTGCCGCCACCGAGGTTCACGCCCAGGCCCAGCGTCAGGGCGTCGCGGGTGGCGGCCAGGGTCGCGCCGCTGCTGCCCAGGCCCCGCTCGACGACCGCCGGACTCCACGGGAAGCCCAGCGCGCGTTCCTCGGCGCGGGTGACCTGCCCCTCGCGCCAGCGGGCCAGGAACGCGGGATCATGCACCGCCTCGGCGTGCGGCCAGTCGAGGCTGGGGGCGTCCACCAGCGGCAGCCTAGCCTGCGCGCCGTCCAGCAGCGCCTGAATCCACTCGCGTGGCATGAACTGCCGTCTAGGCGCAGCCTGCGACTGGTACGCGGCGCGCCGGAACGCCGTGAACGCGCGGAACGGGTGCGGGAATGTCACGTCCGCAGCGTACGCTGGGCGGCATGACCCGACCGCGATCCTGGCCGGAATTGCTCGCGCAGCTGCGCACCCCCGTGGCGCTGGCCCCCATGGCGGGCGGCGTCGGCACCCCCGCGCTGGCCGCCGCCGTGACCCGAGCGGGTGGGCTGGGCAGCCTGGGCGGCGCGTACCTGACCCCGCAGGCGCTGCGAGACGCGATCCGCGAGGTGCGCACGCTGGCCGACGGGCCTATAGTCGTGAACCTGTTCGCGCCGCAGCCCGTGCCCGAAGTCACGCCCTACGCGGTGGCCCTGGCGACAGCGGAACTCGCGCCCTTCCACGACGCCCTGCACCTTTCCCCGCCCACCCTGCCGGAGCGCGTGCAGGAGGACTTCAGCGCGCAGCTGGACGTCGTGCTGGAGGAACGCCCCGAGGTGTTCAGCGTCGCGTTCGGCCCCATTCCACCGGACGCCCTGGCGGCGCTGCGCTCACGGGGCATCCTGACCGTCGGCACCGCCACCAGCCTCAGCGAGGCCCGGGCCCTGCACGAGAGCGGCGTGGACGCGATCACCGTGCAGGGCGGCGCGGCGGGCGGACACCGGGGCGGCTGGCAGGACGACGCCCTCGCGGACACCCTGACCCTCGTGCGGGAGGTCGCGAGGGCCACGCCCCTCCCGGTCCTCGCGGCGGGCGGCCTGATGACCGCCGGGCACGTCCGCGCGGCACTGGAGGCCGGGGCAACGTTGGCGCAGTGCGGCACGGCGTTCCTCCTGGCCGACGAGGCAGGCACCGCCGCACCGTACCGGCACGCGCTACGGGAGGGCACGCGCGACACCGTCCTGACCCGCGCGTACTCGGGGCGCGCGGCGCGGGGCTTACGCACCACCTTCACCGACGCCGTCCACCACCCCCTCCCCTTCCCGCACCAGAACGCCCTGACCCGCCCCCTGCGCACGGCAGGCGCGCAGGCCGGGCAGGCGGACGTCCTGAGCCTGTGGGCCGGAACCGGCTACCGGCAGGCGAAGGCGACCGGCACGGCGCAGATCGTCGCGAGCCTGACGTCTGGTAATTGAACACCGCGTACGCTGAGCCGCATGACCTCGTTCCGCGCTCCCGGTCGCCCGCCCCGCTCGGCGGGTCTGGATGCCCACTCGGCCCTGCTGCGGGCCGGGGGGCTGGTGTTCGCGCTGGGTGGGGCCTCGCGCGGCAGCGTGCGCGCGGTGGCGGCGGTGGCGGGCCTGAGTCCGGCGGCCCTGTACGCCCGGTTCGGCAGCCGGGCGGGCCTGCTGGACGCCGTGCTCGCCGAGTGCGGCCCTGGCGTGGTGATCGGCGCGTGCGACCGCCTGCACGGCGCCGACGACCTGCCGGCGTTCGTGGCGGCCGTCTGGGAGGCGTGGGCGCGGCCCCTCCCGCGTGCGGCGTTCGCGCTGTACCTGCACCGGACAGGCGCGCTGCCTGACCGGGTGCGGGGCTGCGCGGATCTGGAACCCGGTCTGCGCGGCCCGGCCGAGGCGGCGCTGCGTGTCCTGACCCGCCGGGTAGCCCGCTGGCCGGGACTGCCCGCCCCACCGGCCGAGGTGGCGTGGGTGCTCGTGGAGGGACTGCTGCGCCTGCGGGCCGCCCCGCTGTCTGACCTGGAAGGCACCCTCCAGTCCCAGACGCACGCCCGGGCGGTGCAGGCGTGGGTGACGGGCGGTGAGCGGCCCTGCTGACCCGGCCTGCTGGTCTGCGGCGTCTTGAGGCGTCGTGGAAAGTCCCTCTGCTCGTCTACGGCACGATCAGCGTCGTGATGCTGCGGCAGCTGGGGCCACCCATCCTGATTCTCGTGGGGCCGTTCACGGCAGCGTTTCTGGTGTGGTTGAGGTGGGGAGGCGCGCGGACGGGCTGGACGCCGCGCCTGGGCCTGTGGTTCACGCTGCTGCTCGCCGCACAGTGCCTGCATTTCTCAGAGGAGTACCTGACGGGCTTCCAGCGCCTCTTTCCCGCGCTGTGGGGCGCGGTCTGGGCGGGTGACCCGGCCCGCTTCGCCGCGTGGGCAGACGCGCCGTTCGTGGCGGGCAACCTCGTGATGGACGCCCTGTGGCTGCTGGCCCTGCCGCTCGCGCCACGCGGCGGGGCCTGGGCGACGTACACGCTGTGGCTGTTTGTGACCGGGATGCTGGTCAACGCCGTGGGGCACCCGCTGTACGCGCTGTTCACCGCCACGCACCCGGCGTTCTGCGGCGCAGTGGGGCTGCCGTGCTGGTACTTTCCGGGTCTGTTCACGGCACTCCTGCACGCCGCTCTGCTGCCCCCGCTGCTGCGCGAGTGGCGCCGCGCCCACAGGGCTGCCGCATGACCGTCACGCTGCGCTCCCTGCGCGCCGGGGATGAGGAGGTGGCGGTGCGCTGGGCGGCGGATCCGGTGTTCTGCCGCGCGGCGGACTGGACGCCGGGCCTCGCGCCTCGCGTGGTGAGGCGGCACTGGCAGGCGATCATCGCGGGGGGCGACCCGGCGTTCCTGCGGCTGGGTGCTGAGCTGGACGGGCGGCTGGTGGGGTTCGTGGATCTGGCGGGCCTGGACGGCAGGTGGGCGGAGTTCGGGATTGTCGTCGGGGAACGGGGGCTGTGGGGGCAGGGCACAGCGCGCCGGGCGGGTGAGGCGCTGATCGCGCACGCGGCGGGACTGGGCCTGACACGGCTGACGGCGCTGGTGCACGCCCCGAACGCCCGGTCGCACGCGCTGATGCGCCGCCTGGACTTCGTGGAGGCCGGGCACGCCGACCCGGAAGCCTACATGGGTGAGGTGGTACCGGTCATCCGCTACGAACGGGCGATCGGCACAGACCAGCCTCACTCCTGAACGGTGTGCCCGGCCTCCCGCAGGGCCGCCACGCTGCGCTCGAGGTCGGTGGCGGCGACGAGGACGTAGTCGGTGTTGTAGGTGGACAGCGCGAAGATGCCCACGCCGGCGTCCCGCAGGGGGTTCAGGACGCTGGCGAGGATGCCAGTCAGGGTGAACTCGAACGGCCCGGTGAGCATCAGCGCCTGCCACCCGCGCTGGACGCGCACGCCGTCCGGCACCCCGTCGGCGGGGCAGACGACGCTCAGTTCGTCCGGGGCGTTCATGACGCACCAGAGGTCGCCGCGCGTCGCCCAGTCCGGCACGGCGCTTCCGGCGGGGAGCTGGGCGACGGCGTACTCGCCGGGCAGGACGGTCAGCGTGAGGGACATGCGGGCAGGATACGGCGACCCTGGCCGTTCGGTGGGGGCGCGGGCCTGGGCGGGTGGGGGGCGTGTTTTCGCGGCGCGGGGCGCAGCATGACGGCATGACGAATCTTTCTGATCTTTCAACGGCAATGGCGGACGCGGTCGAGCTGGCCGCGCGGAGTGTGGTGACGGTGCGCGCAGCGCGCCCGGTGAGCGGCACGGTGGTGGGCGACGGGCTGGTGCTGACGCCCGCGCACCTGCTGCATGCGGACGAGGTGCCGGTGGTCACGCCGGACGGGCGGACCCTGACGGGCGTGGTCGTGGGCCGCGATCCGGGGAGCGATCTGGCGCTGCTGCGCGTGGACGGCCTGAACGTCCCCGCACTGACGACCGGTGAGGCGGGCCGCGTGGGTGAGCTGCTGCTCGCGGTGGGCCGCCCGCCGGGGGGCATGCAGGCCAGCCTGGGCCTGAATCCGGGCCGGGCACGGGACGGCTGGCTCCACGCGGGCGCCCAGCCGTTTCCCGGCGTGAGCGGCGGCGCGCTCGTGAACGCGCAGGGTGACCTCGTGGGCGTGCTGAACGCGGGCGTGCGGCGCGGGCAGTTGCTGGCCGTCCCGACCGCGCGGGCGGCGCGGGTGGCGGACCTGCTGTCCCGCGAGGGCCGCGTGCCGCGCGGGTACCTGGGGCTGGCGACGCAACCCGTGCACTTCCCGGCCGCCGCGACCCCGGACAGCCTGGAGGACGAGGGGGACTTCCCGGCAGGCCCATTCGGCGCTGGTCGCTTCGGCCCCGGCATGGTCCGGGGTGAGGGTGGTCCCTGGGGCGGCCGACGGGGTCCCGGACGTGGGCCGGATCATGGTGGGCACGGTCGTCCGCGCGGTCCGTGGGCGCGGGAGGGTCGCCCTGAACGTGGAGGCCAGGACAGGGGCGGGATGGACGAGGAACTCCGCCGCTTCCGCGAGCGCTTTGCGGGCGGGCGGGTGGGCCTGACGGTCGTGCAGGTCGAGGCAAGCAGTCCCGGTCAGGTGGCGGGCTTCCGGGTGGGGGACGTGCTGCTGGCGCTGGACGGCGAGGGCTTCACG
Source organism: Deinococcus sedimenti (assembly GCF_014648135.1). Lineage (NCBI taxonomy): Bacteria > Thermotogati > Deinococcota > Deinococci > Deinococcales > Deinococcaceae > Deinococcus > Deinococcus sedimenti. The sequence goes on along the minus strand of NZ_BMQN01000001.1, from coordinate 709,832 downwards.
CACCCGGCGGAACTGCTGTCAAGGGTCCGTTCCCGCGCGGGCGAGACGGTGACCCTGCGCGTCCTGCGCGGCGGCGAGGAGCAGGACGTGAGCGTCACGGTGGGTGAACGCTGACCGTGACGACCCGCGCGCCCGTCCCGGTACGATCAGGCATGACCGCCGCACCTGTCCTGCCCACCATACTCGTCACGCTGGATTCGGCGGTCCTCGCGGCGGGCGTGGCGGCGATCCTGGGCGGCGCGGGGTTCCTGACCGCGCAGGACGGCCACGAACCGGATGTACTGATCGTGGACGACGCGTGGCTGGACGACCCCTCACCCCTGGACGGCGCGGCGGTCGTGTCGCTGGGGTCCCGCGCGTGGGTGGAGGTCCTGCCTGACCTCTGCCCGCACGGCTGGGCGTCCCTGCCTGCCGACGCGACGCCCGCCGAACTGATCGCGGCGGTGCACAGCACAGTGGCGGGACTGGTGACGCTGCCGCCCGCGTGGCTGGCCCCGCCCGACGACGAACCGCTCCTCCCGTCCGGCGAGGTGACCCTCACGCCCCGCGAACGCGACGTGCTGGCGCTGCTCGCCGAGGGCCTCAGCAACAAACGCGCCGCGCGGGACCTGGGCGTCAGCGAGAGCACCGTGAAATTCCACGTGCAGGCGCTGTACTCCAAGCTGGGCGTCCAGAGCCGCGCCGGGGCGGTCGCGCGCGGCATCGCCCTGGGCCTCGTGACGGTGTGACGCTCAGCCCAGCTCCACCTGCGTGAAGTGTTCCACGGTCGGGAATGGGTCGTAGAAGTGGTGCAGCAGGGCGCGCCACCTCTGGTATTCGGCGCTGCCGCGGAAGCCCACGGTGTGGTCCTCCAGCGTAGCCCACCAGACGAGCAGGGCGTAACGGTGGTCGTCCTCCAGGCAGCGTTGAAGCTCATGCCGGACGTACCCGTGCATCCCCGCGATGATGTTCTGTGCCTTGGCGAATGCCGCCTCGAACTCGGCCGTCTGGCCGGGGCGGATCTGTAGCAGGGCGATTTCCAGGATCATGCATTCTCCTTCCAGATGACGGGGAGGCCGGTCCGCCCAGCCTCCCCGTCCATCAGCCGCGCAGCGGCGGAACCGTCATCTTTCGACTATGGCCTTAAATGCGTCCGGGGGCGAATTCGCCCTGGCGGCGTTCGGTGCCCATGCCGGCGACGACCATGTTGTGGATGCGGACCCAGGCGCGGGCGCTGGCCTCGACGACGTCGGTGGCGACGCCGCTGCCGTGCAGGGTGGTTTCGCCGTGGCGGGCGCCGATGTTGACCTCGCCCAGCGCGTCGCCGCCCTTGGTGACGGCCTGGATGCGGTAGGTTTCCAGTTCGGGGTTCAGGCCGGTGATGCGGTTGATGGCCTGGAACGCGGCCTCGACGGGGCCGTCGCCGTGCGCGGTGGCCTCGACGGCACCGTCAGGGGTCTGGAGGCGCACGAAGGCGACGGGGGTCATGTTCATGCCGCTGGTGATCTGGAAGCCTTCCAGCGTGAAGGTCTGGGGGACGTCGGTGCGGGCCTCGACGAGGGCGCGCAGGTCGTCGGCGTAGATCTGGCCCTTGCGGTCGGCGAGGTCCTTGAAGCGCCCGAAGAGGTGTTGGACCTTGTCGTCGGTCAGGTCGGTGTACCCCAGGTCGTTCAGGGCCTTGCGGAACGCGGCGCGGCCGCTGTGTTTGCCCATGACGAGCACGGCGGCTTCGCGGCCGACGAGTTCGGCGTTCATGATCTCGTACGTCTCGCGGGCCTTGATGACGCCGTCCTGGTGGATGCCGCTCTCGTGCGCGAAGGCGTTGTCGCCGACGATGGCCTTGTTCGGCTGGACGGGCATGCCGCTCAGGCGGCTGACCATGCGGCTGGCGCGGTACAGTTCGCGGGTGCGGATGCCGGTCTCGAAGCCGTAGTGGTCGCGGCGGGTGTGGAACGCCATGACGAGTTCTTCCAGGCTGGCGTTCCCGGCGCGTTCGCCGATGCCGTTGATGGTGCATTCGATCTGCCGGGCGCCGCCCTGCGCGGCGGCGATGGAGTTCGCGACGGCCATGCCCAGGTCGTCGTGGCAGTGGGCGCTGAGGATGACGTGGGCGGGCAGCGCGGCGCGGATCTCGGCGAACAGCGCGCGGATCTCCTCGGGGGTGGTGTAGCCGACGGTGTCGGGGATGTTGATGGTGGTCGCCCCGGCCTCCACGGCCGCCTTGAAGATGCGGATCAGGAAGGCGGTGTCGCTGCGGGTGGCGTCCTCGGCGCTGAATTCCACGTCGTCCACGAACGAGCGGGCGTACGTGACGGCCTGGATGGCGCGTTCGACGACCGCGTCGGGTTCCAGCTGGAGTTTCTTCGCCATGTGGATGGGGCTGGTGGCGATGAAGGTGTGGATGCGGGGTTTCTCGGCGGCCTCGACGGCTTTCGCGGCGGCTTCGATGTCGGGGCGGGCGGCGCGGGCCAGGCCGGTGATGATCGGGCCGCGGACCTCGCGGGCGATGCGGCTGACGCCTTCCAGGTCGCCGGGGCTGGCGATGGGGAACCCGGCCTCAATGACGTCCACGCCCATGCGGGCGAGCTGGTGGGCGATCTCCAGTTTCTGGGTGTGGTTCAGGGCCACGCCGGGGCTCTGCTCGCCGTCGCGCAGGGTGGTGTCGAAGATGCGGATGCGGTTCGTTTCGGTGGTCATGGGCGGCTCCTGGTAGCGGGTGGGTGGGCAATGAAAAACCCCGGAGGGTTGAGTCCTCCGGGGGGTTCAGGCGCGGTTCTCCTTGCCGTTCACTCCACCGGAGGACGGGTAAGAAGAAGGCTGAACGCGGTCATGGCCCCAGCGTAAGCGCCGGTTCAGGTGGGGCGGGCGGGTTGTCTAAAAACGGGCGTTCGGGCGCGTTACTTGGTGCCGTAGATGCGGTCGCCCGCGTCGCCCAGACCAGGGACGATGTACCCGTGGTCGTTGAGGTGAGAGTCCAGGGCGGCGACGACGATCTCCACGTCCGGGTGGTCGCGTTCGATCACGGCGACGCCCTCGGGCGCGGCGAGGATGCACATGAGTTTGATGCTAGTGGCCCCGGCGGCTTTCAGGCTGGCGATGGCGGCGCTGGCGCTGCCCCCGGTGGCGAGCATGGGGTCGGTGAGGAACACGCGGCGTTCGGCGATGTCGGTGGGGAGCTTGTTGTAGTACGCGACGGGTTCGAGGGTCTCGGGGTCGCGGTACAGGCCGATGTGGCCGACCTTCGCGGCGGGCACGAGTTGCACGATCGAGTCGGTCATGATCAGCCCGGCGCGCAGGATGGCGACCAGCGCCAGCTTCTTGCCGCTGAGCATGGGGAACTCGGCGGTGGTGATGGGCGTCGTGACTTCCTCCTGGGTGGTTTCCAGGTCGCGCATGGCCTCGTAGGCGAGGAGCAGGCTGACCTCGCTGGCCAGTTCGCGGAATTCCTTCACGCCGGTGCGCACGTCACGCATGACCGAGAGCTTGTGTTGCACGAGGGGGTGGGTGACGACAGTAACCATGCCTTCACCATACCCCGCGCCTCCGGGGTCGTCCGACCCGGCCCGGGGCAGAGGAGCGGGCTATCCGGGCAGGCGGGCCAGGGCGTGCCGGGCACGCGGGACCTTCTGGTCGCGCTGGCCCTCGAACTCGTAGGGTTCGTTCATCAGGAACCAGTACAGGTCATGCAGGGTGGTCATGGCGAGGTACGCGCGGTAACGGGTCAGGGTGGCGGGCGCGTGGTCCGGCAGGAAGCTCAGCGCGGCCTGCAGGCTCTCGTCGGGGGGCAGCAGGTCGAGGGTGCCGGTCTTGAGCAGCGCGAGGTCCCGCAGCGGGTCGTCCCAGTCGGCCTTCGTCCAGTCGATGATCAGCACCTCGCCGTCGGCCTCGCTGATCAGGATGTTGTCGTGCCAGAGGTCCAGGTGGCAGAACGCGGCGGGCTGGTCGAGCAGGCCGCGGTCCAGTGGGATCTCGACGGCGTCGAACAGGTCGTCCAGGGGGTAGGCGGCCAGGGCGCTGCGGAAGCGGCGCAGGCGGTCCTGCACGCGGCGCAGGTTCACGCGGCCCTGGGTGATGCCGTGCAGGGCGTTCAGGCTGGCCTGCAGCTGCGGCAGCGCGCGGGGCAGGTCCGGGGCGCGCAGGGGGTGACCGTCGAAGCGGCGCATGATCAGCGCCTCGATCCCGTCGACTTCCAGCGCGTCGATCACGCGGTCACCCATCCCGGCGCGGCGCATGTTCTCGGCTTCCACGCCGTGCTCGCCCTGATGGTTGCGGTACACCTTGATGACCGTCTGTCCGTCCTGCGTGGCGTACACGCGACTCTGCATGCCGGCGTCCACGGGAGTCAGGGGACCGAACCGCGCCTCCAGGTTCGGGAAGCGCGGGGTGGGGGGTTCGCCGGGGTGGGTGGTGCGGAGCGTCATGCGGTCATCTGCGGGCCGCTCACTGCGGAAGTTTCTCCAGCAGACCCACGAGACGAGCGTCGAGTCCCTTGCCCGCCTGGGGTTTCAGGCGGTCCAGGCCGCCCAGGCGCACGTAGGCGTTCGCGACGGCCAGGATGCGGGCGTACAGGGGGATGTCCTCACCACTCAGCTTGTCGGGTTCACCCTGACCGTCGTAGCGTTCGTGGTGGTGGCGGACGGCCTTCTGCGCCTCGGTCAGGTGGGGCACGCCGTGCAGGAAGTTGGCGCCGACCTGCGCGTGCCCCTGCTCGCCGTGGATCTTGCCGATGTCGTGCAGCATGGACGCGAACCACAGTTCCTCCAGTTCACGTTCGGTCAGGCCGACCGCGCGGCCCAGTTTCAGGCTGACGTCCGTGACGGACTGCGCGTGGCCCAGAGAGTCGAAGTCCTGACTCTCGACCGCCTCGACCAGCGCACCGGTGAGCTGCCGGGCGGCCTGTTTCCATTCCTCGCGGCCTTCGAGGATGCTGAGGATCGGGGCCACCGCGGCAGCCCATTTGGTCACGGCCTCCTGAGCGGCGGGCGCGATGCCGTCCGGGGTGGTGCGGTCGAGGATCAGGGCGCCGAGGTGACGTCCCCGGACGCTGAGTGGCACGACGAGGCTGATCTTCACGTCCCGCAGTCCAGCCTCCTCCAGCTGAGCGCTGATGTCGGGGCCGTTGGTGTCGAACAGTTCGCGGCTGCCGTCCGGGACGACCCGGGAGCGCATCTGCGCCCAGGGGCCGGTCAGGGCGAGGCCCAGCAGGCTCTTGGGGTACCCGCCGAACACGGCGGCGACGCGGTCCTGACCGCGCCGGACGACCGCGTAACCCTGCACGCTGCCGCCCATCAGGGTCGCGGCGTAGGACAGCGCTCCTTCCAGCACGCCTTCCTGAGTGGGGCGCGAGACTAGGTCCGCCAGCACGCGTGTCGGGTCGAGCGGCTCCTGGCTGGTCCCGGTCTTGCGCGGGTCTGGAGTGCCGGTCGGGGTCTGGGGGGTGCGGGGACGCCTGAACACGTTGCGGTCAGTATACGCACGCGGCGCGCTCCGGGCGGAGCACGATCCGGGTGGGGTGGATGCTCTAGGCTGCGCGGCATGAGGGACGAGGTTCAGGCAGTGAACGCGGGCGTGACGGAGGCCGTGCAGCGCGCGTACGGGCGGTATGGTCGCCGGGCGGGCGAGTGGATGGACCGCTACGCGCGTCAGGGTGGGCGGGTGTACTGCGCGTCGGGGTGCGTGGCGTGCTGCAACATGCCGATCCGCGTCAGTCTGGCCGAGGCGCTGGTGATGGCTGCCGAACTGGATGAGACGCTGGCGGCGGCGGTGGAGGCGCACGCCCGCGCGGCCATCGCGAATGCCCGGACGGCCCGCAGTGACGACGAGTACGTGCAGCGTCACCGGACCGAGGTGGGATTCTGCCCGATCCTGGATAAGGAGACCGGGGGGTGCAGCCGCTACGAGGCGCGCCCGACGCGCTGCCGGGACACGTTCAGTGCGTTCCCGGCGCATTTCTGCGAGGCGGGCGTGTGGGAGCGCATGACCGCCCGCGAGCGGGCCGAGTACCGCCGCGAGGTCGCGCGGACGCCCGGCACGGACGGCGAACTGCATTTCATCGCGCCGCTGGAGCACCTGAGCGAACCGATCTGGGAGACGGCGTCCCGCGCGATGGTGGACGCCTGGGGCGTGGAGGTCTGGGGGGACTACTGGGTGCTGACGACCCTGGCGCGGGACGAGCGGTTCATGGCGGCGATCATGGCCGGGGATACGCGCGCGGCGTGGCAGCGGGCGTCGGGGCGGGGGCTGGCGCACCGCATGCTGCTGGAATTCGCGTGACCGCCCCAGCCCGGTCGGCCTCTCCCCTGCCGCCGGGGACGCTGCTGCTGGTGCGGCACGCCCGCGCGGCGGGGCAGGCACCGGACGCGGCACTGACCCCGGAGGGTCACGCGGGTGCGGCATCCCTGGTGCCCGCGCTGGCCGGGCTGGGCGTGACGCGGGTCATCAGCAGCCCGTGGCTTCGTGCCGTGGACACGGCGGCCCCGCTGGCGGCGGCACTGGGCCTGCCGGTCACGCCCGACGACCGCCTGACCGAGCGGGTCCTGACCGGCGTGCCCCGCGCGGACTGGCGCGAGCGGCTGCGGGACAGCTTCGCGGACGACACGCTGGCCCTGCCGGGCGGCGAATCCGGCGCGGCGGCCCGTGGGCGCGCACAGGCGGCGCTGGACACGCACCGCGACCCGGATGGGGTGACGGTAGTCGTCACCCACGGCAACCTCCTGGCGCTGCTGCTGGGTCTGGACTTCGACGCGTGGGCGGCGCTGCGCAACCCGGACGTGTGGCTCTGGACGCCGGGGGGCGCGCCGACCCGCCTGGATCTCCCGGCGTGACCCGCGCGTTCCATCCCGGTGATCCGCACGCCGCGCCGCTGGTGGGCGGGCAGCCGTACGCGGTGGAACGGCACCTGCTGGCGGGCGTGCCGTGTCTGGTGGAACGCCCCGCGCCGGGCCGGGAGGTGCGGGCGGTCTGCGTCGTGCACCACGGCGCGTGGGCGACCAAGGAGGGCAAGCTGGGCGTGTACGCCGCGCTGGCCGCGTGGGGCGCGGCGGTGGTCCTGCCGGACGCGGCGCTGCACGGCGAGCGGCAGGGCGAGACCCCGCCGGGCCTGAACGCCCGCGAGTTCGTGTGGGAGAGCGTGCGCCGCACGGTCGCGGAGGCTCCGGCGCTGCTGGACGCCGCGCAGGCAGCTTACGGCCGGGTGCCGGTGTGGGTGGTGGGGTCCAGCATGGGCGGGTACGTGGCGCAGATCCTCGCGCGGACGGAGGCGCGGGTCGCGCGGGCGGCGGCGCTGATCACGTCTGGCGTGTGGCACGAGCCGGAGGTGCGCCGCCCGGACCTCCAGGCGTTCCTGGACCGGCATCGCCCGCTGGCGCACGCGGCGGACGCCGTGCCCACGCCGCTGTTCCTGGGGAGTGGCGGGGCGGACCCGGTGTTTCCACTGGAGGAGCATCACGCGCCCACCGTGGCGGCCTACCGCGCGGCCTACGCCTCGGCGGGGTGCCCGGAGGCCCTGCGCGAGGCGGTGTATACGGGCGTCGGGCATTACACCAGTGTACGGATGCGGGACGACACGCTGGCGTTCCTGCTGGCGGACGACTGATCCATCCTCCTGATTGTGTGGATGATTACGTGGACTTCACGGTACGCTCATGGGGTGGAGAAACCCGTTTCTGATCCTTCCGGCCCGTCGGCCAACCGCGCGCTGCTGGGCGGCATCGCGTTCAGTTTTCTGTTCACCGCCCTGATCTGGCTGCTCGGCCCCCGGCTGAATGACGTGCGGCTGCTGCCGGACCAGGGGGCCGCCTGGTACTACTGGAAGCTGCCCGAGGCGACCGTCTGGACGCGCCTGAGCGCGTGGCTGCCGTACCTGCTGCACCAGGTGATCATCTGGTGGCTGATCTACCGCGCGCAGGTGCAGCGGCCCGGCTACACGAACGGACTGCACTGGTTCAACGTGTGGGCGCTGGGCGTGAACGCCGCGTTCATCCTGCTGCACCTGATCCAGACGCACGTCTTCTACGACGGACTGGCGCAGGACGTCAGCGTGTTCAGCTCGCAGGGCTCGGTGATCCTGCTGCTCGTCATGGTGATCCTGATGGAGAGCCGCCGCCGGGGCCTGCTGTTCGGCCGCAGCGCGGGCGTGCCCGACAGTGCCATCGGCGTGGTGAAGCGGTACCACGGGTACGTGTTCGCGTGGGCGACCATCTACACCTTCTGGTTCCACCCGACGGTGTCCACGCCGGGGCACCTGATCGGGTTCATCTACATGTTCCTGCTGCTCGTGCAGGGCAGCCTGTTCTTCACGCGGGCGCACCTGAACCGTGCGTGGACGACCAGTCTGGAGGTCGCGGTGCTCGTGCACGGCGCGCTCGTGGCGTACGGGCAGGGCAAGGGCCTGTGGCCGATGTTCGCGTTCGGGTTCGGCGCGATCTTCATCGCCACGCAGATGTACGGCCTGGGCTGGCCCCGCTGGGCGCGCTGGACCGCCATCGCCGCGTTCGTGGCGCTGGTGACGCTGGTGTACAGCGGACGCGGCTGGGACAAACTGAACGAGGTGATCCGCATTCCCGTCATCGAGTATGTGCTGGTGTTCATCCTGGCGTGGCTGATCGCCGGCGGGCACTGGCTGTGGCGCAGACTCCGCCCGGCAGGAGCGGCAAGCACGGCCTGAACGGGCCGAAAGACGGAGGGGCGGCGAGATGGTCAGCCGCCCCCACGCCTTGCACCTCTGCCCCACCGGGGCCTGCTAGCCTCGGGCGGATGACGCGTGTGCTGCTCGTTCCGCCGGATACCCGCCCGCCCACCATGGACCTGCCGGTGCAGCTGGCCCGCATGACGGGTGCGGAGGTTCGGGTGCCTCCGTCGGCGGCGCTGCCGGACTTCTTCACGCCGGGCGACACCGGGGCGCTCGGGGCGTGGCTGCGGGCCGGGGTGGCGGACGCGGACGTGCTGGTCGTGTGCCTGGAGACGCTGTGCCTGGGCGGGATGATCCCGGCGCGGCGGGTGTCGGACCCGCTGTCGGGTGCGCTGGAGCGGCTGGCGATCCTGGCGGAGCTGAAGGCCGCGCATCCGGCGCTGCGGATCTACGCGTTCGGGGTGATCGTGCGGGTGGCGCACGACAACGACCCGCACGAGGAGAAGGCGTACTACGGCCAGTGGGGCCGCGAGCTGCGGGCGTACTCGACGACGTTCGACCGGCACGCGCGGCACGGCGCGGCTGAACGCGCGGCGCTGGACGCGGCCCGCGCGGCGGTCCCGGCGGACATCCTGGCGGACTGGGTGGGCACCCGCGAGCGGAACCGGGCGCTGCATCTGGCCGCGCTGGACCTACTGGCGGGCGGGGTGCTGAGTCATCTGTGTCTCACGCTGGACGACACCACACCGTACGGGCTGGCGGCGTTCGACCGGCGTCTGCTGGAGGCCCGCGCGGACGCGCTGGGCGTGTGGGACCGCCTGGACGTGTATCCCGGCGCGGACGAGGTGCCGTGCGCGCTGCTGGCCCGCGCGCTGCGCCCGGAGGAAGTGCCGGTGTGGGTGCGCTTCAGTGGGCTGGGCGGGGCGGGCACCGAGATGCTGTACGAGGATCGCCCGGCGGGGGAACTCGTGCGGGCGCACCTGCGCGCGGCGGGGTGCCGACTGGCGGACTCCGTGCAGGAGGCGGCGTTCGTGCTGGCGGTGAACACGCCGGGCACGCGGCAGGCGCACCGTCAGCCGGACTTCGCGACGGTGGACACGCCGCACCGGCACCTCCCGGCGTTCGTGGATGCGCTGCGGGCGGACCTGCGGGCCGGGCGGGCCGTCAGCGTGGCGGACATCGCGTACCCGAACGGCGCCGAGGCGCGGCTGTGGACGCTCATGCAGGGGCTGCCGCTGGCGGAGCTGGCGGGGTTCAGCGCGTGGAACACGGCGGGGAACACGCTGGGGTCGGCGGTGGCGTTCGGGAAGCTCGCGCCGCTCGTGACGGACCGGGCGGCGCAAGCGGAGGCGCTGCTGGCCCGCATCGCGGACGACGTGCTGTACCAGGGTGAGGTCCGGCCGCTGGTCCGCGAGCGGCTGGGCAGCCCCAGTCCCTTCGATCTGGGCGAGCAGCGCGCGGACGCCGAGGCGGCCCTGCGTGAGCTGCTGCCGCCGCGCGTGCAGGCGGTGTGGGACGCGCACTTCGCGGGGCGCGGCCTGAGCCTGGAATTGGGCGAGCCGCACCTGGCCTGGCCGCGCCTGTTCACCGGCGTGGTGCCATTGAAGGTGACCGAAGCGGTGTCCGGCGGATCGTGACGCCTGCACCAAACGGCTGATGCGCGCCGGACAGAAGCGCGGCACACTGGGGGCATGAACGCGCCTGCGCCCACCGCCCGCCCCCGGCCCGCTGCCCCTGTTCCCGCGTGGTCGGTGGCGGGCGGCCTGCTGGGCCTGGGGACGCTGGTGGCGTGGGCGTGGCTGCTGTTCGGCGTGGCGGGCGGCGTGGAGGTCGCCAACCAGTCCGGGCAGGTCCTGTCGGGCCTGCGGGTGTGCGGCCCGAGCGGGTGCGTGGAACGGGCGCGCCTGTGGCCGCATCAGTCGTGGCGGGTGCCGGTCGAGGGGCAGGCGACCGTGCTGGTGGGCGGTGCCGAGGTGGCCCTGGGGGCGCTGGACGACCAGTCGGCGCGCGTGGTGGTCGGCGAGGGCGGCTCGGTCCACACGACCACCGAGTGACGCGCAGAGGGACTCGCGTCCGGCGGGACGCTACCCTGTCCGGGTGAAGTTCGCCGTCCTCTCGACCAGCCTCGACCCGGAAAGCCGCAGTGCGTGGCTGTGCGACCTTGCCGCCGCGCAGTTGCGGGCGCAGGGGCACGAGGTCACGCACCTCGACCTGCGCGCGGCGCCCCTGCCGCCCTTCGACAACGATCAGGGGCCGCACGGCTGTTACGCGCACCCGCACGCTGAGGTGTATCACCGCGCGATCCGCGAGGCGGACGGGGTGTTCCTGGGCGTGCCCGTGTACAACTGGGGGCTGGGGTCCGGCGTGAAGGCACTGGTGGAACTGACCGGGAGCAGTGACGCGGCGCGCGGCCTGCACGGCGCGTGGTTCGACCGGCCCGTGACGTTCCTGGTGTCGGGCGGGCTGGATCACGGGTACCTGAGTCACGGGGCGTTCGCGTTCGGGCTGATGGTGGATTTCCGCTGCGTGGTGAACCCGCACTTCGTGTACGCGACGTCCGCGCACTGGGCCGCGCCGGGCGTGCCGGGCGACTGGCTGCGCGAGCGATTGGACCGCACGGTGGACCGGGGCGTGGACCTCTCGGCGCGCCTGATGGGCCGCGACTATGCCAGCGTGTGGGAACTGTGACGGGGCGCGCGCCTCTGCTGCCGCCCACCGAGAAGCCGCGCGTGATCCTGGAGCACCCGGATTTCTACGTGGTGCACAAGCCGGCGCTGTGGCTGACGCATCCGGTGCGGGCGCGGGTGGACGTCCCGGATCTGCTGACGTTCATGCAGCGCGAGACGGGCGAGGCGGACCTGGCGCCCCCTCACCGCCTGGACCGCGAGACGAGCGGCGCGCAGGTTCTCTCGCGGGACCGGGAGGCGGCGCAGCGGTTCTTCACGCTGTTCAAGACGCATCTGGTCGGCAAGACGTATCTGGCGCTCGTGCACGGCTCGCCGGACTGGGAGCGGCGCACGCTGGACGCCCCGCTGGGCGACCTGGGTCTGGGCGGCGCGAACCGCATCGCGATCCGGCAGGGGGTCGTGCCGGACGGGCGGCCCGCCGTGACGGACTTCCGGGTGGTGGCCCGCCGCGCCGGGCACGCATTGATCGAGGCGTACCCGCGTTCGGGGCGGCTGCATCAGATCCGCGCGCACCTCTCGCACCTGGGCCTGCCGATGGTCGGGGACAAGATCTACGGGCGGGACCCCGGCGTGTTCCTGCGCTTCATGGAGGAGGGGCAGACGCCGGAACTGACGGAGCGGCTGGGGCTGGCGCGGCAGGCGCTGCACGCGGCGCGCGTGGCGTTCCCGTGGGCGGGCGCGCAGGTGGTCGCGGAGGTGCCGCTCGCGCCGGACCTGCGCGCGTACTGGGACGCGCTGTCGCCTGACGACATCTGAGCCGTGAGTGTTGAGTGGCGCACGTATACTCGCCGCACGATGACCGATGCCATTCCTTCGCGCCCCCGGGTGAGTCCCTGGGTGCTGTCCGCCTTCTGGTTCGGTTCTGCGTTTCACTGGCTGCTGCTCCTGCTGATCCTCATGCCCGAGAACGTCGTGACCTTCGTCGGTGAGGACCGCAAGGGCACGTTCCTCGGCCTGCTGGCAGGGATCGGCGCGGTGATGGCATTGGTCCTGCCGCCGCTGGTGGGCGCGCACAGTGACCGCACCGGGAAGCGCCTCCCCTACCTGCGGATCGGCCTGATCGTGAATCTCGTGGGGCTGGGGGTCATGGCACTGGCGGCGTCCGCGCTGGGCGGCATGACGGGCTTCTGGGTGTACCTGGTGGGGTTCCTGCTGGTGCAGTTCGGGAACAACTTCGCCACGGCGCCGTACTCGGCGCTGATTCCGGAACTGGTCGCGCCGTCCGAGCGCGGGCGGTACAGCGGGGTCATGGCGATGCTGCAGGCGCTGGGGCAGCTGCTGGGGGCCGTGTCGGCGGTGGTGGTGGGCCTGCTGAAACTGCCGGTGCTGGTGTCGTTCGTGCTGATCGCGCTGCTGCTGATCGGCCCGGCCCTGGTGACGCTGCGCGGCGTGCCGGAACCGGACTCGGTCGTGACGCGCCCCGCAGGGGGGCCGACGCTCTCGTGGCGGCAGCTGTTCGCGCACCAGCCGTTCCTGTGGGTGTTCGTGACGCGGGTGCTGTTCTCGCTGGGGCAGTACAGCGTGCAGCCCTTCCTGCAGTACTACAACAAGGACGTGCTGCGGCAGTCGGATGCGGGCACGAGCACCAGCATCATGCTGCTGTGCATCATCGTGGGCAGCATCGCGTCCGCCAGTCTGGGCGGGCGGATCAGTGACCGCATTGGCCGTAAGCCCGTGATCTACGTGGCGGGCAGTGTCATGGCGGCGGCGGCGCTGCTGCTGCTGGTCGCGCCGTCATTCGGGGCGGCGCTGGCGCTGGCGGGCGCGTTCGGGCTGGGGTTCGGGGCGTTCACGAGCGTGGACTGGGCGCTGGGCAGTGACGCGATGCCCAGCCAGAGCAGTTACGCGCGGGACATGGGCATCTGGCACGTGGCGTTCGTCGCGCCGCAGATGAGCAGCGCGCCGCAGGGAGCCCTGCTGGACTGGGGGAACGCGCAGGGCGGGAACCTGGGGTACACGCTGGTGTTCGGCATTGCCGCCGTGTGTTTCATCCTGGGGGTGATCCTGATCCGGAACGTGCCGGACACCCGGCGCGCCGCCGCAGCCTGAGGTTCGACACGAACCGGCCCCCACCCTCTGCGGAAGGTGGGGGCCGGTTCGTGTCGGTGGTCAGCCGACGTCGGTGATGATCGGGGAGCGGAAGTTCTGGTCCTCGGTGTACACCCAGCGGCGGCGGCTGAGCAGCGCGACGGTCAGGCTGATCAGGGCGACGACGCCCATGCGGCCCATGAAGGTCCAGTACTGCCCCTCGAACGCGCCGAACATGGCGTGGCGCAGGGCGTTGATGACGTCCGTGACGGGAATGATGTTGTGCAGCGTCTGGAAGAACGGGTTGCTGAGTTCCACAGGGTAGCTGCCGCCGCTCGCGGCGAGCTGCACGATCAGCAGCACGAGGGCCAGGATGCGCCCGGCGGGGCCGATCAGGAGGTTCAGCGCCAGGATGACCAGCAGGAAGGTCACACTGCCCGCCAGGGTGGTCAGGATGACCTGTCCGGGGGTGGCGAACTGCACGCCCATCAGGCGCACGCCGATCACGACGATGATCGCCTGTCCCAGCACGATCAGCAGCGGCTGCGTGAGCTTGCGGGCCACGCGGGCGGCCTGCCGGGTCTGGCGGCCACTCTCGGGGAGCAGCAGGTACGGGAAGATGAAGGTGGTCATGGTGGCGCCCACCCACAGGGCCAGTGCGATGAAGTACGGCGCGAAGGCGTTGCCGTTGTTGGGGACATCCGCGAAATTGGTGGTGCGGACCTGCACGCTCTCGGCGAGGCCGGTAGGGTCGCCGCCCAGCTGCTCGATGCTGGCGGGGACCTTGTCGTGCAGTTCGTTCAGGCCGTCAGTGAGTTTCTGCGCGCCGTCCAGCAGGTCCCCGGCGCCGTTTTTCAGGGAGCGGGTGCCGCTTTCGAGGCTGCTGGCGCCGTCGGCGAGCTGCCGGGCGCTGCTGGCGAGGGTCTTCCCGCCACTTTTCAGACTGTTCAGGTCCTTCTGCGCGGGGAGTTTCGCGGTGATCTGCCCCAGCGCCCCCTTGATCTTCTCGTTGCCGTCCGCGAGGGTGTTCACCCCGGCCTGGAAGTCTTTCGCGCCGCTCGCGAGGCTCTGGGCGCCCTGGGCGGCCTTGCGGGTGTTGTCCGCAAGGCTCGTGGCTCCGGTCTGGAGGCTCTGCGCGCCGCTCTGGACCTGTTTGCTGCCCTGCGCGAGCTGCTGCGCGCCGGTCACGGCCTTCTGCGCCCCGGCCTGGGCGCTGGCGGCACCCTGCGCGAGTTTCTGCGCGCCGCTCTGCACCTGCGCGGCCCCGTCCTGCAGGCTCCTGCTGCCACTGGTCAGGCCCGCCTGCAACTTGTCGGCCCCCGCCTGAAGCTGGTTCGCGCCGGTCTGGAGGTCGCCCAGGCCGCTGACGAGGCCCGGCAGTTGCGTGGCGAGCTGCTGAGCGCCGCTGCTGGCGGTCTGCGCGGCCGTCTGCGCCTGCCCCAGGCCGCCCGCGAGTTGCGTGGCGCCGCTCTGGAGGTTGGCCGCGCCGGTGGCGGCGGGTGTGCCTTTCAGGGCGGTGCTCAGCTGCCCGGCGCCGCCCGCAAGGGTCTGCGCGCCGGTCTGCAGCTGCCCGAGGCTGCTGCTCAGTTTCGGCAGTCCGGCGGCGAGTTGCCCGGCGCCGTCGGCGGCTTTCTGCGCTCCGCCTTTGGCCTGCCCGAGGCCCGCGCCGAGCTTCTGGGCTCCGGCCTGGAGTTGCGCGGCGCCGTCCACGGCGGGTTTCAGGCCGCTGGCGACGCCGCTGCGCAGCTGCGCGGCCCCGCCGCTGAGCTGCTGGGCTCCCTTGTTCAGGTCGCCCAGGCCACCGGCCAGTTGCGGCAGTTGCGTGGCGAGCTGGGCGTTGCCGCCCGCGACCTGGGTGGCCCCGGCGGTCAGTTTCGCGGCGCCCGCGGCGAGCTGCTCGCCCCCGGCGGCGAGCTTGGTCAGGCCGCCGTTCAGGCTGGTGGCTCCGGCGGTGAGTTTCGCGGCGCCGTCGCGCAGGGGTTGCAGTTGCTGCTTGCCGGGGGCGGCCTGTTCCAGCTGGCGCAGGCCGCTGCTGAGCTGGGTGACGCCGCCGGTCAGGCGGGTGACGCCGCCGCTGAGTGTTTCAGCGCCGTCGGCCAGCTTGTCCGCGCCGCCGGCGAGTTTGCCCGCGCCGGTCTGGAGGTCGCCCGCACCGTCGTTCAGTGTGCGGGTGCCGTCGGTGAGGGTCTGGGCACCGTCGGCGAGTTTGCGGATGGCGTCACGGATATCCGCGAATCCATCCTGGACGTCCTGGAGGCTGGTCTGCACCACGTCCCAGCGGTTCTCGCCAAGTGTGGCGTTCAGTTCGGTGGCGATGGTGCCCGCCACGCGGTCGGCGACGGTGCTGGCGTAGTAGTTCAGGCCGGGCGCGCGGTACAGCTGCAGCAGGCCGTGCTGGGCGCTGCTGCCCGCGACGGCCTTCTGGCTGAAGTCGGCGGGGATGGTCAGGGCGAAGTAGACCTCGCCGTTGCGCACGGCCTGCTGGGCGGCCTGCACGCTGGGGTAGGTGCGGAAGTCCACGGGTGGGTCCTCGCGGAGTTCCTTGACGAGGTCCTGGCCGACGTTGACCTTCTCTCCGCGGGAGACGGTGCCGCGGTCGAGGTTCACGAGGGCGGCGGGCAGCTGGTTCAGGTTCCCGGCGGGGTCCCAGACGCTCATGAGGTACACGGCGACGTAGGTGATGGGGATGAACAGGAAGGCCAGCGCGGCGGCCCACATGATGGGGTGGCGCCACAGGCCTCGTTCGGCGGGGGTCAGGGCGCGGTAGCTGTCGCGCAGGGTGGGACGGGTGGGGCGGGGTCGGGTCATGGGCACCTCGGAGCAGTTCAGTTCTGACAGTTCGTCAACTCGGCTCAGTGTGCGCCGCTCTCGACATTCTGTCAAGTGACACTTTGTCAGTATTGCGCTATACTGTGCCCATGAGTGCCCCCGCCTCCCCCACCCTGCGGCGCCGCCTGCCCTCGGCCGACCGCCGCCAGCAGATCCTCGACGGCAGCGAGGACCTGTTCACCCGTCAGGGCTTCGAGGCCGTCAGCATGGGGGACATCGCCGCCCACCTCGGCATCTCCCGCCCGACCGTGTACGCCTACTTCACGTCCACCGCCGACATTCTCGGCGAGCTGCTCGACCAGCGCCTCACCGAATTCGAGGGCCGCCTCGCGCCCCTGCTGCGCGACCTGCACAGCCAGCCCCATCCCTTCGCCACCATTCTCGAACAGCTGATTCAGGAACGCCCCCTGCTGACCCTGCTCCAGAGCGGCAGCGGGCCCGCCTTCACCGAACGCCGACTGGCGGTCTTCCGCGACCTGGAAGGGCGGCTCCATCTGCACGTGTCGCCCCCCGCAGGCCGGGCCCGCGTCCCGTACCTGCTGACCTGCCTCACGCTGCTGCTGCAGGCCACCGCCACGCACGCCATCACCGCCGGGCTCAGCGCCGACCAGACCCGCGAACTGGCCCGGACGCTCGACCGGTTCGTGCAGGCCGGGCTGCAGGGCACCGCGCCTGACCTTCATGAAGCCCCCGTGTGAAGATCGCCTTCAGGCAGGTGTGACACTCCTGTGAGGCCAGGGCCGTACACTGGGGTGACCAGCGCACAAATGAATACGCGGGCCGAGTGAAGTCCGCAGCGCGAGAGGCCGGACTCCCACAGAGCGAGGCCTCTCTTTCCGGCCGTACGCCCGCCGGGTGTCTGTCAGCGCGCCCGCCGTCCGCCGCAGCGGGCAGCGTCTATGCTGGGCGGCATGACGACCAGCATGCACGGCCGCCGCGTCCTGATCACCGGCGCGACCGGCGGAATCGGACTGATCACCGCCCGCGACCTCGTGAACCGGGGGGCGCACGTGACCATCGTGGGCCGCAACCCGGACAAGACGGCGCAGGTGGCGCGCGACATCGGCGCGCAGGCGACCCTGCTGGCCGACCTGAGCGAACTTACGCAGGTGCGCCGCGCCGCGCAGGAGTTCGCGGCCCGCGGTGAAGGTCTGGACGTCCTGATCAACAACGCCGGCGCGTTCTTCACGTCCCGGCAGGAGACCCGCGAGGGCATCGAGCAGACCTGGGCGCTGAACCACCTCTCGCCGTTCCTGCTGACCCGCGAGCTGCTGCCCCTGCTGCGGGAAGGGCAGGCGCCGAGGGTGGTGACGGTCGCCTCGGCCGCGCACGCCATGGGGCGCCTGCGTCTGGACGACCCGGAGTTCCGCCGGGGGTACGGCGGGTGGGCGGCATACTCGCAGAGCAAACTCGCGAATATCCTGTTCGCGCGGGAACTCGCGCGGCGCGAGCCGGGCATCCAGAGCAACAGCCTGCACCCGGGCATGGTCGCCACGGGCTTCGCGCACAACAATGGCGGCTGGGTCAGCCGCGCGTACCGCATCGTGGACCGCTTCGCCATCACGCCCGAGCAGGGCGCGCAGACGACCCTGCACCTCGCCGCGGAACCGGTGCAGGTCAGCGGGCGGTACTTCAGCAACTGCCGTGAGGCCACCCCGGCACCGCAGGCGCGGGACGACGGCGCGGCGTTCCTGCTGTGGGAACTGAGCGAGGCGACCGTGAACGCCCACCCCTGAGCGATCTTTTTGCACCGAGTCCAGCTTGAGGGACTGGCGTGGCCGCGGCCCCTACGCTGAATCATGATGACCACTCTTGCCTTCGTGGGCCTGGGCGCCATGGGCGACCCCATGGCCGCACACCTGGCCCGCCACGCCCGTGACCACGGGCACCGCGTCCTCGTGTGGAACCGCACCGCCGCGAAAGCCGACGCTCACGCCCAGACGCACGGCACGCAGTCCGTCCCCCTGACCGAGATCGCCGCCGCCGACGTGATCTTCACCTGCCTTCCCACCAGCGCCGAGGTGGACGAGATCATGACCGCGCTGCGCGACCGCCTGCGACCCGGTGCCGTCTGGGTGGACTGCACCAGCGGCCACCCGGACGCCGCCGCCCGGCAGGCCGACGACCTGAACCGCGCGGGCGTGACCTTTCTCGACGCGCCGGTCAGCGGAGGGACGGCCGGCGCACAGGCCGGGCGCCTGACCGTGATGGTCGGCGGCGACCCCGACGCCCTGGACCGGGTCCGGCCGCACCTGGCGTTCGCCGGGAAGGTCGTGCACGTGGGCGGAACCGGCGCGGGCTTCTCCGTGAAGGCGGTGAACAACGCGCTGCTGGGCGTGACCCTCTGG
Organism: Deinococcus sedimenti; assembly: GCF_014648135.1. Lineage (NCBI taxonomy): Bacteria > Thermotogati > Deinococcota > Deinococci > Deinococcales > Deinococcaceae > Deinococcus > Deinococcus sedimenti. Next base: position 691,332 of record NZ_BMQN01000001.1, on the reverse strand, counting down.
GCCACCGGTGAGGGACTGGCGATCCTGGGTCGCGCCGGGGTGAATCTCGGCGCGGCGCTGGACGTAATCAACGCCAGCAGCGGCCGCAGCAACGCCAGCGAGAACCTCATCCCGCAGCGCGTCCTGACCCGCGAGTTCCCCGCCACGTTCGCGCTGGGCCTGCTGGCCAAGGACGCCGGGATCGCGGTGGACCTCACGCAGTCGGTGCAGGGCAGCGCGCCGGTCCTGGCCCAGGTCGCGGACCTGCTGCGCGGCGCACAGCGCGTCGTGGGAGACGCCGAGGACCACACCGCCGCCCTGAAGCTGATCGAGTCCATGAATGACACGGTGCTGAAGTGACCGCTCCCTCCTTCGGCGTGGTGACTGACGGCGGCCTGGACGCCTACGCCACCCTGCACAACGCCGTGCCGGTCGCGCCGTTTGCCGTGAACTTCGGGAGCACGTCGTACCGCATGACCGAGATCAGCCGCGAGGACCTGTACCGGCAGCTGGCCTCGAACCCGACGCACCCCACCAGCGCGCAGCCCACCCCGCAGGACTGGCTGAGCGCCATGCAGGCGGCCGGGACGCCCGAGGTGCTCGCGGTCACGACCAGCGCGGGCCTGAGCGGCAGCCACAACTCCGCCGATCAGGCCCGCCAGCTGACCGGCCCCGGCGGCCCGCGCGTGATCCTGCACGACAGCGGCACCCTGAGCGCCGCGCAGGCCTTCCAGATCCACGCGGCTGTCACGGCTGCCCGGCAGGGCCGGAGCACCGAGCAGGCGCGCGAGTGGATGCGCGCCGTGCACGAGGAGACCGAACTGTACTTCACCATCGAGACCCTGGAGTACCTGCGCCGCGGCGGGCGGATCGGTCGCGTCCAGGCCACGCTGGGCGGCCTGCTGAACCTCAAACCCGTGATCACGGTGGACAAGGCGGCCGGCACGTACGTGAATGTCGGCCGCGCCCGTTCGTACCGGGGCGCCATCCAGGCGCTGACCGAGCAGGTCACGCGGCGGTTCCGCGAGGGCACGCCGCTGCGCGTGGGGCTGCTGTACGGCAACCACCCGGAGGACGCCGACGCGGCCCTCGAGCAGCTGGCGGGCCGCCACCCGATCGTGTGGAGTGACCGCACCGGCGTGAATCCCGTCCTGAGTGTCCACGTCGGCCCGCGCGCGCTGGGCCTGGCTGCCGCGCCCGGCGCGTGGCCCTGGGAACGCTGACCCGGGCGGTCCGGACGCGAGCAGTCCGCCGTCAGGGCGTGCAGACGCGCGCGATGAACGACACCGGACGAAGCGGCCCGGCCACCCGGGCGGCCCTGAGCGGTCCAGGGGCGTCCGGGCCGCTCCAGACGGTCAGCTGGGCGTCCACGCACACGGGCAGGTCACCTGCACTCCAGGGGGTCACCAGCACCGCCTGGCCACCCGGACTCAGGGAGGCCAGTTGCCGCGGGTTGCTGCGGGCCAGCTCCTCTCCGCCCGGCGTCGAAAGGCTCAATGAGCCGTTCACCACGGCCTCCGCGTTCAGGGTGCTGCCGAACGTGGCCCGGGCCTGGAGCCCCTCGGTCTGCCGCACCAGCGACACCGACACGGTCACCTCACCGGCCGCCTGACCGCGGGTGGTCACCGCCGGGCTGATCAGCTGCTGGCGGGCCAGCACCTGACCGAGCGGCGCTGCCGGGGTGGGCGCCGAGACGGCCAGGACACCGGCGGCGCTGCCGAGCAGGAGGATCAGGCAGAGCGAACGCATCAGTCGCCCGCCTGCGGGGCCACCGGGGACGGCTGGCCGGGCAGGTGCACGCCCACGCGGGGCATCTTGTTCCAGCGGACGGTGCGGCCCCGCAGGAACGACAGGCACGTCACGATAACCACCAGGGCCACGAACGGCCGCATGAACAGCCGCTGGGTCGGCGTGATCAGCAGGGGCCGCAGCGACTGTCGGCCCAGCGCGAGGGCCACGCCCGCCACCAGCACATCGATCCCGATGCTCACGAGCAGCGGGACCAGGGCCCCAGGCGGGGCAGAGCCCCCGCTCATCTGCTGGACCAGCAGGGTCAGCGCCGCCAGATCGAACAGCGGTCCGGCTCCGCCCAGCACCAGTCCGTAGAGCAGCACGTACGGGAGGGTCAGCCACCCCAGGCGTCCGCCGCGCGCTGTCAGGATCAGGTGGCGGTACTTACCCATGACCTGGAACGTGCCGTACATCCAGCGCAGCCGCTGGCGCCACATGGCGGGCAGGGTGACGGGCGGCTCGGTGAAGCTCAGTGCGGCCGGCTCGAAACGCACCTGGTAGCCCGCCGCGGCGATGGCGACGGTGAGGTCCATGTCCTCGGTGATGGTGTCGCCGCTGTAGTGCAGGCGGCGAATCAGGTCCGTGCGGAACGCGCCGGCCGCGCCGGGCACCACGCTGACCGCCCCGAGCATGTCCTGCGCCCGCTTGTCCATCTGCTGCCCGACGCTGTATTCCAGGTGCTGCATCTGCGTGAGCGACGTGACCGGGCCGGCCACCCGCACGTCCCCGGCGACGGCACCCACCGCCGGGTTCAGGAAATGGCGCGACAGGGCCGACAGCGCGCCCGGCGCCAGCGAGGAGTCCGCGTCCACGCTCACCGCGACCGGGTACTCCAGGTGAGCGGCGGCGCGGTTCAGGGCACTGGCCTTCCCACCGTTCGCCTGGCGCAGCACCTGCACGCGGGCGTCCCGCCGCGCGAATTCATCGGCGATGGCCGCGGTGCGGTCGGTGGAGCCGTCGTCCACGACAATGACCTGCAGGGGCGGGCCGTCCTGAGCGAGCACGGACCGGATGGTCTGGGCAATGCCGACCTCCTCATTGAACGCCGCGATCATGACGCTGACGCCCGGCGTGTCCCGCCCGTGCCAGTCGCGGGCGCGGCGGCGCCGGACCCAGATGTGAGCGGTGGCGAGCGTGACCGTCAGCGCCGCCTTGATCAGCAGCAGAAGCACAATGATGAACAGGGTCCAACCCAGCGGGGTGGACGGCAGGACAGTCGTAAAGCCCATGGTGATGCCTCCCTCGGGGCGGTCTCACCACTGGCTCCTCTCGTCTGTTCAGGTGACCGATTCGAAGACGAGGATCTGCGCCTCCCGGCACTTGTATCTCGGCGTGGATGCCCGTCCCTGAGGTCCGGTCACGCCCTGCGTTCAGGCTAGGCGTCCGGTTCTGACGCACCGTGAGTGCCCGGTGGTGTCACGCTGGGACAAGGTTCAGCGCACCTACAGGCAGTGGGGGCCAGCGTGGGGGGCACCGCCCGTCCCAGGCCCGAACACTGCCATCATGCGCGTGACATGCCCGCACCCATCAGCGTTTCCACCCCAGTCCGGCCTGCAGGCGGGCCTCGTGCCAGGTGGCGGCGGGCCGCGGTCACTGTGGCCGCGCTGCTGTTCACGGGCGCTGTCCCAGCCACGCAGGCGGCCGCGGTGCCGAGTTGCGGGGTGTTCGGCCTGACAGTGGACAGCCCGGCCGTCCTGGCCGCCGTGGAGCGGAAGGTCGGGTGCCGCTTCGCCGCGGTCCGCTGGTTTCAGGACTGGACCACGCCGTTCAACCTGAGGTACGCCCGGACCCTGCTCGCGCAGGGCAAGGAACTCGAACTCTCCTGGCAGCCGCGCAGGCAGGTCGCGGGCGCCCTGCGGGGCGTTCCGTACCGGGAGATCGCCGCCGGCCGGCACGACGCCTACCTGCGCCGGTTCGCCCGGGATGTCCGGCAGGCCGGTCAGCCGGTGCGCATCACGTTCGCGCCGGAAATGAACGGAAACTGGGGCGCGTACCAGCTGGGTCCCAACAACACGTCCGCCGATTTCATCCGGGCGTGGCGGCATGTCGTGAACGTCTTCCGGGCTGAACGGGCTCCGGTGCGCTGGGTATGGACGCCCAACATCCAGTACCCGGGCATGCCCAGCTCGTACCGCGCCCTGTACCCGGGAGGAGCCTGGGTGGACGAGGTCGGCCTGGACGGGTACAACTGGGGCACCACCAACGCCTGGAACCGCTGGCTGAGTTTCCGTGACACGTTCGGGGCGTCGTATCAGGAGCTGAAGAGGGTCGCGGGGACCAAGCCGGTCCAGCTGGGCGAGGTGGCCAGCGTGGAGCAGGGCGGCGACAAGGCCGCGTGGATCCGCGACATGTGCGCGCAGCTACCCGCATTCGGGCAGATCCGCCGGGCCTTCTGGTTTCACATCAGGGATGGCCGCGTCGACTGGCGCCTCACGACCAGTGACCCGGCCCTGAACGCCTTCCGCCGCTGCCCCACAACGCGGTAGCGACCAGTTTCACGCAGACCCCACCAGTCCCTGAACGGCGGGACCCGACCCGGTGGACAGCGAACAGGAGACTCTCCCCAGTCGGGCTCGCGTTGACACGTCCTCCGACGGGCCGCTCTGCGCAGCGCCTCAGCCTCTCACAGCGGTTATCAGTTTCATTGAAGGGCCACGAGCACGCCCCTCGATTCCACTTCCAACCACTGTTTTTCTCAGGTGCTCGATTCAGAGGTATCGAGGGTATCCTCGATACCTCTGAACTCTGCTGTCAGCGCGTTCCAGGGAGACTGAGGCAATCCCCAGGCTCCCTGAAACGCGCCCAGCGAGGGTCCAAGGAACCGAGCGGTGGACGTCAAGCCGGGGGGCTGACGGCACGCCCCTCAAGTGCCCCGACACCCACGGTCACATAGTCCATGGGCATCGCGGTCCGCGTCTACCACACCGGCCGCTTCCGGGTGGCCCCCGCCCAGGGGTGCCGCCGTCCACGTTCATGTAAGAGACTTGACGGAGTTCAACGGACACACTTCAGGCTGTCCAGTGTCCCCATGCTCAGGGCAAAACCGCCGCAAGGCGGTGACGCAAAGCCACGGAACCCAAGGGGTTGGCCGGGTCACCAGAGGGAGATTCAGCATGCCTATCGCACACACGGTCCGTTCCGCCCTGCTGGGCCTGTCCCTCGTGGCCTGCAACGATCTGACCCCGCCGACCACTTCCGTCTCCCTGCGTCCGGCGGGCGCCGCGTGGACCGAAACGTTCGACACGCTCGACACGGCCCGCTGGGAGCCATCCAGCTGGGGCGGATTCTGGCAGCGGCCCGGCCTGACCGGCCGGTTCGACCCGGCACTGGTCAGCGTGAAGGGCGGCCACCTGCTGCTCACCCTGACGGTGCAGAGCTGCGCCACGGGCCTGTGCGCCCGCGCCGCCGAAGTGCAGACCCACCAGACCTTCGGCTTCGGTCGGTACACCTACCGCTTCCGGGCGGCCAGCACCAGCGCCCACCCCGCACGCAGCGGCAAGGTCCTCAGCGGGAACATCAGCGGGGCGTTCAGTTACGTGAACGACAGCGCCACCGAGATCGACCTGGAAATCGAAGGGAACCGGCCCAGGACGCTGAACACCGCCGTGTGGCGGACCGTGAACAGCAAGACGTCCGGCGTGCTGCCCACCAGCGTCACGTTCGGCCAGTCCTTCCAGACCATGACGTACGAGTGGCGACCGGACCGCGTCACGTACTTCCTGAACGGCTCGAAGGTCTGGGAGACCACCCAGGACGTCCCGCAGGACGCCGCTCATATCATGCTGAACGTGTGGCCCACGAACAGCGCCGCGTGGGGCGGCCCCGCCACGCGCGGTACCGTTCACATGCTGGTGGACTCCATCAGCTTCGAACCGTTCTGACCGCAGAAGTCCGCGGGGTCGAGGGACACCCGCCAGACCTCTGAACCGATCAGACCCGCACGGCTGCGCCGCAGAGCGCGCACCTGAGAACGGCAGCGGTTTCAGGGTTCCGCCCGCACCGTGCGCACAGCCCACGGCGTCAGAACCGACCCTGGTGCCATTCAGATACGCGGTCTCCTGGCATCAGAATTCAGTTCAGGTGGGTGGTGCGCTCATGGGCTCGCCCGACGGAACTGAACCCTGCCGTCCGTATCGTTGCCGTGTGCGCCGAACGGGCTACGCCGGGTCACTCCGGAAACGGCAGCGTACCGGCCGCTCTCAGGTCGCCGGTCAGCCAGCGCCGCACGGCGCGGCGGGCTTCCGGCTGAAATCCGTACGTGAGGACCGCCGGGGCGTTCACGTCCAGTGCGGCGTAGGGGTTGTACAGCGCCAGGTGCAGATCGGGCTGGGTCCCGCGCAGCGCGGCGTGGCGGTGGCGTGAAGTGGTGGCCAGGATGACCGGCAGCCCCAGGGCCCGCAGGGCGGTCCAGTCCAGGTCCGCCGGGTCCTCGAAGGCGTGCAGCTGCACCTCGTACACGCCGCTCAGCTCGGCGGCGAGAGTTGCGGCGTCCACGCTGGCCTCACTGACGTTCTCGCGGGGGACTTTCGTCTGCGCGACCAGCAGCACCGTTGAACCGGGGGGCGGGGCGACCGGGTCGCGGTACGCACTCAGGCCGCGCGCCCAGGCACATTCCAGCAGCGCCGCGTCAGCCCGCGGGTCCAGGGTGGCATCCGCCTGCGCGGGGTAGCGGGCGGCCAGGGCTTCCAGGCGGCGCACGCTGGCCTGCATCTGCGTGGCGTCCAGCGTCCCGTTGTCAAGGGCGGACTGGATGGCGTTCAGGGTCGCCTCCTGCGCCTCGCGGCGGCCGAGGGCCATAACCAGGTCCGCGCCCGCCTGGATGGCCATCACCCCGGCCTCGCCGCGCCCGTAGTGGTCGTCGATGGCCTTCATGCCCATGGAGTCCGTGACGATCACGCCGTCGAAACCCCACTCCTCGCGCAGCAGGCCGGTCAGCACCGCGCGGGACAGCGTGGCGGGCCGCGCGGGGTCCAGCGCCGGGTAGATGATGTGCGCGGTCATCACGGCGGGCGTGACGGGCAGCAGGTCGCGGAACGGTGCGAACTCCCCGGCTTCCAGGTCCTCCCTGGCTTTGTCCACACGGGGCAGGGCGAGGTGGCTGTCCAGGCTGGTGTCCCCGTGCCCGGGGAAGTGTTTGACGCACGCGGCGACGCCTGCCCGGTCGTGCCCAGAGAGAGCGGCGCGACCCATGCGCGTCACGAGCCCCACGTCGGCGCCGAAGGCCCGCTCGCCGATCACGGGGTTGGCGGGGTTCACGTTCACGTCCAGCACGGGGGCGAAGTTCCAGTTGATGCCCACGCGGCGCAGCTGCCGCGCCAGGGCGGCACTCACGTCCTCCGTCAGCGCCTCGTCGCCTGCCGCGCCCAGATTCATGGCAGCTGGCGCGAACGGCCAGAACGTCGGGCGCAGGATCGCGCCGCCCTCGTGGTCCAGGGCGATCAGGGCGTGCTCGCCCATCACGGCGCGCAGGTCGGCGCACAGGACCGAGAGTTGCGCCTCGGAAACCACATTTTTGCGGAACAGGCACACGCTGCGGATCCTGTGGCGGCGCAGATGCGCGACCGTATCGTCATCCAGGGTGGGGCCGGGAATGTCCACCATCACCAGCGCGCCGCTTGTCAGAGTCAGACTCACGACGCCCAGCGTACGGCAATTTCAACATCTTACACGGATTCCATCTGTTTCGTTGACAGATCGGAAGACCACTGATCTGCCAACTCCACGACCGGAACCCGCTTTGCTCCTTCTCGCATTCGCTCGGGTTGAAAGATTTGTAAACCTTTCTATAGTGCAGCCCGTGACCACACGTCATGTGTCCAGTCCACGACATGCATGCCCACCCGACGGGGGACATCATCAGCGAGTTCACGCTGCCGATACTGTCGTTGCAGCATGGAAGAACGCAGCCCTGAACGGAGGACACCTGATGAAGAAGCGATACACATGGATAGTGGCGCTCTGGGCAGTTCTGAGCACCACCGCGGGAGCGTCCGTGGAGGACGGCATCGGCCTGTACCGCACGGGATCATACGCTGAGGCTGTCCGGGAATTCACGGACGCGGCTCAAGCTGGGGACGCGGCTGGCCAATTCTGGCTGGCGACGATGTATATGACAGGCCGTGGGGTGACGCCTGACGCGACATTGGCTGCCGTCTGGTACCGCCGGGCGGCCGAGCAGGGTCACGCCAGCGCGCAGTTCAACCTCGGGGTGTTGTTCCTGACTGCTCAGGGTACTGCGCAGGACGACGCTCAGGCCGCCGTGTGGTTCCGGAAGGCGGCCGAGCAGGGTCACATCCTGGCGCAATTCAACCTGGGTGTTCTGTATCACGATGGTCAGGGCGTTCCCAGAGACGACGCCCTGGCCGCTCGATGGTTCCGGCAGGCCGCCGAGCAGGGCCACCCGGAAGCGCAACTGCAGCTGGGGCAGCTGTACGACAATGCGCAGGGAGTGGATCAGAGTGACGCGCAGGCAGCCGAGTGGTACCGCCGGGCCGCTGAGCAGGGCCTGATCCCCGCTCAGCTGAACATGGCCGTGCTGTACACCAGGGGGGTGGGCGTTCCGCAAGATGACGCGCTGGCCGCCAGCTGGTACCGCCGGGCCGCCGAGCAGGGCGACATGATCGCCCAGAACAACCTGGGCGTGCTGTATGCCAACGGCCGTGGCGTTCCCCGGAACGATGTCCAGGCGTTCTGCTGGTACGCCCGGGCAGCGCAGCAGGGCTTCGCGCAGGCTCAACATAATCTGGCCGCCGCGTATGCCAATGGTCAGGGCGTCTGGCGAGATCTGGGGCAGGCAGCCGTGTGGCTGCGTCTGGCCGCCGCACAGGGATTCACGGCGGCTCAACAGGATCTGACACGCCTGCAGCAGACATATCCATCGCTTCAGAACCCGGTCATGATGATCGTGCCAGCCGAGGGGCCCTGCTGATACCCACCCCGCTGACCTCCCAGCAACTGAGCGTCAGGCAGAACGGAGACTGAAGACGTCACGAGGACCTATCCCCTTCTGCCGACTGCCCCATGCCCGTTCAACCCGAGCAGACTGAAGTCGAGAAAGACGGGTTCTCGACGTGAGTTGAGGTATCGACCGGTGGCTCACGAGACACCAGGAATCACAGCGTTTTCAGATTCCTGGAGGGCTCAACCCCCCGTCCCTTGACTCCCATTCCACCCGCTGTCCTGTTCAGGTCCTGGCCGGGTTCGATTCAGAGGAGTTGAGGGTGACTCTTAACAGCTCTGACTTCTGCTGTCCATGGCGAACGATGGGTGGTGTTGAGGGCCTGCCCGACTCCACTCGGTATGGGTACGGGGTCTCTTCTCCAGCTGATGGCCCTACACTGTCCGGCGTGAGTGACGTGCTACAGCGCCTGCGGGGCGCGTTGATCGTGAGTGTCCAGGCGGACGACGGCAGCCCCCTGCGGGACACGGGTATCATCGCGGCGATGAGCCGCGCGGCGCTGCTGGGCGGCGCGGGGGGCCTGCGGCTGCGCAGCCCGGAGGACATCCGGACAGTGCGGGCGCTGACGGACGTGCCGATCATCGGGTTGACGAAGCAGGCGCAGCCGGGCTCGCCGGTGTACATCACCGCGACGCCGCAGGAGGTGCGCGCGGTGGCCCGGGCCGGAGCGGAGGTCGTGGCCTTCGACGGGACAGACCTGCCGCGCCCCTTCCCGGTGGCGGACCTGATCGCCGAGGCGCATGCCTGCGGGGCGCTGGCGATGGCGGACATCAGCACGCTGGCGGAAGCGCAGGCGGCGTACGCGGCAGGTGCGGACATCGTGGGCACCACCATGAGCGGGTACACGCCGCACAGCCCGCAGCAGGCGGGGCCGGACTTCACGTTGATGCGTGAGCTGGCCGGGGCGGGGCTGCCGTTCATCGCGGAGGGCCGCCTGAACACGCCCGAACTGGCCGCGCATGCCCTGGCGACCGGCGCGCACGCGGTGGTGGTGGGCAGCGCGATCACCCGCCCGGATCACGTGACGCGCTGGTTCGCGCAGGCACTCGGGGTGGCGGGCGACCGGTCAAGCTGACGGCCCGGTGAGAGGGGAACGCTCAGGTTCTCAGACGATGGGTTCTGAAAACCGCTACATTCTCCGCACATCCTTCTCAAGTTCCCCCGCCGGAGTCCACCCAGCGCCGCCCGGCGCGCCGCCCCCAGGAGTTCAAGCATGAAATACCGCGCCCTCACCACCCTGATCACCGCCGCGATGCTCGGCGGGGCCGCCCACGCGCAGAAGACCCAGCTGGAATTCTGGACGATCAGCCTCGCGCCGCTGTTCAACGACGAGATGAACCGCCTCGTCGCGCAGTTCGAGAAGGAAAACCCCACCGTGGAACTCAAGTGGGTGGACGTCCCCGCCACCGCCATGGAACAGAAACTGCTCGCATCCGTCGCCGCCGGTCGCCCGCCGGCCGCCGTGAACCTCAGCAGCGACATGACGGTCAAGCTGGTGCAGCAGGGCGCGCTGGAGGCGCTGGACCTGAGCGCCGCGCAGAAGAAGCTGTACTTCGCCAGCCCGCTGAACACCTTCACGTACGACGGGAAGGTCATGGGGGTGCCGTGGTACTGGGCGCCGAAGGTTGTGGCGTACAACACCGAGATCTTCCGCAAAGCGGGTCTGGACCCCGCCAACCCGCCGCGCACCATCCAGACGCTGATCGCCGCCGCGAAGCAGATCAAGGACAAGACCGGCATGTACGGCTTCATGCCGAACATCAACGGGATCAGCATGCTGTACGTGTTCCAGGAGGCAGGCCTGCCCATCCTGGACAAGAGCGGCAGCAAAGCCGTGTTCAACAGCCCCGAGCACGTCAAGCTGCTGCAGACGTACGTGGACCTGTACAAGAAGGGCTACATTCCCGAGGACACCATGCGCCGCGGCTTCACGGCCGCCACCGAGCTGTACTCGGCCGGGAAGCTGGGCATGCTGATCACGGGTCCTCAGTTCATCCTGCGCGTGCAGAACGACAACAAGGCGATCTTCGATCAGACGCGCGTGGCGCCGTACCCGATCAACATCGCCGGGAACGTCATCCACACCGGCCTGATGGGCTTCATGGTGCCCAAAGGCGTGAAGGACAAGGCGCTGGCGCAGAAGCTCGCGCTGTTCCTGACGAACGACGTGAACCAGCTGCAGTTCAGCAAAGTCACGAAGACGACGTTCCCCAGCACCGTGAAGGCCAGCGGGGACAAGTTCTTCAAGCAAGGCGGCTCGGACGCCGTCAGCCAGGGCCGCCTCGTGGCGTCCACGGAACTGAAGCGCGCCAAGGACCTGACGCTGGTGTACCCAGATGCCAGCAAGCTGAACAAGGTGTTCAAGGACAACGTCGAGGCCGCGATGGCCGGGCAGAAAAGCGCCAAGCAGGCGCTGGACGACATCGTGAAGGCCTGGAACGCCAGCCTGTAATCGAGGTGCAGGGAGCAGGAGGCGGCGCGCGGACTGGTGGCGCCCGCCTCCTTGCCCTTTCGGAGGACACATGAAACAGCGAGTGATGGGCCTGGGGGCCCTGATGATCAGCCTGAGCCTGAGCGCGTTGGCGACGCCCGTGACCCTCACCCCGGCCGCCGAGGCGCGCGTGCAGATGCCCTTCGCGGCGCTCGTACCGCAGCCGAAGGCGGCAACGTTCCCGAACGGCACGCTGCCCCTGGGCGGGCTGGGCGTGCGCGTGGTGGGCACCGCGCCGGAGCTGGGCTGGGCTGTGCGGGACCTGCGGGCCGAGTGGAAGGCGCGGCTGGGCCTGACCCTGGCCGACGCCCCGGCGGGTGGGAAGGGCATCGTGATCGGCACGCTGGCCGACGCCGATCTGGCCGCCCGCGCAAAGGCGGCGGGCCTGACGCCGGGCGGCGAGGAAGCCTACGCGCTGTGGGTGGACGACGCCGGCGCCTACGTGGTCGGGGCGGACGCGCGCGGCGCGTACCTGGGCGCGCAGACCCTGCGGCAGCTCCTGACGCCCTCCGGGCTTCGCTACGCCCGCATCACGGACGCGCCTGCCCTGCGCCAGCGCGTGGCGATGATCTACCTCGACCAGTACAGCAAGGGCGTGAACGACGCCCTGATTCCCATGCTGGCCGCCCTGAAGTTCAACGCGGTGCTCGTCATGAGCAACTACGTGCAGTGGGACACGGCCAAGGCGGGGGGCTTCGCGCACCCCGGCGGGGCCAGCAAGGCCGAGGCGCGGCGCGTGGCGGACCTGGCCCGCAGTTACGGCCTGGAGGTCATCCCGCTGATCGAGACGCTGTCGCACGCCGGCTGGATGTTCTACGGCGGGAAGAACGCGGACCTGAAACAGGACCCGGACAGTCAGAGTCCCTGGGCGTACGACACGCTGAACCCCGCCACGTACGACCGCGTGATCCTGCCCGTCCTGAAGGAGGCGGTCGAGGTCTTTGGGCCGAAGGTCATTCACCTGGGGCACGACGAGGTGCGTGACCGCGACCGCTTCCCCGCCCGCGAGAACGGCAGGGCGCTGGGGTTCGAGACGCTGTTCGTGAACGACGTCGTGAAGCTGCACGGGTACCTGAAGGGGCTGGGCGTGGGCAGCATGATCTGGCACGACACCGCCTTCGCGGACGCGGTGATCGGCACGCTGCCCGCCCGATTACCCAAGGACCTGCAGGTGGCGTACTGGAACTACGCGCCGGGGAACAGTTTCGGCATGCTGGGCACCATCAAGAAGCTGGGCTTCCCGACCTTCGGGGCCAGCTGGTCCGACCCGGGCAACGCCGAAGGGCACGCGCAGGCCGCCGCGACCGCGGGCGCGCTGGGCATGATCCAGACCCGCTGGACCGGGTACTTCGGCAACCCCAGCATCTGGGACGGGAACGCCGATCAGGGCACGCCGTTCATCCGGGCGGCCAACGCGTTCTGGAATCCGGCCGCGCCCGCCGTGAAGGACGCCGAACTCCGCTACCGCGACCTGTACCAGCCCACCCCATACCGCGCCGAGGCGGGCGCGACGGTGGACCTCTCCCCCGTCGTGACGCGCGCCCTGGCGGACGACGACGGCAGCGGCTGGATCGGCAAGGGCAAGGACATCGACCTGCGCAACCTGCGGCCCGGTGTGCAGCGGCTGGGCGCGTACCTGTTCGACATCAGGGGCGCGGTGATGCTGCGCGGCAGCCGCGCCAGCGTCAAATCCCTCCCTGACCGCGCCACGGTGGACCTGAACCGCAAGGCCCGCGCCATCGCGTTCCTGCACGCCACCGGCTGGCCCGCCGCCACCAACCGCGAGAAGGTCGGCCAGTACGAGATCGAATACGCCGACGGGTCAAAGGTCACGCAGCCGCTGGAGTACGGGCGGCACATCCGCGCCTGGACGGACACCGCGCCCACCAGCATGATCCCCGCCCCCGGCTGGAACGGCGTGACCGGCGAGGGCCTGAGCGTCGCCGTGCCTGTCCTCGAATGGGTGAATCCCAAGCCTGATCAGGTCATCCGCTCGGTGACCCTGGTCAGCGCGGGCGGCAATGCCAACCCTGCCCTGCTAGGCCTGACGGTGCTGGGCGACTGACACTCACCCGTGACGCCCGCGACCACCGGCCTCACGGGCCGTGATCGCGGGCGCCGCACTCGGTCAGGGCGGGCGGCGTCAGGGCAGGATGATGTGGCGGTCACCGGACTGCACGCGCGCCCGGTCCTTCCCGCCGTAGGTGTGGCAGCGGGTCAGAACACTGAACGTCCAGGACTGGTCTGGCAGACGGAATCGGACATCCACGCTCACGTCGTCCCGCTGGGCAGTGACGTGACCATCAACCTGCGTGGCGTCCTGGAATCCGGCGGCCAGGACGGCGCTGCGGATGGCGGCCAGCTGGTCCGCCCGGTCACCTTGTGGGGTTTTCATGATGCCGCCGCCGCTGTAGCGCGACCCGATCCCGCCCGGGCAGGTGAACCAGCGGGCGTCGGCTTTTAGTTCAGTGCCCTGAACGGCGCGGGCGCTGGCGGTCATGGCGTCGCGGAGCGTCGCGTCGGCCGCCGCCTGGGTGGCCTCGGCCGAGCGGTCGTCGCGGCCCAGCGAGCAGGCGCTCAGCAGCGTGGCGAGGGTCAGGGCGGCGAGCGTCAGGGCAGCCAGGGGGAACGGGCGGAATCGGGGGACGGTGGTGAAGTTCACGGGGAGCACCTCCTGGGCACACGGGATGAGTCGAGTGTATGGCGTGCAGGTCGTGAGGGCGGTGAGCGCCGGGACAAGGCCAAAGGCAACACCCCCTCCGGGAAGGGAGGGGGCGCGGTGCGTTCCGGACTTTACTTGCGGAAGCTGGGGTTGAGGATCTTCTTGCGCAGGCGGATGCTCTGGGGGGTCAGTTCGACGAGTTCGTCCTCGCTGATGTACTCCAGGGCGTCTTCCAGGCTCATGCGCTTGGGGGGGATCAGGGTCAGGGCCTCGTCGGCGCCGCTGGAGCGGACGTTCGTGAGCTTCTTGTTCTTGCAGACGTTCACGTTCATGTCCTGCTCGCGGGCGTTCTCGCCGACGATCATGCCGACGTAGACGTCCTGACCGGCGTCGATGAAGAAGCTGCCGCGGTCCTGGAGTTTCCAGATGGAGTACGCGAACGCGACGCCGTCTTCCATGCTGACCAGGGAGCCGTTCTGGCGGGTCTTGAGTTCACCGGCCCACGGGGCGTACCCGTCGAAGATGTGGCTCATGATGCCTTCGCCCTGCGTCATGCTCAGGAACTGGGTGCGGAAGCCGAACAGGGCGCGGCTGGGGATCTTGAATTCCACGCGGGTGCGGGTGCCCTGGGGTTCCATGTTGACCATCTGGCCCTTGCGGGCACCGAGGACGCCGATGACGGTGCTGGAGTGGTTCTCGGGCACGTCGATCACGAGGTGCTCGATGGGTTCGTGCTTCTCGCCGTCGATCTCGCGGATGATGACCTGGGGCGCGCCGACCTGCACTTCGTAGCCTTCGCGGCGCATGGTTTCCAGGAGGATCGAGAGGTGCAGTTCGCCGCGGCCGCTGACCTTGAACTCGTCGGGGCGGATTTCCTCGACCTTCAGGGACACGTTGGTCATCACTTCGCGCTTGAGGCGGTCGTTGATGTGGCGGCTGGTGACGTACTTGCCTTCCTTGCCGGCAAACGGGCTGGTGTTCGGCTGGAAGATCATGCTCACGGTGGGTTCGTCCACGGTGATGATGGGCAGCGCCTCGGGGTCGGCGAGGTCGGCGACGGTCTCGCCGATCTGCGCGTCCTCGATGCCTGCCAGGGCGACGATGTCACCGGCGCCGACCTGGTCGATCTCGATGCGGCGCAGGCCCATGTGCGTGAAGGGCTGCACGACCCTCGTCTTGGTCATGGTGCCGTCTTTGTGCATCAGCTGGACGAATTCGCCCTTCTTGACGACGCCGCGGTTGACGCGGCCCAGCACGATGCGGCCCAGGTACTCGTTGTAGTCGAGGTTCGTGACGAGCATCTGGAAGGGGGCTTCCAGGTCGACCTTGGGCGCGGGGATGTGCTCGAGGACCATGTCGAACAGTTCGTGCATGTCCTCTTTGGGGTCGTTCAGGTCCTTGTAGGCCTTGCCTTCGCGGGCGATGGCGTACAGGATCGGGAAGTCCAGCTGGTCGTCGTTCGCGCCGAGTTCGGCCATCAGGTCGAAGGTGAGGTTCACGACCTCTTCGGGGCGGGCGTCGTTGCGGTCGATCTTGTTGATGACCACGATGGGCTTGAGGCCCAGTTCGATGGCCTTGCGCAGCACGAAGCGGGTCTGGGGCATGGGGCCTTCGGCGGCGTCCACGAGCACGAGGGCGCCGTCGACCATGCCGAGGACGCGTTCGACTTCCCCGCCGAAGTCGGCGTGGCCGGGGGTGTCGACGATGTTGATCTTCACGCCGTTGTACTCGACGGCGGTGTTCTTCGCGAGGATGGTGATGCCACGTTCGCGTTCGAGGTCGTTGCTGTCCATGGCGCGTTCGGCGATTTCCTCACCGTGGCCGAGTTTCAGGGTCTGCTTGAGCAGTCCGTCGACGAGCGTGGTCTTGCCGTGGTCGACGTGGGCGATGATGGCGATGTTGCGGTATTCCATGTAGTTCAGCTCCCTTGTTGTCGGAGCGGTTGGCCCTCTGCGCTGAGCGCGCGCCGGCGGCCTTCTGCTCTCGTAGGCATGAAAAAGCCCGCCGCACGTCGCGTGGGCGGGACACCCAAACGCAGATTCTAGCAGATCAGGGGGCGCGCCGGGTGGTGGGCGTGTCAGGTGACTCGCCGGGGCCGGTGTCCTCGGGGGTGACCTCGGTGGCCAGCGCGGCCTCCAGGTCCAGTTCGCCGTCTTCCAGCTGGCGTTCCAGTTCGGCTTCCTGCACCTCGGCGCGGGCCTTGCGCACGGCCTCGCGGGCCTCCTCTTCCCGGTCGAGCTGGTCCTCGACGACGCCGCTGATCAGGGCCATGGCGACCGCGTCGGGGATGTCCGGGGCTTCGCGCAGGTAGAAGTGCTGGTAGATGGCCTTGATGACGATCAGGAACGGGACGGTCAGGAACGCGCCGACCAGGCCGAACACCCCGCCGAACAGGATGACGCCCACGATGACGCTCAGGGGGTGCAGGTTCCCGGCGCCGCCGACGAGCAGGGGGCTGAGGGCGAAGCCGCTGACCTGCTGGAACACCAGCACGAACACGGCGACCCACACAGCCTTCTGCGGGTCGTCCGCGAGGGTGAACAGGATGGGTGGGATGGTCGCGACGATGGGGCCGATGGTGGGGACCAGTTCGCCCAGCGCGGCCAGCAGGCCGAACACCAGCCAGTTCTGCACGCCCAGCAGGTAGAAGCCCAGCGCGGTGCAGCTGCCGGTGACGAGCATGACGAGCAGCGTGGCGCGGCCCCACGCGCCGGTCTGCTTGAGGATCTGCGCCAGCGCGTAGGTGGCTGCGAGACGGTGTTTGGGTGGCACGGCGCCCAGCACGCCGTTCACGAGTGGCACCGGATTGCCGAGGACGTACACGACCATGACCAGCGTCACCAGTCCGGTAAACACGCCGCCCAGAATCAGGCTCAGGAGGCTGGGGAGCTGTTCGGCGGCGCGGCTGCCCAGTTTGCTCAGCTGGGTCTGGGCCCTGTCGAAGATGTCGTCGGGCAGCATGGCGTCCATCTGCGGGTGGGCGCGCAGCCAGGCGTTCAGCTGTGGCTCGATGCGGCTGAGGTTGAAGCTGCTGCCACCGATGCTGCCCAGCTGCGCGGCGATGGGGGGCACGGCCAGGAACAGCGCCGCGGCGATCACGGCGACGACCAGCAGGACCGTCAGGGCGCCGGCGGCGGCTCGGGGCATGTGGCGTTCCAGCCGCCGGGCAACGGGGTTCAGGGCGGTGGCAACGATGATCGCCAGGGTGATGGCGAGCAGGCTGGGAGCGACCTTGCTGAAGAACGACAGGCCCAGCAGGATCAGGATGACGGCGAACGCGACGGGCAGGAGGTTCAGGACGAAGATGCTGGTGGGTGGTCGGGGATCCGGGGTGGTCACGGGCATCCCCGGCGGTCGGCTGAGCGTGGCATGAGAAGTGCAGTGTAGGAGGCCGTTCCGTGCCTCTGTAAGCCGCTGCTGACGCGGTCGCTTGAGCGTCCCTTTATTGTCACCGGCGGAAGCGGCGCCGGATGCGTAGGGTGGCGGGTGTGAACGAGTTCCTGCACGTCCTGAGCACCCCACAGGGCTGGGTCGGCATCCTGAGTCTCACGCTGCTGGAACTGGTGCTGGGGATCGACAACATCGTGTTCATCACGCTGCTGGCCTCGCGCCTTCCACAGGCGCAGCAGGCGCTGGCCCGCACCGTCGGCCTGGGTCTGGCAGTCGTGACGCGCGTGGCGCTCCTGTCGGGCATCGCGTGGCTGACGCGACTGGAAGCACCGCTGTTCAGCGTCCTGGACAGGAACTTCAGCGTCCGCGACCTGATCCTGATCGGCGGCGGGCTGTTCCTGATGGTCAAGAGCGTGCGGGAACTCTCGCGCATGGCGGCCGACCCGCTCGGCACGGACGGGGCCAGCGTGGGTCAGGTGTCGCTGCTGGGCGTGATCCTCCAGATTCCGCTGATCGACCTCGTGTTCAGCCTGGACAGCGTGATCACCGCCATCGGTGTCAGCGGCGACGTGCCGGTCATGATCACGGCCGTCGTGATCGCCATGGTCATCATGGTGGCCGCCAGCGGCCCGATCAGCCGCTACCTGGACACCCACCCGCCCCTGAAACTCCTCGCGGCGGCGTTCCTGCTGCTCGTCGGCACGAATCTGGTCGCGGAGGCCTTCGGGGTGGGTGTGCCCAGCGCGTACCTGTACTTCACGATGCTGTTTGCCGGGGTGGTCATGCTGTTCACGGTCCGCGCCGCCCGCACGGTGCGCACCCAGGCCGTGGACCGCGCCGTGCAGGAGGCGCTGCTGTCCCGCAAGGACGAGGCCGCCACGGACGACCCGCAGCGGCTCTAGGTCAGGGGGTCAGCGCAGCGGCGCCCACCACCAGCCGCCAACGTCCTGCCGTCCGGCGCGCGTGGCGGCGTGCAGCGCGCCCCGGTTGCGCCCGTGGATGGTGCCGCTGAGGAGCTGCTCAGCGTCCGGGAGGTGCCGGGCGAGCAGGGTGCTCAGCGCCGCGCCCAGCCCGCGCCCCCGGGCGTGTGGGGCGAGCAGGAGTTCCTGGACGACCTGCGCGTCCAGGCCCAGCTGCGGGTACGCGAGGGTTCCGGCGTATCCGGCCCACTCGCCGCGCCAGTGGACGTCGAACATGGTCCCGGCATCGATGCACTCCTGAAGGTCCTCGGCGCTCAGCAGGCGGGCCTCCTGGGGGTGGTGGGGGTGGGCGGCGTCCACGGCGTCGTACGCGGCCTGCGCGTCGGCGTACCGGCCGGTGTCGCGGGTGGGGATCAGGGTCAGGTGGTCCGGGACAGGGTGCCCGCGCAAGTCCCCTACGGGCGCGGCCAGCACGCGCCGGTCCGGGTCGAGGTCCGCCCAGTCGACCTGGGGCGCGGCACTCCAGAAGCGCAGGCGCGGCGGGTGGAACGCGGCGTACACGCGGGCCGCGTCCGCCAGCGCCGGGAGGTCGGTGCGCGTGACGGGGCGGCTGGTGACGCTGACGTCCACGAAGGGTTTCGTGACGTCCAGCCCCTCGAAGCGGATGCTGAGCATGGCGTGCAAGTCGGAGCGGACGGGCGTCCAGACGTTCAGGTAGGCGGGCGCGGCGGGTCCGGCATTCAGGAACTCGGCCCGCTGCGCGGCGAGGTCGAGATCGGTGGCGAGCTGCACGTCGAACTCGTGTTCCTCGGTCAGGTTCCCGAGGCGCTCAGCGCGGTCCATCCACCCGTGCGTGGCGGGGTGCTGCGCCTCGAGGGTGAAGGCGGCCAGTTCGGCGGCCGTGGGCAGGTCGGTGGTGCTGGGCAGTTGGTCGGTGGTCGTCACTGCCGGACACGCTAGCGCCCTCCAGTTCGGTGGGGTGCCGCAGGTGAGGTCCGGGGGCGGGCGTCCTGCTATCCTGGCAGGAACCTAACGAGCGTTTGTTCCAACCTCTCCCCCGCCCCGGAGGTCCCCCGATGAAAAGCAAGAACGAGTGGATGCAGAGTGTCTACAGCCCCGCCGCGCAGAAGTTCCCCGAACGCAAGTACAACTTCAAGAACCTCTCCGACATGGAGCCTGAACCCATCTACACCGCAGACGACCTGAAAGACTGGGACGCCGAGCGAGATCTGGGCTACCCCGGCGAGTTCCCGTACACGCGCGGCGTGCAGCCTAGCGTGTACCGCGGCAAACTGTGGACCATGCGGATGTTCGCGGGCTTCGGCAGCGCCGAGCAGACCAACGAACGCTTCCACGCGCTGCTGAAGGCCGGTCAGACGGGCCTCTCGACCGCGTTCGACCTGCCCACCCTGATGGGCTACGACAGCGACCACCCCTTCAGCAAGGGTGAGGTCGGGAAGTGCGGCGTGGCCGTCAGCAGCCTCGCGGACATGGAGATCCTGTTCCGGGGCATCGACCCCACGCAGGTCACGACGTCCATGACCATCAACAGCCCTGCGAACGCCATCTGGGCGATGTACATCGCCAACGCGCAGAAGCAGGGCAAGGACCTGGGGCAGGTGGGCGGCACCATCCAGAACGACATCCTGAAGGAATTCATCGCGCAGAAGGAATTCATCTACCCGCCCGCGCCCAGCGTGAAACTGGTCATCGACACCTTCGAGTGGGGCCCGAAGGTCCTGCCCAAGTGGAACTTCATCAGCGTGTCCGGCTACCACATCCGCGAGGCCGGGGCGACCGGCGTGCAGGAACTCGCGTTCACTCTCGCGGACGGCTTCCACTACGTGGAGAAGGCGCTGGAACGCGGGCTGAACATCGACGAGTTCGCGCCGCGCATCAGCTTCTTCTGGGACATCCACAACGACTTCTTCGAAGAGATCGCCAAGCTCCGCGCCGCGCGGCGCATCTGGGCGCGGCAGATGCGCGACCACTACGGCGCGAAGAACCCCCGCTCCTGGATGCTCCGCACGCACTCCCAGACCGCCGGGGTGTCCCTGCCCGCGCAGCAGCCACTGAACAACATCGCCCGCGTCGCCATCCAGGCACTGGCGGCCGTGCTGGGCGGCACGCAGAGCCTCCACACCGACTCCTTCGACGAGGCGCTGGCGCTGCCCACCGAGGAAGCCGCGACCATCGCGCTGCGCACTCAGCAGATCATCGCGTACGAGACCGGCGTGGCGGGCGTCGTGGACCCCCTGGCGGGCAGCTACTACGTCGAGAAGCTCACGAACGACATCGAGGCCGCCGCGATGGGCTACATCGAGCAGATCCGCCTGATGGGCGGCGTGGAGGCCGGGATCGACAGCGGCTTCTTCCAGCTGGAGATGGCCGAGGCCGCGTACCGCTACCAGCGCGAGGTCGAGACCAAGGACCGCATCGTGGTCGGCGTGAACGACTTCGTGCAGGACGCCGTCGAGGTGCCCATCCAGCTGATCGACCCGCAGGTCGAGGTGCTGCAGGCCGAACGGCTCGCGCAGGTGCGCCGCGAACGCGACCCCAACCGCGCCCAGGCGGCGCTGGACGCCCTGCGCGACACCGCCGTGACCGGCGCGAACTCCATGCCCGCCTTCCTGGAATGCGCGCACGCGTACTGCACGCTGGGCGAGCAGATGGACATCCTGAAGACCGTGTACGGCGAGTACGTGGAACCCGCTATCGTCTGAGCTGAACACAATGCCGGAGAGGGAGCGCCGTCCGGGCCTCCCTCTTCTTTTTGGTGAATGGACGCTGGTGGGCGCGTGAAGGCGTATTGGTCCTTCCTGGCATAGGGTGTGGCATGATCTCCGATACCGCGATCCGTGGCCGACTGGGCGAGCAGGCCAGCACCGACCGCGAGGTGGCCCTGATGCGCGATCTGCTGCAGGCCAGTGGCCGCACCCCGGACGACCTGAACGACGAGGAGTGGATGCAGATGGTCGGGCAGATGGAGGCCCGCAAACTGCAGGACGACCCGAACATGAAGTGAACCCCGCTGCGCGCTGAACCGGGTCAAGGCGGGACAGTGGGGCGCGGCGCAGGGCTTGAATGGGTTCCGTCTGCTCCGTTCACCACCCGGAACAGCCCCGGGTTGCTCACTCCACGCCCGGAACCCACGCCGCTCATTCTCGCGTCCGCTCGGATTGAACGGTGTGCACAAACCGTTCAACCGGAGTCCGTACTATCCTGCTGGGATCGTGAGTGACGTCTCTTCCCGCGCGGCGGGCCTTCCGGAACTGGCTGTCGTCCTGAACCCGAACGCGGGGGGTGGACTGGCGGCGCGGGAATGGCCGCGCCTGCGTGCAGAACTGGAGCGGCGCGGACTGACGCACACCCTGATTCAGGAGGAGAACGCCGCGCTGGCCCTGGCGCGCGTGCAGGCCCTGCCGCCCGGCACGGCGCTGATGGCGGTCGGTGGGGACGGCACGGTGGGCGCGCTCCTTCCGGCCGTGGTGGGGACCGGGCGGCCCCTGGCAATCCTGCCGCTGGGCACCGGGAACGACTTCGCGGGCCTGCTGGGCCTGAAGCCCGGCGCGTTCGGCGAGGCGCTGGACCGGCTGGCATTCACGCCGCGCGCCGTGGACGCCCTGTGGGTCCGGGCGCACCACGCGGACGGGACGGTGACCGAGCGGACGCTGCTGAACGGCCTGGGCATGGGTTTCGACGCAGACGTCACGACGAACATGGACCGCGTGCCGGCGCGGGTGCAGGGCTTCGCGCGGTACGCGTGGTCCGCCGTGGCGACCCTGAAGGACCTGTCCCTGGCCGACGTGACGGTGGACGCGGACGGCGTGACGCTGTACGCCGGACCCAGCGCGATCGTGGCGGTCATGAACGGCACCCGCTACGGCGGCGGGTTCCTGATCAGCCCGGAGTCGGACGTGCGCGACGGCCTGCTGAACGTCGTCGTGGGTGGCCCGATGTCTCGCCTGCAGTTGACGGGCCTGCTGGCGCGGGTGCTGCGCGGCACGCACCTGGGTCACCCGCTGGCGCATCACGCGGCGGCGCGTCAGGTCACGGTCCGCTGGAACCGGCCCATGCGGGTGCATCTGGACGGCGACCTGGGCACGCCCGTCACACGGCTGGACGTGGAGGTCCGGCCCGGCGCGGTCCGCCTCCTGAACGCCTGACCGTCAGCCCCTACTCCTCGCCTTCCCAGTCCGGTTCGTCGTCGGGTTCCTCGACCGGGCGATCCGCCATGAATTCCCGAAGGGCGGGCCAGATGACGTTCCCGGTGTACCCGCGCCGCGCGAGGAACGCGAACGCACTGGCCTGCGGGTCGCGCTTGCGGGCGAGCGACGACCAGCGGCGCTCCAGCAGGGTCAGGACCTCGGCGTGCTCGCGGTCCGGATCGCGGGCCAGCACGACCTCCTGGATCAGGTCGTCCTGCACGCCGCGCCGCTTGAGGGTCTGCCGGACGCGCATAGTGCCCACACCCCGGCGGTTGCCTTCACTGCGGGCGACCTGTTCATCGTTCTGGTACCCGAGTTCCTGCACGCGCTTCAGGACCTCCTCAATCAGGTCCGGGTTCTCGCTGCGGCGTTCCAGGCGGGTGCGCAGTTCGGCGGCGCTCAGGGCCCGCTGCCCCAGCGCGCGGAACGCGTACGCGAGCAGCGCGTCGCGTTCCTCCTGCGGGTCGCGGGGTTTCGCGGGGCGGGCGCGGTCCTCCCCGGCGTCCGGGAGGTCGGGTCGGGGTCGGCGGGCTCTCACGGGGGAAGTATGACGCGGGGCGGAGGGCGTGAAGGTGCGCGGCGCCGCGCGGGCCCTTGCCGGGTGGGGCGGCGGGCCGCTATAGTGCACAGGTTGCCCACCGCGCGCGGTGAGTGACCCGGAGCACGGCGACGTGCCCGGCGCGCCGGACGCCGCGAGGCCCGGACGCTCGCGTTCCCGCCATGGGAACCGCCCCGATCCGCCGGACAGGCGGCGGGAGAACAAGGAGAACCCACATGGCCCTTCGTCACAAGTCCGCCCAGAAACGTCACCGCCAGAGCCTCAAGCGCCGCATGCTGAACCGCAGCCGCAAGAGCACCATCAAGACCTTCAGCAAGAAGGCCCTGGTGGCCGCCCAGACCGGCGCCGAGGACATGGCCGCCGTGCAGTCCCGCGCCGAGAGCCTGATCGACAAGGCCGCCAAGGGCAGCACCCTGCACAAGAACGCCGCGGCCCGCAAGAAGAGCCGCCTGGCCAAGGCCATCAACAAGGCCAAGGCCGCTCAGCAGGGCTAAACCGCCCGGCTTGCAGGGGGCGCGTCGGCTGCGGCTGACGCGCCCCCTGCCCGTGAACTCCCGCACCGGACTGGCTGCGGGGGTTTTTCAGATTCTGCCTGTCAGCGGACGGTGGCGCGCACGGCGCAGCGGCCGGTCTCACCTGCCTTCAGGGTGGGGATCTGCCAGCGGACGCCGCGGTACTCGCTGGGTTTGGCCTCGACCTGCTTCTGCACCTGCCGGCCGTTCTCGGTGACGGTGACGGTCTTCATCAGGGGCGCTTTCGCGTACGTCTTGCCGTCCAGCGAGTACAGCGTCACGACGCCGCCGAGCGTACAGGTGGCGCTCTGGAAGGTCAGGGCGCGGTCGAGCGGCATGTTCAGGGCCATCTCGCGCAGGTCGCGGGTGCTGGTGTTGCGGATCGTCTGGGCGAGTTCCAGCAGGTTGCCGGGCAGCACGCCCTCGGCAGCGCGGAGGACCTCGGTGGTCTTGCCGTCGCGGGTTTCCCTGACGACGAGGTTGGTGGTGGCGGTGAGCTGGACGGGACTGGGGGGTGTGGTGGCAGCCAGCGCGCCGCCAGACAGCAGGATCAGCAGGGGGAGTCTGTTCATGGGCGTCCTCCGGATGGGGTGTGGGGTGTGGGCCGGGCGCATGAGTGCGGGTCCGGCGCCACCTCAGGTGTACCCCGGACCCGCGTGAGACTGCTGTGCGTTACCCGACCAGGGCGCCCCGGCGTTCCACCACGCCGGCCAGTTCCCGGGCGATCTCGTGGATTTCGGTCTCGTCCTGTCCCTCGACCATCACGCGGATCAGGTTCTCGGTGCCGCTGGGGCGCAGGTTCACGCGGCCCGTGCCGTGCAGGCGGTCCTGTGCGCGGTCCACGGCGGCGCGGACCTCGGGGTCGAGTGCGATGGCCTTCTTGTCGGCCACGCGGACGTTCACGAGGGTCTGAGGGAACATCACGAGGTCGTCGTGCAGGGCGTCCAGGGTGGTGCCGAGCTGCTGCATGCTCTTCAGGGTCAGCAGGGCGGTCAGCACGCCGTCCCCGGTAGGTGACACGTCCAGGAACAGGATGTGGCCGCTCTGCTCGCCGCCCAGGTGCAGGCCGCCCCCGTGCAGGCGCTCGTGCACGTAGCGGTCGCCGACGGCGGTGCGTTCCAGGGGGATGCCGGCCTCGCGCAGTTTCACTTCGAGGGCCATGTTGGCCATGATGGTCGTCACGACGGCCGTCTCGCCGCGCGCGCGGGCGTTCAGCAGCAGCATGTGGTCGCCGTGCACGACGTTCCCGCGGCTGTCCACGAACAGGGCGCGGTCGGCGTCCCCGTCGAAGGCGACGCCCAGGTCGTACTTCCCTTCACGCACAATGCGCTGCAGGTGGTCCATGTGGGTGCTGCCGCAACCGCGGTTGATGTTGCGGCCGTCCGGGGTGGTGTACACGGCGAACACGTCCGCCCCGGCCGCCTGGAAGACCTTGGGGCCCACGCGGTAGGCGGCGCCGTTGGCGCAGTCCAGGGCGATGCGCAGACCGCTGAGGTCTGGGGCGAGCGTGCCGAGGTAGTTCACGTACAGCCGCTCGGCCTCGGTGTAGTTGGTGACGCCGCCCAGGTCCACGCCGGTCACGGGGGGCAGTTCGGGCACGCGGTCGATGGCGGCCTCGATCTCCAGTTCAGTGGTATCGCTGAGTTTCTGGCCGTCCGCCCCGAAGAACTTGATGCCGTTGTCCTCGTAGGGGTTGTGGGAGGCGCTGATGACCACACCCGCGTCCGCTTTCAGGTGGCGGGTCAGGAAACTGACGCCGGGGGTGGGCAGCACGCCCAGGTGGATGACGTTCACGCCGCGGCTGGTCAGTCCGGCGGCCAGCGCCGCTTCGAGCATGTCGCCGCTCTGGCGGGTGTCCCGGCCGATCACGACCGTCGCGCGGGGGTTGCTGCTCTTGAGCACCTCTCCCGCGGCGGCGCCGAGGGTCATGACCCAGGTGGCCGTGAGGGGGTGGGTGCCCGCGACGGCGCGCACGCCGTCCGTTCCGAAGTACTTCCGTTCCGTCATGATCGCGCCCATGATACGCGCCTGAGTACGTGCAGGACATGCCACCTCCTTGAACGCAGTCCAGAGGTCAGCGTGCAACTTCCGGCGGTCGGGGTGCGTACTGTGGGGCATGAGTGGATTCTCGATCGGATCGTTTTCGTTCAGTCGCAGCGGTCATGGGCACCGGGGCGGGTTCCTGGGTCATCACAGTCGCTCGTCGCACAGCCACGGGCGGCACCACTACGGGCACGGCGGGCACTACCGCGCGCGCCGCCGGGGACCGCTGGGCTGCCTGGGCGTGTTCATGGTGGGGGCGGCGCTGGCGGGCGGGTCACTGCTGGGCCTCGTGTCCCTGTTGACCTGATGGAGCTGACCTGATGCGGCTGGGGGCGCTGCTGGCGGATACGTGGCGCGCCCCGTCCGGCGAGGTGGCGGTGGACGCCCGCGTGTGGCCGCGTTCGCTGCGCGCGCAGTTTCCCGGCGCGCGCCTGCGGGAATCCTGGGTGGGCGAGGGCGCGGCCTTCGCCCGCTACGCGTCGGCGGGTGGGCCGCTGTTCCTGAAGTACCTCCTGGCCGGGTGGCGGGACGCGCGGGCGGCTGTGCGCCTGGAACGGGAGGCGACGTACCTGAGGGACCTCGCGCCGGGGTGCCCGGTGCCGCATGCGGCGCTGCTGCACGCGGCCCGCAGCGCGGATCGTCCGCTGGCGCACCTGCTGATGCGGGACCTGACGGACGCGACGACCGGCTGGGGCTACTTCACGGACGACGCCGCGCGCGAGGAGGGGCTGCGGGACGTGGTGCGGCTGCTGGCAGCCCTACACGCGCACTGGGCCGCTCAGGGCCGCGCGGCCCTGAGCGGTGAGTGGGTGTGGCGCCCGGAGGAGGTACTGGACCGGAATCGCGTGGCTCGGTGGCAGGCTCGGCCCGGCGTGCCGGATCTGCCCGCCGCGCAGCGGGACGCGCTGCTGGACGCCGCGCGGGCCCTTCCGGCGCTGCTGCGGGACGCGCCGGTCTGGACGCTGGTGCATGGGGACATTCACGCGGGGCAGGTGCTGTGGTCCCGCGCGGACGGCACGCCGGTCCTGATCGATTACGGGCAGGTGCATCCCAGCCTGCCGGGCGAGGATCTGGCGCACCTGCTGGCGCTGCGGCTGGACGCCGGGGAACGCGCGCGGCTGGGCGATGACCTGCGGGCGGTCTACGCGGACGCGCTGGCGCACGCTGGGCGGCCCCTCTCCCCGGGGGCGCTGCGGGCACAGGAGCGGGCGGGACTGGCCCTGAACCTGCTGTCCACGGCCCGGCAGACCCTGCGGCGCCGGGCTGCGGGATCGGATGGCGTGGCGGGGGCGCTGGCCCGCGCCGCTCAGGTCTGGTCCGACACCTCGACCTGAGCGGCGTTCAGGAACGCGCGGTACCGTTCCAGTTCGCGGTCCAGCGCGGCCGTGAACGTGGCGGTGCGCCGCACGCCGGGCCGCAGACCGATCCCTGCCGTCAGCGTGCCGCTGCCCCCACTCGGGCCGCCGACGCTCAGGTTCGCCCAGCCGACCGCGCGGCCCGCGTGCAGCAGCGGCAGCGCGTAGTAGCCCATGGTGCGCTTCGGGGCGGGCGTGTACGCCTCGAAGCGGTACGCCCAGCCGTGCAGGTGCTCGAAGCGCCGGCGGTCCCACACCAGCGGGTCGAAGGGGTTGACGATCCGCACGCCACGCGGGGCGGGCGCGTCGCCGGGGTGATCGCCCGGCGCCCACACGTAAGGCACGCCGTCCACGCGCACCCCCTCCAGGTCGCCCTTCAGGACGTCCCGCAGCGCGCCGCGCAGGTCCGCGCGCAGGTGCGGCAGGCCGTAGCCGGACAGGCTGGTCAGGTAGCGCAGGCTGGCCTCCGGCAGCGGGCCGTACAGCCGCGCCAGCAACCGCACCACCGCGCGCAGGCGGTCCGGGGTGGGCAGCGGGTCGGCCCGCAGGGCATCCAGGTGAGGGGCCAGCCCGTACACGCGCACGCCACCGTCGCGGCGCACGATCCGCGCCTCGCCCCGGTAGTGCAGGGCGTCCAGCGCACGGGTGGTCGCCTGACTGTTGCCGCCCCAGTAGTTCGAGGCGCGCCGGGCGCCCAGCGCAGCGATTACATCACGGGGATGCACCTCGCCCCGCTCGTGCAGGACGGCGCGGACGTCCGCGATCAGGCCGGGATGTTCGCGTTCCACGCGCGTTTCGGGCACCTCGCGCGGGTGCAGGAGGCGCTGCACGTCCCGCGTCACGAACCCGTAGTTGGGGATGATGTCTTCCTCAGCGTCCAGCGTCGGGTATAGCCGTTCGAGGTCCCCAGCGCGGTAGTCCCTCACGCGGGCCATCAGGGTGAGGTCCTGCGCGCGGGCGGGCGCGCGGATCGGGTCGGCCTGCACGAAGCCCAGGCGGTCCAGCGCGGCCTGCACGCCGGGCGCAGGCGTCAGGGTCCGCAGTGCTGCGGCGCGCAGGTCGGCAGGCGTGAGGCTCACGCGGTCAGGCTAGCGCACCCATGCACAGGGCGGGACGCTCCTCGTGGAACGTCCCGCCGCGTGAGTTGGCCTCAGCTCAGGGTCTGCCCTTGCCGGGGTTGGTGCTGGGCTTGCCGCCCTGCTCGCCCTTGTCGCCCTTGTCGCCCTTGTCGTCCTTGCCGGACTTGTCCGACTTGTCCTTCTCGCCGTCCTCGCCACTCTCGTCAACCTCATCGCTGCCGGGCGCGGTGACCTTCAGGCGGTTCACGACGGCCGGGAGGGGCAGGGACTGCGTGCGGCCACGCGCGTCGGTGAGCTCGACCTTGATCGCGCCGGGCTTGCTGAGGTCCCGGGTGACGTTCACGGTGATGGCCTCGCCGGTCGCGGGGGTCAGCTTGACGCTTCGGACGTCGCTCAGGGTCGCCGTGCCGGTCAGGGTGACGGTCCCGTCGGCATTCAGGGTGCCGATGACGCTGCCGTCCGCGCCGAGCAGCGTGGCGGTTCCGCCCGCCGCGACGAAGGCCTTCCAGGCGTCGGCGGCGCTGGCGGTGACGTTGCCGGGCAGCGTGACGGTCGTCGTGGGCGCGGGGGTGGTGGGCGTGGTGGTGCCCTCGGCCAGCGCGGCGGTGCCCAGGGTCAGGGCGGTCAGGACGATCAGGGTGCGGTTCATGGGGCCTCCTCTGGCAGGGGGCGGCGCGGTGGCCGCCGTGAATTGAGACAACATCGGCAGTGTGCACCGCGAAGCTGACGGAAAGCTGTGAACACGAAAAAGTTCGCGTCCCGACCACCAATCGGGGGTGACCGCCGGTGGCGTGGGGGGGAGCGTTCCCCGACTGGACACCGCGCGGCGGGCAGCGGCGGGGGGGTGGTACGCTGGAAAACCGTGATTGACCGTTACCTGACCCCGGAGATGAAGGCGCTGTGGAGCGAGGCCAGTAAGTACCGCGCGTGGCTACGCGTGGAGCTGGCTGCCATGCAGGCGCAGGCGCGGCACGGCGAGGTGCCCCAGGCCGCCTTCGACACCCTGACTGCCCAGAGCGCGGCCGACCCGCTGGACGAGGCGTTCGCTTTGAAGGTCGCGGAGATCGAGGCGGTGACCCGGCACGACATCGTGGCGTTCACGCGCGCCCTGACCGACCGCTACGGGGACGAGGCGCGGTTCATCCATCACGGCCTGACGAGCACGGACGTGGTGGACACGGCGCAGAACCTCGTGCTGGACGAGGCGCTGGGCGTGATCATCACGGACGTGGAGGCGCTGCGCGAGGTGTGCCGCATTCAGGCGGCGGCGCACAAGCACACGCCGACGGTGGGCCGCACGCACGGCATTCACGCCGAACCGATGACGTTCGGCCTGAAGTTCCTGAACTGGATGGCGACCCTGGACCGCGACCTGGAGCGCCTGCACGCCGCGCGCAAGCGGATTCAGGTGGTCATGTTGTCGGGTTCGGTGGGGACGTTCGCGCACGTCTCGCCCCGCATCGAGGAGGAGGTCGCGCAGGCGTGGGGCTGGCAGGCGGCGCCCGTCACGAACCAGACGCTGGCGCGCGACCGTCACGCGGAGGTGCTCAGCGCCCTGGCGATCTATGGCACGACCGTCGAGAAGATCGCCGTGGAAATCCGCCACCTGCAGCGCAGCGAGGTACGCGAGGCGATGGAACCCTTCGGGAAGGGCCAGACCGGCAGTTCGTCCATGCCGCACAAGAAGAACCCGATCCTCACGGAGAACGTGACGGGTCTGGCGCGCCTGCTGCGCGGGTACCTGCTGACGGGCCTGGAGAACGTGCCGCTGTGGCACGAGCGGGACATCAGCCATTCCAGCGCCGAGCGGGTCATCCTGCCCGACGCGACCGCCGCGACCAGTTACGCCACGCGCCGCCTGACGGGCGTGCTGCGTGACCTCGTGGTGTTCCCCGACCGGATGCTGCGCAACCTGAACGACCTGGGCGGCCTAGTGTTCAGCCAGCGGGTGCTGCACGCCCTGATCGACGAGAAGGGCCTGACCCGCGAGGACGCCTACACGCTGGTGCAGCGCAACGCCCTGCGCTCCTGGGAGACCGGCGAGGGCCTGCGCGACCTGTTGAAGGCCGATCCCGAAAGTCCCCTGAGTGACGCGGAACTGGATGAGGCCTTCGACCTGGGCTGGTACCTGCGGCACGTGGACGACATCTACGCCCGGTTCGGGATGTAAACGAACCGGAACGGGGCGGGTGGAGGCGGCGTTCCTCCCCTGCCCCTGTGCCGACGGGCGTGACGAGGTCGCCGGACGCCGTCTGAGGCGGTGTCCCGCTGCCCCCGGCGGGTGAGTTTGGGGGATTTTTCGCGTTCCAGTGGGCGTGTGAGTGCTAGCTTCGCGGACCAGTGGCCCGGAAACGACGTGCGAAACGCAGAAAAACCCGCCGGAACGCGGGCGGCTTCGAGGCCGGGTGGGTGGGACCGGTGTCGAACGTGCTGCTGTGCGTGAATGTGCTGCTGCTGGCCGCCGTCCTGCGCGAATTGCAGTGACGGGCGGGCCAGCAGCGGGCCGTTGATGGCGGTCAGGGGGTGAGGACGGCGCTGCGGGCCCGCTCACCCATGGCGACCCCCAGCTGATGCTCGCCGTACAGGACCTCGGTGGCGCCCAGGTCGTGCAGGGCGCTGCGGGTGTGCTCGTCGTGCGTGCGGACGATGACGTGCACGTCCGGGTTCAGGGCGCGGACCTGTTCCATGATCAGGGTCGTCTGGATGGCGTCCGGGGTGGCGATCACCACGACCTTCGCGTGCTCTGCCGCCGCGAGATGCAGGGTGTCGGGGCGGGTCGCGTCACCCTGCACGACCGGGACGTTCTGCTCGCGGAGGGTGGCGGCGCGGCTCTCGTCCTGCTCGATGACGGCCAGCGGGGTGGCCTGCGCCTGGAGGGCCTGCGCGGTCAGCTGTCCGACCCGGCCGTACCCGATCAGGAGGGCGTGCCCGCGCAGGCGAAGCGGCTGGGGTGCCGGGGTGGTGGCCGGCTCGGCTCCCAGCCAGCGCTGCAGGGTGGGCATGGCGCGGAACAGGAAGGGGTTCAGGGTGATGGAGATGATCGCGCCGGCCAGGATCAGGTTCTGGCCCTGAGCGGTCAGCAGGTTCAGGTCGCGGCCCAGCGTGGCCAGGATGAACGAGAATTCGCCGATCTGCGCCAGGGAGAAGGCGACGGTCAGGGCGGTGCCGACCGGATAGCGCAGGGCGCGGACGATCAGGAAGGCGGCGACGGTCTTGCCGATCATGATGATCAGGGCGGTGCCGATGACCAGCAGCGGCGCGCTGAGCAGGATGGCGGGGTTGAACAGCATGCCGACCGCCACGAAGAACAGCACCGCGAAGGCGTCCTGGAAGGGCAGGGCGTCCTCGGCTGCCTGCTGGCTGAACTTGCTTTCGCTGGCGACCACGCCGGCCAGGAAGGCACCCAGCGCGAAGGACACGTCGAACAGGACGCCCGCGCCGTAGGCGATGCCCAGGGCGGTGCCGAGCACGGCCAGGGTGAACAGTTCGCGTGAGCCGAGCCGCGCCACGCGGGTCAGCAGCCAGGGCACGAAGCGCCGCCCGGCGATCATCATCAGCGCGACGAACAGCGCGACCTTACCCAGCGTGAGGCCCAGGGACATGGCGATCTCGCCGAGGTTCAGGGGGCCGCCGCCCTGCAGCAGGGGGGCCAGGGCGGGCAGCAGGACCAGGGCCAGCACCATCACGAGGTCCTCGACGACCAGCCAGCCCACGGCGATCTGACCGCTGGCGGTGCTCAGGGTGCCGCGTTCTTCCAGGGCGCGCAGCAGCACGACGGTACTGGCGACGGACAGCGCGAGGCCGAAGACGAGGCCCTGCCCCAGGGGCCAGCCCCACAGGTGTGCGGCGCCCATGCCGAGCAGCGTGGCGACGACGATCTGCACGAGCGCGCCGGGAATCGCGATGCGGCGAACGGCGAGCAGGTCGCCGATGGAGAAGTGCAGCCCGACGCCGAACATCAGCAGGATCACGCCGATTTCCGAGAGTTGAGCGGCGATGTCGGCGTCCGCGACGAAGCCGGGCGTGAAGGGTCCGACGGCGATCCCGGCGAGCAGGTAGCCGACCAGGGGCGGCAGGCGCAGTCGGGTGGCGAGAAGGCCGCCGAAGAAGGCGAGGGTCAGGCCGACGGCCAGCGCGGCGATGAGTTCGGTGTGGTGGGGCATGGGGACCTCCGGTCAGGGGTGGGTGGGCGGCGAGGTCTCGTGCGGGAATTCCTGGTGCAGGAAGGCGCGGAAGGCGGTCTGGAAGGCCTCGCCCTCGGTGGGGAGGTCGGCGGCCTGCGCGGCGTCGCGGATGGCGGCGGACAGCAGTTGCGACGCGGCGCGGGTGCGGCTGCCGTCCATCAGTTCGGCCAGTTGCGTCAGCCAGTAGTAGTCGACAGCCTGGAGACGCAGCGTGACTTTGCCTTCAGGTAGGTCGCCCTGGTGGCCGCGCGCGGAGTGTTCTTCCAGCGCGTGGCGGATCAGGGCCTGAACTCGGGAGAGATTCTTGTATGGCATATCGCCAGATCATTCTGGCAGATGCTGGCAATTTGCCATTTCATTCAGGCTTCATCTGTGCGCTCTGCCGTCCCCTGTGGAGCGTCCAGCGCGCACAGAATGCGGGGAATGCAGGCCCGACGGTCAGCACACCACCGTGAAGCGACGCCCCGGCAGGTGTCGGGCTGCCAGTTCAGATGGGTCAGGCGTCACCTGAAGGCGGCCTGCCTCTGTAAGTGCTGACCGCACCGGATGCCAGACGATGGGCCTCAGGTCCTCACGGGACCAGGGGGGCGCGTCAGGGGCCACGGTCAGCTGAGGTCAGGGCCGTCGCGCCTGGCCCTCCTGCGCGCCTGCATCTGCTCGGGGGGTCGGCGGGGCAGGACAGGGGCACGCCACCGCGGCGGGAACAGGTGCGGCGGCACGCCCGGTCCTGATAAGATTGAACCCAGTACAATCCCCATTTCTGGCGTCACCGTGCGCCCACCCGAGGAGTGACCATGGACTTCACCCTGAACGACGAACAACGCCAGCTGCAGCAGCTCGCCCGCGACTTCACCCGCAAGGAGATCATTCCGATCGCCTCCGAGTACGACCAGAAGGAGGAACTGCCCTGGCAGGTCGTCGAGAAGGCCTTCGAGGTCGGCCTGCTCAACCCCAGCATCCCCGAGCACGCGGGCGGCCTGGGCCTGGGCATGTTCGACGAATGCCTGATCGGCGAGGAGATCGCGTACGGCTGCATGGGCATCTACACCGTCCTGATGGCCAGCGAACTGGGCATCGCCCCGATCCTGATCGGCGGCACCGAGGAGCAGCACCGGCGCTTCCTGACGCCCCTGACCGAGAAGGCCGGGCTGGCCGCGTTCGCGCTGAGCGAACCGAACAACGGCTCGGACGCCGCCGCGATGGGCACCACCGCCGTGCTGGACGGCGACGAATGGGTCATCAACGGCACGAAGATGTGGATCAGTAACGGCGGTCTGGCCGAGGTGACCGTCGTGTTCGCCACCACGGACCGGCAGGGCGGGCACCGCGCGACCGTGGCGCTGGTCGTGCCCAAGGACGCGCCGGGCTTCTCGTACAACAAGATCAAACACAAGCTGGGGCAGCGCGCCAGCCTGACCAGCGAACTGGTGTTCGAGAACGTCCGCGTGCCCAAAGAGAACCAGCTGGGCGGCCTGGGGGACGGCTTCAAGATCGCCATGAAGACCCTGGACAAGACCCGCATTCCGGTCGCGGCGGGCTCGGTGGGCATCGCGCGGCGCGCCATGGAGGAAAGCGTCAAGTACGCCAAGGACCGCGCCGCGTTCGGCCGGCCCATCGCGGAGTTCCAGGCGATCCAGTTCAAGCTGGCCGAGATGGCCATCGGCATCGAGACGGGCCGCCTGATGTACCAGAAGGCCGCGTGGCTGGTGGATCAGGGGCAGCCTCACGGGTTCGAGAGTGCGATTGCCAAGGCGTACTGCAGCGAGATGGCGTTCAACGCCGCGAACGAGGGCATCCAGATTCACGGCGGGTACGGGTACGTGGCCGAGTACCCGGTCGAGAAGCTGCTGCGCGACGTGAAGCTGAACATGATCTACGAGGGCACCAACGAGATCCAGCGCGTCGTGATCAGCCGCCACCTGCTCAAGTAACCGTTCCGGGACGGCGGGCATCCTGGTATTCCGGGGTGCCCGCCGGTGCTGGTCGAGCGCCGGCCGGGCGTCAGGTGATGTGGGCCCGGCGAGACCGTGATGTTCAGCTGCAGCCTGGAGCGTGTTGTCGGTCCCAGGACTCCGCTGCAGACCACGGTCGTTTCAGAGACTCGCTCTGCGGTGCGGCGGCATGAGTCCGCTCGATTTAGAGGTCTGTGGGGATCACCTGAAGACCTCTGAACTCCGCTGTGACGGCATTTCCCGGTTCACGGCCTCCTCGGTGTCAGCCTGAGCTTTTGGATGATGTCGAAAAGATTTATGTGACAGGCCTTAAAGAACACTTCATCTATGGACACCCCGATTCCTCCGACCGCAGCTCAGCCGCTGGTCATCCTCGGCGATGAGACAGGCCGGCTGGACGCCGTCGAGGCCACCGGGCTGCTGGGGACGGCCGACTTCACGTTCGAGCGCCTGACCCGACTGGCGCAGGTGATCAGCGGCGCCCCGGTGGCGCTGTTCACGCTGCTGGGCCGGGATCAGCTGTGGTTCGTGTCGCATCTGGGCACGGACCTGCCCGCCTGCCCGCGTGAGGCGGCCATCTGCCCCATCGTGGTGCAGCGCGGCAAGGCGCTGGTGGTCCCCGACACGCATGAGCTGCCACTGGTGGCGGACCTGGGCTGCGTGACCAGTGACCTAAACGTCCGGGCCTACCTGGGGGTGCCGGTCCTGAATGCCGACGGGTACATCCTGGGGACCCTGTGCGTGATCGATCACCAGCCCCGCGCCTTCACGCCCCAGCAGGTCGAGGGCCTCATCGGGCTGGCCGGCCTGGTCGGCAGTGAACTGGATCGCCGGGGCGTGAGGGCGCAGCTCCAGCGGCTGTCCATGACGGACGATCTGACCGGTCTGCCCAACCGGGCGCAGTTCCGGGACCGACTGCGTCAGGCCACGCAGCGCGTCACGCTGTCCGGCGAGCGCGTGGCGCTGATCCTGCTGGACCTGGATCACTTCAAGGTCGTGAACGATTCCCTGGGTCACGCCGCAGGGGACGAGCTGCTGCGCGGGGTCGGGCAGCGCCTACGGGATCAGGTGGGCAGCAGTGATCTGGTGGCGCGCCTGGGCGGAGACGAGTTCGCGCTGCTGCTGACCGACGTGCGGGAGGTGCAGGATACCGAGCGGGTCCTGACGCGCCTGAAAGGGGCCATGACCCCGCCGCTTGACCTGAACGGTCAGGAACTGTTCGTGACCTTCAGCGCGGGCGTGAGCCTGTACCCGGACGACGGGGTGGACGCCGAGGAGATGCTGGCCCGCGCGGACGCCGCGATGTACCGCGCCAAGCGCGGGGGCATGAGCTGGGCGTACTTCAACGCGAACCATGATTCGCGCAGCGCGGCGGACCTGGAACTGCTCAGCGCCCTGCACCGCGCGCAGGACCGCGGAGAGCTGATGGCGTACTTTCAGCCGATCGTCTGTGCAAACGATTACAGCACGGTGGCACACGAGGCCCTGATCCGCTGGCAGCGCGGCGGGCAGCTCGTCAGTCCCGCCGATTTCATCCCACTGGCCGAAAGTTCCGGCCAGATCCACCAGCTGGGTGCATTCATGCTGCGCGAGGCCGCCCGCCTGCTGCGCAGCGGCCAGCTCAGCCGCGTCTCGGTGAACGTCAGCCCGCTGGAATTCACGCAGCCCGGCTACGCGAACCTCGTGGCCGCCATCCTGCGCGACACCGCCATCGACCCCCGGCGACTCGTGCTGGAAATCACCGAAACCTCCCTCCTGAACGCCGAGGTGGCCCGCAGCGTCCTGACCGACCTGCAGGCGCTGGGCGTACAGCTGGCACTCGACGACTTCGGCACCGGGTACTCCAGCCTCTCGGCGCTGTCCACCCTGCCCGTCCAGCACCTCAAGATCGACCGGTCGTTCGTGCGCGGCGTCGGCCAGACCGGCGACGCGGGCGACCGCGCCCTGGAAGTCATCCGCGCCATCGTCGCCCTGGCCCGCTCGCTGCGCGTCACGACCGTCGCCGAGGGCGTCGAGACCGAACAGCAGGCCCGGCTGCTGCGCGACGCCGGCTGCACCTACCTGCAGGGCTTCCACTTCGCCCGGCCAGCGCCCATCCAGCACCTGATCTGCGACCGCGCCGGCTGACGACGCCCCCCGGCCCCTCAGGTGCGGCCGACCCGCGCGCCCTATCCTGCGGCCATGCAACTGATCCGATTTGCAACGGAAGGCCCCAGCGGCCCGGCCCAGTGGGGCGTCCTGACCGGCGAGCACATTCAGGTCACGCGCGGTATGGGCGGCGAGCCCACCGGCGACACCCTGCCGCTGACCAGCGTGACCCTGCTGGCCCCCGCCGAACCCACCAAGATCGTGTGCGTGGGCCGCAACTACCTGGACCACATCCGCGAGCTGGGCAACGATACGGGCGACCTGCCCAGCGAACCCGGCATCTTCCTGAAAGGTCCCAACGCGCTGGCCGAGCCGGGCGGCACGGTCGAGCGACCCGACTGGACCGATAACTTCCACTTCGAGGGCGAACTGGCGCTGGTCATCGGCACGCGCGCCCGCCACCTGACCCTGGACAACGCCCTGGACTGCGTCGCCGGGTACACCAACGGGCTGGACCTGACGGCCCGCGACCGGCAGAAGACGGACCTCCAGTGGTTCCGCGCCAAGGCCGCCGACCGCTTCTGCCCGCTGGGCCCCTGGCTGGAAACCGACTTCGACCCGCGCGACGTGCGCGTGCAGACCCGCGTGAACGGCGTGGTCCGTCAGGACGGCCGGACCTCGCAGATGATCTTTCCGGTCGCGGAGATCCTCGTGTACCTGACGCGCTTCGTGATCCTGGAACCCGGCGACGTGGTGCTGACCGGCACCCCCGACGGCGTGGGCCCGCTGGTGACGGGCGACGTCGTGGAAGTCGAGGTGGACGGGCTAGGCATTCTGGCCACCCCCATCGGGTGAGCGTGACAGGGTGACCTCCCCGCCCGGGGGGGCCCCCTGGACGCTCCCGCGCGGCTGGACGGGACCCCGCGCTTGACACCCCCGGGGGTGGCCCATACCCTGAACGCACGTTTTCCTTTTCATCGTCCTGCCGTCCACTGATGTTCACGCGCGCCCCGCGCCGTGAACTCACGCCGGTCAGGACCGGAGGTTCCATGAAGAAAGTGCTTCTGACTGCCCTGCTCTCCACCCTGAGCGCCGCCTCCGCGGCCACCCTGGTCTTCGGCGGCAACGGCGAACCCGTCAGCCTGGAATCCGGCAACATCACCGACGGCATCAGCATCCTGGTGCAGCGGCAGATCTACGACACCCTGGTCGACTTCGAGGACGGCACCACCGACCTCAAGCCCGGCCTGGCCACCAAGTGGACCGCGAACGCGAACAACACCGCCTGGACGTTCACGCTGCGCAAGGGCGTGCGCTTCCACGACGGCACCCCCATGAACGCCGACGCCGTGATCTTCAACCTGGGCCGCTGGTGGGACAAGAACCACCCCTACGGCTTCCGTGACCAGGGCCGCACCTTCGAGATCGTCGGCGAACTGCTCGGCGGCTACAAGGGCGACGCCACCGCCGTCATCAAGAACATCGTCAAGGTCAACGACAGCACCGTGCGCATCGACCTGAACAAGCCCTCCAGCGTCCTGCCGGACGTGCTGGCCGCCGGGTACTTCGGCATCGCCAGCCCTGCGGCCATCAAGAAGGAAGGCGCCAAGTACGGCACGCCCGCCAGCAAGCCCGTCGGCACCGGCCCGTTCATCTTCCAGAGCTGGCGCACCGGCGACCGCGTGACCCTGCTGCCCAACAAGCTGTACTGGGGTGAAAAGGCCAAGGTCGACCAGCTGGTCATCCGCTCGATCAAGGACGCCAGCCAGCGCCTGAACGAACTGAAGGCCGGGACCATCGACTTCGCCAACGACCTGACGCCCGACAGCCTCAAGAGCGTGCAGAGCGACAAGAACCTGGTGGCCGTCAAGCGCCCCAGCTTCAACGTGGGCTTCCTGAGCCTGAACAACCGCAACCAGTACCTCAAGAACGAGAAGGTCCGTCAGGCGATCAGCATGGCGATCAACAAGAAAGAAATCGCCAACGCCTTCTGGAACGGCCTGGGCATCAGCAACGCCAGCTTCCTGCCCCCTGTCCTGGCCTGGGCGAACAGCCCCAAGGTCCCGGCCGACTACAAGTTCGACCCCGCCGCCGCCAAGAAGATGCTGGCCGACGCCGGCTACCCCAACGGCTTCAGCATCGACCTGTGGTACATGCCCGTCAGCCGCCCGTACTTCCCCACGCCCAAACCCATCGCAGAAGCCATCGC
Source organism: Deinococcus sedimenti (assembly GCF_014648135.1). Classification (NCBI taxonomy): domain Bacteria; kingdom Thermotogati; phylum Deinococcota; class Deinococci; order Deinococcales; family Deinococcaceae; genus Deinococcus; species Deinococcus sedimenti. The sequence continues at coordinate 652,952 of NZ_BMQN01000001.1, read as the reverse complement.
CGCCGACCTGAGCGCCATCGGCGTGAAAGTCAACCTGAAGACCGAGGACTGGGCCAAGTACCTCCAGGACCGCAACAAGGAACCCGGCTTCGACATGTACATGATCGGCTGGACCGGCGACTACGGCGACCCGGACAACTTCTACGGCGCCTACTACGGCAGCAACGCCAGCGACGACATCAACTGGAACCCCTCCAACGTCGAGACGCTGCTCCAGCAGGGCCGCGCAGCGAACACCCAGGCCGCCAAGGCCAAGGTGTACCAGCAGCTGCACGAACTGACCTACAACGCCGCGTACCGTATTCCCATGGTGCACAGCAACCCGCTGGCCGCCGCGCGCAGCTACGTGAAGGGCTGGACCCCCAGCCCGCTCGGCAGCGAACCCTTCAACACCATCAGCGTCGGCAGCAAGAAGTAACACCCGGCTGAACGCGGGGGCCGGAGCAGCGCCTTGCACAGGCCAGCTCCGGCCCTCCCGCGTTGGGCCACCCCCTCACCTTCTGGAGATCCACCTTGGGCAGTTACCTGATCCGCCGCCTTGCACGCACCCTGCTGGTCATGCTGGGCATCAGTCTGGTCGTGTTCGTGTTCGTCCGCTCCATTCCCGGCGACCCGGCCGTCGCCATGCTCGGCGAGCGCGCCACGCCCGAAGCCGCCGCCGCGCTGCGCGAGCAGCTGGGCCTGAACAAACCCTGGTTCTTCAACCCGGCCAACCCGCTGGACGCGCAGTACCCGAAGTACATGTCCGCCCTGCTCAGCGGCGACCTGGGCACCGGACTGAAGAGCAACATCCCCGTCCTGGATGACCTGAAAGCCCGTTTTCCCGCCACGGCGGAACTGAGCATCGCGGCGCTGCTGGTCGCGCTGCTGATCGGTATGCCCGCCGGGATCCTGGCGGCCCTGCGGCGCAACAGCATCTGGGACAACCTCGCCACGACCATCTCGCTGCTCGGCGTGAGCATGCCGGTCTTCTGGCTGGGCCTGCTGCTGTCGTACTTCTTCGGCGTGAAACTGGGCATCCTCCCGCCCAGCGGCCGCATCGGCACGGAGTTCGACATCGCGCCCATCACCGGTCTCAACGTGCTTGACGCGCTGCTGCGCGGACAGCCGGGCGCCGCGTGGGACAGCGTGCGCCACCTGATCCTCCCGGCCATCGCGCTGGGCAGCATCCCGCTGGCGATCGTGGCCCGCATCACGCGGTCCTCGATGCTGGACGTCCTGAACCAGGATTACGTGCGGACCGCCCGCGCCAAGGGCCTCGCAGACCGCACCGTGACCATGAAGCACGCGCTTCGCAACGCGCTGCTGCCGGTCGTGACTGTGATCGGCCTGCAGGCGGGCGCGCTGCTGGGCGGCGCCGTGCTGACCGAGACGATCTTCTCCTGGCCGGGCCTGGGCTCCTGGGTGTACGACGCGATCAGCCAGCGCGACTACCCGATCATCCAGGGCGGCGTGATCTTCGCGGCCCTGGTGGTCAGCGTCGTGAACCTGCTCGTGGACCTCAGTTACGCCGCTCTCGACCCGCGCATCCAGTACAGCTGAAAGGAACAGTGACCCGATGACGACAACGACTGTTCCGCAGTCCACCCCCAAACAGGACAGCATCTTCTGGCGGCGCTTCCGGCGCAGCGCGCCCGGCAAGGTCGGCGCGGTGATCGTGCTCGCGTTCGTGCTGCTCGCCGTGTTCGCCAGCGTCCTGAAACCCTACGATCCGCGCAACGAACCCAACCGGTACTCCCTGCGCCTCAAGCCGCCGTCCGTCACGGCCCTGTGGAACGAGGAGGCGAAGCAGACGTACACCGATCCCGTCAGCGGCAAGGTGAACGTGTTCGCCGCGCCGTTCGGGACGGACAACCTGGGCCGCGACATCATGACCCGCGTGCTGCACGGCACCCGCATCAGCCTGAAGGTCGGGGTGGTCAGCACCATCCTGGCCCTGGTGCTGGGTTCCCTGCTGGGCGTGCTCGCCGGGTACTTCGGCGGGTGGCTGGACAGCATCCTGGGCTACGTGACGGACGTCATGCTGGCCTTTCCCGGCATTCTGCTGGCCATCGGCTTTGCCAGCATCTTCAGCGCCGACAATCCACCCCTGCTGATCGCGGGCATGGACCGGCTGTTCGCGCTGAACAGCCCGCAACTGGTCACCGCCATGCTGGCCGTGTCCCTGGTGCAGATCCCGGTGTACCTGAGGCTGGCGCGCGGCGTCGTGCTGTCCCTCCGCGAGCGGGAGTTCGTCGCGGCGGCCGGTGCGCTGGGTGCCTCGCAGTGGCGCATGGTGTTCCGTCACGTGCTGCCCAACAGCCTGTCGCCGCTGATCGTGCAGGGCGCGCTGAGCATCGCCACCGCGACGATCGAGGTCGCCGCGCTGGGCTTCCTGGGCATCGGCGCGCAGCCTCCCCTGCCCGAGTGGGGCACCATGATCAGCGATAGCCGCCAGTACTACCTGGACGCCCCGTGGACCATGATCTTCCCGGGTCTGGCCATCTTCCTGACCGTGCTGGGCTTCAACCTGCTCGGCGACGGTCTGCGCGATGTGCTCGACCCCCGCAGCACCCAGTAACCCCGCAAAGACAGAGGCGGCCCCCCGGATCACCTGGGGGCCGCCTCTGTCTGCCGTTACTCGCGGGGGATGTTCACGTCGAACAGCGCGCGGACAAACTCGCGGCTGTCGAAGGGTTGCAGGTCGCCGGGCTGCTCGCCCACCCCGATGAACTTGATCGGCACGCCCAGTTCCCGCACGATCGGCACCAGGATGCCGCCCTTGGCGGTGCCGTCCAGTTTCGTGACGATCACGCCGGTCAGCGGCGTGGACTCGTGGAACTTCTTCGCCTGCTGCAGCCCGTTCTGGCCGGTCACGGCGTCCAGCACCAGCCACACCTCGGCGGGTTCGTTCGGGTCGGCTTTCTCGATCACGCGGCGGACCTTCTTCAGTTCCTCCATCAGGTTGTGCTTGTTGTGCAATCTCCCGGCGGTGTCGACGAACAGCAGGTCCGTGCCGCGCGCCGCGCGGGCGGCGGCGCCGTCAAAGGCGACCGCGGCCGGGTCGCCGCCGTCCACGCCCTGCACGACCGGGATGCCCAGGCGGTCGCCCCACACGCCCAGCTGCGTGCCCGCCGCGGCACGGAAGGTGTCTCCCGCGGCGAACATCACGCTCTTCCCGCGGTCCACGTAGTACTGCCCCAGCTTGGCGATGGTGGTGGTCTTCCCCACTCCATTCACGCCGATGACCATCACGACGTGGCCTCTGGGGTCCACGCTGCTGCGCCGCGCGTCCGGGCTGAAGCCCAGCTTGCGGAACTCGGCACGTTTCGAGTCCGGTTCGAGTTGCAGGGTCAGGGCGTCCATCAGCGCGTCCTGAAGGTTCTTGCCCTCGCTGCGGCGGATGTCCTCCAGGATCTCCTCGGTGGCGGCGCGGCCCACGTCAGCGGCGATCAGGGCGTATTCGAGGTCCTCGATGGTCTCCAGGCGGTTGGTGAGGACGTCGCGGACGTCGGTGCCGAGAAAACCGGCGGTGTCGTTGATCTGCCTGCGGGTCTTGGACAGCCCGTCACGGAGGCGCTCCAGCCAGCTCACGCGGGCACTCCGGCGGGAAGGGTGCGGTTACTCATGCGCCCACCATAGCGTCCCCACGCACCGGCGCGCGTCCCACAGGCCGGAGCGGCCGGTTCAGGTCGCGCGCATCAGGATCAGCTTCAGGGCCCCCAGTCGGGCGCGGCTGAACGCTCCCTTGCCCAGCACCTGCTCCGGCTGCCCTGGGGGTGTCCAGGCCAGGACCGGTACGTGATCGGTCCAGCGGAGCCGCAGGTCGGGGGCCGTGTCGATATCGACCGGGGTGAACGCGAGGTCCATCGCGCCCAGGTGCGCGGCGGCCTGCTCACACAGGTGGCATCCGGCGCGGGTGTACAGCGTCAGGGTGGGCAGCGGCACCGTCAGGCCGGTTGCAGCACGTGGGGACGCTGCAGCAGCGACATGGCCTGCACCGGCGCGTACATGTCGTTCGAGGACAGCAGGTCGCCGACACTGGAGTAGATGCGCAGCACCTGTCCACCCTGACGTACGGCGTACATCTGCCCGTCCGGACCGATCTGAATCAGCCAGGGCGCGTCGGTGGGTTCGCCCACCAGGGTCTCCATCGAGAAGGTCAGGCCGGGCGAGCCGTCCGCCTCGATCTTGCGCACCTTGCGGGCCACGCTGTCCACGATGTATACCGCCCCGAACTGATCCACGCCCAGCCCCTCGAGGGGACGCAGGGCGTCGCTGTTGCGGTCCAGGCGGAACGCGAAGCGGCTGATGTACTCTCCCTGCGCGCTGAACCGCTGCACCTCGTTGTTGCCGGTGTCGAGCACGTACACGTGCCCGTCGGGCGCCGCCACGATGCAGCGGGGCCGCTCGAACCGGCCCAGACCCTGGCCCCGCCCTCCGAACCGGCGGATGAACCTGCCGTCCAGGTCGAACATCACCACGTGGTGCGCTTCGGCGTCCAGGACGTACAGGTGGCCCTGCGCGACAGCCACGCTGACCGGTTGCAGCAGCTCACCCTCGCCCAGACCGTACGCTCCGAAGGACGTCAGCTCCTTGCCGTCAGCGTCAAGCTTGCGGACCAGCGCGCCGGCCTTGCCCTGGCGGTAGTCGAGCAGGGTCACGTACAGGTTGCCGGCGTGGTCGCTGGCCATGGCGTTCGGGGCGCCCGGCAGGCCCTGCGCCGTCTGGTCGCGCAGACTGGCGCGCAGCTTGCCTTTCAGGTCCAGCAGGCGCAGCGTGCCGCGTTTCTCCTGCACGCTCAGCGCCAGGGCGACCGGGTCGTTGAACACGTCATCGCTGAGCACCCCGGCGTCGATCCGGGCGATCACGTCGTCCAGGGTGGGGCGGGAGGCGGGGTCCTTTTCGATCATGTGCAGGATCAGGTCGTTCAGCTTCCCCGGCACTTCCAGGCGAACCTGCTTGGGCGGCTTGGGGGACTCGAAGACCTGCTGGTGCACGACGGCCTCGTAGCTGCCCTTGAAGGCAGTCTGCCCGGTGACCATCTCGTAGGCGAGCAGGCCGAGCGAGTACACGTCGCTGCGGGCGTCCACGCGGTTGCCCTTGGCCTGTTCGGGCGCCATGTAGATGGGCGTCCCGACGCGCGCGCCCGTCATGGTCAGCCGGGTCAGGACCTTCCCGACCGCGATGCCGAAGTCCATGAGCTTCACGCCGCCCTCCCGCAGGATGCCCTCCGTGAACGCGTTTTTCAGGATCATGACGTTGGCGGGCTTGATGTCGCGGTGCACGACGTTCTGCGCGTGGATGTGCCGCAGCGCGTCGGCAAGGGCGCGAATGATCTGCGCGCTTTCCGCGAAGGCCAGCGTGCGGTTTTCCAGCAGGTCCTCGAGACTGCTGCCGTCCAGGAATTCCATCGCGATGTAATGCTCGGGATCCTGCATGCGGTAGTCGTACACCCGCACGATGTTCGGATGACTGAACCGCTTGAGGACCTCCGCCTCGCGGTAGAAGCGTTTGACGAACTTCGCGTCCGCGAGGTACTTGTCCTGCGGGACCTTCAGGGCAACCGTGCGGCCGTCCTGCCGGCGACGCGCACGGTACACGCTGCCCATCCCACCGATCCCGATCCGGTCGAGCACCTCGTACTCCTGGAAGCGCAGGTCGCTGGTGACCTTGGACGGGCTCAGCGTCGAGCGGCGCGGCACCTGGGTGGGCGCAGCCGTCCGCTGCACCTTGACCGGCCGGCGCCCCGGGCGATCCAGGCTCGGCAGGACCATCCGGCCCATGTGGTACGCCGCCGTGGTGATCAGGAACCCGGCGGCCACCAGCACGCCCTGCGCGCGGCTCAGTTCGCTCAGCTGCGCCGCGCCGCCCGGCCCCCCCACGCCCAGGGCCAGCGCACCCAGCAGCAGCCCCAGCAGGCCCACGACCACGGCGGCCACGATGCTCAGCACGCGCTCGCCGAGCCGGACCGTCAGCAGCACCCCGACGATGAAGAGCGCGGCGAGCAGCAGGGGCGTCACAGGCCAACCCGGTTCGCGCGCGGGAACGGAAGAGCGAGGCACTTCATTGACTCCTGTTATACAGGGCGGCGCTGTCCAGCGCCTTACATCAAGGATCGTCCCGCCCCCCGTCAGGGTTGCCGGCGCGCCCGGCGGACCGAAGCGGCATACTGAGGCCGATGCCCACCGCCATCCTGAACACCCGCCCGGAGGTGCACCGTGGACCACTGGCTTGAACTCGTGGAACTGTATGAGTACAAGGTCCAGGACCTCGTGGAGGGCCGCGTGCCGCGCGGCGGGCGCCGCGGCCTGGCCCTGCTGCGAGACGAGTTGCTGGGCGCCCCGCTCGACGCCGGGCTGCTGCGCCGCCTGATGGAAACCGACCGGCAGTACCGGCTGCACCAGGGCAACCCGGTCCGGCAGACCCGCGCCCGCTCCGGGCACGGAGGACAGAGTACCTGGACCGCGCCGCCCACGGCCGATTCCGACGAGTCGCGCGCGTGGGAGGAACTTCAGCTGCTGCAGTGGCACCAGCGGGCGGCCGGGCAGACGCGGGACCTGACGCTTCGCTGGCAGCGCGAACCGGAATTCGCGCACCTGCGGGTGCTGTACACCCTCATCGAGAACGCCGAGCGGCTGGGACGCCCCGGCACGCAGCCCCTGGCGGTCCCACCGGCCCACGACGCGCTGATGGACCTGCACGACCCGGAGGTCACCGGGCGGCTGGCCGCGGCCCTGTCGGTGCTGCTGCTGACCGAGGACGGGCGGGCGCGCGTGCGGGCGGCGCTGTCGGCGGTGCATGCCGAGCCGTTCCCCCGCCATCCGGATGAGGACGTGCTGGCTGCCCGGATTGCCGCGGCGGAACGGGAACCCATCTCGCACGAGGCGCGCGAATTGCTGATCCGGGCGCTGCGGGCCGAGTTTCCGCTGCCGCGCGATCCGCGGGAACGGCCGGCGATCCGCGCGGCCGCGCGGCACGTCTCGCAGCTGCTGGACCCCATCCTGGAAGCCCTGCCGAAACCCAGCCTGAACGGGGCGCCGCAGGGCAGCATCCTGTTCGCGCAGCATGCGGGCAGCGCCATGCGCGTCCCGGACGATGGAGCCGAGCGCCTCACCGTGTACCTGCGGGGGGGCAGCAGCACCCGCTGGCGGGGCCTGAACATCGAGTGGCAGCCGATCGGACCGAACTGGCAGTTGCAGGTGGGATCGCAGCTGACCCTGCTGCGGCCGGGCCTTCCGACGCACGAGCGGTCGCAGACGCTGAAGCTGCCCGATCAGCAGTTCCGCGCGTTCGTCAGCGGCGCGTACCTGACCCTGGTGGTCGAGAGTCACACGGCGCAGGAGCTGGGGCGGCGCGCGTCGACCGCGCGGGCCACGGCGCTGCTGCTGGACCCGGCGCACGACTTCGCGTTCCTGCGGCTGGCCCGTGCGGCGGCGCAGGTGCTGCGCGGCGGCGCACTCCAGCCCGAGAAACTCACGCCGGACAGCGCCCGGAAGTACCAGGATTCCACGCCGGACGTGCTGCTGTCCTTCGCGCGCAAGGGTGTGGAGACCCTGGTTCAGCGCCTGGCCCGCCTGCCGGCCGACAGCGCCGCGCAGGCGTTCCGGGCGGCGGCGCAGACCCTGGGGCTGCACCGGACGGTCGCGGACCGACTGCACGCGGCGCTTCACGTGGCCCTGCACGATCCGGAGTCCCTCCCGGAGGGCCGGGCGGTCACGCAGCTCACGCTGACGTCCGGCGGCGGGTTCGTCAGCGCGGTTCTCACGGACGAACCGCTGAGCATTCAGGTGGAGGGGCGGGGCGTGACGATCCGCTGGGATTACAAGGGCGAACTGGTCGTGATGATGCCGGGCTTGGCCCCGATGGTGCTGCACGACCTGCTGGTGGCGCGCCTGCCGGGCGGCAATCTGCTGCTGGTGCGGCACGGGTCGTGGCTGAGTGCCGCGCTGACCGCGGACGTGCCGGTGCCGGCCGCAGAGGCGGCGGAGCTGTCCACGGCCGAGCTGCGGATCACGAACTGACCGTGGTGGTCAGCTCCGGACCCGGGTCACCCCGGGGCTCCGGCAGCAGAATTCAGAGGTGTTGAAGGGCTTTCTCAATCCCTCTGAAGACCTCTGAATCGAGCGGAGCGAGCACCTGAAAAGGACAGCGGTTGGAAGTGGAGCCCTGGGGCGTGCAGGTGGCCCCGGGGTGGAACTGGAGCCCGCTGGGAGGTCAGCCGCGTCTCTCATCGGATGAGCGCGCCGCGGCGCAGCTCTGCGCGTCCACTGGCTCTGGAAGCGTGACGGTAGACCACGGGCATCGCTCTGCGTGCCCGGGACGGTTTGGTCAGAGGCGACGTGGCGGGTACCATGGGCGGCATGTCGGGTGCCTTGGGGTCTTCCAGCGCAGTGGTGATTGCGGCGTTCAATGAGGAGGATACCGTCGGCGAGGTTGTGCGCGTGGCGCGGACCTTCACGCCGGAGGTGGTCGTGGCGTCCGACGGCAGCGTGGACGATACGGCCCGCGTGGCGCGCGAGGCGGGCGCCGTCGTTGTGGACCTGCCGGACAACCTCGGCAAGGGCGGGGCGCTGCACGCGGCGCTGCTGGCCGCGCAGGCGGAGGTCGTGGTGCTGCTGGACGCGGACCTGACCGGCCTGACGGACGAGCATCTGCGCGCCCTGTGTGAGCCGGTGCTGCGCGGCGAGCTGGACATGAGCATCGGTGTGTTCGAGGGTGGCGGGTTCGTGACCGACTGGGGGAACAAACTGACCCCGCATCTGAGTGGTCAGCGGGCCTGCCGCCGCGAGTGGCTGCTCTCGGTACCGGACCTGGGCACGGAACGCTGGCCGGAACCGGCGATCACGCGGCACCTGAAGGCTACCGGGGCCCGGTGGGCGTACGTGGAACTGCCGAACGTGGCGCAGGTCGTCAAGGAGAAGAAGCGGGGCTTCTGGGGTGGCGCGAAGGCGCGCACGAAGATGTACGTGTCCCTGCTCACCTACCGCGCCCGGCGCCGCCGAAACTGACCGCCGCCGTCGCCCTGGGTGTGACCGTGCGTCCAGGGCTTTTTTCGCGCAGAGGTGTGCTCCGGCAACTTTCATCGTTTTACGGGTGAGCAGGTCTCTCGGGACTTCTGCACCTCCCGTAGGGATCAGCGTTGCAGGTCGATGGTGCTGCCGTCCGCGGTCTGGTAGCGGACGATGCCCAGGGCGGGAACGAAGTAGCTGAGCTGCACGCTGGCCTTGCCGCCGGTGACGGTCTCGCTGCGCAGGATCAGGGCGTTGAAGGATCCGGCAGCCAGTTTCAGAGGAGCGACGCCAGTCACGGTGACGGTCATGCGCAGGGTTCCGGTGCTGGACTGCCACGTCTGGCCGGGTTTCAGTGGGCCGGTGGGGTACACGAGCAGGGGCGCGGCGTACCAGCTGAGCCGGCCGGCCGCGTTCACGCCGCGCAGCCAGACGCTGCCGTCAGGGCGGTACTCGAGCATGTCCTGGCTGTAGGTGGTGCTGCCGAACTGGTGGCTCAGCGGCACGACGGTCACGCCGCGGTGGGTGACCGGCGCGCCGACCAGCTGCGTTTCGCCGCTGCTGTAGGTCCAGCGGGTGCCGGGGCGGTGCGGGTAGTAGTGCGGGTCGAGACTGGCTGCCCAGGCTGAGGGCAGGACAGTCAGGGCCGTGAACAGCAGGGGCAGCAGTGAACGCATGAACTCCCGCAGGGTAGCGTGTCGGGGTGCGGGCGTGTTCAGGGGTGCTGATCCGGCGCGAGCGTGAAGCCACCTCTGGGGTTGAGATGCAGCTGCGCGAAGGCGGTGTCCGGGTCGTGGGGGGTGCAGATCAGGGCGCCTTCCTCGAACCATTGCCCCAGGTACCGTTTGCGGGTTTCCAGCGTGGTGACGGGGTACAGGTCGTAGCCCATGATGTACGCGGTGGGGGCGTGGGCCAGGGTGGGGATCAGGTCGGCCACGTACACGAGGGTCTGTCCGTCCTGCCGCAGGACGACGCCCTGCTGGCCGAGGTTGTGTCCGGGGAGCGGGAGGACGCTCAGGCCGGGGCGCAGGTCGTGTTCGCCGTCCACGATGTCGAACAGGCCCGCATGCTCGATGGGGTCGATGTACGCGGGGAGGTAGCTGGCGCGGCTGCGTTCGTGGGTGTGGCGGGCGTCGTGGAGTTCCTGTTTCTGCACGACGTAGCGGGCGTTGGGGAAGGTGGGTTCGCCCAGCGTGGTGACGTTGCGTCCGGCGTGGTCGAAGTGCAGGTGCGTGTTGATGACGAGGTGAATGTCCTCGGGAGTCAGGTTCATGGCGTCCAGGCCGCGGAAGACGGTCTCGTCACGGTCGAGGGCATACATGGCCTCGAATTTCTCGCCGCCCTGGTCCCACATGCCGGTTTCGACGAGAATGTTCTCTCCGTCCAGCTGGATCAGCAGGGGGTTGATGCGCAGGCGGATGCGGTTGAGGTGGTCGGGGGTGGTGGCCCGCTCCCACAGGACGCGGGGGACGCTGCCGAACATGGCGCCGCCGTCCAGGCGAAACTCGCCGTCGGTCAGGGAGTGGACGGTGGCGGGGCCGATCTGGCGGGACTGGATCCAGGTGCTCACGAGTCCGAGCCTAACAGACGTTCGTTTTTCCCATCTGCTGCGGACGGGTACAGGTCCGGGTGCAGGGCGGGCACCAGCGCCAGGGCCAGCGCCTGGGCCCACACGCCCGGGCGGGTCACCAGTCCACCTGTCAGGGCGCCCACCGTGCCCGCCCCACGCTTCAGGTCCGTGGTGCCCAGCACGGCGTCCATCACCCGGCCCAGTTCCTCACCGGCCAGCACGCGGGGCAGCACCGCCGGAGGCACCGGGAGTTCCGCCGTGCGGGACATCAGGAGCGTCTCGTCCTGCGCCCGCACGGCCGCCACCACCCCGAACAGCCAACCCTGTCCCCGCTCGACCCGCACCCCACCTTCCAGGCCCACACCCCAGGTCGCTCCCGGACGGCGGGCGGCGCGGCGCGCGCGGTTCACGGCCCCCCGCCGGGTCTCCCCCACCCCGATGGGCTGATCACGCACGCCGCTGGGCACCGCCACGCCCCGCACCTCCAGGCCGGGGAACAGAGCCGAGAAGACGCCCTGCACAGGCTGAACCTTGCCCGGGTTGAGGGACCCGACGAGGACCGTCACGCCTGCTCCGGGCCGGGCAGCGTCCCGTGCAGGCGGCGCAGCAGGGCCACCTGCCCCCAGTGGTAGGCGCTGTGCACCGCCAGGTCGGTCAGCACGTCCCGCGCCCGGGTACTCGGGTCGGCTGCCAGAGCCTGCGCCTCGGCCAGTCCGGCACGCAGGTCCAGAAGCACTGCGGCGAGTCGGTCGGCGGTCCAGGGCCCGTCCGGCCAGACGTTCAGCCCATCCGGCCACGTTTCGGCCCGTCCGGACGCCAGGGCCAGACTGGCCCGCTGCGTGACCTGCAGGTGCTCCAGCAGGGCCCCCAGGGTGTACGGCAGGTCGGGAACCGTCTGGACGGCCTCACCGAGGCTCAGGTCGTGAAGCAGGGCGTCCGGGGTGCGGAAGGCGGCGCCGCCGGCCAGGGAGTACTGGAGCACGTTCATGTCGTCCAGAGTACCGGCCGGGACGTCAAGGCTGCCTCAAGGGTGCGTAGGGAGCGGGTGAACCTGTATGGGGGCACACCATCACGTGCGCCTGCCAGACTGTCACGCAGTGGCCCGGAAGCGGGCCGGAGGCTTCCCATGACCCAGACCCCACTGCCCGTCCATATTCTGCTCGTCGAGGACAGCGAGGCCGACATCATCCTGACCCAGGAGGCGTTCGCGGACGCGGGTATCCTGAATCACCTGCAGATTGCCCGGGACGGTGTCGAGGCTCTGAAGTACCTGCGCGACCCGGCCAAGGCCCGCCCGGACGTGATCCTGCTGGACATCAACATGCCGCGCATGAACGGCCTGGAGTTGCTGCGGGTGCTCAAGCACGACCCGGCGCTGATGACCATCCCGGTGATCATGTTGACGACCAGTCACGCCGAGGAGGACATCCTGCGCTCGTATCAGGCGTTCGCCGCGAGCTACGTGGTCAAACCCGTGGAGTTCGGCAAGTTTTACGAGGCCATTCAGGCGCTGGGCCGGTACATGCTGACCATCGTGCGCCTGCCGCCCCGCGCCAGCTGAAACTGGATTGCATCAGCCCCCGGTTGCGTCTGCTCCTGGGGGCTGATTACTGAGGGTCGAAGGTAGTGATCAGTCCGCGCGGTACCAGTTGCGGTCCCAGCGGTGCGCGTGCAGGCGCTGGACCTGCTCGGCCGCGAGGCCCTGCCCGTCCGCCAGCGCGGCGTTGCGTTCGACGTTGCGCACAGAGCGCATGCCGACGATCACGGTGGACACAGCGGGGTGCGCCAGCACGAAACGCAGGCTGGTCTCCGCGAGCTGATCGGTGCGGATGCCGAGGTCCTGCTCGATGGCGCGCAGGCGCGGTTGCAGCTGCGTCAGGCGGTCGCCGCCGAAGTAGCCGTTGCGCCAGTCGCCGTCAGGAAAGGTGGTGGACTCGGTCAGGGTGCCGGTCAGGCTCCCCTCGTCGAGCGCGACGCGCACGATGACGCCCACGCCGTTCGCGAGGCAGGCGTCGAGCAGGCGGTCCTGCGGGGACTGATCGAACACGTTGTAGATGACCTGCACGGAGTCCACGGCGCCCGCCTCGACCGCCTTCACGGCGTTGTCCGGCTGGTGGTCGTTGATGCTGATCCCGAAGGCGCGGATCAGTCCGTCGCGCTTGAGCTGGGTCACCGCGTCCTGCCAGTCGCCCTGGCCCAGCCAGGCATCGTTCCAGACGTGCAACTGCTGCACATCGATGCTGGGCAGGCCCAGGCGCTCCAGGCTGGCGCGGGTCATGTCGGTGATGTACTCAGCGGGGAAGGCCTCGTCGGCGGTGGTGCCGGGCGCGGCGGGCCACCCCATGTTCTTCGGGCTGATCTTCGTGGCGACCAATGTACCGGGATGCTCGCGGGCCACCTGCCCGACGAGGCGTTCGCTGTGGCCGCTGCCGTAGCCCATGGCGGTGTCGATGAAGTTTCCGCCCAGTTCGATGTAGCGGCGCAGGGCGTCCAGGCTCTGGTCGTCCTGGGCGCCCTTCCACATGTCGGCGCCGATGCCCCAGGCGCCGTAGCCGATCTCGGTGACGTTCAGGCCGGTGCGGCCCAGCGGACGTTGGTGCATGGTCATCCCCAGACTGTAACGATTCAGAACGTGTGAATCCAGCCCCACTCTTGGCCCGACGTTCACGGGAGTACGCTGCGCAGGTGAATGCCCTCCCCAACCTCAGCCCGCAGGCGCGGCAACTGGCCACCACCGGCCTGATCGTGGGCGTGTTCCTGGCTGCGCTGGAGGCCAGCGTGGTCGCCACCGCCATGCCCAGCGTCATCCGCGACCTGGGCGGCGAGCACCTGTACGCCCTCCCGTTCGCCGTGTACCTGCTGACCAGCACCGTCAGCAGCCCCCTGTGGGGCCGCGCCAGCGACGTGGTGGGCCGCCGCCGCCTATATTTGGCGGCCATCGTGATCTTCCTGATCGGCTCGGCGCTGTGCGGGCAGAGTCACTCCATGGTCCTGCTGATCGCCGCGCGGGCTGTGCAGGGCATCGGCGCGGGCGGCCTGCTGCCCCTGACCCTCACGATGGTCGGCGAACTGTACTCCCTGCAGGAGCGCAGCCGCGTGCAGTCCCTGATCTCCGGCGTGTGGGGCGTGTCCGGACTGGTGGGGCCTCTGCTGGGCGGCTGGCTCACGGAGGCCGTCTCGTGGCGCTGGACCTTCTACGCCAGCCTGCCGTTCGGCGTGGCGGCGTTGCTGCTGGCCCTGCGCTTCCTGCCGGAGACCGGGCAGCCCCGCCCCGCGAGAATCGACTGGGCGGGCGCGGCGCTGTTCACGCTGGGCAGCGGACTGGTCGTGTGGGGCCTGGAGCAGCGGCAGTGGCTGCTGGTGGGACTGGGCGCCGCGACCCTGGCCGGAGCCGTGGTCCTGGAACGCCGCCACCCGGACCCGCTGCTGCCCATGCGCGCCCTGCGCGAGCGGCTGCCGCGCGTGGCGTTCGCGGGGAACCTGCTGGGCGGCGCGGCGTACTTCGGCGTGATCGCGTACCTGCCGCTGTACGCGCAAGGTGTCACGGGCGGCGGCGCCACGGCGGGCGGCGCGATCCTGACCCCCATGCTGGTCGGCTGGACCCTGACGGCCATCGTCACCTCGCGCCTCGTGAAAACGGTGCCGCTGGCCCGCATCGCCCAGGCAGGGTTCGCGGTGCTCGTCGTCATGTTCGGCGCGCTGATCTTCGCCGTGCACGCGCCGCTGTGGGTCACGAGCGCGCTGGGCTTCGCGGTGGGCACCGGCATGGGCTTTTCCATGCTGAGCCTGCTGCTGGCCGCACAGGAGTCCTCCGCGCGCGAGGAACTGGGCGCCGTCACCAGCGGCGTCCTGTTCGCCCGGCAGATGGGCGGCGCGCTGGGCACCGCGCTGATGGCCCTGCTGATCGGCTCGGCCGCAATCGAAAGCGGCGGGTTCGACCTCGCCGAGGGGCTGCGCCGCGCGTACCTGCTGGCGCTGGGACTCGTGGTGGTGGCCCTGGCACTCAGCCTGCGCCTGCGCGTCACCCGGCCCACGCAGGCGCCCGCACCGGCCAGCAACGACTGACCCATACAAACCAGGCCGCCACCCCGCTCGGAGGTGGCGGCCTGTGGCGTCTGCGTTCAGGCGGGCGTGAGGCAGCCCTGCAGGAACAGCCCGTGCAGGCGGTCGTCCCCGGTGAGTTCCGGGTGGAACGCGGTGGCGAGCACGCGGCCCTGACGCACCGCGACGGCCTGCCCGTCGTACTCGGACAGGACTTCCACGCCGTCACCGACGCGGGCGAAGGCGGGCGCGCGGATGAACACGGCGGGGAACGCGCCGTCCAGGCCGCGCACGTCCAGGCCGGTCGTGAACGAGTCGATCTGCCGCCCGAAGGCGTTGCGCTGCACGGTCACGTCCAGCAGGTCCAGGCTGTCCTGCCGTCCGAACTGCGGCGGGGCGCCCTGCACCTCGCGGGACAGCAGGATCGCGCCCGCGCAGGTGCCCCACAGCTGCCCGCCGCGCGCGTGGAAGGCCCGCAGGGGTTCCCACAGCGCATACTCGGTCATCAGGCGGGCCATGGTGGTGCTCTCGCCGCCGGGGAGGATCAGGCCGTGCAGGCCGTCCAGGTCCGTCGCGAGACGGACTTCGGTCACCTGGGCGCCCAGGCGTTCCAGGGCGGCGCGGTGCTCGCGGAACGCGCCCTGGAGGGCCAGCACGCCGATGCGGGCCATGTTTACCAGCCGCGCGCGGCGAGGCGCTCGGCAGGAATCAGGTCGTCGATGTTGATGCCGGTCATCGGGGCGCCCAGGTCCTCGCTGATCTCGGCGAGCACCTCGGGGTTCTGGAAGTGCGTGACGGCCTTCACGATGGCCTGCGCGCGGCGCTCGGGGTTGTCGCTCTTGAAGATGCCGCTGCCGACGAACACGCCGTCCAGGCCCAGAAGCATCATCAGCGCGGCGTCGGCGGGCGTGGCCACGCCACCGGCGGCGAAGTTCACGACGGGCAGCTTGCCGTGCTCGTGCACGTAGCGGACCAGTTCGTAGGGCGCCTGGAGGTCGCGGGCGACGGTCATGAGTTCCTCGGCGGGGCGGGCCTGGATGTGCTTGATCTCGCCCAGCACCGTGCGGGCGTGACGGACGGCCTCGATGACGTTGCCGGTCCCGGCCTCGCCCTTGGTGCGGATCATGCTCGCGCCCTCGCCGACGCGGCGCAGGGCCTCGCCGAGGTTCTTGGCGCCGCACACGAAGGGCACTTTGAAGTCGTGCTTGAGGATGTGGTACTGGTCGTCGGCCGGGGTCAGGACTTCGGACTCGTCGATGAAGTCCACGCCGAGCGCCTGGAGGATCTGCGCTTCCACGATGTGCCCGATGCGGACCTTGGCCATGACGGGGATGCTGACGGCGCCGATGATCTCCTTGATCATCTTGGGGTCGCTCATGCGGGCCACGCCGCCGTCCTTGCGGATGTCGGCGGGGACGCGTTCGAGGGCCATGACGGCGGTCGCGCCGGCGGCCTCGGCGATGCGGGCCTGGTCGGCGGTGACGACGTCCATGATGACGCCGCCCTTGAACATTTCAGCGAAGCCCTGCTTCAGGGCGGGGGTACCGGTGGTCGCTTCAGTCATGGGCCCAGAGTAGGCCAGAACTGACCCCCCGAATAGGGTCACGTTGGCCGCATGCGGGGGGTCAGATTGGAAGCAGGAGAGCCAGGTCCAGACTAGCGGGACGGCTTACGGCGCCGGGCTTCCTCGATCCGCTCGACGAGTTGCGACGGCCGGAACGGCTTGACGAGGTACTCCTGCACCACGTCAGGACCCAGGTCCGGCATGACCGCCGGTCGCGCCAGACCGGACAGAAACACCACCGGCGGCAGCGCCGCACCATGCTGGGCGGCCATGCGGCGCACCGTCTCGAACCCGTCCCACGGCACCATCAGCACGTCCATGACGATCACGTCAATCCGTTCCTGCGCCAGGACCTCCAGCGCGCGCGGTCCACTGCTGGCCGGGCAGACCTCAAACCCGTGAATGGCCAGGGTCAGATCCAGCAGTTCCAGGATCTGCTCCTCGTCATCCACGACCAGAAGGCGCACCCCGGCACGATCCGGGGTCATGGCAGCAGGCCCAGCGGATCCACCGTCTGGCCACCCAGCCGCACCTCGAAGTGCAGGTGAGGACCGGTGCAGATGCCGGTGCAGCCGATGTACCCCAGCAGCTGCCCCTGCTCCACCTGCTGCCCCTCGGAGACGGCGGCGCGGCTCATGTGACCGTACACCAGGGTGCTGTTGCCACTCTGCGTAAACACATTCAGACCATACGCCCCATAGCCGCTCTGCGTGACGCGACCTGCCGACGCCGCGTAGATCGGCGTGCCGTACGGCGCAGCCAGGTCAATCCCGCCGTGGAACACCTGACGGTGGAATTCGATGTCCTGCTCGGCGTACCGGCTGGTCAGGCGGTAGTTGCGCATGGGCCAGACCAGCCCGCTGCGCCCGGAGCCCACTCCGGCGGCCGAGACGCTGGTCCGCTGCGCCGACTGCCGCGCGCGTGCCCGGGCGGCCGCCTGCGCCGCCTCGAACTGCTGCTGTCGTTCCAGGGCGGCCATCGCGGCCTTCCGTTCAGGACTGTTCTTCCAGGCCAGGAACTTCTCGTACTGCGCCTGCGCCTCGTATCTCGCTTCCAGGCGGGCCTTCTCGCGGCCCTTCTTCCAGGCGACGAACTTCTCGTACTGCGCCTGCCGCTGCGCGGCGATGGCGGCGCGGCGCTCGGCCTCACGGCGATCGGCGAGCTGCTGCGCGAAGCCTTCGGCGCGGATGCCGGGCAGCAGCAGTTCATCTCCGACGTTCAGTTCGGTGGGCAGCACGTCATTCGCCTGCGCGGTCGCCACGAGATCCGCGCCGTACCCGGCAATCAGGGACAGCGCAGACTGACCGGGTTTGATGCGCACCAGCAGCCCCGGCGTGCCCGTGGGAACGTTCAGGGTGCCGCCGACCTCCAGCCGGTCGAGGCTGGTGCGGTCCAGGTTCACGCCCAGCAGATCCACGACCGAGATGCCGAAGCGGTGAGCGACGCGGGCCATGGTGTCCCCGGGCCGCACGCGGTACGTGACGACCGAGCGGGGCCGGACGGGCTGGTCTGCCTGCACGCGACCCGGGAAGGTCAACTGCACCACCTGGGTGTTCGCCCGGGTGGACGCCAGTTTCACGGCGCCGACCGTCAGGCCGTAGCGGCGGGCCACGGCCGGCAGGGGCGTGTCGCGGGTGGTGACGATCTGCACCAGCCGCTCGCCACGGTCGCGGGTGAGGACGACGTCCGCCGGGCTGCTGAGTTGCAGCTGCAGCGGCGAGAGCAGCCGCTCTTCCGGAGTGGATTGTTGCGCCTGGGCGAGGCCCAGCAGGGTACCGAGGGTCAGGAGCCGCGTCGCGCGGCGCACAGAAGGAAAGGACAAGGGTGAGCTCCGGGGAGTGAAATCGAGTAGACGAACGTCAGCCGCCGGCCAGGGCCTGCAGGAATTCGACGTTGTTCCGGGTTTTACCCATGCGGGACAGCAGCATCTCCATCGCGTCCGCGGGGTCCATGTCACTGATGACCTTGCGCAGCAGCCACATCTTCTTCAGGACTTCAGGCTGCAGCAGCAGTTCCTCGCGGCGCGTGCCGGACTTCAGGATGTCCAGCGCCGGGAAGATCCGGCGTTCCTCGAGGCGGCGCGACAGCACGAGTTCCGCGTTGCCGGTGCCCTTGAATTCCTCGAAGATCACGTCGTCCATGCGGCTGCCGGTCTCCACGAGGGCGGTCGCCAGGATGGTCAGGCTGCCACCCTCGCGGATGTTGCGTGCGGCACCCAGGAAGCGTTTGGGCCAGTGCAGGGCGTTGCTGTCCAGACCGCCGGACAGGGTGCGCCCGGTGGGCGGGGTGACGAGGTTGTTCGCGCGGGCCAGTCGCGTGATGGAGTCCAGCAGGATCACGACGTGCCCACCCTCCTCGACGATGCGGCGGGCGCGTTCGTGCACGAACTCCGCGACGCGCACGTGATGCTGGGGCGGCTCGTCGAAGGTGCTGGCGATGACCTGCGCACCCTGCACGCTCTCGCGGAAGTCCGTGACCTCCTCTGGGCGTTCGTCGACCAGCAGGACCATGACGGTCACGTCCGGGTAGTTCTTGACGATGGAGTTCGCGATCTTCTTCAGCAGGCTGGTCTTGCCGGCCTTGGGCGGCGCGACGATCAGCGCACGCTGCCCGCGCCCGATGGGCACCAGCAGGTCCACGACGCGCAGGCTCAGGCCGTCGTCCATGGTGGGGTCTTCCAGCACCAGCTGCGCGTCCGGGAAGGTGGGGGTCAGGTCATCGAAGCGCGGGCGGCGGCGGGCCGTCTCGGGGTCCACGCCGTTCACGGCCTCCACCTGCACCAGCGCGCCGAAGCGTTCGTTCTCGCGGGGCTTGCGGGCGCGGCCGATGATCTCGTCCCCGGTCCGCAGGTGGTACTGCTTGATCACGCCGGCGCTGATCAGCACCGTGCGGCTGTTCGGGTCGAGCAGGTCGGCCTGCAGGAAGCCGTACCCGTCAGGGCTGATCTCCAGGAAGCCGCGCGCGAGCAGCTGGCCTTCACTGGCCGCCTGATGCTCCATGATCGCCAGGGCCAGGGCGTCCTTCTTCAGCTTGCGGTAGTTCTCGATGCCGTACCCGGCGGCGATCAGGTGCAGTTCCGGGAGGATCTTCTGCTGCAACTCGTGAAACGGGAGGCTCTGATGGGTGTCGGTCACGGCGTGGCCTCCCGTCGGGCACAGTTGGAAAGGGCAATGCCGACCCGCATGGGCCGCGCCTCAGGGGCGGTCCGGTCGGGGCAGGCAGGGGGGGTGGGGAATGTCATTCGTTCAAACTCCTGAAACCAATTCTAAACGCGCGCTGTCCGTTTTCACATGCGCGCGGTGACCTCGGGGGTAGGCGGACCGCAACAATCACCGTCCAGCATACCCTCAACGGGACGCCGTGCGGCGGTCCACGTTGACCGACCCCAGCCTGCCGCCCTACCATGAGGCGCACCCCAGACCGGGGTGAGACAGCAGAGGCGACCGAGAGGACAGTAGGGCGCGCAGGGCAGCACGAGCGAGTCAGGGACGGTGAAAGCCTGACGCCAGCCGCGAGTACCGAAGATCACCTCCCGCGCCGACGGAAGAAAGGCCCACGGGCCGACTAGACCCGTCCGGACACCCCCCGTCAGAGGGCCAATGGAGACCGGTGATGACCGGTGAAGTTGGGTGGTACCACGCACCAGCTCCCCGCAGGGGGCGGCGCGTCCCAGCACCGTCCCCCCGCGTGGGGGCGTGACCGCTGAGACCCGCCGCCCCCTTCTCCGTTTACCCGTGTTCCGTCCCCGGAGGCCCGAACCATGCAGCTGACCGACATTCCCTTCGGGGTGACCACCTGGGCCGACGTGCCCGCCACCGAGCACCCCGGCGAGCGCGGCGCGGCGACGTGGCGCACCCGGCAGTTCGGAGCCGGACCGGGTGGACCCGTGCGTGTGCGGATGGTCGAGTACAGCGCCGGGTATCTGGCCGACCACTGGTGCGAGAAAGGCCACATCCTGCTCGTGCTGGCCGGGCAGCTGGACACCGAACTGGCCGACGGGCGCACCTTCACGCTGCGGCCCGGCGAGTCGTATCAGGTGGCCGATCAGGCCGAAGCGCACCGGTCGAGTACCGCCGTGGGGGCCACGCTGTTCATCGTCGACTAGCCGCCCCCTCTCCCCTGTCCTGACCCGCACCCGCCGGAGGTGACCATGCCCCGCATCCAACGACGCAACGGAACGCCCCTCTGCCCCGCCCGGCCCAGGCGGCCGATTCCGACGCGGGTGACCCCCGCCTCCGACGCCCGAGCCACCACGACCCTCACCGCCCATCTGGAGCTCACATGACCGACAAGAAGACCCTCTTCACGCCCGTGCAGGGCAACCCGAACTTCCCCGCGCTGGAACAGGGCATCCTCGACTTCTGGAAACGCGAACGCGTGTTCGAACGCTCCCTGGAACAGACCAAAGGCGGCCCCGTCTTCACGTTCTTCGAGGGCCCGCCCACCGCGAACGGCCAGCCCGGCGTGCACCACGTCCAGGCCCGCTCGTTCAAGGACCTCTTCCCGCGCTTCCGGACCATGCAGGGCTTCCACGTGCCGCGCAAGGCGGGCTGGGACACGCACGGCCTGCCGGTCGAGCTGGGCGTCGAGAAGAAACTCGGCCTGAACAGCAAACGCGAGGTCGAGGCGTACGGCATCGACAAGTTCAACGCGGAGTGCCGCGCCAGCGTGTTCGAGTACGAGGCCGAGTGGCGCAAGTTCACCGAGCGCATGGGCTACTGGGTGGACCTGGACGACGCGTACATGACGCTGCACAAGGACTACATCGAGAGCATCTGGTGGAGCGTCAAGAACCTCAGTGAGAAGGGCCTGCTGTACAAGGGCTTCCGCGTCGCGCCGTATTGCCCCAAGGACGGCACGACCCTGAGCAACGCCGAGGTGAGCGAGGGCTACAAGGACATCCAGGATCCCAGCGTGTACGTGCCGTTCCGCCTGACCGACCCGGCCCGCCTGGGCCTGGAGGACGGCGCGGCGTTCCTGGTGTGGACGACCACGCCGTGGACGCTGCCGTACAACGTGGGTGTCGCCATCCACCCGGAGTTCGAGTACGTGGCGGCGCGCGACAAGGACGGCGCGGTGCTGATCCTGGCCGCCAGCCTGAAGAACGAGGTGCTGGGCGAGGACGCCGAGGTCGTGAAGACCTTCAAGGGCAGCGAACTGGAGCGCGTGGCGTACCAGCCCCTCTTCACCGAAGCGTACGAGGCCGAGGGCGAGGGCAAGCCCGTGTGGATGTCGGGTCTGGACACCTACGTGTCCGACAGCGACGGGACAGGCATCGTGCACACCGCGCCCGCGTTCGGTGAGGACGACATGCGTCTGGCCCGCAACTACGGCTTCCCGGTGATCGTGGGCGTGGACGGCGAGGGCAAGCACCGCTTCGGTCCGTGGCAGGGCGTGTTCTTCCGCGACGCGAACACCGAGATCGTCCGCGACCTGCGCGCGCGCGGCCTGATGTGGCGCGAGAAGAACTTCCTGCACGCCTACCCGCACTGCTGGCGCTGCGGCACCCCGCTGATGTACTACGCCACCGAGAGCTGGTACCTAAACAACACCCGCCTGAAGGAGCGCCTGATCGAACTGAACCAGACGATCGACTGGCACCCGCCGCACATCAAGAACGGCCGCTACGGCGGGTGGCTGGAGAACCTGATCGACTGGAACCTCTCGCGCAACCGCTACTGGGGCACGCCGCTGCCCGTGTGGGAAGCCGAGGACGGCGAGTACCGCGTGATCGGCAGCTACGCCGAACTGGCCGAACTGAGCGGCCGCCCCGAACTGACGGGCCCCGACTTCGACCCGCACCGGCCCTTCGTGGACGACATCACCTTCGAGGCGGATGGCAAGACCTTCCGGCGCGTGCCGTACGTGATGGACGTTTGGTACGACAGCGGCAGCATGCCGTTCGCGCAGCACCACTACCCCTTCGAGAACAGGGAGAAGTTCGAGAACGGGGGATTCCCCGCGGACTTCATCGCGGAGGCCATCGACCAGACGCGCGGCTGGTTCAACAGCCTGCACCAGATCGGCACGATGGTGTTCGACTCCGTGGCGTACAAGAGCGTCATCTGCTCCGGGCACATCCTGGACGAGAAGGGCGCGAAGATGAGCAAGAGCAAGGGGAACGTCGTGAACCCCTGGGACGTGTTCGAGCAGTACGGCGCGGACGCCGCCCGCTGGTACATGTATGTCAGCGCGCCGCCCGAACTGAGCCGCCGCTTCGGCATGAACCTCGTCGGCGAGGCGTTCCGCAGCTACTTCCTGACACTGTGGAACACCTACTCGTTCTTCGTGCTGTACGCGAACCTCGACCAGCCGGACCTGAAGGCCGCCGCACCCGCCGATCAGCGCCCCGAGGTGGACCGCTGGCTGCTCGCCAAGGTGCAGGCCCTGATCGCCACGGTCACGGGCGCGCTGGAGAACTACGACCCGACCGGAGCCAGCCGCGCCCTGCAGGACTTCGTGGTGGAGGACCTGAGCAACTGGTACGTGCGCCGCAACCGCCGCCGCTTCTGGGCCGGGGACGACGGCGCGGACCACAACGCGTACGCCACGCTGCACTACGCCCTGGTGACCGTCACGCAACTCACCGCGCCGTTCACGCCGTTCCTCGCCGAGACGCTGTACGGGAACCTCGTGCGCTCGCTGGTCCCGGACGCGCCCGACAGCGTGCACCTCACCCCCTGGCCCAAGGTCGAAGAGGCGCTGGCCGCCCCGACCCTGGTGGGCGAGATGGACGCCGTGCTGCGCGTCGTCAGCCTGGGCCGCGCCGTCCGCGGACAGACCGGCATGCGCCAGCGTCAGCCCCTGCCGAAGGTCATGGTCCGTGCCCGCACCGCCGACCAGACCCAGGCGCTGGGCCGCTTCGCCGAGCAGCTCAAGGAGGAACTGAACGTCAAGGAGGTCGAACTGATCGACCAGTTCACCGAACTCGTCAGCTACCAGCTGCGCCCCAACCTCCCCGTGCTGGGCAAGAAGTTCGGGAAGGCAGTCCCGCAGGTCCGCGCCGCGCTGGCCGCCGCCGACGCCAGCGAAGTCGCCCGGTTCGTGCGCGACGGCAAGCAGTTCGAGGTCCTGGCACCCACCGGTGAACGCTTCGAACTCGGGCCGGACGAGGTCCTCGTGGACGCCAAGTCCCCCGAAGGCTTCGCCGCGCAGGAGGAAGCCGGGTACCTCGTCGCCTTCGACACCACCCTGACCCGCGAACTGGAACTCGAAGGGCTCGCCCGCGACCTCGTGCGCGGCGTGCAGGACGCCCGCAAGAAGGCCGGATTCGAGGTGCAGGACCGCATCGCCCTCCACCTCGACCTTCAGGGCGACGCCCGCGAGGCCGCCGAAGCGTGGCAGGAATACCTGATGAGCGAGACGCTGGCCGAGACGCTGGTGTTCGCCGCCGCCGACGGCTTCCAGGCCGAACTCGAAGGCGGGAAGGCCTACCTGCAGAAACTGGACACCGCCAGCCACAACTGAGCGGGCAGAAAGCGAGGCGCACCCGAACAGTGGGTGCGCCTCTCCCCTTTTTTCTCTTACACGAGGGCCTGCAGGGCCCCTTCGAGTTCCTGTGGGTGGAAGCGTTGCCCGGTGGCGTGTTCCAGCTGCCGGGCGAGGCGCCGCAGGGGGAGGTCACGCAGGTCGAGGGTGTTCGCGCCGCTGCCGCTGATGCTGGCCCGCCCGGTCAGGTCGATGACGGTGTGGTACGGCTGCACCAGCCCGGGCGGGAGGGTCCCGGCGGTGAGGATCAGCAGGTCGGCGCGGGCGGCGAAGTCGGTGACGCTGGGGTCGCGGCGGCTCAGGGGGTAGGCGCGGCGTCCGGCGGGCAGGTCGCGGGTGGCGCGTTCCGCTTCGGGGGTGCTCTCGGCGGCGATGCCGATCTCGGTGAAGCCCAGCCGGGCGAGGGGCAGGGCCAGGGCGAGGTCGTGGGCGTCCACGCCGAGGATCAGGGCGCTCGCGCCGCGCGAGGCGTACCCGCTGGCGTCCAGCGCGTCGGTCAGCGCGTCGCTGAGGGCGAAGGTCCCGTGGAATTCGCCGCTCAGGGCGATGGCGTCCACGCGGCCCACGCGGCGGGCGACGGCGTCGGGCGTGACGGCGTCCAGCGCGTGCGTCTCCTGGCTGGGGTGAACGAGCGCCCCAGTGAAGTGGAGGGTGCGGCTGGCGTCCAGCACGGCGCGCAGGTCGTCAGTGGGGACGTTCACGGCGATCAGGCCGAGGTCGCGCAGGGCGCGGGCGGCCGGGGCGGGGTAACCGATCAGGGCCAGGGGCGAGTCGGGATGCATGTGAAGTTCAGTGTACCGACCGCAGGTGGGCCGCTGCCGGTCATGCCCGCAGCAGCCCATCCGGGTGCGCTCGTTACAGCGCGGTGCGGCGGGTGCGCAGGCTGAGCAGGGCGCCCAGCACAACGATGACGGCGGCGATGGCGACGCCGGTCACGACGGTCGCGGCGTCCGGGCGGGCGACGTACACGCCGTAGAAGGCCCACAGCAGCACCCCGGCGAAGGCGTAGTCATGGAAGCGGGCCAGGAAGAACACGCCGATCGCGGCGGCAATCACGACGAGGACCGCGGACCAGACGGGGGCGCTGAGGCCCAGCGCGCCGGCCGTCACGCCGACGCTGACGAGGTACGCGGTGATGTTGGCGATCGTGGCGACGCTGATCCAGCCCAGGTACAGCGAGGACGGCAGCGCGAGCGTCCAGCGTTCCGCGCCCTGGGGCGGCAGGTCGCGCACCGTGAGGTACAGCCACACGAGGCTGGCGAGCAGGGCGAGCATGATGAGCACGCTGGGGCCGAAGTTCAGGCTCTGGAAGGCCAGCAGCCAGGAGACGTTCAGCAGGTTGCCCAGCAGGAACGGCCAGAACAGCCGATCAAATCGGGGGCCGCGCTGGGCGGGCAGCGCCTGGTACACGGCGAAGACCACCAGGCCCAGGAAGATGGGCCCCCACACGGCGAACGTGAGTCCGGCGGGCGTGAAGGCGTTCGGGAGGGCGTCGCTCACCTCCTTGTTCGAGTTCCCGAAGAGGGGGAGGGCGTTGCTGAGGTAGTTCATCACGAGCGTGAGGATCGTGGCGAGCAGCAGCGTGATCTGCCTGGGAAGTCCGGTCATGCGTTTAGCGTAGGAGGCGACCCTCCGTGGCGCTGTCTCCATGCGCCCAGTCTGCGACCGCGGGGCTTCAGGTGTTCTTGAGGTTCGCCCCGGCGCGGCGGGCGGCGACGGTCAGGCACGCGGCGGCCAGTGGCAGGAGCCCCCGCGACTGCCGCGTGAGCAGCCCGGCGGCCAGGGCCAGCGTGGCGACCTGCCGGGCGCGGCGGACCTCCTCGGCCCGCACGGCGCGCGGGGCGCGGTCACAGGCACTCTGCACTGGTTCCGGCGCGGTCAGATCACGGGCCAGCGGCAGGGCAGCCGCCGCGAGCAGTGCGCCCGTCCACGATCCGCCCCGCGCGCGGGCCAGCGGGGGCAGCAGCGCGCCCATCAGCGGGGTCACACTCCGCCCCCCATCGGTCAGGAGGGGCGCCGCACCGGCCACCAGCGCGCCCACCGTACCGCCCGTTCCGGCCGCCGCGAGCGACTGCGCCAGCAGACCCAGGTGATCGGTGCGGGTCAGGGTCTCCCCCGTCGTCCCTGCGATCCCCCGCAGTCCCGACAGCACCGCCAGCGCCGGGAGCAACGGCGCCAGCCCTCCGCCCCGGCTGATCAGCCCGGCCACCGCCGCCACGGGCAGCGCCGCGTTCGCCGTGCCCGGGAAGTCCGGGTCGAGTTCCCGCGCGGTCGCCCACGCCAGGAACGCCGCGCCCCCGATTCCCACCGCGTCCGCCCAGCCGCGCCCGCGCAGGCGGGCCAGCGCCACCGTCCCCAGCAGCCCCAGTGCCGCCACGCGGTTCGACGGGTACGCGAAGTCCAGCGGACGCGCCAGCGCCGAACGGGATGCAACCGGACGAAGAGTAGGTGGGGCACTCATGCCCGCACCCTACCCCCACCGCCGGGCGAGCGGGGGAATCGGTAAGGAATGCTGAGCGCCACGGGGGGCACATGAGCGTGGCTGGGCGGCATGAGGGTGCGAGATTGACGGAATGGACACGGCCCCGGTGTGGTTCACCACGTTCGACCCGCAGACGGAAGCACCTCTGCCTCCGGTACTGGACCGGTCGGCAGTCACGCCTGATCCCGCGTGGGTGCAGGGTCACGTGGGGCGTGTTCCCTTCGCGCTGGTCGCGGCGGGGCAGGCGGCGGATCAGGTGCCGCTGCGCTGGGAGGGCCGGGGATACTCCGGCGCCGCGCTTCGCGTTCAAGGGCGGGTGGCGGCACTGATCGGGATGGGATCGGGCACGCTGCCCGCGCTGTTTCACGCGCTAACTCTGACGCGGCGTCCCGCCCTACCAGCGGTGGATGACCTGCAGGACGCTCTGGCCTTTGGCCTGTGGGCGCTCGACGGGGCAACCGTCACGCGGCTGGCGTCACTCCTCCCGCCGGGGTGGTACGTGGCGAGTCTGGTCACGACCCGCCCGTCGGTGGTGGTGCCGGGCGGCCCGCTGGACTACATGACGCACGAGCGGGAGCGGTACTGGCCGGGTGATCTTCAGGAGGGCTCCTGGCCCGGAGTGGACGTGCCCACGGCACCACCTGCCCTGTCCTACCGCGCGCCGGGCTGGCAGGAGCCCGGCATGATCACGTACACCGACGGGCGGCAGGTGCCGGGCGAGGAGGCGGGCGTCTCGGTCCTGCTGCCCACCCAGGCGGAAAAGTCGCTGGATGCCCGGAGGGTGGCGTTCTACCGGGAGCAGTTCCGGGCGGGGGCGCGCCCCACGGCGGTCTGCGTGCAGGTGATCGAGGAGCGGGACAGCAACAGTCAGGTCGAGGGGACGCTGCTGTCGAACCTGACCCTGGCCGTGAACGTGATCGTGGATGGGCACCACAAGGTGCGGGCGGCTGCGCTGGAGGGCGCGGCGCTGACCGTGTTGACGTTCACCGCCCTGCCGTACACCGCGACGCCACGTGTCCTGAAACCCTGGATCGAGCGCACGCAGCGGCATCTTGCCCGATTCGACGCGCTGTCCAGCTTGCCGGAGTGATACGGATTCCGTTTGTTTCGCTGACAATCCGGAACTTCACCGGATTGCCAGCTCCACGTCCGGAACCCTATTTTCTCCTCCTCGCTCTGCTGCGCAGCTCTGCGAGTCCGCTCGGGTTGAACGTTTTTGCAAAACTTTCAACCGGAGTCCGTATGACCCGGCACAAGGCGCGGGGGGCAGGCACCGTGTCCCGCCCCCCGCGCACCACCTCCCCGGGTCAGGTCGTGTAGTCGGCGTTGATGCTGACGTATTCGGCGCTGAGATCGCAGCCCCAGGCCTCGCCGCGCGCGTCGCCGACGCCGAGGTCGATGGTGAAGACGACCTCCTCGGCTTTCATGCTGGCGCTGACCTGCGCGTCGTCGTACGGGAGGGGTTTGCCCTGGAAGACCGGGTGGTCCTGCACGGTAACGCGGAGTTTCTCGATGTTCACGCCGGCGCCGCTGCGGCCGACGGCCATGATGACGCGGCCCCAGTTGGGGTCGTTGCCGTGCACGGCGCTTTTCAGCAGGGGGCTGACGCAGCAGGTGCGGGCGGCGGCGAGGGCCTCGGCTTCGGTGCGGGCGCCGCTGACCTGCACGGTCAGGAGTTTGGTGGCGCCCTCGCCGTCGGCGGCGATCTGCCGGGCGAGGTCGCGCATGACGCCTTCCAGGGCGGTCAGGAATTCGGTAAGGTCGGTGGGTCCGGCCTGCCCGTTGCACAGGACGACGGCCATGTCGTTGGTGCTGGTGTCGCCGTCGACGGTGACGGCGTTGAAGGTGCGGTTCACGATGGCGGGGAACGCGTCGCGCAGCGCGGCCTGATCGATCTGGGCGTCGGTGAACGCGAAGGCGAACATGGTGGCCATGTCGGGGTGGATCATGCCGCTGCCCTTGGCAGTGCCGACGATGCGCGCGCCGCTGCTCAGGGTGGCTTCTGCCGTCTTGGGGCGGGTGTCGGTGGTCATGATGGCGCTGGCGAAGGCGTCCGCGCCGTTCTCCAGGTCGTCGGGCAGGTGCTCGATGCCGCTGAGAACCTTATCCATGGGGAGCAGGTGCCCGATGATGCCGGTGCTGGCGGTCAGGACCGCTTCGGGCGGCACGTTCAGGACGCTGCCGAACGCGTCGGCCATGTCGGCGTTGTCGCCCGCGCCGCGGGTGCCGGTGGCGGCGTTGGCGTTCCCGGCGTTCACGAGCAGCGCGCGGATGGGGGCGCCCTGCGCGTACAGGTCGCGGTTTCGGGTGACGCACGCGGCGGCGGTGGTGCTGCGGGTGCCCGCGAACGCCCAGGTGCAAGCAGTGCTGCTGGTGACGCCGCTCAGGTCGGTCTTGCCGCTGGGTTTGATTCCGGCGGCCATGGCGGCGGCGGTGAAACCGGTGGGGAAGGTGAGGCTCATGTACGGGAGTGTACCGGGCGGTCTGCCCGGACCGGGAGGGCGCGCGGGGTGGGCGTCTATACTCGGTGCACATGACAAGCGGGGACGCAGGGCAGGGGCGCGTGGATTTCATCGTGGTGGGGGCCGGGTCGGGCGGCTGCGTGGCGGTGCGGCGCCTGCTGGACGCGGGCGCGCGGGTGCTGCTGCTGGAGGCGGGCGGGCCGGACTCTCACCCGCTGATCCGCGCGCCGGGGGCGTTCAACAAGCTGTTCCGCACGGGGGTGGACTGGAACCTGACGACGGTGCCGCAGCCGCGCGCGGCGGGGCGGTCCTTCTACTGGCCGCGTGGGAAGGTGCTGGGCGGCAGCAGCGCGATCAACGCGACCATCTGGATTCGCGGCTCGCGGCGGGATTTCGACAGCTGGGGCGACGGCTGGACGTGGGAGGACGTCCTGCCGGAGTTCCGCGCGCTGGAGTCGTACCGGGGCCCGGCGTCCGAATCGCGGGGCGTGGATGGTCCGATGCCTGCCGGGGCGCGCGGCGAGTCGCACGAGTTGAGTCACGCGTTCGTGAAGGCGGCGGCGGTGGGGCTTGGTGTGCCGGTCGTGGACACCTTCAACGACGGGGTGCTGGACGGCGCGGGCCTGTTCGAGAGCAATCACCTGGGGGGCGAGCGGGTCAGTGCGTTCCGGGCGTTCCTGAAGCCCGTGCTGAACCACCCGAACCTCACAGTCCTGACGGGCGCGCACGTGCTGGAACTGCTGTGGGAGGGCCGGCGCGCGGCGGGTGTGCGGCTGCGCTGGCGGGGCCGGACGCTGGACGCCCCGGCGGGCGGGGTGATCCTCACGGCGGGCGCGGTGCAGACGCCGCAACTGCTGATGCTGTCGGGGATCGGGCCGCGCGCGGAACTGCAGCGGCACGGCATCCCGGTCCGTGTGGCGCTGGAGGGCGTGGGTGGGGGGCTACAGGATCACCTCGCGGTGCCGGTGATCACGCGGTCGCGGATCACGAGTCTGGACCGGGTGCCGCAGGGCGAGGCGCTGGCGCGGTACCTGTGGAACCGCAGCGGGCCGCTGAGCAGCAATGTCGCGGAGGCCTGCGCGTTCACGCACGCCCGACCTGGCCTGAGCAGCCAGGACGACCCGGACATCCAGTTCCATTTCGGTCCGGCGTACTTCCGGGATCACGGGTTCCGCACCGAGCCGGGCAATCATTTCTCGGTGGGGCCGGTGCTGGTGGACGTGCACAGCAGGGGCCGCCTGAGCCTGGCGTCGCGCGACCCGCTCGCGGCGCCCGTGATCGATCCGGGGTACCTGACGGACGAGCGGGACGTGCAGAGTCTCGTGGCGGGCGTGCGGCAGGCGCGCGAGATCGCCGCGACCCCTCCCCTGTCCGAGCTGCGCGGCGCGGAGGTCCTGCCGGGCGAGGGGCACCGCAGTGACGCGGCGCTGCGCCAGCACGTCGCGCGCGAGTGCGCGACCCTGTACCACCCGGTCGGCACGGCGGCCCTGGGTGACGGTGAGGACGCCGTGGTGAGCCGTGACCTGGCGGTGCGGGACGTGCGGGGCCTGTGGGTGGGGGACGCGAGCGTCATGCCGCGCATCATTCACGCGAACACGAACGCGACGAGCATGATGATTGGCGCGCGGGCCGCGACCTTCGCGCTCAGGGCAGCCGGAATCGGCTGACGTGAAATTGATGCGAATCGCACAGTCCTCATGCTCGGTTCACGAGCGTTCTCACCTCTCACGCTAGGGTGGCACTGACATGAAGCCCCGCTCCCTTCTCCTGACGCTCGCCGCCGCCGTGACCCTGGGCGCCGCCAGTGCCGTGCCCGTGAAGCTGGGTAACGTCCCCGTGACCGTCGAACCGAACGCCAAACTCCTGACCCTCAGTGCCGCCGGGATCCGCACCGCGTTCCCCAGCTCGGCCGGCCGCCCCGACGCCGTCTTCATGACCGAGGACCGCAAGGTGAGCGTCGCCTTCGAATGGCGTGACAGCAAACTCAACAAGACCGAGGTGAGCAAACTCGTCGAGCAGTTCCCCAGCGTAATTCGGGCGCAGGTCCCGAACGTGAAGACCCTCAAGGCGAACCTGCTGCAGGTCAGCGGGACCCCCTGGGCGCAGTTCATCTTCACCACGCCCAGCCAGGGCGACGAGCTGCGCCGCGAACTGCTCGTGACTAGCGTCGGAGGCCGCATGCTGGTCGTGACCATCGCCGGGAACGTGAAGGACTTCGCGAAGAACGAGGCTGTGGTCCGCACCCTGACGAACAGCGTCCGGGTGAACTGACCCGAGGGAGCAGAGGACAGGGCGGCTCCGGGCATCAGCGCGGGCCGCCCTGATTCGTTGCGGGTCAATCCTGCTGCGAGCGCTGGTATTCGGCCAGGGCGCGTTCCTCGGCCGGGATGCGGATGCCGAGGAGGAGCGCGGCGTTCAGCAGCGTGTAAGCGAGCGCGGTGCGCCACGCCCCGACTGCCAGTGGGGCCGAGGCGATCTCCAACGCGACGACGGCGTAGTTGGGGTGCTTCAGGTACCGGAACGGGCCGCCGGTGACGCGCTGCCCGCCGGGCACGATCAGGATGCGGGTGTTCCAGTAACGGCCCAGCGTGCGGATCACCCAGTACCGCAGCGGCTGCGCCAGGATGAACAGCGCCAGCGCCCAGGGGTTCACGCGACCCCGGCTGGCGCGGCCCTCCAGCAGCGTCAGGAGCATCCAGGTGGGGTGCAGCACGAAGAACAGCGGGTAGTGCGACTGGCCGTACTCCTGCGCGCCGTGCTCGCGCGCCCAGCGTTCGTTCGAGCGGGCGACGCGCAGCTCCAGCAGGCGCTGCACGACCAGGAACGCGAACAGCCACCCGGCTACTGTGCTGGCCTTCATGGGGAGGCGGGCCTTCACAGCTCCCCCCGCAGCAGCGTGTCGGCGGCGGCGTCGGCGTCCAGGTCGCCCCGGGCAACGCGGGCGTACAGGTCGCGGCCCAGGTCACGCGCGCGGCGCAGCAGGCGTTCCTGCACCAGCGTGCGGACCTCCAGCGCCGCCCTCGCCTCGCGGCGGCGTTGCAGGCCGTCCTCGCCCAGGTGCGCGCGGTGGGCCTCGACGGCCGCCACGACGGCCTCGATGCCCTCGCCCTTCGCGGCGATGGTGCGGCGGATCGGAGCGAACCAGGTGTGCTCGTCGTGCGCGCCGAGGCCCTGCGCGGCCATCAGTTCGCGCACGGTGCGGTCCGCGCCGGGCAGGTCGGCCTTGTTCACGGCGATCACGTCCGCGATCTCCATGATCCCGGCCTTGAACGCCTGCACGCCGTCCCCCCCGGCGGGCGTGACGACCAGCAGGGTGTGGTCGCAGGCGGCGGCGACGTCCACCTCGGACTGCCCGACGCCCACGGTCTCCAGGATCACCCAGTCGAAGCCCGCGCCTTCCATCAGGGCCAGGACGCCCAGGGTGCGTTCGGACAGGCCGCCCAGCGCGCCCCGGCTCGCCAGGGAACGCACGAAGACGCCCTCGTCCGCGTGGTGGCGCAGCATGCGGATGCGGTCCCCGAGGATCGCGCCGCCGCTGTAGGGGCTGCTGGGGTCCACGGCGAGCACCGCGACGCGCTGCCCCCGCGAGCGCAGGAACGCGATCAGGGCGTCGGTTAGGGTGCTCTTGCCGCTGCCGGGGCTGCCGGTCACGCCCAGCACGACGGCGCGCGCGGTGCGTTCCCGGGCGGCGCGCAGCAGGGGGCGCGCGGCGGGCAGTCCGGCCTCGGCCAGGGTGACGGCGCGGGCCAGGGCGCGCAGGTCCCCGGCGCGGTAGCGGTCCAGCAGCGGCCCCGGCGGGGGGGCGGAGGGGGCGGTCACGGGCTCCCCCGGTCAGGCGTGGGCAGGTGAGGGTGCATGTGCCTCCACCCTAGCGCACCCGCCCCGCTCCTTCCGGCAGGTCGGGGTGGGCCATTCAGACGGTATGAAAGTGACTTGTCTCCAACGTGGTCGCGTTCCGTTGTCCCCTCTCCCCCGGAGGGAGAGGGAGGGAGGAGCGAAGCGACGGAAGGGTGAGGGGGCCACCGGGCGACTCCGAATGACCTGAAATCACTTGAATACCGGATCAGCCGTGCAGGACGCGCAGCACGTCCGCCGCGCCGTACCCGGGCGTCCAGCCTCGCAGGGCAGCCAGTCCGTCCCCGCTGGTCAGCAGGCCAGGTTCGGTGACGCGGCCGCGCTGAACCTGCGCGTACCCGGCGTCGGCCATCAGGGCGTTGCACAGGCACTTGCGGCCCACGGTGTCGGCGGTGTCCCCGCCCTTCGCCCCGTAGGCTTGGGCGGGTTCGGCGGGGCAGCGCCAGCCCACCCGCCCTGACTGGGTGCGGTACGCCTCGCGCAGGTAGCCCAGGTCGCACACGCGCTCGCGGGCGGCGTACACCTCCGGCTGCGAGAGGGTGCCGGGCAGCGTGACCACCTTGAACGGGAAACCGGTGGGCGACGCGAGGGGATCGGTGAACACGTCCAGCGTTCCGGTCTGCGCGCGGGTCAGGACATCCTCTTTCAGGTCGGCGCGCAGCCCGGATTCCCGCGCGAAGGCGAACAGGGTGCCCACCTGAATTCCGGACGCGCCCGCCGCCAGCGCCTCGTGCAGGGCCTGTGGGGTGCCGCAGCCGCCCGCCAGCCAGAACGGCAGGCCCAGGGCGCGCATCGCGGGCAGGTCCACCTCGTCCCGCTCGCCGTACACGGGCTGCCCCCGGTCATCCAGCGTCAGCGGGCCGCGCGGGGGCGCGTTGTGCCCACCGGCTGTCGGCCCCTCCACGATGAAGCCCTGCACCGCCCCGCTGGCCTTGCGGGCCAGCACCCCCGCCAGGACGTGCGAGGACACGATCGGGTAGAAGTCCGGGCGGGTCAGCGGGACGGGCCGCAGGTCGAACTCGGCGGGGTCGAAGGTCAGGGTCAGCGGGTCGCCGCCCTTCACGTCCACGCGCAGGCTGGCGGGCCGCCCCGCCGCGAACGCGTCCAGGATGCCGGGGATGTCGCGGGGAATCCCGGCCCCCATGATCACGGTGCCCACCCCGGCCAGCATCGCGCCGTACAGCGCCGGAAGCGTATGCACCTGCAGCTTCGTCAGGAGGTTCAGTCCCACCGGGCGGTCGTGTCCCTCGCGGGCCAGCGTGACCTCGACGAACGCGCCGAGCAGCGTCATCTCCCAGGCGTCGCGGGAGCGGTCTGCGGTCGGCAGGGGCAGCCGGGCGTACGCCTCGCCGGGCGCGCGGCCCTCCGGGCGGAAGTACCGATCCAGGCACGCTTGCGCCAGCGCCGGGTTCGGGAAGGTCGCCAGGGCGCGCCGCACCTCTCCCCCAGCGTCCCCGTCCTGCAGGCGGCGCAGCAGCACCGTGTCGATCCCCGTGCCGGATACCACGCCCAGCCCGCCGCTGATGCAGACGGCGCGGGCCAGTCGCCAGTCGGACACGGCGATGCCCATGCCTCCCTGGATGACGCGCGGCAGCTCGGGGACGCGGGCGTGGGTTTCAGGCTGTTCGGTGGTGGTCGGCTGGTCGGTCATGCGCGGTCCTCCCGCCGCAGCGGTCCCGTGGGCCAGCCGGTCCGGCCCCTCCCGCCGCTGCGGCGTTCACGCCCACAGGGTGCGCCCGCCCGCCCCAGCACCCGGCGACCCTGGAACGGCGTGCAGGATTGCACCGCGTCCCGACGTGACCGGGAGGATCAGGGGCCAGCACGTTCACAGGGCAGAGGGTCCAGGCGGTGAACCTGAACCCTCCGGCAGTTGATCCCGTTACGGCGCCTGTCCCAGCACGTCGTCGGCTTCGGTGGCCTCCAGCAGGTTTTCGAGGTGCGCGTCGTCGTTGAAGCCCAGCAGCATGCCGCTGCCCTCGCCCAGCAGGACGCGGGTGATGCTGGTGTTGGCGACGCTCAGGCGCGCCCAGGCGTTGGCGGGCACGCCGCCCAGGGCGAGGCCCACAGCAACGCGCACGACGCCACCGTGCGTGAACACCAGGACTCTCTGGCCGGGGTGCCGTTCGCGCAGGGCGCCGAACGCGGCGCCGCTGCGGGCGTACAGGTCCTCCATGCTCTCCCCGCCGGGTCGCCGGGTGCTCCAGGGTTCGGTGCTCAGGGCGCCCAGGTAGTCGGGGTAGCGTTCGCGGATCTCGCTGATGACCAGCCCCGACAGTTCGCCGACGTCGATCTCGCGCAGCCCCGGGTCGCGCTGCGCGGGCGGCGCGCCGGTGAGGCGTTCGGCGACGATCTCGGCGGTGCGGGCGGCGCGGGCGAGGTCGCTGGTGTACACCGCGTCGAAGTGCTGCCCGGTCAGGCGTTCGGCGAGGCTGGCCGCCTGCAGGATGCCGATGTGGCTGAGGGGCACGTCGGCCTGGCCCTGGTAGCGGCCGTCGGCGTTCCAGGTGCTCTCGCCGTGCCGGACCACCCAGAATTCGGTGGCGGTGGCGCGGTCGGGCGCGGCGAATCCGGTGGGGGCGAGTCGCTTCGTCAAACGGCTCCCGTGAACGTGACGCCCTCGCCTTCCACCATCTGCCCGATCACCCAGGGCTGCTCCCCGGCGGCTTTCAGGGCGTCCAGCGCGGCCTGTGCCTGCTGGGCGGGGAGGATGAACAGGAAGCCGACGCCCATGTTCAGCGCGCGGAACGCCTCGTGGCGGGCGACCTGGGCGCGCTGCACGATCAGTTCGAACACGGGCGGGACGGTCCAGCTGGAGGTGTCGATCTGCATGCCGATGCCCTGCGGGAACACGCGGGGCGGGTTGTCGATCAGGCCGCCGCCGGTGATGTGCGCCATGCCGCGAATGTCGATCCCGGCGCGTTCCAGGGCGTCGAAGGCGTGCAGGTACGCGCGGTGCGGCACCGGGAGGATCTGCGCGAGGGTCTGCCCGTCCAGGTCGGCGCGGGCTTCAGTCCAGTCGAGGTCGTCCAGGGCCATGCGGGCCAGCGAGAAGCCGTTGGTGTGCAGGCCGCTGCTCGGCAGCGCGAGGACCGTATCCCCGGCCTGGATGCGGCTCCCGTTGATCAGTTTCGGGCGGTCGACGACGCCGACGATGGTGCCCACGATGTCCAGTTCGCCCTCGACGTACACGCCGGGCATCTCGGCGGTCTCGCCGCCCAGCAGGGCCACACCCAGGGCCTCGCAGGCCTGCGCGGCGCCGGTGACGACCTCCGCGACGCGTTCGGGGAGCAGCTTGCCCATGGCGACGTAATCCAGGAAGAACAGCGGGCGGGCGCCCTGCACCAGAATGTCGTTCACGCAGTGGTTGACGATGTCGCCGCCCAGGCCGGTGAAGGTGCCACTGCGCACGGCGACCTTGGTCTTCGTGCCGACGCCGTCGGTGCTGGCGACCAGCACGGGGTCGTCCATGTGTCCGAACGCGGCGCGGAACAGCCCGCCGAAGCCGCCCAGGCCGCCCAGGACGTTGGGGGTGTGGGTGCGCGCCACGGCGCCTTTCATGAGTTCCACCGCGCGGTGTCCTGCGTCGATGCTGACGCCCGCCCGTTCGTATGCCGACGCCTGGGCGCCCTGGTCTTGCTTGGTCATGAGCCTCCTGCATCCACCGTGCCGGTGGACTTCGGGCGTTCAGTTTACCCGAGTGAGCGCCCGGCGCGGCGGCGCCGGATCAGGGCGCGTCCAGCGGCGACGGTCGCGACGACGGCCGAGAGGATGATCATGCCCCACAGCAGCCGCTCGCCGCTCTCGGACAGCCACACGACGAGCGCCGTGACGGGCAGCGCCCCGGCGGCCGTGGCGAGCATGAAGGGCCGGAATTCCATGCGGGCCGCTCCGGCCACGAGGTTCATGACGTCGGCGGACAGGACCGGCATCAGGCGGATCATCAGGACGCCCTGGATGCCGTGCCGTTCGACGAACTCGTGAACTTTCACCCTGGTCCGCTCGCCGACCAGCGTGCGGATCAGGGTGTCGCCCAGCACGCGGCCCAGGCCGTACCCGGCGGCGGCGCCCAGCATCGTGCCGACGTACACGAGCAGGAATCCCTCGTAGGGCCCGTAGGCGCGGGTGGTGACGGCAATCAGGACGACGGCCGGCAGGACGGGCAGCACGGCCTGCAGCACGAAGCCGGCCACCAGGGCCAGCGGTCCGGCCCAGCCGAGGCTGTCCACGAACGCGCGGGTGACGGACGGGTCGCGGCTGGTCAGCGCGCCGAAGGCCGTGATCAGGAAGGCGCGCACGTCCGGCAGCAGGGCCACGCTGGTCAGGACGGCGACGACACCGCCCAGGATCAGCCAGCGCAGGGAGCGGGTGGAGTGGCGCGCGGCAGTCATCGGCGCACAGTCTAGGGGTGGACGGGGTGAGTTTCGCCCCGCGAAAGTTGGATGGTGTTCACACTCGTGCGGGACACGGCAGGGGTACTCGCAGATCGTCCTGCGCGAACGCCCAGTCCGGCGGCAGGAGGTGCGCGCGACGGACGTCCACGCCGTGCGACAGGTGCGTGAGGATCACCCGCCGGGCCGAGCGCGCCCACGGGAGGTTCAGGGCTTCGCGGACGTCGTACACGCTGCGTCCGCGGTGGGGGACGTCGCCCTCGTCCTCGAACGAGGTGCCGAGTACGAGCAGGTCCAGATCACTGAGCCACGCCTGTGCGGTGTCCGTGGGCACGTCGATGGCGTCGGTGATCACGGCGGCCCGCCAGTGGGGCGCGTCGAGGCGGATGGCGTGGCTCTCACCGTTCGCGCCGTGCGGCACCCGGAAGAGGCGCAGGGTCACGTCCCCCACGGTCACGCCCGCGTCCGGGATGGGCTGCACCGGGGAGCCGCCCCGGAAGGCGTACGGGAAGCGGTCCGCGAGCGCGGGGACGACCTCCGGGGGGGCGTAGATCCGCAGTTTCCCACTGGCGTACCGCACGTAGTCGAGCAGGTCGCCCAGGCCCAGGATGTGGTCGTTGTGCGCGTGGGTGATCAGCACCACGTCCGGCACCAGGGGGCCGGGCAGGCGGGCCAGCGCGGCGTGCGTGTCCGGCCCGGCGTCGAGCAGCGCGGTGCCCTCGCCGCCAGCGGTCAGCGGCACGCGCAGCAGCGTGGCGGTGCGGCCCCGGCGGTTCACGCCTCCCGCGCGGGCCTCCTGGCAGACGGGGCAGTCGCACCAGAAGCGCGGCACGCCCTTGCTGTCGCCGGTGCCCAGGAACGTCAGGGAGGCGTGTGGAGTGCCGGGGTTCACGCGCGCATCAGGTCGCGGGCGGCGCGGGTCAGGTCCCCGCTACCCGCCAGACTGCTGCCGACCAGCACGGCGTCCGCCAGTTCACGGACACTGCCCAGGTCCTGCGGGGTGCGGTAGCCGCTCTCGGCGACGAGCACGCCCGTGAAGCCCGCGTCACGCGCGCGGCGGATCAGGCGCGGACTGACCGCGAGGTCGATGTGCAGGGTGGTCAGGTCGCGGTTGTTCACGCCGATGATCGGCGCACCGGCCTCCAGCGCGATATCCAGTTCGCGCTCGTCGTGGACCTCCACCAGCGCGTCCAGGCCCAGGTGATGCGCCATGTGCAGATACTCGGCGGTGGCCTCGTGCAGCACGCTGACCATCAGCAGCGCCGCCGACGCGCCCCACTCGGCGGCCTCGCGCAGCATAGCGGGGTGAACCACGAAGTCCTTGCGCAGCGCGGGAACCGCGACGCCGCCCACCACATCCCGCAGGGCCTGCGCGGTCCCGTCGAAGTGGCGGGGTTCGGTCAGGACACTGATCGCACGCGCGCCGCCCGCCTGATACGCGAGCGCGGCGTCCAGCGGGTCCAGCGGCGCGATGGCGCCCTGGCTGGGGCTGGCGCGTTTGACCTCCGCGATCAGGGACAGGCCCGGCTGGCGCAGCGCCGCCTCGAAGCGGTGGGTGCGAGGGCGGGCGCCGCCCAGGGTCGGGTCGGCTCCGGCGTAGTCGGCGGCGCGTTCGTGCACGATGCGGCCCAGCACGCCCGGCACGCGGTCCAGGTTCAGGGGCACGGGGGGGCGGGGTCCGTCTGACATCCGCGTGAGGATAGCGCGGGCATGGTAGTCCCTGGGCAGGCGTGTTAGCCTGCGTGTCTATGAGTCTCGCCCCCGGCAACGGCCCCGTTCAGATCAACGAGCAGCAGGTTCAGGCCCGCATTCAGGAAATCGCGGCGAAGATCCGCGAGGACTACCGGGGCATCGAACCTCACCTGATCTGCGTCCTGAACGGCGCGTTCATGTTCCACACCGACCTCGTCCGCGCGCTGGGCATGCCCTGCACCATCGACTTCCTGCAGGCCAGCTCCTACGGGAACGCCAAGCAGAGCAGCGGCGAGGTCCGCATCGTCAAGGACCTGCAGTTCCCCATCAGTGACCGCCACGTGATCCTCGTGGAGGACATCGTGGACACCGGCATCACCATGAACTACCTGCTGCACTACCTGGAAGGGCGCGGACCGAAGACGCTGAAGATCGCGGCGCTGCTCAGCAAGCCCAGCCGCCGCAAGGTCGAGATTCCCGTCGAGTACCTGGGATTCACGATTCCCGACGCGTTCGTGTACGGGTACGGCCTGGACCGCGCGCAGTTCGACCGGAACCTGCCGTTCATCACCAGCCAGGAGTAAGGTCTGCTGAAACGGGGGGCGGAGCCTGCGGGTGTCCGCCCCTGACCATTGCTGGCAGGGGCATGAAAAAGAGGCACCCCGTTTCCGGAGTGCCCGCCTACTGGAGGGGAGTGCTTACCAGCGGTCGTTGCGACGGGCGCCGGCGCCGCCGCCGTAATCGCTGACGGGGGCCGCCTTGGTCACGACGATGTTCTTGGCCTGGGGGCCTTTGCCGCGCTGGCCTTCCTCGATCTCGAACTCGACTTCGTCGCCTTCGTTCAGCTTCTTGAAGCCGCTGGCCTGGATCGCGCTGAAGTGCGCGAACACGTCGGGGCTACCTTCGGTCTGAATGAAGCCGTAGCCTTTTTCCGCGTTGAACCATTTCACTTTACCTACTGCCATAATGCACTCCTTAGTTTCCAGATGTAGGCGTGGGCGCACGGTGAAGACCCTGTGCGCCCACCCTCGTTAAGTCGTTGTGCGAACTCGGGAAACTATGGGTGCAGTTTAGTAGGCCAAAAAACCGCGAAACGTGCCATAAATCACATTATCAGCCGCTTGGCTTACCCCCCCAACCCATCACCCTGCCGACCGTG
Organism: Deinococcus sedimenti; assembly: GCF_014648135.1. NCBI lineage: Bacteria > Thermotogati > Deinococcota > Deinococci > Deinococcales > Deinococcaceae > Deinococcus > Deinococcus sedimenti. The sequence continues at coordinate 613,261 of NZ_BMQN01000001.1, read as the reverse complement.
AAGCTGCGGCCATTGCGCCCGCACCCACACGCCGCGTAGGGTCCACGCATGGACTGGACTGACACCCTCGCGCAGCTGAAGCTGATGATCGGCCCGGCTGTGGCCGCTCTGCTGACCGGCCTGATCGGGTGGGAACGCCAGGCGCACCGCGCCGGGGCCGGGCTGCGCACCCACATGCTGGTCGGCATCAGCGCCGCCGTGTTCGTCGTCCTGGCCGAGGCACTGATCCTTCAGTTCGGGGACGGGAACGCAGCCGTACGCTTCGACCTGATCGGCCTGCTGGCCGCCGTGGTCAGCGGCGTGAGTTTCCTGGGGGCCGGAACCATCTTCTCGGGTGGTCAGGACGGCCAGACGCGCGGCCTGACCACCGCTGCCAGCCTGCTGGCCAGTTCAGGGGTGGGCGTCGCCTGCGGACTCCACCTATACGTGTTTGCACTGGGCATCACCCTGCTATTCCTGTTCGTCCTGCGGCCCCTGCACCATCTGGAGAGGGGCCGCACTGATGGGGAAACCTGAGCGGAGGGAACACCGTATAGCGCTGCAATGCGACGCCTCCCCCACCCAGATTCGGCCTGGATCGACTGTCCCCGCTGCCGACACCGCCTGCTGCGCTGGAACACCTACTGCGCATCACAGGACAGACCCTGGATTGACTGGGACGAGTCGCGCTGGCTGGTCCCCGTTCCGCTGGTGGGCCTGGGCCTGACGCTGCTGCTCGTGACACAGGTACCTCTGTTGCTGACTGTGCTGGGCGGGAGCCGTGGGCGGCTGCTGGTTCTGACCGTCGGTGGCCTGGGGTTCCTGTGGGCGGCGGGCGTCGCGGCGGCGCGGCACCGGTGGAGGCTGAATCGGCGCCGCGTGCTGGCAGACCGGCTATTGCCTGACGACTGGGTGTGTCCATCGTGCCTGCACAGTGTGCCCGCGCACCCTGCCCGGACAATTAGGGGTTCCGGCTGACCGGGGGGGCTGGTCAGAACGCCAGGATTGTATACAATATCCACGATGACCTCCTTCGAGCGCCCCACCCTGGTCCGCGACGGCGTGTACGACCACCTGCGCCGCGCCGTGCTGGACGGCGACCTCGCCCCCGGCGAACGCCTGGGCGAGGTGGAACTCGGCGCGCAGCTCGGCGTGTCCCGCACCCCCATCCGCGAGGCCCTGATGCGCCTCACGCAGGACGGCCTGCTCGTCGCCGAGGCGAACAAGGGCGTGCGCGTCCGCACCCTGAGTGCCGCCGAGGCCCGCGACACCTACGTCGTCCGCGAGGAACTCGACGGACTGGCCGCCGCCCTCGCCGCGCAGCATCACACGCCCGCCGACGCCGACGCCCTGCGCGCCGCCCTGAATGAGCTGCACGCCGCGCCCGGCAGCGACTACCGCGCCCAGACCCGACTGGACCTCGCGTTCCACCGCGCCATCACGCACGCCGCGCACAACGCCGCCCTGAGCGACCTGAACCGCGACCTCGAACAGCGCGTCGCCCTGATCAAGCACCAGACCCGCACGTACAACGCCCACCCGCAGACCGACGCGCAGCACGCCGCGCTGCTGGACGCCATTCTCGCCCGTGACCACGACGCCGCGCGGGACGCCGCCCGCACGCACGTCCGTACCTTCGCCGCCCTCGTCCTGAACGACCTTCAACCCAGGAGCACCCCATGATCGACCAGCTGTACCGCAAAGTCGTCCTGACCGTCGCCGGGCAGAAAGCCATCGAGAACGCCGTCCGCGCCCGCGGCTGGGGCATGGCCCAGCGTTTCGTCGCCGGGGAAACCCCCCAGACCGCCATCCAGGCCGTGCACGACCTGAACAAGGACGGCATCATGGCGAACCTCGACCTGCTGGGTGAATTCATCGAGAGCCCCGCGCAGTGCACGCAGTTCGCCGACAACGTCATCACCATGCTCGACGCCGCGCACGCCGACGGCATCACCCCCTACGTCAGCATCAAGCTGTCCAGCGTCGGCCAGGGCAAAACCGTGGACGGTGAGGACCTGGGTCTCACGAACGCCCGGCGCATCATCCGCCGCGCCAAGGAATACGGCGGCTTCGTGTGCCTCGACATGGAAGACCACCCCCGCGTCGACCAGACCCTCGCGCAGTTCCGCACCCTCGTCGGCGAATTCGGCGGGCAGCACGTCGGCACCGTCCTCCAGAGCTACCTGTACCGGACCGAGGAAGACCGCGCCAGCCTGGACGACCTGAAGCCCAACCTCCGCATCGTGAAGGGCGCGTACCTGGAACCCGAAACGGTCGCGTACCCGCAGAAAGCCGACGTGGACGCCGCGTACCGCCGCCTCGTGTACGCCCACATGCAGGCCGGGAACTACGTGAACGTCGCCACGCACGACGAGAGCATCATCCACGACGTACAGATGTACGCCCTCGCGCACGGCATCAGCAAGGACGCCTTCGAATTCCAGATGCTGTACGGCATCCGCCGCGACCTGCAACGCAACCTCGCCGCCGCCGGGTACCGCGTCCGCGCGTACATCCCCTACGGCCGCGACTGGTACCCCTACTTCAGCCGCCGCATCGCCGAAACGCCCCGCAACGCCATGTTCGTGCTGCGCGGCATGCTCAAAGGCTGACCCTTCCAGTCCCCCCCACCCGTCCGCCTTTCAACCCAGTCCAGAGCAGACCACACGAATCAGGAGACCCCATGATCAAAGTTCAGGAGTACCGCCCGCAGAGCTTCATCGATTTCACGAAAGAAGAGAACGTCAAGGCCTACCAGGACGCGCTGAAGAAGGTGCGTGCGGAACTGGTCGGGAAGTACTACCCCATGGTCATCAATGGCGAGCGGGTGGACACGGCGGAGAAGCTGACCAGCCTGAACCCCTGCGACACGAATGAAGTGGTGGGCACGACGGCGAAGGCGACGATCGAGGATGCCGAGCGTGCCCTGCAGGGCGCGTGGGCGGCGTTCGAGAGCTGGAAGAAGTGGGACATGGACGCCCGCGCGCGGGTGCTGCTGAAGGCGGCCGCGATCCTGAAGCGTCGCCGCCTGGAGGCGTGCGCGCTGATGAGCATCGAGGTCGGGAAGAACTACGCCGAGGCTGACGTGGAGGTGGCGGAGGCGATCGATTTCCTGGAGTACTACGCGCGTAGCGCCATGAAGTACTCGGGCTTCGGGAGCAGCGAGACGACGTGGTTCGAGGGTGAGGAGAACGGCCTGATGAGTATCCCGCTGGGGGTGGGCGTGAGCATCAGCCCGTGGAACTTCCCGTGCGCGATCTTCATCGGGATGGCCGCCGCGCCGATCGTGGTGGGGAACTGCGTGATCGTGAAGCCCGCCGAGGACGCGGGGCTGATCGCGGGGTTCATGGTGGACATCATGCTGGAGGCCGGGCTGCCCGCCGGGGTGCTCCAGTTCCTGCCGGGCGTGGGCAGGGAGATCGGCGAGTACCTGACGACGCACGCGAAGACGCGCTTCATCACGTTCACGGGGAGCCGCGCGGTGGGCCTGCACATCAACGAGGTGGCGGCGAAGGTGCAGCCCGGCCAGAAGTGGATCAAGCGCGTGATCATGGAACTCGGCGGGAAGGACGGCATGATCGTGGACGAAACGGCCGATCTGGACGTGGCGGTGACGGCGGCGGTGCAGGGCGCGTTCGGGTTCAACGGGCAGAAGTGCAGCGCCATGAGCCGCCTGATCGTGGTGGACAGCGTGTACGACGACGTGGTGAATGCCTTCGTGGAGCGCGCCGGGGCCCTGAAGGTCGGGACGGGTGAGGAGAACGCGAACGTCACGGCAGTCGTGAACCAGATGAGCTTCGACAAGATCAAAGGCTACCTGGAGATCGCCCCCGACGAGGGCAAGGTGCTGCTGGGCGGCGCGGCGACCGGCGAGGCGCACGGGAAGCAGGGGTACTACGTGCAGCCGACCATCGTGGGTGACGTGAAACGCGAGTCGCGTCTGGCGCAGGAGGAGATCTTCGGGCCGGTCGTGTCGGTCATCCGCGCGCGGGACTGGCAGGACGCGCTGGATATCGCGAACAGCACCGAGTACGGCCTGACGGGCGGCGTGTGCAGCGCCAGCCGGGAGCGTCTGGAGCAGGCCCGCGCGGAGTTCGAGGTGGGGAACCTGTACTTCAACCGCAAGATCACCGGGGCGATCGTGGGGGTGCAGCCGTTCGGCGGGTACAACATGAGCGGCACGGACAGCAAGGCGGGCGGCCCGGACTACCTGGCGAACTTCATGCAGCTGAAGACCGTGACGGAACGCTGGTAGAGGCCGGATCTGTCCGGTTGGACAACAGAGGCCCCGGATTCGAATCCGGGGCTTTTTTTACGGTGGCGCGCAGACAGGTGCATTGGCGGTCATGTCTCGGAACGCCAGGGTCACTTGCAAATGCAACCAATATTGAGGCCTAGCATTTCAATCGCCACGATCTGATACCCAACTGACCCGGTGATGAGAACAGATACTGTACAGGGAAATCAAGCTGACCGTTGCCACATCTGCCCACAGCACGGATCAAAACAGCGGGGAATCAACGATCTAGACATTGCTTTTCCACCTTTCTGGACCGACATCAGAGCAACCTAGACATGCCGATGATTGCGATTTGGCCGCGCACTAACATCCCCCTCAACTTCATCACACCGAGCGACGCTCACCGTCCGCACTGACCCGGCCCTGCGTCGAGCCAGCACCTTCACCCACCTCGTTTCGGCACCGTGCCGGAAGGCCGCCTTCCGCCACACCTGGAGACCTCATGAAGCACACCCGTTCCATCCTGGCCGCCACCCTCGCCCTGAGCCTCGCCGCCTGCAGCCAGCAGACGGCCACCCCCGTCGCCGCCCCCGAGGCCAGCACCCCCGCTGACGCCGTCGCTGGCGCGTACCTCGTGGGCTTCAAGCAGGGCAATCTCAGCAGCCAGAGCGTGACGGAACAGGCCGCCGTGCAGGCCCAGGCCATTGCCGCCGCGGGCGGGATCATGACCAGCCAGTGGGTGGACATCAGCGCCGCCGCCGTGAAACTCGACGCCGCCGCGCTCGCCAAACTGCGCGCCAACCCCAGCGTCGAGTACGTCGAACCCGACTACATCCGCACCGCGCAGGGCTTCAAGGGTGGCGCCACCGACAGCAAGGTCAGCACCGGCCTGAGCGCCCAGGGCCTCACCGCGCAGGCGCTGTACGCCCCCAACGGCGAGTTCACCTGGGGTGACAACGCACTGCGCGTCCAGAACCTCCGCGCCAGTGGCTACACCGGCACCGGCGTCGCCGTGTGCGTCGGCGACACCGGCATCGACGGCAACCACCCCGAATTCCAGCGGAAACTCAAGGGCTTCAAGAACTTCGTCACCACCGAAGCCAACCGCAACGACCCCTACGCCCTGAACGACGTGTCCCACCACGGCACGCACGTGTCCGGCACGATCTTCGCGCAGCTGGGTGCGGGCACCGGCGCCAGCGGCACCCTGAGCGGCATGGATGCCAACGGCGTGGTCGGCGTCGCCACCGGCGTGAACCTGTACATGGCCCGCGTACTGGGCAACACCGGCTCCGGCAGCAGCAGCGGCATCATCAACGGCGTGAACTGGTGCGCCGCGCAGCTCAAGAGCCAGGGCGGCACCGAGAACAAGGTCGTCATCAGCCTCTCCCTGGGCGGCGGCAGCAAGAGCCAGACCGAGCAGCGCGCCTACACCAGCGTCTGGAACAAGGGCGCCCTGACCATCGCCGCGACCGGCAACGACGGCGCCGCCGTCTCCTACCCCGCCGCGTACACCGAAGTGGTCGGCATCGGCGCCGTGGACAGCAACCTCGCCAAGGCGGACTTCAGCAACTTCGGCACGCAGGTCGACCTGGTCGGGCCCGGCGTGGACGTCATCAGCACCGTGCCCCTGGGCCAGGGCAGCCAGGCGCTCGCCTCCGGCGGCGGCGTGAACTTCACCGAGGTGAAAGCCGCCGACCTGACCGGCAAGGGCAGCTTCACCGGGAACATCGTCGCGGCAGGCGGCACCAACAACGAGTTCTGCGGCACCACGACCCGCAACGCCGCCCTGGCCGGGAACATCGCCCTGATCGCCCGCGGCACCTGCTCCTTCGAGGAGAAGACCGCCAACGCCGTCGCCAGCGGCGCCAAGGCCGTCATGATCTACAACAACGCCGCGGGCGCCCTGGGCATGACCCTCACCAACAGCTACACCGTGCCCGTCGTCGGCATCCTCCAGGCGGACGGCCAGGCCCTGCTGACCAAGCTGCCCACCACCGGTACCGCCGCCGTCACCAGCGCCGACTACGAGTCCTACAACGGCACCAGCATGGCCACCCCCCACGTCAGCGCCGCCGCCGCGGTCGTCTGGGCCGCCAAGCCCACCCTGACGAACACCCAGCTGCTCAGCCTGCTGACCAGCACCGCCAAGGACCTCGGCACCGCCGGGAAGGACAACAACTTCGGGTTCGGTCTGGTCGACCCCCTGAAAGCCATCACCGGCCAGTAACCCATCCACGTACCCGGCACCCCTTCCACACGGAGGGGGTGCTGTTCGTTAGCCTGAGCCCATGCGACGAGCGGCCCTCTTGCTTCCCCTGCTGTTGTCGGGTGCGCCAGAGCACGCGCCCGCGCAGCTGTTCCTGCCGGGCACCCTAAGCACCACGCAACCCCGCGTCACCCTGCGCGTGAAGGGTCTGGACTCGCCGGGCCGCTCGCTGCTGACCGGGCTGTGTCAGGTGCGGTACACCATCTTCGACCGGCAGGGCCGCGCCCTCCTCGGGTACCCGAATCGCGGGACCCTGTGCGCCGAGGTGGGTTTGGGCGTGAACACCGCGCGGGGCGCATGGGGGGCGTTCACCCTCGACCTCTCCCCCGTCCGCGCCGCGCGGCTGCCCGCCGGGACGTACCTCATGACGGCGCACATCCAGGCGCAGGACGGCGGCACCCGGCTGACCCTCGTGTCGAACACCGCGACGCTGCGGGTGCCCTGACATGAGTGAGCTTCAGGACGCGATCGCCGGACTGTACACCGCGTTCGGGACGGTCCCCAGACCGACGGTCATCCGGCACGAACCGTATGAACTTCAGCCCGGCGAGGTCACCGCGCTCCTGGAGCGGCCACTGCGCGAGCTGCCACCGGGACTCCTGCGCTCGTACCTGTGCGACGCGCTGTTCACGGTGGGCACCTGGGACGACTTCCGTTCCTTCCTGCCGCGCCTGCTGGAACTGCTCGTGACCGATGACATCGAACTCGATCCCGTTGCCTCCCGGCTGGCCTACGCCCGCGAGCGGGGGTACCGCCTGACCGGGCCGCAGGAGGCCGCGCTGGAGACCTTCTTCCTGTCGTACTGGAACCACCTGCTCTGGCACGTCCCGTGGTACGCCGATCTGGCGCTGCGGTGGGGTCTGATGGAGCAGGTAGGACTGACCCGATCAGCGCTGCTGGCCCGCTGGTGGGCTCATCCGAACCGCGCTCTCGTGCTGGCCGAGGTGCTGCTCCTGAACGGCACGCCACCGCCGGAATGGCCGCGCGCCGCGCTGCGGGACTGGCTGGAGGCGGCCTTCTTCACAACCACTGATGCAGAGGACGGGCGGTTCTACAGTGACGCCCTGCTGATTCTGGAGCATCTGCCGGAGCCCCCAGTTCCCTGACCCCTACCAGCCCGCCTCTTGCAGCAGTCGGTCAACGATCTGCACGCCGCCCAGGAGGGCAGGAATGCCGCCGCCGGGGTGGACGCCGGTGCCGACCTGCCACAGGCCGGCGCGCAGGCGGTACGGTTGGGGGTGCAGCGGGCCGCCGCGCCACGCGGGGAGGCCCGGGCCGTACAGGGCGCCGCCGGGGTGCCCGCCCTGCGCGTAGTGGTCGGGGGCGAGGGTGGCAACGTCCAGCGCGTTCCGCACCAGGTCGGGGGCGTGCAGGGTCTCCTCGGTCCGGCGTAGTTGTGCCTGCACCCAGGGGTGGTCCAGGGTCAGTGCCTCGCCGGTGGCGGGCGTGGCGAGCAGGACGCTCAGCTGCCGCCCGTGCGCGTGCACCAGGGTGAGGGTGTCCGGGGGCAGCACGCCGCGCCGGACGTGCGCGTGGAACGCCGCGAAACTGCCGGGCGCCAGGACGCTCGTGGCGGGGAGTGGGGCGGGTCGCGGCAGGACGGCGTACATGCCGACGCCGCTGACGGTGCGCCGCGCGACGGGCGAGGGAATTGGGCGGCCCCGCAGCGCGGCCAGCCGGTGCGGGTCGAGGGCACTGACGATCAGGTCGTGCCGCGCCGTCTCGCCGTCCGCGAGGGTAAGGGTCTGCCCGTCCAGTCGCGTGACCGGGGTGTGCTCGCGCAGCTGCACGCCGCGCGTCTGCCCGAAGGTCAGCAGGGCGTCCAGCAGCGCCTCCATGCCGTCCGCCGGGCGGAACACGTCCGCGCCGACCAGTGCCGGGATCAGCGCGTACAGCGGCGGCGCGACCCCTGGGGGCAGTCCGGCATTCAGGGCGTGCGTGGCCAGGGCGTGGGTCAGCGCGGGCGGCAGCTTCTGCGCGGCCAGCCAGCCCTGCGCGGTCAGGTGCGGGCCCTGCACGCGCAGCAGCGCGGCGGCCGCCTGTCGGAACAGTGGGTCGCGCAGGCGCGGCGGGGTGGTCAGCAGCACGCCCAGGACCAGCGCGAGCGGCGCAGCGGCCCGAAGGTAGCGCTGCCAGTGCGGGTGCAGCGGGTGGCCGGGCGGCACCGGGAGCGGTACCGGACCGTGCGGGGTGTGGTGCACGCCCAGCCCGCCGGGCAGCGGGCGCAGGTTCAGCGGGTCGGGTTCGTTCAGGCCGCGCAGGTACGCGCGCCACACCTGCGGGAACGTGAACAGGCTGGGCCCGGTGTCCACGCTCTCGCTCGCCAGGGTGAGGCGGCGCAGCTTCCCACCGGCCCGATCCCGGTCGTACACGGTGACCGCGTGACCCCGGTGCGCGAGGCGGGCCGCGAGGGCCAGTCCGGCGATCCCGCCGCCCAGAATGCCAACCGTCCGGGTGCCGACGCTGCGGGTCAACTCAGAACCCGGTCCACTGGCCGCGCGCCAGCAGGTACACCAGTTGCACCCCGGCGACCGCGCCGACGATCCAGGGGGTGACGATGCTCAGGGGGTACAGCCGCGCGGCCTGTTCCGGCGTGGGGTGCAGCAGAAGGCGCAGGGCCATGCTGCCGCAGGTGAGGAGCAGGGCCAGCGCGGTCAGTTTCGACGCGGGCAGCAGCAGCGCCGAGGCGAGGAAGAACCACGTCAGGGCGTAGGCGGCCGTGCCGCGCGCGCCGAGGGTGGTGGCGACCGTGCGGGTTCCGGCGGCGCGGTCGGCGGGGATGTCCTGCGCGGCGTCGAAGGCGTGCTTCCCGACCGAATAGCTCATGAGGGCCAGCAGCGGCCACCACGGCACCGGGCTGCCCAGGGCCAGCGCGGGCAGCGCCAGCGGCAGGGCGTAGGCGACGTTGCTCAGGCCGTCCAGGAACGGGCGGGCTTTCAGGCGCAGCGGGGGCAGACTGTACGCGGCGAACAGCAGCGCGGACGCCAGCAGCAGCAGCGTGGCTGGCGCGGGCAGCAGGACGCTCAGCGCGGCCAGCGCGGGAAGGTTCCACCACAGCGTGGCGCGCAGCAGCGGCGCGGCCTCCTGCGCCTGCAACCGGGCGCCCTGCCAGCCGCCCTTGCGGGAGGAGCGGGCGTCCTCCTCCTGGTCCCACAGGTCGTTCAGGCCGTAGATCAGCAGGTTGAACGGCAGGGTCAGGTACGCCAGCAGGGCCAGCACCCCGGCGTCCAGGGTGAACAGGCGGCCCGTGAGCCACACGCCGGTCACCAGCGTGCCGACGGTGTTCACCCACAGCGCCGGGCGGGACACCACCAGCGCGCGGCCCAGGGGCAGGCGGGCGTTGGGCGCGGCGGTCGGGGTGTCGGTGGGGGCGGCGTGGTCGGTCATGCGGGCAACCCTGTCAGCATAGCGGGCGGCCCGCATGGCATCTGCCCCGCCCGGTCGCCCGGTTTCGCCGGAATCCTTACGTTTCGTGAGGACCGGGCCGCGCAGAATAGGGTTTGATGAACCCTCTCGCCGGGCGATCTCAGACCGCCATGTTCACTGCCTCCGAGGTGGAGGCCCAGACCGGCGTACCCGCCACGACCCTGCGGCAGTGGGAGCGCCGTTACGGCTTCCCGCGCCCCGAGCGCAGTGCGAACGGGTACCGCCTGTACTCCCCGCATGACGTGGCCGCCATTCAACGCATGCAGGCGCACCTGAATGCCGGGGTGCCAGCCAGCCGCGCGGCGGAACTCACGCAGCGCGACCTGGATCCCACCCCAGCCGATCCCGACCCGCAGGACGCCGCCGAGTGGTCGCGTCAGCTGACGCGGGCGCTCGTGTCGTCCGAGATGGATCAGGCGGCGACCCTCCTGGGGCAGGTGCACGCCCAGCTGCCAGTCGAGGACGTGCTCACGCAGGTGATCTCCCCGACCCTGGCCGACATCGGGGCGCGCTGGGAGCGCGGCGAGATCACGGTCGCGCACGAGCATCAGGCCAGCGCGTTCCTGCGCGCGCGCCTGTCGCACCTGATGGACGTGGCAGGCGTGCAGGAGGGCTTCGGGCCGCTGGTCGTGGCCGCCTGCGCGCCCGGCGAGGAGCACGAACTGGGCCTGATGATGCTCACCCTGGCCCTGCGCCGCCGGGGCGTGCGGGTCGCCTACCTGGGCGCGAACGTCCCGCTGGGCGACCTGGCGGTGTTCACTCGGCAGCAGGGTGCACGGGCGGTGCTGCTGGCCCTGAACGGCGACTGGGCGCTCAGGCCGACCCGCGAGCACATCCGCGATCTGGACGGGCTGGGTGTGCCGCTGTTCGTGGGCGGTGCGCTGCCCAACGCCCAGCCTGAACTGGCCGCCGAGTTCGGCGGCGTGTACGCCGGGCCGGACGCCCCACGCGCCGCTCAACTGATCGCCGCGCAGCTGCACCGCGGCGAGGGAGGTTCCACGTGAAGATACTGGTGACCGGAGCAAGTGGCTTCGTCGGGAAGGCAGTCGTGAAACACCTCGTGCAGGACGGTCATGACGTGTGGGCCGGGAGTCGCCGGGGCGAGCCGGTGGGCGGCGCGCGCGGCGTGACGCTGGACGTCACCGATCCGGGCAGCGTGCAGCGCGCGGCGGGGCAGGCCGACCCGGAGGTCGTCGTGCACCTGGTGGGCATCATCGCGGAGGCCGGGGATCAGACCTTCGAGCGGGTGCATGTCGAGGGGACCCGCAACGTCCTGGCTGCCACGCCGCGCGGCGCGCGCTACGTGCACATGAGTGCCCTGGGCGCCCGCGAGGACAGCGGCAGCCGGTACTCCAGCAGCAAGGCCCGCGCCGAAGCGCTCGTGCGGGCCAGCGGGCTGGACTGGACGATCTTCCAGCCCAGCCTGATCTTCGGCGTCGGAGACGACTTCTTCGGGCGGGTCCTGCGGGAACTCGTGTCCACGGCGCCGGTCGTGCCGCAGATCGGAGACGGGTCGTTCCCGTTCCGACCGGTCAGCGTGCAGGACGTCGCGCAGGCCTTCGCTCGCGCCGCAGGGAGCCGCACCGGCCTGCACGGTACGTTCGCCCTGACCGGGCCGGAGGAGTTCACGTTCCGGCAGCTGCTGGACCTGGAACTCGGGGCGCTCGGGAAACGCAAACCCATCGTGCCGGTGCCGCTGCCGCTGATGAACCTCGCCGTACCGCTGATGCAGGTGCTGCCCAAACCCCCCATCACCCGTGATCAGTACGCGATGCTCAAGGAAGGCAACACCGCGCCGAACGAACCGGCCCGCAGCACCTTCGACCTGCCGATGCTGCGCCTTCAGGATCACCTGCCGCAGATCGTGCAGGCCGCACTGAAGAAGTAAGCGAAGAAGTAACCCGCGCCGAACTGCGCGCCCCGCCGCTCAGCCCGGCGGGGCGCGCCCTTTGCCCCTGAGTCACACGGGACTACATTGACTCGCCTTCAACGTGGTCGCTTTCCGTTGTCCCCTCTCCCCTTGTGGGACTCGAAGAGCTGCGGAGCAGAGAGGGAGAGACTCGCAGAGCTGCGCAGCAGTGGAGCGACAGGGCGGAAGGGTGCGGGGGCCACCGGGCGACTCCGGACGACGTGGAGTCACTTGAATCCCGTATCAGCTGAGGGTGCGGGGCAGGTTCTGCAGGGCCGTGACCTCCATGGGGGGCGTGCCCTGGCGGAACGCGGCGAGGTACCCGGCGACGGTGCCGCCCGCCCGCTCGACCAGCCGGGCGAGGGCCTGCGCGGTGCCGCCACTGGCGACGACGTCCTGCACTATGGTCACGCGTTTGCCTTTCAGGCGCTCGGCGTGCGGGCCGTCCAGCCAGAGGGTCTCGGCGACGCCCAGGGTCATGCTGGGCACGTCCTGAATGAGGGGCTGCTGCATGTACGTGCGGCGTTTCTTGCGGGCGCACACGTACGGCAGGCCCGAACGGTCACTCAGTTCGTGAGTGAGGGGCAGGGCGTTCGTGACGACGGTCAGCAGGACCTCCGTGCCTTCTGGGATCAGGGCGACCATGGCCTGTGCGGCGGCGTTCGTGAATTCGCTGTCGCCGATGAATTCCACCAGGGGCACGCGGCCCATGCCGCCCGCGCGGACGGTGGGGAGGGTGCGGCTCACGTCGCCGATGGTGACGGTCAGTTCCTGCGGGGCTGTGGTCATGGCTCAGGCTAACGCACGTTCGTCCGCCGGAGGGCGCGGTGGGGTCGGTCCGGCCGGACGGCAAGGCAGACCCCCCTCTGCCGGGGAGGGGGGCACGCTGCGTTAACCGTTTACTTGAAGAGGGGCAGGTGGCCCAGAGCCGTGACCTCGGGGCGTTCCTGCCCTTCGGTGAACACGGCGACGACCGCCGCGACTTCCCCGCCGACTTCCTCGATGATCTGGCGGATGGAGTGCAGGGTGCCGCCGCTGGAGACCACGTCGTCCACGATGGCGACCTTGCGGCCCTTGATCTTCTGCACGTCGAAGCCGTCGAGGACCAGCAGTTGCGGTTTGCCGGTGGTGATGCTGACGACCTCGCGGGCGACCGGGTCGACCATGTAGGGCTTCTGCGTCTTGCGGATGACGATGTACGGCTTGCCGCTTTCGCGGCTGATGACGTGCGCGAGGCTCAGCGCCTTGACTTCGGGCGTGACGAGCACGTCGATGTCGGCGGGGAGCTTCCGGGCGAGTTCGCGCCCGGCTTCCTCGGTGACGTCGGTGTCGCCGAGCATGTTGAACAGGGCGACCTTGATGTCCGGGGAGACCGGCACGATGGGCAGGTCGCGGGTCACGCGACCGATCTGAACCTTGAACGTGTCCACTTGACGCAGTGTAACGCGCGGCGCGGAGCGGGGTGAGGGACGGGTGACCGGTGGGGGTGGCGCACCTGTCTGGATAGTTGACTTGTTTTGTACGCCATAAAGGTTTACCTTTTTTGTCAATGATTGCCTCCGCCCCCACCCGCACGCCCGCGCGCACCGACCTGAGTGCGCTGAAGTTCAATCAGGTCACGGTGGTCTTCGTGACTCTGCTGGCCGTGATCCTGACCGTCCCGGCGCTGACGCTGGTGCTGGGCGCGGCCATGCTGATCGGGGCCGTCATGCCCGACCTCTCCCCCATGCGCGCCGCGTACCGCCTGCTGGGGCCTGCCCTGGGCCTGAAGCCCGAGGTCGTGGACGAGGACCCCCGCGCGCATCACTTCGCGCAGGGCGTGGGCGGCGGCTTCCTGCTGGCCTCCGCGAGCTTTACACTGGCGGGTCTGCCCATCGTCGGGGCGGTGCTGGGCGTGACCGTGATCGCGCTGGCCGCCCTGAACCTCTCCCAGAAGATCTGCGTGGGCTGCGTCATGTACTTCCAGTACCGCCGCCTCCGCTACCAGCTGCTCAAGCGCTAAGGACCGACCATGAGTGACATCGAAGCCCTGAAAAAAGCCGTTCCGCCCTTCCAGATTTTCGACCTGATCCCCCAGTACGCCGAGCAGGGCTTCATCGACCCCGAACGGATCGACCTGCTCAAGTGGGCCGGAGTCTACCCGCAGCGCCCGCAGGAGGACGGCTTCCTGATGATGCGCGTCCGCGTGCCCGCCGCCGAGTTCTCCAGCGCGACCATGCGCGAGGTGGCGAACATCGCCGAGGAGTACGGCCGGGGCTTCCTGGACGTCACCGACCGTCAGGCGTTCCAGTTCCACTGGCTGACCATTCAGGACATCCCTCGCATCTTCGAGCGGCTGGAACCGCTGGGCCTGCACCCCAAGGGCGCGTGCGGCGACACCGTGCGCGCCGTGATCGCCAGCCCCCTGGCAGGCCTGGACGCCCGCGAGATCATCGACGTGCGCCCCCTGGCCCACGCCATGGAAGGCACCCTGACCGGGAACCCTGATTTCCAGGACCTGCCGCGCAAGTTCAAGATGAGCATCACGGCGGTGCCGGAACTCGAAGGCATCCACATGATCAACGACATCGGCTTCCTCGCGCACCGCGTGAACGGTGAGGTCGGCTTCGACGTGTGGGTGGGCGGCGGCCTGGGCGCCGTGGCGCACCTGTCCAGGCGGCTGGGCGTGTTCATCCGCCCCGAGGAGGTCGTGGAGGTCGGGCAGGCCATCACCGCCGCGTACCGCGACCACGGCTACCGTCAGAACCGCAAGAAGAGCCGCCTGAAGTTCCTGATCAAGGATCTGGGCGTCGAGAAGTTCCGCGAGATCGTCGAGACCGACTACCTGGGCCGCAAATTGCAGGACGGCCCCGCCGCGCCCGTCGCGCGATTCGGCGGGAACGACGTGCTGGGCGTGCAGCCGCAGGCGGACGGCCTGAACTACGTGGTCGTGGCGACCACCGTGGGCCGCATCGACCCCGCCAAGGCCCGCGCGCTGGCCGATCTGGCCGACCGCTACGGCAAGGGCGTGCTACGCACCACCGCGTTCCAGAACATGGTGATCCCGCACGTCGCCACCGAAGACGTCGAGGCCCTGAGTGCCGAACTGGCCGCCATCGAACTCGCGCCGAAGGCGACCATCCGGGGCACGACCATCGCCTGCACCGGCAACCAGTTCTGCCGCCTCGCGCTGACCGAGACCAAAGCCCGCACCGCCGATCTGGTCGATCACCTCGAACCGCTGACGATGGCGATGGACGTGCCGTTCACGATCAACCTGACCGGGTGCAGCAACGCCTGCACGCGCTACCAGGTGGCCGACCTGGGCTTCATGGGCGCCAACAAGACCGACAAGGACGGCACCGTGCACGAGGTCTTCAACGTGCACCTGGCCGGGAGCATCGGGCAGGCGCAGCGCACCGGCACGAAACTGAAGGGCGCGGTGCCCGCCGAACGCCTGAACGAGTACGCGGCGGCCGTGCTGGCCGAGTTCCAGGCGAACAAGCAGCCGGGCGAGAGCTTCGTGGAGTACGCCGACCGCACCGGGCACGAGCACTTCGCGCCGGACGCCGTGCTGGGCGCGCGCGAGGCGGTCACCGCGTGACCGCCGTGGCCAAGCAGGCCGTGGGGACGGGCCGCGTGGTGTGGCTGACCGGCCTCAGTGGCGCCGGGAAAAGCACCCTGGCGAGCGCCCTGCACGCGGAACTCCTGGCGCGCGGCGTGGCCGTGGAACTGCTGGACGGTGACGCGGTCCGAGAGAACCTCAGCAAGGGCCTGGGCTTCTCGAAGGCCGACCGGGACACGAACGTGCGCCGAATCGGCTTCGTGGCGGGCCTGCTCGCCAGGCACGGCGTGACGGTTCTGGTCAGCGCGATCAGCCCGTACGCCGACACGCGCCGCGAGGTGCTGGACAGCCTGCCGAACGCACTGGAGGTCTTCGTGGACGCCCCGCTGGACGTCGTGACCGCGCGGGACGTGAAGGGCCTGTACCTGAAGGCCATCGCCGGGGAGATCCCGCACTTCACCGGCGTCAGCGACCCCTACGAGGCCCCCGAGACCCCGGACCTGCACCTTCGCACGGACCGCATCAGCGTCGAGGACGGCGTGCGGCAGCTGCTGGAGGCCCTGAAGGTATGACGATCCTCTCGCCCCGACCCGACTTCACGCCGGACAGCGACCCGCTGGACGTGATCCGCTGGACGCTGGAGGCGCACCCGGATGTCCTGATGCCCAGCGCGTTCAACCTGAACGGCGTGGTGCTGCTCGATCTGGCCGTGAAGGCCGGGTACCGGGGCGAGGTGGTGTTCGTGGACACCGGGTACCACTTCCCCGAGACGCTGGCGACCCGTGACCGGCTGGCCGCCCGCTATCCGGAACTGACGTTCGTGACCCTGAACGACGGCGCGACCCCCGAGGACGGGCAGACCGACCCGGCCCTGTACGCGGCCGACCCGGACGCCTGCTGCGCGGTGCGGAAGGTCGCGCCCCTCCAGGCGTACCTGCGCGAGCGGGCCCCGTCGGCGCTGCTGAACGCCCGCAGCCGCGATCAGGCGAGCACCCGCGCGGACATTCCGTTCGTCGAGGACGGCGCGCGGGTGAAGGTGAACCCGCTGGCCCACTGGACGCGCGAGAGGCTGGAAACCTATGCGCGCGAGCAGGACCTGCCGGTGAATCCGCTGTACTGGGACGGCTTCCTGAGCGTGGGCTGCTGGACGTGTACGCGTGCCGTGCGGCCCGGTGAGGACGCCCGCGCGGGCCGCTGGGCTGGCAAGGGCAAGACCGAGTGTGGCCTGTGGGCCGGGGACGGGAAGTTGTGATGCGCCTCTGTTGACCTTGCCCGTCACACCTGCCGCCGCCTGAACCCTGAGCGGCTTTTCCTGCCCCGAATAGTTGAGTCTTTTCATCAAGAGGTCCGACCCATGACGATCCTGCTCCCCACCACCTCCACCCTCCCCAGCCCCCTCGGCGGCGCCCTGGTCAACGGCGTGCGCCGCGCCGGACACGACTTCGACCCGGCGGAACTCGCCGCGCTGCCGCGCCTGAGCATCAGCGAACGCACCCTGGCCGACCTGGAGATGCTCGCCACCGGCGCGTACTCCCCCCTGACCGGCTTCGTGGGGGAAGCGGACTACCTCTCGGTCATCGAGCGGCTGCGCCTCGCGGACGGCACGCCCTGGAGCATCCCCATCACGCTGCCCGTTGACGCCGCGCATGCCGACCTGAGTGGCCGCGTGGTCCTGACCTTCGACGGGCAGGACGTCGGCTGGGTGGACGTGCAGGAGGCGTACACCGCCCGCAAGGCCTGGGAGGCGCGGGAGGTGTACCGCACCGAGGACGAGACGCACCCCGGCGTGGCCGCGCTGTACGCGCAGGGTGACTTCAACCTGGCCGGGCCGGTCGCGCTGTTCGAGGTGCCCCGTGGGCACTTCCCCCGCCACCACCGCACGCCGGCCGAGGTGCGCGAGGTGATCGAGGCGCGTGGCTGGCGCTCCACGGTGGCGTTCCAGACCCGCAACCCCATCCACCGGGCGCACGAGTACCTGCAGAAGGTGGCGCTGGAACTCGTGGACGGACTGCTGCTGCACCCGCTGGTGGGGACCACCAAGGGCGACGACGTGCCGGCCGCCACCCGCGTGCAGGCGTACGAGGTGCTGCTGGAGAAGTACTACCCGCAGGCCCGCACGCTGCTGAGCGTGTACCCGGCCGCCATGCGCTACGCCGGGCCGCGCGAGGCGATCCTGCACGCTCTGTCGCGGCGCAACTACGGCGTGACGCACTTCATCGTGGGACGCGACCACGCGGGCGTCGGCAGCTACTACGGCACGTACGACGCGCAGGAGATCTTCAGCGCGTACACGCCGGAGGAACTGGGCATCCAGATCCTGAAGTTCGAGCACACCTTCTACTGCAACTCCTGCGGGCAGCTGGTCAGCCCCCGCACCTGCCCACACGACGGCTCGCACCACCTCGTGCTGAGCGGCACGAAGGTCCGCGAGAAGCTGCGCGCCGGGGAGAACCTGCCCGCCGAGTTCACCCGGCCCGAGGTGGCCGAGGTGCTCCGCGCCGCGTACGCCGACAAGGCGTAAGCCACGAACTGAAGGAAATCTGAAGGGACGGCGGGGGCTGTCACATGAGCTGACCCGCCGTCCCCATTGAAATGCAGCATCCCACACTGGAGGGCTCATGACCCGATTCACCCTACCCACCCTGCTGACGTTGACCCTGCTGACCACCGCCGCCGCCCAGGACGCCCAGACCGTGCGCCTGGGCTTCTTCCCCAACCTCACGCACGCGCCGGCCCTGGTGGGCCTGGAGCGCGGCACCTTCCAGAAAGCCCTGGGCAAGGTGAAGCTCGACGCCAGGGAGTTCGTCTCCGGCACCACCCTGACCGAGGCGTTCGCCGCCGGTCAGATCGACATCGCCTACGTGGGGCCGGGACCGGCCATCAACGCGGCCGGGCGCGGCATGCCCGTGCAGTTCCTGGCGGGAGCCAGCGAGGCGGGCGCGGTGCTCGTCGTGCGCAAGGACAGCGGCATCAAGTCGTACAAGGATCTGGGCGGGAAGATCGTCGCGGTCCCCAGCCTGGGGAACACGCAGGACATCAGCCTGCGCCACATCCTGAACGAGAACAACCTGAAGCCCAAGGCGGACGGCGGGACGGTCACGATCACGCCCATCGCGCCCGCCGACGTGCTGGCCGCCTTCGCCGCCAAACGCGTGGACGCCACGCTGGTCCCGGAACCCTGGGGCGCAGCCCTGGAAGCGCAGGGGCACAAGGTCATCGGCAGCGAGAAGACCGTCTGGCGCGACGGGAAGTACCCCACGACCGTCGTGATCGTGAACGCGAAGTTCGCGCAGGCCAACCCGCAGCTCGTCGCCGCGTTCCTGAAGGCGCACACCGACGCCGTGGCGTTCATCAACAAGAGCCCGGTCGCCGCGCAGACCGCCGTGAACAACCAGCTGCTGAAAGCGACGGGCACGAAACTCGACCCGCGCGTCCTGCAACGGGCCTTCGCCCGGACGCGCTTCACGACCAACCTCGACCTGGCCGCGCTGACCGAATACGCGAAGCTGAACGTGGAAGCCGGGTACGCCCGCAGCGCGCCGGACCTCGCGCCGTTCATCCGCAAGTGACCCCGGAAAGGACCTGACGTGACGACCCTCTCCCCTGACATGCAACCCACCCGCGCCGCGCGGGGCCAGAGCCGCTGGCAGACCCTGGTCACGCAGCTCGTTGGCCTGATCGTCATCCTGGGCGCGTGGTGGCTGGTCACCGACGTGCTCAAGCTGTATCCGCCCTACGTGTTCCCCGGCCCGAAAGCCGTGTGGACCGAGATCAGCTACGGCCTGTGGGGCACCGGGCCGCAGGACGGCAAGCTGCTGTCCGCCATCGGCGGAAGCCTGCGCCGCGTCCTGACCGGGTACGTGATCGCCGTGCTGCTGGGCGTTGTCGTGGGCCTGCTGATGGGCGCGTGGCGGCCGCTGCGGACCACGCTGGGCGCGTACCTGACCGGCATCCAGAGCGTGCCGAGCATCGCGTTCGTGCCGTTCGCGATCCTGTTCCTGGGCCTGAACGAACGCGCCGTGCTGTTCGTGGTCATCCTGGAAGGCTTCATTCCGGTGGCGCTGGCGGTGTCCGGCGCGCTGCTGAACGTTCCCCCGGCACTGCGCGTGGCGGGCCGCACGCTGGGTGCGGGCTCGCTGGGCCTGATGCTGCGGGTGCTGCTGCCCGCCAGCGTGCCCAGCATCCTGACCGGGCTGCGCACCGCCTGGAGCTTCTCCTGGCGCGCCCTAGTCGGCGGGGAACTCCTGATCGCCGGAGCGGCCAGCTTGGGCGAGCAGCTGGAAATCGGGCGGAACACCGCGAACGTGGCGCTGGTCCTGGCAACCATCATCATCATCGGCGTGATCGGTGGCCTGTTCGACTCGCTGCTGCGCGCCGCCGAAGGCCGCGTCCGCCGTGACTACGGCCTGGAGGTGCCACAATGACCACCACGATGAACCGCGCCGCCACCGCTCCCCTGGTCGCCGAACGTGGCGGCGCGCCCCTCGCCCTGGACGGCGTGAAGTACCACTACCCCGCCCGGCGTCATCAGGCGGCCGGCGTGGGTCCGCTGACGCTGGACGTCGCGGCCGGTGAGTTCCTGTGCGTGGTCGGGCCGTCCGGCAGCGGCAAGAGCACCCTGCTGAGCCTGCTGGCCGGGTTCCTGAAACCCCAGTCGGGCCAGATCCGGCTGGGGGGCGAGGTCGTGCGCGGCCCGCACCCCCGCCTGACGCTGGTGCAGCAGGAGGCGGCGCTGTTTCCCTGGCTGACGGTCGCCGGGAATGTCGCCTTCGGGCTGCGGGGCGTGCCGCGCGCCGAACGGTCCGCCCGCGTGCTGGAGGCGCTGCGGCAGGTGAACCTGAGCGGCTTCGAATCCCGCCGCCCACACGAGTTGAGTGGCGGGCAGCGGCAGCGTGTGGCGCTGGCGCGCGCCCTGGTCACGCGCCCGGGCCTGCTGCTGCTGGACGAGCCGTTCAGCGCGCTGGACCACGCGACCCGCACCACGCTCTCCGGGGAACTGCTCACGCTCTGGCGGCAGTCGGGCGTGACGGTCGTGTTCGTCACGCACCAGTTGGAGGAAGCGCTGCACCTGGGTCAGCGGGTCGTGGCCCTGCGCGGCGGTCAGGTGGCCCTGGACGCGCCCGCTGCGCAGACGAGCGTGGACGACCTCAAGGCCCTGCTGGGCGAATAACCGGACCGGCAGAGGGCCGCCCCCCGGTGTGGTGATGGGGGCGGCCCTCTGTTGGCTTACAGCAGCGCGCGGATGCGGGCCTCGAGTTCGCGGGCCACGGCGTCCGGACCGGCACTCAGGGTGGCGGCGCTCAGGTGCCAGCGGCCGCGCTGTTCGAACTCGCTGGTGAACAGGCTGGACAGGCCCGTGGCGCGGCGGTCCACTTCGAGGATGACGTCCAGCCCGCCGCCCTGCGGGAAGATCATCATCTCGACCTCGGAGATGCGGTACTGGCCGTGCGGGGGGCGGAAGCTGATCTCTTGCACGATGCGGCCGTGGTGGTATTCGATCTCGCTGCTGCCCAGCTGGAAGCCTAGGCGCTGCGCCCCCTGGAACAGCACCTCCATCTCGCGGCTGGGCAGGATCTGAAGGTGGTCCTGATCTCCGGGGTCCATCGCGCCCGCGATGTCCATGTCGGTGGCGAGCCACAGCTGCGTGCCGGGCAGCGAGAGGGGCGTGCCGGGTTCGACGGGAATGCTGAACGGGAACTCGCGGCGTTCCCCGGCGCGCAGCTCGAAGGTGGGAATCACCGGGTACTTGCTCAGCTGGTGCGACACGTAGCTGTCGTCACTCTTGTACCGGGTGGCAATCCCGAGGTTCACGCGCTCGATCCGCTGGTCGAGGCTGCCTCCCTGCACGATCACGACCCCGGTGACGGTGTCGCCGATGCGCACGGCGGGGTTGTGAACCTGGGCGTCGACACGGGCGCCGCCCACTCCGATGGCGGCCATCATCTTCTTCAGGAATCCCATGATTCAGCATACGGTGCGGCAGCCGAGTGGGTTCCCGGATCTCTCAGGCCTTGCGCGGGCGGGCCGGGGCCTTCCTGGCCGGTCTGGCCTTCG
Organism: Deinococcus sedimenti; assembly: GCF_014648135.1. Lineage (NCBI taxonomy): Bacteria > Thermotogati > Deinococcota > Deinococci > Deinococcales > Deinococcaceae > Deinococcus > Deinococcus sedimenti. Next base: position 591,840 of record NZ_BMQN01000001.1, on the reverse strand, counting down.
CGGGCTTCGGGGCGTCTTCGCTGGGAGCGGTTTCGCTGGGGGCAGCGTCGAGGTCAGGGGCGGTGCCGGCGGCCATCATGGCGGCCCCGATGATCCCGGCCTCGTTCAGCAGCCGGGCGGGAACGACGCGGCTGCGGTCCAGCTTCAGGTGCCCCTGCCACTTCTCGGCCTTCTTGCTGATGCCGCCGCCGATGATGAACAGGTCCGGGCTGAACAGCAGTTCCAGGTGCTGCAGGTACGTGCAGGCGCGTTTGCTCCACTGCTTCCAGTTCAGGTCGTCGCGTTCGCGGGCGCGGTCCGAGGCCCAGGTCTCGGCGTGTTTGTCGCGCAGCCACAGGTGGCCCAGTTCGGTGTTCGGGATGAGGGTGCCGCGGTGGATCAGGGCGCTGCCGATCCCGGTGCCGAAGGTCAGGACGAGCACGGTGCCGTCCTCGCCCTGCCCGGCCCCGAAGCGGGCCTCGGCGAGCCCGGCGGCGTCCGCGTCGTTGATCAGGTGCACCTCGTGCCCGGTCGCCTCGGTGAACAGCGCGTCGGCGTTCAGGCCCACCCAGTCCGGGTGGACGTTCGCGGCGGAGAGGGTGTGGCCGCGCTGCACGATGCCGGGGAAGGTCACGCCGACCGGGCCGTCCAGTCCAAAGTGCTGCACGAGCTCGGTGACGACCGCCCTGATGGCGTCCGGCGCGGCGCCTTCCGGGGTGGGGATGCGCCGGCGTTCAGCCATGAGTTTACCGGTGCGGGTGTCCACGGGCGCGCCCTTGATGCCGCTCCCGCCGATGTCGATGCCCAGGATCACGCTCATGGGCTCCAGCGTACCGCACCGGCTCCGGCGCGGACCTCAGGCGGCTGATCGCGGCGCACGCCGGGGGCGGTGACGGTTCGTTCCTCCACCGCTGCATGAAGGTCCGCTGCGGTCGGAGCCCGACAACCCCATTGGACGGGGTGCAATTTTGTACTGAAAACGCTATACCCTGGGGAATCATGGATTCAACCTCGCTGCGCGAACGCCAGAAGGAGCGCCGCCGCGCCCGCATCTACAACGTCGCCATTGACCTGTTCAAACGCGGCGGGTTCCAGACGACCACCGCGACCGACATCGCCCGGGCCAGCAACGTCTCACGCGGCACGTTCTTCAACTACTACCCCTACAAGGAAGCGGTCCTGCTCGACTACGGCAGCGAGGTCATGAACCGCCTGCGGGACCACGCCGAGACCCGCCTGCACGACGGCGCCGCGCCCCTGACGGTGCTGTACGAGATCTGGGACCGCCTCGCCGACGAGAACACCCGCGAACGCGACCTGTTCCCCCCGCTGGCCTACGAGGTCATGAACCCCAACCCCGAGCGGGCCCGCACCGCGTACCAGGCGCTGCCACTGAGCAAGGTCATCGAACTGATCCTGCGGCCCATGCACCAGGCGGGCCTGATGCGCACCGACCTGTCACTGCAGCGCATCAGCAACCTGATCGCGGACACGTACCTGATGGTCGCGCTGCGCTGGAGCGCGTACGGCACCGAGCGGCCCCTGCAGGAGGAGATGCGCCTGGCCCTCAACCTGCTGCTGGAAGGCGCGGTGAAACGGGACCCTCGCTCCTGACGGCTGGCCGGACACCTGTTCACACCGGATTTCGCCGGACGCATTACACTGCCAGGATGACTCGCTCCTCCCTGTGGCCGGTGCGGGCGTGACGCACCCGGAACTGCGGGTGGGCTCGGCCCGGCACACCTTCCCGTTCAGTCGCGGCCTGCTGGTCGAATCCCTGGTGAATGCCGGGGCGTCGGCCCCCGTCGCGTCGGCCGTGTCCCGGCGCGTGGAGCAGCAGTTACGGCTGGCGCGGCGGACGCTGGTCAGCCCGGCGGAACTCAAGGCGCTGATGGTCGAGGTGGCCCGCGACGTGGCGGGCGCGGAGGTCGCGCAGGCCGCGCAGGCGCAGACCCCTGCCTTCCAGGACATCTTCGTGACCGCCAAGAAGGGCGACCTGCCGTTCAGCCGCGGCGTGCTCGCCCGCACGCTGGAGGACGCCGGGCTGTCCGGCAAGGACGCCTACGCGACCGCCAGCGTCGTGGACGTCCGGATGCGGCAGCAGGGCGTCACGACCCTGAGCGCCGAGGAGATCGACAACCGCACCGAAGCCGCGCTGGCCGAACGGTACGGCGAGCACCTGCGCCTCACCTACCGGTACCTGCGGCACAACCGCGGGAAGCTGGGCGTGCTCGGCGGGGATTCCAGTGCGCCCAGCCCGTTCAGTAAGGGCATCCTGGTGCAGAGCATGCTCGCGGCGGGCGTCACGCCGGACGTGGCCCGCAAGGTGGCGCGCGTCACCCAGCGGGACCTGCGGGGCCGCGAGGACCGCGTAATTCCCCGCCACGAGATCCGGCAGAAGGTCGAGTCCCTGCTGCGCGACGAGGTCGGCCCGGACGTCGGCGCCCGCTACCGCCTGCTGCGCGTCATCCGCCGCCCGCCGCGCCCGGTGATCGTGCTGCTGGGCGGCGTGAGCGGCACCGGCAAGAGCTTCCTGGCCGCCGAGATCGCCTACCGCCTGGGCATCGCGCGGGTGGTCAGCACCGATTCCATCCGCGAGGTCATGCGCGCCATGGTCTCCCCCGCGCTGCTGCCCACGTTGCACGCCAGCACCTTCAGCGCCTGGGAGGCCCTGCTGCCCCCCGGCGCGCCCCGCCCCGAACACCCGGACCGCGCCGCGCTGATCGCGGGATTCCGGGATCAGGTGCAGCAGGTGAACGTGGGCCTGACGGCCGTCGTGCAGCGCAGTGTGCAGGAGGGCAGCAGCCTGGTGTTGGAGGGCGTGCACCTGGTCCCCGGGTACATCCGCGCGGACGCGTTCCAGGGGGCGATCGTGGTGCCCATGCTGGTCACGCTGCCCGACGCGGACGAGCACCGCCGCCACTTCGAGAGCCGCGATACGGAAACCGCCGCCAGCCGCCCCCTGCACCGCTACATGGGGTACTTCCGGGAGATCCGCGCCATGCAGGACGAGCTGGAGACGCTGGCGCGGCAGTACGACGTGCCGCTGCTGAACGGCCTGACGCTGGACGAGAGTGCCGAGCAGGCCGTGGACGTGGTGCTGCGCCGCGTGATGGTCGCCATGACCGACACCGAGCGGCGCGCGCTGCTGGGGGAGGATCACGCGGACCTGACCTTCGGCGGCCCCTGATACCGCTGCTCAGCAGGTGAGGGGAGTCAGGGCATCAGCCGCTGAACCTCCCACCCGCCGTCCTGTCGCCTGTACGTGAAGCGGTCGTGCAGGCGGTTGGCGCGGCCCTGCCAGAACTCCCACTCCTGCACCTGTACACGGAACCCGCCCCAGAACGCGGGTCGGGGCACCTCGCTGCCCTCCGGGTAGCGCTCGTGCAGGGCCGCGAAGGTCGCCTCCAGCGCCTCCCGGCCAGGGGTGGGGGCGCTCTGCGGGTCGCTGGCGTGCGCGGCCAGCTGGGACTCGCGCGGTCGGGCGTGGAAGTACGCGTCGCTCTCCGCGTCCGGGACGCGGGTCACCGGGCCGTAGGCGCGCACCTGCCGTTCCAGTTCCGGCCAGTGGAACAGCAGTTCCGCCTGCGGGTTGCCGCTCAGGTCGCGTCCCTTGTGCGAGTCGTAGTTCGTGTAGAACGTCAGGCCCGCCGGGGTCGCGCCGCGCAGCAGTACGGTCCGCACGCTGGGCCGCCCCTGCCCGTCGGCGGTGGCGAGGCTCAGGGCGTACGGTTCGCGCAGATTCGCCTCGATGGCCTCCTGCAACCAGCCATGGAACTGCGCCAGCGGGTCCGGGTTCAGGTCGGCGCGGCGCAGTTCGGCGCGCGTGTAGGACAGGCGCAGTCCGGTCAGGTCGGTCATTCGGTGTCCCGGCGCAGCGGCTGGCACTGCGGGCAGTGGTGCGTGCCGCGCTGCGCGACGACGCTCTTCTCGATGGGGGTGCCGCAGCGGGGGCAGGGTTCGCCGCCCTTGCCGTACACGTTGTGCGCGTGCTGGAACAGGCCCGACAGGCCGTCATGCTGGCGGTAGTTGCCCTCCCCTTTCCCGAGGCTGCTGCCGCCGGCCTCGACGGCGCGGCCCATCACGTCCCGGATCGCGTGGTACAGCCGCCCGGCCTCGTCGCGGGTCAGGCGGGTCTGGGCGGGGTGCAGTCCGGCCATCCAGAGGCTCTCGTCGGCGTAGATGTTCCCCACGCCGCTGACGGGTTTCTGGGACAGCAGCCAGGGTTTCACGGCACCTGCCTGCGCGGCCAGCGCGGCGAAGTCCTCCTCCCGGAAGTCGTCCGAGAGGGGTTCGGGGCCCATGGCGGCCAGGGTGGGCATGCCCGCGTACGCGCCCGGCCGCACGACCGCCATCTTCCCGAAGCGGCGCGGGTCGTCGAAGTACAGGTCCCCCGCGTCGGTGCGCAGGGTCACGCGGGTGTGCTTGCCGCCCTCCAGCCGGAAGCCACCGGTCATGCCCAGGTGCACGATGAATTCCAGGTCGTGCGGGTCGTCCACGCCATGGTCGTGGGCGGCGTCCGCGGCGGCGAGGTGCAGCATCAGGTACTTCCCGCGCCGGGACAGGCCGGTCACGCGCCTCCCCGCGGCGAGGTGCGTGTCGCGGTACTTGTGGGGCGCGTCGTGCTGCACCTCCAGGATCGTGCGGCCCAGCAGCAGCGGCTCGATCTTGCGGCGGGTGGTCTCCACTTCCGGCAGTTCAGGCATACCGCCGCAGCATAGGCGCCGCCCGCCGCTCAGACTGCGGCGTTCGTTTCAGGTGACCCGGCGTCAGGGGAAATACACCTGCTCGACCTTCAACACGCGGCTGCCGCTCAGATGCAGCGCGACGACCTTCTCGCTGAACGGCCAGCAGCCCTGCGGGGCGCGGCCCGTCCAGGCGGACACGAACGTCGCGAGCGGCACCACCTGCACGCCGCCCGGACGGTCCAGGCAGGACAGGTGGAAGAGGGTCCGCGCGTCGGTCTTCAGGGTCCGCAGCATGGGGTTGACGTTCCGCACGTACAGCCCGCCGGGGTTCGCGTCGAAGTACGCCTGCGCGTCCGGGTAGTCTCCCAGCGCGACGACCCGGCGGGCGTCGGCGTCGGTGTCGCCGTACACGTCCACGTAGTCCAGGGTCAGGGTGGCGACGCCGCCCTGCACGGTCACGCCCTTCAGCACGGCGTACTGCGTGGCGGCCAGGGCGGATGGAGTGAGGGCCAGCAGGGCGGTCAGGACAAGGCGGCGCATACCCGCAGCGTACCGCTGTCCGCGCACGCTACGCTGCGGGGGATGCCCACCCTGCTGCTGACCGGCTTCGAGCCCTTCCACACGCATCCCGTGAACCCCAGCGCGCTGGCGGCGCAGGCGCTGCACGGCCGCACGCTGGGCGGGTACGTGATCGAGGGCGCGCTGCTGCCCGTGGAACCCGGCGCGGCGCGCGAGCGGCTCGATTCCCTGCTGGACTGGCTGACACCGGACGCCGTGCTGCTGACCGGCCTGGCGAGCGGGCGGCCGCAGGTGACGCTGGAGCGCGTAGCGGTGAACGTCATGGACTACCGCATTCCGGACAACGCGGGCCGCCAGTACCAGGATCAGCCGGTCGCGCCGGACGCTCCCGCCGCGTGCCTGAGCACGCTGCCGCTGCGCGCCATGCTGCGCGCGTGGCGGGACGCCGGTGTTCCCGGCGCGATCAGCGACACGGCAGGCACGTACGTGTGCAACACCGTCATGTTCCACGCGCTGCACGTCCTGGGAACCTCCGGGCGGGAGGAGGTGCCCTGCGGGTTCCTGCACCTCCCCGCGAACGCGGAGGTCGCGCTGGCCGAGCCGCGGCCCGTGCCGTACCTGCCGCAGACGGAACTGACGCGCGCGGTCGAGGTGGCCGCCCGCGCCGCCATCCAGTAGCGCAGCCTCCGCTTCCGGGGCGGGCTCACCACGGTTCTCAGCTGCCCCCGCCTCTTGGCTTCGCTTCCGACCACGGCCCTTTCAGCTGCTCGGACTGCACGGTTCAGACGGATCGAGGGAGACCCACCACACCCTGAGCACCGATGTCACAGCGGTTTCCAGTTCCATTGAAGGGCCAACACCACGCCCTTCAATTCCACTTCCAACCGCTGGTGTTGTCAGGTGCTCGCTCCGCTCGTTCAGGAGTATTGAAGGTGACCCTCAATACTCCTGAATGCTGCTGTCAGGGAAACGGCGCCCGGCCCGGCTGCCAGCCGCCTCCCGGGCCGCCCGCCCAGTGCACCTCGCCCTGACCGGGATGCAGGGCCAGCGCGGCCTGCACGGCGTCCAGCGGCACGCGGCGGGCGAAGCGGGTGCGGGCGTGCCACGCGGCCAGCGCCGCGTCGGGCCGGGCGGGGCGCAGGCCGCGCAGCGCGGCCGCCGCGCGGTTCACTGCGAGGTCGAACAGGGCGTCCGGGACCGCCCCGCTGCCCCGCGTGCCCTCGGGGGCGGCGTCGGTGAGGAACGGGCGTTCGCGGGGCATGTCAGGCGAGGCGCGGCTGCTGGCCCAGTCGGCGGATCTGCGCGGCGCGCCCGGTGGTCAGGGCGGCGTTCAGGCGCAGCAGCGCGGCGACCGTCATGGGGGGTTCCCCGCCGGCGGTGCCGGGATCGGTGGGCGGCACGGTGACGGTCAGGTGCGCGGCGCTCAGCGCGGCGGCGGCGGCTGCCTCCCAGTGCAGCAGGGTGTGCAGGCCCGCGTCGTCGGGGGGTGCGGGCGTGCCGGTGGCGCGGGCGATGCGGGTCCAAAGGTCGCGTTTGGTAGCGGTCAGGTGCGCGGCGATGCCCGCGACGCGCGGGTGCGGCTGACCGTCCACGGCGTCCAGGGCCGCCTGGAGTCCCTCCTGGGGGTCGTGGTTCACGCGGCTCAGCAGGGCCGACAGGGTGGCGGGGTCGTCCATGTCAGTTCAGCCGGTAAGTGTCGCCGTCGCGGGTCAGCCGGCCCAGGTCCAGCAGGCGGGCGGTGACGGCGCGGGCCTGCTCGTCGGTCAGGGGACTGCGGGTGCTCAGGTCCTCCAGGGTGAAGCGGCCGCCCAGGCGGTGCGCGAGGCGGTAGACCATGCGCTCCTGGATGTCGGTGCGGGGCGCGCCCTGCTGGCGGCGCGTGAACGTCCACCAGACCAGGGCGGCGATCAGCGTGCCGATCAGCAGGGCCAGCGGGATCAGCTGCCCGGCGAGGACCGGGTCGCCCACCTGCTGCCCCAGCGCGTGAAGCTGCGCCTGCGCGGCGCTGATCTGCTCGGGGGTGCCGCCGTCGCGCAGGCGGCGTAGCGCGCCCCGGGCGCGCAGGTAGCTCATGACGCCGCCCAGGTCGCCGCGCACGTAGAAGGCGCTGTACGCGATCAGGGCGGCGGCACACCCGGCAATGGCGGACAGGACCGCTTTCAGGACATTCACCCTCTCATGCTACGTGAGGTCAACGCCGCGCGCGGTGACGCATGCCCCGCACCGCCTTCACGGCCGCGCGCAGGTCCCGCAGGGCCGCGTCGGGTGAACCGGGCGCGTACCGGGCCGCGTGGTAGGCGCGCGCCGCCTCGCTCAGCAGCGGCGCGAGGTGCGGGTGCAGTTCGGCCTGCCGCTGCGTGAACGCGCCGGGCGTCTCGCCGGGGTGCAGGCTGGCCCCCAGGCTGCGGGTCAGGTCCTGCCACAGCCGCTGCGCCGGATCGGTGGGCCGCGCGGCGCGGCGCGCCCAGGCGTACGCGGGCAGCAGCGTCAGGATCAGGGCGGGCACGACCAGCCACCACAGGGTCTGCGCGCCGCCCTGCACGCCCAGCCGCGACAGGAGCGCCGTCTGCTGCTCGCCGTCGTATTCGACGACCACGGAGTTCCAGCGGTTCTGCCAGGCGTCCAGCCGCAGCCGCAGGCGGTCCAGGGTGCCCCTGGACTGGGCGACACTCGCGGTCGGCCGGGTCAGGGCGGTGCGCAGGTCCGTGTTCACGCGGGCCGGGGCGATGACGGCGGTGGGGTCCACCCGCACCCAGCCCTGGCCGGGCAGCCAGACTTCCGTCCAGGCGTGCGCGTCCTGCTGCCGGACGATCAGGTAGTTCCCGTCGGGGTTCAGTTCGCCGCCCAGGTACCCGGTGACGACGCGGGCGCTCAGGCCGGCGGCGCGCATCAGGACCGCGAAGGCACTGGCGTAGTGCTCGCAGAATCCCTGACGGCTGCGGAACAGGAACGCGTCCGTGCGGTTCTCCTCGGGCAGCAGCGGGGGGCTCAGGGTGTACGTGAAGCCCCCCTGCCGCAGGTGGTCCAGCGCCGCCTGCACGCGTGCGGCGGGCGGGAGGGCCTGCCACGGCTGCGCGAGGGCCAGGGTGCGCGGGTTCTGACCGCGGGGCAGCAGCGTGTCGAAGCGCAGGCGGTCCTGACTCTCCCGGCGGCCCAGCAGGGCGGGCTGGCTGACCAGCGTCACGCGGCGGCGCGTGGCGACCGGCCGGAAGGTGGCGGCCTGAAAGGCGCCCGTGATCACGGACCCCTGCGGGACGCGGACCACGGCGTCCAGCGCGAGCAGCCAGGGCGTCCCGCTGGGTTCCAGGGTCAGGTCGTACGTGAGGGGTTCCCCGGTCGCCTCCACGCTGGGCATGGGGGCGTTGCCGCGCACCTGCCGCCACGTGACCCCGTCGAAGTTCTCGAGGACCGGGCCGCGCCAGTAGCGCTCTGCGGGCGGCGGGACCGGGCCGCGGAAGTCCGCGCGGAAGGCCACGGCCGGGTTCTGCGCGAGGTTCGTGAACGTCCCGGCGCTGACCTCGCTGCTAAGGCCGGTCAGGTTCTGCCCCTGCACGGGCAGCTGCCACAGCGGGCCGTCCGGGCGGGGGAACAGCACGAACAGCGCCAGGGTCAGCGGGGCGGCCAGTGCCAGCAGGCGGCCCGTGCGGCGCAGGCGTGCGCCCAGCTCGGCGCGGGTCAGGGGGGGCGGGGTGCCGAGGCGGGTGGTGGCGGCCGTGAGCAGCAGCGCGGCGCACAGCAGCGTGTACAGGGCCGTGACCGGACCCTGGCTGAAGAAGAACCCGGTGCTGGTCACGAACAGCCCCAGCAGTGTCAGGACCGCCTGGTCGCGCCGGGCGTGACTCTCGGCGGTTTTCAGCGCGGCCAGCAGGGCCAGGAACGCGGTGCCCGCGTCGCGGCCCAGCAGCGTGCCGTACGTGGCGTTCAGGGCCGCGCCGCCCGCGACGGCCAGCAGCGCCAGCAGCCACGTGGGCAGTGGCGTGACCCGCGCGGACCGGGCGCGCAGCAGCGAATGCCCCAGCAAGGCGGCGATCAGGACGCTCAGCCACCACGGCTGCCGCATAACCCCCGGCGCGAGGGTGACCGTCAGGGCCAGCAGCGTCCACAGCAGCGCCGGGCCGCTCAGTGGGGCGGCGGCCACCTTCAGCGGCGGGGCGGGCGGGGGCAGGGGGGGCTGCAGCGCCAGGGCGTTCAGGGCCGCCTGCCGCTGCGCCTCTCCCGCGCCGAGCGGGACCTGCTCGGTGGGCAGGTGCAGGGCGTAGGCCTCGCCGCGTGCGGTCAGGGCGTGCACCCAGGCACTCAGGCGGGAGACGCGCGACTCCGGGTCGCCGGTGGTGTCGGTCCAGTCGAGGTGCCGGGCGCTGCCCTGCGCGGCGTCCGTCTCGCGGGTCAGCAACTGGCCGGTGCGGGCCACGTGCCGCCACGACACCTGCCGCGGCGAATCCCCGGACTGGTATGGTCTGAGCCCCGCGAATTCCTCGTCGCCGGGCGCGCGGCCTGCACCCTCGCCCTGCCCGGGGCGCGTGCGGGTGGGGGGCGGCGGCGCGGGCTCCTCCGGGGCGGGATGCACCAGGACGGTCAGCGGATCCGGGCTGGGGAGGTTCACGTGCCACAGGCCCAGGCGGTCCAGGGCGCGCAGGGCGACCGTGACGTCCAGCGGGCCGCGCGTGCGGGTGGGCAGCGCCAGGGTCAGTTCACCGCTGCCGTCCAGGGCAACGCTCCCGGCGGCCCCACCCTGCGTGGATGCGAGGGTGACGCGCAGCACACCGCCCCGCCCCCCACGGGCGCGCAGGGTGACGGGCAAGTCCTGTCCCGCCTCGACCGGTCCGGGTACCTGCACGGTCACGGTCAGTTCGCGTGCCGCACGCAGGGCCTGCGCGGCGGACAGCACCCACACGCCGGCAAGCAGGAACGTCAGACCGTACCCGAGGCTCAGCGCGTAGTTCACGCAGCCAATCAATGTCAGCAGGATCAGCAGCAGGAACGCGCCGCCGAAGCCGGTCGGCCACGCCTGCAGCGCCGTGCGGGGTTCGCGCGGGGCGCTCATCAGGGAATGGGGGTGTCGCGCAGCAGCCGCGCGATCACGTCCGGCACGCTGGCGCCCGCGCGGGCGGTCAGGCGGTGAGCGGCCAGCGGCCCGAACACGGCCTGCACGTCCTCGGGCAGCACCATGGCCCGGCCGTGCAGGTACGCCCAGGCGCGCGCACCCGCCAGCAGGGCCAGCAGGCCGCGCGGACTGAGCCCGGCACTCAGCGCCGGGTGGTCACGGGTCGCGCGGGCCAGCAGCTGCAGGTAGTCCAGCAGCGGGCCCGCCGCGTGCACGGCATCCACCTCGGCCTGCATGGCGATCAGCGTGGCGGCGTTCAGCACGGGCGGCAGGTCGCGGACCGTGGCGCTGCGTCCCCCCGTCTCCAGCAGCTGCCGCTCGGCGCGCGGGTCCGGGTACCCCAGCGTGACGGTCATCAGGAACCGGTCCAGCTGCGCTTCCGGCAGTGGGCTGGTGCCCACGAACGCCGCCGGGTTCTGCGTGGCGATCACGAAGAACGGCTCCGGCAGGGGCCGGGTCACGCCGCCCTCGGAGACCTGCCGTTCCTCCATGGCTTCCAGCAGGGCGCCCTGCGTGCGGGGCGTGGCGCGGTTGATCTCGTCTGCGAGGAGCAGCTCGCTGAACACCGGCCCCTCCACGAAGCGGAACGCGCTGCTGGGGGCGTCCCAGACGCTCACGCCCGTCAGGTCGGCCGGGAGGAGGTCCGCTGTGAACTGCACCCGGCGGAAGTGCAGCCCGCACGTGCGCGCCAGGGCCTGCGCCAGCGTCGTCTTGCCCACGCCGGGCTGGTCCTCGATGAGCAGGTGCCCGCGCGCGAGCAGGCACGCGACCGCCAGCCGGATCTGCGGGCCCTTTCCGAGAATCACCCCGTCCAGCTGCGTGAGGGCCGCGTGCAGCGCCGCCACGTGACTGGCGTGCGCGGGCGGAAGGATCGGTGCGGTCATGACCCCGAGCCTACCGGGTCAACCCTGACAGAACTGCGACGGCCCACGCGAGCTTCACGCCGGATGAACCACCCCGTCCCCCCGGGGCACCGCCTCTGGGGCGCGGCGCACCGCGAGCCGCACGCCCACGTACGCGCCCGCCACGTCGAACAGCCAGTCCTGCACGCCCGCCTCACGCGGCGGCACGAACGACTGATGCACCTCGTCCAGCGCGCCGAACCACGCGGCGAGCACCAGCGCCAGCCCCCGCCGCCCCGTCGCGCGGCCCAGACAGAACGCCAGCGACAGGTACGCCACGAAATGCGCGATCCAGTCCTTCGGGTGCTCCAGCGACGGCCCCGGCGTCTGCGGCGCGCTGCTCAGCCACCAGATCACCCCCATGATCACCAGGGACGGCACCCACCACAACGGCCTCGCCCGGCGGACGCTCAAGCGTGCCCACCCTGCGGGTGCTCCACGAGTTCGATCAGGGTCCCCTCGCCCCACTTCGGGTGCAGGAACGCCACGCGCGACCCCGCCCGGCCCGGCGCAGGCGTGTCACTCAGAAACCGCGCCCCATCCGCACGCAGGCGCGCCATCTCGGCGTCCAGGTCCGCCACGCGGTACGCCGTGTGATGCAGCCCCGGCCCCTTGCGCGCCAGGAACCCCGCGATCGGACTGTCCTCCCGCGTGGGCATCAGCAGCTCGATCAGGGTTTCCCCCACCTGGAACGCCCGGACGCGCACGCCCTGACCCTCCACCACCTCATCCGGCCCCTCCGGGTGCAGGCCCAGCGCCACGTACGGCGCGGAACCCGCCTCCAGATCAGGAGTCGCGATCGCCACGTGATCCAGCAGCAACACAGTCATGAGAGCAGGGTAGAGCAACTGCGCGGCGCGCGGGAGGTGGTCAGGAGGGAGTGGGAAGTGGGGAGTGGATCGGAGGCAGGCCACGGTCCACTCACCACTTCCTTCTCACCACTCCCCGATCACTTCGCCTGCGGGCGGGCGCGGAGGTACCAGTGCGCGACGGCGCGCATCACGTCCTTGCCCTCACCATCCTGCACGGTCACGTTGATGACCAGTCGCGCGCGGCCATCCGCCGCGAACTCCGCGTGGGCCGCCGCGACCTGCGCCGCGTCCGCCGCCTCCGCCCGCGCGGTCAGGTCACCCACGGCGCGGTTCACGTAGTGCGTCTCCAACTTCTCGATCAGCGGCACCGCGCCCACCAGCTGCGCCGCGAACGCCCCCGCGAACGCCGCGCCACTCACCGCCTCGGCCAGCAGGAACTGCACGCCCGCGTGAATGGTGCCCAGGTGGTTGCGGAACGGCGCGGTATCCGGCGCCTCCCCGGTCGCCCAGCCCACGCCCACGTCCGTGATCTGCACGCCGACCGTGGCGTTCATGGGAATGTCATGCAGGGCCTTCTTCACAGCGGCGGCGGCGAAAGCGGGCAGGGTGGCAGCTTGGGTCATGGGTGAAACCTCCAGAGAGAGAACTCAGAAATTGAACTGAGTTCAAGTATAAGCAGAGGGGAGGGCACACGGCACCCCTCCCACACGGATGCTCAACTCACACCCGCGCCGGAAGACCAAAGCAACCTGAGCCCGAACTGGGTGGGCGCGAGGCACCTGAAGATTGGCGATAGGATCAAGCAGGCCGACGGCACCACCGGCCTGGTCGCGAACGTCACCACCGTGTAGCAGACGCGCGAGATGTTCAACCTCACCGTCAGTGAGGCCCATACTTACTACGTGGGGAATGACGGGTGGTTGGTGCATAACCAGGGTTATGCAGGAAGCACTGGCCCCGTTCCATACGGAACTGGCGCTAGTCAGTGGGCGATAATGGAACGAAATAGACTTGGTATTGGGGCAAATCCGAATCGCAATCTTGCAGTCTTCTTCACAGAAGGTCAGCAAAAACCTTTGATCTATGTGAGTAAGCCCGGTGTTCCGCTAGGAATTAATCACGCAGAACAAATTGGCTTGCGGGATCTTCAATAAAAAGAGCTTCTTAAAAGGGTAACTTCTGTTTATTCAGAATTGAGCCCCTGCACATATGGCAACTGTAGCACGGAACTCGCTTCAAAGCTTCCTAAGGGCGTACCTGTGGATTACTACATCGCATATGATAAAGGCGGCAGTTTTGCTGCCCGTGCAGCTTCTCGAGAAGGCGCAAAATCAGCTTTCCAAAATGCGTTAGCATGGGCTTTCTCTGCCTGCGATAGGTGATACAAATGAATGCTCAGGAATATTGGCAACCCTATCTTGAGAAGTATTGTGATGTTGAGTTCTCGCCAAGCACAGATAAATACCTATGTGATATCGGACTGCCTTCTAGACTCTCTTGGGAGTCGACCCCATCACTTTCCCATTTTAACATCCATCGCCCAGAGCTGTTTAGGCTTGGACTTAGCATAGGTGGTCAACATGGTATTTATATATACATAGATAAATTCGATGAAGGAGTCTACGTATATGATCCAGCTCTTGACACTCCTGTCTGGAAGATCAATTCTAATATTGGCAAATTTTTAGAATTCTTAATGCTTTATAGGGAACTAATCTATGGAAGAATTCACGAAGGACGTGCTAGCGGAATTATTGAAGAACTATACGGAATCGATCCAGGTGGATTTGGAAACTATGATAACCTAAGTGATTCCTGGTGGGGATATTACTTTAAAGCCAGTCAAGAAGAATTAATCGAACAACTTAAAAACGACGAAGGTTAGTTCTTTTCGGGTAACTTTACCCCCAAAGAGTCCGCCACACGGTGGATTCTTTGCTTTGGCAACGAAAATAGCCAGTCCGCGCCTGCCTCAACTTCTCGCAGTTGGTCTCCACCGTCCCCTCTCCTCCTTTCGGGTCAATCTTTCTTAGGCTGGGGGGGGTATTCTGGGGGGCGTGAAGCTGTCTTCGTTCATTGACCATACCCTCCTGAAGCCCACCGCCACCCGCGCGGACATCGTGAAATTGTGCGCCGAGGCGCGTGAAAATTCGTTCTTCGCGGTGTGCCTGAATCCGGTGTTCATTCCGCTGGCGAAGGCGGAACTGGCGGGGTCGGACGTGAAGGTGGCGACCGTGTGTGGGTTTCCGCTGGGTGCGGTGAGCAGCGAGCAGAAGGCGGTGGAGGCGCGGCTGAGTGTGGAGGCGGGTGCGGACGAGGTGGATATGGTGATTCACATCGGCGCGGCGCTGGCGAATGAATGGGAGGCGGTGGAGGCGGATGTGCGCGCGGTGCGCCGTGCGATTCCGGACGCGGTGCTGAAGGTGATCATCGAGACGTGCTTCCTGACCGATGAGCAGAAGCGGGAGGCGACGGCGGCGGTGGTGCGGGCCGGGGCGGACTTCGTGAAAACGAGCACGGGCTTCGGCACGGGCGGCGCGACGCTGGACGACGTGCGTCTGATGGCTGAGGTGATCGCGGGGCTGGGCGCGCAGGAGCGCGTGCAGATCAAGGCGGCGGGTGGCGTGCGTACGCCGGATGACGCGCGGGCCATGATTGAGGCCGGGGCGTCGCGCCTGGGCACGTCGGGTGGCGTGGCGCTGGTGGCGGGCGAGCGGATGGGCGAGGGGTACTGAGTGACCCCCGTTGAAACTGGCACGCCGGGCGTGCCGGTGGTGCTCGCGTCGGGCAGTCCGCGTCGGCGGGAACTGCTGACCGGGCTGGGCGTGCCGTTCACCGTGCAGGTCAGTGGCGAGCCGGAGGACAGCCGCGAGGCGGACCCGGCGCGGCTGGCGGCGGAACTGGCGCTGCTGAAGGGCCGCGCGGTGGCGCGCACGGCGCAGGGGTCTGTGGTGATCGCGGCAGATACCGTGGTCGCGGCGGGCGCGGCGTTGCTGGGCAAGCCGGAGTCCGCGCACGAGAACGAGGTGTTCCTGCGTCGCCTGTCGGGCCGCACGCACGAGGTGTATACGGGCGTCGCGGTGCTGTCAGGCGGATCGGAGATGGTGGAGGTGGCGCGCACGGCGGTCACGTTCCGCACCCTTCTGCCGCAGGAGATCGCGTTCTACGCGGCGTCCGGCGAGGGGCTGGACAAGGCGGGCGGGTACGGCATTCAGGGGCTGGGCATGGCGCTCGTGGAGCGGCTGGAGGGTGAGTACTCGAACGTCGTGGGCTTCCCGCTGAGTGTCGTGACGCGCCTGCTGCGCGGGGCGGGGGTGCCCGTGTGGGGCACGCTGGGGGCCGGGGCCGAGTGAAGGGCTGGCGGTTGATTCTGGGTGTGTTCGCGGGCCTGCTGTTTGTCAGCATGGTCCTGACGCGCTTTCAGGTGGTCGCGCCGGTCGCGTTGCGGGCCGGGGTGGCGCCGGTCACGCGCCTGTCGGTGACGGCGGCGGACAACGTGCGCCGGGCGTACGTGACGCTCCTGCAGGACCGGGATCAGGCGGCGCAGGTGAAGGCGTTGCAGAAGGAGAACGACCTTCTGAAGCAGCGGACGGAACTGCTGTCGCGTGAGGTCGGGCGGCTCAAGCAGGTGCTGGTCATCACGACGACGCAGGCGCCGAACGCGCTGGCGCTCGCGCAGGTGATCGGCGTGGACCCCAGCCCCCTTCAGGCGCGGCTGGAACTGAATCGCGGTTCGCGGGACGGCGTACGGGTGCACATGCCCGTGACGGTCCCGGCGGGATTGGTAGGGCAGGTGGTGGATGTCGCGCCCGGTCAGTCCACGGTGCTCGCGCTGGTCGATCCGGAGAGTGCGGTGGGCGTGACGCTGCAGGGGAACCGTGGGGGGCGGGGCGTGGCGCACGGCACGCCGCCGGACCGCTTGCGGGCGGAGTTCTCGCGGGGTGTTCCCATCAAGGTGGGGGACGTGCTCGTGACGAACAGTCAGGGGGGCGTGTTCCCGGTCGGGATTCCGGTGGGGCGCGTGGAGGAGGTGCTGCCGATGGGACCGAATGACATCAGCCGCACGGTAATCGTGAAGCCCGCCGTGGATGTAGGTGTGGTGGAAGACGTGACGATTCTGGAGGGCCTGTGATCCGCCCGGTCGCTCGGCGCGGCCATGTGCGCTGGGCGCAGCTGATCGCGTACCTGCTGGTCCTGATTGCCGCTCAGGGGCTGCTGTCGCGGCTGCTGGATCCGGTGGGTGTGCCGGCCCCGGACCTGTTCCTGCTGACGGCGGTGGGGCTCGCGGCGCGGTTGTCGCCGGTGGGGGCGCTGCTGGCCGCGTACGGGCTGGGGTTCATGCAGGACGTGCTGGGCGGCGGAATGCTGGGCCTGCACGCGGCGGGCCTGTCGGGCGCGGCGCTGCTAGTCGTGTGGGCGCGGCGGTACCTGTCGGATTCGGGTCTGCTGCAGGCGCTGCTGGGTGTGCTGCTGGGCGTGGTGGGGCAGTGGCTGGTGTTCCTGTTCCTGACGTACTGGTTGCGTGAGCCGCTGGTCACGCCGGAGACGTTGCGCGTGACGCCGCCGCTGGTGTTCGTGGGCTCCTTCGTAATCGCGCCGGTGTGGGAGCGGCTGGTCGCGTGGGCGTTCGGGCCGCGCGTGACGGTCGAGGAGCAGCTGTCGTGAGCCGCGCCGACCGCCTGTGGGAACGCCGGGAGCGGGTCCGTCGCCGCGCCGGGGGGGGCGTCTCGTCGGCACGCCCGGCGCGTGGGGCGGCGCGGGTGCATCAGATGGCGCTGGGGTTCACGGTGGCGCTGGCGCTGCTGGGCGCGCGGCTGTACTACCTGCAGGTGTCGCTGCACGATCAGTTCGCGGTCCGCTCGGCCAGCAACTACCAGCGGGACGAGGTGCTGCGCGCCCTGCGCGGCGAGATCCGCACGCAGGACGGCGTGCTGCTCGCCACGAACCGCCTCGCGGTGGACCTCGTGTATACCGGCCGCCTCCGGAAGTCCGACCGCGAGAAGCCCATTCCCGGGTGGGACAAGATCGTGTACCTCGCAGGGATTGGGGGGGACGTACTGGTGAACGGTCAGCCGCGCGAACCGGACTACGAGCGGGAACCGGCGACGATCCTGGCGCGCAACGTCTCGCAGGAGCGGCTGGCGGCTCTGTACGAGTACACGGTGCTGGTCCCCAGCCTGGAGCTGCGCGAGCGGGTCGAACGGGTGTACCCGCAGGGCAAGATGGCCGCGCACCTGCTGGGGTACGTGCAGGAAGCGTCCGACACGCAGATCAAGGAGGACGGGTACACGCAGGGGGACCTGGTGGGCCGCTCCGGGCTGGAGTACAGCCTCCAGAAGACCCTGGAAGGCGAGAACGGCCTGCGCCGCCGCGAGGTGACGGCCGCCGGGAAACCGCAGACGGAACGGGTGATCGACCCGGGCGTGAAGGGCAAGGACGTGGTGCTGTCCATCGACTCGCTCCTGCAACGCACGGCTGAGCAGGCGCTGCGCGAGGGACTGGCGGACGTGAACCGGGGCCGCGCCAAGCACGGCAAAGCGCCCGAGCCGTACGCGCGGGGCGCGGTGATCGCGCTGGACCCCCGCACGAACGAGGTGCTGGCCCTGGCGAGCGCCCCCACGTACGATCCCAACTGGTTCTCGCGGGTGCCCGGGCCGGACCCGAAGGCGAAGAACTGGGCGATCGACCCGAACCGGCCGCTGGCCGCACTGGACGCCGTGACGGCGAACCGGGTGGTGCAGGCGTACGCGCCGGGCAGCGTGTTCAAGATCGCCACGACCCTCATGCAGGAGGAACGCTGGGGGAACTTCTCGTTGGCGTGCAATCCGGTCTATTACTTCGGGCGGGCGCCCCGCAAGAACTGGGCAGGATTCCCCCTGGGCACGGTGGACGGGAAGCTGGCGATCTCGTACTCGTGTAATCCGTGGTACTACCATTCAGCCGCGACGGCCGGCCCGGAGCGGTATGGGCGGACGCTGGTGCAGCGCATGAAGGAGCTGGGGTACCTGCGCCCCACCGGGCTAGAGATCGTCGGGGAGAAGCTGGGCGAGATGCGCAGCCCGGACGATTACCGCACGGCGCAGGATCCCTGGTATCCCGGGTACGCCCTGAACATGAGTATCGGTCAGGGGAGCGTGCAGGTCACGCCCGCGCAGGTGGCATGGGTGATGAGTACCATCGTGAACGACGGGCAGCAGCGCCCGTTGACCGTGCTGCGCAGCGTGGGTGGCGAACGGCAGCCGCTGAAGCCCGCCACGAGCGTCGTGTACAACGGTAAGGTGGACGCGTTCAAGTTCGTGAAGGATGGCATGAGCGGCACCACCGCCGGAACCCGGTACGGCACCGCGCAGCATGAGATCGGCCCGGACCGCTTCCCGGTGCGGACAGGGGGCAAGACCGGCACGGCGGAGAACGGCACGAGTTCCCGGCAGGGGTACGCGTACACGCACGCGTGGTACGAGGGGTACGGACCGATCGGGAAGGACGGCACGCCGACCTTCGCGGTGGTGACATTCTTCCAGTTCGGTGGCGAAGGATCGGGACCCGCGCTGCGGGCGGCGAAGCGGATGTTCGCGGCGCGGTGGTGCGTCACGCTGGACGAGCAGCTGAGCGCGAAGCCGCTGGCAGAGCAGCAGCCCTGCACAGGTGAGCTCGAGCAGATGCATCAGGTGTACAAGGTCCGCGCGGAACGGGCGAAGGCCAGGCCCGACGTTCAGACGCCCTGACACCCGCCAGGACACAAGAGGGGGAGGTGCATGGAGTCATTCCCGCACCTCCCCCACCATGTCGGTTGGCGTTATTTGAGGCGTTTCTTCTCGGCGCGCACCATGCGGACGAACTGTGCGAGCCTTGGCGCGCGGTTCCAGCGTTTGCGGTCCAGGCCGACGCGCCAGATCCACTCGACGCCCAGGCGGCGCGTCCAGGCGGGGGCGAGGTCGGCGTTTCCGGCCAGCACGTCGATGACGCCGCCGCAGCCGATCATGACGGGCGTGTTGATGACCTGCCGCCAGTACTGGTTGAAGGTCTCCTGACGGCCGGCGCCCATGGCGGTCAGCAGCAGGTCAGCGCCGCTGTCGCGCACGAGTTCCGCGACGCGCTGGTCCTCGGGCAGGTCGAAGTAGCCGTGGTGGACCCCGGCGACCTGGATGCCGTAGTCGCGGGCGGCGTTCTGCGCGGCGACTTCGGCCACGCCGGGCTTGGCACCCA
This sequence comes from Deinococcus sedimenti, assembly GCF_014648135.1. Taxonomy (NCBI): domain Bacteria; kingdom Thermotogati; phylum Deinococcota; class Deinococci; order Deinococcales; family Deinococcaceae; genus Deinococcus; species Deinococcus sedimenti. The sequence continues at coordinate 572,630 of NZ_BMQN01000001.1, read as the reverse complement.
GGAAGAACACGCGCAGGTCCGCGCCGTGCCGCTGCATGAGGCCCTGGACGATGTCGAAGCCGGGCGCGCGGGGCACCTCGGTGTTCGTCAGTTGCCGCGCGGCCCAGACGATCCCGACGCCGTCGGCGGTGACGAGGTCGGCGACCTGCATGGCGTTCACGAAGTCCGGCTGGGTGCGGGACTGCACGATGAACTCGGGGTTCAGGGTCACGACGGTGTGCGGCGCGCGGGGCTGGCGGTAGATCAGGTCGCCCAGGCGGTCCAGGGTCTCGTCGAGCGTCACGACGTCCAGCGGCAGGTCGAACAGCGTGAGGCGCTGGCGTGGAGTGGGGGTGGTCATGCTGGCGTGAATTGTAATGCACCCCTGTCCGGCGGCGCGTCCTCCGAAGGATGGGCAGGCGGGGGCTTGCGCGCATCCGGCCCGTGTGGGGCATACTGCGTGGCATGTTACCCGGTGCTTTCGGTGCCCTTCCTGCGGACGTGCAGGCGCAGGTGACGGCCGCGGGGCGCGTGGGGCGCTGGGGCCGGGGCGAGCTGCTGTTCCACCCGGAGGACGCCGCGGAAACCCTGTTCGTGCTGCTGCGTGGGTCGGTGCGCCTGTACCGCCTGGGATCGGGCGCGCGTGAGGTGACGCTGGACGTGCACGGTGCGGGATCGCTGCTGGGCGCGGCGGCGCTGCTGCCGGGCGAACGCTGCGGCATGTACGCCGAGGCGATGGACGACACCGAGGCGCTGCTGCTGGGCCGGGACGCCCTGACCCGACTGACGCAGGCGCAACCGGCCGTGGCGGTGGGCCTGACCGAGCAGATCACGCGCCAGACGCGCGGCGTGCAGGAGCGCCTGTCGGGACTGGTGTTCCTGGAGGTGTCCCAGCGGCTGGCGCTGGCCCTGCTGAACCTCGCCGAGCGGGAGGGGCCCTGGCCGGAGGGCGGGTCGCTGGCCCTGCGGGACCGGGTGTCGCATCAGGATCTGGCGCACGTGGTGGGCAGCACCCGCGAGACGATCACGAAGCTGCTGGGGGATTTCCGGTCGCGGGGGCTGCTGGACCTGGGGTACCGGCGGATCATCCTGACGGACCGCGCGGGGCTGGAACGGGCGACTCAGGAGCCGCTGCGCTGAGCGGCCGTGTCCGCGCAGGCTGGGTTCCGCTTTAGGTTCTGGTGTAGTGTGACGTCCGCTGCGGTGTTCATGGGTGAACTCAGCCAGAACAGGTGAGCCCGCCACACGCGCGGCATCGGGCCGGGCCGACACGAGCGGCGGGCACCGGGAAGGAAGGGGAATGGCGCGAAACGCAGGGGCGGAATACAGGAACGGTGGGCTGCTGGACTACGTGCGTCTGCCCGCAGGGGCGCTGGAGACCGCGCTGGGCGAGACCCGGCCCGACATCGACCGCGTGGCCCTCGCGGACGCGCTGCGCGCCTACCACCGCGACCTGGGCACCCTGACCCCCACCGTGGAGGCCACGCTGACGCGGCTGGCGCACCCGGCGTCCCGCGTGGTCGTGACCGGGCAGCAGGCGGGCGCCCTGACCGGCCCGGCCTACTCCGTGCACAAGGGCGCGGACGCGGCGCTGCTGGCACGGCAGCTGGACACCGAGGACGCCCCGATCGTCGCGGTGTACTGGATCGCCAGCCAGGACCACGACGCCGCCGAGGTGGCGGGCACGTCCCTGCTGGACGCCAGCGAACGCCTGCTGCGCCTGACCCTGGATGTCCCGGAGGGCGTTCCGGTGGGCCGCGTGCCCTGGCGGCCCGAGTGGACGGCGCAGGTGCACGCGCTGCTGGACGCCTTCGACGCCCCGGCCGAGCACGTCGCTGCCGTCCGCGCCCGCTTCGACCGGGCCGCGCAGGTGGGCGGCAGTTACGCCGACGTGTTCGCCCGGCTGATCCACGGGCTGCTGGGCGGCGCGGGCCTGCTGGTCCTTGACCCGATGCACCCGGCCCTGGCGCGATTGATGGCCCCGACCCTCGCGCGGGAACTGGACGACCCGCTGGCGTCCTCGCTGGCCATCGAGGCGGCTGCCGCACGGCTGATCGCCGACGGGTTCGAGCCGCAGCTGCGCCGCCCGGACGGCGCCACGAACCTCTTCATCGAGGAGGACGACGGGCAGCGCCGCCTGCTGCGCGTGGACGGGCAGGCGTTCGTCACGGCCACCCGCCGGTACACCCGCGCGGACCTACTCGCGCTGCTGGATGCCAACCCCACCCGCCTGACCCCTGCCGCTGGCCTGCGCCCCGCCGTGCAGGACGCCCTGCTGCCCACCCTGGCGTTCGTCGTCGGCCCCGGCGAGATCGCGTACGGCGCTCAACTGCGGGACGTGTACCCCCTGCACGGCCTGCGGCAGCCGCTGCTGTGGCCCCGCCTGAGCGTCACGTGGCGCGAACCGAACGTCACGCGCCTGCTGAAGCGACTGAACGCCACCGCCGCGCAGGTCCAGGCGGACCCCGACGGCGTGCTGGGCCGCGCCCTGGCCGCCGAACGCCACGCCGGGGCCGTCACCACCGCGCGACTGGACGACCTGACCACCCGCCTGGACGCCCTCACCGCTGAGATCGCGGACCTCGACCCCACCCTGATCGGCGCCGCCGCGCGCACCCGCACCCGCACCGTCGCCCGCGTCGCGCACCTGCAACGCCTCGCCACGCAGGCCCTCGCCCGCGCCGAGAACGACCGCAGCGGCCAGCTCACGCGCCTGAAAGCCCATCTCCTCCCCAACGGCACCCCGCAGGAACGCGAGATGAACTTCCTCACGTACCTCCTCAAACACGGCGACACGCCCCTGAAGCAACTCCTGAACCTCCCCGCCGGATGGCAGGGCGAACTCGACATTCCCTGACGGGGTCAAGGGTCTAACAGTCGAAGGGTCTAAGGGAGGCCATCCACTTAGACCCTTTGACCCATTGACCCTTTGACAGCAGCGTTCAGTCCTGGTCTTTGCCGAGTTCGGTGCCGCGCCGGGTGGCCTGCACGACCGCTTCGATGAGGCCGCCGCGCACGCCGGCGGCTTCGAGGGCGGCGAGTCCGGCGATGGTGGTGCCGCCGGGGCTGGCGACCTCGTCCTTCAGGAGGGCGGGGTGGGCGCGGCGCTGGACGAGTTCGCCGGTGGCGATCAGGAGTTTCGCGGCGAGTTCGTTCGCGAGGGGGCGCGGGAGGCCCATGCGGACGCCGCCGTCCGCGAGGGCCTCGGCGACGACGGCGACGTAGGCGGGACCGCTGGCGCTCATGCCGGTGAAGGCGTTGAACAGGTGTTCGGGGAGGTCGTACGCGTCGCCGACCGCGTCGAACAGCTGGTGTGCGAACGCGAGGTCCCCGGCGTCCCCGGCTTCCCTGGGGCCGGTGATGGCGGTCTGGCTGTGGCCGATGGTCGCGGCGAGGTTCGGCATGACCCGCACGACGCGCTTGGTGCCCAGGCGGCGCGTCAGGGCGGCGACGGACACACCGGCCATGGTGCTGATGTACCCGGCGTTGGGCTGCGCGAGCCACTCGGCCGCTTCGGGGAACACGCGGGGTTGCAGGCTGATCAGGATGCGTTCGGCGCGGCCCAGGTCCGCCTGCGTGATGACGCGGGCGCCGGTGCGGGCGGCGATGTCCTGCGCGCGGGCGGCGTTCGCGTCGAGCAGGCCGATCTCTGCGGGGGGCAGGACGCCCTGGGCGGTGACGCCCTCCAGCAGGGCCAGTCCGAGTTTGCCGACGCCGACGATCGCGAGCTTCATGCGCGCCAGTATAGGTGCGGTCCCCGCGCGGGGCGGGCCCGGCGTGCAGACGTGCGGGGCACGCGGGTACACTGGATGGATGCTGGTGTATCACCTTCCGGGAACGTTCGAGACGCGCGAGGATCACCTCGACCTGCTGTGGGAGGCCGGGGCGACCGGTCTGGAGGAACGCGCCGGGCTGATCCGCGCGTACTTCGACGAGGAGACCGAGCTGCCCGACGCCATTCGGGACGGCGAGTGGCGGCAGGAGGCGGATCAGGACTGGCTGGCGGAGTTCAAGGCGAACCTGCGCCCGGTGCAGGCGGGCCGCGTGACGATCGTGCCGCCGTGGCTGCGCGCCGAGATTCCCGCTACGCAGGTGGGACTGGTCATCGAGCCGGGCATGGCCTTCGGGACGGGGCACCACGCGACGACCCGCATGGCGGTGGAGGCCCTGTCGGACCTGAACCTGAACGGGCAGACCATCCTGGACGTCGGGACCGGGAGTGGAGTGCTGGCGATCGCGGGGGCGCTGCTGGGCGCGGAGTACGCGCTGGGCGTGGACATCGACCCGATCACCATCCCGATTGCCGAGGAGAACGCGCGGGACAACGCGGTGCCGGAGGGCCGGACGGCGTTCATGGTGGGTACGCTGGGCGACGACCTGCCGGGTGACGTGGTCGCGGACGGGGTGTTCGACGTGCTCGTGGCGAACCTGTACGCGGAACTGCACGACCTGCTGGTCGGGGCGTACGTGGGACACCTGCGCCCCGGCGGGCCGCTGATCCTGACCGGGATCCTGACCGGGAAGCTGCCGCTGGTGCAAGGCGCGCTGGACCGCGAGGGGTTCACGGACGTGCAGGTCCGCACGGATGGCGAGTGGGCGCTCGTGACCGCCCGCGCGGGCGAATGACCGACGCCCCTTTGAGGCTGCCCCGGCACCGCCTGCGGGTGGACGCCCTGACGGACACGATGATCCTCGGGCCGGGCGAGGCGAGGCACCTGCATGTCCTGCGCCTGAACGCGGGCGACACCGTGCGCGTGTTCGACGGGCGCGGCGCGGAGGCCCTGGCCGAGATCGCCGAACTGAACGAGGTGCGCGCCGTGCTGAACCTGGGCGACGCCATTGAGGGAGCCGCCGAGACGCCCTGGCCCCTGACCGTCGCGGTGGCGCTCCTGAAGGCCGACAAACTGTCCGACGTGGTGCGCGCGGCGACCGAACTGGGGGCCGCGCAGATCCAGCTGCTCGTGACCGCCCGCGCGGACGTCCGCGAGATCGGCGACCAGAAACTCGTGCGCCTGAACCGCGTCGCGCAGGAGGCCGCGAAGCAGTCCCGCCGCGCCGTCGTCCCCCCCGTCCTGGCCCCGGTGCCGCTGGCCCGCTTCCAGCCGGGCGGCCTGACGCTCGTCGCGCAGCCCGGCTCGGCGGTCCGCGTGTCGGACGTCGTCACCTGGGACGCCCCGGTCACGATCATCACCGGCCCGGAAGGCGGCCTGACCGACGCCGAGGTGCAGACGCTCGTGCAGGGCGGCGCGCACGCCGTCACGCTCGGCCCGCGCATCCTCCGCGCGGAGACGGCCCCGGTGGCGCTGCTGGGGGCCATCGCCGCGCTGGGGCTGTAGGTCCTCTCCCCTACGCGCTGAGGGCCGTACCGGTGGGCACGAGTTGCCGCCAGGAGTGGACGCTGCCGATCTGCACGGTCACGAAGCGTTCCAGGGCGCGCCACAGCGCGGGGCGCTGCTCGGCGGGCAGGGGGGCGTCCATGCTGGCGCGGACGGTGCGGCGGGCGACGTTCCGCAGGAAGTCCAGGCTGGGGTCCGGGTAGGCGGGCAGCGCCGCGCAACTGCCGCACAGGAGCTGGCCGCCGAGCGGGTCGGGGTGCGTGGGGTGGTCCTGCGCGCAGCGGGCGCAGCGGGCCGTCTGCGGGATGAACCCCGCCAGGGCCAGGAGTTTGTAGCTCATGACGAGCGCCACCCATTCCGGGTCCGGCTGGTGGGCGACGCCGCGCAGGGCGCCCGCGAACAGCTCGAAGGCCTGCTCGCTGAATTCCCCTTCCTGGTACAGCGCCTCGGCGAACTCGGCGAGCAGGTGCGCGAAGGCATACCGTTCGGGCTGCGCCAGCGTGGGCAGCGCGCCTTCCAGCACGGCCTGCTGCACGCTGGCGAGGTCGTTCTGCGGTCCCTGGTACACCTGCATGCCGACGTGATGGAAGAGGTTCAGGCGGCTGGACAGGGGCCCGCGCACGCCGCCGCGCGCGACGGCCTTGAGTTTGCCCTGGGGGGTCAGGAGCGTGACGAGGATGTCCCCGGCGGGCGTCACGCGCCGCCGGATGACGATGCCACTGCGGTTGGCGGTTCGGGACCTCATACGGACTCCGATGGAATGGTTTGCCAGAACCGTTCCATCCGAGCGGAGGCGACTCGTAGAGCTGCAGCGCAGAGAAGGAGCAGAGCGGGTTCCGGGCGTGGAGTGGGCCACCCGGTGACTTTCCGGGTGGCCGACGGAACAGACGGAATCCGCATCACTGTTTCAGAGAATAGCGCTGGAGTGCGCGTCGGGGCTGTGCCTCTTTCCACCATCGGGCGCGGCGGGTGGCCCTACACTGCCTCTCATGAATGACCCGCACCGCAAGGCCCGCGAGCAGGCGCACAGCGTGCAGGACCTGCTGCGGGAACTGTTCCCCGAGACGCACCGTGAACTGTTCGGCGAGCGGGATTCGGGCGCGCCGCCCACGCTGGGGCTGTACCCGGTCGCGGATGGGCGGCTGGCGCTGGTGCACGGGGATCAGCTGGCGGAGTTCACGCCGATCGACCCGAAGGGGAAGAACGCGCTGCACTGTGACCTGTGCCATTACACCCGCAGTCGCTCGGAGGCGTTGATGTACCGGGTGACGATCGCAGCGCGACGGACGCGGTACGTGACGCTGTGCACGCCCACGGAGGCGTGTCAGGGCCGGGCGGGCGCGCGGGGGCTGGAGGCGTTCGCGGACCGCATCTTCCCCATCGAGCCGCACGGCCCGGACGACCACTGAACGCCGCGCTCTGAAAAGCGGGGGCGGAGGTGTGCACGACCTCCGCCCCCTTGACTGATCTGCGGTCAGGGCAGGGTGAGGGTGGTCAGCAGCGCGTAGTGGTCGCTGATCTTGGGGTCGTCCTGCCGGACGCGTTCGGCGGTGTGGTTCAGGCCCGGCGAGTAGAAGTAGTAGTCGATGGTCCGGTCGGGTTTGCCGACGGCGGGGTCGTTGGGGTAGTGGGTGATGAACGCGGGGTTGCCGCTGTCGATCTGCGCGGGGCTGGGGAACGACGCGTACTTGGCGGTCAGGGGGGCGAGTTCGGTGTCGGGGTTGAAGTACGCCTTCTCACGGTCGCGCAGGCGGTCGTACGCGGCGCGGGTGCCCAGCAGGTTGAAGTCCCCGCCGATCACCCAGGGGGCGCTCGTGCGGCCGAGCAGGTCACCGATGAACGCCACCTGATTGCTCATGGTGTCGCAGCCCTGCGCGAAGGCGTCCATGTGGGTGTTGAAGGCACTCAGGGGCTGGCCGCCCTGCACGGGCAGGGTCACGCCCAGCACGGCGCGTTTGAAGTTGAACGCGACCGTGACGGGGTCCCCGCAGATGCGCGGTAGCTGGTAGCGGGTGGCGCTGTCCATGCGGTACCGGCTGAGCGTGGACAGGCTCAGGCCCACCCTGCCCATGATGCTGGGGTGCGGCACGAACGTCGCGCGGTGGTAGTACGTGGTGGCCGAGCAGGGGTACGCGCCGTTCAGTTTCGCCTGGATCAGGGCCAGCTGGTCGGCGTAGTCGGTGCGTCGGCTGTCCCGGTCGACTTCCTGCAGTAAGACGAGGTCGGGATTTTCCTGGCGGATGGCCGCGGTGACCTCGTCGAGCGTGCGGGCGATGTTCTGGGGGCTGGGGCGGGTGTCGGGGCCGTCCCCGGCGAGGGTGTCGTAGAAGAACACGTACCCGCGCCCGGCGAGGTACTGCACGTTCCAGTTCATGACGCGCACGTCCTGCCCGGCCTTCAGGGTCGGGGCCGTGGCGGGGCAGGTCAGGTCGGCGGCCTGAACGGGTTTCGGGTGGTCGGTCAGGGCGTACACGACGCCCGCCAGGACGGCAACGAGGACGATCACGCCAGCCAGGAGGCGCGGCAGCCACCGCGTCAGGATTCGGTTCATGGTGCGTGCAGGATACGGCACCCTGCACCGGGTTCAACAGGCGGCCGGGGGTGCCGTCTGGAACGGGCAGCGGCGTGGGGTCGTACCTGGGCGCGATGTCCCTCACTACTCCGCCGATCCTCGCCGCCCCGCCGTTCACGCTGGAGGTCGCGGGGCGGCCCCTCGCGCGCGTTCCGGAACTGTACGTGCAGCCGGGCGAGGTGCTGCACCTGTGCGGGCCGAACGGGGCGGGCAAGACGACCCTGCTGCGCGTCCTGGCCGGGGAACGACCGGGGGGCGAGGTGCGGGTGCTGGGCGGCGCGCCGGGCTCGCGGGGCGCGCGGGCGGACACGGCGTGGGTGCCGACGGACGCGGCCCTGCCGGACGACCTGACGGTCGCGGAGGGCCTGGCGTTCCTGGCGGCGCTGTGGTCCCGACCGGCGGCGCCGCTGCTGGCCCTGGCGGCATCGCTGGGGTTGTCGCGCTGGCTGGACGCGTGGCCTGCCGAGCTGTCGCGCGGCACGCGGCAGAAGGTCGCGCTGAGCGGCGCGCTGGGGCTGGGCTGCGCGCTGACGCTGCTGGACGAACCGTTCGGGACGCTGGACACCACCTCGCGCGCGGCGCTGCTGGACGCGATCCAGGCGCGGTCGGCGGCGGGTGGGGTGCTGATCGTCACGACGCACGGCGAGGAACTCGCGGGGCTGCCGGTCCGCCGCGTGACGCTGGAGCCCGCGTGACCCCCGCCGACCGTGCGTGGCTGGTCTGGTGGTGGCGGTCGGCGCGGCGGGACCTGGCGTGGACGTGGGGCGCGTGGCGGCTGGGCGGCGTGCCGCTGATGCTGGCGTTCCTGCTGGGCTGCGCGGGCGTCGCGGCACTCAGCGTGTGGCCCATGCTGCCGCCTGCGCCGGTGGGCGTGCCATGGGCGCTGCCGGTGGCGCTGGCGTGCGGGTGGCTGCTGCTGGGCCTGACGGGATCGCGGCCCGGGCTGAGTCCGCGCGGGCTGGAGTGGGCGGCGCTGCGGGGTCCGGTCCGTCCGGCGTGGACGCTGGCTCCGGCGCTGGCCCGCGCCCTGTGGCCCGGCACGCTGCTCGGACTGGTGCTGTGTGTGGTCCTGCTGGCCTGGAGTGCGCCGCTGTGGCCGCTGGCGCTGAGCCTGCCGTGGCTGGGGGCAGGCGGGCGGATGCTGCACGCCGCGCGGCACGTCCGGCGACTGGCCGGGTGGTCTGGGTGGCCGGTCACGGCGCTGGCCGCGCTGCCGCTGCTGGGCCTGCTGCACCCGGCCCTGCTGCCGGTGGGGGCCGCGCTGGCCCTGCTGGGGGCCGGGTGGCAGTGGGCGCGGACGCTCGCGGACGATCTGCCTCCGCGCCTGCTCGTGCAACTGGAGGTGGAGGCGGTGCGGGCCGGGGCGCGCCGGTTCGGGCTGCCCGTGCCGGAGGTGGACGCCGATGGGCGGCAGCCGCCGCGTCGCTGGGCACCCACCCTACGCCGCGCGTCTCCGCTGGGGGCGGTATGGTGGCGGGGTGCGCTGCAGCTCACGCGCCGTCGTTCTCGGCTGCTGGCGGGCGTGCTGGGCGCGGCGCTGGCCGGGGTGGGGGCGGCGCTGGGGCATCCGGTCTTGGCGGGTCTGCTGCTGGTCCCGGCGCTGGGTCTGCGGACGCCGACTCAGCTGCCGTTCGCGCCGTTGCCGGGCCGCCGGGCGCGGCTGGCGGGGCACCTCCCGGCGGCGCTCACGCTGGGCGGGGCCGCGCTGCTGGGCGCGTTGCTGGCGGGCGGCGGGTTGCCCGTCCTGCTGTCGGCGCTCCTGACGCCGTGGGCGGCACTGGGGGTGCGCTCGGCGCTGGGCGAGTCGGTGGGAGACCCGGCACTGGCGGGTCAATTTTCGTCCGCGGCGGCCCTCGCGCCGGGGGTGGTCGGGGCGCTGCTGGGGGGCTTCGGAGTGGCGGGACTGGCACCGCTGGCCCTGCTGGCGCTGGGCTGGGTGACGCTGGTCGGCTGACCGGGGCATGTGGGGCCGCCGCCGGGGCTAGAGTGCCGGTCATGTGGGCGGTGCTGATCGTGCTGGGAACCGTGGCGCTGGTGGTGTGGCAGCCGCGCGGGCTGGGGGCGGCGCGGGCCGCGACGCTGGGCGCGGTGGTGGCGCTGCTGGCGGGTGTGGTGCACCTGTCGGACCTGCCGATCCTCTGGGGCGCGACGTGGAACGCGACGTTGACGCTGGTGGGCCTGATCGTCCTGAGTCTGCTGCTGGACGCGGCGGGGCTGTTCCGCTGGGCGGCGCTGCACGTGGCGCGCTGGGGGGGTGGGAGTGGTCGGCGGCTGCTGGCGCTGCTGGTGGGGTTGTGCGCGGTGGTGGCGGCACTGTTCGCGAATGACGGTGGGGTGTTGATCCTCACGCCGATCGTGCTGGAACTGGCGGGCGCGCTGCGCGTGAGCCGCGCGGCGACATTGACGCTGGCGCTGGCGGTGGGGTTTGTGGTGGACGCGGCGAGTCTGCCGCTGACGATCAGCAACCTGACGAACATCATCGCGGCGGACGCCTTCCGGATCAGTTTCGGCGGGTACGCGGGCGTGATGCTGCCGGTGAATCTGGTCGTGGTCGCGGCGTGCCTGGGGACGCTGCTGCTGTTCTACGGGCGGACCCTGCCGCGCCGGTATGACGTGGCGGATCTGCCCGCGCCGGGCAGCGCGGTGCGGTCGTGGGGCGTGTTCCGGGCGGGGTGCCTCGTCACGCCGCTGCTGCTGGCCGGGGCGTTCCTGGCCGAGGGGGTGGGCGTGCCCCTCAGCGCGGTGGTGGCGGTGTGCGCGGGGCTGGTGTGGGTGGTCGCGGCGCGCAGCGCGCACGTGGGGACGCGGGCGGTGCTGCGCGCCGCACCGTGGAACGTGGTGGCGTTCAGTCTGGCGATGTACACGGTGGTGTACGGGTTGCGCGGTGCGGGCGTGACCGGTGCGTACGGCGCATGGCTCTCGGGCTGGGCGGCGCACGGGACGGGCGCGGCGGTGTTCGCGTCGGGCCTCAGCGTGGCGGGGCTCAGCGCGGGGCTGAACAACCTCCCGGCGCTGCTCACGGCGATCCTGGGCATCCAGGGCAGTGACGTGAGCGGTGCGGCGCGTCAGGCGCTGGTGTTCGGGGCGGTGGTCGGCGCAGATATCGGGCCGAAGCTCACGCCGATCGGCAGTCTGGCGACGCTCCTGTGGCTGCACGTCCTGCGCGGGCGGGGGCTGGAGGTCGGCTGGGGCGAGTACCTGCGCGCCGGGCTGCGCCTGACCCCGCCGGTTCTGCTGGCGGGCCTGGTGGCGCTGTGGGTGCGCCTGAGCATAGGGACATAACACGAGAACTTCAGCGATCTGGTGGGCGGAGACCAGGACATCCAGGCGGACTCGGCGGACTGACAGCGGTTGGACGTAGCGTGCGCACTCCGTCACTGCACCGGGCTATCCACGAACTACATGGCGCTCCGCTGCTGCTCGACTCGTTCATCCGGTTTCCTCTTCAGGGTGCCGGTGTCACACTCAGGGCTGTGGCCGTGTCGTGCAGGATCAGACGCACCTGTTCGCGCAGCGCCTCCAGGTTGGCCCGCATGACCGTGCAGCCCGCGACACTCATGCGGCCACTCAGGTGATCGAGTTGAGTGAACGTCTCGTGCCGGATGCGGCGCGCGTCCCAGTCGACGTGCAGCGCCTGAATCAGGCGCCGGGCCTGCGCGGCCTCAACGGCCGTCCACGTGCGCGTGATCGGTTGGCGCGCCACCACCAGGTTCATGTCCCGCAGTGCCCGCGTGACGGTCTGCTCCAGCCGCGGCCAGTGCGCGTCGGCAATGTCCACTACCACTCGACACCCGCCTGCGCCTTGCGGGTGTCGACCACCCAACGGCCCGCTGCCCACACCAGTTCCGAATCGATCAGATTCGGCTGGCTGTCCGTCAGCGGCGCCCAGCCCGGCCCGAACTGGTCAAGGCAGGTGCGTTCCGCTGCGCCGCGGCCCGTCAGCGCGGCGGCTGCAACTGCCTCCGTGGTGCGCAGCGTGGGCCGCCCCCAGCGCTCCATGGTCAGGTCACCGTCGGCGGTGTTCAGGCACGCCAGGGGCCGGTCGAACCACACCCCGCCGGTCATGCGAGCCGCGGCGGGTTCCAGGGCCACAGGCTGACTGACGGGATTGACCAGCACCTCCCGAACACCGCCATTCACACGCGCCGCCCCGTACGCCCATACCTGCGGCGCGCTCAGTGTGTCAGACCACGCCCAGAATTCCTGCGGGTCGACCGTGACCGGCATGATGCCGCACGAGGGGCAGTCCTCCTGAGCGTGCAGGGTCGCGCGGCCCATCTCGGGCGTGCCGACCGAACCGCAGGCAGACAGAGACAGGGCAGCGAGAACGGGGAGGATCAGGGTGCGGGTCATGGGTGAAGTCTGCCGCAGGGGCAGGGAACCGGCAGGGAACCGTGCGGCAGTCGACAGGGAACGAACCGTCACCGCTCCTGTGTAAGCGGCACAGCACTGCGTTCAGGCAACCCATTCCGGCCTCCAGGCGCACAACCCGCGACTCCAGGAGCCAGCAGCACACCCCCCTGTTGCACGTCCAACCATTCCTCGTTACAGAGGCTCGCGCCGCTCGTTTCAGCAGGTTCAAGCTGTTCGGCTAATCCTGTCGAGAGTCACAGGGAGATCACCTCTCCGTCCTGCTGACGCTCGCCGTGCGGCGTGATGTGGGAGGCATCGCGTGATTGCGATCTGCGTTTCACCTGTGCAGGGTGAGCGGCCTACCGAGCCGCTCCGACTGGTGTGAGAGCGCTCTCGGCGCGCAGCAGTCGCACCAGTACGAATTCCGCCCACCAAAATACGTCGGCACCGCGTTGCCTCCGACCGGCCCGGAATCGACTGAGCGCCTGGGGAGGCGCGGTCATGTCAGACCGCGCCTCCCCACATCGTGCAGAAAGTCCGCTGGGGGCGTAGTACCGAACTCGTCACGCAGCACTGCCGCGTAGATCCGCAGGGCCTGTTCCGCCTCGGCGCGACGCTCGGCGTGCAGTAGTGAACGGATCAGGCCCTGATGGGCGGCGTCGGACCACGGGTCAACCTGCAGCACCTGCCGGAAGGCAGCGGGAGCGTCCGCGCCGGGCGTGGCGGCCAGCGCCAGGCCCAGCTGAGCGGAGCGCAACTGGCAGCGGTCACGCAACTCCTGAATCCAGTCGCCTTCGCTGCCGGGCATGAACGGCTGGGAGAACAGCTGGGCCTGACGGGCTAGGTTCACCGGGTCTTCCGGAACCGGCTGATCCGGGCGGGCGTCCAGGATCACGTCCAGATGGTCGCCCAGGCGGTACCGGCCCTCCCGGTAGGGCAGTGGATCCGGATCCGTGTTCAGCGCCGCTTTCAGCGCGCCGCGCAGGCGCCGCACGGCCACGCGGAAGTACTCCACGTGGCGTTCCTCAGCCGAGCCGTCCCACAGGGCAGTCACAATCTCGTCGCGGGTGCCTGAGCCGTGCAGGGCCAGCCACACCAGCAGTTCGCGGGATTTGGCCAGTGCGATGGGCACAGCGTGACCGTCCAGCCGGACGCTCAGGTCACCCAGCGCCGTGATCGTGAGTCGGGGGGCGGCGGACGCGACCGGCGCGGGCACGGTGGGGGGGGCGCTCAGGGGGGGACGCTCCGCGGACGGCAGGTGAGGCCACAGGGGGTGGCTCTGCAACGGTGTGGCCTGGGCCGGGGTGTGACGGACGTGCAATGCATGCAGGCGCAGGGTGAGGCCGGCGTCCGGCCAGGGGTCGGCCGGCAGGGCCGGGGTGGGCTGGCCGGGCATGAGCAGGGCCGCCAGTAGCGCCCGGTACGCGCCCCGGGCCGGGTCGGTGGGGTGCACACCGTCCAGAACGTGGTGCGCTTCGCTCCGGCGCGCCTGACTGAGCAGGGTGTCGGCGCGCCTGAGCCGCACGTCCTCCTGCTGCGTGCGCAGCTGCCCGGCCAGGGCGTGCCCCTCCGCGTCGTCCAGGGCGCTCAGGGCGGCGTCGTAATCTGCGTCCCACCACGCCAGCGCGGCGCGCAGCAGCCCCGCGCGGGCATGCAGGAGGTGCAGGCCGTGATCCAGCCCGGCGGGCACCCGCTCGAGGGCGCGGCGCGTGCCGGGCAGATCTCCGGACTGTGCAGCCAGTTCCGCTTCTTCCAGGGAGATCATGGCCGCCCGGATCGCCCAGCCCAGGTGATCGTAGATGCGGCGCGCTTCACGCAGGGCGGCGGCCAGACCAGCGACGTCCCGCGCGGCGCGGCAGCACACGGCCTGCAACTGCCACGCTTCTGCCAGGCGCACCTGATCCCCCTGCGCGCGCGCCCAGGTCATGAACATTTCGGCGGCGCCCTGCGCGTCGTCGGGCTCGCCACGTTTCAGCGCGGCGTACACCAGGGGCCACAGCAGGGCCGGTTCGATCTCACCCGGTGTCAGGCGGTTCAGGCCCTCGCGGGCGTAGCGGTACTGGTCTTCGGTGTCGCCGCGGCGGCCAGCCAGCATGGCCAGGGACGCCAGGCCGGCCGGGGGCAGCTGCCCGGCGCGGCGCAGGGCGTGCAGGGACGCCTCGCCCCGTGTGGAATCACCCGTCTCGATCTGCGCCCAGGCCAGCCGCGCCTGCTGTTCGGGCGGGAGCTGCTCGGCCGGGACGAGTTCCAGCAGTTGCCGGGTCAACTGGTGCTCGCCGCGTCCGCGGAACTGGCTGGCCAGTGGCGCGGCCAGGCGCAGAAAGTCCTCCGGAGCCTGCGCTTCGGCGTACAGGCGGGCGGCGCGGCGCGTCTCGCCGCGTTCTTCGGCCAGCGCGGCGGCCGCCAGGGTCAACTGCTGCCAGCGGTGCGGGGTGCGCCGCAGGTCCTGGTCGAGCAGGTCGCGCAGCAGACGGTGGGGCTGAAACTGCTGGGCCCCCAGGGGCTGCAGGGGCAGACCGGCGCGCTGCACGTGGGTCAGCCAGCCGGGGGGCAGTTGCGCGCCGATCTGGCGGGCGTCGTCTTCACACCAGATGTCCAGTGCGGCCGCCTCAGGCAGCGCGCGGCGAAGTTCGGCCGGCAGGCTGTCCAGGCAGTCGCGGACCAGATCGTCTGTGCTGACGTGCCGCTGGCTGCCGGCCGCGGCCAGCGCCAGACCGGCCGGCCAGCCCTGCAGACGCTCGAGAGTCTCGCCCGTGAGGGTCACGCCACGCGCCTCAAGCAGGCTGGCGGTCTCGGGAGGGGTGAAACTCAGGTCAGCCGCGTCGAGGATCACGGCCCGGCCGTCAGCAACCGCGCGGGCCAGGCGCAGGCCGTCGGCGCTGTAGCGGCTGATCAGGACGCGGTGACCTTCGCCGAGGGCCAGGGCCAGCTGGATCAGCCAGCGGGCCACGTGGTCGTCCTCGACCGGGTCGACAATCAGATCGAGGTTCACGTTCGCGTCCAGCAGGGCCTGCGCCAGAGCGTCAATCAGGGCGGATTCGGGCGTGCGGGGATCGGGCGAGGTGAGGTGCTCGGCAGCGCCGATGTAGGTGTGCGCGGCGCGCGCGATGAGCGTGGCGACGTTCAGGGGATCGACGTGCGCCTCGGTGAGGCGGCACCACACGGCGGCTCGGGGAGTGCTGCGGGCGTACTGGGCCAGCAGGCTGGATTTACCGTACCCGGACGGGGCGGCAAGCAGGATCACCTGCGCGTTGAGGGCGTCGGCCAGACGGGTGAGCAGGGCGGGCCGCGTGACCTCGAACCGGCCGGGGCGCGGAAAAGAAGAAGACGTCATGGGGTGCGCGCAGTGTAGAACACGCAACCTGCGCGCAGCGTGACGGGGACAGGGTTCGGCCCGCGCGGGCCGCGCCCGCACCGTGGCTCCACAGAAACAGTGCCGTGTGGACTGTTCGGGAGACATCCGGCCGACCAGAGACCGTCTGCGCGCTGCCTGGCATCCGGGAACGCGGTGGGAACGCCCATCCGTTCCCGAACCGTTCCCTGACGGCCACGCAGACTCTGCTCAGTTCGAGCGGGTCAGCCCCACGAACCCAGCCGGTAGGCGCAAGTCCGCCCGGTGTCCATCATCCCGACTGATCCGCCGGGTGGCCTGTGGCCGCCTGCTCCGCTCCCTGTCCTGCCCATCCGGAGGCCCCATCCCGTCCCAGAGTGTCCACGCCCCGTGCCAGTGCCCATGCCCGTCCCCATCCGCCCCCTGTTCCTTCCTGGAGTCCTTATGACCAAGCGTCCTGTCCTGCTGTCCCTGACCGTCACCCTGAGCCTCGCCCTGGCCGCCTGCTCCTCCACGCCGACCCCGGGCGCATCTGCCGGCACCAAACCGCAGTTCATCGAGCCGTGTGACCCGTACGTCATTCAGAGTGGCGGCACTGGCCTGAGTGCCCAGGCGTGCGGTGACCCCGATCCCGAACCGACGGATCCGGAGTACATCTCCATGCCCGGCACTCCTCAGCTCGTCCCCTGGAGCAACGCCGCAATTGCCCCGGCGGGCGGCACGGCCGGACTGCGCAGTCAGTGGGTGCCGACCACGGCCACCGACCGCGAGGATTACGTGCGGCAGCTGTTCACCCGGGTCAACCAGAACGTCACGGCACCCAACACGACGACCCAGACGCCCATCGTCGACGGCCGCTGCACCCTGCAGGAGGTCACCGCCACCACCACGCCGGACCAGCTGCTGGCCGAGCAGAACTCGGCGTCGAGCCTGTTCCCGAGCGCGATCTTGCAGGGCCGGTTCCTGGCGGTGCAGGGTCTGGCACCCACGCCGATCCACGTTCCGGCCGGGCAACGGGCGCAGGTGCGGCTGGTGGACAGCTACCTGAACACGGCGACCATGTCCACGAGCACCTACACGGATTACGCTCAGGCCCTGCGGCAGATGCTGGTGCAGGCGAACTCGAACCGGGACTTCGCCCAGTCGAACATCATGTTTGACGTGAAGACGGCGTCCACGGTCGAGGAAGCCTCCACGAAGTTCAACCTGGACTTCAAGGCGTACGGGGCGGACGTGAAGACCAAACTGGACACGAATTCGTCCAGCTCGCAGAACAGCGTGTACGCGGTGTTCTACCAGAATCTGTACAACGTGCAGGTGGACCTGTCGGGTAACTACCCAGTCAACGGCCTGTTCAACTCCTCGTTCGGCCTGAACGAGATCCGCACGCTGGGGAACACCGGCGAGATTGACAGCGCCAACCCACCCACCTACGTGACCGGCGCGACCCTGGGCCGCATGCTGATCGTCCGGGTCAGTGCCAACGCGAGTTCCAGCGACCTGGAAGCGGCCGTGAAGGTGTCGTTCAAGCAGGGTTCAGCCGCACTGACCGCGACGCAGAAGGAGATCATCAGCAGCAGCGCCATGACGGTGTACGCTGTGGGCGGCCCGGCAGAGCCGCAGATCGCCGTGATCAAGAGCGGCAACTACCAGAGTTACTTCGACACCACCAACATCGCCATCAGCAGCCTCAAGCCCATGGCGTACAGCGTGAACTACTGGGACGACAACCGCATGCGGGTCAACCGCACGTACACCTACACCAAGCGGGACTGCACGGCGATTCCCAGCAAGAAAGTCGAGCTGCGTTTCCGGGAGGTCTACGACAACGCCGTGATCGAGGTGAAACGCACGGGGACGTCCACGTTCCAGCGCCTGGGGTATAGCGGCAACCCCGGCACAGTGACCCTCTCACCGGAACTGCTGGATTCCGACGCGCAGATCCGCGTGGGCGTGATCGGCCGCGCCCCGTCGTGGTACGAGAACTTCCGCTGGAAGATGCACGTGGACCTGCTGATCGACGGTCAGGTCGTGGATTCCTTTGACCGCAACTGCTACGCCTGCCACTCGGAAGGCAACCTGGCCACCTGGACGGTCGACAAGTTCACGGGGAATGTCTACACCCTGAATAAGTGGACGCCCTGAGCGTCCGGACGGTCCACCACCGCACCTGACCAGCAGATCTGTTCCCCAGTACACCCGACCCACCCGGCCCACGCGGCCGGGTGGGTCGGGTGGCGCCGTAGCGCCGCGCGGCGCCGGTAGGTCCGGAGAACCAGAACTGGGATGAGGAAGGGGTGGGAGCCGTCTGAGCCGCAGACCTGCCACTGCCTTTCCTTGACCTCACATCATCCATCCCTTACCTCCCCCCGTGAGCCAGTCCTGCGCCTCCCACACCAGTCAGTGGCACGCCCTGAGGCGCAGGTCTTCCGTGTTTCATCCTGGCAACGGCAGCGGATCGGTGGAGTGGAGGACTTCTTCACAGAGAATCCCCGGCAGGCGATCGGTGCGACGGAGTGAGCCCTGTGGATAGAGACGCCAGGTAGACGGCCAAGCGTGCAGTCTGAACTGCGCTCCTGATGACGCTGGATTTAGGAAAGTCAATCACTGAGCTGCACCGCGCCTGAACGACTCGGCGAGCCCAGTCAGGTGGTGCCCTGAGGCGGCCGCGCTTGTCTCGGGCGAGTACCTGCGTGTTCCCCACAAGTATGGTCTGAAAATGCGTGAGCTGGTATGGATCGTGTTGTACGTGACACCGTGGACGTTCTCGGCGCGCCTCATGACGCGGCGGGCTGCGTGATGATCCTCAATGTAGCCAAGCTGAGCCGCATAACACCGCTGAACCTCGCTCCGCTGTGGCTGGAGCCGGGCCTGCCCGTCACGTTCCATATGCTGCCCGCGAGCGACATCCGGCGGGCGTGCTTCCAGGCATTGCGGACCAGTAGGGCACCGTCGCCCACTACCGTTGGGTGACATCCCTCCCATCTGAACATCCTTTTACATTCAGCCAGACAGCCCGGAACGCACCCTCAGCGACTGCGGATCAAGTGCACGTGGGCCGCACACCCTGGTGGTGGTCTCGAACAGCAAAGGGGTGGGTTGTCAGGGGAATCGCTGGTTCCCATCGCAGAGACCTGAAGACAAAGGTCATCAGATTGAGCCGGCAGACATCTTCCACAGACGAGGAGGTCGCGCGCTTCCTGTCTCGGCACTCGTCGTGCACTCGTGCTGATTTGGGCCGAGACCGACAGAATGTGACTGCCAGGCATACGGGTGCTGTACCTGCCAACGACGGCACGCACTCATCTTGATGACGAAAATTTCACACCAATTCCACTGCTGAGGGGTATGGTGGGCTGATCGTGAGTCTGGTGTTTGACTGGTCGGCGCTGCGTGCCCTCACGGACGGGCCGGGTACCGGTGGCGTCCTGCGGCATCAGCCCTCGGATTTCCGGGTGGAGGAACTGCCCGCCTACCCCCTGAGTGGCGAGGGTGACTTTCTGTTCGTGCAGCTGGAGAAAACCGGTCACACGACCGCGCACGTGCTGCGTGAGCTGAGCGCCCAGCTGGGCGTGCGCGACCGGGACGTGGGCGTGGCGGGCCTGAAGGACCGGCATGCGGTGACGAGCCAGTGGCTCAGTCTTCCCGCGAAGTACGAGGGGCGTCTGTCGGCGTTCGCGATGGACGGCGTGAGGGTTCTGACCGCCACGCGGCACGGGAACAAGCTGGCGATGGGGCACCTGAGCGGCAACCGGTTCCAGGTGCGGGTGCGTGAGGCGGCCGGGCAGGCCGACGTGGCGTCCGAGACGCTGGCGCAGCTGGTGGCGCGGGGCGTCCCGAACTACTTCGGGCCTCAGCGCTTCGGGCTGGGCGGCCTGAATGCCGAGGAGGGCCTGCGCGTCGTGCGGGGCGAGTCGCGCGTGCGTGATCCCCGGGTGCGCCGCTTCCTGACGAGCGCCCTGCAGAGCGTGGTCTTCAACGGGTTCGTCAGCCGCCGCCTGGAGCGGGGCGTGTTCGATGCCCTGCTGAACGGGGACATGGCGAAGAAGCACGACACGGGCGGCGTGTTCAGCGTGCAGGACGCGGCGGCCGATTCGCCGCGCGCGCAGCGGGGCGAGGTGAGTGCCACGGGCACGCTGTTCGGCCGGAAGGTCAAGCCGTTGACGCTGGAGGCGGGCATGCTGGAGCGGGAGGTTCTGGATGAACTGGGCCTCACGCCCGAGATGTTCGGCAGTCGCAAGGGGGACCGCCGCCTGACGCGGGTGTACCCGCAGGACACGCAGGTCACGCCGGAGGAGGATGGGTTCACGCTGTCGTTCACGCTGCCGAAGGGCAGTTTTGCGACCAGCGTGCTGCGTGAGGTGATGAAGACCAGCGTGGACGCGTCGGCCCCTGACCTGGGTGACGCCGGTGGGGCAGACGAGGAGGGAGCAGAGTGAGGCTGAAGATCCTGGTGTGTGCGGCGCTGCTGGCGGTGACTCCGTGGGCGCAGGCCAGCACGCCGCAGCCCCTGACACTGAAACTGATGCACGAGGGCGTGATGCTGGTGGGCACGTTGAAGCTCGCGCGGACGGATGAGCTGCTGGGGGTCTGGAGTAGCGCGGGCCGCACCCGACTGCTGCGCTGCGAGCCGCGCTGCAAGGTGGTGCAGAGTCTGCCTGTGCCCGGCACGTTGAGCCTGGGGCCGGCGGGCCGGGCGCGGGTGGTGCTGGGCGGTTCGTTCAAGGTGGGGCAGCGGGTGGGGCTGGTGTTCCGCCTGAAGAACGCTCAGATCGTGAGTGTGCAGGCGGTCGTCACGCGCTGAATGTCCGACCTGCGGGCCGCCTTTCTCGGGAGCACGTACGGTCGGGCGGGTGAGCGCGTGTCCCTCACCCCCGCCGGGCCGGGGATCGTGCCGCACTGGTGTGAGGCGGGGCAGCGCTGGGCGATCGTGACCGCGTGGAACCCGTCGGGCCAGCGGGCAGCGCCGGACCTGAACGATGAGCGGCAGGCGGCGCTGGCGCGGCTGGTGTGGGCGTGGTCTCCCCTGCCCGGCTGGAACGGCGAGGGCCCCTGGCGCGAGGAGACGCTGATCCTGCGGGACGTGCCGCTGCGCGAGGCGGCGCGGCTGGGCCGTCGGTTCGGGCAGGCGGCGGTCGTATGGGGCGTGGGTGGCCGTGCGGCGCTGGTGTGGCTGGACGGCCCGGTGCGGCCGGAGCGGTGCTGGCTGCGCCGGGCGGCAGATTCACCCGGTACAGCGGATTGCGGCTATACTGCCGGATTGTGACGCTGGACGCGACAGACGCCATCTCGCCGCTGGGGGTGCTGCCCCCACCGGGCCCCACCTGCATTCACCTGCCGCTGGACGTGACGCCCGAGGGACTGGCGCGGCACGCGGTGGGCCTGGCGAACGCGCGGGGCGGCACGGTCCTGGTCGGCGTGGACGCCGTGTCGGGCAGCGCGCGGGACGCGGGGGAACTGCATCCGCTGATGATCACGCACGCGATCTTCGAACTGTCCGGCGGGCGCCTGACCGTGAACGTGCAGCATCACCGCCTGCCGGGTGGGGCGCGGGTGCTGGCGGTGTTCGTGCCGCACGCGCCGTACGTGCTGGCCGCGCCGGACGGCTCGGTGATCACCTGGGACGGCGCGCACCTCGTGCCGGTCACGCCGGGCGAGTCGGAACCCGTCGCGGATCAGGATTTCACGGCGACCGTCCCGCCGGACGCGTCCCTGGCGGACCTGGACCCGGCGGAGGTCGCGCGCCTGCGCGGGCTGGGCCGCCGGGCGAGCGCGGCGAACCTCCCGGACCTGGATTTCCTGCGGGAACTGGGCCTGCTGATTCCCAGTGGCGGGGCGCTGCGGCCCACGCTGGCGGCGATCCTGCTGGCGGGCACTCCGGCGGCGCTGCGGGCGCACGTCCCGCAGTCGGAGGTGTGCTTCTATCACCACCAGACGACGGACGTGGAGTTCCAGTTCCGTGAGGACCTGTTGCGGCCCATTCCGGCGCTGCTGACGCGGCTGGCGGAACTGATCCAGGCCAGGAACCGCTTCACGCCGGTGCAGGTGGGACTGTTCCGCATCGAGGTGTGGGATCAGGACGAGGTCGTGTACCGCGAGGCGCTGCTGAATGCGCTGACGCACCGGGATTACACGCTGCGGGACGCGGTGCACGTGCATCACTTCCCGGACCGGCTGGAGATCATGAACCCCGGTGGGCTGCCGGGAGGGATCACGCCGGGGAACATCCTGCGGCACCAGCCCAAGCGCCGCAATCCGCTGCTGGCGGAGTCCCTGGCGCGCCTGGGGCTGGTCGAGCGGGCCGGGGTGGGCGTGGACAAGATGTACTCGCTGATGCTGCGGCACGGCAAGGAACCGCCGGAGTACACCACGTACCCGGATTCGGTGACGCTGGCGCTGCACTCGCCGGGGTTCGACGCGGAGTTCGTGCGGTTCGTGGCGCGCAAGCAGGAGGACATGCAGACGCTGTCGCTGGACGTCCTGATCGTCCTGAGCCTCCTGGCGCGCGAGGGTGAGGCGACCCGCGCGACGCTGGCCCGCGCGCTGCAACTCCCGGAGGACCGTACGCCCCGGCTGCTGCGCGGCATGGAGGAGCACGGCCTGATCCGCCGCGCCGGGGTGGGCCGCGGCATCGCGTACGTCCTGAGTGACGAGGTCCGGGGCGCGCTGGGCCGCCCGGCGCTGCCTGTCGTCGAGGATGCGCCGCCCGCATCTGCTGCCGTGGTCGCCCCTGTGGCGGTCCCGGCGACGCCCGTGCCTGCGTCGGAACCCGTTCAGCCTGCCGCGCCGAAGGTCACGCGGGCGCCGCGCCGCCCGGCGGACAGCAGCGGCCCGAACGCGGCGGAGGTCCGCGCGATCGCGCTGGCCCTGGCACGCGAGCACGGGCGGGTGCGGAACGTGGACCTGCGCGGGGCGTGCGGCATCACCACGCAGCAGGCATGGCGGACCCTGCGGCGACTGGTGCAGGACGGCCTGCTGCGCAAGCTGGGGACCGGCACGCGCGACGCCGCGTACGAACTGCTCAGCTGATTGGGCGGTACAGTCGGTCCCGTGAGTTCCTTCGACGAGTTGCAGGCGGTGATCCGGCGCGGCGCTCAGGCCCGGCAGGCCGAGGTGCAGGCCTGCGAGGGATTCCTGAACCTGCTCTACCACGCTCTGCGCGCGGCAAGCGGGCCGGGCCTGCCGCTGAACAACGTCAGCATGGACCCGGTGCCGGACCCGCAGGTGACGCTGCGGCCCGCGCCGCTGGGCTCGTGGCACGCGGCGCGCTACCGGCTGGGCCTGTGCGAGGTGCTCGTGCGGGTGCGCCGGGTGGACGGGCAGTTCCGCGGTGAGTACGGCCTGGGCGAGGGGTTCCGCGTGGACGACCTGACCGAGGACAGCGTGCTGCGGCTGGCGCGGCAGTTGCTGAGCGATGTGATCCGCACGTACGGGGGCGCGCCGGAGGACCCCTCGCACCTGAACTGAGCGTCCCCCGCGCGAGCGGCCGCCGAGATGCCGTCCGGGTGGACTGGTGGGCGGCACATGTGATACGGACTCCGGTTGAATGGTTTGCAAAAACCGTTCAACCCGAGCGGATGCGAGAAGGAGAGAAGCGGGTTCCGGGCGTGGAGTTGGCAGATCGGTGGTGTTCCGATCTGTCAACGAAACAGACGGAATCCGTATGAAGGGTCGCCCTGCCCTGGCGTGACACGATACGGTCATGCATGATCCTTTTTCTGAAGTGCCGTTGCCGGGCCGGGACGAGCGGCGGGCGCGGGGCCGTGCGTTGCGCAGCACGCTGCCCCGGCGGGACCACGCGCTGTTCGAGGCGCCCGGTGAGCGGCCCCAGCAGGTCCTGAACACCCTGCACGCGGGGACGGACGGCTGCATGACTCATCTGCTGCCCCTGCGGTTCGGGCGGATGGTGGCGAGTCCATTCGCGTTCTTCCGGGGGACGGCGGCGCTGATGGCGGCCGATCTGGCGGGCACGCCTGTGACGGGCGAGCGGGTGCAGGCCAGCGGGGACGCCCACTGCGCGAACTTCGGGGCGTTCGCGACCGGCGAGCGGAATCTGGTGTTCGACCTGAACGATTTCGACGAGACGCTGCGGGCGCCGTGGGAGTGGGACGTGCGGCGGCTGGCGGCCAGTCTGGTGCTGGCCGGGCGTGAGGCGGGGCACAGCGAGGCGGACGCCGTGTATGCGGCGCGCAGCGCGGCGCGGGCCTACCGCCTGCATGTCCGTGCGTACGCGAGGCAGCATCACCTGGACGTCTGGTATGACCGCATCGATGCGTCCGAGGCGCTGGCGGACATGGCGTCCGACGCGCGGGAGCATGGCCGAGCGATGTTCGCGAAGGCCAGCACCCGCACGCACCTGCACACCCTGAAGAAACTGGCGGTGCAGACGCCGGCCGGCTGGCGCCTGCGGGACGATCCGCCGCTGCTGGTGCACACGTCGGACCCGCAGGCGGAGGTCATGCTGGAGGGCGTGCGGGCGAACTACCTGGACAGTGTCGCGCCGGACCGCCGGGAGTTGCTGTCGCGCTACCACCTGGCGGACTGGGCACTGAAGGTCACGGGTGTCGGCAGTTGCGGGCGGCGGGTGTTGGTCCTGCTGCTGGTTGCCGATGGGGACGACGTGCTGTTCCTGCAGGTGAAGGAGGCGCGGCCGAGCGTGCTGGAGCCGTTCGCCGGTCCGACCGTGGCGCGCAACGCGGCGCACCGGATCGTGCGGGGGCAGCAGCTGATGCAGGCGGCGGCCGATCCGTTCCTGGGCTGGTCGGCTGGCGAGGGATTCTGCGGGTACGTGCGGCAGCTGCGGGATCAGAAGGGCCGCTTCGACCTGCAGGCGGTCTCGCCGCGCACGCTGGAGGAGATTGCCGAGCTGTGCGGCTGGGCGCTGGCCCGCGCGCACGCCCGCACGGGGGACGCGGTGGCGCTGGGCGCGTACCTGGGCCGGCGTGAGACGTTCGATCAGGCGGTGGCGGCCTTCGCGGTGGCGTACGCCGATCAGGCCGAGCGGGACCATGCCGTGCTGGCCCAGGCGATCGCGCGGGGCGACTTGGAGGCGGAGGCCGATCCCGAGGCGTGACCTCAGGGCGGGAGGTTGCGGATTCGCAGGCAGAGGCCCCGAGGGATGGTCCCTGGGGCCTCTGCCGTCTGCGTTCGGTGGGTTCCTGACCGTGCGACTGGAGTGGGTCAGCCTTTGACGGCTCCGGCGGTCAGGCCGGACACGATGTTGCGCTGGAACACGAGCACCAGGATGATCAGGGGGATGGTCACGACGATGCTGGCGGCCATGATCTGGCCCCACGGCTGGTCGAACTGCGTGGCGCCGGAGTAGTTGGCGATCACGACCGGCACGGTGCGGTTGGTGCTGGTGAAGGTCAGGGCGAACAGGTACTCGTTCCAGGCGTTGATGAACGCCAGCAGGCCGGTGGTGACCAGGGCGGGCATCATGACGGGGAACAGCACGAGGAACAGCGTCTGGAGGGGACTGGCGCCGTCCACCAGGGCCGCCTCTTCCAGTTCACCGGGGATGTCGCGCACGAAGCTGGTCAGCACCCACACCGTGAAGGGGATGGTGAAGATCAGGTACGTGAGGATCAGGCCGACGGGGTTGTTGTACAGGCCCAGGGCGCTGATCAGGGTGTACAGGCCCGACAGCACGGCGATCTGCGGGAAGACGCTGACGGCCAGGATGACGTACATGATGATCTGCTTGCCCTTGAAGCGGAAGCGGCCCAGGGCGTACGCGGCGAACGAGCCGATCAGCAGGCTGATCAGGACCGAGCCGACGGCGACGACCAGGGAGTACAGCAGGCCGCGCTGGAAGTTCGGGTTGGCGAACACCTGGGTGTAGTTCTGGAAGGTGGTCTCGGCGGCGATGAACTGCGCGGGTTGCAGGAACAGGTCGCCGGGGGAGCGCAGGCTGGTCAGGACCGCCCAGAAGAACGGGGCGAGCAGGTAGAAGGCGATGACCAGCACGAGCAGGTAGAAGGCCGCGCGTTGCAGGTAGTACAGGGCCGGGTTCTTGGTCTTCAGGTTCATGTCGGCCCCCTCAGTCGAATTTCACGCGGAACGCGGTGACGTAGATGACGACGATGACCATGATGATCACGAAGATCGCCACGCTGACGGCGCTGCCGTAGCCGAGCAGCGAGTTGTCGATCAGCGCCTGCCGGGCGTAGCCGGTCATGCTGGTCGCGGCGGCGTTCACGTTCCCGAGCATCACGGACATGATGTCGAACACGCGCAGGGCGTCCAGGCTGCGGAACACCAGCGCGACGAGCAGCGCGGGGCGCAGCAGCGGCAGGGTCAGGCGCCAGAACTGCGTCCATTTGCTCGCGCCGTCCATGTCGGCCGCCTCGTACATGTCGCTGGGGAGGCTCTGCAGGCCCGCGAGGATAAGCAGCGCCATGAAGGAGGTGGTCTTCCAGACGTCCACGGCGATCAGGGCCCAGATGGCGCTGTCGGTGTTGGCGAGCAGCGCCTGTCCGCCGAGCAGGCCGCGGCCGATCAGGCCGAAGGTGTCGTTGTACAGGTACGACCACATCTGCGCGGACACGACCGTGGGGATCGCCCAGGGGACGAGCATGGCGGTGCGGAGAATTCCGCGGCCCTTGAAGGCGCTGTTCACGACCAGGGCGATGATCATGCCGAAGATGGTTTCCAGCGTGACGGACACGACGGTGAACAGCAGGGTGTTCTTCACGGCGCCCCACCATTTGGGGTCCTGCAGGAAGCCCAGGGCGACGCCGTCCTCGGTGGTGAACCAGAAGTTCCCCATGCCGATGAAGGTCCGCTGGTCGGGGGTGGTGAGGCTCGCCTCGAACAGCGAGAAATAGATCGTGCGGTACAGCGGGTAACCGGCGACCAGGGCAATGGCGATCAGGGTGGGCAGCAGGAGCCAGATGGCCTGCCGGGCGCGGGCGGCCTCGATGCCGCGGGTGCGGATGGGCCGGGTGGGCGCGGTGGGGTTCACGGTCATGCCGGGTGTACCTCCTGTGTTGGGCTTGGGTTCAGTGTATGGGGGCGGGGTGGCGGGGAGCCCGAATGAACACTTTCGTAAGGCAGGAACGGAAAGGGGGGACGCCCCTGGTGGTGGGCGTCCCCCCTCCGCTGCGGTGTGGGCTTACCAGCCGCGGCCCTTGATGCGGTTCAGGTCGCCGGCGAGTTTGGCGACGGCGGCCTGACCTTTCATCTTGCCGTTCAGGACGTCGCTGACGGCGGTGCTGAAGGCCTGGGAGACCTGGTTGTACTTGCTCTTGGTGGGGCCGGAGGGACGGGCGACGGCGCTGGTGAAGACGCTGTACAGGCTGCCGAAGAAGGGGTTCTTGGCGAGCACGTCCTTGTCCTTGTAGAGGCTCTGGATGGTGGGGTTGTAGGCACCCTCGATGGCGCGGATCTTCTGCTCGGCGGGGCCGGCGAGGTAGCGCACGAGGTCGATGGCGGCGGCCTGGTTCTTGCTGTACTGGCTCACGCCGAGCTGCCAGCCGCCGAGGGTGGCGGCGTTGCGGCTGCCGCCGCTGGGCAGGGGCGCCACGCCGATCTTGCCCTTGACTTTGCTGTCGTCACCCTGGCCGAGGGCCCAGGCGTAGGGCCAGTTGCGCATGAAGGCGGCGTTGCCGGACTGGAAGATGCCGCGGGCTTCTTCCTCGGCGTAGGTGGTGACGCCGGCGGGGCTGATGCTCTTGATCCAGCTGGCGGCGGTGTCCAGGGCCTTGGCGGCCTGGGCGTTGTTGATGGTGACCTTGCCGCTCGCGTCGACGATGGTGCCGCCGCCGAAGCTGACGACCCATTCCAGGGCGTCGCAGGTCAGGCCTTCGTAGTTCTTGCCCTGCCAGACGAAGCCGCTGAAGGCCTTGTTGGTCTTCTGTTCGCCGGTCTGGATCTTCTTGGCCATCAGGGCCATCTCGGTCCAGGTCTTGGGGGCGCTCTTGAAGCCGTATTTCTTCAGGAGGTCGGTGCGGTAGTACAGCAGGCCCGCGTCGGTGAACCAGGGCATGGCGACGAGTTTGCCGTTGACGGTGTTGGCGTCGATGATGCCCTTGAAGTGCGCGTTGACTTCAGCGGCAGGCACCTTGCCTTTCAGGTCGACGAAGTGCTGGGCGAGCAGGCCGGGCCAGACGACGTCGAGCTGGTAGACGTCGATGTCGCTGCTCTTGGCGGCGAGCTGCTGCTGGTACAGGCCGAGGCGGTCGTTGGTGAGGTTGGGGCTCTCGAAGATCTTGACTTCGTTGCCGGTCTTCTTGGCCCAGCGGGCGGCGCCGGCCTTGCAGAGTTCGAGTTCCTGGCCGACGGCACCGCAGGCGAGGGTGACGGTGACGGCGCTGGCGTTGCTGCTGAAGGCGATAGCGGCGCTGAGGCTGACGAGTGCGATGACTTTCTTCATGCATCCCCCTTGGGTGGGTGCCGGACAGGCCCGGCCCGCTTCTGTGAAGCGGTTCCACGTCTTTCGTTCTTGATGAGGCAAGCGTACACCGCCTCATCCGAACTGTCAATGGAAACAGTTCCAACACTTCCGGACCATAATTCGCAACACGGGGTTTATGCCATCTGGAGCGACATCGAGTCACTCCCATCTCCCCTGGAGTTGGCAGCAGGGGACGGCTTCCGACAGGCTCTCATCTGCCTTCGAAAACGATTCAGAAGCCGTGCAATGACAGGCAAAACCCCCAGCCGAAGCTGGGGGCCGGTGTGTTCACTCTTAATACTTGATGTAGTACTCGGCGAAGCCGTCCTCGCGGGTCTTGACCAGCGTGGCGTTGGCGGGCATGAACTTCTGCGCGGTGGGGCTGCTGGCGTACAGCAGGGTCGCGCCGGGGATGGGCGTCAGCTTCCAGTTGCCGTCGGCGGTGGGGTTGACGGTCTTCTGCTCGTTGAAGTACTTCACGAGCGCCTCGCGGGTCTCGTCAGGGGCCTGCAGGATGATGTTCTTGCCATTCAGGCCGGGGAACGACCCGCCGCCCGAGGCGCGGTAGTTGTTCGTGGCCACCACGAACTGCTGAGCGGGATCGATGGGCTTGCCCATATAGGTCAGGTTCTTGATGCGGCGGGCGCCGGCGTTCACGACCTCGCCCTTGCTGTTGTAGCGGTTGGGCTGGGTCACGTCGATCTCGTAGCTCACGCCGTCGATCACGTCGAAGTTGTAGGTGGGGAAGGTCTCGTCCACCAGCGCCTGCGGCTCGGCCTTGCTGGGGTCGATCTGCTTGAACTGCCCGGCGCTGCGCTCCAGCCACTCCTGCACCTGCGCGCCGGTGACCAGCACGGCCTGCACGGTGTTCGGGTACACGTACAGGTCGGCGACGTTCTTGATCGCCAGCGTCCCGGCGGGAATGTCGGTGTAGTAGCTGACGCCCGCGCGGCCCCCGGCCTTGAAGGGCGCGGCGGCGGACAGGACCGGCAGGTCCTTGTACTGGGTGCTGCTCAGCGCGGCCTTCACGTACGCGATCTGCGCGTTGCTGACCAGCTGCACGCTGGGGTCGTCCTGCGTCAGCGCCCAGTAGGAGTTGATGGGGGCGCTCAGGTCGGCGACCTTGCCGCGCACGTAGCCCAGGGTGCCCTGGTGCGCGCCCTCGACGGCCGCGGCGACGGTCGTGTCGGCGGTCACGAGGCTCTTCTTGGCGGCCTTGTCCCAGATGGGTCGGATGCCGCCCTGCGCGTCCAGGATGGTCCACTTCTGGGTCTTGCGGTCGAAGTTCAGTTTCAGGTCGGCGACGCCGAGGTTGTTGCCCCAGAAGCCGGGCATCAGGACGACCTTGCCGTTGATGGTGCCCTTGGCGAGGTTCACGCCGGGGACGTCCTTGTAGGCCGCGCTGGGGAATTCCAGGTGGCTGTGGCCAGTCAGGACGACGTCCAGGCCGGGGACCTTGGTGAGTTCCGCACCGGCCTGTTCCTGGCCGGGGGTGTACGCGCCGCTGTTGATGCCGGTGTGGGCCAGCGCGACGATGATGTCCGCGCCCTTGGCTTTCATCTCAGGGACAAACTTCTGGGCGCTCTGGACGATGTCCATGACCTGCACCTTGCCGTCCAGGTGGGCCTTGTCCCAGTTGACGATCTGGGGGGGCGTGAAGCCGATCACGCCGACGTTGATGTAGTACGGGCGGCCCTGGGTGTCACGGACCAGTTTGCGCTGGATGACGTAGGGGGTGTACTTGTTGCTGCCGTCCATGTTCAGGACGTTGGCGTTCACGTACGGCATGGGCGCGGACTGCAGCACGCGGTCGAGGTAGTCCAGGCCGTAGTTGAACTCGTGGTTGCCCAGGGTGGCGCCGTCGTACTTCAGGGAGCGCATGGCCTGGTGCATGGGGTGCAGTTCGCCGTCCTTGATGGGCGCGACGCGCGCGGCGTAGTCGCCGAGCGGGTTGCCCTGGATCAGGTCGCCGTTGTCGAACAGCAGGGTGTTGATCTTTTCGGTGCGGGCCTTGGCGATCAGCGTGGCGGTGTACTCCAGGCCGAACTCGCCGGTGGGCTTGTCCTGGTAGTAGTCGTAGCCCTTGGCGGCGGTGTGAAGGTCGGTGGTTTCGAGGATGCGCAGCTCGACGGTCTGCGCGCTGGCAGCGCCGAGCATGAGCGCGGTCATCAGGGAGATGTGTTTCAGCACGCCCGACAGAATAGCGAAAAGTGTCAGGAATGTATCTGCCTGAAACAGGTATTCGGCGGGTCAGTGGTGAGTGTGGTCTTGACCTCTTCTACAGACTCGCGGCCAGCGTTCTGAACAGCGCCGGGGCCTCGGGCGCGGCCGCGCCGTCCTGCCAGCCCAGTCGCAGGTCACGCAGAGGGCCGCTCTCCCCCACGCCCATGCCATGCGGGAAAAGCGGGGCGTAATCGGGTGTGGTGACGACAGGAACCGCGCCGGGCAGGTCCAGCGCCGCACGCACCTCGCGTTCATGACCGAAATGCACGACGTGCGTGCCGTCCGGCGCCGCCCAGGTGAAGCGCGCCGTGGTGGGCACCAGCGGCCCCGGATGCACCACGTGCCCCACGCTCAGGCCGGGGCGCAGGCGCAGCGTGACCTCCAGCAGCTCGCCCAGCACGCCGAAACTGCCCACGAACGGGCGGGTCAGGTCGTAGCCCTGCACGTTCTTCACGGTGCGCCCCCCCGCGCGCACCACCCGGCCACTCGCGGCGCGGAAGGTCACGCCCAGCACGTCCGACGCGAACGGGAAGGTCTGCCCGAAACCACCCCGCCCGATCAGGCCGCCCACGCCACCCGGCAGGTTCACGTTCGGGAACGGCGGGAATAACCCCGCTGGCAGCGCGGCGTACACCTCGGGCAGCGTCACCTCGCCGGTCAGGGTGATCGTCTGGTCGTCGGGAGACAGGTCAAGGATGGGCATGAGGCGCCTCCGGCGCAGAAAATGGGAGATGGTCGATGGTCGAGAGAAAGGCGAAGGACCTCCATCCACGATCAACCATCAACCATCACCTCTTCCGCAGGAAGAATCTTCCCGGGGTTCAGCGCGCCGCTCGGGTCGAGGGCGCGTTTCACGCCGCGCAGGGCCTGCATGGTGGCGGGGTCCACGGCGTCCGTCATGAAGTCGCGTTTCATGCTGCCGATGCCGTGCTCGCCGCTGAGGACCCCGCCGTGGCGGATGGCGACCAGCGCGATGCGGTGCGCCAGGTCGTGCACGGCGTGCGCGTCCTCGGTGCGGGGGTCGAACAGGATGTTCGGGTGCAGGTTCCCGTCCCCGATGTGCCCGAACTGCACCAGCCGGAAGGGGCTCGCGTCGCCCAGCGCGCGGATCTCGCGGACCACGTCCGGCAGGGCCGATCTGGGCACGACGATGTCCTCGTTCATGCGCTGCGGGCGGATGCGGCCCAGCGCCGGTGACACCGACCGCCGCGCCCGCCACAGCTGCGCGCCCTCGTCGTCCGTCGCGGCGCGGCGCACCGTGCCGCCCGACGCGACGCAGGCATCCTCGACCAGCCGCAGCTCGTCCTGCACGGTGTCCAGGTCCTCGCCGTCGGTGTCCACCAGCAGCACCGCCTCCGCGTCCCGGGGCAGGCCGAGGTGGAGATAGTCCTCGACGGCGTTCGTGCAGGCACGGTCCATGAATTCCAGTTTGCTGGGCACCGCGCCCGCTGCGATGGCGCGGCTGACCGCCTCGGCGCACGCGCCGACCTCCGGGAAGTGCGCCATCAGCGTCCGCGTGAATTTCGGCGGGGGGATCAGGCGCAGCGTCGCCTCGGTGATCAGACCCAGCGTGCCCTCCGAGCCGATCAGCAGCCCTGCCAGGTCGAACACGTCGCGGGTCAGGCGGTGCACCTCGCCGTCCGCGTCCACGAATTCCAGCGCGCGGACGTAATCGCCGCTCACGCCGTACTTGAAGCACATCGGGCCGCCCGCGTTCTCCGCGAGGTTCCCGCCGATGGTACTCGTGCGGAAACTCGCCGGGTCCGGCGGGTAGATCAGCCCATGGGGCTTCGCCGCCTCGGTCACGGCCAGCGTGACCACGCCCGCCTGCGCGGTCGCCTCGCGCCGCTCGGGGTGAATGGTCAGGCGGGTCATGCGCGTGAACGAGATCACCAGCCCGGGCTCCAGTGGGGCCGCGCCGCCCGACAGACCGCTGGCCGCGCCGCGCCCCACGATGGGCACGCCCGCCGCCCGCGACGCCCGCACCGCCGCCACGACGTCCTCGGTGCTCTCGGGCAGCACGACCGCCAGCGGCGTCGCCCCGAACTGGATGGCGTCGTAGCGGTAGTTCAGCCGCTCTGAGAGGTTCGACAGCACCTTGCGCGGCCCCAGCGCGCGGGTCAGGTCTGCCGCGAGGGCGTTGGATGCACCCCCAGCCGACGCAGGTTTACGAGCAGAGGAATTCGTGGTCAACGCCAGTTTCTCGGTGCTCACGAGTCCCCCCCTCCATCACCCATCAACCATCCCCCATCGACCCTCACAGTTCCCCCCGGTACGCCCGGTCGAGGATCTCGATGGTGTGCAGGACGGGCGTGGGGCTGCCCTGGCGGCGCACGTGACTCTGGATCTGGGTGTGACAGCCGATGTTCCCGCTGGCGATCAGGTCGGCCGTGGTGGAGAGGATGTTCTTCGCCTTGCGCGCGCCAAGTTGCCCGGCGAGTTCGGGCTGTTCGAGGTTGTACGTGCCGGCCGAGCCGCAGCAGAGGTCGCCTTCCGGGACTTCCAGCACGCTCACGCCGGGGATGGCGCGCAGCAGGGCGCGGGGGGCGGCGCGGACGCCCTGCGCGTGGGCGAGGTGGCAGGCGTCGTGGTACGCGACGGTCAGCGGGCGGCTGGCCGGGACCGGGGGTTCGAGTTCGCCGTTCTGGAGCAGCGTGTTGAGGTACTCGCTGATGTCCATGACCTTCGCCGCGAAGGCTTTCGCGCGGGTCTCGTCGGGTTCGCCGTGCAGGACCATCGGGTATTCCTTGAGGCCCGCGCCGCACCCGGCGGCGTTCGAGAGGATCGCGTCGAAATCGTCGGGGTTGAAGGCGTCGAGGTTCGCGCGCACCAGTTTCAGCGCCTCGTCCCGCGCGCCGGTGTGCAGCGCGGCGGCGCCGCAGCAGCCCTGCCCGTCGGGAATGACGACCTCGATGCCGTTGCGGGCCAGGACGCGCAGGGTCGCCGCGTTGAAGTTCGGCGCGAGCGCCTGCTGCGCGCACCCGACCAGGAACGCCACCCGGCCCCGCTGCACGCCGCGCGCGGGTGTGACCTTCGCGCTGGGTTGCATGGCGGGCACGGATTCCGGCAGCAGGTCCAGCGGGCCGCGCAGCGCGGCGGGCAGCACCGGCGCGAGCGGCTTGGCGAACTGCCCCACGCGCGCCGCCACGCTGAACAGCTTCGGTGCGGGCAGGGCCTTGAGGATCGCCCAGCGTTTCGAGCGGGCGAACGCACTGCGCTGACGCTGAGGTTCACTCCAGCCGCGGAACGCCGTGATCAGTTCGCCGTACGGGACGCCGCTGGGGCAGGCGGTCACGCACGCCTGACAGCCCAGGCAGCGGTCGAGGTGCGGCGCGGCGTCCGCCAGCGGCAGGCCACCTTCGAGCACCTCCTTCATCAGCACGATGCGGCCGCGGGGGCTGTCCATCTCGTCGCCCAGCAGCGCGTACGTGGGGCAGGCGGGCAGGCAGAAGCCGCAGTGCACGCAGGCGTCCACGGCGTGCGCCATCACCTCGCCCTGGCCGCCCAGGGCCTGCACGGGAATGTCGTTGTTCATGCAGCCACGCTCATGGGGCACAGGATAGAGGCGGGTGGCCGGGACAGGCGGAACGCGGCGGCGCAGACGACTAGCCAGATGAAGCTGTTCCCCGCCGGGAAACACGGCGCGGGGTTCGTGAGCACGCGCAGCTTTTTCCCGCGCGGAGGGGCGCACACTGCCGGGCATGAGTGTGTCCTCTCCCCTGCCGCTGTCCGTGCTCGACCTTGTCCCCGTGCCGCTGGGGTCCAGCGCCGCCGAGTCGGTCGAGGCGGCGCTGGCGTACGCGAAGGCCGCCGAGGACGCCGGGTTCGCGCGCTACTGGGTAGCGGAACACCACAACATGGGCGCGCTGGCGTCCAGCGTGCCACTGGCGGTGCTGGCCGCCGCGTCGCAGCGCACCAGTCGCATCCGCCTGGGTTCGGGCGGCGTGATGCTCCCCAACCACGCGCCGCTGGCCGTCGCGGAAGGCTACCGGCTGCTGTCGGCCCTCGCGCCCGACCGGGTGGACCTGGGCCTTGGCCGCGCCCCGGGCACGGATGGCCGCACCGCCCGCGCCCTGCGAGGAGCACAGGGGCTGATGGAGGAGTCCTTCGAGCGGCAACTCGCGGACCTGATCGCCTTCGGCACCGGGCAGTACCCGGCCGGGCACCCCTTCGCAGGCACGGTGGCGGCCCCGGCGGGCGAGGGCCTGTTCCCGCCGCTGTGGATCCTGAGCAGCAGCGGCTACGGCGCGCACGTCGCCGCCAGGGCCGGGGCGGGGCTGGCGTTCGCGTGGCACATCAACCCGGACACCGCGCAGGCCCGCGCCGCCGCCGACGCGTACCGCCGCGCCTTCGAACCCTCCGAAGCGTTCCCCGAGGCACGCGTGATCGTCGCTGCGAGCGTCGTCACCGCCCCCACCGCCGAGGAAGCCGAGGAACTCAGCCTCCCGCTCGGCCTGATGTTCCTGCGCCTCACGCGCGGCGAGAGCGCCCCCTACCCCACCGTCGCCGAAGCCAAAGCCTACCCGTACACCCCGCAGGAACGCGCGCTGGCCGACTCCATGCGGCGGCGCGCCATCATCGGCGACCCCGCCACCGTCGCCGCTCGCCTGCACGCCCTGGCCCGCGACACCGCCGCCGACGAACTCATCATCAGCCTGAACATCCCCGACCCCGCCCAGCGCCGCGCGTCCCT
Source organism: Deinococcus sedimenti (assembly GCF_014648135.1). Taxonomy (NCBI): domain Bacteria; kingdom Thermotogati; phylum Deinococcota; class Deinococci; order Deinococcales; family Deinococcaceae; genus Deinococcus; species Deinococcus sedimenti. The sequence continues at coordinate 537,746 of NZ_BMQN01000001.1, read as the reverse complement.
GAAGCTCGTCATGGAAGCCGTCCGCGCGCAGGAAGCTCGGGAAGTCGCGCCCGCCTGACAAGGCGGGGACGGAGAAGGGTGGGTCCTGAGAAATATCTCAGAATCCACCCTTCTGTCAGATGAAGTCCATATCAGGCCCGGCCGCCGGTCAGCTGAACTGCACCTTCTGCGGTTCCGGGAGGCGCGCGGCGATGATCGCGCTGGGGATCAGGAGGCTCAGCGCGGCGAGGGCGGCGGTGGTGGGGCTGGTGGCGTCGGCCAGCGCACCGACGAGGAACACGAGGAGGCCCGCGAAACCCCACGAGAAGCCCATCATGATGGAACTGGCGACGGCGACGTGTCCGGGGGCGTATTCCTGCGCGGTGACGACGCCGACGGGGATGCTGGCGTTCACGGCGGCGCCGACGATGAATGTCAGGGGGTAGAACCACCAGTTGGCGGGGCTGGAGAGGATCAGCAGTGCGAAGAAGGGGATGGTGGTGAGGATCGCACCGCGCAGGACGGTCACGCGGCCCACGCGGTCGCTGAGGCGGCCGCCGACGATGCCGCCGATGGCACTGGCGACGGAGTACACGGCGAGGGTGAGGGCGACCTCACGCGTGCCGTAACCGCGGGCGATGAGCATGAACGGCAGCATGGCGTTGTAGCCCATGCTGGCCAGCGAGCGCAGGACCGCCATGGCCCACAGCCACACGAGGGGCCCCCGGAAGATGCCCGCGTAGTCGCGCAGGGGGATACGTTTGGCTTTCTGCACGCCGCTGGGCGTGACGGCGAACGTGATGGCGGCGATGACGACGCCGATCAGCGCGAACCACGGCAGGTGCGTGAGGCCCACGCCCGCGAACACGGGGCCGAGGGCCATGCCCGCCGTGCCGCCCGCGCTGAACAGGCTGGCCCACAGGCCCCGTTTGTCGGGGGGGCTGTGCTGCGCGACGTACGCGGCCCCTGCGGGGTGGAAGAAGCCGCTGCCGAAGCCCGCCACGGCCACAAGCAGCACGAGCGCCCCGAACCACGGCACGAAACCCATGAGGGTCAGGCCGATGCCAGTCATCAGCGGGCCGAGCGCGGCGGCGTATCGGCGGTCGAGGCGCTCGCCGAGGATGCCCAGCACAGGCTGCAGGACGCTGCTCGTCAGGGAATACACGCTGCCCAGGAAGGTCACGGCAGCGATGCTGACCCCGTACTTGGCCTGTAGCGCGGGCGTGAGGGGCGTGAGCATGGCGCTGTACGCGTCGTTGATGAAGTGCCCGGCGGTCACGGCCACCGCAATCGCGGCGGCGTGGCGGGTGGTGCTCAGGGTGGCCTGCATACCCTGCCACCCTACGCCGTGATCCCCGGTGGGCGGTCTGCTCCGTCCCAGGGTGCGGGCCGGTCTGCCCCCGGAGCCTGAACGAATCGTGAACGGCCCGGTCCTGCGATGTGCCAGGGTTGTCAGACTGCCGCCGGTACGCTGGACCCACAGGGGCCCGTCGCTGGCGTGGTGTCTGGCCGGAGGAGTACCGCATGCCCGATCAGTTCCGCACCGCCATTGCCGACATTCTCCCCAGTGCCGAGGCTGTTCGGGCCCGCCTGTCGGTTCTGTCGAACCGTGACCGTCTGAGTGTCGCGGAGTTCTTCAGCAGCGTCCTGTCGGAGGTGGACATGCTGGTCGCCACGCCCGGCGCGGAGGCGCTGAGCCACGACCTGGGTGAGTTGCGCGGCATTCCGTCGGTGACGCTGATGCGCATGGCGGGCCACTGGACGCTGGTCGGACGGGCGCTTCACGAGCCAGGTGCGATTCAGCCCGCACGGCCACAGATTCACGCGGCGATCATCAGTCTGGAACTCACGTCCGGCGAGGCGGAACTGGCGGCCAGCATTCTGGGGGCGCAGCAGGGGTGGGTGATGGCGGCGGTCGCTGCGGCGGTCGAACGGACCGATGCGCCCGGACACGTGCGTCTCTCGCTGCAGGGGACGCGGGTGTTCAGTCCGGTGGTGCTGGCCGGCACGCCGCGCGGCCTGGTGTTCGAGCGGCGCCTGCCGAAGTCCGCCTGATCGCGAGGCTCCGTTGCGCCGAAGGGCACACGGCACGCCCCTCGACCGCACGGCTTGGCCCCTGGAGCACTCCGCTGTGCCCTTCACGTCAGCGGCCTGGAGGGAATCTCTCAGGGCCGCTGATGCCTGCGGCGAGGATTGACGGTCAGGTGGTGCGGGTACCACGCTGGTACGGGGCGGCGACCTCCAGCGTGCCGCCCAGGTCGCGCGCAGCGGCCTGCACCCAGTGCGGGTCACCCAGCACCGGGCGGGCCAGGGCGATCAGGTCGGCGTCGCCGTTCTGCAGGAGTCCCTCGGCGCGCTCCGGCGTGTCGATCATGCCGACCGTCATGACGGTCAGGTCCGGCACGGCCGCTCTGACCTGCGCGGCAAACGGCGCCTGATAGGCGGGTGCGAGCGTGATCTGCTGCGCCGCGGTCAGGCCGCCACTGCTGAGGTCCAGGACGTCCACACCCTCACGGGCGAGCAGGCCAGCCAGGACGACCGTCTGCGATTCGTCCCAGCCGCCGGGCGCCCAGTCGGTGGCACTCAGGCGCACGAACAGGGGCTTGTGGCGGGGCCAGACCTCGCGCACGGCCCGGGTGACCTCCAGCACGAAGCGGGTGCGGTTCTCGAAGGTGCCGCCGTACCCGTCGGTGCGGGTGTTCGCCAGAGGTGACAGGAACTGGTGCAGCAGGTACCCGTGCGCAGCGTGGATCTCGACCACGTCGAAGCCCGCGATCTCGGCGCGGCGCGCGGCCTGGCGGAAATCCTCGGTCACCCTCTCGATGTCCTCTTCCGTCATGGCGTGCGGCTGGGGGAAGGCGTCGCTGTAGGGGGTGGCGTCCGGGCCGATCACGTCCCAGCCGCCCCGCTCGATCGGGACGGCGCCCCGGCCACGCCAGGGAGCGTAGGTGCTGGCCTTGCGGCCCGCGTGCGCCAGCTGCACGCCGATCAATCCGCCCTGCGCGTGCACGAAGTCCGTCACGCGGCCCAGCGGAGTGATCTGCCGGTCCTCCCACAGGCCCAGGTCCTCGGGGCTGATGCGGCCCTCCGGGCTGACGGCGGTCGCCTCGGCGATGATCAGGCCCGTCCCGGCCAGCGCGTACTGGCCCAGGTGCACGAGGTGGAAGTCGTTCGCCAGGCCACCCTGAGCGGAGTACATGCACATGGGGGACACCACCACGCGGTTGGGCAGGGTCACGCTGCGGAGTTTCAGCGGCTGGAACAGGAGGGGGCCGTCAGGCATACGACGAATCTAGGCCTGACGGCCCGGGTCCTGCCAGTCCCGCGCTGTTCACCCGACCCTGAGACAGTTGCGTTCAGTGCCGCGCCTGCCAGCGCGCGTGCGCCTGCGCCGCCAGTGTCCCGGCGAGCGTCCAGAAGGCGGTTTCGAGGTCGTGCAGCCCGTCGGCAGTCACCCCGCTACGGGTGGGCTGCCGGTAGGGGGTCGCCTCCAGCCGCACCAGCAGCGTCCGGTGCGCCCCGAGGGTGAGGCTGCGCTCTGCGGCGAGCAGCACCTCCGCCTCGGACGCGCTGCGGGCCGCCGTTACGAGGGCCGAGTACGACCCGGAGAGCTCCTGTAACGCCCGGACGTCCGGCGCGTACACCCACGGGCCGTATTCGCCCAGCAGGGCCAGGAAGCCCGTCCACTCGGCGGGCAGCACCGACGCGACGACCTCCCGCGCGGGGGTGTCGGGGACCAGCCAGGGGCGCACGCCCAGCAGGTCCCCCCTGAACCAGCGTTCCCCCGCGAACTCCGCCCCGGCCCGCGCGGCCTCGCTGGGACCACCGATATCCCGCAGTTCCGCCAGGTGCACCAGCCGCGCCCGCGCGCCCTCCGGCAGGGGCTGCGAGCGGGGACTCAGCAGGCCCAGCGCCGCCCAGCGGGCCGACAGGTCCGCCATCAGCTGCTCGCGCTCGTGTAGCTCGCCACCGCGTACCGCCAGAACCAGCGGGTGGCCAGGAACAGCGCCGCCGCGATCAGCGGGGACGCCAGCGCCAGCCCCCCACCCAGCGCGCCCGTCAGCGCCTGCGCGGGCACCGTCGTGATGAACGCCACGGGCAGCACGAACGTCAGCACGAACCGCACCGGCACCGGGAACGCCGCCACCGGGAATCGCGCCGCGCCGAACACCCCGCTGAACAGTTCCGTGACGTTCTGCGTCTTCACGAACCAGAACGCCGTCGTGCTCAGGCCCAGGTAGATGCAGTACACGATCACCACCGCCGACCCGTACAACACCAGCGCCGCCAGCACCCCGCCCGGCGTGACCACCAGCCCGGACGCCGCGTACCCGATCAGGCCCAGCCCGATCAGCAGGTCCGGGAAGCGCAGCACGTTCAGGTTCCGGGTACTCACGTTGAACTGCGCGTCAATCGGCTTCAGCAGGGTGAAATCCATGTTCCCGGTCCGCACGGCCTCGGCGATCTTCGACATGTTCGGCTGGATGAACACGCTGATCACCCCCTCGGTCAGCATGAAGAAGCCCGTCACCAGCAGCGCCTCCCGGAACGACCAGCCCCCCACCTCCGTCACGCCCGGCTGCCCGAACAGGATGCTGATCCCCAGCAGCGCCACCCCCACCTCACCCAGACTCGCCAGCACCGCACCCAGGAAATTCGCACGGTACTCCAGCTGCGCCGACAGGGTCGCCCCCACGAAGATGCGCACCAGGCGCAGGTACCGCCTCACGGAGCCCTCTGGGTAGGGTGATGGTTGATGGTAGATAGTTGATGGATAAACCGCAGAGGTACTCTTTCAACCATCAACGTTCGACCTTCAACGTCCCCCCTCATGCGCCGACCGCGCCGTATTTGCGGAGGCCGACGCGCCAGACGATCAGGCGGACCACCCAGAACACTGCGAGCCACACGAGGAGCACCAGCGCGCCGCGCCCGGCCTGGGCCAGCGTCGCCTTTCCGGCCAGGAGTTGTGCGGGGAGGCCCAGCATGTACGGGAACGGCGTCCAGACGGCCACGCGCTGCACCCATTCGGGGTAGAAGGCCAGGGGCGCGAACATGCCGCCCAGCGCGGCGTACACCAGCCACACGACCTCCTGGAAGGACGCGCTGCTCTCGGTCCAGAAGGCCAGCAGGCCGATGGCGTACTCGTACAGGAACCGCACGCTGAAGCCCAGAGCCGCCAGTCCCAGGGCCGCCGGGTACGCCCACCACTCGCGGGTGAACGAAGCGCCGGACAGCCACGTGAACACGCCCACCAGGGCCAGCAGCGGCACGATCCGCACCAGCCGCTCCGCAACGTGCGACGCGACGTGCAGCCACATGGGGTCCACCGGGCGCAGCAGCTGCGGCGAGAGGGTCCCCTGCCGGATCTGGAAGTCCAGTTCGTGCGACACCCACACGACCAGCAGCTGCGAGACCAGCCATGTGGACAGGAAGTACGTGGCGAACTCCGGCGCGCTGTACCCGCGGATCTGCCCGCCGGGCGCGGCGGCGGCCTGCGCCATCCACACGAGCATCATGACCAGGGACAGCGTGCCCGACAGCATCCAGATGACGACCTCGGCGCGGTACTCGGCCATCTCCGCGAAGCGCGTGGCGAACAGCACCCGCGCCTTGAACGCCAGCGCCCTCACGCGGGCTCCGGGGTGCGTTCCGGCTGACCGGCCCGCGCGCCGAACAGGGACGCCATCACGCTCTCGATGCTCGGGTCCTCCACCGTCAGGTCCGCCACGTCCAGTTCCGCCAGCAGCGCCGCCGCCCGCTCGCTGACCAGCGCGCGCGGCACCGTCAATTCGGCGCTCAGGCCGTCCACGCGCACCTCCGACCCGAAGCGGCCCAGCTCCTCGGCGGTCGCGGGGCGGCGCAGTTGCAGGCGCACGGTCTTCCCGCCGCCGCCCTGCTCGGCCAGCCGCGCCAGATCCCCGTCGAACACCACCTCGCCCCGGTCGATCACCAGGATGCGGCGGGCCAGGGCCGTCACATCCGCCATGTAATGACTCGTGAGCATCACCGTCGCCCCGTACCGAGCGTTGTAGTCCTGCACGAACGCCCGCACCGACTCCTGCATGTTCACGTCCAGCCCGATCGTCGGCTCATCCAGGAACAGCACCTTCGGGCGGTGCAGCAGCGCCGCCGCGAGCTCACACTTCATGCGTTCGCCCAGCGACAGCTTCCGCACCTGCTTCTTCAGGATGCCCTCCAGACCCAGCACCTCCGTGAACTCCGCCATCGTCGCCCGGAACTGCGCGTCCGGGATCTCGTAGATCGCCTGATTCACCAGGAACGAATCCAGCGCCGGCAGGTCCCAGATCAGCTGCTGCTTCTGCCCCATCACCAGCGTGATCTGCCGCAGGAACGCGTTCTCCCGCCGCCCCGGCTCGAAGCCCGCCACGCGCACCTCCCCGCCAGACGGGTGCAGCAGGCCCGACAGCATCTTCAGCGTCGTGGTCTTCCCCGCCCCGTTCGGCCCCAGGAACCCCACCACCTCGCCCGGCGCGAGATCGAACGACACGCCGCGCACCGCCTCCACCACGTGCGACCTACGGCTCACGAACGACCGCAGGCTCCCCAGGAACCCCGGTTCCTTCTCGTGTACCACGTACCCCTTGCGCAGGTCCCGCACCCGCACCGCCGCGTCCCCCGCCCCACCCCGATCACCCGTCATGATCACCCAGGGTACGCCAGCAGCCAAACGCACGCCACCCGCTACGCCAGAACGCGTAACGGGTGGTCAGGGAAGCACCCCCTCCCGGCCTCCCCACTCAAGGGGGAGGAGCGTAAGGAGGCGACGTGGCTTTCAGCGGGGCGTCAGTTCGGTCACGCCGTCCGGGGCGGCCACGAAGGCCCGCTCGGCCATGCCCAGGAACAGTCCGGTGTCCACGACGCCCAGCGTGCCCTTCAACTGGCGTTCCAGCGCCGCGATGTCCGTCCCGGCGGGAATCTGCGCATCGAAGATGTAATTCCCGTTGTCCGTCACGTACGGCTGCGCGCCGGGCTGCCGCAACCGCCCCGACGGGAGGATGGCGCGCAGGCGCTCGATGGTGCTCAGGAACCCGAAGCGGGCGATCTCGATAGGCAGCGCCGACTTCTCGCCGATGTGCTCCACCAGTTTCGTGTGGTCGGCGATCACGATGAACCGCCGCGCCTGCACCTCCGTCAGTTTCTCGCGCAGCAGCGCCCCGCCCAGACCCTTGATCAGGTCGAGGTTCGGCGCGATCTCGTCCGCACCGTCAATCGCGATATCCAGCGGACGCGGATCGAGCGGCTCCACGGGAATGCCCACCTGCCGGGCCAGCACGTCACTCGCCTCGCTGGTCGCCACGCCCACCACGCCCGTCAGCTCACCCGCCGCGAGTTTCCGGCCGATCTCCTCGATGGCGTACTTCGCAGTGCTGCCCGTCCCCAGGCCCACCCGGTCCCCACTTTTCACGAGGGCCACGGCGCGCAGGGCCGCCTCGCGCTTCAACGCCTCCAGATCCATCACTTCACGCCCTTCGCCGCGCGATCCTTCTCGATGGCGGCCGCCACGTGGTCCGCGTGCCCGTCCACCTTCACTGCCAGCCACGACTTCACCAGCCGACCATCCGGGCCGATCAGGAACGTCTGCCGCTTGATGCCCTCCGTGACCTTCCCGTACATGTTCTTCGTGCCATACGACCCGATGGACCGCAGGAACGCCGCGCCCGGATCACTCAGCAGCGGGAACGGCAGGCTGAACTTCTCCGCGAACCGCGCGTGACTGTCCGCGTCATCCGCACTCACACCCAGAATCGCCGCGCCATGCTCGCGCAGCAGCGCGTTATCCCGGAAATCACACGCCTCCTGCGTGCACCCCGGCGTGTCGTCCTTCGGGTACACGTACAGCACCACGTACCGCCCCGCGAAATCAGGCAGCGAATGCGCCTGCCCCGCCGCGTCCATCAACGTGAACGCCGGGAACTCCTCCCCCACCACCGGAACCTGCACCGAATCACTCATGCGCCCAGCCTAGCGCGCCCCAGCAGGAGCGTGTCCAGCCCGCACAGGTGTCACGAGGCTGGCGACACAAATACCCAGGGAAAGAACTGCCGCGCTCCGCAGGTTTGGCGGGCGCGGCAGTTGCGGGGTGCGGGGTCAGGTGTACGGGTCTTCCAGGTAGCGCTTGAGGACGTGTACGGGTGGGTAGGTGCCCGCCTGGAGTTGAGCTTCGACCTGCCGGGCGTGCGTCCAGGTGGCGTCGGCCTGGGCGGGTGTGACGAGGCCCTGGTTGACGGCGTCGTCGAGTTCGTCCCCGTCAATGATGCCGGTCGCGTCGATCACCCAGGGGTCGTGTTCGGCGGGGTGGCCGATCACGTCGAGGTACAGGTCGTCGTGCCAGGGGGGCCCGCTGTCGTGCCAGCCTTCGCCGCCGTGCAGGTCGATGTAGTACTGCACGGGTCGCCCGGCTGCGTCGAGTTGCACGGTCAGGGCGCTGCCGGGCGTGCCCTCCCCGGTGGTGGGGTGGGCGCGGACCCAGCGGTACCCGCTGTCTAGGACTCGGCGCAGGCCGTCCCCTCCGGGGATGGGCACGTCGAGGGGCCGGATGACCTCGTGCGCGACGAAATCCACGATCACGTGTCCGGGGACGTGCAGGACGGTCTGGGTGTGCCGGGTGACGCGCGCCCAGCCGCTCAGGTCGAAGACTTTCCGTTTCATGCCCCTCCCCCGTCCTACCCGAGGCTCCGGACGGCGCGCAGCATGAGGTCGCCTTCGGTGGCCTGCACGCGGGCCTTGAGGCTGGCGAGGTCGTCGCCGGGCAGGACGGGCACGCGGGCCTGCGCGAGGATGGGGCCTTCGTCGATGCCGGCAGTGACGAGGTGAACGGTGGCTCCGCTCTCGGTGTCGCCGCTGGCGAGGACGCTCTCGTGGACGCGGTCGCCGTACATGCCGCGTCCGCCGTGGCGGGGCAGGAGGCTGGGGTGGATGTTCACGAGGCGGCCCGCGAAGTGGTTCAGGACGCGCGGGCCGATCTCACGCATGTAGCCGCTGAGGACGAGTGTGTCCGCGCCCGCGCTGACGAAGACGTCGAGGATGGCGGCGTCCAGGGCGTCCGGGTCGGGGTACTTGGCGCTGCTGAGGTGCGCGGTCGTGAGGCCTGCGTCGCGTGCCCAGGCGAGGGCCGGGGAGCGGCTGTTGTTGCTGACCAGCGCGACGGGCGTGGCGTTCAGGTGGCCTGCGCGGCACGCCTCGACGAGGTGCCGCGCGGCGCTGCCGCCGTGCGAGGCGAGGAAGCCGAGCTTCATTCGGCGGTATTCGCGCCGAGTTCCTGCAGCAGGTACGCGCTGGTGAGGATGCCGTTGTGGTAGTCGCTGACGGCGAAGCTCTCGTTGGGGCTGTGGGGGGCGTCCTCGTTCAGGCCGAGATCCACGAACAGGACCGGGGCGTGCAGCAGGTCGTTGAACGCGGCGACGATCGGGATGCTCCCGCCGGTGCGGGCGAACACGGCTTCACGGCCGAAGACGCGTTTCAGGGCGCGGTTCGCGGCGAGGTTGTAGGGGCTGTTCAGGTCGAACTTGAAGGGTCGGCCGCCGTGGTGGGGGTGAACGACGGCGGTGGTTCCTGCGGGCGCGAGGGTGGGCACGTACTCGCTGATCAGCCCCGTGATGCGTTCGGGGTCCTGTCCGGGGACGAGGCGCATGCTGACCTTCGCGCCGGCCTTGGCGGCGATGACGGTCTTGCTGCCTTCGCCCTGGTAGCCGCCCCAGATGCCGTTCACGTCGAGGGTGGGGCGGCCCCACAGGCGTTCCAGGGTGGTGTAACCGTGTTCGCCGGGCAGGGCGGGCACGCCGATGCTGGCGGCGAATTCGGCGTCGTCGTGGGGCAGGTCGGCCCACATCTGGCGTTCGGTGTCGGTCAGGTCGTCGATGCCGTCGTAGAAACCGGGGATGGTGACGCGGCCCTGGTCGTCCTTGAGGCGCGTGATGATCTCCGCCAGGGCATTGATGGGGTTGGGAGCGGCGCCGCCGTAGCTGCCGCTGTGCAGGTCGCGGTTGGCGCCCTGGACGTGAATCTCGACGTAGCTGAGGCCGCGCACGCCGTAGGTGATGGTGGGCACGTCGGGCGCGAAGCGGCTCCCGTCGCTGATGACGATCACGTCGGCCCTGAGTTCCTCGGCGTGGTCACGCAGGTACGGTTCGAGGTTGGGGCTGCCGATCTCCTCCTCGCCTTCCAGCAGGAACTTCACGTTGACGGGCAGTTCGCCCTGCGTGAGCAGCAGTTCGACGCCCTTGACGTGCGCGTACGCCTGGCCCTTGTCGTCGGTGCTGCCGCGCGCGTAGATGCGCCCGTCGCGGACGGTGGGTTCGAAGGGCGGCGTGACCCACTCCTCCAGGGGGGCCTCGGGTTGCACGTCGTAGTGGCCGTAGATCAGCACGGTGGGTTTGCCGGGGGCGTTCAGGCGCTCGGCGTACACGACGGGGTGCCCGGCGGTCGGGTCGATGCGGGCCGTGAAGCCCAGGTCCGCCAGTTTGTCGCGCAGGAACTCGGCGGTGGCGGCCATGTCGGCCTTGCGGGTGGGGTCGGCACTGACGGAGGGGATGCGCAGCAGGTCGAACAGCTCCGCGTTGGCGCGGTCACGGTCGAGCAGGGCACTCAGATCAGGCGTGGTCATGGGGGGATGATACGGGCTGCCGGGCTGGGGGCGTCCGGGATGGACGGCTGCGGGTCGGGTGCGGCGCACTGGGTTCTCACGCCTTCTGCCTCGCGCGGCCCAGAACCTCTTCGCGGCACGGTCTCAGAAACACTGCTTCCCGTATACTCAAGGGAAGGTATGCCCAGCGACGCGAAAAACCGGCCCGTGTACGTGATCTCCGTGGCGGCGGAACTGGTGGACATGCATCCCCAGACGCTGCGCCTGTATGAACGCAAGGGCCTGATCCGTCCGGGGCGCAGCAGCGGCAAGACCCGCCTGTACAGCGAACGTGACATCGAGCACCTGCGGGAGATCCGCCGCCTGACGCAGGAACTGGGCGTGAACCTCGCGGGCGTCGAGGAGGTCATGCGCCTGCAGCACGAGCTGGACGACATGCAGGGCGAGTTCGAGGCGGAGATCGAACGCATCGAGTCCGAGTTGCGGGAGCAGGCACAGCGGCCGGACGCGCTGCCGGGCGTGGACGGCCGCATCGATCCGCGTGACCGGCCGGTGTACGTGATCAGCATCGCGGCGGAACTGGTGGACATGCACCCGCAGACGCTGCGCCTGTACGAACGCAAGCAGCTGATCCGCCCGGGGCGCAGCAGCGGCAAGACCCGCCTGTACAGCGAACGCGACATCGAGCACCTGCGCGAGATCCGCCGCCTGACGCAGGAACTCGGCGTGAACCTCGCCGGGGTCGAGGAGATCATGCGCCTGCGCCACCAACTGGATTCCACGCGCGCCGGGCTGGAAAGCAACGTGCGGCGCATCCAGGAGGACATCACGGAGCGCATGACGAAGTGGCGCACCCTCCCGCAGGGCGACGTGGACGGACTGCACGGGGACGGGGAGGATTCGGATCAGGACTGACCGGCGATTCCGGCATCCTCCCATGCACGCCCGCGCCCGGCGCCGTATTCTGCTGGGCGTGCGCGTCGGTTCCGGTTCTGATCTGGTGTTCCCATGAGGCCCCTGTGGGTGGTGGGGGACATTCACGGTGCGTATGACAAGCTGCGCGCCCTGCTGCTGCGCGCGGGCCTGATCGACTTCGACGGCGCCTGGACGGCCGGGGACACGCACTTGGTGTTCCTGGGGGATTACCTGGACCGCGGGCCGAACGGGCTGGAAGTCATCCGATTGATCCGCAGCCTGGAGGTGCAGGCGCAGGAGGTCGGCGGGCAGGTCACGGCCCTGCTCGGCAATCACGAGGTGATGTTCCTGGCGGCGCTGGTGTTCCGGAATCAGGACCCGCATGACCGCATGGGCTTCCGGGAGTACTGGCTGGACAACGGCGGGCAGACGCGGGACGCGGACCTGCTGGAACCCAGCGACCTGGGCTGGCTGTCGTCACGTCCGGCGATGGCGGCGTCGCACGGGTGGTTGATGGTGCACGCGGACAGTCTGATGTACCTGCGGATGGGCACCACGCTGGACGAGGTGAACTCGGAGGTGTCGCGCATCCTGGCGAATCCGGACGCGGACGAGTGGGGGCTGTTCCTGAACTGGTTCACGGAGCGCATGGCGTTCTCGCTGGGCGAGGGTGAGGTGAAGGCCCGGCGGACCCTGTCGATGTTCGGCGGGGAGCGGATCGTGCATGGGCACACGCCGGTGTACGTGCTGCTGGACGAGGCGCTGCACGGCCCGACGCTGGGGGCCGGCGCGCCGATTCCGTACGCGAACCGCCTGTGCGTGGCGATGGACAGCGGCATGGCGTACCGCGAGGACGCCGGGTTCATCGCGCGGCTGAATCCGCAGGGCATCGCGGAGGTCGTGTCGTTCCCGAACGGCGGCCCGGTGTACTGACCGCAGAATTCGGGAGTATTGAAGGTGCCCTTCGATACTCCTGAACGAGCGGACTCGAAGAGCAGCGCCGCAGAGCGAGCACCTGACAACACCAGCGGTTGGAAGTGGCACCCAGGGCCGTGGTGTTGGCCCTGGGGTGGAACTGGAAGCCGCGGTGAGCGCTGAGTTTTCGTCTCCGCCCGGCCGCCGTGTCGGGCGGTCCTGTGTGGGGGTCTGGGGGGCCGGGCGGTCGGGGTCCGGTAGGCTGGCGGCACGCCGGTTGAAGGTCCCGTGATGGGACCGGCTGGGCAGGTGCCCGCCCCGGTGAAAGGATGGACTGTGGACCGAACCCATGAATCTGCCGGGCCGCCCGCGTTGCGGCTGAGCGGCATCACGAAACGTTTTCCCGGTGTGGTCGCGAACGACGCGGTGGACCTGACTGTTCACGCGGGTGAAGTGCTGGCCCTGCTGGGCGAGAACGGCGCGGGCAAGAGCACCCTGATCTCGATCCTGTACGGCCTGTACCAGCCGGACGAGGGCGCGGTGGAACTGGCGGGGCAGCCGGTGCGGATCGGCAGTCCGGCGCAGGCGCGGCGGCTCGGGATCGGGCTGGTGCCGCAGCATCCGCTGCTGGTCTCGCGGCACTCGGTCGCGGAGAATCTGGCGCTGGGCCGCGTGGGCGGGCTGTTCCCGGCGCGGCGCGTGGCGGGGCAGGTGCGTGAGCTGTCCGCGCGGTACGGGCTGGAGGTGAACCCGGACGCACGCGTGTCGGACCTGTCGCCGGGCGAGAAGCAGCGCGTGGAGATCGTGCGGGCGCTGCTGGGCGGCGCGCGGGTGCTGATCCTCGACGAGCCAACCAGCGTGCTGACACCGCAGGAGGCCGAGGGCCTGTTCCGTGTGATGCGCGAACTGAAGGCGGACGGGCGCAGCCTGATCTTCATCTCGCACAAGCTGGACGAGGTGCTGGCCGTCGCGGACCGCGTGACGGTCCTGCGCCGCGGCAAGGTCGTCGGGGGCGTGCCGACGCAGGGCGCGACCCGTGAGAGCCTCGCGGAGCTGATGGTGGGCCGCAGCGTGGACTTCACCCGCAAGCGCGCGGGCGGTCCCGGTCCGGACGCCGGCGCGCTGCTGAGCGTGCGGGACCTGAGTGCGCAGGGTGCGCGTGGCCTGCCCGCGCTGCGCGGCGTGAGCTTCGAGCTGCGCCGGGGCGAGGTACTCGGCGTGGCCGGGATCGCCGGGAACGGGCAGAGTGAACTGGTGGAGGTCCTGGCCGGGCTGCACGCGGCGACCGGGTCGGTCACGCTGGACGGTCAGGCGCTGACGGGGGACGCGGCGGCGCGCTTCCGGTCGGGCGTGGCGCACATTCCCGAGGACCGCATTCACAGCGGCACGGTGCCGAGCATGACGGTCGCGGAGAACCTTGCGCTGCGGGACTTCGAGCGGCCCCCGCTGGCGCGGGGACTGGCGCGCGACCTTGCGGCGACGGACGAGCGGGCGCGGCGCGAGGTCGAGGCGTACGCGGTGGCGACGCCGGGCATTCACACGCCCACGCGGCTGCTGTCGGGCGGGAACATCCAGAAGCTGATCCTGGCGCGGGAACTGGCCGGGCAGCCGAAGCTGATCCTGGCGGTGCATCCCACGTACGGGCTGGATATCGGCGCGACCGATCAGGTGCACCGCGTGCTGCTGGACCGCACGGGCGACGGCGCGGGCGTGCTGCTGGTCAGTGAGGATCTGGACGAGCTGCTGAGCCTGTCGGACCGCGTGGCGGTCATGGTGGGCGGCTCGCTGCTGGGGCCGTTGCCGGTGGCCGAGGTGACGCGCGAGTCCCTGGGCCTGCTGATGGGCGGCGCGCACCCGCACAGCATTCCGGGCGCAGATCAGGGACCGACTCAGAATGGGGTGGTCGCGTGAGGTTCATGGCGATGACGGCCCCATCGGCGGCGCGCACGGCGCTCGTCACGGTGGCGTCGGTGGTGGTGGCGCTGCTGATCTGCGCGCTGATCTTCGTGTTCGCCGGGCAGTCCCCGGCGGCGGTGTACGGCACGATGCTGCGCGGCACGCTGGGCGACCCGACCGGTCTGGCCGAGGTGGGGCGGCGCACCATTCCGCTGCTCCTGATCGGGGCGGGGCTGGCGCTGGCGTTCCGCGCGCAGTTCTTCAACATCGGCGCGGAGGGGCAATTGCTGCTGGGCGCGGTGTTCGCGGCGGGCACGGCGCTGTTCCTGCCCGTTCCGGGCGCGCTGCTGATCCCGGCGGTGTTCGTGGCGGGCTTCGTCGGCGGGGGCCTGTGGGCGCTCGTGGCGGCGGCGCTGCGGCGCGTGAACGTGAACGAGATCCTCTCTACCCTGATGCTGAATTACATCGCGGTGGCGCTGGTCACGTACCTGATCACCGGGCCGTGGAAGGGCAAGGACGTGCGCGGGTACATCTACACCGACAACTTCCCGCAGGGCGCGTGGCTGCCCACGTTCAGCGGCACGCAGGTGCACTGGCCGACGCTGCTGCTGGGCGTCGCGCTGGCGCTGGGCCTGCAGTGGCTCCTGACCCGCTCGACGTTCGGGTACGCGCTGCGCGTCGTGGGCGAGAACCCCGGCGCGGCGCACTACGCGGGCCTGAGCAGCACGCGGGTCGCCACGCTGGTCGCCCTGCTCACCGGGGGGCTGGCCGGACTGGCGGGCGCGGGCGAGGTGGCGGGCATCCACCACCGCCTCCTGGAAGCCAGTCAGATCAGCCTCGGGTACGGCTTCACGGCCGTGATCGTCGCGTGGCTGGCGCGCGGGAACCCGGCGCTGTGCCTGATCACCGCGCCGCTGATGGGCGTGATCCTGGCGGGCGGGGACCTGCTGAAGATCGACCTGAACCTCCCGTTCCGCGTGGTGGACATCTTCAGCGGCGTGATCCTGCTGTGCCTGATTGCCTCCGAGGTGTTCGTCCGCCACCGCGTCCAGTGGGGCCGCGCGTGAGCCGCCCTCTCTCCCCCACCGAGGTCCTGCATGGATAGCATTGTCATCGAGGCGCTGGTGCGCGCCCTGGCGGTCGGAACGCCGCTGCTGCTCGCGTGCCTGGGCGCGATCCTGAACGAACGCGCCGGGGTCGTGAACCTGGGCGTGGAGGGCCTGATGGCCGTCGGCGCGCTCGCCGCGTTCGCCGTGGCCTCGAAAAGCCCGGACGCGAACCTGTGGGTGGCGGTCGGGGCGGCCATGCTGGCGGGCGCGGCCCTGTCGCTGCTGCACGCGTTCGCTACTGTTACGCTGCGCGCCAACCAGTTCGTCAGCGGCCTCGCTCTGGCCCTGATCGGGACGGGCGCGGCGGGCCTACTCGGCAAGAAGTTCGAGGGGCTGCCACTCTTCAACAAGGTGCCCGACTGGACGCTGGGCAGCTTCACGATCAGTCCGTTCACGGTCGCCGCGCTGATCCTCGCGGGCCTGCTGGCCTTCTGGCTGAACGCCACGCGGAGCGGCCTGACCCTGCGCTCGGTCGGGGAGAACCCGGCGGCAGCGGACGTGCTGGGCGTGAATGTCGGCCTGACGCGCGTGCTGGCCGTGCTGGGCGGCGGCGCGCTGGCCGGACTGGCGGGCGCGTTCCTGGCCCTGTCGTACCGGTCCTCGTGGGCGGACAACATGACGAACGGCCTGGGCTGGATCGCCGTGGCACTCGTGATCTTCGTCGGCTGGCGGCCCCTGCGTGCCATCGCCGGGGCGCTGTTCTTCGGGTTCCTGTACTACCTGCAGTTCCGCCTGCAGGGGAACAGCAACGTCCCCACCGAGGTGTTCAGCGCCATGCCGTTCATCCTCGTGCTCGTCGTGCTGGCCCTGGCGGGCGTGCGTGGGCAGGCCGGGGACGCCCCCGCCGCGCTGGGCCGCGCGTACGTGCGCGGCGAACGCTGACCCCAGCTTCAGCGTGGAGGCCCGGTCACTCCTCGACCGGGCCTGCGTCTCTGCCGCGTACAGTTGGGGTCATGACCGCAATCGTGCGTCCCGTGCAGCCGTCCGATCAGCGGGCCGTGGGCGACATCGCGTTCGGGACGGGTTTCTTCGGGCAGAGTGCCCGGGTGTACTTTCCCGCTCCGGGGCTGTTCCGGGCGCTGTGGGTGGCCGCGTACTTCCGTGGGGCGGGGTTCGCGGGATTCGTCGCCGAGGTGGACGGGCAGATCGTCGGGTATGTCCTGGGCGCCCCGGACGGGAACCTGTATCAGCAGGGGCTACGCCGGGCCGCGCCGGAGATCTTGGCGGCCCTGCCCACGTGGGGCCTGCTGGGCTGCCTGCCGTACCTGGGCCGCGCGGCGCTGTGGCACGCGCCGCAGGCAGACCCGGTCCGGTTCCCGGCGCACCTGCACCTGAACCTCCTGCCGGACGCGCGGGGCCACCGGCTGGGCGAGCGCCTTCTGCGGGCGCACCTGCGGACCCTGGCGGGCGCGGGGGTTCCCGGCGTGCAGCTGTCCACCACCACCGAGAACGCGGCGGCGCTGGGCCTGTACCGCAAGGTGGGGTTTCAGGTGGCCCACAGGCGTGCCACGCCCCTGTGGACCCCGTGGCTGGGGCGGGCCGCCACGCAGGTCGTGATGACCCTGGACCTGAGCCGCCCGGACCTGCTGGACCTCTGAATGCAGGACGAGGTGTGGCCCTGAAGCGCCGCATTCTCTGGTTGTGCCGCCCTCACAGCGGTTTTCAGGTGAACTGAGGGGTTCCCTGAGCACACCTGAAACGAGCGGACTCTCAGAGCTGCGGAGCAGAGCGAGAAGCCGCAAACAACAGCGGTTGGAAGTGGAGTTGAAGGGCGTGTCCTTGGCCCTTCAACGAAACTGAAGAACGCTGTCAGCGCGTCCGCGCGGACGCGGCCCGCCGGGCGGGGGACCGGCGGAGCAGGCGCACGGCGAACAGCGCGGCGATCACGGCGGCGTAGATCAGCGGCTGGGTGTGGTCCTTCTTCACGCCCCAGTAGTAGTGCAGGGCGCCCAGGCTGACGGCCACGTACGCCAGCTGGTGCAGGCGCGTCCAGCGCTGGAAGCCGAGGCGTTTCACGGCGCGGGGCGTGCTGGTCAGCGCCAGTGGGACGAGCAGCAGCAGCGCGGTGAATCCGGCGGTGATGAACGGACGTTTCAGGACGTCCTCGGTCATCAGGGTCAGGTCGAAGGAGTGGTCCAGCAGGTAGATCAGGAAGTGCAGCACGCCGTACGCAAAGGCGAGCAGGCCCAGTGCCTTGCGGATGCGGGCGGGCCACGTCCAGCCGGTCAGCAGGCGCAGCGGCGTGCAGGCCAGCGACAGCACCAGCAGCGCCAGCGTGAGCAGTCCGGTCTGCAGGGTGGCACGCTGAATGGGGTTCGCGCCCAGCTGCCCGCTCAGGGCGTCGGCGATCAGGACGGCGGCCGGGAGCAGCCCGCCCACCGTGACCGCCGGGACCAGCCAGCCCAGGGGCGAGCGGCGGCGGGGCGCCCCTGAGGTCGTCAGAAGAACCGCCGCAGGTCCATGCCCTTGTACAGCCCCGCGACCTGCTCGGCGTACCCGTTGAACGGGAGGGTCTTGCGGCGGCCCAGTTCACCGATGCGGCGTTCGGTCGCCTGACTCCAGCGGGGGTGTGGCACGGCCGGGTTCACGTTCGCGTAGAAGCCGTACTCCTGCGGGGCCGCCAGCGCCCAGGTGGTCTGCGGCTGCTTCTCGGTCAGGGTGATGCGCACGACGCTCTTGATGCTCTTGAAGCCGTACTTCCACGGGACGGCCAGTCGCAGCGGCGCGCCGTTCTGACCGGGCAGCACCCGGCCGTCCAGGCCGACCGCCATGAACGCCAGGGGGTGCAGCGCCTCGTCCAGGCGCAGGCCCTCCACGTACGGCCATTTCAGGACCGGCTGGCGCTGACCGGGGAACTGCTTGGGGTCCAGCAGGGCCGTGAACTGCACGTACTTCGCCTTGCTGGTGGGTTCCATGCGGCGGATCAGGGCGGCCAGCGGGAAGCCCAGCCAGGGCATGACCATGCTCCAGCCCTCCACGCAGCGCATGCGGTACACGCGGTCCTCCAGCGGGAACCAGCCCTGCAGCGTGTCGATGTCCACGGTCATGGGCTTGCGGACCTCGCCGTCGATGCGGACGGTCCAGGGGCGGGTCTTCAGACTGGCGGCCATGCGGGCGGGGTCGCTCTTGTCCAGCCCGAACTCGTAGAAGTTGTTGTAGGAGGTCGCCTGCGCGTAGGGCGTGACGGCCTCGCTGGTGTCGTACGGCCCGAGCGGACGGGCGGGGCGGGTGAAGGCGGCGACCTGCGCCTCGGCGCTGCCGGGACCGCCGGGGCGGCGCGTGAGGAGTTCCAGGCCGCCGCCCAGCGCGCCCGCGGTGGCGGTG
The DNA here is from genome assembly GCF_014648135.1 of Deinococcus sedimenti. NCBI lineage: Bacteria > Thermotogati > Deinococcota > Deinococci > Deinococcales > Deinococcaceae > Deinococcus > Deinococcus sedimenti. Next base: position 519,002 of record NZ_BMQN01000001.1, on the reverse strand, counting down.
AACAGGGCGGCGCTGCGCAGGAATTCCCGGCGGGGGTTGGGGGTGCCGGGCGTCAGGATGCGGCGCTCGCCGGAGTCCGGGTCGGCGTGGTCGGGCGGGGTGGGGTGATCGCTCATGGGTGAACCTCCTGAACAGGTGTACGCAGCCTGAGCGGTTTCGGTTCAGTGCACTGTCACGCGGCGCACGGTAGCGTCGGTCAGCGCGACAAAATGCACATCCGGGCCAGTCCTCTCCGGGGCAGGCCGGGGCATCTGGTCATCCTGTCCCTATCCTTCGCGACAGAATGAAGGCACAATGAAGTCAGGCTTCACCCCCTTCCCCGGAGGTTCACCATGAAGAAAGCACTCCTCGCTGTCCTGCCCCTGTCCCTGGCACTCCTGAGCACCGCCGCCAGCCCCGCCGCGCAGGCCCAGCAGACCGGCAAACTCAAGGCCTGCTTCATCTACGTCGGCCCGGTCGGCGACATCGGCTGGAGCTACGCCCACGACGAGGCCCGCAAGAAGACCGAGAAGGCCCTCCCCTGGCTGGAAACGAAGTACGTGGAAAGCGTGCCCGAAGGTCAGGCGACGCCCGTCATCGACCGTCTGGTCAAGGACAACTGCAAGGTGATCTTCACCACCTCCTTCGGGTTCATGGACCAGACGCTGGACGCCGCGAAGAAGTACCCGAACGTGATCTTCGCGCACGCCAGCGGCTTCAAACGCGCCCCGAACATGGCCACGTACATGGCGGACTTCTACCAGATCTACTACCTGAACGGCATGATGGCCGCCGCCGTCAGCAAGAGCGACAAGCTCGGGTACGTCGCCGCGTTCCCCGTTCCCGAACTCAAGCGGCACATCAGCGCCTTCGCGCTCGGCGCCCGCGCCGTGAACCCCAAGGCGACCGTCAGCGTCAAGTGGATCAACGCGTGGTTCGACCCCAACAAGGCCCGCGAAGCCGCCGAGGCCCTCATCAGCGAGGGGGCAGGCGCCCTGGCCTTCACGGAAGACACCGCGACCGTCGTGCAGACCGCCGCCGCGCGCAAGATCCCGTCCTTCGCCCACTACTCCCCCATGTACAAGTTCGCGCCCGACTACGTCGTCAGCGGCCAGCTCGTCCACTGGGAGCGCATCTACATCGACTTCCTGACCAAGGTCCGCACCGGCACGTACACTACCAAGAACCTCCAGAAGGTCGACTACTGGAACCTGCTGCGCGGCGGCAGCGTCGAACTCGGCGCGCAGGACGGCATGGCCATCAACCCCAAATGGGTCCCCGCGCTGAAAGCCAAGACCATCACCGTCGCCGGCAAGAAAACCACCGTGTACGACCGCGTCATGGCCCTCAAGACCGACATGGAGAAGGGCGGCAAGTTCGACCCCTTCACCGGCCCCCTCAAAGACCGCAACGGCATCCTGCGCGTCCCCGCCGGGAAGGTCGCCAGCATCGCCGACCTGAACAACATGGCCTGGGTCGCCCAGGGCGTCACCGGACAGGTCGCCGACGAACCCAAGAAGTGAAGCGGTAGAAGGTTGAAAGTCGATGGTTGATGGAGGGGGCGTGGTCCCTTCCGTCAACCATCAACTGTTCACCATCAACCATCCCGTTCGGCACGGGCGCGGATCTGCTCGGGCATGAGGCGACCGCCATGTCCGGGCCAGACCTCCCGCAGGTCGAGGTCCAGCAGGCCTCTGAGCGTATCCAGCGCCTGCGCGTGGTCGTGGTTGTACGCCGCGCGGGGCAGGTGCGCGCCGTCCGGGCCACCCACCACGGCGTCCCCGGCGATCAGCACCCCGTCCCGCAGCATCCCGACCTGCCCCGGCGTGTGCCCCGGCAGGTGCACCACCCTCCAGCCCAGCACGTCCCGCCCCGGCAGTGCAGCCTGCACGGAGCGCAGTTTCGGGTGCGCGCGGGAGATCACGCGGCCCAGGGCCGGAAAGCCCGCCGGGTACGGCAGGTCGTGCAACTGCCCCAGCAGCGCCGGGTGCTCTAGCGGGTGCGCCAGCACCGGAACGCCCGCCCGCGCGGCCAGAAACGCGTTCCCCGCGTGATCCACATGCGCGTGCGTGAGCAGCAGCGCGTCCGGCCGGAAGGCCCGCAGCAACGCCGCGAACCGGGGCACATGCGACAGCGCTCCACTGTCCACCAGCAGGCGCCCCTCCGGACCACTCAGCAGGAACACGTTCGCGTACAGGGGACGGACTTCCACATTCACGCGCCCGATGATGCCACGCGGCGTACGCTGGACGTCCCATGAACCGCATTTCCTGGCTGGCCGTCCCCGACGACACGACCGCGCCCGAAGGCGTGCAGAAACTCCACGCGAAAGCCAGGGCCAACCTCGGCTTCGTACCCAACGTGTTCCGCGCGCAGGCCCTGAACCCCGACACGTTACTGGCATGGTGGAACGACTTCAACACCCTGGTCAACCGCGACGGGCACCTCAGCACCATCGACCGGGAACTCCTGGCCGTGGTCGTCAGCGGCCTGAACCGCTGCACGTACTGCGCCGTCTCCCATGGCGCGGCCCTGCACGAGTCCAGCGGCGACCCCGCACTGGCCGACACGGTCGCCATGAACTGGCGGCACGCCACCCTCAGTGCCCAGCAGGCGGCCCTGTGCGCCTACGCGGAGAAACTCACCGTGACACCAGCCCACATGACCGAACAGGACCTGCACGACCTCCGCGCGGCATGCCTGAACGACCACGCCATCCTGGAAGCCACGCAGGTCATCGGGATGTTCAACATGACCAACCGCGTCAGCAGCGCCCTGGGCTTCACCCCCAACGCCGAATACAACAGCAAGGGGCGCTGACCCGCCTCAGCCGCGCGAGTACCCGGTAGGCCGCCAGCCGCACCCTTCCCGCACGAGGGTCACCGTGCCCGGGTACGTCTCGGCGGTGCGCTGACCGGACGCGCGGCTCGTGAGGCTGACTGTGACACTGCCACTGACCGTGGCGCTGTTGCCGTTAATGCTGACTCCACCGACGTTGACGTCGTAGGCGAAATCGCTGAAGCCTGCAGCGTAGGAACTGGCCGCGGCCGACAGCGCCTCCCGGGCGGCGGCCACCGTTGCCGCACTGGCCGCCGCCGCATCCTCCTGCGGCGTGAGGCTGCACTGAACCGGCACACCTGCCGATGCGGGCACCGCACTGCCCGTCTCGGTCACAGGCGAGGCGTACTGACTCAGGTCGCCAACATTGACGCGGTACGTCACGCCCACCGTCAAGCGCGGCCCGTAGATGGGTTGCAGAATGGTATTCACTCGCTGCACCCCAGCCTCCACGAAGCCCTCGACCGGCACGAGATCCAATCCAGCGCGGGCACCCACCCCCGCGAACAACACCGAGGAACCGCCCTGCACGCCCCCACCGGCCAGCACGTACCCACTGATCAGACCCGCGTCGAACACGTCGAACGTCAACCCTGCGCCGAACGCGCCCCGACCCGACTCGCCCTGCACGTTACTGGTGCAGTAGGCGCCCTCGAAAAATCCACCGAAACGGCTCTCCTGAAGGCCAGCGCGGGCGCCGACAACGCCGCACGACAGGCCCAGGCTGCTGGTGGCGCTCAGTCGGAGGTCGGCAGCCTGCGCTGGCAGGGCAAGGGCAGTGAGAGCGGCGGTGGCGGTCAGGGCAGTCAACCAGCGGGTTGTGAGCATGCTGCGTTCTAACACGAACCCGGGGCCGTCTGCGTGGACCGCCCCGGATGGGTGAAGTGGATGTGAGGATCAGTACGTGTAGAACCCCTGCCCGCTCTTGCGGCCCAGCAGGCCCGCCTGCACCATCTTGCGCAGCAGGGGGCTGGGGCGGTACTTGTCGTCCCCCAGACCCTTGTGCAGCACTTCCATGATGGCGAGGCAGGTGTCCAGCCCGATGAAGTCCGCCAGGGTCAGCGGGCCCATGGGGTGATTCATGCCGAGCTTCATGATCCCGTCGATCGCTTCGGATTCCGCGACGCCTTCCATGACGCACTGGATGGCCTCGTTCAGCATGGGCATCAGGATGCGGTTGCTGACGAACCCGGGGAAGTCGTTGCAGGCGAGCGGGGTCTTCCCCATCCGCTCGGCGGTCTGCGTGACGAACTGCGCGGTCTCATCGCTGGTGCTGTAGCCCCGGATGACCTCCACGAGTTGCATGAGTGGCACGGGGTTCATGAAGTGCATCCCGATGAACTTCTCCGGTCGGCCCGACGCGCTCGCCAGCGCCGTGATCGGAATGCTGCTCGTGTTGCTCGCCAGGACGCCTTCCGGCTTCACGATCTGTCCCAGCTGCCGGAACAGGTCGCCCTTCACCTGCTCGTTCTCCACGATGGCCTCCACGACCAGATCGCAGTCCGCGAACGCGTTCAGGTCCGTCGTGAACTCCATGCGGCCCAGGATCACGTCCGGCGCGTCCGTCAGGCGTCCCTTCTCGTGCAGTTTCGCGACAGACTTCTCGATCACGGCGCGGCCCCGGTCCAGAAACTCCTGCTTCACGTCCTGCACGACCACATCGAATCCACTCTGCGCGGCGACCTGCGCGATGCCGCCGCCCATCTGTCCAGCTCCAATCACTCCGAATTTCATTGATTTACTCCCTGCGTCAGGATGAATTCCTTGACGCGTGTCAGATAGTCCAACAGTTCCGGTGCAGCCTGCCTCTCCGCCGCACGGTCTCTCAACCGGGTCACACCCTGGGCGATTTCCAGCCGTTGCTCGGCTGTCAGGGGCTCCAGTTCCAGCAGGTAGGTCAGTTCCGCTGATTCCATGATCTGGTCCAGCTCAGCGTCACGGCCCGCTGTATCAAGCTCATCGCGGAGGGCTGAAAACACCGCATTGGACAGGCTGAGGTCACTTTCGCCTGTTCCGGCAATGAAGACCGCCATTACTCGACGAGCGGCACGCCTTCCAGTTCCACGGCCCGACCGCGTTTGACGGGGTTGAAGGCGGTGTACTTGTAGCGCGAGCATCCGGCCTGGACGAAGGGGTCGTGGTCGAACAGGTCCACGAGGTCCTGGAGGGTGTCGGCCTGCGCGACGATCACGCCGCCGGTGTTGTCGACCTTGCGGCCGCTGGTGAGGAACACGCCGCTTCTGTAGTGCTGGTCGAGCCATTCGCGGTGGGCGGGGGTGACCTTGGCGATCTCGTCGGTGGGTTTGAGGTAGGTACTCTCGATGATCCACAGGGTCGTCATGGTGCTCAGCCTACCCGCTTGACGGCGAGGGCGAGGCCGTTGCCGCCGCCCATGCACAGGGTGGCGATGCCCGTTTCCTTGTCCTGCTGTTTCAGGGCGTGCAGGAGGGTGACGAGGATGCGTGCGCCGCTGGCGCCGATGGGGTGGCCGAGGGCGACGGCGCCGCCGTTCACGTTGACGCGGGTGGGGTCGAGGCCGAGTTCGCGGGCGACGGCGAGGCTCTGCACGCTGAACGCCTCGTTGAGTTCCCACAGGTCCACGTCACTGGGCTGCCAGCCGAGTTTGTTCAGGAGTTTCTGCGTGGCGGGGACGGGCGTCATCATGACCCATTCGGGCGCGAGGCCGCCCGTGGCGTAGTCGACGATCTCGGCCAGGGGGGTCAGGCCGTGCGCCTGGGCGAAGTCGGCGCTGACGACCATCAGGCTGGCCGCGCCGTCGTTCAGGCCGGGGGCGTTCCCGGCAGTGACCGAGCCGTCTTTCTTGAAGGCGGGCTTCAGGCGGCCCAGGGTCTCCTCGCTGGTGTCGGCGCGGGGGCCTTCGTCGGTGTCGACAACGGTGTCGCCCTTGCGGCCCTTGACCGTCACGGGGACGATCTCGTCGGTGAAACGGCCCTCCTGCTGCGCGGCGATGGCGCGGCGGTGGCTCTGCGTGGCGTAGGCATCCTGTTCCTCGCGCGTGATCGCGTACTTCTCGGCGACGCGTTCGCCGGTCAGGCCCATGCCCTCGTCGTTGATGGAGCACCACAGGCCGTCGTGGGTGTTCGCGTCGAGGACCTGCGCGTGGCCCAGGCGGTAGCCCTTGCGCGCGCCGGGCAGCAGGTGCGGGGCGTTGCTCATGCTTTCCATGCCCCCGGCGAGGACGGCGTGCTGGTCCCCGGCGCGGATGCTCTGCGCGGCGAGGATCACGGCTTTCAGGCCGCTGCCGCACACCTTGTTGATGGTCAGCGCGCCGACCTCGTTGGTCAGTCCGGCTTTCAGGGCGGCCTGTCGGGCGGGGTTCTGTCCGCTGCCCGCCTGCACGACCTGGCCCATGACGACTTCCTCGATCAGGGCGGCGTCCAGGCCGCTGCGGCGCAGCGTCTCGCGGAGGGTGGTGGCACCCAGGTCGACGGCGCTGACGCTCTCGAGGCTGCCGAGGAATTTCCCGGTGGGCGTGCGGCTGGCCGCGACGATCACTGCTCTTTGCATGCGCGCAGCATAGCGCGCCCTGCCTAACGGGCGTTAGGTTGGCGTCCACCACACCCGGCCCGTGAAGCCTCCCCGCGCGTCCGCCTTCGCGCGGCGCAGGGCCTCCAGATCCTCCGGGGTCAGGTCGTGCAGGGCCGCCAGGGCACGCAGGACCTCCAGCACGTCGGCCAGTTCCTCAGGCTCGCCGGAGTCGAGGTACTCCGTGACCTCCTCCTCCAGCTTGGCGCGCAGCGCGGCGCGGTACTCCTCTTCATTCAGCAGACGGGCGGTGCCGCCAAACAGCTCGGGAATGCGGTCGCGGACGAGTTTGGCCATGCCGGGCAGCGTAGCAGTCGGCACCCACGGCACAGATGCGGATGGGGCTGCGTGGTAGCGTGACAGCATGTTTGAGTCCCTGGGCAACAAGTTGCAGGACATCCTGGACCGGGTGGGTAAGGAACGCCAGCTGACCGAGGCGCAGGTCAAGGCCGCGATGCGCGAGATCCGCATGGCGCTGCTGGAAGCCGACGTGAACTTCGGCGTCGCGAAGGACTTCGTGGCGCGGGTCAGCGAGAAGGCCGTCGGGCAGCAGGTTGAGGGGAGCCTGACCGCCGGGCAGACCGTCGTGAAACTCGTGCACGACGAGCTGATCGAGACGCTGGGCGGCAAGACCATCCAGCCGGAACTGAAGACCGAGGGCAACGTCTGGTTCATGGTCGGTCTGCAGGGGGCCGGGAAGACCACCAGCACCGGCAAGCTCGCGCAGCTGTACAAAAGCAAGGGCCGCCGCGTCCTGCTGGTCGCCGCCGACACGCAGCGTCCCGCCGCGCGCGACCAGCTCGAAGTCCTCGCGAAACAGGTGGGTGTACCCGTCCTGAAGGTCGCGGACGGCGAGAGCCCCGCCGAGACGAAACGCCGCGTGGACGAGCACCTGAAAACCGACTTCCGCGACCTCGTGATCGTGGACACCGCCGGACGCCTCCAGATCGACGAGGCGCTGATGGACCAGCTGGCCGACCTGCAGCGCGTCATGCAGCCCACCGAGAGTCTGCTCGTCGTGGACGCCATGACCGGCCAGGAGGCGCTGAACGTCGCGCAGACCTTCGATCAGCGCGTGAACGTCACGGGCCTGATCATCACGAAGATGGACGGCGACGCGCGCGGCGGCGCGGCCCTCTCGGCGCGCAGCGTGACCGGGAAACCCATCTACTTCGCGGGGACCAGCGAGAAACTCGCCGGACTGGACGCCTTCCACCCCGACCGGGTCGCGGGGCGCATCCTCGGCATGGGCGACGTGCTCGGCCTGATCGAACGCGCGCAGCAGGCCGACCTGAAAGCCATGGAGGTCAAGAAGCCCGGCGACTTCGACCTGGAGGACCTGCTGCTGCAACTGCGGCAGATCCGCAAGATGGGCCCCCTGGGCGACCTGCTCAAGCTCATTCCCGGCATGAGCCGCGCACTGCCCGAGGGCTTCAACATCGACGAGACGCAACTGCAGCGAATCGACGCGATGATCAGCTCCATGACCGTCAAGGAACGCCGCAACCCCAAGATCATCGACGGGCGCCGCCGCAAACGCATCGCCGCGGGCAGCGGGCACAGCGTGCAGGACATCAACAAACTCCTGAAGATGCACGAGCAGATGAAGGACATGATGAAGATGCTCCAGCGCATGAGCGGCCCCGGCAGCAAGGGCATGAAACCACCCCGCATGCCCAACGTGCCCCCCAGCCTCAAACGCTGAAGTTCCAGCCTCCAGCACCCGCTTCCGCGCAGCAGCCGGGGCGGGTGTTGACACCCCGGCACGGGCCACATATACTCACTCCCGCTGAGAACGCGCTCACACGGCACGCAGCGACACAAGACCACCTGGGTCGTTAGCTCAATCGGTAGAGCAGCTGACTTTTAATCAGCGGGTTGTAGGTTCAAGTCCTACACGACCCACCAGGAAAACCCCCGTCCCAGACGGGGGTTCTTGTTGTCTCCTTGTGGTGTCATGGGCGGGTTGGCGGCGCGGTAAGCGCGGACCAGCTCGGTCGACATGCGTGCCACTCCGGCCCGGGCGGCGGCGGTGGCCTGGGTCGCTCCGCCGGCGGCGCCCTGGTAGGTGACCTTGGACCAGCGGTAGATTCGCGGCCCGCTGGAACGGTCGAGCACGCTGATCGCGACCCTGACTTCGGGATTGACGCGTGCTCTGTACTCCGCGGTCAGGTCGATCTCGGCGGACGAGCGGCTGCACACATTGTTCTCCCTGAACGGAATGGCGCCCTGCTGGAGGGCCCGCTTCAGTTCGCCTTACAGGCTGTCTGGCAGTTGGGTCGGGGTCAGGCCCGGTGTGATGACGGTGATCAGAGGGCTGATGCACAGGGTGGTCCCGGTCAGGGTGCGGCGTGGGCGGCACTGGCGGTGAGGAGCGACAGGCTGGTCAGGCAGTTAAGGGCGGCGTTCATCTGCTCGCCTGGAAGGGTTGACACTGGTATTCGGATTCCTTGCCGTGCAGGGTCATGCTGCGGCCCTGCCCGTCCCGGCTGAGGGTCAGGGTGTACGTTTCGGGGTTGATCCAGGTGCTGCGCCAGTCGTTGCTGGGCGTGCAGGTGTAGCCCTCGTTCACGCCGGAGGGCGGCTGGTAGCGAAGCTGGTCGCCGGTCATGCTCACGCGGCCCTTCTCGGTGATGCGCAGCCGGGACGTGCGGGAGGAGGTGGTCATCACGAGCACCCGGGTGCGCTGGTCCGTGCCGTCGGATTTGATCTCCACGAGTTCACCGGCGGACGAGGCGTTCTGCCACTCGCGCGTCTGGACGTCCTGGTACGCGCTGTTCCCACCAGCTGCCGGCCAGTCCGGTCGGGAGGGCAGGGGCGGCCTGCGTGGCGGTGAGGAGGATCAGGCTGATGGAGATGCGTTTCCTGGGGGTCTCCTTGTTCCGATGGTGTGGTCGGCAGGACTTCCTTTCCGGATGTGACCTGACCTCAGCCATGGGGTGCTGATTCCCTGGTGATTCACGTTTTCGCCTCGTGTGGCCTCTGCAGGGGGTGGGCAGGTGGGCGACATCGCGGCCGGGCGTCTGTTGAGCGCATCGGGTACAGGGGCCTGCGCTCGTGTTCATGGGATTGACCGGCAGACTTCGTCGCCCCAGTGGGGCCTGAACTGCCCCTCCGGCAAGGGGACTGCGGGGCAATCACGGCTCAATCACGACCCCTCGGGCACCATGCGGTCATCACTGGAGCCTCAAGCTCGGGAGGAACCCCATCCATGCTGTCAGTCACCCCCATCCACATCCCCCTGTCCCACTTGTCCTCAGCCCTGATCGGCGTTCGTTCGGTGGTCTCGCGGGCCGAAGCTGCCCCCCGGTCCGGCTGGTCCGGTGGGCCTGGCGTGCGTTCCCTGCCGGGCTCTCCTGAACAGCGGGGCGATGTGCCGGGCTTCCCCGTGCGGATCGCGGTGACCCTGCCGGACGCCCTGAGGCTGCCATGACACGGCTGGGAGCGCGCCGCGCGGGGCGCGGATCAGCCGGAGTCGAGCATGGGCCCGGGGCGGGTTCGCTGCGCGTAGGCGAGTCGCGCTTCGGGCTGGGCACCCGCATCGAGCGGCTGGAGACGCACCCTGGGGCGGATCAGCTGACGGTCCGGGCGGATTACGCGCCTCAGCGGAGGTTTCCTCCGGTGCATCTGCATCCGGCGCAGACGGAGGTGTTCACCGTCCGGTCGGGGCAGTTGACGGTCTGGTGGCCGGACGGGGAGCGGGTATACGGGGCGGGCGAGTCGTTCACGGTGCGGCCCGGCACGCCGCACGCGATGCGGAATGCCGGGCCGGAGCGGGCGGTCGTGGACTGGACGGTGTCGCCCGCCCGGCGCACGCCTGAGCTGTTCGCGCGGATTTTCGGGGCGCGGCCGCGACCTGCGGTGGTGGACGTCCTGATCTTCGTGTGGACGGTGGTGCTGTCGGGGCGGTTCCGGTCGGAGATGCGGCTGGTGCGCGGCGCGGGGCCCCGTTAGTCGAGGGTGGCGTCGGTGCTCAGGGCGGTCTGGAGTCGCCGGGCGTAGTCGTCGGCGCCGATCTCGTACACGCCGAGGGTCTGGAGGTGCGGGTTCTGGATCTGCGCGTCGAGGAGGGTGAAGCCCCGGGCGTGCAGGTGGCCCGCGAGGCCGATGAGGGCGGCCTTGCTGCCGTTGGTGACGCGGTGGAATTTGCTCTCGGCGATGAACGCGCCGCCGAGGGCGAGGCCGAGGACGCCGCCCGCCAGTTCTCCGTCCCGGTACGCCTCGAAGGAGTGCGCGAGGCCGGTGTCGTGCAGGTGGCCGTAGATGGCAGTGAGGTCGTCGCTGATCCACTCGCCGTCGCGGGGGGGACTGCCGGGAAGCAGGCCACGGCACCCGGCGAGGACGGCATCGAAGTTGGTATCGACGCGGTACGTGAAGTGCGGCAGGTCGCGCCGGAGGCGGCGGGCGACGTGCAGGCCGCCCTCCTCGGTCAGGGGCACGATGGCGCGGTCGTCGACGCTGTAGAACTGCACGCCGTCGCCGTTGTCCATCAGGAACGCCCCCTGCGCGTAGGCGCGGGCGACCTGCCGGGTCAGGGGGTCGGGGTGGGTCAGCCAGGGCTGCGCGGCGGGCACCTCAGCGGGGGTACAGCACGGCCTGCGTGCAACGGAACAGGGCCATGAGTTTGCCGTCCGGCGCGCGGACCTCGGCGTCCCAGACCTGGGTGGTGCGCCCGGCGTGGACGCTCCGGGCCTCGCAGGTGACGGTGCCGTCGCGGGCGGTGCCGAGGTGATTGCTTTTCAGTTCGATGGTCGTGAACGACTGCGCGCCCTCGGGCAGGAGGATGCGGGTGCCGTACCCGCAGGTGGTGTCGGCCAGCGCGACGACGCTCGCGGCGTGCAGGAAGCCGTTCGGGGCGAGCAGTTCCGGCCGCACGGTCAGTTCACTGCGCAGCAGCCCCGGCTCGGCGTGCGTGAAGCGGATGCCGATCAGGCCGGGCAGGTGCCCGGCGCCGAACGCGGTCAGGTCGTCCGGGCTGGGGACGGGACGGGCGGTGGTGGTCATGCGGCCCAGCGTACCCTGCGGCGCGGCGCGAATTGGGGGGGAGGCTTCCGCGTGGTTTAGAGCAGTTCTCCGAATTACGGCGTCAGGAAAAAGGACACCTGACGCCTCCATTCTTCATCCTGCTCTGCCAAATTCACTCGCTTCGCTCGGTCATGAAGACCTTGCCTTCATGACAAATGCTTTAGTCCGCGTCGCCTAGAATGGGAGGGTGCGTCTGGATTCGCTGTCCACCCTGAATTACCGGAATCTCGCCCCGTGTACCTTGCTGTTCCCGGCGGGCGTGACCGGTGTGTTCGGGGAGAACGGCGCGGGCAAGACGAACCTGCTGGAGGCGGCGTTCCTGGCGCTGACCGGCCTGACGGACGTGACGCGCCTGGAGCAGCTGGTGCAGCAGGGCGAGACGGAAGCGTACGTGCGGGCGGACCTGGAGAGCAGCGGCAGCCTGAGCGTGCAGGAGGTCGGGCTGGGACGCGGGCGGCGGCAGCTGAAGGTGGACGGCGTGCGCGTGCGCACCGGCGACCTGCCACGTGGAAGCGCCGTGTGGATCCGCCCAGAGGACAGCGAACTGGTGTTCGGGTCGCCGTCGGGTCGGCGGGCGTTCCTGGATTCGCTGCTGTCGCGCCTGAGCGCCCGCTACGCGGAGGTCCTGTCCCGCTACGAGCGGACGGTGTCGCAGCGGAACGCGGCCCTGCGCGGCGGTGAGGAATGGGCCATGCACGTCTGGGACGAGTCCCTGGTGCGCCTGGGGACCGAGATCATGACGGTGCGCCGCCGCGCGCTGATCCGCCTGAACGAACTGGCGGCCGAGGCGAACGCCGCGCTGGGCAGCCGCAAGAGCCTGACGCTGAGCCTCGCGGAGTCCACCACGCCCGACACGTACGCGCACGATCTGGCGTCGCGCCGCGCGGAGGAACTCGCGCGGGGCAGCACCGCGACCGGCCCGCACCGCGACGATCTGGTCCTGACGCTGGGGGACTTCCCGGCCGGGGAGTACGCCAGTCGCGGCGAGGGGCGCACGGTGGCGCTGGCGCTGCGCCGCGCGGAACTTGAGCTGCTGGCGGAACGTTTCGGCGAGCGGCCGGTGCTGCTGATCGACGATTTCTCGGCGGAACTCGACCCGGGGCGGCGGGCGTTCCTGCTGGATCTGGCGGCCAGCGTGCCGCAGGCGATCGTGACCGGGACCGAGCGGGCGCCCGGCGCGGCGCTGACCCTGCGGGCGCACGGGGGCCGCTTCACGCCAGAGGTCACCCCTGAACCCCTGCCCGAGGAGGTCAGCGCATGACGCGGCGCGGGCGGCGCATGAGCGGCCCGCTGCGGCTGGGCGACCTGATGGGTGCCACGCTGGGCAGCGCGAAACTCACGGGGGGCATCCAGCGGGCGCGGGCGATCCTGCTGTGGCCGCAGGCGGTCGGGCCGGAGATCGCGCGGATCACGCGGCCCCGCACTCAGCAGGGCGGCACGCTCTTCGTGGAGGTCCGCGATAGCGCCACCGCGCATCACCTCAGCATGCAGCGGCACCATTTCCTGAAGGCCCTGAACGCCCTGCTGCCCGACGCTCCCCTGACCGAACTGCGTTTCGGTGTGGGCAGCGTGCGGGAACCCACCGCGCCGGTCGCGGTGGCGCCGCTGCCCGCACCGGACCGCGCCCGCGCGCGGGAACTCGTGCAGGACGTCCCGGACGACCTGAAGAGTGCCGCGCTGCGCGCCGCCGAGGCCATCACCCGCGCGCGCAAGTGGCGGGAGGAACAGGGCTTCCGGCCCTGTCCGGTGTGCGGCGAGGCCAGCCGCGAGCAGCCCTGCCGCGCCTGCACCCTGACGCTGGAGGACCCGAACGTGCGCCGCGCCGCCAAGGCGCTGATGCGCCACCCCGAGCGGCTGGAGGGCCTGCGCGACACGCTGGGCAACAGTGGCGTGCAGGCCGCGCGGTTCCTGGCGCTGCGGCAGCTGGAAGAACAGCTGGACCTGCTGGCACTGGAATGCGTCCGCAGCGGCGAGGGCGGCGGGTACCAGGGCTTCCTGGCGGAGCAGGCGGCGCTGTACCTGACGCTGTTCCTCAGCCGCCCCCGCTCGGCGCTCAAGCGCAGCGACCGCGCGTACCTGCCTGAACGGGTCCGGCACGTCCTGAACGCCGCGAGCTGAACCTCCGCACCGGGCGGAATGTGGGTGCAGGTGCCTGTGCAGGTCACGCGGGGGCCACTATCCTGAAGAGCATGACGCACGCGCCGGACGGCACCCCCCCCCTCTCCCCCGTTCACCCCGCGCCGGAAGGGTCCGCCGGACCGCACCGGGACGCGTCGCCCCGGCGGGTGCGCGTGGCGATCCTGACGATCAGCGACACCCGCACGCCCGAGACGGACACCAGCGGCCAGTACCTGCGCGCGCAGCTGGAGGCGCAGGGGCATGAGGTCGTCGCCTACCGCGTGGTGAAGGACGACGCCGTCGAGATCCGCAGTTCCCTGGTGGCATTCACGCGCGAGGCGACCGTGGTGATCTCCAGCGGCGGCACCGGCATCACCGGGCGGGACGTGACCGTGCCCGTCGTGGAGAGTTTGATCACCAAACCCATCCCCGGGTTCGGGGAGCTGTTCCGGATGCTCAGCTACCAGCAGGTGGGCGGCGCGGCCATGCTGTCACGCGCCGTGGCGGGCCTCGTGCGCGGCGCGGTGGTGTTCGCCATGCCCGGCAGCCTGAACGCCGTGCAGACCGCCTGGGAGGGCCTGCTGAGAGACGAGATCGGGCACCTGGCGTTCGAGGTGGAACGCCACGGGCAGCCCGGCGTGCTCACCGCGCCCCACCCGGCCGACGGAGAGGCGCAGCGCCTCCCGCCGCGCCCCGGCGCGGGGGGCGGGGTGGCCGCCGGGCTGGGCCGCCACCGCAAGGCCGGCGAATGAGGCGGACCTCATGAGCGACCTGAGTCTGCCGCTGGCCGTGACGCTGGCCCTGCTGGCGCTGTACTGGCTGGGCCGGGTGGCGCAGGCCGCGCGTGACCGCCTGGCCCCACGCCTGACGTACTGGGCGGCGCCCGGGCTGGGCGCGATGCTGCTCGCGCCCCTGCTGGACGTCCCCGCGCTGTTCGGCGTCGGCGCGGGCCTGCTGCTGCTGGCCGAGTACTGGCCCGCCGCGTTCCAGCCCAGCCGCACCCGTCCCAGCCCCAGCTGGCCGTTCGTGGTGGCGCTGCTGGGCGCCGGGCTGGGCGTGAACGTGCTGCGCGGCGACACGGACCCGTGGATCACGGCCATCAGCGCCGCGCTGCTCCTGGCGGGTCTGGCCGGGCTGCTGGCCGCCGCCGCGTTCCGCCCGTGGCCGACCACGCCCACCCTGACTTTCGCCACCCGCTGGAAGACCGTCACCACCCCCGACTGGCCCGAACTGACCGTCACGCTCAGTGACCGGGGCGCGCACCTGCGCAACGTGTCCGGGCACGCGCTGCGCATGGCCGGCTGGTCCCCCGCCGGACTGAACGCCTGGCTGCCCGTCCGCACCGAGGGCGGCGAGGCCGTCCGTGAACTGGCCGCCGGGCAGGAAGCGCTGCTGCCCGTGCAGGACAGCGATCACGGCGTGCGCGTGTGGTACGCCCCCGCGCGGGGCGACGCGACCCACCTGTTCCGCGCCGACTGGACGCCCCCGGCCCGCGCCGACGACCGCATCCTGAACTGAACGAGCACCCGAACGAGATACCTGGGGCCATGCCCTGGCCCCCACCGGTCTCCTGCTGGAATGGAGGTAGATACACCTCGTCAATGCGAGGTCCGGCTGCCCCTCGCATCTGCCCTCAGACGGTGGCCAGCGCTGAATCGTTACGTCGGCATTTGCCCTCAGGGCCCCGCGCGTGGCAGGATGACGGGTCACGCGCTCTAGCGCGACCGGGCCAGGTCGGCCCACCGGGCACACCCGCCTCAGCCTCACCTCAACACGGCCCCGCCCCCACCTGTGCGGCGAGCAGGCCGACAGGATCACCCATGACCCAGCAGACCCGCGCGCCCCGCCGCACCAACAGCAGCACCTCCACCGCCAGCACCCACGCCGCCCCCGCGCCCACCGTGCGCGACTGGCAGACCCTCTTGGGCGACCGCACCCCCACCCCCGTGCAGGCCCAGGCAATCCCCGCGCTGATGGACGGCCGGGACGTCATCACGACCGCCCGCACCGGCAGCGGCAAGACCCTCGCGTTCCTGATCCCCGCCGCCGCGCGCGGCATCGGCATGCGCCCCACGCGCGGCATGCAGCCCGAGGCGCTGGTCATCACGCCCACCCGCGAACTCGCCGTGCAGATCCGCGACGTCGCCACCGAACTCGGCATGACCGCCGGACGCATCACCGGCGGCATCACCCCCGGCCAGACGACCCGCGAGGCGACCGGCAAGGGCCTGATCACCGGCACGCCCGGCCGCCTGAAGGACCTGATCGGACGCGGCGAACTGCGCCTGAACAACCTGCGCTACGTCGTGCTGGACGAAGCCGACGAACTCCTCTCGCTGGGCTTCCTGCGAGACGTGGGCGACATCCTCCGCCACGCCCGCGACCAGCAGCCCCAGGGCCGCACCCTGCAGCTCGCCATGGCCTCCGCGACGTTCCCCGCCGAGATCCGCGACGTCGCGCAGCGCTTCATGCACAACCCCGCCCGCATCGACGTGGCCCCCACCCAGAGCGCCGACACCACCGGCGACATCCTGGGCGGCGTCAGCACCGCCACGCACCTCCTGCAGCACACCACCAAGGACACCCTCCTGACCGACGCGGCCCACCACACCCGCGCCGCCCTGAAGGAACCCGGCGGGTGCGTCGTGCTGTTCAGCCGCACCAAACACCTCGTCAAACGCCGCGCCCAGCACCTCGGCGACCTCCTCCCCGGCGAACAGGTCAGCCCCCTCGAAGGGAACATGGACCAGAAAAAACGCGAACGGACCATGCAGGCCCTCCGCGACGGGCAGTCCCGCATCCTGATCGCCACCGACATCGCCGGGCGCGGCATCGACCTCCCGGAAGTGCGCCTCGTCATTCACCTGGACGTCGCCGCCACCGCCGAGGACCACGTGCACCGCTCGGGCCGCACCGCCCGCGCCGGACGCGACGGCATCAACCTGATCCTCCTCGCGCCCGAACAACGCGCGCTGTGGCAGGGCATCCGCCGCAAACTCCCCGCCGCGCTGCAACCCCCCGCCACGCCCGAGGAACGCCAGATCGACCCCGAAGTGCAGGAAAAACGCGGCCAGGGACGCGGCCAGGGCCAGAACCAGGGACGCAGCAGCCAGCCCGGACGCGGCGGACAGCAACCCCGCAGCGCCCAGAGCAGCAGCCAGGGACAGGGACAGCGCCAGGGCGCCCCCCGCCAGGGCCAGCAGGGCAGCCGCAGCGACGCCCGCCCCCAGCAACGCCAGGACACACCCGGCACCGGCGCCGGCCGCGTCGGCCCCCAACGCCCCAAACGCCGCCGCTAAACACGCAACACCGCAGCGCCCCAGTCGACATGGACTGGGGCGCTGACTTTCTCATTTCCTCTTCCAACAGAGCAACTGCGCCGCATGCCGATGATCAGCTGTGATACATCCTGAACATCCCATGATGCGCCGAACCATCCTCCTGTGTGTCCTGCTTACGACCGCAGCTCAAGCCGCGCCGAGCGGCTTCATCGGTCAATCCGTCTTCACTCTCTCCCGACAGATCCTACAACTGCCCACAGATCAACCCCAGCTGGACGCCCTCTGTAATGAGGGTGTCCAGATCGCCCTCCAACCGAACCTGACAACAGCACAGACCTGGCCCCAGCTCAGCCAGACGAAATGGGTCCTGCCCAAGGTCTATGAGGACAGTCGTTACACCATCCGTCTGCACGGCGCGCCGGAGCAGATACTGGTCAGTTGCTACATGGAGGCTCTGCGCCTACAGAAACTTCAGACCGAGGGCCGATTCGATCCGGCCATTCACCGCTTCGGACCACTGACCAGCGCGCCCTTGCTCCTTGAGGTGCATGGACCCGGCCCGGATGACACCACCTACGCCCTCGCATCACTCAGCGCGCGGCTCATGAACGACTCGGGCGACGAACTCTGGATCAAGACGTTCTCCGGGCTGAACATGGCCCAGCCCACCTGGGACACCCCGAACAAGGAACGGTACTGGCCTCTTGAAGCCCACTTTTACCTCATCGATCGGGGGCCTGACGCGCGCACACGCGCCGCATTTCAGCAGGCCACCCTGCTTCGACTGGTCCTAGCGTACATGGATGACCAGATCATCCTGGATTTCGACCTGACCAAGTAATGGCGACACGGTCAAAACGCGCACTCCCGTTCCCAGGAGTGCGCGCCTCGTTTTGTTCTCTGTCTTATCCGGCCTGTCCGAACTGCATTCTGAAGACGAATTTAGTGACGTCGGCTTTGAGTGTGTCGATCATGTCGTTGAACATGGTGGTGGCTTCGAATTTGTATTCGGTGAAGGGGTCGCGCTGGCCGTAGCCGCGCAGGCCGATGCCCTGGCGGAGGACGTCCATGCCGTGGAGGTGTTCCTTCCAGAGCTGGTCGACGACCTGCAGGATGACGTAGCGTGACAGGCTGTTCATCATGGTGGGGCTGAGTTCTTCTTTGCGGGTGTCGAAGGCGTCGGCGACGGCGGCGAGGAGGGTGTCCTGCGCTTCGGCTGGGGTTTTGCTGCGCAGGCTTTCGAAGTCGAAGCCTTCGAGGGGGGGGACGGCGTCGGTGACGGCGGCGCGCAGGCCGTCGATGTCCCAGCTTTCGTGGTTCTGGTCGATGGGGAGGTGCGTGGCGAGCTGGTGGTCGACGAAGTCGGCGATCATGCCTTCGGTGCTTTCTTCGACGTCGGCGTCTGGTCCGAGGAGCACTTCGCGGCGCTGGGCGTAGACGGTGTCGCGTTGTTTGCTCATGACATTGTCGAATTCGAGGAGTTGTTTGCGGGTGCTGAAGTTGCGGTCTTCGACGCGGGCCTGGGCTTTTTCGATGGCGCCGGTGACCATCTTGGCTTCGATGGGTTGGGTGTCGTCCATGCCGAGGCGGTCCATCATGGCGACGACGCGGTCGTTGGCGAAGAGGCGCATCAGGTCGTCTTCGAAGCTGACGTAGAAACGGCTGCTGCCGGGGTCGCCCTGGCGTCCGGCGCGGCCGCGCAGCTGGTTGTCGATGCGGCGGCTCTCGTGGCGTTCAGTGCCGATGATGTGCAGTCCGCCGAGGTCCTTGACGCGCTGACGATCCGTGAGGGTGTCCGCCTGGAGTTGGATGGCCTGCCCGATGAAGTCGGCGTTCATACCGGGGATCTGCAGGCCGATCTGCATGGCGTCCGGGTCCTGGCGGCTGATGGCCTTGATGAAGTTCTCGACTTCCGGGGCGTAGCGGCTCAGGCCCAGCTGCTGCTCGATGGCCTCGCCGAGGATGAATTCGGCGTTCCCGCCGAGCATGATGTCGGTGCCGCGGCCGGCCATGTTGGTGGCGATGGTGACGGTGCTGCTGCGGCCGGCCTGCGCGACGATGCTGGCTTCCTGCGCCTCGAACTTGGCGTTCAGGACGCTGTGCTGGATGCCCGCCTGCGTCAGGAGGTCGCTGAGCTGTTCGCTGGTGACGATGCTGGCGGTGCCGATCAGGACGGGGCGGCCGGTGGCGTGCATTTCCTTGACTTCCTGCACGACGGCGTTGTACTTGCCCATCTTGCTGCGGTAGACGAGGTCCTCGCTGTCCTTGCGCTGCACGCCGCGGTTGGTGGGGATCACGAGGACGTCGCTGCCGTAGATGTCGAGGAATTCCTTCTCCTCGGTCTTGGCGGTGCCGGTCATGCCCGCGAACTTGTTGTACAGGCGGAAGAAGTTCTGGTAGGTGATCGTGGCGAGCGTCTGGTTCTCGTTCTCGATCTTCACGCCTTCCTTGGCTTCGATGGCCTGGTGGAGGCCCTCGCCGTAGCGGCGGCCGGGCATGCTGCGCCCGGTGAATTCGTCGATGATGATGACTTCGCCCTCGGCGTTGACGATGTAGTCCTTCTCGCGGTGGTACAGTTCGCGCGCGCGGATCGCCTGGGTGATCATGTGCGCCTTGTCCATGTTGTCGGGGCTGTACAGGTCGCTCAGGGACAGCAGACGTTCGATCTTGCTGATGCCGCCTTCCGTGATGTGCACCTGTTTGCCCTTCTCGTCGATGGTGTAGTCGCCGGTGGGTTCGGTGCGGACGCCGGGCTCGGCGGGTTCGCCCTTCTGGAGGCGGCGGATGAGTTTGGCGTACACGTAGTAGAGGTCGGTGGCTTTCTCGGCCGCGCCGCTGATGATCAGGGGCGTGCGGGCTTCGTCGATGAGGATGGAGTCGACCTCGTCCACGATGGCGAAGTTCAGGGGGTGATCGGCGCGCAGGGCGAGGGCCTCGCGGCTCTGGGCCATGTTGTCGCGCAGGTAGTCGAAGCCGAGTTCGCTATTGGTGACGTAGGTGATGTCGCAGGCGTACGCGGCCTGCTTCTGGTGGGGTTGCATCTCGCGGCTGGCGAGGCCCACGGTGAGGCCGAGCGTGCGGTACAGCAGGCTCATTTCCTCCATGCCGACGCGGGCGAGGTAATCGTTCACGGTGACGAGGTGGCAGCCGCGGCCCTGGAGGGCGTTCAGGGCCAGAGCGAGGGTGGCGACGAGGGTCTTGCCTTCGCCGGTGCGCATCTCGGCGATGCGGCCCTTGTGCAGGGCGTAACCGCCGATGAGCTGCACGTCGTAGTGGCGCTTGCCGATGGAGCGGCGGCCCGCTTCGCGGATCAGGGCGAAGGCGGGGATGACCACGTCGTCGAGGCTCTCGCCGCCTTCGGTGACGCGGCGGCGCAGATCCATGAAAGCAGCGGCGAGATCTTCGACCTTCTGGGTCTCTTCTTCCAGCGCGTTCACGGGTTGCACGATCGTCTTGATGATCTGCGCAACGTCGCGCTGGTTGTTATCGAACATTTTGTTCAGGACACGGAACATGACAAGCGAGTATAACGCGCGGGCCGGGCCGGGCGCGGCGTGATTTCAGTGAGGGGCACATAAGCAACTTGAGCGGTTTTCACTCAGGGAGCATGAACGTCCGCTCCACACCGGGTGAAGGGTCGGCGCAGAGCGCTCATGCGCGGCCCGTATGCTGCGCGCATGAATCTGAAAGTCCTGCCCGCGCTGCTGACCCTGCCGCTGCTGGGAGCCTGCGCGCCTCTGGCTTCCCTCCTCGCCAACTCGGAGAGTGACGGGCCCAAGCCCCGCTCGGCCGGTCCGCTGATCGTGGGCCAGACCTGGACCATCAGCGGACCGGTCGACGGCCGCACCGTGACGCAGGCCGTGAACATCACGGATCTGCTGGACGTCGCGGACGGCACCGCCAGCGTGAACGGCCGCGACCAGGCCGACGCGTTCAGCACGGGCCGTGCGGGGTTCACGGTTGCCACGTATGACGGCAACCGCCGCACCGTCCGCTTCGACTGGATCGCGGAGAACGGCGCGACGTACTCCTGCCGGATCTCCTCACTTCTCGCTCAGCCGTACCAGGGAGAGCTGACCCTGAAGACCGGGGGCCGCACCGCGACCGGCACGTGCTCCGCCGTCAGTAACTGACCATTCAGGAGGGGGCGACCGTGTACTCAGCCGGTCGCCTCCTCCCCTGTCCGGTCACCAGCGGTAGCGGTCGTCCCAGGCCTCGCCCCGGCGGATGAAGGGCGCACGGGTGCCCAGGACGCGGTGCCCGCCCTTCACGGCGGCTCGGACGATCACGCGCGGGTCAAGCCCGGCATGGACCTGCTGCGCGAAGGTGACGTCCTCGCGCACGTCGAGACTGCCGCCGCTGGCGACGGAATCGGTGCCCAGCGCGACCTCCACCCCGGCCGCCGCGAACGCCGCCCAGGGGAACACGCCGCACTCCAGATGGTGGTTGCTGCGAGGGCAGGTCACGACGGCACTCCCGGCCCGCGCGACGCGTGCGATGTCGTCCGGGGTGACGTTCACCATGTGAATCAGGGTGGGCTTCGCGTTCAGGACGCCCAGTTCGTCCAGGTACCGCACCGGGGTCAGCCCCTCCTCCGGTGCCCGCCCGATCACGTCCGCGAAGGTCTCGGGGTAGAAGGGCGCCAGCCGGTTCTCCCAGATCGGGCCGCCGCCTCGCGTGTACAGGTCGTGCTCGGCGGGGTGCTCGGCCACGTGAATCTGGAGGGGGATGCCCTCCCCGGCGGCGTAGTCGCACAGCAGGCGCATCAGGCGGTGGCTGACGGTGTGCGGCGTGTGCGGGGACAGGCCCACGCGCGGCCCGCCGGGACGCTCCTGCGCACGCCAGCCTTCGATCCGCTCGCGCACGGTGCGGAAGATCTCGTCGGCCTTCTCGGGGAAGGTACCAAGCACCTCGGAGTACAGGACGCCGCTCAGGTCCTCGCGGGGCAGCAGGGTGTCCATCACGTCCGGGGCGTGCATGTACACGATGTCGCCCACGCCCCCCGCACCCAGCCCGGCCAGGGTGTCCGCACCATGCCGGGCGGCCTCGGCGCTGCGTTTCTCGCGCTGCGGCACGACCACCTCGGGAATCCAGCGGAAGTACGGCAGGGCCGTGAACTCGTACGTGCTCATGTCCAGGTGCGTGTGGGCGTTCACGGGCGGCGGCGCGATCACCGGCCCGGCGCGTTCCTCGCGCGCGTGGGGGTACGCGGCGCGCAGCGCGTCCGGATGCCCGGTCGCCGCCACCGTCCCGCCCACCACGACCACCCCGCCGGGACTCTGCGCGCCGCCCATGCCGGTGTACAGCACGTCGCAGGTGAGCAGGCGGGGCGTGTGCGGGTCGATTTGGGTCATGCGCGCCATGCTACGCCGCGCGTGCGGGACAGACGGACCGCGCCGCGCGTTCAGGACACGGCGGCGCGGCGCAGATTGAGCCAGATTCAGTGGGCGGCGATGTCCTGGCCCTGCTGGTC
Source organism: Deinococcus sedimenti (assembly GCF_014648135.1). Classification (NCBI taxonomy): domain Bacteria; kingdom Thermotogati; phylum Deinococcota; class Deinococci; order Deinococcales; family Deinococcaceae; genus Deinococcus; species Deinococcus sedimenti. The sequence continues at coordinate 496,742 of NZ_BMQN01000001.1, read as the reverse complement.
GCGGGCGAGTTTTTCCCAGTCGATGCGGCGGCGCCGCCATTCGAAGATCAGGACCTTCACGACTTCTTCCGCGCCGCGCGCGAGGAATACACCCCAGACGCCCAGCGGGGAGTAGAGGCCCAGGCCGATGGCGAGGGGCAGGCCGACGACGAACGCGCCGATGACGTCGCCGATGATGACGCCCTTGCCGTCGGCGGCGCCGGGGAGGACGCCACCGCCGATGATCATGTTCCGGACCTTGAAGATCTGGAAGACGGCGCTGATCAGGATGCCGATCAATGCGATGTGGTGCACGTCGCTGCCGACCCGCGGGAACAGCGCGGGGACGATCAGGGCGCTCAGGGCGAACAGCAGGCCGAAGCCCAGTCCGGTGGCGAGTCCGGCGCGGCTGATGCGCCGCAGCCACACCTGCGCGGCGGCGGCGTCCCCGGCGCCCAGGGCGCGGCCGATGAAGACGGTGGCGGCGCTCATCAGGCCGAACGAGCCGACGATGAAGATGCCTTCGAGGGTGCCGACGATCTGGCTGGCGGCCAGGGCGGCGGTGCCGACGCGGGCGTACACGGCGGCGTACATGAAGCCGCCGAGGCTCCAGGCGAATTCGGTGAAGGCGATGGGGGCGCTGATGGTCAGCAGGGGCGCGGCGATGGACCGCCACGCGCCCTGGGCAGGGAGGGTCAGCGCGGCGAGGTGGCGGGGGCCGTAAATCTGGTAGCCGAGGAGCGCGACTTTCAGGGTGTTGGCGATGACGATGGCCCAGGCGGCGCCGACCACGCCGAGTTGCGGGAGGGGCCCGACGCCGAACACGAGACCGTACGCGAGGAGACTCTCGATGATCACGGTGATGACGGTGGCGACCAGCGGGGTGCGGGCGTGCCCGAGGGAGCGCAGGGCGCCGCTGAGGATCCAGGCGAGGCTGCCGGGGATCAGGGCGAGCATGGTGACCTGCATGTATGGGGTGGCGGTGCGGGTGACGGCGTCCTCGCCGCCCGCGAGGCTCAGGAGGGGTCCGGCGAGCAGGACGACCGGGACGGTCAGCAGGGCCGCGGCGAGCACGCTGGTGACGACACTGACGGTGAGGGTCTGGTTCACGCCGGGCCGGTCGGCGGCGCCGTGGCGGCGGGCGACGAGGATGCTGGTGCCGCTGCCCAGGGCGCCCAGGGTGACGAAGAACAGGAAGCCTAGGCTGCCGCTGAGGCCGACGGCGGCGACGGCGACCGCACCGAGCGTACCGACGATGATCTGGTTGATGAAGGTCAGGACGAGCTGGATGACCATCTCGAGGCTGACGGGGACGGCAATGCTGGCGATCTCGCGCGCCGGGCTCTTGATCGATTCAGTTGGTGGGGGGGTGGGGGCCGTGACGGCTGACATGCCCCCACCCTACACGGCGCGGGTCAGCGGGGCATCCGCCAGGTGGCGCAGTCCGGACACCACGGCGCATCCTTTTCATTTGTGAATCAATCTGCGATTTTTCTTGACATTCATCAATCAGGGCAGGCAGAATGCCCCTCAAGAGGCAGCCCCCATGACCCAGGACCCCAGCGTGACCACCGACCACCCCGCCCCCCTGATCCCCGCGACCTCGTGGGCGATCATCGACTCCACCCTGCGGGAGGGCGAGCAGTTCGCACGCGGGAACTTCAAACAGGGCGACAAGATCGAGATCGCCCGCGCGCTGGACGCCTTCGGCGTGGAATTCATCGAGGTCACCACCCCGATGGTCAGCGCGCAGACGCACGCGGACATCCGCCGCCTGACGGGCCTGGGCCTGAAGGCCAAGTTCCTCACGCACGTCCGCTGCCACATGGACGACGTGCAGCGCGCCGTGGACACCGGCGTGGACGGCCTGGACCTGCTGTTCGGCACGAGTTCGTTCCTGCGGGAATTCAGCCACGGGAAGAACATCGGGCAGATCATCGACACGGCGCAGCAGGTCATCAGCTGGATCAAGACCAACCACCCGGACCTCCAGATCCGCTTCAGCGCCGAGGACACCTTCCGCAGCGAGGAAGCCGACCTGATGGCCGTCTACAAGGCCGTCTCGGATCTGGGCGTGCACCGCGTGGGCCTGGCCGACACCGTGGGCGTCGCCACGCCCCGGCAGGTATACACGCTGGTTCGCGAGGTCCGCAAGGTCATCCACGCCGAGTGCGGCATCGAATTCCACGGGCACAACGACACGGGCTGCGCCGTCAGCAACGCCTACGAGGCCATCGAGGCGGGCGCCACCCACATCGACACGACCATCCTCGGGATCGGGGAACGTAACGGCATCACGCCGCTCGGCGGCTTCCTGGCCCGCATGTTCACCTTCGACCCGCAGGGCCTGATCGACAAGTACAACCTCGACCTGCTGCCGGAACTGGACCGCATGATCGCCCGCATGGTGGACCTCCCGATTCCCTGGAACAACTACCTGACAGGCGAGTTCGCATACAACCACAAGGCTGGCATGCACCTGAAGGCCATCTACCTGAACCCCGGCGCGTACGAGGCCATCCCCCCCGGCGTGTTCGGCGTGGGCCGCCGCATCCAGGCGGCGAGCAAGGTCACGGGCAAGCACGCCATCGCGTACAAGGCCCGCGAACTCGGCCTCCACTACGGTGAGGACGCCCTGCGGCGCGTCACGGACCACATCAAGGCGCTGGCCGAGCAGGACGAACTGGACGACGCCCACCTGGAACAGGTGCTGCGCGAGTGGGTCAGCGCGTAAGGGGGACCTGAGCGCTGGGCTGTGAGCGCTGGGTGGTCATCTGACCTGCCGAGACGGATCTGGGGGGCATACCGTGACGGGGATGCCGCTGATCGTGCCGACCGTCCGGAACCTGGAGCGCCTGCGGACGCGGTATCAGCCGCTGTCCACGAACGCCGTGACGTCCGGCGACCTCAGTCACGAGGTCGTGGAGGTCGGTCGGGGCGAGGGGGCCTTCCGGCGCGCGGCGGCCGCCCTGCGCCGCTGGGACACGCACCGCTCATGGTGGCTGCGGGTGCACCCGGCGGACGAGCCGCCCGCGCCGGGGCAGACGGTCGTGATTCAGGTGCAGGCGGGGCGCTTCAGTCCACTGGCGCTGGCGTTCTGCGACCGCGTGACGGACGTGATCGACGGGCCGCGCCGCCAGGGCTTCACGTACGCCACGCTGCCCGGCCACCCCGAGCGGGGCGCAGAGACCTTCCTGATCGAGTGGCACGCCGACGACCGCGTGACGTTCACGGTTCGGGCGGTCAGCCAGCCGGGGTGGCCCCCGCTGCGGCTGGTGCGTCCGGCGCTGGCGTGGCTGCAGGGACGGGCGACCCGTCAATACCTGCGGGCCATCGCGCGCTCGGCGGTCGCGCAGAATGCCTGAATGAACACGCCCGACCCCCTGGCCGTTCCCCTCCTGTTCCGCGCCCTGTCCGACGGCGGGTCGGGCGGCAAGCGCGTGGCGGTGTTCCTGCAGGGCGGCGACGAGCAGGCGCGGGCCGCCGCGTCCGGTGCGCCGCTGAACGTGTTCGTGCAGGGCGCCGACCCGACCGGGCTGCGGCTGCGGGTGTTCACGCCCTCGCGGGAGAAGGGCAGCAGCGACAGCGCCGCCATTGCCGCGCTGAGTGCCGTGCAGGCGCAGGTGGGCCTGCTGGACGTCGTGGAGGTCACGCAGGGCGACCCGGAAGCCGGAGGCGAGGTCCAGAGTGCTCAGCTGTGCGGCGGCGAGTGGGTGCTGCGCCAGGGCCTCGCGACGGCGCGCGAGGTGCAGGCGGACCTCTCCCCCGTCGGGCTGGCGGGGCGGGCCGCGTGGGTGGGCAGCACAGGCCGCCCGAACCTGATCGTGGAGGTGCCGACCCTTGCCGCGCTGGAGGCCTTCACGCCGGACGACGCGGCGATCAGTGCCGTGAACCGCGCGACCGTCACGACCGGGCTGGTGCTGTACACCCTGGGCGGACCGGGCCGCGTGGACGTGAGCTTCCGTGCGTTCGGCCCTCTGAAGGGTTTCACCGAGGACGCCGCGAGCAGCAACATGCTCGCCTGCCTTGTGGGCGTGCTGGGCGGGCGCGGGCAGCTCCCGGAGGACGTGAACCTGCTCCGCGCGGCGCAGCGCCGCCCCGGTCAGCCTGCCCGACTGACCGCGCAGTTCGCACCGCTGCACGGCGGAGTGGAGGTCTGGGTGGGGGGAAACGCCGTGATCACCGCCACGGGTGACTGAGCACCGCATGAAGACGCTCACGGTGCGGAGGGGGGCCGGCCTTTAGACTGGGCACATGGAGCTGTTACTCGACCTTCACCCCGACGCCTACCCCCTGGAGGGCTTCCGGCGTCGGCAGCTGCTCGACTGGGTGTACGGGCAGGGCGTCGGCACCTTCGGCGCGATGACCAACCTGCCTGCCCCCACCCGGCAGCAGCTGGAGGACACCTATCTGCTGAACCCCTTCAAGCTGATCGAGACGGTTCGCAGCACCGATGGCAGCGTCAAGTACCTCTTTACCCTGCAGGACGGCCGCCAGATGGAAGCGGTGTACATGCCGTACCTGGACCGCAAGACCATCTGCGTGTCCACCATGGTGGGCTGCCCGGCCCGCTGCGCGTTCTGCGCGACGGGCGCGATGGGCTTCGGCCGGAACCTGACGCCCGGTGAGATCGTCGGGCAGGTGCTGGCCGTCGCGGGCGGCGAGGGCATCGCCCCGCGCGAGATCCGCAATCTGGTGTTCATGGGCATGGGCGAGGCCATGCTGAACTACGACCACACCATGCTCGCCGCGCGCATCCTGCTGCACCCGGACGCGCTGGGCATGAGCAAACGCCGCGTGACACTGTCCACCGTGGGCATCGCCAGGGGCATCAAGCGACTGGCGGCCGAGGACGACCTGGGCATCAAGCTGGCCATCAGCCTGCACGCCCCGGACGAGGAGACCCGCCGGAAGATCATCCCGACCGGTCAGGTGAACTCCATCGAGGAGATCATGACCGCCGCCCGCGAGTACCAGGACGTCACGGGTCGGCGCATCACCATGGAGTACACCATGCTGCGCGACATCAACGACCACCTCTGGCAGGCGGAACTGCTGGCCGAGCTGTTGCGCGGGCTGGTCAGTCACGTGAACCTGATTCCCATGAACCCGTGGCCCGGATCGAATTTCGAGAGCAGCACCGAGGAGCAGATCCAGGCGTTCTACGACCTGCTGGAAGCTCGGGGTGTGGACGTCAGCGTGCGCCGGTCGCGCGGACGGGACGCCGGAGCGGCCTGCGGACAGCTGGCCCTGAAGCGGCCAGGGGCAGCCAGCGGCGCCGCCTGACGCACGCTGTCGGGGGCTGAACGGCGACCGTTCGGGCAGTCAGATGAGTAAGGGTTAGGAGACAGGTTAATGCTACGCTACAGGCGTTTCCGAAACATCAGGAGGCCAATAAGGTGACACATACACGTACCGTTCTGCTGGGACTCACCCTGGCCCTCGTTTCCCATGGTGCGGCACAGACCATGCTCGAAACGGCCACCACCATCGGCGTGCAGAACACCCTGCAGTCCGCCGGAACGCCCAGCCTGCCGACCATCAATCTCCCCACCCAGCCGGCCGGCACGACCACGTCGGCCCCCGCACCGGTCGTCACGCCCCTCACGGCCGACCAGCAGGCCCTGCTGGACCAGGCCCGCGCGGCGTACCAGGCGGGCAACCTGCCCACCGCCCGCCGCCTGTACGAACAGCTGGTCACGCAGAACTACACCAACCCCGCCCCGCACTTCGGCCTGGCCCTCACCCTGTTCGCGCAGAACGACGACCGGGGCGCCGCGTTCGAACTGCAGCAGTTCACGGTTCTCGCCCCGGACCGTTTCGAGGGCCCGTACAACCTGGGGGTCCTTGCCACCCGCGGCGGCCGTCACGACGAGGCACTGAAGTTCTACACACAAGCAGCCGACCTGATGAAAGACCAGGCCGGCCCGGCCGAACAGCGCCAGGTGCTTGAAGCCCTGGCGGCCGAGCAGACGCGGAAGGCGGACTTCACCGGACTGACCACCACCCTGGCCGGCATCGCCACGATCGATCCGCAGGACCTGAACGTCCAGTACCGCCTCGCGCAGGCCCGGACCCTCAGCGGTCAGGGCGCCGCCGCGCTGCCCGGCGTGTACGCCCTGCTGCAGGCCGCGCCCGAACGAACCGACGCCGCGCTGCTGCTCGCCGACATCTACGTCGCGCAGGGCCTCCCGGACCGCGCGCTGCGTGAACTCGACGCCGCCGCGCCCCGCGTGAAGACCGGCGAGGAACGCGCCACGCTGCTGCTGCGCAAGGCCGCCATCCTCACCCAGACCGGCGACACCCGCGCGGCCGTCTTCGCCGCGCAGGCCGCCACCCGCGAAGACCCCAAGAACGCCGCCGCGTTCGCCCGCGAAGGCGAGCTGCGCGCCGGGCGAAACGACCGCCCCGGCGCACTGACCGCCTACCAGAACGCCGTGAAACTCGACCCGCAGAACGCGACGTACCGTGCCGGTCTGGCCGGGGTGCGCCTGACCCTCGGGCAGAACGCGCAGGCGCAGGCCGACGCCGCCCGCGCCCTCACCCTGCGTCCCGACGACGCGACCCTCGCGCGCGCGCTGTTCGTGCAGGGCGTCGCCGCCTACCGCCAGGGGCAGTACGCGCTGGCCCGCACGGCGCTCACCTCCAGTCAGACCCGCGCGCCCAGTGCCGACACCGCTCTGTGGCTGGGCCTGAGCGCCTACGCGGCCAAGGACTACGCCGCCGCCGCCACCGCACTGGGAGACAGCGTCAAGCTGAACCCCACCCCCACCGCCCGCGTGAACCTCGGCAGCGCCCTGCTCGCCACGGCCCGCTACCCCGAGGCCGAGGCGGTCCTGCGCGGACTGGTCAGCGAAAACCCCAGAAACGCCGAGGCGTGGTACCTGCTGGGCCTTGCCCAGCGCGCCCAGGCCCGGGAAACCGAGGCGCGCACGTCGCTGAAAGCCGCCGCGGCCCTGGGCAGCACGCGCGCCCTGGAGGCCCTGAAGTGAGCCGGGCGGCCACACCCCGCCGCTGGCCGGACATCATGATCGGCACGCTGGTGCTGCTGCTGCTCGGCGGCTTCGGCACCCTGCTGCTGCGCCCCCAGGCCACCACTCCCGTCAGTACGCCCAGCGAGGCCGCCACCACGACCACCCCCGCCATTCCCGGCGCCCCCGGCACGTCCGAAGTGACTGGCACCGAGACCGTCAGTACCACCCCGATCACCCCGGCGCCCAGCGACCCGGTGGCCAGCACCACTCCGGCCGACACCGCATCAGCGGCGGCCGAGCCCACCACCCCGGACAGTGAAGCGGCCCCCGTGATCGCCGCCGCCCCCATCGGCACGCCCGACCCCACACTGACCAGCCCTGCGGAGAGCGCCACCAGCACGGCAGACGAGTCGGCCACGACCGACCCCGCCACCCCAGCCGACGCTGCACCGGCCACCCCGGCCGCCCGCACCGGCGGCGCAGTTCCCACCAGCGAGCAGCGGACGCCGCTGCGCAGCGACTACCGCATCACCCTGGGCACCTTCAGCAGCGTGGAAGCGGCCCAGCAGGCCGCGCAGGGTGTCAGCGCCCTCGGCTACACCGTCTACCCCATCGACCTCGGGACGCAGGTGGTCGCGCAGGTTGGTCCCTTCACCGACGAGACCACCGCGCGCCAAGCCCTCACCGACGTGCAGCGCGCCGCACCGGGCGCCGTGCTGTACCCCCCGCGCGGCACCAGCCTGGGCAGCCCGGCAGCTGCACCTGCGGCCACCCCCACCACGGATACGCCCCCCACCGAGGCAACCACACCCGCCGCGGCGCCCACCAGCAACACCCCCACCTACCTGCAGGTCGGCGCGTTCGACCGCCTGGACAGCGCGCAGAACCTCGTGCAGCAACTGCGCGACCTGGGCTACAACCCCACCGTGAACGCCCCCGCTGGCAAGAAGGTGACCGTGCTGGTCGGCCCGTACACCGGCGATCCCCTCACCCGCACTGAGACCCGACTCCAAGAGAACGGTCTCGACAGCTTCCGGGTCCGCTGAACGTGGCTGAAATCCCCACCGCCGCCATCAGCCGCCTCGTGACCTACCTGCGCATCCTTGAGCAGCTTGAGTTGCAGGACGTCAGCCGCACCAGCAGCACCGACCTCGCCGAACGGGCAGGTGTCACCGCCTTCCAGGTCCGCAAGGACCTCGCGTACTTCGGCCGTTTCGGCACGCGCGGCATGGGCTACACCGTCCCCATCCTCAAACGCGAACTCGTCCGCGTCCTCGGCCTCAACCGAACCTGGAACGTCGTCATCGTCGGCGTCGGCCGCCTCGGGCAGGCCATCGCCAACTACCCCGGCGCCAGCGACTACCAGTTCCAGTACGTCGGCCTGTTCGACGTGAACCCCGACCTGATCGGCACGCAGGTCCGCGGGCTACGCGTCCAGCACCTCGACACCCTGCGTGACTTCACCCAGACCCAGACCGTCGACATGGGCTTCCTGGCCGTCCCACCCGACCGCGCGCAGGACGCCGCACAATCGCTTGCAGACGCTGGCGTGAAAGGTATCCTGAACTTCGCCCCCACCGTCATCCAACCCCGCACCACCGACCGACCGGGCCACACCGACCTCAGCGACGAGTGGCGCGGCGTAATCGTCGAAAACGTCGACTTCCTCGCCGGCATGAAACGCCTCGCCTTTTACATCCTCAACCCCCACCTCAAAGACGCCCCCACCCCGGAGGACCCCACATGAAGAAACTCGCCCTTCTTACCCTCCCGCTCCTGATTGCCGGCTGTGGCGGCAGCAACGCACCCAGTTCTTCCTCCGTGACCGCCGCAAGCACGGTCACCAGCATCACAGCCACCAACGGCGCTCTGTCAGACACCCTCGCCGTGACTTTCACCAACAAGGCCGGCAGCAAGGCCGTCACCGTCAATACCGCCACGGTCACCTGGACCGACCCGGCCAGCAAGACGGTAAAGACCGAAACCGTAACCATCCCCGCCGTCAGCCTTCCCGCCGGACTGACCTGCGCGGCCGCACAGGCGAATCCCAACGCCATCTGCAATTTCAATGATCCAGGGACCACCTTCGCGGATCGCAGCGTCACCACCACCTTCAATCAGGCGGACCTGTTCAGCAAGGTCCTCAGCCAGAACCCCAGCGCCACCAATCTGCCCGTCAACGTGCAGTTCGGCAGTGTGCAGAACGTTCTGCCCTTCACGTTCACGTCCACCACGAGCACGGAAGGTGGAGGGACCGGCGGCACGGTCACGGCACCGACATTCACGTGGCTGAGTCCTTCCAGTGATTTCGTATCCGGGGGCGGCACGGTGACCCTGCGCGCCACAGCAACGAGGAACGGACAGGACCTCTCCAGCCAGATCGTGTACACGGTCACCTGCGGCAAGATCGAGGGCAGCACTTGGACTCTGGACAGCAGCTGCACGGATGGCAGCAAGCAGAGCGTGACGGCGACCATCACCGATGGCGGACGCAGCTTCAGCAGTCCTGCCCGTCTGATCACGGTGGATGCCAGCAATCCCACCGTGCAGATCACGAAGGTGCAGCAGGGGCAGGTCTTCACGCAGAACCCCATCACGATCGGAGTCAACGGAACCGACGCAGTCAGCGGCGTGGACCGGATCCTTGTCGAGGCCAGCAGCGACGGTGGGAAGACCTACACCCAGGTCGGCGTGGTGACAGGGGCCGCCGGCGACGTCATCTGGGCACCGATGAATGGGAAATACACCCTGCGCGCTACAGCCACAGACCGGACGGGACGGAGCACCAGCACCACCCTGGCCGACATCAGTGTCAATCTGACCACCAGTGACCGCACGGCACCGAGCGTCACCTTCAGTGGTCTGCCCAGCACGCCTCAGCGTGGCACGATCACCGTCGTGACAACAGCCACCGACCCTCAGGGAACGGACGGCGCCGCCAGTGGCATTGTCAAAGTGGATCTGTTCGACGGCGGCACGATCCTTGCCAGCCAGACGGCCGGAGTCAATGGCGCGTACACCTTCACCCTCGACACGACCACCCTGTCGGACGGCGTCCACAATCTGCGCGCCGTTGCCCTGGACCGCGCCGGAAACAGCAGCGAGGTCACCAGGACCCTGACCGTCGACAACACGGCGCCCATCATTGTGTGGCAACCGCCCACCACGGTCGGCGCCAGCGGTTCTCTGACCCTGGGTGCCAGCACCAATGACGGGCAGATCTCCTACACCGTGTCCTGCGGCACCCTGACCGGTAGCGTCTGGAATTACAGCGCCTGCCCGGACGGCGCAGCGACCGTGACCGCCACGGCCACTGACGCCGCCGGAAACGCCACGACCCTCAGTCGAACCGTGACCATCGACAAGACCGCACCCACCATCCAGATCACGAGCCCCACCATGGGTCAGGTCTTCACGACCGCGCCTGTCACCATCAGCGCGACCGCGGCCGACAGCCTGTCATCGGTCAGGAGCATCTCTGCCTCCATTCAGGGTCCGAACGACGCCGCTCCAGTGGCTCTGGATACGCAGACTGGATCGACCTTCTCCACGCCTTTCAGTCCCACCGTTTCGGGCACCTACACCGTGACCTTCACGGCGACCGATGCAGCGAACAACACCTCAGCTCCGACCACTCGGAGCTTCACGTTCAACGTGACTACAGCACCTGCCGAGCAGGCCCCCACTCCCGTTCTGGAAGTCGTCGGCACGGCTCCATACGCCGGCAACATGAGCGTCAACGTGTCCGGGAACTTCGACGCGGCCAGTCAGGTCGACCGGATGATCCTGCAGATCACCGACGCGAAAGGCGTGGTGGACAACAGCACCTACGTGACGACCCAGGCCCGAGCGACCTTCAGTGTGGACACCACCCGCTTCGCGAACGGCCCCCTGAAACTTCAGGTGATCGCCTACACGAAATCAGGACTGCGGGGCATCAGTGGTGAGAAGAACGTACAGGTCCAGAACCTGACCAGCCCGGACTTCAAGGTGGCTTCCCCCAGCGACGGAGCGACGGTGAACACGCCAACGGTTCCCGTGCAGATCACTCTGACCAAGCGCAGCGCCGATTACACCATCACGCAGCCCTTCAAGGTTGACCTGCTGGACTACCGTGGCATCGTAGTGGCCACCCAGACGCTCAGCCCGACGGACCCGACAGTCTGCAGTGGCAGCGTCGATTCCCTGACCTGCAACACCTCGTTTGACGTGGCAGCCCTTCCTGCTGACACGTATCTCATCAGGGCGCGGACCAAGGTTCAGGTTGACCCGGCGGGCGCGAACATCACCCGCCCCCTGGAGACCAGCAGCCGCTTCACGCACAACACTGTCAGTGTGCTGCCGCCGGCGTCCACCATCCGCTTCCCGGCTATCACGGATGCGCAGAAGCCTGGTCAGCTTGACAGTTCCTCCGGACTGCTCATCAGCGTGAGCGACAACACCGGAGTGGCCGTGGTCGAGGCGCGAGTGGTGGGGCCGTTCGATGCCACCAGACCCCTCACGCTCAATGGCACGACGCAATGCGACGCGAGCGTTCCCGTTGCGGGCCGTTCACCCGTTGATGTCCTCATGTTGAACTACGGGTACAGTCCTGCCATTGCCATTGGGGACGTCGTGCTCAACAATCTCGACATTGACGGCTCAGCCTACGTGCCGGACAACAACGTCAACGAGCGGTATGACCTCCGCGTAACTGTGCAGGACACGGAGGGGAACCGGAACATTCAGTGCATTCCCGTGACGATCAACCGCGCGGCCATCCGTGCCGCCCGGCCCGCATACTTCACCTCTACCGCGACCTCCCCGACACCCCCGAGCACCATAAGTGGTCAGTTGAACTACACCACGGGCACCTGGACTCTGTCGGGGATGACCAACCGGAGCCGTGTCGCCGCCGTGCTGTACATGAACGGCGTTCAGAAGAGTGTCAGCTTCACCAACGACGTGACCGGAAGTGTCTCGTCCACCGTTGCCTTCGGAGACCCGGGCACCTATCAGGTGGTCTGGCTGATCGAAGACATGACAACGGGCATCGTGACGTCCGTTGCGGGCAGCACGGTTTCGGTCGTTCGTAACCCTTAATCTGCTAACACACGGCAGCGCCCTCCGGGTGGAGGGCGCTGCCGCTTGAGCTCACCAGCCGTTGGGGTCGTGGTCGGGTTCTTCGATGAGTAGCCAGAGGTGCCGTTCCTGCTGGGCGGCGTTGGTCTGGGCGTCGAGGAGGACCTGTTCGAGTTCGGTGGCGAGGTGGGGGTGGCGGCGGCGGAAGTGGGCGTAGTCGCAGAGGATCAGGGCGTAGCGGGCGCTGATCTGGTCGGGGTCGGTGAGGATGTCGTAGAGGGCGTCCCAGTTGCGGCCGAAGGTGTCGCGCAGGGCGAGGCCCTTGAGGAATGCGAGCATCAGGGTGTCCTTATCGTGGACGGCGCCGAAGTCGATTTCACGGACGGTGATCTGGTACCCGGCGGCGATGATGCGGGGCTCGTGTGGAGCGGCCTGGAGGCCGTCCGGGGGGGCGTTGAAGATCTGGATCATTGGATGCTCCGGAAGGTGCGGTAGTGGTCGGGGGTGTAGTGGCAGTCGTCGGTGCGGGTGGGGGGTTGGCCGCCGCAGACGATGCGGCGGGCGCCGCGGTCATTCTCGCCGGGGGTGGGGACGGTGTATTCGCGGTAGTAGCCGCTGGGCCGGGTGGGGAGGCGGCGTTCGCGGTTGCCGAAGGTGCTGCCGTCCTTGGCGTAGCGGAAGGGGCCGCCCTGGTCGATCTGGCGCAGGACCTGCTGTCCTTCGCGTGGGAGGGCGCTGATGGGGACGGTGGCGGCGGTGGACTGGCGCTGGGTGGTCGTCTTGCCGGTCGTGGCGTTATCCGTCGTGACGGTGGTGCGGGTGGTGACCTGGGTGCTGTCGCCCCTGATCACCGTAGTGTCGTCCGGTGGCGCGGCGCAGGCAGCCAGCAGCAGGGGGATGAGCAGCAGGGTGGGGCGGGCGGGATTCACCCGGTCAGTCTAGGCTGCGGTCCCTGAGCCACCGCAGTAGGTCGCCTTGCAGGTGGGTTAATCCCTTGTACTCGGTCTGTTCGGGCGTCATGGACTGGATGGCGGCGGCGAGGGCCTGAGCGTGCGTGGGCGTCTGCACGGCTTTCGTCAGGGGGTGAACGAGCGGCCGAATGGTGAACAGTGCGCCGTGCGCGTCAGGGAAACCGGTGAGGGTCTGGCGTTCGACGCGCAGGTACGCCCAGTCGGGGTGGAAGCGGGTGTCGTGGGCGCGGTCCTCGTCGGGCGGGGCGGCGGGGTGATGGTCGAGGCGCCCTGTCATGCTGAGGCCCCACGCGAAGCGGATGAACGGCCCGCGCGTGATGGCCGCTTCTACGAGGCGGGGTGCCGTGACGTTCATGGGGCCACTGCCCGCGACGGGTTCGTGGACGGCACGGAAGTCCCGGCCGAGTTTGTCGCGCGGGTCCCAGTGCTGTGGCAGGAGGACGTGCGTGGCGGCCAGCCAGTCCGCACCCGTGTGGGGGTCACGGGCGATAAGGGCGAGGTCCTCCTGGGTGTTCAGGCCCAGGAAGTCCAGTGCGTGGAGCGGCTGCACTCTGGCGATCAGCCCGGCGTGTGGGGCCTGAAAGTGCCTGAGGTCATGTACGGCGTTCCAGCGCGGATCGAGGGTGGACCGCCAGCCCAGAAGGTCGTTCCGGAGGGTCGCGCCGTCCCACGTGATCGCCCCGCCACTGTCGCGGGCGAGGGTCGCGGCGACGTGCGTCAGGGCCGCCTCGCGCAGGTCTGGGGTCAGTGCCGCCTCGCCCATGTACTCGTGCGGGGCGCGGGCGTGCGCGGCGACCTTGCTGGCAATGAACGCGGGGTACGTGTCGTCCAGCGTGAAGGTGTGCCCTTCGGGGCGAGGGTCGTCCAGCCAGGGAATGGCCTGCTGGCCCATCCGGTACAGTCCGGCGGAGACGGCGTACGTCCCGTTCAGGAACGGGCGGTAGAGGGTGGGTGGAGCCACGCGCACCATTCTGGCAGGACTGCGTGGGAAGGGGCGGCCCAGGACTCGCTCCGGGCCGCCCCTTTCATGTGGGCTTCAGGCGAGGTTGCCGTTGTTCAGCAAGCCCGCTGCGATCAGCGCGAGGATCAGCACGCCGACCACGACGCGGTAGACCGCGAAGGGTTTGAAGTTGTTGGTGGACACGAAGCGCAGCAGCCACCCGATGGACAGATACGCCACGACGAAGCTCACGGCGGCGCCCAGCAGCACGTTCAGCACGCCGATCTCCGCGAGGATGTCGCGGCTCTTGATGAAGTCCAGCAGCGCGGCGCCGCCCAGGGTGGGCACGCCCAGGTAGAAGCTGAACTTCGTGGCGGTGGGCCGGTCCAGGCCCAGCACCATGCCGCCCAGGATGGAACTCGCGGAGCGGGAGAAGCCGGGCCACAGCAGCGCGAGGCACTGCAGCGTGCCGATCAGCAGCGAGCGGCGCACGCCGATCTTCTCGATGGCGTCCACACTGGGCGTGACGCGGCGCGATTCGATCAGCCACATCAGGATGCCGCCCACGATCAGTGCCCAGGCGACCACGCTGGGACGGAACAGGTACGCCTTGATGGTGTCCCCGAACAGCAGCCCCAGGATCACGGCGGGAATGCAGGCCACGACCACGCCCAGCCACAGGTTCTGCTGGGTCTTGTCCCGGCCAATGTGGCGAATTTGCAGGAAGTCCTTCCAGTAGTAGGCGAGCACGGCGAGGATCGCGCCGCCCTGAATGACGACCTCGAAGGTGTCCTTGACTTCCTTCGACCAGGGCACGCCCATCAGGTTGCCGGTGAGGATCAGGTGCCCGGTGGAGCTGATCGGCAGGAACTCGGTGATCCCCTCGACGATCCCGTAAACGATGGCGTAGAACCAGTCCATAAGGGCCAAGTGTAAGCCCTGTCACGGGGGATGGCGCGTCCTCCATTCGGTGCAGACTGGAAGCGTGAGTCTGGAGTCCTGCCTGAGCCGCTGGGAGCTGATGCCGGACGCCGCGGCGATCCGCACCGCACGCCGGGCAGCGACCTGATGCCCGTGCGCTGGCAAGGACAGGCGGCGATGCTGAAGGTGGCCCGCAGCGCGGAGGAGGTGCGGGGCCATGACCTGATGGTGTGGCTGGGCGGGCAGGGCACGGCGCAGGTGTTCCGGCATGAGGGCGAGGCGCTGCTGGAACGACTGGAGCCGACCCCGTCACTGACCGACTGGGCGCTGTCTGGGCAGGATGACGCGGCGACGCGGGTGCTGTGCGGCGCGGCGGCGGGCGTGCATGCCGCGCGGGTGCCGCCCTGGCCGGACCTGCCGGGTCTCCCCCGCTGGTTCCGGGCGCTGGAGGCCGCGCAGGGACAGGGGGAGGTCTTCGCGCGGGCCTGGGGCACGGCGCAGCGTCTGCTGACCGATCCGCGGGACGTGCGCCCGCTGCACGGTGACCTGCATCACGGGAACGTCCTGCACAGCCCGGAGCGGGGGTGGCTGGTCATTGACCCGAAGGGATTGATCGGCGAGCGGACTTTCGATTTCGCGAACATCCTGTGCAATCCGACGCTGGAGCACGCGCTGATGCCGGGGCGTCTGGATCGGCAGTCGGCGCTGATCGCGCGGCAGGCCGGGCTGGACCGCGCGCGGCTGCTGGCGTGGGTGGGCGCGTACGCGGCCCTGTCGGGGGCGTGGCATCTGGAGGACGCTCAGGAGGAGCAGGCCCGGCAGTCGCTGGCGGTCTCGGCGCTGGCCCACAGCCTCCTCTGAGCCCCCAGCTTTCGGCCATCAGGCATCCGCCCCACCTCCCCCTCCCACCGGGGGCTCTCATGTCGTATAATTTTCGTTTGGGTGCCCCCGTGATCCTGCCCTGCGCGCTCGAGCGTCGCGCTGCGGCCTGGCCCCACATGCGGAAGGTGAACCACCTGACGCGGGGCTGGCACGAGGACGGCAAACTCTTTCCCGATCACAACGCTCAGGAGTCACCATGTCGTACATCAGCATGAAGCAGCTGCTGGAAGCCGGAGTTCACTTCGGTCACGAAACCAAGCGCTGGAACCCCCGGTTCAAGCGTTTCATCTTCGCCGAGCGGAACGGCATCTTCATCATCGACCTGCAGAAGACCCTCAAGCAGGTCGACCGCAGCTTCGACTTCATCAAGGAACTCTCCGAGCGCGGCGGCGTCATCCTGTTCGTCGGCACGAAGAAGCAGGCCCAGGAAATCGTGGAGCTGGAGGCGCGCCGCACCGGCATGCCCTTCGTCACCAGCCGCTGGCTGGGCGGCATGCTCACGAACTTCAAGACCATGCGCACCCGCATTGACCGCCTGAACGAACTCGACGACCTGTTCGAGTCCGAGCGCGTCAACGACCGCACCAAGGCCGAGCGCATCAAGCTGGCCGCCGAGCGCGAGCGCCTCCAGCGCTTCGTGGGTGGCATCCGCAAGATGACCCGCCTGCCCGACGCGATCTTCGTGGTGGACCCCACCAAGGAAGTCATCGCCGTGCAGGAAGCGAACAAGCTGGGCATCCCCGTGATCGCCCTGGCCGACACCGACAGCGATCCCGATGTCATCGACTACATCGTGCCCGGTAACGACGACGCGATCCGCAGCATCCAGCTGATCACCCACCGCATCGGTGACCTGCTGGTCGAGGCTCGTGGCGGCGGCGAAGACGTCGGCGCGGCCGAAGCCGAGCAGACCGAAGCGACCGAACAGGCCGAAGCCTAAGCACGGGACACGGGGGGGACGCGTCCCGGCGCAGGCCGATCAAGGGCGCGCCCCCCTTTTCCCGCCCAGGTTGACTGACCCCGACTCCGAAGCCCGAGATGCAGGCTTCACGCCCACAGGAGGCAACACATGCTGGAATCGATCAAGAAACTCCGCGAACTGACCGGCGCGGGCATGATGGACGTCAAGAAGGCCCTCGCCGACGCCGACAACAACGAAGAGAAGGCCATCGCGCTGCTGCGCGAGCGCGGCATCGCCAAGGCCGTCAAGAAGGGCGACCGTGAAGCCAAGGAAGGCATCGTGCGCTTCGCCGTGGACGGCAACCGCGCCGCCATCGTCGAAGTGAACAGCGAGACCGACTTCGTCGCCCGCAACAGCGACTTCCAGGCCGTCGTCGAGAAGCTCGCGCAGGCCGCGCTGGCCGCCAAGACCAGCGACCTCGACACCTTCAAGGCGTACACCGTGGACGGCGAGACCGTCGCCGACCTGGTCGCCGCGACCGCCGGCAAGATCGGTGAGAACATCGTCCTGAACAAGGTCGCGTACCTCGAAGGCAGCACTGTCGCCGGGTACGTGCACAGCAACGGCAAGATCGGCGTGCTCGTGGACGTCGAGGGTGGCAGCGAAGCCCAGGCGAAGGACGTGGCCCTGCACGTCGCCGCCGAGCGCCCCCAGTTCCTCACCCGTGACGAAGTGGACTCCAGCGACATCGAGAAAGAGCGCGAGATCCTCACGAACAAGGCGCTGAACGAAGGCAAACCCCAGCAGATCGTCGAGAAGATCGTCGAGGGCCAGATCGGCAAGTTCTACTCCGAGAAGGTCCTGCCTGAGCAGTCGTTCGTGAAGGACAACAGCCTGACCGTCGCCAAGTACCTGGGCGGCGCGACCGTCAAGCGCTTCGTCCGTTTCGAGATCGGCGCTTAAAGACCCGCCTGGGCCCCCCGCAGCGGGGGCCTTTGCGCGGCCACCGTCCACCCGGCAGCCGCCCCGCGCGGTTGCCGGTTTCTCCTGCCCCCCGCCCCCCCATTCGTAGAGGTGAATCATGTTCAAGCGTGTCCTGTTGAAACTTTCTGGTGAGTTCCTGGCTGGCGAGTCGGGCTTCGGGATCAGCCCCGAGACGACCGCCGCGCTGGCCCGGCGCATCACGGACGCGCTGGACGGCACCGACATCGAACTGTCGATCGTGATCGGCGGCGGGAACCTGTGGCGCGGCGCGCGCAACGGGCAGGGCATGGACCCCGCCACCGCCGACTACATCGGGATGCTGGGCACCGTCATGAACGCCATGGCGCTGCAGGACGCCATGGAGAGCGCCGGGCGGCCCACCCGCGTCATGAGTGCCATCCAGATGGCGGCCGTGGCCGAACCGTACATCCGCCGCCGCGCGATCCGCCACCTGGAAAAGGGCCGGGTCGTGATCTTCGGCGGGGGGAACGGCGCGCCGTTCTTCACGACCGACACGACCAGCACCCTGCGCGCCCTGGAAGTCGGTGCGGACGTCGTGCTGATGGCGAAGAACAAGGTGGACGGCGTGTACGACAGCGACCCCCGCAAGAACCCGGACGCGAAGTTCATCGCGCAGGCGACGCACCTGCAGGTCGTCGAGCAACGCCTGGAGGTCATGGACGCCACTGCGCTGACGCTGTGCATGGACAAGGGCCTGCCCATCGTGGTGTTCGACCTGTTCCAGGAGGACAACCTGCCGCGCCTGTTCCGGGGTGAGCGGGTCGGCACCCTCATCCAGAGCTGACGTTCCCGCCGGTCCCGTCCCATCCTTTAGACTGGCGGCACTTTCCCACAAGGAGACCCTCCCATGGCTGACATGAAAACCATCCAGGCCGACACCCGCGAGAAGATGGGCAAGGCCATCGAGTCGCTGGAGAACAACCTCTCGGTGCTGCGCACCGGCCGCGCCAACCCCGGCATCCTGAAGAAGATCGTCGTGGACTACTACGGCAGCACCATGCCGATCGATCAGGTGGCGAGCATCACCACACCCGACGCCCGCACGCTGGTCATCACGCCCTGGGACCGCGGCGCGCTGAACCCGATCGAGAAGGCCATCCGCGACAGCGACCTGGGCCTGAACCCGAACAACAAGGGCGACACGATCTTCATCAGCCTGCCCATGCTGACCGAGGAGCGCCGCAAGGACCTCGTGAAGAACGCCAAGAGCTACTCGGAAGACGCCCGCATCGCCGTGCGGAACATCCGCAAGCACGCGCTGGACGAGGTCAAGAAGGTCGAGGGCATCGGTGACGACGAGATCAAGCGCGGCGAGGCCGACGTGCAGAAGATCACCGACGAGTTCATCGCCAGGGTGGACCAGACCTTCCAGAAGAAGGAGCAGGAAATCCTCGGGTGATACGGACTCCGTCTGTTTCGTTAACAGATCGGGACACCGCCGATCTGTTAACTCCACGCCCGGAACCCGTTGCTCTCCTGCTCGCTCCGCTCGGGTTGAACGATTGTGCCAACCGTTCAACCGGAGTCTGTAGAAGGCGTCCCGCCTCCTCTGCCCGTGACCGCCGGTCTCCCCGGCGGCACTTTCCTATGGGCCGTTCCCTGGGGGCCGCGTGGAGTCGCTGAGCAGCCGCGTCCTGACGAGCGTGGTGGGCTTCGCGATTCTCAGCGTGATCGTGTGGATCGGCTGGTGGGCGATGCTCCCGGCGCTGATCGTCGTGGCGATCATGGGGCTGTACGAGTACATCCGCATGCTGGACCGCAACGACATCGACGTGCGCCGCGTGAGCCTCGCGGTGTTCGCGGCGGCGCTGATGATCGCCAGCCTGCCGCTGTGGCCGCAGGCGCCGTGGCCGGGCGGGTCGTGGCGCGAGGCGGTCCTGACGGTCGCGCTGGGGTACCTGCTGGTCGTGGAGGTCATCCGGCCCGGCGAGCGGCCCCTGGAGCGGATCGTGTACTCGATGTTCGGGCTGCTGTACATCCCGTGGCTGCTGGGGTACTTCCTGATGCTGCGCTACAGCCCGGACGCCGGGGACGGGCTGCTGTACTTCGCGCTGCCGCTGATGGCGACGTTCGCGGCGGACATCGGCGGGTACTTCGTGGGGTACTTCTTCGGGAAGCGCAAGCTGGCCCCGGAGGTCAGTCCCGGCAAGACCGTCGAGGGGGCCGTGGGTGGCCTGGCGTTCAGTTTCCTGATGGTGCTGGCGCTGACGACGTTCACGCACGTGTGGACGCCGTTCGAGGCGCTGCTGTACTCGATTCTGGTCGCCAGTGCCAGTCAGCTGGGCGACCTGTCCGAGAGCCTGATCAAGCGGTCCCTGAAGACCAAGGATAGCGGCAGCAGCCTGCCGGGGCACGGAGGGTTCCTGGACCGCATGGACAGCCTGCTGTTCGCGGTGCCCGCCACGTACCTGTTCCTGCATATCAGTGTGTTCACCCGCTGAGCGGGAGGTCGGACGGTCAATCGTGCGCCGCCGTGCGGCCCTCATCCCCTGCGTCCACTAGCATGCGGGGGATGAGTCTTTCCGAGGGTGCAGGGCGCGGGATCGCGGTGCTGGGCAGTACGGGCAGCATCGGCACGCAGACGCTGGACGTGGCGCGCGAGCGCGGCTGGCGGGTGACGGCGCTGGCCGCCGGGCGCAACCTAGAGTTGCTGGCCGCGCAGGTGCGGGAGTTCCGGCCTGAACTGGTCAGCGTGGACGCCGGGGTGCTGGCGCAGGCACGTGAGGCGCTGCCGGGCGTACGCGTGATCGCCGACCCGGCCGAGGTGGCAGCCGTGGCGACCGGAGTGGTCGTGAACGCCATGAGCGGGCTAATCGGCCTGTCGCCCACCCGCGCGGCGCTGGAGGCGGGGCAGGCGGTGGCGCTGGCGACCAAGGAGGCGATGGTCACGGCCGCGCACCTGATGTGGGAGGCAGCCTCGCTGGGCGGCGGGCGCGTGGTGCCGATCGACTCCGAGCACACCGGGGTGTTCCAGTGCCTGACGGGCGAGGACATGGCGGACGTGGCCGAGGTGATCCTCACGGCGTCCGGCGGGCCGTTCCGTGAGGGGCCCACCGACCTGAGCGGCGTGACGCCCGAGCAGGCGCTGCGGCACCCGTCGTGGAGCATGGGCCCGAAGGTGACGATCGACAGCGCCACGCTGATGAACAAGGGGCTGGAGGTCATGGAGTGCGCCAGCCTGTACGGCCTGCCGCTGTCGCAGGTGGGCGTGGTGGTGCACCCGCAGAGCCTGATTCACGCGGCGGTGCGTTTCCGGGACGGGAGCCTGAAGGCGCAGTTCGGGCCGACCGACATGCGGCTGCCCATCGCGTACGCGATCGACGCCGCGCCGACCGGCATGCAGCGGCCCGGTGACGTGCGCGGCGCGCGGCGCGGGCGCGAGGTGGGCACGCACCTGGGCTGGCCGATGCGCGGCACCTGGGAGTTCCGCGAGCCGGACCACGCGCGCTTCCCCTGCCTGGGCCTCGCGTACCGCGCCGGAGAGGCCGGGGGGCTGCTGCCGGTCGCGCTGAACGCCGCCGACGAGGTGGCCGTGGACGCGTTCCTGGCCGGGCAGATCGGCTTCACGGACCTTCCACGTCTGCTGGAACGGGTGCTGGACGACACGCCCGCCGGGACCCTGACCTGGGACACGCTGGCCGAGGTGGACGCCTGGGCCCGCACCCGCGCGCAGGAACTCGCAGCGAACGGGGTGATGGCGTGAGTCGGGCACCGTCTGTTGCGTTCGCCCTCCGGGAGGTCGCCGAAGGACGAACTCCACGTCCGGTCCCCGTCCTGCTCCCACTCGCATCCGCTCGGATGGCACGGCTGAACCCCGCCGTCCCATCGGAGGCCATATGAATGTAGTTCAGGGCATCGCGGCGGCCCTGACCCCGCTGGGTCTGCTGTGGACGGTGCTGATCATCGGCGTGGCGACGTTCCTGCACGAACTGGCGCACTACGCGCTGGCGCGGCGGCAGGGTGTGGCGGTGCACTCGTTCAGCGTCGGCATGGGGCCGGTGCTGCTGCGGCGCATGTGGCGCGGCACCGAGTGGCGCCTGAGCCTGCTGCCCATCGGCGGGTACGTGGAGATCGACGGCATGGCCCCCGAGGAGGACGGGCAGGGCGGGTACCGCCAGCCCACGCGCGGCTTCGCGGCGCTGACAGTGTGGGGGAAGGTGGCGATCCTGCTGGCCGGGCCGCTGACGAACCTGCTGCTGGCGATCGGGTTGATGACCGTGGCGTTCAGTTCGCAGGGGGTGGCGGTGCCGGACCGCGCCCGCATCGAGGAGGTCGTGCCGGGCAGCCGCGCGCAGACGCTCGACCTGCGCGTGGGGGACGTCATCACCGGAATCGACGGGCAGGACATCCCGGACTCCGCGACGGTGAACGGCAAGACGGTCGCGGGCTGGGAGGGCGTCCGCGACGTCCTGACGAAGGCCGGGCCGCACACCTTCACCGTCCTGCGGGACGGGCAGACCCGCGACGTGCGCTTCGACTGGACGCCCACCGTGAACGGCGAGCGGCAGCTGCTCGGCATCCGCTACGCGCCGGACGTGCAACCCGTCAGCGTCGGCGCGGCGTTCGTGCGCGCGTGGCAGGTGACCGGGCAGGCCGTCCCGCAGGTCATCCAGTCCTTCGCGGGCCTGTTCCAGCGGTTCTTTACGCTGGACCTCAGCCGCGACGAGAACGTCAGTGGCCCCATCGGCACCGCCGAGATCGTCTCCCGCGCCGCCGCCGTCAGCCCCTGGGCCTTGCTGCAGGTCGCCATCCTGCTGAACCTCTCGCTGGCGTTCTTCAACCTGATCCCCATCCCCGGCCTGGACGGCGGCCGCATCGTCCTGGCCTTCGTGGGGGCGCTGCGGGGCCGCCCGCTGACCTTCCAGCAGGAGCAGGCGATCAACTTCGCAGGCTTCGCGTTCGTGATGCTCCTCATGGCGTTCGTGGTCGTCCGGGACGTCAGCCGCTTCTTCTGAGGGAAGTGGGGAGTGGGTGGTGGGAAGTGGAAAAGAGTGGGGCGCCTGGACTCATCCGGCGCCCCACTCTCCCTGCTGTGCCCACTCCCTACTCCCCGCTCCCCACAACCCTCTCCACCCGTTCGCCCAGGCCGGTCAGCACTTCGTATTCGATGGTGTCGCCCCAGGTGGCGACGTCGGTGACGGTCAGGTCGTGGTCGGTCCAGAGGGTGACGGGGTCGCCCAGCTGAACATCCAGGCCGGTGACGTCCACCATGAGCTGGTCCATGCAGATGCGGCCCAGCACGGGGCGTCGCTCGCCGCCAATGAGCACGTGGGCGCGGCCGGTGGCGTTCCGGGGGTAGCCGTCGGCGTAGCCGATGCCGACGGTGGCGACGCGCGTGTCGCTCGGGGCGCGCCACAGACCGTTGTAACTCACGGTTTCGCCCGCTTGGGCGGTGTGCAGGTGCGTGACCTGCGCCGTGAGGGTCATGACCGGGCGCAGGGGAAGCGTGCTGCGCAGGTGCGGGGGCGCGAAGCCGTAACTGGCGAGGCCGGGCCGGGCGAGGCGCATGCCGGGCAGCGCGCCGAAGGAGAGGATGCCGCCGCCGTTCGAGGCGTGGGCGAGCAGGGGTTGGGGCGTGGCGGGCAGGGCGCCCAGCACACTCTGGAAGCGGCGCAGCTGCTCGTGCGCGAAACTCAGGTCGGGTTCGTCGGCCGTGGCGAAGTGCGTGTACGCTCCTTCCAGCAGGCCGCGCTCGGCGAGTCGGGTGCCCACCTGCACGGCGTCTTCCGGGCGGGCGCCCAGGCGGTTCATGCCGGTGTCGACCTTCAGGTGCGCGCGGGCGTGGGCGGGGAGCGCGTCGGCCTCCTGCAGCGAGGCGACCGGGAGCCGCACGCCCAGGTCGGCCAGGAGGGGCACCTCGGCGGGTGTGGGTGGGGTCAGGAGCACCACGGGACGGCCGGGGATCAGGGCCGCCACCTGCGCGGCTTCGCGGGGCGTGGCGACCGCGAAGCCCCACACGTCGGGATGCGCGGCGGCCAGCGTGACGATCTGGCGCAGGCCGTGCCCGTACGCGTTGGCTTTCACGGGCAACAGC
This sequence comes from Deinococcus sedimenti, assembly GCF_014648135.1. Lineage (NCBI taxonomy): Bacteria > Thermotogati > Deinococcota > Deinococci > Deinococcales > Deinococcaceae > Deinococcus > Deinococcus sedimenti. The sequence continues at coordinate 473,074 of NZ_BMQN01000001.1, read as the reverse complement.
AGGGGCACGCCGGCGCGGCGGGACAGCTGGGTGAGGTTGCCGTGCAGGGCAGCGTCGGAGAGGCAGGCGTGGGCGCGGGCGGCGAGCGTCATCACGGGCGATCCTACTCCCCGCGCGTGGGCGTGCGGATGGGTGTGTCCAGCAGGGCGTCATCCACGGGCGGCGGGGCGCGTGTATGCTCCGCGTGATGCCTGTCAATCGCCGTGGTGTGCCTGTTCATGTTGTTGTCCTGACCGCGTTCCTGGGGCTTGCGGCGCCTGCCGCTGCGCAGGCGGGCGGTACCCTGCCGCTGGTGTCGGTGGGGGACAAGTGGCCGCAGGCGCAGGAGACGTACGTGATCCGCGTGTCCGCGCAGGACGCCGGGAAGCCGCTGGGGCTGGAGGTCTACTCGCCGACGTTCAACCTGGCGGATTACGTGGATGGCCGCCGGGCTGACGGGTACTTCGGGGATGAGCTGTACGCGAAGAACGAGCCGTTCGAGACGACCTTCACCCTGAGCGGCGCGGGCGGCACGGTGCTGGAGCGGCGCTTCAGCCTGAACCGCGAGCATACCTGGGAGAGCCTGTTCAGCGGCGGGCTGGGGGCCGGGACGTACACCCTGAAGGTCACGAGCAAGGGCAACGGGAAGAACTCGTTCGCGCTGCGGGTGGCCGAGCCGTTCCGGCTGGAGACGAGTGACTTCAGCGTGAATGCCCGCTCCACGGACGCCGAGCCGCTGCTGGCCGCGCGGGTGAATGTCACGGCGGACTGGGTGGGTCAGACGCTGAATCTGCTGAACTACGACGTGGACGGCCCGCTGGAGGCGGAACTCTGGGCCGAGCAGCCGGGCGGAAGGCGCGTGAACCTCACGCCCAGCGAGAACGGCAAGACGGCCACCGACGCGTTCCGGATCACGCCGGATCTGGTGGGCGAGTGGCGGCTGTACATCCGGGTGCTGGGCACCACGAAGCAGTACAGCAACGCGATTCGCTTCTCGTTCCGCCGGGGCGATCAGCCCATCACGGGCAGCGTGGGCGGGTTCGAGGTGCCGGGTGGCGTGAAGATCGCCAATCAGCTGCTGGTGGACGTGGTGGACCCGCAGGGCCGCCCGATTCCCGGCGCGTCGTATCAGCTGGTGGGGGACGCGGTGGTGCGCCCGGTCCTGCCGCCCGGGTACCTACCGGTCAGCGGCACCTTGATTCAGGGAACGGGGAACATCGTGTCCTCGACCGAGATCCGCTACCAGCCGGGCTTCACGAAGATCCGGTTCGTGGCGCGGCCGCCGCAGGGGCAGCTGCTGATCGAGGCGGTGGCGGTGTTCGCCGGGCAGCGCATCCCGCTGACGGGCGTGCCGTTCCAGGTGGGTGGGCAGACCCTGGCGACGCCCGCCACGGTCCCGCTCGCGCCAGGCGAGTACCCGGTGACGCCCACCGCCGTGCCGGGCAGTTCGGTCACGCCGCCAGCGGCGGGCCGCGTGACGGACAGCGGCACGGAGCGCGTGACCATCGAGTACCGGCCGCTGGTGGACCTGACGCTGATCACGTCGCCGGACGTGCTGAACCTGTGTGACGTGACGCAGCTGACCGCCGTGGCGAAGACCGAGTTCCCGTACCGCCTGACGGGCAAGGTGAACCTGAACCTGCCGGCCGGCTGGTCCACCGATTACCCGCTGGACGTGACCGGCGAGTTCGGGCAGGGGGCGCCGCTGCGGCTGAAGGTGCCGGTCCGGGTGTGCCGCAGCGATACGGCGGAGGCGGTGTTGGACCCGGCCGGGCTGCGGACGACCGGGCAGGCTCGCGTGCGGAACCCGGGCGGCGCGAATGTCACGCGGACCGTGCAGGGCGGCGCGCGGGCCAGCCTGAACAAGAGTGTGGACGCTGCGGCGCAGGGGCAGGGGTACGTGGTGACGCTGGTGTTCACGGTGGACAGCACGCTGGAGAACGTCCGCCTGATCGACCCGCTGCCCGCGGCGGGTGCTCAGCCGGCGGTGCGGGGGCCGCTGCAGGTGCAGGGGCCGAGTCTCGCGAACCTGAATCCACGGCTGGATGGGGACGCGATCGTGCTGACGCGCGTCATCCCCGGTACGTACACCCTCACGTACACGCTGTTCTCGGATCAGCCGGGGGACCGCGTGGTGACAGCGCCGGATCTGAGCTGGTGAACGCTGGGTGAGTCAGCTCTTCACCCTCTGCCGGACGTTCTCAGGTACACTCGTTCTCATGAAGCGTTTCGTGCTGTGCCTGCCGCTGCTGCTGGCGGCCTGCGGGTTCTCACCACGGGTACCGCCGTCGGTGGGGGACCTGCTGGGCGCGCCGACGGCGCTGAACGTGGGCGGGCAGGTCGTGACGCTGGATTCCGCGTCGGCCAGCGGCTCGGGCGGGTTCGGGGTGAAGGTCCGCCTGAATTCCCGCGACGCGCTGCCTGCCCTGCGGCTGGACGGCGTGTTCGTCGTGAGCGGCACGGACCTGTGGAAGTCGCCGCTGCAGTCGGCGGGCGGCGTGGCCAGCGCGTATGGCCGCGCGGGTGCGGGCGCGCAGCCGGGCGAGACGGTGCAGGTGGTCGTGCGCCTGCGGGATGCGCAGGGGCGCGTGTTGTGGCTGCGGGACGGCGAGACGCGCGTGGGCACAGCCCCCTGACCAGTGAATGCGGCGCGGCCCGGCACGAGTGTCCGGGCCGCGTTCCTGTGGGGGTTCAGCCGGGCGTGACGACCCCGTCGCGGACGCTGAGGTGGTGGTCGGCCTGCGCGGCGATGTCGCGGTCGTGGGTGATCAGCACGACGGTGCGGCCCGCGTCGGCCGCGCCGCGCAGCAGCGCCAGGATGCGCTCGCCGGTGCGGGTGTCGAGGTTCCCGGTGGGTTCGTCGGCCAGCAGCACGCCGGGGTTCCCGGCCAGCGCGCGGGCGATGGCGACGCGCTGCGCTTCCCCGCCGGACAGCTGACTGGGCAGGTGGTCCGCGCGGCGGTCCAGGCCCACCAGGGCCAGCAGGTCGCGGGCGCGCGCCTGCCGCTCGCGGGGGGGCAGGCCCGCGAGGGTCAGGGGGAACTCGACGTTCTCCTGCGCGCTGAGAATGCTGACGAGGTTGTGGTTCTGGAACACGAACCCGTAGTGCCGCAGTCGCAGGTCGGCGCGGCGGGTTTCGTCGAGCGCGGTGAGGTTGGTGTCCCCCACCTGCACGTGCCCGGTGGTGGGCGTGTCGAAGCCCGCCAGGAGGTTCAGCAGGGTGCTCTTGCCGCTGCCCGAGGGGCCGACGACGGCGGTCAGGCCGGGCGGGAACGTGTGCGTGAAGGGCGCGAGGGCCTGCACCTGCCCGTCGCCGCTGGGGTACACGCGCGACAGGTCGTGGACGCTGAGGGTCAGGGCCGGTGTGGTGGTCCGGGCGGTCGGTTCGGTGGCGGTCATGTCAGACCCTCCCCAGGGCGTCGGTGATGCTCAGGCGGCTGGCGTTGCGGGCCGGGAGCAGCCCAGAGAGCAGCCCCAGCAGGAAGCTGATGCCGAGTGCAAGCAGCGTCAGGCGGGGCGTGAGGGCCGCCGCGTCGATCCCGGCGAGCTGCTGCGTGTACAGGTTCACGACCACGATGCCCACGAGGCCCAGCAGGACGCCGCCCACACCACCCACCAGCGACAGCAGCAGCGACTCGGTCAGGACCAGGGCGCGGACGAACGCGGGCCGCGCCCCGATGGCGCGCAGCGTGCCGAACTCGCGGGTGCGTTCATAGACGCCCATCATGACGGTGTTCGCGACGGCCAGCCCGCCCACGATCAGCGCGATCAGGGAGATGCCGAACCGCACGGCGTCGCTGATACGCAGGGCCCGCTCGATGAAGCTCAGGAAGTCCGACTGCGTGGCGGCCTCCAGGTTCAGGCGGTCGCTGATGCCCGTGGCGACCGCGCGGGCCTGCCGGGGGTCCTTGAGTTTCACGGCGACGAGGGACACGCGGTCCTCGGCGCCCTCGCTGCGCTGCAGGGGCGTCAGCGGCATGAAGATGAAGTTGTCCACCAGTCCGGACTGCGGGGCGAGGACGCCGACGACCTTCACGCTGGCGCGGCGGTTGAGGTTCAGGGTGCTGCCGATGCTGAGTCGGAGGTTCTGCGCGGCCTTGGCACCGACGACGGCCGCGCCGGTCTGCTCGTCCGCGGCTGTCAGCAGGCGGCCCTGCGCCAGCGCGGTGCTGGGGAACACCGCGCCGATCCCGCCGCTGGCCGGGAGGCCGTACAGTACGACGCTCTGGGTGGGGTCCAGGCCGCCGCGCACGGCCATGATGACGGGCGTGACCGTCTCGATGCCCAGTTCGGGCGCCAGGGCCTGCAACTGCGTGACGGTGCTCTGCGGGAGGTTGGGGTGCAGCGCCATGCCCTGCGACAGCGGCGTGAGGCTCACCTGGATGTCCGGGCCGATGCCGCCGAGTTCGCTGGTGAAGACCTTGCGGATGCCCTCGCCCAGGGACAGGAAGATCACCATGCTGGCGACCGCCACTGTGATGCCCAGCGCGGTCAGGAGGGTGCGGACCCGGCGGCGGGTCAGTCCGCGCCACGCGAGTCGCCACAGGTCACTGGCTTTCATGAGGTTCAGGCTACCCGCGCGGGGGCGGGACAGGTGGCATGCCCGCGTACAGACCGTGTTCCCACGGAACTCCCAGCGGTTCCTCACGCGCGGCCCGTAGGGTCGGGGGCACGATGCGCCGCACCTCTGCCCTGACCGCCCTGATGCCCCTCCTGCTCGGCGCAGCGGGCGCCCAGACGCTGCTGCCGCTGGATTCCCGCCCGGCGACGCGGGTACTGCCCGCGCTGATCGGCGGCCTGCGCGGCGACATCCTGCACGTGCCAGAGGCGGCGCTGCTGGGCACGGCGATGCGCGGCGCGAACCCGGCGGCGCTGACCGCGTGGCTGGCCGACCAGCCGCGCACGGGACCGCTGATCGTGTCGCTGGACGCCCTGGCTTACGGGGGACTGGTGCAGTCCCGCACGAGCCCCCTGACGGCCCAGGAGGCCCTGGCACGACTGGAACCGCTGCGCACCTGGACCGAGCGGACGGGGCAGCCGGTGTTCGCGTTCATCACACTGCCGCGCGAACCGGACGCGACCGACCGCGCGCGGAACCTGGAGGTGGTGCGCGCCGTGATCGGCTGGGCACGCGAGGGCCGCCTGAAGGAACTGGACGTCACCTGGGACGACGCGCTGCCCGGCAGTCCCGCCCCGCAGGAGGGCGCGGCCCTGGCGGCAGAGGCCCCCGCGAACGTGCGGGTGTACCCCGGTGCGGACGAGGTGCTGTCCATGCTGACCGCCCGCGCCCTGGCGCCCGGGGCGGCCACCGTGCGGGTGGAGTACAGCGACCCGGCCGCCGCGCGGGAGGTCATGAAGTACGAGGGGATTCCCCTGACGCAGAGTGCCGAGAACCACGCGCAGGGCAGCGGCTTTCAGGTCGTGGACGGGAAGGCGGACCTGACGCTGTTCGTGTTCAATGGCGGCGACCCGCGCCGCGCGGCGCTGCGGGTCAGCACACTGCTGCGCGCCGGGAAAGTGGCCGTGGCGGACGTGGCTCAGGTGAACCTCGGGAATCCGCGCTTCTGGGCGGACCTGCGCACCCTGCGGCAGCACGCGAACCTGCAGGCGCTGGCGGCGTGGGGCACGCCAGGGAACAACCTCGGGACGGCGCTGGCGCACGCGAAACTGGCGCGCGGCGCCGATCCGGTCCGGCAGGACGCGCTGCTGGCCCGCGAGTTCGCGAACGACGTGATCTACAGCAGCGAGGTCCGCGCCCAGCTGCGCACCCTGATCCCCGAGGCGCAACTGAACACCCCGCAGGCGCAGGCGACCCTGATGCGGCTGGCCGGGGCATTCTTCCCGCTGCGCGTGGGCGACACGTACACGCTGGGCAGCGCGGACCTGCCGTGGGGCCGGTCGTTCGAGTGGGACTTCACGCTGGACCGGCAGCCCTGATCATCCGCCTGGCCTGATCATTCGGTTCCCTGGTCATTCGGTTGGGGGGTGCCGTTCGGTGTCGCTGGGGCCGATGCTGAGCAGCAGGGCCGCGCCGATCACCAGGGCGGCGCCCAGCAGTGCCAGTGCGGAGAGCCGCTCGCCGAACAGCAGCGCGGCCAGGGTGGCGGCCACCACGGGTTCCAGGCTGGCGATCACGCTGGCGCGCGTGGCGGGCAGGCGCTTCAGGCCCCAGGAGTACGCGAGGTACGCGAGGTACGTGCTGAACACGGCGATGGCGCCCAGGCTGCCCCACGCACCGGGGGTCTTCCCGGTGAAGGTCACGAAGGGCAGCAGCACGGCGGCCCCGACCGGCAGCGCCACGGCGAGCAGGGCGGGCGGGTCGTAGCGGGTGAAGAACGCCTTGCCGTACAGGTAGTACAGGCTGTACGTGAATCCGGCGGTCAGGCCCCAGGCGAGCGCGGCGGGCGTGACGGTCACGCCCTGCCCGCCGCCCAGGCTGATCAGGGCGATGCCGCCCAGCGTGCCCGCCACCGCGAGCAGTTCCCGGCTGCCCAGGCGTTCGCGCAGGAACGCCCAGCCCATCATGGCCACGAAGGCCGGGGCGGTGTACAGCAGCACGCTGGCGAGGCTGGCGCCGCCCGCGCGGACGGCCAGCTGGTACGACCCGTAGAAGATGCTGACGCCCGCCACGCCGAACGCGGCCGTGATCAGCAGGTCCCGGCCGCGTGGCAGGCGGGCGCGGGTCAGGGCCGCGTGCGCGGCGTATAGTGCCCCGGCCAGGGCGGCGCGCCAGAAGGCGACCTCCAGCGGGTCCAGTCCGGCAGCCTGCGCCTGCTTGCCGAGGATGCCCAGCAGGCCCCACAGGACCGCAGCGATCAGGATCAGCAGCGGGGCGGGCAGCGCGGTGGGCCGGGCAGGGCGGGTCACGCGGCGCCGCTGTTCAGGCGCTTCCAGACGAACACGGTGGCGATGATCGTGACGAGCAGGCCCGCGCCGCCCAGCGTGAGCAGCCCGATGCCCACGAGGTCGCGGGTCTCGCCGACCGGGGCAAGGGTGCCGCGCGTGTACGCCCGCGTGTCCCCCGGGGCGGCCAGGACGTCCACCGGGACGGGCGCGTCAGCGCGACCCGCCTGCAGGGCCGTGGGGTTCTGCGCGGTGCCGGGGCGCAGCACGCCGTCCGGGGTCAGGGGGGAGTAGACGCTGTTCGTCACCCAGTACCCGTAGCGACCGTCGGGCAGCGCGGTCTGCACGGTCAGGCTGGTGCCGGACACCTGCACGGTCGGGGTGGCCAGGGGGCGTTCCTGGCCCTGGGCGTCCACCTCGGTCAGGGTGCTGCCGCCGGGCGAGACGCGCAGGTGGTACTGCCAGCCGCCGCTGCTGGTGCGCAGGCCCAGGTCGCCCAGTTTCGCCTGCCCGCCCAGCGCGCCCTTCACGAAGATGTCGGTCACGCCCGCGCTGAAGCCCGCGGGGCTGTTCCAGGGGTTGCCCATCTGGCCGTACGTGACGGTGAACTGCATGCCCTGCGGGGTGGGGCGGGCGTCCAGGGCGCGCAGGTCCAGCATGTCGGTCGTGAAGGCGGGGCGGGTGGGCAGGATGTAGCCCCCGTCACCCCGGGCGTCCGCGGCAGGGTCGGTGAGTTGGGTCTGGGAGGCGAGCAGGGCCAGCACGCCCGGCAGTATAGAGGGGCCTCTACAGCCGCACGAGGTCGTCGCGGTGCACGGCTTCCGGGCCGTAGGTGTAGCCCAGCAGACCCTCGGCAGCGCTGGAGTGCTGCCCGGCGAGTTTCAGCAGGTCCGCCGACGCGTAGCGGGTCAGGCCCCGCGCGAGTTCCGTGCCGTCCGGCGCCAGCAGGCGGATGGTGTGGCCGCGGTCGAAGCGCCCCTGCACGCCGGTGATCCCGGCGGGCAGCAGGCTCGCACCGCGTTCGGCGACCGCGCGGGCGGCTCCGGCGTCCAGGGTGACGCTTCCGGCGGCGATTTCCGCGAGGATCCAGCGTTTACGGGCCTCCAGGCGGGACCCGGCGGCCAGGAAGCGGGTGCCGATGCTCTCGCCGGTCAGCAGGCGGGTCAGGGCGTCGCGGGCGTCGCCGGGAGCGATCACGACCGGGGTGCCCGCGCGGGTGGCGATCTCGGCCGCCTGGATCTTGGTGTGCATGCCGCCGGTGCCCCGGTGTGATCCGGCGCCCCCGGCGCGCGCCCAGACCTCGGGGGTCACGCGGTCCACAATGGGAATCAGGGTGGCGGTCGGGTCGCGGCGCGGGTCGGCGGTGTACAGGCCGGGCGCGTCGGTCAGGATGACCAGCAGGTCCGCCTCGACGAGGTTCGCGACGAACGCCGAGAGGGTGTCGTTGTCCCCAACCTTGAGCTGTTCCAGCGCGACGGCGTCGTTCTCGTTGATGATCGGCATCACGCCGCGCGCGAGGCAGGTGTCCAGGGTGGTGCGGGCGTTCAGGTACCGCGTGCGGTCCCGGAAGTCGTCGGCGGTCAGCAGCACCTGCGCGACGGGCAGGCCGTACAGGTCGGCCAGCTGCGCGTAGGTGTGCATCAGGCGGCCCTGACCGACGGCGGCCAGCAGCTGCTTTTCCGCCAGGGTCCGGTCGCGTGGGGGGAAGCCCAGCGCCTCCCACCCGGCTAGCACCGCGCCGCTGGTGACCAGGACGACCTCGTGCCCGGCCTCGCGGGCGGCGGCCAGGGTGCGGATCAGGTCCACCAGGCGGGGGCGGTGCAGGCGGTCCGTCCCTGCCGTGAGAACGCTGGTACCGAGTTTCAGAACGACACGCACGCGTCCCAGCATACGGGCGGCCCCGCCGGGCGCGGCGCGGGCTGTGCAGCCGGGTGTCACGGCTCGCGCGCGGCGCGTCCGTACGGCAGACTGAACGGGTGTCCCCACGAGCCGTGAGCCGCGCCCTGCCCGCCACCCTGCTGATCCTGGCCACCGGTACCGGAGCGCAGGCCGGGCCGCTGAGTCCAGTACGGGCCGTGCAGCTGTTCCTGGCGAGCTTTCAGCCTCCGGCGACCGAGGGGTCGCTGCTGGCCACCGCGCGGCGCGAGCGGCTGGACTGGACCGCCACGCAGAACCTGTTCCACCTGCAGGTGACGGACGAGTCGAATCATTTCCTGGACTGGCGCGGCAGTCAGGAGGACGGGGGGCGGGTCTTCACCACGCTGCGCGCGGCCACCTACGTGCAGGGGAAACGGGCGCTGCTGGTGCTGAACCGCGAGTGGTGCCGGGCCGGGGCGTGTCAGCAGCGGTCCACGTTCGGCTGGACGGACGGGCAGGTGCTGCGCGCCGTGCCGGAGGCGGAGGTCATCCAGCTGATCCGCGACGCGGACTTCCTGGTGGGCCCGCCGCCCGCGTGCCTGCGGGGCGTGACGCTGGGGGTGCAGTACGTCCCATCGCGGCAGGGCACGTCGCTGACGGTCCTGCCGGTCGTGCCCGACGCCGCGCGCCGCGCCTGCGAGAGCACCGGGGTCCACCTGACGTCAGCCCTGCGGGCGCTGAGACTGAACTGGGTGGCGGCCGCCGGGAAGTTCCGCTGGTGAACGGCGCAGCCCCCCGGCCGCGCACGCGGCCGGGGGGCGAGATCAGCAGGGATCACAGCGGTCTCCAGTTCCATTGAAGGGCCAACAGCACGCCCTTCAATTCCACCTCCAACCACTGGTGTTGTCAGGTGCTCGCTCCGCTCGTTCAGGAGTATTGAGGGTCACCTTCAAGACTCCTGAATGCTGCTGTCAGACAGCGGCGGCGCGGGCGTCCTGCGCGGCGAGCTGCTCGACGATGCCGCGCAGCGCGAGTTCGAACTCGGCGCGGTACTCGCCGGGCGTCTCCGCGCGGGGCTGGCCGGTCTTGGGATCCAGGCCGGGCAGGGACTCGCGGTACTGCTGCCAGCCGATCGCCAGGGCGTACAGGTGCCGCAGCAGGCGCAGGGTGGTGGGGGCGCTGTAGGGCATGTGCTGCACGAGGCGGTGCAGCTGGCTGTCCAGTTCACGGCGGAATTCCAGGCCCAGTTCGGGGCGGACGTTGCGTTCCAGCACGGTGCCCAGCAGGACCAGCAGGCGGCGCAGCGGGACGAGCGCGTCGGCGGAGTCCATGAGGACCTCGGTGACCTGCTGCGGCGTGCGGGGCTGACGGTCGATCAGCAGGTCGCTGGTGCGCGTGATCCAGCCCTGAAGGTGTTCGCTGAGCAGCGCCAGGAACAGTTCTTCTTTCGTGTCGAAGTACAGGTACAGGGTGCCCTTGGCGAGTTTGGCCTCGCGCGCGACCTGGTTCATGCTGAGTTCGGCGTAGGTGGTGGTCGTCCACAGGCGCTCGGCGGCGCGCAGGATGTCGTCGCGGCGTTGGTTCTTCTCTTCGGCGCTGCGGGCGCGGGCGGGTCGGCTGGTGTCAGATGGCATTAGGCTAGACCATAGCCATGTGACTTTTCCGACGCTGTGAAGCACTTCACGGTACCCCCCCCCAGGGGATCAGGAACACCCCCAGATGCCCCCGCCACGCGGCGGGCAGGTATGCTGGGCCGGATGCCGTTCCCGCTGCGGGAAGCGGTCCCATTCCGGCCCCACCGCCCTCTTGCCCCCATCTGGACTTCACCATGACTGATTCTCTCCCCTCCCCCCTGGCGCTGCCGGGCAAACCGCGCGCGGATCAGGTCACCCGGCAGGTCCGCGCGGACCTGAGCAGCTGGGACTTCCAGCCGCACCTCGTGAGCGTCCTGGCGTCGGGCGACCCGGCCAGCCGCGTGTACGTGGACAGCAAGGCCCGGCAGGCCAAGCGGCTGGGCGTGCGCTTCACGGTGCGCGACCTGGGCGCCGCCACCACGCAGGACAAGCTGCACGCCACGCTGCACGCCCTGTCCAGCGACCCGGACGTGCACGGCATCATGCTGGAACTGCCGCTGGCCGCCCCGCTGGACGCCGACGCCGCGCTGCTGCACCTGACGGCCCGCAAGGACATTGAGGGCCTGAGCCCCGCGAACCTCGCGCTGATCGCCGCCGGGCGCGAGAGCGAGGCGCTGCTGCCCCCCACGCCCCGCTCGATCCGTTTCCTGCTGCGCGAGGCGCTGGGCGACGACCTGCGCGGCGCGCGCGTCGCCGTGATCGGCCCGGGCCGCACGGTGGGCCGCCCGCTGACCTTCATGCTGAACAACCGCGGCGTGACCGTCACGCTGTGCAACGAGCACACCCGCGACCTGCCGGGCGTGCTGGCCGCGCAGGACGCCGTGGTGATCGCCGTGGGCCGCGCCGGGCTGCTGCGCCCCGCGCACGTGCAGCCGCACCACGTGGTGGTGGACGCCGGGATCAACGTGCCGCCGGACGGCAGCGGCGTGGTGGGCGACGCCGAGGCGAACCTGCCCGTGCGGGCGCAGACGCCGGTGCCCGGGGGCGTGGGCCCGCTGACGAGTGCCCTGATGTACCAGAACCTCGTGCGGGCCGTGAAGTTGCAGCGCGGCGAACGGGTCGAGTAGTCACCCCGTTCGGGAAGAACTCCGATCGGCGCACACCCCCCCCCCGACTCGGAGTGAACGGTTTGTGCAGACCATTCACTCCGAGCGGATGCGCGTGGGAGAGGGGCGGGTTCCGGGCGTGGAGCGGTGGTCAGGTTGGCCGTTCATTCGGAGTCCGCGTTACTCCAGCGGGCGTTTTTCCAGGGCGATCTGCAGCTCGGTGGGGGTGAAACCCACGCTCTCGTACAGGCGCTGAGCGTGGTAGTCCGGGTCGGCCACGATGACCAGCGTGCGCGCGTGCAGGTGCTCGCGGGCCCACTCGCCCGCGTGGGGAACCAGCGTTCCCGCCAGTCCGCGTGAGCGGGCGTCGGGGTGCGTCTCGACGTTCTGGTAGCGGGCCACGCCGTCACCCGCGTCGAAGATCCCCAGGCCCGAGAGCATCCGCCCGTGGTCATCGAAGGCCCCCAGGAGCGCGCCGTGCCCGGCGGCCTGCGCGGCGCGGTACGCGGCCAGTTTCCGGGCGGCGAACGCCCGGTATCCCTGCGCCTCGTGGGGGTGGGGGTCGGCGGCATTCACCGCTTCACGCATCGCCAGGGCCGCCGCCCAGTCGGTGTCTCCGGTCAGGACGCGCAGCTGGGCGTCCCGATTGATCCGGCGGGGTTCGTGGGTGCGGGCGGCGGTCAGGACCGTGTCGGCCCGCACGTCGTACCCGGCGGCGCGGAACTCCTCGGCGGGCGGGCCGCTCAGGGCGAGTCCGGGCGCGTCCACCCCGTACACGCGGTGCGCGGCGCCTGGGAACTCGCGCTGGAAGGTGGCCTCCCAGGCCTCAAGGTCGCCGGGGGCGGGCAGGGCAGGCATCAGCAGGAAATTGCCCCACCAGAAGGTGGGATTGGCGGGCGAGCGCACGACGGTGCAGTCGGCGCGGACCTGCACGTCGCTGCCCTCCTGCCGCCTCAGGGCGACGTCCGTGAAGTAACCGAGGGACCGGGTCATGCCGATCACGTTAGGGGCTGAACCGGGGGCGGCGCGTCGGCCAGATGGCGGGTCCGGCGCGGTCACTGGGGGTGGTCAGTGGCAGTCGCGTCCGGTCAGGCCGCACTCGGGGCGCGGCGTGAAGGGCGCGGCGAGGACCTCCTGCCCGATCTTCCAGGCGCTGTCGGCGGCGTCCTGCACGAGGGCGGGGTCCAGGGTGGTGTCCTGGGGTGTGTGGTAGTGCCCGTCCAGCCCGCGGTGCAGGAACGCGGCGGGAATGCGGACTGCCTTGAACGCGGCGTGGTCGCTCAGGCCGGTGGTGGCGGGGCTGCGGCCGAAGGTTTCCCGGGTGGACTGCGCCGCGTCGTCGAATTCGCGCAGGCCGGGGCGGGCGGCGCGGATCAGGGGCAGCAGGTCCTCGGTGGCGGCCACGCCCAGCGGCTCGGCGTTCACGCCGACCATGTCGAGGTTGATCATGGCGCGGGTCTGTTCCATGGGGTACGCGTACGTGCGGACGAACTGCCGGCTGCCGATCAGGCCGAGTTCCTCCGCGTCGAACAGCGCGAACCACGCCCGCTCGGCCTCCGGGGTGCCCGCCGCGCGCCGCGCGAGGTCCAGCACGGCTAGGACGCCGCTGGCGTTGTCGTTCGCGCCGCTGGCGCCGGGGACGCTGTCCAGGTGCGCGCCGTAGATGACCTGCGCCTGCCCGTTGGCGCGCCGGGCGACGAGGTTCGCGGCCTGCACGGTCTGCTGCCCAGTGCGGGTGGTGAACGTGACGGTCTGCCCCAGGCGCTCCTCCAGCGCAGCCCCGGCCTCCCGGTCCAGCACGAGCATCGGCAGGGGCGTGGCGGGCGCGCGGGACAGCGCGGGCGTGACCGGGCAGTCGTCGATGATCGCCACGCCGAACGCACCCTGGTCGATCAGGGCCGTGGCGAACTGCCCCCAGGGCCGCGCGGGGCAATGGGCGACCGCCAGGTTCATCTGGAGGTTCATCGCCTCCAGTTGCTCGTCGCTGGCGTTTCCGGGCACCGGCACCAGCGTTCCCTGCTGGTCGAAGCCCTGCGAGCCGTACAGGGCGCGGCCCGTGACGTTCAGTCCGCCGGGTCCGGTGACGGTCGCGCCGCCGTCCGTCCAGACGTCGACCGGGAAAGCGTCGCGGGTCACGTGGTACCCGAGGGCGCTGAGCTGCGCCTGCGCCCAGTCCAGCGTGCGGTCGTGTCCGGGCGTGCCGGGCGTGCGCGGCCCGAACGTCTTCAGGGTCGCCCAGTCGCCCGCGACGCTGCCCTGGCGCGCGGCGGGGTCCAGCGGTGGGTTCACGGGCCGCGTGACCCAGCTGTACCCCCACCAGCCGAGCGCGGCGGCGCCGAGGACCGGCAGGAGGATCTTCCAGGCGGGAACGGCGGGCCGGGTGGGCAGGGCGCGGATGCGGGGAAACATACTGATCCCTTGATACGCCGCCCGGGCGGGCCGGGTTGCCGCATGTGCCCGGGTGGGGGCGCGGGTCACGGCATGGTTACCATGCGCCGCGCTAGACTGCTCTGTGTGAACGTCAGGAACTTCTCGATCATCGCCCATGTGGACCACGGGAAATCCACCCTCGCGGACCGCATTCTGGAGCGGCTGGGCGCCATGTCCGAACGGGACAAGCGCGACCAGACGCTCGACACGCTGGAACTCGAACGCGAACGCGGCATCACCATCAAGTCCACCCCGGTGCGCCTCACCTACACGCGTGAGAACGGGGAGGAGTACACCTTCAACCTGATCGACACGCCTGGCCACGTGGACTTCAACTACGAGGTCTCGCGGTCCCTGGCGGCGTGCGAGGGCGTGCTGCTGCTCGTGGACGCCTCGCAGGGCGTCGAGGCGCAGACCATCGTGAACGCATACCTCGCGATCGACAGCAACCTCGAGATCGTGCCGGTCATCAACAAGATCGACCTCCCGGCCGCCGACCCGGAGGGCGCCGCGCAGGAACTCGAGGAAGTCATCGGGATTCCCGCGTCGGACGCCGTGTTCGCGTCCGGCAAGGCCGGGATCGGCATTCCCGAGATCCTGGAAGCCATCGTGGAGCGCATCCCCGCGCCCAGCGGCGACCCCGAGGCGCCCCTGAAGGCGCTGATCTTCGACTCGTTCTTCGACGCGTACCAGGGCGTGATCCTGTTCGTGCGGGTGCTGGAAGGCACCCTGAACCCGAAAGATCAGATCCGCCTGATGAACGCCGGGAAGAACTTCGAGGTGGATAAGGTCGGCACGTTCAGCCCCGGGCTGGTCGTGGGGCAGTCCCTCCCGGCGGGCGCGGTCGGCTGGGTCGCGGCGGGGATCAAGGACATCCAGGACGCGCAGGTGGGCGACACCCTGACCGGGCGCGAGCGGCAGACGACCGAGCCGTTCCCCGGCTTCAAGCCCGCGCAGCCCGTGGTGTTCTCCGGTCTCTACCCCACCGACACCGAGGATTACCGCAAGCTGCGTGACGCGCTGGAGAAGCTGAAGCTGAACGACGCGGCGTTCTCCTTCGAGCCGGAAACCAGTGAAGCGCTGGGCTTCGGGTTCCGCTGCGGCTTCCTGGGCCTGCTGCACGCCGAGATCATCCAGGAGCGCCTGGAACGCGAGTACGACCTAGACCTGATCGCCACGGCGCCCGCCGTGGTGTACCGCGTGACCCTCACGAACGGCGAGGTGTTCGAGACGCAGAACCCGGCCGAGTTCCCCACCCGGGACCGCATCACGACCGTGGAGGAACCGTACATCAAGCTGAGCATCATGCTCCCCGAGGACTACGTGGGGCCGGTCATGCAGCTGCTGCAGGAGCGGCGCGGCTCGATGATCACCATGAACTACGTCGGGAAGCGCGTGGAGCTGCTGTACGAGGTGCCGTTCGCGGAGATCCTGTACGACTTCCACGACCGCCTCAAGAGCATCAGCCGCGGCTACGCCAGCATGGACTACGAGCAGCTCGGGTACCGCGACGGCGACCTGCGCAAGGTCGACATCATGGTGAACAACGAGATCATCGACGCGCTCGCCGTGATCGTGCACGAGACCAAGACCTACGGGCTGGGCCGCAAGATCGTGGACAAGATGGCCGACGTGATCCCCCGGCAGATGTTCCCCGTACCGGTGCAGGCCGTGATCGGCGGGAAGATCATCGCGCGCGCCACCGTGAAGGCCTTCCGCAAGGACGTGCTCGCCAAGTGCTACGGCGGCGACATCTCCCGTAAGAAGAAGCTGCTGGAGAAGCAGAAGAAGGGCCGCGCCCGCATGAAGCAGTTCGGGACGGTCGAGGTGCCGCAGGAGGCGTTCCTGGCGGTGCTCAGCACCGACGAGTAAGGCAGAAGCACCCGACAGGCCCGGCTGAACCCGCCGGGCCTGTGCTCATGGAGCCCGGCACCCGGCATCCCACCCCGCACCTGGCGCTGTCCGTGAGCTGCAGGCCCCACCCGGGGGGGACACCCGTTCCCCCATGCAATGGGGGTGGGGGGATTGACAGGTACGTGAGGGTTCTGTCAGAGCAGCCCCCGTACGCTGAGTTCCATGAGCACAGGGTCACATCCCGCGGTCGCCCGCCCCAGCGGGGGGCTCCGGGTCCGCACGACCCTGCGCGCCCAGTTCACCCTGGTGATCTTCCTGCTGGCGTTCCTGCCGAACGTCGTCATGACCCTCATGGCCCAGCCGGAACTGCCCAGTGGCGCGATCCTCGCGTGGATGGTGCTGGTCGGGGCGACCTGCGCCCTGGTGGGGTTCATCCTGAGCGGCGCGCTGCTCACCTCCGTCAGTCGGCTGCGCACCGAGATCCGGACCGGTCACCTGCAGGCGCCTCATCCGGACGACCCGAGTGAGATCCTGTCGCTGCGCTCGGCGTTCACGGACCTGCTGGGCCGCCTGAGTACCGAGCAGGCGCGCCGCAACGCGTTCATGGCGACCCTGGTGCACGACCTGAAAACCCCGCTGATCGCCACCGGTCACCTCACGAAGATCATCACGACCATGCCGGTTCCGGACGCCGAGCGCCGCATGATGGGCGAGCAGATCCAGGCGGAGACGGCGCGGCTGCTGGCCCTGGTGCAGCAGATGGCCGACGCGCACCGCTTCGAGCAGGAGCACGTGCAGGTCCGCCTGGCGCCCGCCGATCTGCGCACGCTGCTGGACGAGGTCGCGGCGCGCGTGGCCACCCAGGTGCAGGAACGGGGCCTTCAGCTGAGCGTGGAGGGTCACGGTGTGGCGGCGGTTGACGCGGGCGTGCTGGACCGCGCGGTCACCAACCTGACCGTGAACGCCCTGCGGTATGCCCGCACCCGCGTCACGCTGGCGGTCTCCCCGGCGGGCCTGACCGTCACCGACGACGGCCCGGGCCTGCCCGCCCCGCTGGATGAGCTGGCCCAGCCGTTCAACGCCCAGCCCACCACCATTGCCGGTCAGCAGTACACGTCCGGCACGGCGGGCCTGGGGCTGTTCATCGTGCGGCGCATCGCGCAGGCGCACGGTGGGGAACTGCACTACGACCGCGTTCATCCTCAGCCGCCCGAACCTCCTCCTGAACCTGACCGTCCTGCCGATTCCGCCGTGCCCACCCTGACCCGCTTCACCCTGTCCCTCCCGGAGGTTCACCCATGAGATTAGTCATCGCCGACGACCACCCCCTCTTCCGCATGGGCCTGAAGTACGCCCTGATTCACCAGGGGTTCGACGTGGTCGCCGAGGCCAGCGACGGTCTGGCCGCGCTGGAGGCCTGCCGGACCCTGCAACCCGACGCGGCGCTGCTGGACGTGAAGATGCCCGGCATGACCGGCATCGAGGTGTGCGAGCGCCTGCGGCAGAGCAACCCCCGCGTGGTGAGCGTCCTGATCACCACCTTCGCGGAGCCGGCGATCGTGCAGGCGGCCCGGGCGGCCGGGGCGCGCGGGTACGTGAGCAAGGAAACCGACCCGGAGAGCCTCGCGCGGCAGCTGCGGGACATCGTCGCGAACCCCGAGATTGACCGCCTGCCGCACGTGGACGTGCCGCGCCTGACGCCCCGCGAGTCCGAGGTGCTGCCCCTGCTGGCGCAGGGGTACAGCAACAAGGAGATCGCGAAGAACCTGGGGGTCAGCCCGGACACCGTCAAGGATCACCTCGCGCGGCTGTACGCGAAGCTGGACGCCGGGGACCGCACCGAGGCCGTCAGCCGCGCCCGCAGCATCGGCCTGCTGCACTGACAGCGGAGTTCAGAGGTCTTGAAGGGGTTTCTCAAATCTCTCTGAACCGAGCGGACTCGAAGAGCTGCGCCGCAGAGCGAGCACCGGAGAAGGACAGCGGTTGGAGGTGCAGCCCTGGGGCGTGGTGTTGGCCCCTCAACGGAACTGGAAACCGCTGTGAGCGCCTGACGTGCGCCGCCTCTCCCCCGCCGGGGGCACGGGGCGGCGCGCGTCAGGTGAGGCACCGGGCGCGGCGCGTCGTGTCTACACTCGCGGGGTGAAACGCTTGACCCTGATCTTCGCCGGGCTGCTCCTGGCCGGTTCCGCCGCTGCCCAGTCCGACACCCCGACCCCTTCCGGTGGCGTGCAGGTGTGGGGTGGGGTGGGCACGGAGGTGTACCTCCTGCCGACCCTGAGCCTCGGCCTGAGTGCGGACGTGGCGCAGCTGCCGTCCGGCACGCTCTCCGTGCGGGGAACCGCCAGTGCGACCCTGATTCCGCTGCCGGACGTGACCGGCCCGATCCCGGTGGTGGGCGCCGACCTGCTGTTCCGGGGCAACCGCGCAGGCCTGAACGTGTACGGCGGCCCGAGCGTGGGGACCATCCTGGGCGCGGCGTGGCTGCTGGGCGGCGTGGTGGGCGTGCAGGGGCCGCTGGGACAGGGCAACTGGGGCTACTTCGGGGAGGTCAAGGCACGGTACCTGGTGGTGCCCGGGCAGGGCGTGTTCGCACCCGGCGTGAATCTGGGCGTGACGTACCGCTTCTAAACCTCTCGCCCCGCGCCATTCGGGCCGCCTGTACCCTGCGGGGCATGAGCGGCCCTTTTCTGCTGTCCGAGCGTGCCCTGAGCCTGAAGCCTTCCGCGACGGTCGCGGTGACGAGCCGCGCGCTGGAGTTGCGGCGGCAGGGCGTGGACGTGATCAGCATGAGTGTCGGCGAGCCGGATTTCGACACGCCGGATCACGTGAAGGCAGCGGCCATCGCCGCGATCGAGAGCGGCAAGACGAAGTACACGGCCGTGAACGGCATTCCGGAGTTGAGGGAGGCGATCAGCGCGAAGTTCGCCCGCGAGAACGGCCTGGAGTACGCGCCGGACGCGGTGACGGTCACGAGTGGCGGGAAGCAGGCGCTGTTCAACGCGTTCTTCGCACTGCTGAACCCGGGCGACGAGGTGCTGATCCCCGCGCCGTACTGGGTGAGTTACCCGGAGATGGTGGCCCTGACGGGCGCGGTGCCGGTGGCGGTGCCGACCACCCCGGAGTCGGGGTTCCTGCTCGATCCCGACGAGCTGGAGGCGCGCGTGACGCCCAGGACGCGGATGATCGTGCTGAACAGCCCCGGCAACCCGACGGGCGCGGTGTTCCCGCCGGAGGTGCTGCGCGCGGTGGCGGCGTTGGCACAGAAGCATAACCTCGTGATCGTGACGGACGAGATGTACGAGCATCTAGTGTACGACGCCGAGCAGGTCAGTATTGGCCTGTACGCGCCCGAGCACACGCTGACGATCAACGGGGCCAGCAAGGCGTACGCGATGACCGGGTGGCGCATCGGGTACGCGGGCGGCCCGAAGGGCGTGATCGCCGCGATGAACGCGCTGCAGTCGCAGAGCACGAGCAACGCGAGCAGCGTGTCGCAGTACGCAACCCTTTCGGCCCTGTCGGATCAGGCGCACACGGCGGCGTTCGTGGACATGGCCCGCGCGGCGTACCGCGAGCGGCGCGACCGGATCGTCTCGGGCCTGAACGCGCTGGGCCTGCGCACGCCCACGCCGCAGGGCGCGTTCTACGTGATGGCCGACACGACGCCCATCCACCCCGACGAGCTGGAGGCCGCGCGGCGCATCCTGGACGACGCGCGGGTGGCGGTCGTGCCGGGCACGGATTTCGCCGCGCCGGGGCAGGTGCGCCTGAGTTACGCGACGAGCATGGCGAACATCGAGGAGGTGCTGCGCCGCATCGGCGGGCTGCTGAGCTGACCGACTGAACACAGTCTCGAACGGCCCCCTGCGTGAAGCTTCCATGAAGCTCTGTCGTGGGGGGTTTTCACATGTTGCTCAGAGACGCTGGAGATCAAGGAGGCACACCCATGACCGACCGGGCTTTCATCGAGGTGCGCGGCGCGCGCGAACACAACCTGAAGAACGTCTCGCTGGACATTCCCAAGCAGAAACTGACGGTCTTCACCGGCGTGTCGGGCTCCGGCAAGTCGTCGCTGGTGTTCGACACGCTGGCCGCCGAGGCGCAGCGGCAGCTGAACGAGACCTTCACCGCGTTCGTGCAGGGCTTCCTGCCGCACTACGGGCAGCCGGACGTGGACGGCGTGGCGAACCTGAACGCCCCGGTCGTCATCAACCAGAAACGGGTGGGGGGCGGGGCGCGCTCCACGGTCGGTACGTACACGGACATCGCCGCGCCGCTGCGGCTGCTGTTCTCCCGCGCGGGGCAGCCGTCGGCGGGCCCGGCGTTCGCGTACTCGTTCAACACGCCGCAGGGCATGTGCCCGGACTGCGAGGGCATCGGCCGCACCACCCAGCTCGACCTGGACCGCCTCCTGGACCGCACCCTCTCCCTGAACGAGGGCGCCATCCAGCACCCGGATTTCAGACCCGGCAAGTGGCTGTGGAAGACATACGCGCTGAGTGGCCTGTTCGACCTGGACCGCCCGGTGCAGGAGTACTCCGAGCACGACCTGCACCTGCTGCTGCACGGGCGGGACCTGAAGGTGTCGCTGGGCGAGATCAACATGACGTACGAGGGGCTGGTGGAGCGCTTCGAGCGGATGTACCTGAAAAAGGACGCGGCGGCCATGTCCGACCGCAGCCGCGCGGTGTTCGAGCAGTTCGTGACCGGCGGCACCTGCCCGGCGTGCAGCGGCGCGCGCCTGAACGCGGCGGCCCTGGCGTCGCGGATCGAGGGGCGGAACATCGCGGACCTGTCGGATCTGGAGGCGACCGAGCTGCTGGCGTTCCTGCGGGGCCTGAGCGACCCGGCGGCGGCGCGCGTGGCAGGGCACCTCGCGCAGCGCCTGTCGCACCTCGTGGAGATCGGGCTGGGGTACCTGAGCCTGAGCCGCGAGACGGCCACGCTGTCGGGCGGTGAGGGCCAGCGGCTGAAGCTGGTGCGCCACCTGGGCAACAGCCTGACCGACATGCTGTACGTCCTCGACGAGCCCAGCGTGGGCCTGCACGCGCGCGACGTGTCGCGCCTGACCGGGCTGCTGGGCGCGCTGCGCGACAAGGGCAACACCGTGCTGGTCGTCGAGCACGACCCGGACGTGATTCTCGCGGCGGATCACGTGGTGGACATCGGCCCCGGGCCGGGCACGCGGGGGGGCGAGGTGGTGTTCCAGGGGCCGGTCGCGGCCCTGCTGGAGGCGGGCACCCTGACCGGGCGGCACCTCGGTCGCCCCCTGCCGCTGAAGGAGCAGTTGCGCGCCCCGGTCGGCTGGCTGCACGTGGAGGGCGCGCGCCTGCACAACCTCAGGAACGTGACCGTGGACATCCCCACGGGCGTCCTGACGGTCGTGACGGGTGTGGCCGGGTCGGGCAAGAGCACCCTGATTCACGACGTGTTCCTGCCGCTGCACCCGGACGCCGTGGTCGTGGATCAGTCGCGGGTGACCACGAACAGCCGCTCGGCGCCCGCCACGTACACCGGGATCATGGACCCGATCCGCAAGGCGTTCGCGAAGGCCAGCGGTCAGAGCCCCGCGCTGTTCAGCTTCAACTCCGAGGGCAGCTGCCCGAACTGCGCCGGGCTGGGCGTCGTGTACACGGACCTGGCGTTCATGGAGGGCCTCTCGACCACATGCGAGGTCTGCGAGGGCCAGCGCTTCCGCCCGGACGTGCTGCGCTGGCAGTTGCGGGGGCAGTCGATCAGCGACGTGCTGAACATGACCGCCGAGGCGGCGCTGGCGTTCTTCACCGAGAAACCCGTCCGCGCGGTGCTGCAGGCCATGAACGACGTGGGCCTGGGGTACCTGACGCTGGGGCAGCCGCTGAGCACCGTGTCGGGCGGCGAGGCGCAGCGACTGAAGCTCGCCACCGAACTGCACAAGAAGGGCAGCGTGTACGTCATGGACGAACCCACCACGGGCCTGCACCTGAGCGACATCGGGCTGCTGCTGGGCATCATCGACCGGCTGGTGGACGGCGGGAACACCGTCATCCTGATCGAGCATCAGCTGGACGTGATCCGGCAGGCGGACTGGCTGATCGACCTGGGCCCCGAGGGCGGACGAGCGGGCGGCGAGGTGCTGTACAGCGGCCCCCCCGCCGGACTGCGTGGCGTGGAGCGGTCGGTCACGGCGCGCTACCTCTGATCCGGGTGCCTCCGGGAACCCGGGCGCGTGGGCCGTCGTACTGTGGTGTCATGACGAACATGCATCCCGGCAGTGACGGCACGTACAGCCTCCGTGACTTCATCGCGCAGACCGCCGAGCGGGACAACCCCGGCGAGGTGTTCGAGCTGGAAAGCAGCAAGATGCTGGAGGTCAAGGTCAACGGCCGCATCTGGAGCAAGCTGGGCGCCATGGTCGCCTACAAGGGCAACCTCTCGTTCACGCGTGAAGGCATGCTCGAAGGCGGCCTGATGAAGGCCCTGAAGCGCGCCGTGTCGCAGGAGATGAGCCCCCTGGCGAAGATCGAGGGGCGCGGCGTGGCGTACCTCGCCGATCAGGGCAAGGAGGTGCAGATCCTGCGCCTGCAGGGCGACGCGCTGAACGTGAACGGCAACGACCTGCTGGCCTTCGAGGACACCGTGCAGTACGACATCACCATGCAGCGCCGCATCGCGGGCATGGCGGCCGGCGGGCTGTTCAGCGTGCGCGTGCACGGGCACGGCATGGTCGCGATCCTCAGCCACGGCAAGCCGCTGACGCTGCGCGTGACGCATAACGAGCCGATCTTCACCGATCCGAACGCCACGATCGCCTGGAGCGGGAACCTGCAGCCGCAGCTGCGGATGGATCCCAGCCTGCGCAGCATGTTCGGCCGCGGCGGCGGCGAGACGTACCAGATGGTCTTCCAGGGCGACGGCTTCGTGGTCGTGCAGCCGTACGAGGAGTTCGACGCCGGGATGGTCGGCGGCGACAGCCACAGCAGCGGCGGCGTGGGCCGCGCGCTGGGTGACCTGTTCGACTGAGCTTGGGGCAGTAGGGAGTGGGCAGTGGGGAGTGGGTCGGCTGGATGACCCGCCCCGTGTCCTGGGGGGAGGCGACGCGGTGTGGTCGTCTCCCCTTCCTGTCGTTGCCCCATGACCGCTCCCGACTGAGCGGCTCGGGTTCCACTGCCCACTCACCACTCACCACTTCCCACTGCCTACAACCCACACCCCTGACGGGCTAGACTCGCCCGCGATGAGTCTGGTTGTGATGGCGACGGGGGGCACGGGGGGGCACATCTATCCGGCGGTGGCGACGGCGCGGGAGCTGTCGCGCCGAGGGCATAAGGTGCTGCTGCTGGGGCAGCGTGGGGGCATGGAGGAGCGCGTGGCGCGCGAGCAGGGCCTGCCGTTCGAGGGCGTGGACGCCGGGAAACTGGCGCGCAGCGGGCAGGGCCGCCCGGACCCGCGGGAGCTGCTGCGGGCCGGTCAGGGCGTGCTGCAGGCCCGCTCGCTGCTGGGGCGCCTGAAGCCGGGCGTGGTGGTGGGGTACGGCGGCTTCGCGAGCCTGCCGGGGGTGCTGGCCGCACAGAGTCTGGGTGTGCCGACGGTGCTGCACGAGCAGAATGCCCGGCTGGGCCTGACGCAGCGGCTGGCGGTCCGCAAGGCGCGGGCGGTGGGCACGGCGTACGAGCGCGTGATCGGCCTGGACCCGGCGCTGGCGACGATGGTGGGCATGCCGGTGCGTGAGGAGCGCCTGCCGCGCGCGGAGGCGCTGGCGCGCCTGGGCTTGCAGGAGGGGCCGCTGACGATCTTCGTGATGGGCGGGTCGCAGGGGTCGCTGTTCCTGAACCAGACGGTGCCGGACGTACTGCGGCACGTGTTCGGCCCGGAGGGGCTGCTGCCGCCGGGGAGCGCGCCGTCGCGCGGGCTGGTGGATCTGGACTTCACGGGTGCGGGGGGCGCGGGGGGTGGGGTGCAGGTGCTGCACTCGACCGGGCCGCGCTGGCTCTCGGAGGTCGCGCCGGGCGTGCAGGACCTGGAGTGGTACGAGGCGGCGGGCTTCGTGGACGCCGTAGCAGCGTGGTCCGTGGCGGACCTCGCGGTCACGCGCGCGGGCACGAGCACGCTGGCGGAGGCGGCGTATCACGGGGTGCCGCTGATCATGGTGCCGCTGCCGGAGTCGGCGGAGAACCATCAGTTCCATAACGCGCAGGCGGTGCAGTCGGCGGGGGCGGGGCTCGTGGTGGAGCAGAAGAACGCCTCGGAAGCGCTGGGGCGGGCGGTGTTAGAGTGTGCGGCAGCGGGGACGCGCGCCTCGATGGCAGAGGCGGCGCTCGGGCGGGCCCAGACGGGTGCGGCGGGGCGTTTTGCGGACCTGATCGAACGGCACCTGCGTTAATGGGCCCCCACCCGATCATGACTGACCTTCCTGAAGCTGTTTTCCCGCCCGGCGTGGCCGCGGCGTCCTCAATCGATTCTTCCCGTCCCGAGGCCCTGCACTATCACCTGATGGGGGCGGGCGGCATTGGCATGAGTGCCTTCGCGCGGCTGCTGTCGGCGCAGGGGCACCGTGTGAGCGGCTGTGACGAGCACGTCACGGACCTCACGGCGCGCCTGTCGCAGGAGGGCATTCCGGTCGCGCCGGAGCACTCGGCGGCGCACGTGACCGACGAGCCCTTCGGCCGTATCGACGTGCTGGTCGCGTCGGAAGCGGTTCCGAAGGACCATCCGGAGCTGGTGGCGGCGCGCGCGGCGGGCGTGGAGATCCGGCCGCGCATGGCCCTGCTGGACGCGCTGCTGCGGGCCGGGACGAGCATCGGCGTGATCGGCACGCACGGCAAGACGACCACGACCAGCATGATCGCCGTGGCGCTGGCCGGGGCGGACCTGGACCCGTCGGCGTTCGTGGGCGGGATCGTGCCGGAGTTCGGCAGCAACGCCCGCACCGGCAGCGGTCCCTTCGTGGCCGAGGTGGACGAGTCGGACAGGGGCTTCGCGGCGCTGGCGGCGGGCACGGCGGTGTTCACGAACGCCGAGGACGACCATGTGGGCGGCAACCAGGCCACCTACTGGGAGACGGTGGAGGAGCAGCACGCGGCGTTCGCGCGTTTCGTGGCGCAGTCGGGCCGGGTGCTGCTGTGCGCCGACTGGCCCGGCCTGGATGAACTGTGCGGGGGCGCCCGTGAGCGCCTGACGTACGGGCAGGCCGAGGGGGCGGACTACCGCGCGGTGAACCTGCGCCCGGACGCGGACGGCACGACGTTCACGGTGCTGCGCCGGGGTGAGCCGCTGGCAGAGGCGCGCGTGGCGCTGCCTGGCCTGCATAACGTCCTGAACGCGCTGGCGGCGCTGGCGGTCGTGGACCTGCACGGCGGGAATGTGGCGCAGGCGGCGGCGGCGCTGGCGGAGTTCCGAGGTCCGGGGCGGCGCTGGCAGCGCATCGGGGAACTGAACGGTGCGCTGGTGATCGACGATTACGCGCACAACGCCACGAAGGTCGCGGCGGCGGTGCAGGCGGCCCGGCAGACGGGGCGGCGCGTGCGGGTGGTGTTCCAGCCTCACCGGTACCTGCGCACGCAGCAGTCCTGGCCGCGCCTGGCGGACGCGCTGATGGACGCGGACGAGGTGCTGCTGCTGGACATCGCGGCGGCCAGCGAGACGCCCATTCCCGGCATTCACGCCACGCTGATCAGTGACCGCATGATCGCCGGGGGTCACGCGGGCGTGCGCTACCTGCCCGACCGCGCCGAGGTGCTGCGCGTGCTGCGCGAGACTGCCGGGCCCGGCGACCTGATCGTCACGATGGGCGCGGGCGACGTGTGGAAACTGTCGCGTGAACTGGTGGGGACGCTGTGACCGGCACGCTCAGCCGCGCGGGCGCGCGCGTGGAGCGGCTGCCCCTGGCGCGCTTCACGACGCTGGGCGTGGGCGGCGAGGCCGAGGTGTGGTTCGTCGAGACGCACGAGCAGCTGCGCGAGGCCATGGAGCAGCCCTACCGCGTGCTGGGGGGCGGCAGCAACCTCGTGATCGCGGATGAGGGCGTGCCGGAGCGAGTGATCCGTCTGAGCGGCCCGCTGGCCGAGCGTGACCTGACCCCGGACCCGGCCCTGAGTGACGACACCTGGATCGTGACCGGCTGGGTGGGCGGCGGCGTGCCCCTGCCTGGATTGATCCGCCAGCTGCAGAAAATGGGCCTGAGCGGCCTGGAGGGCACCGTCGGCATTCCGGCGCAGGTGGGCGGCGCGGTGTGGATGAACGCCGGGACCCGCTACGGCGAGATGTTCGACGGCCTGCACACCCTGGAGATCGTCACGCCCGAGGGGTTGCGGCAGGTCACGCCGGACGACCTGAACTGGGGGTACCGCAACAGCGGCATCCCGCGCAATCACGTCGTGACCCGCGTGCGCCTGAAACTGCGCCGCGCCGCGCCCGACGAGGTCCTGGCGAAGATGGACTTCGCGGATCAGGCCCGCAAGGGCCAGCCGAAGATGAAGACGCCGGGCTGCGCGTTCAAGAACCCCGGTGGCGTCAGCGCCGGGAAGCTCATCGACGAGGCGGGCCTGAAGGGCACCCGCGTCGGCAACGCGCTGATCGCGCCGGAACACGCGAACTTCATCGTGAACCTGGGCGGCGCGACCGCCGCCGATGTGCACGCCCTGCTGGGCATCATCCGCGAGCGCGTGCCGGTCCCGATGGAACTGGAGTACGAACTGTGGCCGGAGGTGACCCCAGCATGACCGGCCCGGTCCGGGGGGACCGGCCCCGCAACCGGCGCCTGGAATCGTCGGCCGATCCTCTGCCCGCCGAGGCGGGGTCGGTGGTGGACCTGTCCTTTCCCGGCCGTCCGCTTCCCGAACCCGACCCGGATTCGGCGTCAGAGGCGGTTCCGCCGCAGCGGCGTCGCCGGTCACGTCGGCCGCTGTATGGCGCCCTGGCGGCCCTGCTGCTGGTGGGCGCGGGGGTGGGCGCCTGGTTCGCGCTGCCGGTGAGGACCGTCACGGTCGCCGGTCAGTCGCGTCTGAGCGAGGCGCGGGTGCGCGCGCTGGCCGGACTGGACGGCGAGTTCGGCTGGCTGTACTACGGCCGCTGGCGTGCGCGGGGGCTGCTGGACAGTCCGTGGGTGCAGTCGGCGGTGGTCACGCGGACCTTCCCGGACAGGGTGGCGATTCAGGTGACGGAGCGTACCCCCCGCGCCCGGTATCAGCGGCGGGACGGTGTCGTCGTGACCCTGGCCCGGGACGGGACGGTGCTGCCGGGCGCGACGGGCACCGCTCAGCTGCCTCTGATCCGTGGGTGGGGACCGGACCGGGTACCGGAAGTGTTGCACCTCCTGGACACTCTGGCCCGCTACAATGTGCAGTCGGTCATGTATACGCCCTCGGGCGTGACCGTGAAACTCCGCTCCTCATCGGTGTGGAGTGGCGACCTGCGCGCCCTCGTGAAGTATGCTGGGAGTATCAGCATGTATCCAGACAGTGACATTTACATCTACCCCTGGGGGGTGAGCGTCCAGGAATGAAGGAAAACAGCATCATCGTCGGCCTGGACATCGGGACCACGAAAATCACCACCGTGATCGGCGAGGTCGGCCAGAACGGCAACGTCGACATCATCGGCGAAGGAACCGTGCCCAGCGAGGGCATGAAACGCGGCTCGGTCGTGAACCTCGAGCGGGCCACGCACGCCATCCGGCAGTCGGTGCAGAGCGCCGAGCGGGTCAGCGGCGTCAAGGTCGAGTCGGTGTTCGTGACTGTGGCCGGCAATCACGCCAAGGCCATCACCAGCCACGGCCTGGCCGCCATCCGCCGCAATCAGGAGATCGGACAGACCGACGTGGACCGCGCCATCGAGAACGCCCGCGCCGTGCCGCTCGACCCCAACCTGGAGATCATCCACACCCTTCCGCAGGAGTACGTCGTGGACGGCCAGGAGGGCATCAAGAACCCGGTCGGTATGCACGGCGTGCGCCTGGAGGTCGACGTGCACATCGTCGCCGGGACGGCCGGGCCGCTGCTGAACCTGCGCCGCTGCGTGCAGGAGGCGGGCCTGCGGGTCGAGGGCTTCGCGCTGCACGCGCTGGCCAGCGGCCTGGCCACCCTGGAGGCCGGTGAGCAGGCGCAGACGGTCATCGTGGTGGACATGGGCGGCGGGACGACCGACGTGGCCGTGTTCAAGCGCGGGAACCTCGCGCACTCGGCGTGCATTCCGATCGGCGGGGATCACGTCACGGCGGACCTCGCACAGATCCTGAAGATCCCCATGGAGGAGGCCGAGAACGTCAAGCGGCGCTACGGCGCGGCCCTGCCGGAACTGGCCGATCAGGACCTCACGCTGGAGATCACGACCTCGTCGGGCAGCACGCACGCCATCACGGCGTTCGAACTGTCCCGCGTGATCAAGCCGCGTCTGGCGGAGATCTTCGGCATGATCCGCGACGAGATCGACCAGACCCTCGGGCCCGTGGAACTCGTCGCGAACGGCGTGATCCTCACGGGCGGCGCGGCGCTGCTGCGCGGCACGCCGGAACTCGCCCGTGACCGCTTCCGCCTGCCGGTGCGGGTGGGCCGTCCGCGCGGCATCGGTGGACTGACCGACATCGTCAGTGGACCCGGGCACGCGGGCAGCGTCGGCCTGGTGCTGTACGGCATCGGGGAGGACGGCCGCCTGCCGACCATGACCTTCGTGGACAGCGTGGCGCCGGCCGCCCAGCCTCCGGCACCGCCCCCGGTGAACGTGACGGCGCCGCCCGCCGCCACCCCGGACGTGAGCGAGCCGCGCCCGGCCGCCCGGGACAAGGATAAGGACAGTCCGAGTCTGATCGACAAGATGCGCAACTGGTTCAAGGACTGGATGTAACCGTTCCCTGCGGGGAGCAGGTGTGCGGACCGCTCGGTTCAGCCCCTGCTCCCCGCCCGCCACTTGCGGGGGCGCGGCTGCTATCGTGCGCTAAACTGCCAAGCAGTCAACGGGGCCAGCCTGAACTTCAGGCGGCCCGTGGTAAGGAGAGATGATGCAAGCGGCCAGAATTCGCGTGATCGGCTTGGGCGGGGCGGGCAACAATGCCGTCAACCGCATGATTGAATCGGGACTTGAAGGCGTGGAGTTCATCGCCGGGAACACGGACGCGCAGGTGCTCGCCAAGAGTCACGCGGAGATCCGCATTCAGCTCGGCGACCGCCTGACCCGCGGCCTGGGCGCCGGTGCGGACCCCGAAGTGGGCGAGAAGGCCGCCCTGGAAGACCGCGAGCGCATCAAGGAGTACCTCGAGGGGACCGACATGCTGTTCATCACCGCCGGGATGGGCGGCGGGACCGGGACCGGCAGCGCGCCCGTCGTCGCGGAGATCGCCCGTGAGATGGGCATCCTGACGGTCGCGATCGTCACCCGCCCCTTCCGCTTCGAGGGACCCAAGCGCCTGCGCGTGGCGGAAGAAGGCATCAGCAAGCTCGCGGACCGCGTGGACGGCATGATCGTCGTGAACAACGAGAAGCTGCTGACTGCCGTGGACAAGAAGGTCTCGTTCCGCGAGGCGTTCCTGATCGCCGACCGCGTGCTGTACTACGGCGTGAAGGGCATCAGCGACGTGATCAACGTCGAGGGCATGATCAACCTGGACTTCGCGGACGTCCGCAACCTCCTCGCGAACAGCGGCACGGTCCTGATGGGCATCGGCGCCGGGCGCGGCGAGAAGGTCGCCGAGGAAGCCGCCATGAGCGCCATCCACAGCCCGCTGCTCGAACGTGGCATCGAGGGCGCGCGCCGCATTCTGGTGAACGTGACCGGCAGCTACGACCTGAGCATGACGGACGCGAACGAGATCGTCGAGAAGATCCGCGAGGCCACGGGCTTCGAGGAACCCGACATCCTGTTCGGCATCACCCCCGACGAGGACGCTGGGGACGAGGTGCGCGTCACCGTCATCGCCACCGGTTTCAACGATATGCCGGTCACCGTCGCCGGCGGGCCGCGGTCCAGCGTGATCGACACGATCGTCAAACCGGTGCGGGGCGGCAGCAGCTACGACCCGAAGGACTACGACATTCCCGCGTTCCTGCGCAACGTCGACCGCGACTGACCTCGGCGTTCAGCCCCTCCCCCACCCTGGCGGTGGGGGTTTTTGCTGGTGGGGTCCGGCACTCGTCAGCAGGCGTGGCGCACAGCTGTGTAGACACACCGGCCTTCACGCGGGTGCATTTGTCCGGACATCCCTGGGCGAACCCGCCCGGGCCGCCTATCTTGGACCCTCGGCCCGGCAGTGGGCCTGATCCCGCTGCCGCTCCACAATCCTGATCCCTGTCTCGTCAGCCCCCGGGGGCCGGCGGTCCCCGAGGAGTTCCCATGAAGCGCATCCTGACCCTGTCCCTGCTGGCCCTGAGTGCCGGCGCCTCCGCCCAGACCACGACCGTGAAGCTCGCAACGATCAGTCCGCTGTCCGGTTCGATCAGCAACCTGGGCGTGCAGGTCCGCAACGGCGCGCAGCTGGCCGTGAACGAGTACGCGCCCCGCTTCGCGAAGCTGGGCTTCCGCCTGAGCCTCGTGGCTTTCGACGATCAGGCGGACCCCGCGACCGGCACGGCCGCCGCGCGCAAGATCGCCGCCGACCGTCAGGTGCTCGCGGTGGTGGGCGCGCTGAACAGCGGCGTGACCATCCCCGCGACCGCCGCGCTGAGTGCCAGCCGCGTGGCGGTCGTGAACTCGGGCAGCACCGCGAATCAGGTGACGGACCGCGGCCTGAAGAACGTGAGTCGGATCGTCCCACGTGACGACGCGCAGGGTCCGGCCGGAGCGGCGTTCCTGGCCGGAACGCTGAAGGCGAAGCGGGTGTACGTCCTGAACGACAAGACCGCGTACGGCGAGGGGCTGGCCGCCGAGGTCGAGAAGACCCTCAGGGCGCGCGGCGTGAAGGTCCTGGCGAACGAGGGCACCGAGGAGAAGAGCGACTTCAGCGGCGTGATCGCCAAGATCCGCCTGCAGAAGCCGGACGCGATCTACTTCGGCGGTGTGTACAACCAGGTGGGCGTGTTCTTGGCGCAGCTACGCGGCGCGGGCGTCACGGCGCCCGTGGTGGGCGGCGACGGCCTGGACAGCCCGGACCTGGCGCGCGTGGCCGGGGTGGGCGGCACGAACGTGTACTACACGACCGTGTCCGCGCCGCTGAGTGCCCTGCCGGCCGCGAAGACGTTCGCTGGGTCGTACCGCAAGGCGTTCGGGACCGACCCGCAGGGCTTCGCGGCGTTCGCGTACGACGCGGCCCGCGTGGCGCTGCAGGGCATCCTGAACGCCGCCAAGACGAACGGCGGGAAGGTGCCCAGCCGCGCGCAGGTGGAATCGGCGGTGCGCGCCGGAACGTACGCCGGCCTGCTGTCTGGCAGCGTGACGTTCGATGCGCGCGGGGACCGGCAGAGCGCGAAGCTGTACGTGATGAAGCTCACGGGTGGGAAGGTCAGCCTGAGCACCAGCGTGAACGTGACGCCCCGCCGCTGACTTCAGAGAGACATGTGGCGGGCGGCCCCTCTGATCCGGGGCCGCCCGCCGCCTCGTGCCGTCAGGGTCAGCCGGCCAGGGTCAGGACGCTCTGGTTGCCGCGCAGGACGTACACCAGGATGCCGGATTCGGCCAGCACAGCGGCGCGGCGTTCCAGATCCCGTACGGCGTCCGGCAGGCCCGCCCACTGCCGCCGGGGCTGCTCGCCGGGTTCCAGGTAGAAGCCCTCGGGAATGGCGACGATGCTGACGCGGCTGGCGGTCGCGCGGGCGTGCAGCGCCTGGGTGGTCAGGTCGGCGCTGGGGCGGGCGGTGAGGATGATCAGGTTCCCCCCGGCGCGCGTGGCGGGCAGGCGGGGCTGGTCAGGGTCCGGTTGCACGCAGGCGAGCAGGTGCAGCGCGGCGTGCAGGGCGTCGGTGCCGCGCCCGGCGGGCGTGACCTCTCCCCCGGCGGCAGCGGCGACCGGGAGGCCCAGGGTCTGGCCCTCGCGCAGGAGGCTGGCGGCGAGTCGGGCGGCGCTGTCCACGAAGGTGCTGCCCCCGGCGCTGGCGTCCACGAAGACGGTCAGGCTGCTGGCGGCGGTGCGTTCGGGTTCCCGGACGACTAGTTCGCCCCGGCGGGCGCTGAGGCGCCAGTGGATGCGGCCCGGCGCGTCCCCGGTGACGTACTCGCGGGCGCTGCGCAGGCTGAGGGGGTCGTCCAGGCCCAGCTGGCGCGACAGGGTCCCCTCGGAGAGGAGGGGGCGCAGCAGGTCCGGCAGGAGCAGGCCGTGCGTGCCGGGGTACACGGTGACGGCGGTCGTGGCGGGCAGGGTGGTCTGCCGCCAGAACAGCCCCAGCGGGTCTGCCCAGGCGAGGTCCAGGCCCGGCCACTCGAAATGGCCACGGCGGTTCAGGCGCAGCGTGGTCGTGAAGGTGTGCGTGGTCTGCCCGACGTGCAGCGCGGCGGCGGTCAGTTCATGGCCGGGCACCACGCCGCGCGGGGTGGGGTCGCTGAGCGTCACGCGCAGGGGTCGGCGCGACTGCACGGTGACGGTGACGGTCAGGGGCAGCTGGCCGCCCTCGAAGCCGCTGCCCGGGACGTCACGCGTGACGGTCACGCGGGGCGGGCGGCGGGCCAGCCCCCACAGGCCGCCCGTCACCGCGAGGATCAGGGCCAGCCACAGCAGCGCGGCGGTCATGCGTGCGCGGCGTCCTCGACCGGGACCGGCTGGGCGCGCAGGACCTCCGCGACGATGCCTTCGGCACTCTGCCCCTGGAGGCGCGCCTCGATGCGCAGGCTCAGGCGGTGCGCGAGGACGCCGGTCGCGGCGCGCTGCACGTCGTCCGGCGTGACGAACGTCCGCCCCGCGAGCCACGCGAGCGCCTGCGCCGTGCCCTGCAATCCCAGGCTGGCGCGCGGCCCGCCGCCCAGCGTGACCAGGGGGTGCGCCCGCGTGGCGGCGCTCAGGCCCGCGACGTACGCCCGCACGGGTTCCGACACGAACACGCGCCGCACGGCCTCCTGCGCGTCCAGCAGCGCCGCCGGGGTCGTCACCGCCCGCAGCGCGCCGATGGGATGCTCGCCCTGCAGGCGGCCCAGCATCCGCACCTCTTCTTCCGGCGTGGGGTACCCGACCGAGAGTTTCAGCAGGAAGCGGTCCAGCTGCGCCTCGGGCAGGCGGTAGGTGCCCTCGTGCTCGACGGGGTTCTGCGTGGCGATCACCACGAACGGCGCGGGCAGTGGGTGGGTCACGCCGGACTCCGTGACCTGCCCCTCGGCCATGGCCTCCAGCAGCGCGGACTGCGTCTTGGGCGTGGCGCGGTTGATCTCGTCCGCGAGCAGCACCCCGGTGAAGATCGGGCCCGGCACGAAGCGGAACTCGTGGGTGTCCGGGCGGTACACGCTCACGCCGGTCACGTCGCCGGGCAGCAGGTCCGGCGTGAACTGCACGCGCCGGAAGTCCAGCCCCAGGCTGACGGCCAGCGCGCGCGCCAGCATGGTCTTGCCGGTCCCCGGGGCGTCCTCCAGCAGGACGTGCCCCCCGGCCAGGACGCCCGCCAGCGCGAGGCGCGTGACGTCCTCCTTGCCGACCAGGACCTGGGCGACGTTGTCGAGAATCGAGCGGGCGAAGGCGGGCGTGGGTGCAGTGTGGGTCATGACAGGTCCTTATGATCGGCGGAGTCTTCGGGTGGGAGGGTCGGAATAATCTGGAGGACAGCGCGGGCGGCCTGCTCGGCCTGTCCGGCCTGCTCGTCAGTCAGCTGCCCGCCGTAGCGGACAGGTTCGTACAGGGCGGTCAGCGTGCCCAGCGGGTCCGCCAGGTCCGGATGCCGGGCACCGAGCCGCGCGGCGTACCCGCTGGGCGTCTCGTGCGCGGCGCGGCCCAGACCAGCGTCGGACAACGCAGCCAGCGCCTCGCGGTACGCGACGCGGACCCGGTGCAGCGGGGCAGGCGGGGCGGAGGCAGTGGGGAGGTCGTCATGCTCCGGGGTGCCCGTCACGGGCGCAGCGGTGCGGCGCCGGTTGGCCAGCAGCACGGCTCCAACGATCAGCAGCCCTGCCAGCGCCAGCAGCTGAGCCAGCGGGGCGAGCCAGCTCACGCTGATGACCTGCGCCGCCGGTTCCGTGGCGGCCTCGGCCATACGGGCCGCCTCATCCGGGGGCGGCGCCGCGCCCGAATCGGCCGAACCGGGGGCGCTCCCCCCCAGGTTCAGCAGGACGGCGGAGGCGAACCACAGCAGGCCCGTGAGGATCAACCCGGCCGCCATCAGCACCTCGGAGGGATGAGGCGGGCGGCCCGCGCGGCGGCGCAGCTGGGGCACGCCTGCCGCCGCCAGCAGGCACAGCAGGCCCACGCCCAGCGCCAGCTCCGGCGGAAGCAGCGGCACGCCCACATCGAGCTGCACGCCGAGCCAGCTGGTCTCGGTACCGGGACGGGAGGGTGCCGTGGGGACCGCTGGCGCTGGCGGGGCCGCCTGGGCATCGCGGGTGGCCTGGGCAGACGGCGTGGTGGTCGGCAGGAAGGCCCCCGCGATGTCCGGGCGTGGCATGGGCAGCAGGGTGCCGAGCAGCGCGGCGGCCAGGGCGGCGCCCGCCACCCAGGTCCACCAGCCGGGCGCCGCCTGAGGCGCGTGGCGGGCGTCCCGCGCGGGCCGCGCCAGGGCGCCCCCGGCCAGCGCCACGATCAGCCCCGGCTGCGGCGCGAGCAGGCCCGGCAGCAGGGCCAGAAGGCCCCGGCGGCGGCCGTCCTCCAGTGCGTGCGCTCCGGCACTCAGGGCGAACCCGGACATGCTCAGTAGCAGGTACGTCCCGGCCAGAGCCAGCAGTTGCCGTGGCTGCCCGAGCGCGGCGGGGGCCTGCGCGGCGACGCTCAGCCCGACGATCAGCT
Source organism: Deinococcus sedimenti (assembly GCF_014648135.1). NCBI lineage: Bacteria > Thermotogati > Deinococcota > Deinococci > Deinococcales > Deinococcaceae > Deinococcus > Deinococcus sedimenti. The sequence goes on along the minus strand of NZ_BMQN01000001.1, from coordinate 438,614 downwards.
GCGTGCCGAGCAGCCGCGCCTGCGCCCACACGGGGAAGCGGACGCCCAGGGCGAACAGGCCGCAGAGGAGCGCCGCACCCCACAGGGGCAGCAGGCCCGCGAGCCCCAGTGGCAGCAGCGCCAGGCCGTACGCGGTCAGGGGTGGGCCGGTGCGGGGCGCGGCGAGGTCGTCCGGCACCGGAGAGGTCAGTTCGGTCATGTCTGGCAGAGAATACGCGTGGACCTTTGTGGAAGTTGCCGCACATCCTGGGCGCCCCGCGTCCCCGCCGGACCGGACCAGCAGACGACCGCCCCGGTCCGGTGAGGACGCGGGGCGGCGCTGATAAACAGACTTCAGTCGAGGAAGTCGCGGAGTTTGCGGGTGCGGCTCTCGTGGTACTTGAGTTTGCGCAGCGCCTTGTTCTCGATCTGGCGGATGCGTTCACGCGTGACGCTGAAGCGCTGCCCGACCTCCTCCAGGGTGTGCTCGCGGCCGTCCACGAGGCCCTTGCGGAACTTCAGGACCATCGCCTCACGCTCGGTGAGTTTCGACAGGGCCTTTTCCAGTTCCTCGCTGAGGAGGGTCTTGGCGGCGTTCTCGACGGGACTGTCGAGGTTCTCATCGGGGATGAAGTCGCCGTAGAAGGAGTCCTTCTCGTCCCCGATGGGGGTTTCCAGCGAGACGGGTTCCTGGCTGACCTTCTGCACTTCCTCGACCTTCGCGGCGTCCCAGCCGGGACCCATGGCCTCGGCGATCTCCTCGTAGGTGGCCTCGCGGGACAGTTCCTGCTGCAGCTGCCGGGCGGTGCGGGTCAGTTTGTTGATCGTCTCGACCATGTGCACCGGGATGCGGATGGTGCGGGCCTGGTCGGCAATGGCGCGGTTGATGGCCTGCCGGATCCACCACGTGGCGTACGTGCTGAATTTGTAGCGGCGGCGGTACTCGAATTTCTCGACCGCGCGGATCAGGCCCTGGTTGCCTTCCTGAATCAGGTCCAGGAAGCCCAGGCCGCGCCCGGTGTACTTCTTGGCGATGCTGACGACCAGTCGCAGGTTCGCTTCGATCAGGCCCTGGCGGGCGGCGGCGCCGTCCTCGGTCTGGCGCATCAGGCGGCGGCGGGCGCGGTCCTCGAGTTCGAGGTCCTCCTCGAGCACCTTGCGGGCCTCCTCGCCTTCCTCGATGCGGCGCGCCAGGGCGATTTCCTCCTCGAGGGTCAGCAGGGGCACGCGGCCGATCTCGTGCAGGTACTGACGGACCGGGTCGTTGGACACGGCGCGGGGCATGTCGTCGAAGTATTTCTCCTCGTCGTCGTCCTGCGCGGCGGCCGGGCCGTCCTCGGCGGCCTCCTCCTCGCCTTCTTCCTCGTCCTCGTCGAGGTCCTGCACCTCGATGTTCTGCGCGGCGAGGAACAGCTGCATGTCCTCGAAGGCGTCGGGGCTCTCAGGGTCCAGGCCGTTGGCTTCCAGGGCGCTGGCCAGCGCGGTGGCGATGTCCTCGCTGGAGAGCACGCCAGCCGCGCGGCCCGCCTTCAGGAGCTCCTGAATGCTGGCGTGCGCGTAGTACGGCTTCTCGGCCGGGCCGCCCTTGGCGGGGCCCGCAGCGGGCTTCGCGGCCGGTTTGGCCGCGCGGGCGCTGGGCTTGGCGGCCTTGGCGGGTTTCTCGGGGGCGTCCGCCGCGGCGTCGGCTTTCTTCGCCGCAGGCTTCTTGGCAGGCTTCTCGGCCGCGTCGGCCTTCGGACCCGCCTTCTTCGCGGGCGCCTTCTTGGTGGGGGCCTCGACCGTCTCGGCGGGCACGACGGGGGCCGCGGCGCTGGGAGCGGGTTTGGCGGCGACGGGTTCGGCAGGGGCCGCCTCGGCCTTGGCGGCCTTCTTCGCGGGGGCCGGTTTGGCGGGCAGGGGGCTGGTGGCGGTCGTGACGGGTTTGGGGGTGGTACCGGGGGCCACGCGGGTGCGGGCGCGCGCGGCGGGTTTGGGCGTGTCGCTGCCTTCGGCGCTCACGTCGGTGGTCTTGCGGGTGCGGGCGGTTGTGGAATCTGCCATGCGGCCTCCTGGGGTGGGGTCGGGGCGGGTGCGTGTGGGGTTGGGGGGTGTCCGGGCGGCGGGCGGCAGGCCGTGCGCCGGGCACCTGAACGCGTCAGTCTAGCAAACGCGTCTCGCACCGCGTCGTGACGCGGGAGGGGGGCTGGGGAACGCCGGGCCAACAGGGGGAATACGCGGGCGGGTCGGGTGTGGTTCCCACCCCCCCGGTCGGGGGTCAGGAGCGCGTGACGCTCAGCACCTTGAAGCCCGCCTCGCGCAGTGTCTCGCGGACCTCCCCGAGGGCGCGCAGGTCCGCCTCGTAGGGCAGGAAGTCGTTCGCGACGAGGTGCAGCGTCCCGCCGGGGCGCAGGCGGCGCGCGGCGGCGGCGATGAATTCCCGCGCGACGTCCAGCACCACGCCGCGCCCCACGTGGAAGGGCGGGTTGGTGAGGATCACGTCGAAGGTCGCCTCCGGGTCCAGGGCGGCGTCCACGTCCGAGTGAACGGCCGCGCCGCTGAGGCCACTGCCGGCCAGGGTCGCCTCGGCGCTGCGGACGCTGGGCAGGTCGCCGTCCACCAGGGTCACGGTCGCGCCGCGCCGCGCCGCCCACGCGCCGATCAGACCCGTGCCGCAACCCAGGTCCAGCACGTCCTTCCCGTTCAGCGCGTCGCCGTGCGGGTCGAGGCGCTCCAGGGCGCCCAGCATCAGCGCGGTGGCCTTGTCGGGTTTCGCGGCGCTGAACACGCCGGGCAGACCCACGACGGTCACGCCGAACGCCTCGAAACGCTCGGGGTCCGGCAGGGCCGGGGTGGGTCCGGGGCGGCGGATGAGTTTCGCCACGCGCATCCCGCCGTCACGGGCCACGACCTCGCCCGCACCGAACGCGTTCCCGGCCAGCCGCACGTAGCGGTCGAAGCCCTTGTCGCGGTCCCCGGCGAGGTACAGCGTCCCGCCGGGGGGCGTGCACGCGTGCGCCCAGGCGACCTGCGCGGCCGCGTACGCATTCCCGCGGTCGCCGGCCAGGATCAGCGCGACCGTCCGGGCGCGGTCCGGCCAGCGGTCCGTCAGGGGCTCGCCGGGCACGGCGGCGTGTGCGTCCAGTCCCGCTGCCGCCAGTGCGGTCAGGGCGGCGGCGCTGCCCTCCACGGCGCGCAGGGTCACGCCGGGCAGGCTGCCCAGCAGGCCGCCCATGGCACTCAGGTCCAGCACGTCGCCGCGCACGCGGTCCTTGCGCATCACGCCCGCCAGCAGGGCCTGCGCGGCGTCCACCTCCGGGTAGCCGCGCACGCCACTCTTCGTGAGGGCCTTCAGGGAGTCCAGGCGGGGCGGGAGGTTCGCGGGGCGCACCTCGAAGTACTGCACGGGGGGCGCCGGCTCGGTCCGCTGTCCCTCGGCGCGGACCGACGGGCGGTCCTGCGGGGAACGGTCCGGGGTGGGGCGGTCATTCTTGAAACGGATTTTCTGCTTGGGCCTGCGCGTCACCCCCACAGAGTCGCACACCGGGCAGGACACACGGTCACGCCAGCGTCCGCTAGGCTGCGGCGCATGCGCCCTGCTGCCCTGGTCACCGCGTTCATCCTGCTCGTCGTGGTCGGCGTAACGGCCTGGTGGCAGACCGGTTCCCGGTGGCGCGGTGACCAGTACTGTTTCACGCAGCCGGGCCGCGTGTGGGGGACCGCGCCGATGCCCGCAGGGGCGACTCCGTCCTGCCCTGCGTCCCAGGGGGTGCGGCGTGAGGTGCGCCGCGGCGAGACGCGCGTGGAGCAGTTCACGCTGTCCACCTGGCAGCCGCGCGCCCTGCAGGACGCCCTGGTCGCAGAGGGATTCACCGTGACGCGGGCCCGCCCCGACGATGGAATTCAGGTCGAGGCGATGCTGACCCGCGCGGGCGAGACCGTCCTGTACACCGCCGCGCACCAGGGCGAGGGGACCTTCGTGACGCTCAGTTCGTCCGGCCAACGCTGACGCGCAGGAACTCTACCGGGCCGCCGAGAAGTGACCGATTCGGACGGGACGCCGCATCCTGCAGGCATTCAGGTGATCGAGGGGCTCACCAGATCCGCCAGGGTTCCCCTGGCACCCGGTCAGTCATTCAGGGGCTCGGACAGCCTGAGCCTACGGCGTGTGCCCCGTCTCCCCCACCCGGTCGCGAAGGTGCAGGATGAGGTGGACACCACCCTCACGGTGGCACACCGGGATTCAACACCTCACTCTCCGGGCTGAGGACGGGATCCGGCAGTTCCGCCCGGATGGGAGAGTGTGTGCAGACCATGGACGCGGCGTCGGTTTGGCTCGACCTCGCATGGTCAGGATCAGCGACCGGGTCGGAGGACAAAAGCAGCGCCCCCGCCCTGGTGGGGGCGGGGGTCCGATGAAAGCGCTGCGCTGGATTCAGTTCAGGACGCGGCGGGCGCCGTCGTATCGGCTGGCCCAGTACGAGTTGCTGAACAGGGGTTCGATCATGGTGCGGCCGTGGTAGCTGTTGGCGTTGGCCATCATGCCGTCGCCCAGGTACACGCCGACGTGGCTGGCGGTGCGGCCCATGGTGTTGAAGAACACGAGGTCCCCGGCGCGCAGGTCGCGGCGGCTGACGGCGCTGCCCACGCGCCACTGGGCGGCGGCGGTGCGGGGCAGGTTGATGCCCATCTGGCGGAAGACGCTCATGGTGTAGCTGCTGCAGTCAAGCGCGCCTCCGCCGGTGGCGCCGAGGACGTAGCGGGCGCCGAGGAAGCGGCTGGCGGCGGCGCGGATGGTGACGCCGCCGGTCGCGGCCGGGGCGGGCGCGGCGGCCTGGGGACGCGCGGCGGGGGCAGTGGGGGCCGCGCCGCCGGTGCTCAGTTTCTGACCGACCTGGATGGTGCTGCTGCCCAGTTTGTTCATCTGCATCAGTTTGGCGGCGTCGACGCCGGTGCTCTTGGCGATGGAGTACAGGGTGTCGCCGGGCTTGACGGTGTAGGTGGCGGCGGTGGCGGTCCCGCACAGGGCCAGGAGGGTCAGGAGGGTGCGTGTGGCTTTCATCGGTAGGCAAAGTTTAACCTACCTTTATTTATTCGTCCTTAATTCATCCGCATTCGGGGGCGCAGTATGCGCCTATACGTCCTCTATGCGCCTCTGAGTCTGATTTATGAGTCAGCCGATCAGTGTTCTGGCCATGATTCTCAGAAACCAGCTCATGCATGAGATTGCGACCGAAAGCCTGTTCAGCACAGCTCAGACAGGATTTGGCGAAAAGGGCACATCCTCAGGATTCTCACGGCGCGTCGGCACCCGTGATGAGCATCCCCCAAACGGATGATGACCGGTCGCCTCATCCACCCAGCCACATCGGTCACTTCTTACACATCATGCACATCATCATGCAGAGGGGGCACGATCTCACGATGCCCCCCATCCGCCGGGCGCTCCACGACCCGGCGCCCCACACGCCCGCCTATACTCGACCCAACAGACACATCCGACCCACCCCCGACCCCACGGGGTACCCTGGAGGACGGCATGAAGGAAATCCTCTCCACCGAGCAGATCCAGACCGGACTCAAGCACTACCGCCGCATCGCCCGGCAGGACATGCTCCGCGCGGGCGAAACCCCCCACCCCGACGCGTTCCTGAAACACGCCGAGAGCCGCCGCGAGGTCTACACCCGCCTCGGCGCGTTCGCCGACGACCACGGCCCCGACGAGGTCATCACCCACGCCCTGGAGCTGTACCGCACCCTGCCCTTCGTCACCGGCACACCCGAACACGAACACCCGGACATCAAGGGCCAGGAAAACGCTCTGGAGAACTTCTTCCTGCTCATCGGGCTGGACCCCAAAACCCGCCGCGAGGCCCGCAGCAAACGCCCCCGCCTGAGCTGAGACGGACTCCGGTTGCAAGGTTTGCAGACCTTTCAACCCGAGCAGAGCGAGCAGGAGAGAAACGGGTTCCGGGCGTGGAGTTGGCAAACCGGTGTCCTTCCTGTTTGTGAACGAAACAGACGGAACCCGTATGCAGGCCTCCTGCCCCGCAGGCGGGCGGCGAACCACTGGCAGCCGCTACACTTCCAGCCATGTCGAACCCCGAATTCGTCGGACTCGTGAATTCCCTGCAGGCGACCGCCGAGGCCGCCCTAGGCGACCTGAACGCCGCGACCGCCAGCGCCGCCCGCGACGGCCTGCTCGAAGAACGCCGCGCCCGCCAGACCGCCGAACGCAGCCTGAAACTCCTGACCATGCTTGCCGAGAAGACCCGCGGCAACCTGGACTTCACCGAGGCGGACCTGCTCACCGACGCGATCGCCAGCGTCCGCGAACGCCTCGCCGCGCCCAGCAGCACTGACACCAACTGACGTGCGGGCCACCCTCCAGCGCGTCACCCGCGCCACCTGCACCGTCGACGGTGAACTGACCGGCCAGACCGGCCCGGGCCTGCTCGTCCTGCTGGGTGTCGCGCCCGGCGATACCGACGCCACCGCCCACGCCATGGCCGCCAAGATCGCCAAGCTGCGCATCTTCGGCGACGACCAGGGCCGCATGAACCGCAGCGTGCAGGACATCGGCGGCGGCATCCTGAGCGTCAGTCAGTTCACGCTGTACGCCGACACGCGCGGCGGCAACCGCCCCAGCTTCACCGCCGCCGCGCCCCCCGACCACGCCCGCGCGCTGTACCACACCTTCAACGCCGCGCTGCGCGCCCTGGGCCTCCCGGTCGGCGAGGGCGTCTTCGGCGCGCACATGGTGATCGACCTGACCAACGACGGCCCCGTCACCCTGACCCTCGACCTCGACTGAGCAGGCACGAGGGCGCCGCCTCCGGATGTGGGCGCGGGGGCGGCTTCTCACGTCCTACGCGTAGTCTGGGGCTCATGACGCGCCGAACGCTGGCCGCCCTGCTGCTCCTGACCGCGCTGCCTGCCCTGGCGGCCCCGTACGTGGTGCGGGCCGGGGACACGCTGTACTCGATCGCGCGGGCGAACGGGACGACCGTGGACGCCCTGCTACGGCTGAACCAGTTGCCCGGCACCACGCTGGAGGTCGGGCAGACCATTCAACTCCCCGTAAAGGGTGCGGTGCCGCCCACCGCGACCGAGAAGCCGGGGCTGCCCGCGCCGCTCCCGGCGGGGCAGTTGACGCCCACGCCCGCCACGGCGCGGATCGCGGGCGTGAACATCACGGTGCCGACCAGCCTGCGGATGGGCGACGCGTTCCTGATCAGCCTGAGTGGCCCGCGCGCCGCACTCGCGACCGTGCGGTTCCCCAGCGAGGTCGGTGAGGACGTCCGGATGCCGAACGAGGTCCTGCGGCCTGTGGGCGGCGCGGAGCAGTTCGTGGTGGTGGGACGCGTGGTGCTGGGCAAGACCACCCCCGTCGTGTACGAGGTGAGCCTGGACGGGCAGCTGGTCCGGGGGCGCATTCCGGTGCTGGGCCTGGAGGACCCCATCCAGCACCTGAACCTGCCGCCCAGCGTGAGCCGGGTGCTGGTGGACCCCGCCCGCGCAGCGGAGGACGCGCTGGTGGAGAAGGCATACGCGCGCCGCACCCCGCAGGCCTGGACGAAACCGTTCGCACCCGCGCTCAGGGGCGTCACGCCGAGCAGTTCGTCGTTCGGGCAGCCGCGCACGTACGTGGCGGGCGGCCCGGTCGCGTACCACTTCGGCACCGACTACTCCGCGAGGGCCGGGACGCCCGTGCTGGCCGTGAACGACGGCACGGTCGTGATCGCCGGGCAGTACCCGGTGCGCGGCGGGCTGGTCGTCATCGACCACGGAGCGGGGGTCGTGAGCCTGTACTTCCACCAGAGCCGCGTGACGGCCAAAGTGGGGCAGAAGGTGAAGCGGGGCGACAGGGTGGGCGAGGTGGGCAACACCGGCCTGAGCGCCGGGGCGCACCTGCACCTCGAGATCCGCGTGCGGGGCGAGGGCACCAACCCGGCCGGGTGGACCGGCCGCCTGTGGCCCCGCTGACCTCACGCACCGCCGACCGGGCGGGCTATGCTCCGGACGTGCCTGAACTTGACCGACTGCTGGTCGTGACGCCGCACCCGTCCGGCGCGCTGCCCGCCGAGGTGCTGGGTGACATGCTCGGCCCGGACCTCCTGAACGCCGGGGCGCGCGAGTCGCTCCTGAGCCGCGTCTTTCTCGACGGCGACCCCTTCACGGACCTGATCTTTCACCTGCCGGGCGCGCGGACCGTGCAGGCCTCCTGGAGCCGGTTCGCGGTGGACCTGAACCGCGAGCGCGGTGACCGGGACGAGAACGGTGTGATCAAGCTGAGCACCTTCGACCGCGAGCCGCTGTACCCGGCGGGGTTCACGCTGTCGGCGGCCGCGCGGGAGGCCCGGCTGCGCCGCTACTGGGATCCCTTCCACGCGCTGGTGGCGCAGGAGGCCAGGGAGGCGACACTGGTGATCGTGGGCCACTGCATGGCGCCCAGTGGCCCGGCCCTGAGTCACGACACCGGCACGCCCCGGCCCGGCGTGTGCCTGATGACTGGCACGCCGGACGCGCCGACCTACCCACAGGCGCGGTGGGCGGCGCTGCGGGACGCCTGCGCCGCGGCGTTCGCGCCGGTCTTGGCGGGCACCCCGTACCCGGACGTGCAGGTGGGCGTGCCGTGGGAGACCGACACCATCAGCGCCACGTACGGCGCACCGGGCCGCGCGGCGTTCGGCATCGAGATGAATTCCGGGCTGTACCTGCACGCGGACGGCACCCCGCGACACGAAGTGATCCGGGCGCTGAACGAGGCCTTTGCCCGCTTCGCGCCGCAGGCGCTGAGTCTCGCGCAGGGCTGAGCGGACAGACAGGAGGGGCGGCGCGGCCCCCTCCTATCGGGATTCGGGTTCAGTGGTCGCGGGTGGCGAGGGTCCGCATGGCGCCCAGCAGGTCCTGCGCCGCCTGCGGGTCGGCCACGCCAGCCAGTGCGCCTTCCAGCGCATTCAGCCCGGTGACGGCCTCGCGGTCCGCGTAGGCCTGCGCGTAGGCGACGCTCCCGCTGTCCAGCAGCCAGCGGTGGATGTCCGCGATCACCTCCAGGTCCTTGTCAGGGCGAGCGCGGTGCATCTGAGCCAGGAACGCGTCGCGCTGGTCGGCCGGGGCGTGCGCCAGCCAGTGCAGGACGATGAGGGTGCGTTTGCCTTCCAGCAGGTCCCCGCCGATCTCCTTCCCGTATTTGGCGGGGTCGCCGTTCAGGTTCAGCACGTCGTCGCGGATCTGGAAGGCCGCGCCCAGCGCCAGCCCGGCGGGCAGGAAGTCCGGGTGCGGCGCGGCCCCCGCGGCCAGCGCGCCCAGTTGCAACGGCACGACGACCGTGTAGTACGCGGTCTTCAGGCGCACCATGTCCAAGTAATCGCCCTCCGTGAGGGTCCACTCGCGGGCCTCCACCCAGCCCAGGTCGAGGTGCTGACCCTCGGCGGTGCGGTGGATCATGTCCAGGAACGCCTGCATGGCGCCCGGGACGCCCGCGCGGTGCACGGCGGCCCACATGTACGCGTGCAGGCCGTCCCCGACGTTGATCGCCAGGGGCACGCCGTGCAGGCGGTGCAGGGCCGGGCGGCCGCGGCGTTCCTCGCTGTCGTCCTCGATGTCGTCGTGGATCAGCACCCAGTTCTGGAACAGTTCCAGGGCCGCCGCGAGCCACAGCGCGCCGTCCCAGGCGGGCGTGCCGGGCTGCACGCCGTGCGCGCGGGCGCTGGCGAGGAGCAGGTCGCTGCGGATGCCCTTGCCGCCCCGCTGGGGGTAGTCGCGCAGCATGGCGTGGTACGCGGCGAGTTCCGCGCGGGGGGCGCTGGCGGGGTCGGGCAGCAGGGACAGCACGCGGGACAGCAGTTCGGCACGCATCGCCGGGCAGCATAGTGCAGCGGCGTCGCCGAAGGCCCCATGAAGGCACAGTGGGTGCCTCCGGACAGTTCCGGGCCGGTGAGGCCGGGAGGATGAGGGCATGACGTCCTCCCGACTGCGCCGCGCCGCGACCCTCACCCTGCTGCTCGCCGGATTGACGGTGGGCGCGGTGGCGGCCGCCCAGGCCACCCAGACGCCGCCCGCCCAGACGGCCGCGACCGCCCCGGCGCTGCGGCCCGCCCTGAGCGGCGAGCGGCGGTTCCTGACCCTGCCGGGCTTCGGGCGGGTCGCGTACTCCGCCGACACGCGCGGCGAGGGCCGCCCGCTGGTCCTGACGGTCAGCGTGAACGCCGCCGCGAGTGCCTACGAGATGAAACCGCTCTGGGACGCCTTCGCAGGGACGCGCCCGGTGTACGCGCTGGAATGGCCGGGGTTCGGCAGCAGTGACCGCCCGGACGTGAAGTACACGCCCGCCCTGATGACGGCCGCGCTCACCGCCCTGGTCGCCGAACTGGGCCGCGACGTGGACGTCGTCGCCCTGAGCCTCGGTAGTGAATTCGCCGCGCGGGCCGCGCTGCAGGAGCCGCGCATCCGCAGCCTCGCCCTCATCAGCCCCAGCGGGCTGGGCCAGCCGCGCGGCGGCACGCAGCGGGCCACCAACGAGGACGGCGGGCAGACGCTGTATAGCCGCCTGAACACATTCAGCACGCCGCTGTACGCGCTGCTGCGCACCCGCATCAGCATCGAGTACTTCCTGAGCCGCTCCTTCCGCGGCCCGGTCGATCAGGGCCTCGTGAACTACTCGCTGGACACCACCCGGCAGCCCGGCGCGAAGTACGCCCCGCTGTACTTCATCAGCGGGCAGCTGTTCACTGCCGACGCCTACGCGGACCTCTACAGCCGCCTGACGGTGCCCACGCTGGTCCTGTACGACCAGGACGCGTTCGTGTCCTTCGACCGACTGCCCCAGTTCACGGCGCAGCCCGGCGTGCGCGCCGTACGGATCGAGGGCACCGACGGCCTGCCCCACTTCGAGAAGACGGCCGAGGTGGTCACCGCCCTGCGGTCGTTCTGGGCGACCCCCTGACGGGGGCGACGGCACACGGGACCGCGAACGTCCCACGAGCACGTATCGTGAGGGCACCGTGACGCCCGACGAGCCACCCCCCCCACCTCTGTCCCTGGGAGACGCCTGGGATTACCGCGACAGCGAGCCCGCCCGGGCACGGACCAGCGCCGTGGCGCACCTTCATACGCCCGCGCACGCGCAGGCCAGCGTCCTGCGGGCCTACCTCGACTGGCGGGACGGTCAGCTGCCCCAGGCGACCGAGGAGGTGACCGCCGCCATCAGCACGCTGCGCCTCGGCGCGCCAAGTGTCTGGCTGGGGCGCGGCCTGAACATCCTCGCGGCGCTGCAGAGCACCCTGAACCGCGCCGACCGCGCCGTGGAACTGTACGAGGAGCAGGTGGCCCTGGCCCGCCACATTGAGGACGCCGAGCTGACTGCCACGGCCCTGCACGACCTGGCCGTCGAGCTGCGCCACAGTGACCCCCACCGCGCCCACGCGCACATCACCGAGGCGCTGAGCACCTTCCGGCAGCTGGACTACCCGTTCGGCGTGGCCATCGCGCACGCGAACCTCGCGGAGTTCGCCCGCGATCAGGGCGACCTGACCGGGGCCAGCCAGCACCTCACGGAGGCGCTGCGGTACCCGCACCTCGACCAGCACCCGCATCTGGAAGCCAGCCTGCGCTGCACGCAACTGGAACTCCAGCTGCCCCTCGCGGACCCTGAGGCCGCCCGGACAGAACAGCGCCTGTGGGACCTGCAGGCAGCCAGCCGCAACCCGGAGCTGCGGGCCTCGGTCGCGCTGACCCTGGCCGCCCGCACCGAACCGGACCGCCGGGTCGGGCTGCTGAGCACCGCGCTGAACGACCTGCGCGTCCTGGGCGACCACGTCCTGTTGCCCGACCTGCACGAGCAGCTGAGCAGCGCGTTCGAGCAGCTGGGCGACCTGCCGCAGGCCCTGACGCACCTGCGGGAGACCCTGGCCTACACCCGCCGCACCCACGCCGCCGAACGCCGCCAGAACATCCAGACGTTCGAAGTCCTGTCCCGCATTCACGCGCTGCAGGACCAGGCACGTGAGGAACGCCAGCGCAACCAGGAACTCCAGGCTCACCTGCAGGAACTCCGTGCCCTGAACGCCCGCATCCGCGAACTGGGCCGCACCGATCACCTGACGCGGCTGTCCAACCGCGAGCACCTGTTCACGGAAGGCGAGCACCTCGCCCAGACGGCCACCGAGGACACGCCGGTCAGCGCCGCGCTGATCGACGTGGATCACTTCAAGGTCGTGAACGACACCTGGGGCCACCAGACGGGCGACCTGGTCCTGCAGCGCGTGGCACGCATGATTCTCGATGTGGCCCGCCCCGGCGACATCGCCGCCCGGTACGGCGGTGAGGAATTCGTGCTGCTGCGCGCCGCGCCGGTCGAGGACCTGCGCGACAGCTGCCACGACCTGCAGCAGCTGATCCGCCTGCACCCCTGGCACGAGGTGGCGGCCGGCCTGCGCGTGACGCTGAGCATCGGCGTGGCGCAGGTGACCCGCCCAGATTTCACGCAACTGGTCGGCGACGCGGACCGCCGCCTGTACCAGGTGAAACGAGAGGGCCGCAACAACGTCAGCGACCACGACTGACCACAGCATTCCCAGGCTCCTACGCCACCGCAGCACGCCGAGCAGCTTTGCGAACGAGCGTGGAGTGGGGGGGGCACGCAGGCCGCCCGGCAGCCTGAACACTGATTTGCTTCACCAACAGGGAGCCGGAGCTGGATAGGAGTTGATCGTCTCCCCATCCGGCCCCGGCTCCCCGTCCGCGCCGGACCTGACTGCCGTCAGGACAGTCGGATCCGGCGCGTCGGCTTCACTTCACGACGATGTTGATGATGCGGCCGGGCACGTAGATCTCCTTGACGATCTGCTTGCCCTCGATGAAGCGGGCCACGTCGGCGTTCTCCTTCGCGGCGGCCATCGCCTCGTCCTGCGTGGCGCTCTTGCTGATCGTGACCTGCCCGCGCACCTTGCCACTGACCTGCACGCCCATGGTGACGGTGTCGCGGGTCGCGGCCTGCTCGTCCACGGCGGGCCACGCGGCGGTGTGCACGCTGCCCTCCTGACCGCGCGCGGCCCAGATCTCCTCAGCGATGTGCGGCACCACGGGGGCCAGCAGGCGGTTGAAGATGTCCAGCGCCTCGTCCCAGGCGGGCGTGCCGAACACCGGGGCGCGCTTGGCCTTGACCAGGGTGTTCGTCAGTTCCATCAGCGACGCGACGATGGTGTTGAAGCTCAGGCGTTCGAAGTCCCCGGTGACCTTCTTCAGGGTGCTGTGCACCGCGAAGCGCAGGTCCGCTTCACTGACGGTCTCGGCGGGGCCGGTGACCTTGTCGTCGGTGAACAGGGTCCACACGCGGCTCAGCCACTTGGCCGGGCCGTTGATGCCCTGCGGGTCCCACGGGCCGCCCAGTTCCCACGGGGCGATGAACATCAGGTACGTGCGCACGGTGTCCGCGCCGTACTCGCGCACCAGGTCGTCCGGATCGACGACGTTGCCGCGCGACTTGCTCATCTTCTCGCCGTCCTCGCCCAGAATCATGCCCTGGTTGCGCAGGTGCGCGAAGGGTTCGCTGTGCTTCGTCAGTCCCATGTCGCGCATGACCTTGATCCAGAAGCGCGAGTACAGCAGGTGCAGGATCGCGTGCTCGATGCCGCCCGTGTACAGGTCCACGGGCATCATGGGGTCCTTGGCGGGATCGAAGGGGCCCTCGTGGTAGTCGGGGCTCAGGTAGCGGTACATGTACCATGACGAATCCACGAAGGTGTCCATGGTGTCCGTGTCACGCTCGGCTTCCCCCCCGCAGACGGGGCAGGTGGTCTTCAGCCACTCGGTGTCCAGTTTCAGGGGGCTCTGGCCGGTCGGGGTGAACTCCACGTTCTCCGGCAGGCGCACGGGCAGCTGGTCCTCGGGGACGGGCTGCGCGCCGTGCTCGGGGCAGTGCACGAACGGGATCGGGGTGCCCCAGTAGCGCTGGCGGGCGAACAGCCAGTCGCGCAGGCGGTACGTGGTCTTCGCCTTCGCGATCCCGCGCGCCTCCAGCTGCTCGACGATCCCGGCGATGCTGGCCTTCCCGCCGCTCAATCCGTCGAACTCGCCGCTGTTCACGATGACGCCCTCGCCGGTGTAGGGTTCCGTCGCGTCCTCGGCCATCGGCTCGGCGCCCTCGGCGCGGATGACCTCCACGACGTCCAGGCCGAACTTGCGCGCGAACGCGAAGTCACGGTCGTCGTGCGCGGGCACGGCCATGATCGACCCGGTGCCGTACGTGACCAGCACGTAGTCCGCCACCCAGATCGGCAGCTGATGACCGGTGATGGGGTGCGTGGCGTAACTGCCGGTGAACACGCCGGTCTTCTCGCCCTCCTGCTGGCGTTCCACGTCCGTCTTGCGGCCCGCTGCCGCCACGTACGCCTCGACCTCCGCGCGCTGCTCGTCGGTGGTCAGCTGGGCCACCTTGGCGTGCTCGGGGGCCAGCACCATGAACGTCGCGCCCATCAGGGTGTCCGGACGGGTCGTGAACACCGTCTCCGGCCCGGCGGGCGTGTCGAAGGTCACCTCGGCCCCCACGGACTTCCCGATCCAGTTCGTCTGCATCAGGCGGACCTTCTCGGGCATGTCCGTGTCACTGAAGTCCAGCAGCTCGTCGGCGTAGTCCGTGATCTTCATGTACCACTGGCTCAGGTTGCGTTTCTCGACGGCCGTGCCGCAGCGTTCGCAGTGGCCGTTCACGACCTGCTCGTTCGCCAGCACCGTCTGGTCCTTCGGGCACCAGTTCACCAGCCCGCCCTTCTTGTACGCCAGGCCGCGCTTGTAGAACTCGATGAAGAACCACTGGTTCCAGCGGTAGTACTCCGGGTCGCACGTGGCGAACTGTCGGCTCCAGTCGATCATGGTGCCCATCGCCTGGAACTGCCCGGTCATCCGCTCGATGTTCGCGTACGTCCACGTCGCCGGATTCGTCCTGTTCTTGATGGCGGCGTTCTCGGCGGGCAGGCCGAACGCATCGAACCCCATCGGGAACAGCACGTTGTACCCGCGCATCCGCAGCCAGCGCGCCCGGGCGTCCGGCGCGACGTTCGCGTACCAGTGCCCGATATGCAGGTTCCCGCTGGGGTACGGGAACATCGTCAGGGCGTAGAACTTCTCACCCGGCGCGTCCTCGTTGAACCTGTACAGGCCGCTCTGCTCCCAGGCGGTCTGCCATTTCTTCTCGATGGCGTGCGGGTTGTACCGCTCCATGCGCGGCTCGGGAATATTGATGGGGTGCTCGTTGTTCATCTGGACTCCTTCGGAAGGGTGATGGGTGAAAGTTGATGGTTGACGGAAGCCGTTGCGTCTGCCAGTGCTGAGGCTGGCCTATCAACCATTGACCATCCACCATCAACAAAAAAAATCGCCCCGGCAGCCAGCCGGGGACGCTCGAACGGACCGTAAGTCAGTCGAGGCGTCCCCGGGTGGTAAGCGCAGAGCGGATCATGGGGGAAGTGTAGCGCAGAACCTGCGCGGCCCGCCATCCGCCATCTGAGCAGCAAGGGGACAGGGGCGTTGCTAGCCTGGGTGGATGGATTCGCAGGTGACGTATCTGGAACTCAGTGAGGGGCGTGAGCACAAGTTCTACGAGGTGACCTTGACCGGTGCTGCCCTCACGATCCGCTATGGCCGCATCGGGACCGAAGGGCAGTCGAAGACCATCACCACCGCTTCGCCAGTCGAGGCAGAGCGAGAGGCCGTGAAGAAACTGACCGAGAAGCGCCGCAAGGGCTACTCGGACGCCGTGCCGGGCCAGACGGCCAGGAAAGCCGTCGAGAAACCCCGGGTCAGACTCCACCGGACCCTGGAACCCTACCGGGCGCAGATTGAGGCCACGCTGAAACCCGTGATGTTCCTGACGCTCACCGAATCGGCACCGGGGCCGATGGGCAGCATGGTCGGGGGCATACCCTACCGGCGACAGGGGGAATCCTGGCCCGCCGCGCCGGACGGGACGCCCATGACGTTTCTCGCGCAACTGAATTTCGCGGAATTACCGGAATTACCGGGGTTTCCCACGTCGGGCCTCCTGCAATTCTTTATCGGCAAGGACGACCTGTACGGCTGTGATTTCATGCGGCCCAGTCGGGCGAACCCTGCTGTATACGAGGTGCGCTGGACGGCGCAGCCCATCACGGATCCGGCCCTTCTGGACGACACGGTCCCAGACCACGCCGGAGACTTTTCACCGCTGCCTGCCGGGCGCGGGATGGGCATCACGGGTGAGCTGGCCGAGCACCCGATGTCGGACAGAGACCGGCTGTTCGCGCAGGCGATCGGAATTGATTTTCTCGACGAGGGGTCTTCTCCCGATGAGGATCTCTCGAAGGGCGAGTGGCTGGAGGAACGGTACGACGAGGCCACGCTGTTCGGGCATCAGGTGGGCGGGCATCCGACGTTCACGCAGGAGGATCCACGCCTGCCGGACGATCCGCGCGTCCTCCTGTTCCAGCTGGATTCGGACTGGCCGCGTGGTGTGATGTGGGGGGATTCGGGGATCGGCAACTTCTTCATTCACCCGGACGACCTGGCCCGGAGGGACTTCAGCCGCGTGGCGTACAACTGGGACTGCTGCTGAGCACAACGTCTGGAGGCTGCCCCGACGAATCCGGGCAGCCTCCAGTCAGGGCAGCGGCACTGAAGCCGCCCCGGATTACATCGCGGGGGGGATCTCGATGCCGATCAGGTCGAGGGTGTCCTCGAACGCGGTGCGGACACGGGCGACCAGGGCTAGGCGAGCCTCGCGCAGGCCTTCGGGGCTGGCGAGGACGTTCGTGGCGGGTTTGCCCTGCTTGTCCTTGGCGTTGTACCAGGCGTTGAAGGACGTGGCGAGGTCCAGCGCGTACTGCGCGACGCCGTGCGGGGAGTGCGCGCGGACGGCCTGTTCGACGACCTCGGGGAGTTTGGCGACCTGCTTGGCGAGGATCAGGTCCACGTCCGGCAGGGCGTCCCAGGCGGCGCCGGTACCGTCCGTGGCGTGCCCGGCGTCCTGGGCCTTGCGCAGGATGTTCGCGGCGCGCACGGCGGCGTACTGGATGTACGGGGCGGTGTCGCCCTGCAGGCTGCTGGCTTTTTCCAGGTCGAAGTCGAAGGCGCGGTTGGGTTCGTTGCGCAGCATGGCGAAGCGCAGCGCGCCCACGCCGATGCGGCGGGCGATTTCCTGCGCGTCGTCACGCGTGGCGAGGTCGGGGTTCTTCGCGCTGAGTTCCGCGAAGCCCCGCGCGGCGGCCTGTTCCAGCGCGCTGTCCACGGCCAGGGTGATGCCCTTGCGGCCGCTGATGGTCTGCCCGTTCAGGTTCACGAACTCGTAGCTGAGGTGGATGCTGCGCGCTTCCTTCTCGGTCTCCCCGGCGACGCCCAGGCTGCTGCGCACGAGCATCTGGGGGTGCTTCTGGCGGGAGTCGATGACGTTGATGACCTCGTGCGCGTGCCCGAAGCGGGCCGCCTGGGCGCTGTCGCCGGTCGGGTCGCTGGTCCAGATGGTGTTCCCGGCGGGGTCGGTCATGAAGGGCTTGAAGGTCATGCCCTCGAACAGACCGAACTTCCAGAACTGGAAGCCGATGTCCTTCGCCACGTACATGGCGGTGCCGTCACTGCGGCGCAGCACCACGTTGGATTCCTCCAGGCCGGGCATGAATTCGCTGACGTCCATGATGAACGCGCCCGCGAACTTCCCTTCCGTGGGGTGCGAGGTGTACCGGCTGCCCTCGAGGATGTCCATGGCGCGGTTCAGGAAGCCGCTGCCGACCACGTCGGACTCCCACACGAGCAGGTCGTACGTCGCGCCGATGCGGAAGCAGGTCTCCAGCTGGGCCTTCACGGTCTGCTCGACCAGGGGGCGCAGCAGGCCCTCTTCGAGCTTGTGCATGACCTCGCGGATGCCCGCTTCCATGTCGGCCTTGGCGGGGTCGGCGTTCAGCTGCACATAACCCTCGCCCAGCCAGTGGTCGTACTTCTGCTCGCCGTTCCACTCGCGGCCGTAGTGGTCCATGGCGAACAGGCTCTCGGCGGCCTGACGGCCGGTGTCGTCGATGTAGTTCTGCACCTCGACCTGGTACCCGGCGGCGCGGAAGATGCGGGCCATGCTGTCGCCCAGCACGACGTTGCGCAGGTGCCCCACGTGGAGTTCCTTGTTGGGGTTCACGCTGGTGTGCTCGATGACGACCTTGCCCTCCTGCGCGGGGAGGCTCAGGGGCGTCTGCACGACGCCGCGCACGAAACCGCCGACGTCCACGAAGAAGTTCAGGAACGGCCCGGCGGCCTCCACGCGCTCGATGCCGTCGGGCAGCTGCACGGTCTGCGCGAGCGTCTGCGCGACCTGCACGGGGTTCTGCCCCAGCGCCTTGGCGATCTGGAACGCGGCGGGCGTGCCGTAATCGCCGGGTTTGTTCGCGGGTGTTTCCTGGATGGCGACGTCCAGCGGGGCGCCCATCTGCGCGGCGGCGGCCTCCACTGCCGTCTTGAGTCGAGCCTTCAAGTCCATAACTGAAAAGTGTACGGGAAACCGCCCGGCGGAACGACCCGCCCGGGCGGCCTTCAGGGACGGTCAGAAGATGCGCGGGTTGGGTGGGGTGTCCAGCGTCATGTCGGGCGCGGCCTCGTCCGCCCAGACTTTCATGTGCATCAGGCGGGCGCTGCCGAACGAGGTCGTGAACGCCACGTCGGACGCGTCGCGGCCCTGCGCGATCAGGATGCGGCCCGCGCGGGGGCGGTTGTGCCGCGCGTCGAAGGTGCGCCACTGCCCGTCGATGAACGCCTCGAACCACGCGTGGAAGTCCATGGGGACCGGGTCGGGCGTGATGTCGATGTCCGGCAGGTACCCGCACACGTACCGGGCGGGGATGTTCAGCGCGCGGCAGAACGCGACGCCCATGTGCGCGAAGTCGCGGCACACGGCGCGGCCGCTGCCGAGCGCCTGGAAGGCGGTGGTGGCGCTGGTGGACCCGTACCCGTACGTGCAGGTGTCGTTCAGGTAGTCGCTGATGGCCTGCACCTGCGCCCAGCCGCCCTGGATGTGCCCGAACCGTTCCCAGGCGTCCGCGCTGACCAGGTCGCTGTCCACGTAACGGCTGGGCAGCAGGTACGTGATGGTGTCGTCCGGCAGGGCCTCGACGGGAGTCTTGGGCAGGTCGGGGTGGGCGGGGTCGGCGTTGCGGGTGATCTCGGCGATCAGGTCGTGCCCGATGGTGAACGTGCCGGGCTGCGCGACGGTGCGCCACACGACGTTCCCGTGCGTGTCGGTGTACGTATGGATGCCCTGCGCGGCGCCGATGGGCCGCTGGTCGATGATGCGCTGGCGGGTGCCGGTGGGTTCCAGGCGGTCGCGGGGCTGCACGACGAACAGCATGGGCGTGGGGTAGGGCACGTCGAAGGTCAGCTGGAAGCCGGCGCGCACGCGGACGGGACGGTCGAAGGAACTCTGCGGGTCGGCGGCGGGAGCGTCGGGCTGGGCCATGTGCCTCAGTGTGAGGCGCGGCGGCCCGGGGCGGTGTGAGGTGCGTCCCGCTCTGCGTTCATGTTCCCCGCTCGCCGGTGGGCGCGGCGGTACCCTCTGGGCATGAACCGTCTGGGTCAGGAGAGCAGCCCGTACCTCCGTCAGCACGCGGACAACCCGGTGGCGTGGTGGCCGTGGGGCGAAGGCGCGTTCCGGGAGGCGCGCGAGCGGGACGTGCCGGTGCTGCTGTCGGTGGGGTACTCGACGTGCCACTGGTGTCACGTGATGGCGCACGAGAGTTTCGAGGACGAGGCGACCGCCGGGTACATGAACGCGCACTTCGTGAACGTGAAGGTGGACCGCGAGGAACGCCCGGACGTGGACGCGGTGTACATGGCGGCCACGCAGGCCCTGACCGGGCAGGGCGGCTGGCCCATGACGGTGTTCCTGACGCCGGACGGCGCGCCCTTCTACGCCGGGACGTACTTCCCGCCGCGCGACGGGCACGGGATGCCGAGTTTCACGCGGGTGATGGCGAGCGTGGAGCGAGCGTGGCGCGAGGAGCGGCCCAAGCTGCTGGGGAACGCCGAGGCGCTGACCGAGCATGTCCGCGAGGCCAGCCGCCCGCGCGCGGCGGAGGGTGAGGTGGACGCCGGGCTGCTGGAGCGCGCGGTGGGGAACCTGCGGCGGGTGTTCGACGAGGCGCTGGGCGGGTTTGGCGGCGCACCGAAGTTCCCCGCCCCGACCACCCTGGATTTTCTGTTGACGCAGCCCACGGGCCGCCTGATGGCGCTGTACACGCTGCGGCGCATGCTGGCGGGCGGCCTTCACGATCAGCTGGGCGGCGGGTTCCACCGCTACAGCGTGGACGAGGCGTGGCGGGTGCCGCACTTCGAGAAGATGCTGTACGACAACGCCCAGCTGACCCGCACGCTGCTGCGCGCCTACCAGCTCAGCGGGGACACGGCGTTCGCGCAGGCGGCGCGCGGGACGCTGGCGTACCTGCGGCGCGAGATGCTCGCCCCGGACGGCGGGTTCTACTCCGCGCAGGACGCGGACACGGGGGGCGTGGAGGGCCTGACCTTCACCTGGACGCCCGCCGAGGTCCGGGACGTGCTGGGCGACGCGGACGGCGACCTGCTGTGCCGTCACCTGGGCATCGCGGACCCCGGCAACTTCCTCGACCCGCACCGGCCCGAGGTGGGCCGCCGCAGCGTGCCGTTCGTGGCCCTGCCCGTCCCGGACCTGGCGCTGGACCTCCGGCAGACGGAAGTCGAGGTCGCGGCGCGCCTGGACACCCTGAAGGCCCGCCTCCTCGCCGCCCGCGCGCAGAGGCCCCAGCCGGGCACGGACGACAAGGTGCTCACGTCGTGGAACGGGCTGGCACTGGCGGCCTTCGCGGACGCCGCCCGCATCCTGCGCGAACCCGAGTACCTGGAGGTCGCGCGCCGGAACGCGGCGTTCATCGAGGAGCACCTCGCCCTGCCGGACGGCACGCTGCGGCACACCTGGGGCGGCGGGCAGGCGCGCGTGGAGGGCCTGATGGAGGACCACGCGCTGTACGCGCTGGGGCTCGTGGCGCTGTTCCAGGCGGGCGGCGACCTGACGCACCTGCACCGCGCGCGGGCACTGTGGGAGGTCGTGCGCCGCGACTTCTGGAACGAGGAGGCGGGCGTGTTCATGGCCTCCGGAGGCCGCGCCGAGCCCCTGCTGGCGCGGCAGGCTCCGGGTTTCGACAGTGCCGTCCTGTCCGAGAACGCGGCGGGCGCGCTCTTGGCCCTGTGGATGCACCGTTATTACGCCGACACCGAGGCCGAGGCGATGGCACGCCGCACCGTGAACGCCTTCCGGAGCGACATGCTGGCCGCCGCGGGCGGCTTCGGCGGGCTGTGGCTGGCCGCCGCGTTCCTCCACGCTCCACACACCGAGGTCGCCGTCATCGGCACGCCCGATGAACGCGCCCCGCTGGAGGCAGTCGCGGCGGGCGTGTTCCTCCCCTTCGCCGCGCTGGCCTTCACGGAAGCGGGCGGCGACCTGCCCGTCCTTCAGGACCGCCCCGGTGACGGGCGCGGGTACGTGTGCCTGCACCACACCTGCGACCTGCCCACCAGCGACCCCGGCGTGTTCCGTGCGCAACTGGAACGCGTGGCCGCAGGCGGCCAGTAGCGTCAGGGGAGCGGGGTCCAGGTCAGCTCCACCGACCCCGTTGCCGACTCCCGGCAGGTGAACTCGAAGCGGCTCACGACCGCCCCCTGCTCCCGCAGCGTGCCGCGGAACCGCTCGGACTCTCCCCCACCAGGCAGCGACTTGAAGCGTTCCGTGTCGTAGGGCACCGTCCGAGCCAGATTCAGCGACGCGACCTCCTGGCAGGGCGTCACGGCGCTGCTGCTGAGATCAGCTGGTCCACACGCCGTCAGGGCAGGAATCAGCAGGAACATCGCCCGACTCACTCAGGCATCGTCATTCCTCGACCCGTCCATTCTGTGCATTCCGTTCAGTGTTGTCCCTGGAGTAGTTGCATAATTTCGACTGTGTGAGCGCTACGCTCAGGGCATGAGCGCGCCCACCACACCGGCCGCCAGCGCCGCGACCCCCACAACCCACCCGGCCCCACCCACCCCGGCGGGCCTGCTGCGCCTGTTCGTGGGGGTCGCGCTGGTCGGGATCGGCGGGGGCCTGCCCGCCCACACCCGCCGCGCCCTGAACGCACGCGGCTGGATGACCGACGCGGAATTCGCGGAAGCCTACACCCTGGCGCAGCTGACCCCCGGCCCGAACGCCGTGAACCTCGCCGCGATGATCGGCGCCAGACTCCTCGGCGGTATGGGCGCGGCGCTCTCGGTCGTGGGCATCCTCACGCCTGGCCTGATCGCCATGCTGACCGTCACCGCCGTCACCCTCGGCCTCCCCGGCGGCCTGCCCAGTGGCGTGCAGAGTGGCCTGCGGGGCGCAGCCTGCGCAGCGCTGGGCGTCATGCTGACCGCCGCGCTGCCCGTCCTTAAGGTCACGGCCGGCATCCGCTTCGGCCCCACGCTGGCGATCATCACCTTCCTGCTGCTGGCCGCGCTGCGCGCTGACCTGCTCCTCGTGCTGGCAGGCACCGTCATCGTCGGCCTGATCATCCACCGCCCCCGGAGCGGCGAATGACGGCCGAACCGCTCGACATCCTGCTCACGTTCGCGCGGCTGGGCCTCGTGAGTTTCGGCGGCGCGAACCTCCCCGAGATCGAACGCGTGCTGGTCGAACAGAAGGGCTGGATCACGCCGCAGCTCCTCGCGAACGGCTTCGCGCTGGGACAGGTCATGCCGGGGCCGAACATGCTCGCCATGACCCACTACGGCTTCGCTGCTGGGGGCTGGCTGGGCGCCTTCGCCGCCACGCTGGGCTTCTACGGCCCCACCGCGCTGCTCAGCGCCGCCGCGATGACCGCGTGGCAACGCCTCAGCCGCTGGCGCTGGCTGCCCGCACTCCGGAGCGCGCTGCTCCCCTTCGGCGCGGGCGTGCTGCTGGCGGGCGTGCTGGTCCTCGCCCGCGGCAGCATCCACAGCTGGACCGGGGCGCTGATCGCCGCCGCCTCGTTCGCGCTGCTGTGGCGCACCCGCCTCAACGCCGCCGTGATCGTCGTCGGGGCCGCCGTGCTGGGCGCCGTCCTCAGACTGTAACCACTCGGCTACACTGACCGGATGCCGCTCCTCCCCCACGCCCCCCGGAGCCACCCTTGAAACCCTGGGTCCACCTGGGCTCCGCGCCCGTGCCCGGCAGCCGCGACGAACTGCAACTGTGGCAGCGGGACACCGAGTTCAGCATCCGCGTGCGCGGCACCCCGTACGACCTGATGAACTCCCGCCAGCACGGCAGCGAGGAGGCCCTGGCCGACCTCGCCCTGACTGGACTCACGGCCGCCGCGCCGCGCGTGCTGATCGGCGGGCTGGGCATGGGCTTCACCCTCGCCGCCGCGCTGCGCACCCTGCCCGGCGCGGCGCAGGTGACGGTGGCGGAACTCGTGCCGGAGGTCGTCACCTGGAATCACGGCCCCCTCGGCGAGGTGGCCGGGCACCCCCTGAACGACCCGCGCGTGACCGTCGCGGTGGCCGACGTGGGCGAGGTCATGCGCGCCCACCCCGCCGGATTCGACGCGATCCTGCTGGACGTGGACAACGGCCCCGAGGGCATGACCCGCGCCGCGAACGACGCCCTGTACGGCCCGCGCGGCCTCGCCACCGCCCGCGCCGCCCTGCGCCCCGGCGGGGTGCTGGCCGTGTGGAGCGTCGAACACGTCCCCCGCTTCACCGACGCCCTGACCCGCGCCGGATTCACCACCCACGTGCACCACCCCCGCGCCCGCCACGGCAAAGGCGGCAAACACACCGTCTGGACGGGGCGGAAAGGCGGGTAGCGGTTCGTGGGAAGTGGGGAGTGGATTGCCGGTGATCCAGTTCAATCGAACTGAAGGCAGCGAACGGACTTGCCCGCCCACCTCCGCCCAACCCACTGCCTACTTCCCACTCCCCTCCTCACCCCCCGGTGAGGAACCGCGTCGTCTCGCGGAAGAGCAGGTCCACCTGCTCCAGGTTGTCGAAGGTGTGGCCTGCGCCGGGGATGGCGACGGCGTCGCAGCGCAGGGCCTGGGCGTAGCGGACGCCGTACTCGGGGGGGCATGTTCTGTCCTGGTCGCCGTGGAAGACGCGGGCCTCGCCGCCCCACGTGGCGGCTGCGTCGAGGGGGCGCAGGCGGGTGACTTCCTGGAGGAAGTCGCGGCCCAGCGGCCAGCCGTTGTAATCCGTAATCGTGGCCGGGAGGAAGCCGCCGCGCAGGAAGGGCAGCCACAGCTCCGGCAGGGCGGGCGCCCACAGGGCGAGGCGGTGGGGGCGGGCCTGAGCGGCGCTCATGGCAGCGACGAGGCCGCCCATGCTGAAGCCGAGGAGCATGACGCGCTGCGGGTCAAGGCCCGGCTGGCGGCGCACGTACTCGAAAGCGGCGAGGGTGTCCTCGACCTCGCGGGTGACGGTCATCTCGCTGAAGTCCCCCTGACTCTCGCCGCTGCCGCGGAAGTCGAAGCGCAGGCTGGCGACGCCCCGCGCGGCGAGGTGCCGGGAGAACAGCGGGAAGAGGCGATGGTCGCTGGTACGGCTGCCGGTGAAGCCGTGCAAGAGGATCACGCTGGTCCAGCCGTGCGTGGGCGCGTCGCCTGCGGGGCGGTGCAGCATGCCGTACACGCGCTGCCCGCCGACGCTGAACTGCGCGAATTCCTCGTTCAGGGCCTGTTCGTTGCTGCCTCGGGCGCGGTCGGTCATGCGCCGATGCTACAGGCGCGCCGGGCGGGGGGTCAGCGTTTGACCTTGAGCAGTTCCATGGTCACGCCGCTCAGGCTGGTGCGGATCATGCCGGTGCCGGGCGCGTACCAGACGCTGGTCTTGACGGTGGTGGTTTTCGGTGTGCTGCTGCTGGGGAGTTTCATGGTCACGGTCGTCGTGGTGTCCAGGCGCCAGGCGTTGAACGTCCCGGCGGGCACCTTGACGGACTCGCGGTTCACGATCTTGCTGACGCTGGTGCTCTTGGCGGTGATGCCGCCGTCCATCTTGAGATCCTGGGCGCTCTTCCAGGTGTAGCCGGGCCGCCAGGTGTTCAGGGGGGGCATGGCGGCGGTGCTGGTGGTGACGCTGCTGGCGCCGCCGCTGGACAGCGTGCTGGTGATGCCTTTTGCAGTGCACGTCCAAGTGGTGGTGGTGGTGGTTCCGGCTACGGTACTCGTGGATGTCACGCTGTCGCCCTTGACGGCGTTGGTGGTGGTGACGGTGCCCTTGGCGGCTCCGGTCATCTGGTAGGTGTAGGTTCCGCTGGGGAACATGTCTTTCAGGGTGCAGGCGGCCTGAGCGGCGGGGCTGGCAACGGCGGCGAGGGTGGCGGTCAGGATGAAACGGGTGAGTGGACGCATGGGGTGTCCTCCTGTGAGTTGCGGTGATGGGTCGTGCCGTCAGGGTAGCCGCCGGAAGATGTGAAGACAGGCCCGCCCCTGGGGGTGAGCCTGTGCTTCGGTTCATGGTGCCTTAAGCCTGGATCAGCTCGGCCGACAGTTCATGAGGCATCAGCCACGCCTCTCAGGGCGTCAGGCGGTGGCGGTCGCGGGGGAACGCGCGGGCGTAGCGGACGTTGCTGATGCCCAGCAGTTTGGCGGTCAGGCGTTCGGCGCCGATGGCGAAGCCGCCGTGGGGGGGCATGCCGTACTTGAAGACCTCGGTATAGCCTTCCAGGGTCTCGGGCTTGAGTTTGTACGTGGCGATGGAGTCCATGAGCATGGCGTGGTCGTGGATGCGCTGGCCGCCGCTCGTGATCTCGATGCCGCGGAACAGCAGGTCGAAGCCGCGCGTGATCTCGCTGCTGGGGGTGCCGTCGGCGTTGCTGTCGGGGTGGGCGTAGAAGGGGCGGGCGGCGCGGGGGTACTTGGTGACGAACACAAAGTCGCTGCCCTCGGTTTCCGCGTAGTGCTGGCACAGCAGGCGTTCCGCTTCCGGGTCGAGGTCCTTGCCGCCCACCGCGTGCCCGTACTTCTCGGTGACCAGCGCGCGGGCGTCCATCAGGGTGATGCGGGGGATGTGGGCGGGCACGTCGGGGATGTGGGCGCCGAGCAGGTCGAACTCGGCCTGCGCGGTGGTCTTCAGGCGGGTCATGATGGCGGCCAGGAGGCGGTTTTCCAGGCTCATGACGTCTTCCTCGTCCTCGATGAAGCCCATCTCGACGTCCAGGCTCAGGTACTCGTTGAGGTGGCGGCTGGTGGCGTGTTCCTCGGCGCGGTAGACGGGCGCGACCTCGAAGACCCGCTCGAAGACGCCGACCATGATCTGCTTGTACAGCTGCGGGCTCTGCGCGAGGTACGCGGGGTGCCCGAAGTAGTCGATGGGGAACAGGTTCGCGCCGCCCTCAGCGCCTGCCGAGACGATCTTGGGGGTGCTGATCTCGGTGAAGCCCTCGGTCATCAGGTGGTCGCGGAACGCGGCGACGAGTTCCGCCTGGACTTTCAGCGCGGCGCGTTCCTTCAGGCCGCGGACGGTGACGACGCGGTAGTCGAGCATGGTTTCCGGGTTGACGTTCCATTCCATCTTGGGAATCTCGACCGGGGCGGGTTCCACGGCGGCGCTGATGACGCGGAAGTCCTCGACCTGCACCTCGAACCCGCCGGGGGCTTTGGGGTGCGCCTTGACCTTCCCGGTGACCTCGACGCTGCTCTCGGCCAGGGGCAGGGTCAGGCCGCTGCCGACGCACTGGGTGACGCCGCTCACGTCGCGCAGCACCAGGAACTGCACGCCGCCCAGGTCGCGCCGGGCGTGCACGAAGCCCTGGAGGCGCACGGTCTGACCGTCGTGGTTGCTGAGGTCGCGGGTGAGGGTGCGGGGCAGGCGTTGCTGGGCGGGCTGTTCGGGGGTGGCTGGGGTGGTCATGCGGGCTCCTTGTTCATTGAAAAGCCCCCGACTCCGTGTGTGGGGTCGGGGGCGCGGTATGCGGCGTGACGTCCCCTAGCAGGGATCATCATTCACGTTGTTGTTCGCCGCGATCATGCGGGGCAGTGTACGCGCGCCCGGCGGGGGTGGTCAACGCGGGCGGCTAGGCAGGCGCGCGTGACACAGCGACCCACATTTACCGACCGACCAGACGGTATGCTCTGAGTATGGCCCGTACCCGTCAGCCCGAACTCACACGCGCCGCCCTGCTCGACGCGGCCCTGGCCGTCCTGCGTGACCACGGCGCCGCCCTCTCACTGGATGCCGTCGCCCGCGCCGCCGGGGTCAGCAAGGGCGGCCTGCTGCATCACTACCCCACCCGCGACGCGCTGTTGCGGGCCCTGGGATTCGCGCTGATCGACGATTTCCGCCACAAGCTGGACGCAGCACACGCCGCCGAACTGGCCGCGCACGGTCCGGCGCGCGGCGCGTGGCTGCGCGCGTACATCAGCCTGACCTTCACCCCCGACCAGGACGGCGAGGCGCTGCACGCGGCCCTAGTGCCACTGGCCGGGCACCCGGCGCTGCTGGCCGGACTGAGCGAGGCACAGGCGTTCCTGCTGACCGACGCCGAGGCGGACGGCGTGCCGCCCGGCACCGCGCACGCCATCCGGCTCGCCTGCGACGGCTACTGGATGGGTGACCTGACCGGCCTGCCGCGCCTGAACGACACGCAGGCGCAGTCCCTGCGGGAGACGCTCAGCGCATGGACCCGCTGAACTCAGGGGACCAGCTCAGCCCCCCGGCCCACGGGGACGATCCGGGCGCCGGCTGGCAGCGGCGCTTCTGGAGCATCTTCGGCGGGCAGGCGCTGTCGCTGATCGGGTCGGCCATGACGCAGTTCGTACTGCTGTGGTGGATCACCGATACGACCGGCAGCGCCGCCGCGCTGGGCGTGGCGGGCGTGGCGGCGCTGCTGCCGCAGGCGCTGCTGTCCCCGCTGGGCGGGATTCTCGCCGACCGCTACAGCCGACGCGCGATCATGATCACGGCCGACGTGATCAGCGCCGCGTGCATGCTCGTGCTGATCAGCCTGTTCGCCAGCGGCGGCGTGCAGCTGTGGCACGTCTACACCATGATGGCGGTGCGCAGCGCCATGCAGGCCTTCCAGACTCCGGCAGCGGGGGCGAGTACCGCCATGCTGGTGCCTGCCAGTTTCCTGCCGCGCGCGGCGGGCCTGAACCAGACCCTCCAGGGCATCATGACGGTGGCCGCCGCGCCGCTGGGCGCCCTGGCGATCAGTGTGCTGCCGCTGGGCGCGGCCCTGGGGATCGATGTGGCCACCGCGCTGCTGGGAGTCGCGCCGCTGCTGCGCTACGCGGTGCCGCAACCCCGCGTGACCCGGCTGGCCGGGGCGGGTGTCCTCTCGGACTTCCGGGCGGGCGTGAACGTGGTGTGGCGCGACGCGGGCCTGCGCCGCCTGTACCTGCTGCTGGGCGCGGTGGTGCTGGCCGTCATGCCGACCTTCACGCTCACGCCGCTGCTGGTCAAGACCCACTTCGCCGGAGGGGCGGGGCAGGTGGCCCTCATGGAGGGCCTGTCGGGGGTGGGCATGATCGCGGGTGGCGTGCTCGTCGCGGCCCTGAATCCGCGCCGTCCGGTGGTGACGATCCTCCTGTCGTTCGCCGCGTCGTGCCTGACGGTGGCCCTGACGGCCCTGGCGCCCGGGGATGCGTTCTGGCTGGCGGTCGTGTGGTGGGTCGTGAGTGGCGTGACGTTCTCGTTCGGGAACGCACCCATGACGGCGCTGCTTCAGCGGGTCATCCCGAACGAGTTGCAGGGCCGCGCGCTGTCCCTGCTGAACATGGTCATGGGGCTGGCCGGGCCGGTGGGGCTGGCGCTGGCAGCCCCGCTGGGCGAGTGGATCGGCGTGCGGGGCGTGTTCGTGGTGGGCGGCGTCCTGAGCGGCGCGGCGGCTCTGGCGGGTTTCCTGTCCCCGGCCCTGCGCCGCCTGGACGCGCCGGTCGGTCCCCCATCCGGCGAGGCGTCCCAGGCCGGGTAGGTACGCGGGACGCTCAGCCGCTATCCTGCTGCTCATGTCAACGAACGTTCGTTTGGCCGGGCGTCCCGCTGGGCTGGCGCGGCCCCGCAGCCTGCTGTTCGCGCCGGGGAACCGCGCCGACCTGATCGCCAAACTGCCCCGCAGTGCGCCCGACGCGGTCGTGATCGACCTGGAGGACGCCATTCCCGGCACGCCCGAGGCGAAGGCCGCGGCCCGCCCGGTCGCGCGGGACGCCGCGCGGGACCTGATCGCCGCCGCGCCGCACCTGCCGGTGTTCCTGCGCGTGAACGCCGTGCACTCGCCGTACTTCGCGGATGACCTGCATGTCCTGACGCCCGAACTGGCGGGGGTGGTCGTCCCGAAACTGGAGCGTGCGGATGACGTGCGGCAGGTCGTGAACGCCCTGGCGACCTTCGGCCTGACCCTGCCGATCCTGGCGGGCCTGGAGACCGGCGCCGGGGTATGGCACGCGCACGAGATCCTGCGCGAGGACGCCGTGAAGTGGGCGTACTTCGGCGCGGAGGACTACACCACCGACCTGGGCGGGCGCCGCACGCCCGGGGGTCTGGAGGTCCTGTACGCCCGCTCTCAGGTGGCGCTCGCCGCGCGCCTGACCGGCGTGCCCGCGCTGGACATCGTCGTGACCGCCCTGAACGACCCGGAACGCTTCCGCGAGGACGCCCGACTGGGCCGCGCGCTGGGCTACGCCGGAAAGCTGTGCATCCACCCTGCGCAGGTCGAACTGGCGCACGAGCTGTTCGGCGCGACGCCCGCCGAGACCGCCCGCGCCCGCGCCCTGCTCGCCGCCGCGCACGACGCCGCCACGCAGGGCCACGGCGCGTTCAGCTTCGAGGGCCAGATGGTGGACGAACCCATGCTCGCCGCCGCGCGCGCCATCCTGGCGCAGGATCACGCCGGACTCCCGCACACTGGAGGCACGCATGAATGAGGATCTGAACCGCCCGCAGGGGCGTTACCTGGAGGAACTGACGCCCGGCACCGTGATCCGGCACCGCGTGACGCGCACGGTCACGGAGGCGGACAACGTGTTCTTCACGACCATGACGATGAATCCGCAGCCGCTGCACCTGGATCACGAGTACGCGGCCGCGTCCGAGTTCGGGCGGCCGCTGGTGAACAGCCTGCTGACCCTGAGTCTGCTGGTGGGCCTGAGCGTGCATGAGCTGACGCTGGGCACGCTGGTCGCGAACCTGGGACTGACGGACGTGGTGTTCCCGAAACCGGTGTTCCACGGGGATACCATCCGCGCGGAGTCGGAGGTGCTGGAGGTCCGCGAGAGCCGCAGCCGCCCCGACGCGGGGATCGTCATCGTGGAGCACCGCGCGCTGAACCAGCGGGGCGAGGTCGTCGCGAAGTGCAAACGGACCGCGCTGATGCAGCGGCGGCCCGCCTGACCCCGGCGGGACTGCGCGTCCGTCAGGCGGTCCAGCCGCGCCAGTTCTGCACGGCTCCCATGATGCTTCCGCCGGGCAACTGGTAAACGGGCGCGTCGGTGGCGCCAGGGCTGGTGTTGAAGTCCACCGCCCAGCGCACGCCGCCGCTGATCACGAAGTCGATGGCATACAGCGGCCCCAGCAACAGGTCAGTGGCCTGGCCGTAGGGGCCGGTGGTGGGGCGTCCGGTGAGGTCGGTCCAGGTCGCGTCGGTCGGGCCGACGTTGCTGCGCCAGTCCCGGCTGATCATGGTCAGGTGCAGGACGTGGTCGCCGGCGATCAGGTCTCGTTCCGACCGACCGCCGTTGCATGCCGCAGCGTACCCTGTGGGTGGGGGCGGTGTTATTCGAACTGCTCGGCTTCTTCGAGCGTGATGCCCAGCAGGCCGTCGACGTCGAGCAGCATGACCTGCTGGCCGTTGCTCTTCACGAGGTTCGCCTGCTGCAGGCGCCGCATGACGCGTGAGACGGTTTCGCGACTGGAGGAGATGCGGGCCATGATGTCCTGGGTGGTCAGGGGCAGCACTTCGGGGTCGGGCACGCCGGCGCGGACGCGCTGCTGGTAGAGGTTCGTGAAGACGTGGCTCAGGGCCGCTTCGGTGTTCAGGCCGAAGGCGATGAGTTCGTCGTTCAGGAATGTGACGCGCCGGACGAGCATGGCGCTGAGGTTCCACAGGACGTCGGGGTAGCGGCGCAGGATCTGCTGGAAGTGCGTGCGGTACAGCATCAGGGTGGTCACGTCGCTCAGGGCGCGGACGGTGGCGCTGCGTTCGCCGCCGCCGAGCACGGCGGTCTCGCCGACGACGGCGGGGGCGTACACGTCACCCATGACGCGTTCGCGGCTGCCCAGGCTGACGCGGGAGACGCGCACCACGCCGCGGGTGAGCAGGTGAAGGGCTTCCCCTTCGGCGTCCTGTTCCAGGATGACCTGCCCGGCCCGGAAGTGGCGTTCCGTGGTGACCTGGGACGCTTCCAGCAGCGCCTCCTGGGGCACGTTCTGAAAGAGTGGGGAGAGTTTGAGGTCGTCCAGCCGGGCCATCGCCTGCCCATCCTAGCCTGTCCTGGCACGCCTGAACAGTCACCGACCTGACCAGGCGGGCGGCGGCGCGCGACAGGGGGGGCGTTCCGCTGTAGCATGCCCCGCGTGACGAGCCTGCCTGCCCGCCCCGCTGCCCTGGAGGGCCGAGACCTGATGCAGGCGTTCGGGCCGCAGGTCGTGCTGCGCGGCGTGTCCGTGGCCGTCCAGCCGGGCGAGGTGGTGGCCGTGACGGGGCCGTCGGGCAGCGGGAAGAGTACGCTGCTGCACCTGCTGGGGGGACTGGACGCTCCGCAGAGCGGTGAGGTGCACTGGGCGGGCGAGCGCGTGGACGTCCTGGGGACGCAGGTGCGCGCGCAGCGGCGCGCGGCGCAGCTGGGGCTGGTGTTCCAGCATCATTACCTGCTGGAGGACCTGACGGTGCTGGAGAACGTGCTGATTCCCACGCGTCTGTCGGGCCGGGGAGACGAGAGCCGGGCGCGCGCGCTGCTGGGCCGGGTGGGCCTGACGGGCCGTGAGTCGGCGTACCCGGCGGTCCTGAGTGGCGGGGAGCGGCAGCGGGTGGCGGTGGCGCGGGCCCTGGCGGCGCACCCGGCGGCGGTGCTGGCGGATGAACCGACCGGGAGTCTGGACCGGGCGAATGCGCAGGCGGTCGCGCAGCTGCTCGTGAACCTCGCGCGGGAGGAAGGGGCGGGGGTGCTGCTGGTCACGCACGACGACCGCCTGACCCGGTACGCGGACCGGACGCTGCATCTGCTGGACGGGCAGTTCACGGACGAGGCGCCGGATTTCGCGTGACGGCATGCAGGCGCCGCCCGGCACGAGGCGCGGGCGGCGGGGACTGATGCGGGTTACTGCTTGATGATCTGCGCGTCCTTGGGCAGTTGACGGATCGCGGTGGCGGTCAGGCCGCTGTTGACCTTGTAGCTGCTGACGGTCAGGTCGGCGATGGTCTTACCGCCGCTGAGCAGCTGGATGCGGGTGGGACGCCAGCCGGCCTCGGTGATCCACACGCGGCTGCTGTCGCTGCCGCCGGTCTTGGGGGTGGCTTCCAGCTGGTACACGCGCTTCCCAGCGGTGCCGGTGGTGCCCAGGAGCTTGACGTTGTACCGGGCGAGCATGCTGGCCGTGTTGGTCAGCTGCGTGAAGTCCAGGCCCAGCCCGGCCTGCTCGGCGGCTTTCTGCGCGCTGGTCACGGTGATCTGGTTGGTGAGGTACATGTACTGGCGGATTTCGGTCTTGTCGGCCACGATCACGTTGTCGGCCAGCGCGTCGGGCGCCATGAACTGCACGCGGGCGAGGCTCTGGGCGGGGATGGCCTTGACGGTCAGGTCGATCTTCTGCGCGGCGCTGTCGAAACTGGCGTTGCCGCTCAGGCGGAACGAGACGTCCTTCGCGGCCTTCTGCGCGGCGTCGACTTTACTTACGATGTCCTGCGCGGTCTGTGCACCCACGACGCTCAGGAGGCCCGCGAGGAGGGTCAGGGTCAGGCGTTTGCTCATGGGCAGCAGTATCCCGCGCACCCTCATGAGAAGGAGGGTGCGCGGCTGACGGCAGGTTTAATGTCGCGCCAGGACGGGATCTACCGTCACAATCGCGTCAGGCGTTCAGGGCCGGCTCAGGTCCAGGCGGTACCCCATGCGCACCCCAAAGCCCATGGTGCCGTCCAGCCCGCGGCCACCGGCCAGATCCAGGTTCAGCGTACCGGGCCCGGCGGGCACCGTGGCGTTCACGCCCGCCCGCAGGGGCGACGAGACCGCCCGCCACGGCTCGTAGGCCGCGTAGGCGCGCAGGGTGCTGCCCTCGCCCAGCAGGTCGGGGGCACCGACACTGCCGGTCAGGCCCCAGGTCATGTGGGCGGAGGCGGTGTTCGGGCGGCTGCGCCAGTCGGTCACGCCGGCCAGAGCGTCCAGGTTCAGCGTGACGCCGGCCGGAGTGGCGTACCCGACGCCGCCGGTCACGGCCAGCAGGTCCGGCCCGCCGCGCACGCCCGCGCGCCAGGTCACGGTGCCGGTCACCTCGGTTTCCGGTTCGGGCATGGGCGCGGGGTCGCTGCCGTCCCCGCTGTCCCCGGGCACGTCGGCCGGGTCGGGCGGCAGCACGCGGGTCAGGGCGCGGCGGCCCTCCACTCCCAGTGCCGCGTGCTGCTGCGGCCCGAACTCGCCGCCCAGCACAGCCACCAGATCGCGGTTCACGCGGTAGCGGACACTCAGGTCGGCCGTCCAGCCGCGCAGGCGCAGGTCGGCGGGGGCCTCCGCGTACGCGGCCAGCGGATCACTGCCCGTGGCCGGCAGGGTGAAGTACGCGCCCCCGGCCGTCACGGCCACCGGCCCGGCGCTGCCGCTGGCGCGGCTGCTCACGCGGAATTCGCGGTTCACGGTGACGGTTAGGTCGGTGCGGGCGGTGACGGTCGCCAGGGGGGGCAGGCTCAGGCCCTGTCGGTACCCGACACTCAGGGTGCGGGTGGAGACGCTGGCACTCAGGGTGCCGCCGCCCAGGCTCACGTCGTCCACGCCCAGCTGCGCCCAGGCGGGCCAGGTCCACGGGTCGGCGGGGCGTACGTAGGCCACGCCGAAGTTCACGCTGGTGGCCTGCGCGGCGCTCAGGGCTGGGGCGGCGAGCAGCGTGCCCAGCAGGGCGGCACGCAGGGTCAGGCGGAGCGGCATACCGGGCAGCGTAGCAGGCTCCCCGGCGCCGGCGCACCCCGCCTTCACGAACCGGTCAGCTTCGCGTGAGGTGCGGGGCGTACCCTGCGCGGTATGCGACCCCTTCTGGCCGTGACCGCCGTGCTGCCCGCCCTGGCCCTGGGAGCCTGCGCGCCCCTGCAACAGATCGTGCAGGTTCCGCAGGTGGAGGTGCAGGGCGTGCGCCTGACCAGCCTGACCCTCCCCGGCGGCTTCGGCAGCGCCCCCGTGGCGAACCTGACCATGAACCTGTGGGTCACGAACCCGAATCCGCTGCCGCTGCGCGTGGCGAACCTGGCGGGCTCGCTGATCATCGATGGGGCGAACGTGGGGGACGTGAACTTCCCGAACGTGGCGATTCCCGCGCGGGGCAGCTCGGAGCAGCTGGCGCAGGTCAGCGTGCCCGTCACCCTGAACACGGCCGCGTCGTTCCTGAAGGTCGCGCGGGGGCAGCTGGTCACGTACCGGGTGGACGGGGGGTTCACGGCGGACTTCGGTCCGCTGGGCCTGCAGCAGTTCGGGCCGTTCACGCTGTCGCAGGGCCAGTGGAAGCAGAATCCCATCGTGCCGTTCTGACCGCGATCTTCAGGTGCGCCCCGGAGCAACCGGCACTCCTGAGGGCTTCACTGCCCACCGCTGTCCCGTTCATGGATTCACCCCACCCGTCCAGAGGTGTTCAGACCTCCCGACAGAACTGCTGAAGGCTGCTGCGGGCTGCGCGCTACCCTGCGGGCGTGACCGACGCCACTTCTGCCGTTCCGGACCCGCAGCGGGCCTGGGCGTTCCGTCCGGCCTCTCCCCTGCCCGGCGCGCCCGGTGGGCCGCTGTCGGGATTGACGTTCAGCGTGAAGGACCTGTTCGGCGTGACGGGCTGGCCGCTGCGGGCCAGTACCCGCGCGCCCGTACCGGACCCCGGCCCGAGTCCGCTGGTCACGCGGCTGCTGGCGCTGGGCGCGTCCGCGGTCGGGAAGACGCACCTGCATGAGATCGCGCTGGGCATCACGGGCGTGAACGGCTTCAGCGGCACGGACCATCCGTTCCTGCCGGGCCGCGTGCCGGGCGGGAGCAGCAGCGGCGCGGCGGTCAGCGTGGCGCTGGGGCAGGTGGACTTCGCGCTGGGGACGGACACGGGCGGCAGCATCCGCGTGCCCGCCGCGTGGTGCGGCGTGGTGGGCTTCAAACCCACCAAGGGGCACCCTGCGTGGCCGACGGGCGGCGTGCTGCCGCTGTCCGTGACGTGTGATCACGCGGGGCCGCTGGCGCGGGACGTGGCGACCGTCACGCGCGTCCACGAGGCCCTGACCGGGCGGGCGGTGTCGGAGGTGGCCCTGGGTGGCCTGCGGGTGGGGCTGTGGCTGCCGGGCGGCTGGGTCACGGAGGACGTCCGCGTGGCGCTGCGAGATGTGGCGGGTACCCTGACCGGCGCGGGCGCGACCGTGGAGGACATGGACTTCCCCGAGGTGCTCGACGCGTACTCCCCGATCGTGCTGAGCGAGGCGGCGCACGTTCACCGCGATGCGCTGCGCCACGACGACCCGGGCTTCCTGCCGTTCACGCTGGCCTCGCTGCGGCAGGGCGCGGCCCTGACGGACACAGAGGTGAGGGCCGCGCAGGAGCGCCGCGCCGCGTACCGCGCGCAGCTGGACGACCTGTTCACGCGTTTCGATCTGATCCTCGCCCCGGCGGTGCCCACCCCGCCCCCCGCGCAGGGCCAGGACGAGGTCCTGCTGCCGGACGGCCCCACCCCGCTGCGCCGCGCGGTGCTGCGCCTCACCGCGCCGTTCAGTCTGCTGGGCGCGCCCGTGGTGGCCCTGCCGACCCGCACCGCGCTCATAGGTGCGCAGCTGATCGCCCCGCACGGACAGGACGACCGCCTGCTGGGACTGGCCCGCACGCTGGAACGTACCCTGGGACTCGCATGAAACCTCTTCACCTCCTCCCTGTCCTGGCGCTGCTGAGCGCGTGCGCGCCCGCCACCCAGACCCAGCCCACCTCCACCTACGAGGGCGAGGCCCGCTTCCTGCTCCTCCCGCAGAAGCTGCGCGTCACGTACACCGTGAACCCAGGCACGCACGAGGTCAGAGGCGAGTACCGCAACCTCAGCAGCCGCGACACCTTCACCCTGACCGGCACGCAACTGACTGGCCCGGACGGCGAGACGCTCACCGCGAAGATCGACCCCGGCGACACCCCGCGCCTGAACGCCAGCCTGCTGGGCTTCGGGATCAGCAACGTGCCCCTGAAGGCCAGCGGCACCCTGTCCGCCACCGTCACCGCCACCCGCCTGATCGGCACCCTGCGCGTGAACGGCCTCAGCTACCCCGTCACCCTGAACCGCGTGCGCTGAACCCGTCAGCCGCGCTTCATGAGGCGCGCGTACCCTCCCCCCATGCGCCCCCTCCCGCACGCCCGCCCCGCGCTGACCGCCGCCCTGCTCCTGCTGACACCCGCCCTGAGCGGCTGCGCCTGGGGCGCGTACTTCCCCGCCATCACGCCCCTGGAACGGCAGGTCAACGGCGTGTACGAGGGTGAAGGCAACGGCCCCACCGGACGCGTCCCGTACCGCCTGACGCTGGGCCTCGTGGAACGCGACGGGCGCGCCAGCGGCAGCCTCGTGAACCTGGAAAGCCGCAAGGTGTACGCCGGAAGCGGCACCTTCAAACGCTTCGTGGACGGCACCGAGATCACCCTGCAGCTGTTCGAGAACGGTGCTCACCGCGCGAACCTGTACGTCGTCCGCCACGACACGAACGGGCAGGTCAGCCTGGACGGGCACCTGCGGACCGTCCTGCTGGGCCGCGAAGCCCTCAGCTATGGCGTCAGCCTGCGCCCCGTCCCCGCGCAGCCCTGACCCTGCCTACCGGTTGAACGGCTTCTCCTGAATGAGATTGAACCCACGGGACTTGAGCGGAGCCGGACTGAACTGGGTGAACATCCGGTCCTCCCGCAGCGTCTGGAGGCCCGTACGGAGGCTGAGCCCCACCTGCACCGTGACCAGCGCCGTGAGCAGCCACGGCAGCACCCGCCGCCACACCGGACGCGGCGCCCACGGAGCCGCCGCCACCGCACCTCCGGTGAACGCGGCCAGCAGCCGACGCGCGTCCAGCGCCAGGAGCAGCAGCGCCGCCAGCAGCAGGTGACCACTGAACAGTTTCACGGGCACGTCGTAGAAGAGGTTCAGCGCGAACACGTTCGTCATGGTGATCGCCGCGACCAGTGCGCCTGCCGTCACGGTGCGGCGGTGCAGGAGCAGCAGCGCGGGCAGCACCTCGGCCACGCCCGCCACGAGCTGATACCCGGGGCTGGCCGCCATGATCCGCCACAGCAGACCCATCGGACTGGACTCGCCGTGCGTGCCCGCCAGCTGCCAGCTGTTCAGCAGTCCGAACTGCGAGAACGCGAACTTTCTCAGGCCGTACATGGTCAGCCACCAGATCAGCACCGCCCGCAGGAACGTCCGCAGGGCCGCCCGCTGGCCTGCCGTGGGCGCGGTCCGCTGCCGCGCGGCCCAGATCAGCCCGGCGGCCACCGCCAGCAGCAGCAGGCACAGCGTCCACGCCCAGTCGAACGCCGTATCCCCACTGCCTGTCGGTTGGGGAATGGGCGGCACCGGCACCTGAAAGACCGCGCGGCTGACCACGTCCGCGAGCTGCCGTAAGGCGGGCAGACCTTCCAGATGCAGGATCGGTTGCGTGCCGACACCCAGCGACAGGAACACGTACGACGCGGGGAAGGTGAACATCAGCCGCCGCCAGAACGGACTGGCCGTCAGGGCGGGTTCGGCGGGGGCAGCGTTCAGGCTGGTCACGCCTCCAGTGTGCCTCGCACGGCGTCGGCACGGGACCTCACCTGCTGCGCCTCCTCCCCGACCGGCTAGAATCCCTGTCGCTGCCCCTGCCTGCGCGGGGGCGTGGGGAAGGCCCCGGAATCCATCCGTCAGGCTGAGAGGAGAGACACACATGAAGGCAATGATCGTCACCTACGGGTGTCAGATGAACGAGTACGACACGCATCTGGTGCAGTCGCAGCTCGTGAGTTTCGGGGCGGACATCGTGGACAGCGTGGACGTGGCCGATTTCGTGCTGCTGAACACCTGCGCCATTCGCGGGAAGCCCGTCGAGAAGGTCCGCAGTCTGCTGGGCGACCTGCGCAAGATCAGGGCCCGCCGCCCCCTGGTGATCGGCATGATGGGCTGCCTGGCGCAGCTGGAGGAAGGGCAGCAGATGGCGCGCAAGTTTGGCGTGGACATCCTGCTGGGGCCGGGCAGCCTGCTGGATATCGGGAAGGCGCTGGAGAGCAACGAGCGTTTCTGGGGTCTGGCGTTCCGGGATGAGCTGCACGATCACGTGCCGCCTGCTCCGGCGGGGCAGTTGCAGGCGCACCTGACGATCATGCGGGGGTGTGATCATCACTGCACGTACTGCATCGTGCCGACGACGCGCGGGCCGCAGGTGAGCCGTCATCCGGACGACATCCTGCGGGAACTGGATTCGCTGCTGGTGACGGGGGTGCAGGAGGTGACGCTGCTGGGTCAGAACGTGAACGCGTACGGCGTGGATCAGGGCGCGCGGGTGGGCGGGTACCCGAGTTTCGCGAACCTGTTGCGGCTGGTGGGGCGCAGTGGGGTGCGGCGCGTGAAGTTCACGACGAGTCACCCGATGAACTTCACGGAGGACGTCGCGGCGGCCATGGCCGAGACCCCGGCGATCTGCGAGTACGTGCACCTGCCGGTGCAGAGCGGCAGTAACCGGGTGCTGCGGCGCATGGCGCGCGAGTACACGCGCGAGGATTACCTGCGGCACGTGGCGGACATCCGCAAGCACCTGCCGCACGCGGTCCTGGCGACGGACATCATCGTGGGGTTCCCCGGCGAGACCGAGGAGGACTTCCAAGACACGCTGAGCCTGTACGACGAGGTGGGGTTCGACAGTGCGTACATGTTCGCGTACTCGCCCCGCCCCGGCACGCCC
The DNA here is from genome assembly GCF_014648135.1 of Deinococcus sedimenti. Classification (NCBI taxonomy): domain Bacteria; kingdom Thermotogati; phylum Deinococcota; class Deinococci; order Deinococcales; family Deinococcaceae; genus Deinococcus; species Deinococcus sedimenti. The sequence goes on along the minus strand of NZ_BMQN01000001.1, from coordinate 399,571 downwards.
AGTTACAAGCACTTCGATGACCTGCCGCGCGAGGTGAAGACCGAGCGGCTGGAGCGGCTGATCGCGCGGCAGAAGGAGTGGAGCGCCCGGAAGAACGCCGCGAAGGTCGGCACCATCCAGGAGCTGCTGCTGCGCGGCGAGGCGCACGACAGTGGTTTCCTGGAAGGCCACACGCGCGGGAACCACCCTACCGTGGTACCCAAGGCGGTCGGCGTGACCGGTCCCGGCGTGCATCTGGCACGGATCGAGCACGCGACGCCGCACATGATGTACGCGAAACTCGTGGACGCCCACGGGAACGACCTGCCGGAACTGCCGAAACTGAACCCGGAGGCCGCCGCGTTGACGTCGCCACTGGCGATGGCCTGAGCCGTGCTTGCTGCCTCATGGGATCAGGTGGAACGGCACCTGCGAACGGGGCACATGGGGCCAGTTCTCAGGGAACCATCATGTTAAAGCTGCGCTCAGACGCGAAAGTGAACCGCATGAAGAAAGTGATCCTCGCCGCGCTCGCCACCCCTCTCGTCCTCGCCTCCTGCGGCACCGCGCTGGGCGGCACCGACGGCAGTGAAAAGTTCCTGACCCTCACCAGCAGCGCCACGGCCGCGGGCGCCCCGGTACTGTGCAACGCCGTGAACGGCGCGGACAGCGGCACGCAGATCGTGATCGGGCTCGCGGCGGGCGGCACGATTCAGAACGTTCGCGTGACCCTGAAGGATGACGCCGGGAAGGTCGTCAGCACCACTGACGTGGCCGGCAGCTACCTGATCAAGGGCGCCAAGGACGGCGAGTACCTCCTGCCCGTGACGCGCAAGGCGACGGGCACCCTCACGGTCGACAAGGCGGTGGCCTCGACGTCGGCGGTCACGGTCAGCGGCGCGCCCGTCGGCACGCTGAAGACCGACATCGTGATCAACCGCAGCCGCAGCGCCGTGCCGCTCGCCAGCACGGTCACCCTGCCGGTGTACGCCTCCTGCGCGAAGTAAATCCCGCTCCTCTGATCCCCCGCGTGCTGCGGGGGGTCTGCCGTTCTGGTCATCCGACAGGCTGTACCGGCTCCGCTGGGGTGCGCCGTGACCGGGTAACGGTGGTCCGCCGGAGTGTCTCTTCAGCCGGAGGTCCCCATGTACCAGCGGCCGTCCTGTTCCCTGCGGCCAGGAGTCGGTCGCTGCGGTGAGAGTCGCTGACGGCCGTTCCTTCATTTGTGCAGGGAGGGTCAAGCTGCCCGTCATGATCGGGCGCGGTGCGGGCGACACAGTGAGAGGCATGAAGAAGTTGATGCTGGCGGCAGTCGGACTGACGGGATTCCTGGCGAGTTGTGGGTCATCCGGCGTGGCGCCGGACGGCAGCGGCAGCGCCCGGGTGGTCGAGGTGCGGACGGAGTACACGGTGCAGGGTTCCAGCCCCGCGCGGTACGTGGGCTGCGACCTGGTGAAGAACGCCACCAGCGAGAGCAGCGTGACGCAGGTCGTGGTGAAGTTCGCGGCGGCGGGCAGTATTCAGAACGTGCAGGTCACGCTGCGTGGCGTGACCAGCGCGGCGAACAACGATGCCGTGACCATCCCGTCGTCTCAGTTGACCAAGGATCAGGACGGCAACTACAGCGCCGTCTTCGATTTCGATTCGAGCAGCGGGAAGGTGCTTCCGGCGTCCATCGTGGTCACGCCCACGCAGCCTGCGATCCGGCCGGTGAAGACCGTCACCGTGAATGCCGCTGACAGGGTCGGGGCGTTCTACGCGGACCTGCTCGTCAAGACGGATACGTCCAGCATCGCCATCTCCAGCCGGGGCCTGGGCACAGTAGACGTGTATTCCAGCTGTTACAGCGCGACTGCCCAGCCGCTGAGCCGCTGACCTTCCCACTGAGCCGACCCGCGTCCATCAGCGAGGGTTGGCTTTTTTCTCACGTCAGATCAGGCAGACATCACGAGAGCATCAGGTTGGGAGGGCAGAGTGAGAGGCATGAAAAACAGTGTTCTGATCGGTCTGGGGCTCGTGGGACTTCTGGCAAGTTGTGGCAGTACGGTGGTGGTCGGCACGACGGACCCGGTCCGGAACCTGAAACTGAGCGCCTATCAGAGTCAGTACACGCTGCCGGCGGACTACACCGACACGGCGACGGGCACCACATATTCCAAGGGGACGTCCATCATCTGCGACAACCTCAACACCCGCCTGAGTGTTGACCTGACCTGGGACGGCTCGATCAACATGATCGGGGCGCGACTGGTCGGGCGGGACACTGGCCAGACCCGCACGGTGTACTCCTCGGCACTGGGTGACCTGTACTCCAGCCGCCCCACGACCTTCGAGTTCGTGGTGGGCCCGAACACCGCTCCCCTCAGCGTGGAGAGCAAGCGCCTGAGCAGCCAGGCTATCGTCGTGACGCCCGTGAACACGTTCACGGTCAAGGGAGCGACCTTCGTGGATCTCCAGGCGCAATCGTCTGACGGCACGAAATCCAACATGGTTCAGAGCGTTCAGGCGCTGCCTGTCGCCGACTGCACCCTCTGATCGAACCACAGCAGGACGCGCCGCCCCAGGCCACCGGGGCGGCGCGTCTCGTTGTGCGTTCAGCTCAGGGGGGTGAGGCCCGCCTCTATCTGCGCGCGGTGCGGTTCCAGGAAGGGTGCGAGGATCAGCGTCTCGCCCAGGTGGTCGGGGTGCTCGTCGACGGCGAAGCCGGGGCCGTCGGTGGCGAGTTCGATCAGGACGCCCTGCGGTTCGCGGTAGTAGATGCTGTGGAACCAGTGGCGGTCCACCTCGCCGCTGGTGCGCAGGCCCAGGCTGCTCAGGTGGGTGTTCCAGTCGTGGTACTGGTCGTCGTGGACGCGCAGGGCGATGTGGTGCACGCCGCCCGCGCCAGGCCGGGCGGGTGGGATGGTCGGGTCGATGCGGAGGTGCAGTTCCGCGTGCGGGCCGCCGCCGTTCATGGCGTACACGTGAATGGTGCGCCCTGGTTGTTCGGGGTCGGGGTACGTGCCTGCGGGCGTGAGGTGGTAGGCGCGTTCGAGGACGCGGGTGGTGGGGAACAGGTTCGGGAGGGTCAGTTCGGCAGGTCCCAGCCCCAGGATCTGCTTCTCGGTGGGGATGGGGCTGGCGTCCCAGGGGGTGCCGTCGGGGCCGCCCTCGACGAGGCTGAGGCGCTGGCCCTCGGGGTCGCTGAAGTCCAGGTGGGGGCGACCGTGGCGGGTCACGGGGGTGGCGGGGGTGCCGCTGGCGGTCAGGTGCGCCTGCCACCAGTCGAGGGTGCCGGTGGGGACGCGCAGGCTGGTGCGGCTGACGCTGTTGTTGCCGGGCTGTTCGCGGGGCACGTCCCACTGGAAGAAGGTCAGGTCGCTGCCGGGGGTGCCGTCCCGGTCGGCGTAGAAGAGGTGGTAGGCGGTGACGTCGTCCTGGTTGACGGTCTTCTTCACCAGGCGCAGGCCGAGCGTCTGGGTGTAGTACCCGAGGTTGGCGCGGGCGTCGGCGGTGACGGCGGTGACGTGGTGCAGGCCGTGCGGGGTGAGGGGCGTGGTGGTCATGCCCACACTCTAATTCGTTTGATGTTAAGCGATTGTAACGAGCCGACAGCCGTCACGCCTCCCCGCCCACGTCCCACGCGCCGCCCCGCACCACCCGACGCTCCCAGCCCAGCACGTCCCCCTCCTCGACGTCCGGCACGCCCAGCACCCGCAACATGTGAATCAGCTGCGCCCGGTGATGCATGGAATGCGTGATCACATGCGCGATCCCGCCCCCGAACGACTTCCGACGGGGCGGAACGTCCAGTACATCCACCCAGGTGTCGTCCAGCCGCCCCTCCGCCTGCATCCGACACGCCAGCGCCGCCAGTTGCGGTCCCACCACTCCCAGCCGCCGCGCCAGCTCATCCAGACCCACCCGGTCCCCCGGCCCCTCGCGGGGCGGGACGCCGCTCATAAGGTCCGTCCAGACCTCCATGTTCCCCACGATATGGGCCAGGGTCGCCCGCACCGTCCGCCAGCCCAGGTCGAACGGCTGATCCAGCCCCGCCTCGTCCAGCACGCGGGCCTGATCCAGCAGCCGCCCCGTCGTCCACGCGTCGTGCCCCAGCAGCCGCTCCAGCAGATCCATACCGCACTCTACCCACCCCACAACAGCACAACAGGAGAGCGGGCCGCAGGATCACCCCCACGCCCCACTCCCGACTGCCGACTTCCCTGGCGATGGTGTTCAGTTCCGGTCACGGGAGAACCGCACTCCCGCGACCTCCACTTCCAACCACCGCCCCTGACGACTGCTCGTTCCACTCGTTCAGGGCGCGGCCCTGAACGCCGTTACAGCACCTCGAACAGGCCCGCCGCGCCCATGCCGCCGCCGATGCACATGGTCACCACGACATGCTTCGCGCCGCGGCGTTTACCTTCCAGCAGGGCGTGCCCGGTCAGGCGCGCGCCGCTCATGCCGTACGGGTGCCCGATGCTGATGGAGCCGCCGTTCACGTTGTACTTATCCGGGTCGATCCCCAGGTGATCGCGGCAGTACAGGGCCTGCACGGCGAACGCCTCGTTCAGTTCCCACAGGTCGATGTCGTCCACGCTGAGGCCGTGCCGCTTGAGGAGTTTCGGCACGGCGAACACCGGGCCGATGCCCATCTCGTCGGGTTCGCACCCGGCGATGGCGAAGCCCTTGAACAGGCCCAGCGGGGCGAGGCCGCGTTCGCGGGCGACGTCGGCGTTCATGACGACCACGGCGGCCGCGCCGTCGCTGAGCTGGCTGGCGTTCCCGGCGGTGATCACGCCGCCCTCGAACACGGGTTTCAATTTGCCCAGGCCCTCCAGGGTGGTGTCGGCGCGGTTCCCCTCGTCCAGGGTGCGGGTGACGGTCTGGTCGCTGATCTCGCCGGTGGCCTTGTCCTGCACCTTCATGGTGGCGGTCATGGGGACGATCTCGTGCTCGAACAGTCCGGCCTGCTGGGCGCGGGCGGTGCGCATCTGCGAGTGGTACGCGTACTCGTCCTGCTGCTCGCGCGTGATGCCGTAGCGTTTGGCGACGATCTCGGCGGTTTCCAGCATGGGCATGTAGATGGCAGGCTTGTTCGATTGCAGCCACTCGCCGCGCAGGCGGTACTTGTTCGCGTGTTCGTTCTGCGTCAGCGTGATGCTTTCCAGACCGCCCGCGACGTACACGTCGCCCTGGCCGGCCATGACGCTGTTCGCGGCGGTGGCGATGGTCTGCAGGCCGCTGGAGCAGAAGCGGTTCACGGTCTGCCCCGCCACGCTGACCGGCAGTCCGGCGCGCAGGGCGATCTGCCGGGCGATGTTGCTGCCGGTGGCCCCCTCGGGGTTCCCGGCACCCATGATGACGTCCTCGATCTCGGCGGGGTCCACGCCCGCGCGGGCGATGGCGTGCGTGACGGCGTGCGCGCCCAGGTCACTGCCGTGCGTGTCGTTCAGGAAGCCGCGGTAGGCCTTGCCGATGGGGGTGCGGGCCGTGGAGACGATGACAGCTTCAGGCATGAGGTTTACTCCTTCGCGGCGTGCGCCGCAGGTGAGGGGGTGGGAACAATTCGGCGCAGTTGGGCCAGGACGAGCGCGGCGGTGTGGTCGGTGGTGTGGTGGTCGAGCACGAACTGCCGCGCAGCCTGCCCGAACGCCGCCGTGCGCTCCGGGTGCGCCGCGAGGGCCCGGAGCGCGCGCGCCAGCACGTCCGGCTGCGCGGGGACCGTCAGGCCGGTCACGCTGTCCTGCACGAGTTCCGCCTGCGCCGGAATGTCCGTGGTGACGACCGGGAGGCCGGACGCCATCGCCTCCAGAGTGACCAAGGACTGGTTCTCCGCCAGCGTGGGTTGCAGCAGTGCGTCCGCCGCGCGGTACAGCTCCGGCATGTCCCAGCGGCGACCCAGGAACCGGACGTTCCGCAGCCCCAGCCGCGCCGCGTAACCCTGGACCAGCTTCCCGACGCTGGAATCCATGTCCCCGACGAACACGAAATCCAGGTCCGGGGCGTGCCGCGCGGCGCGGACGCTCATCCACTGGTTCTTCTCGGGCGTGAACCGACCCGGAATCAGGACCGTGAAGCGCGTAAAGCCCAACGCTTCACGCAGCGCGGCGCGGTCCTCAGGGTTGGCGGGCCGGAACTGCTTGGGGTCCACGCCGTTCGTGACGAAGGTCGTGTCCCGCAGGCCCATCGGGCCGCGCAGGAAGTCCGCGCCCCAGCGGGACACGGTCAGCAGGTGCCCCGCGCGGCGCAGGGGGATCGCCTTCGTGAAACGGTACGTCTCGCGGTACAGCGCCCGCAGTGGCGGCGCGTAGTGGTAGTCCAGCTGATCGTGCGACACGACCAGCGTCGGCGCGGCCAGCCCCGGCAGCACGCGCAGGTACGTGCCGGGGTCCCAGGCCTGAAGCAGGCGCAGGTCGAATTCACCGGTCAGCTCCGGCAGCCTCGACGGGTCCGCGTAGCGCCGCACCGGAATCCCGGCCTCCCCGAACTGCGCGGCCAGTCGGTCCAGGCTCTCCCCCACCCGCAGGAACATGGTGGGCTGCACGCCGCCCGGCAGGAGGCGCGGCAGGACGTACAGCAGCCACAGTTCACTACCGGCCACGCGCGGCGCGTCGGTCAGGACCGCCAGCCGCAGCGGTTCAGGCATGGGGCACCGGGGCGTTCAGCAGCACGTCCCGCACCTTGGCGACGGTGTGTTCCAGCGTGTGTCGGCTCAACACGAATTCACGGGCGGCCCGCCCGAGTTCCCGCGTGCGATCGGGGTGCGCCGCGAGGGCGTGCAACGCTCGAGCCAGCACGTCCGGCTGGGCGGGGACCGTCAGGCCGGTTACGCCGTCCTGCACGAGTTCCACCTGCGCCGGAATGTCCGTCGTCACGACCGGCAGTCCCGATGCCATCGCCTCCAGCGTCACCAGGGACTGGTTCTCCGCCAGGGTCGGTTGCAGCAGCGCGTCCGCCGCGCGGTATAGCTCCGGCATGTCCCACCGGCGGCCCAGGAACCGCACGTTCCGCAGCCCCAGCCGCGCCGCGTAGCCCTGCACGAGCTTCCCGACGCTGGAGTCCATGTCCCCCGCGAACACGAAGTCCAGGTCCGGGGCGTGCCGCGCCGCGCGCACGCTGGCCCACTGGTTCTTCTCCGGGGCGAAGCGGCCCGGGACCAGCACCGTGAAGCGCGTGAAGCCGAATTCCGCCCGCAGCGCCGCGCGGTCCTCCGGCGTGGCCGGGCGGAAGCGGTCCACCTTCACGCCGTTCGTGACGACCTGCACGTCCCGCAGGCGCATGTCGCGCCGCATGAACGCCCCCGCCCACTCGGACACCGTGACCAGCCGGTCGGCCTGCCGGAACGGCGCGGCCTTCGTCCACGGGTACGTCTCGCGGTACGTCAGGCGCAGCGGCTGCGGGTAGTGGAAGTCCAGCTGATCGTGACTGATCACCATGCGGGGCGGGCGCAGCGCGGGCAGCAGCGTGCGGTACGTGCCGGGCGTCCACCCCTGCACGATCCGCAGGTCGAAGTCCCGGCTCAGGTCCGGCAGGTCCCGTAGGTGCTCGTAGCGGTGCACGGCCACGCCCTGCGCCTCGAAGCGCTCCGCCAGTCCGTCGAGTTTCTCCTCCACGCGCAGGAACACCGTGGACCGGATGCCGTCCGGCCGCAGCCGGGGCAGGACGTCCAGCAGCCACAGTTCACTCCCGGCCACGCGGGGCGCGTCGGTCAGGACGGCCACGCGCAGCCGCGCGGGGGGGGCGGAATCAGATTGAACCGGGTCCAGCATCATCCGGTCATGGTAGTGCGGGCCATCACTCACACGCCACCGCCAACCGCCGAACGGGACCGCACCGTCATGGGACCCGCTCGCCGGACTGCGGATCGAACAGGACCGCGCCGGGGCACAGCGCCCCGACGGCCTCCATGAGCAACACCGCGTCGTTGAAGTGATCCAGGTCCGGGTCCCGGCTCAGGCCCCCGAGAGTCAGCACCGCCCCGAACGTCTGCCCGCGTTCGTCGTCGGTGGCGACCGTCAGGATCACGTCGCGCAGCCCGGCCAGTTCACTGCTCTGACCTGAACCGTCATCGAGGGCGATGAAGAACCGGTACCCGCCGAACGCGACCTCCCCGGCCCGGTCACCGGGGCGCGGACTGGCTTCCGCTCCGGCGTGCCGGGCGACCCGCGCGCCCAGCCCGGTCAGGTCGGTGCCTGCCGGGAGGAGCGCGTGCGTCAGGTACGGGGTGACGCTCACAGCTCCTGCCTCAGCGTCCCCGGCTGGCGTCCAGCCCGGCGAAACTCTCGCCCTCGTCCGCGAGGCGCTTCAGGAGGGGTGCGGGCGTCTGGCCGTAGCGTTCCAGGTCCGCCACGACGTTTTGCAGGCCCATCTCGTCGGCGTACTGCATGGGGCCGCCGCGGTAGGCAGGGAAGCCGTAGCCGTACAGGTAGATCACGTCGATGTCCCCGGCCCGGGCGGCGATGCCCTCGTCGAGGATCTGCGCGCCCTCGTTCACCAGGGTGTACGCGAGGCGCTTGGTCAGTTCCTCGGTGCTGATGTCGCGGGGCGTGACGCCCTTCTCGGCGCGGTACGTGTCGATCAGGGCCTGCACGTCCGCGTTCGGGCGGGGTTTGCGCGTCTCGTCGTAGTCGTAGATGCCGCCGCCCGTCTTCTGGCCCTTGCGGCCGGTCTTCACGATCCGGTCGAGCCAGCCGTCCGGTTCGGGTTCGCCGCTGACCCTGGCGCGGTGCACGCGGATGGCGTGGCCGATGTCGAGTCCGGCCATGTCGCTCATCTGGAAGGGGCCCATGGGGAGGCCCAGGGCGTTCATGGCGGCGTCCACGTCCTCGGGGCGGGCGCCCTCCTCGACGAGGCGGCGGGCTTCCTCGCCGTAGCGGTGCACCATGCGGTTCCCGACGAAGCCGTCGCACACGCCGACGACCACGCCGACCTTCTTAATCTTGCGGGCGAGGGCCATGCTGGTCGCCAGGACCGTTTCACTGGTCTTGTCAGCGCGGACGATCTCCAGCAGTTTCATGACGTTCGCGGGGCTGAAGAAGTGCAGGCCGATGACGCTCTCGGGGCGGCTGGTGACGGCGGCGATCTCGTTCACGTCCAGGGTGCTGGTGTTCGTGGCGAGGATCGCGCCGGGCTTGGCGATCGCGTCGAGCCGCGTGAAGATGTCCTTCTTCACGTCCATGTTCTCGAACACGGCCTCGATGATGATGTCGGCGTCCGCGAGGCTGCCCATGTCGAGGCTGGGCGTCAGGAGGCCCATGCGGGTCTCGACGTCGTCCTGGCTCATGCGGCCCTTCTTCGCGGTGTTCTCGTAGTTGCGGCGGATGACGCCCAGGCCCCGGTCGAGCGCCTCCTGGGTGGTCTCCACGATGGTCACGGGGATTCCGGCGTTCAGGAAGTTCATGGCGATGCCGCCGCCCATGGTGCCCGCCCCGATGATCCCGGCGCGGCGGATGTCCAGCGTGGGCGTGTCCTTCCCCAGGCCGGGGATCTTCGCGGCTTCCCGCTCGGCGAAGAACACGTGGCGCAGCGCGCGGGACTGCGGGGAGTCCTTCGCCTGCATGAACTTCGTCGCCTCGGCGGTCCAGCCGTCCGCGAAGGGCACGCTGGCGGCCATCTCGGCGAGGTCGATGATGAGTTCCGGGGACAGCTGCCCGCGGTGGGATTTCTTGATGCCCTGGCGGGCGGCGGCGAACACCTCGGGGGCCGCGCCGTCCACGCCGCGTTCACTGATGCGCGGGAGGGGCCGGGCGTCGGCGATCTCGCGGGCGAAGGCGACCGCGCCGCTCAGAAGGTCCCCGTCGATCAGGCGGTCGATCAGGCCGACCTCCTTCCCTTCCGTAGCCTTGATCGGGTTGCCGCTCAGCATCATGTCCAGGGCCTTCTGGGCGCCGACCACGCGGGGGAGGCGCTGGGTGCCGCCCGCGCCGGGCAGGACGCCCAGTTTCACCTCGGGCAGGCCCAGCTGCGCGTCGGGGGTCGCCACGCGGTACGTGCAGCCCATGGCGAGTTCCAGCCCGCCACCCAGCGCGGTGCCGTGAATGGCGGCGACGGTGGGTTTGGGGAACGCGTCGAGTTTCTCGATGGTGCCGCGCAGGTCCGGCGCCTGCTCGCGGGGCAGGTTGAAGGTCCTGATGTCCGCCCCGGCGACGAAGGTGCGCCCGCCGCCGATGATCACGACGGCCTTGACGCTGTCGTCTGCAGCGGCGGCGTCCAGTCCGGCCTTGAGGCCCTCGGGGACACCGGGGCTGAAGGCGTTCACGGGCGGGTTCTGGATGGTCAGGATCAGGACGTCGTCCTGGCGGGACTGCGCGACGATGGTCTCGGTGCTCATGCGGGGCCTCCTGCGGGGCGGTCGGGTTGAGGGGTGCGGGTGTGCGGCCCCAGCTTTCCATGAAAGGCCGGGACGGTCAAACACGTTCACGTTCAGAGTGTACGTTGACGTTCACTTTCGTGCGGGGGCGGGGTATGCTGCCGGACATGACCGACAGTCAGACTGCCGCCACCCCGCAGGCCAGCATGCGCGCCATCCGCGTGGAACGCCTCGGGCCGCCCGACGTCATGCAGCTTCAGGACGCACCCGTCCCCTCCCCCGCGCCCGGCGAGGTCCGCGTGCGCGTCGAGGCGGTCGGCATCAACTTCGCCGACGCGCTGGCCGTCGCCGGGGAGTACCTCACCCGCACCCGCGTGCCGTACACGCCCGGCATGGAATTCGCCGGAATCGTGGACGCCCTGGGCGAGGGCGTCAGCGGCGTGCAGGTCGGGACGCGCGTCGCCGCGCTGGGCGGCAGCGGCGCCATGGCCGAGTACGCCACCGTGCCCGCCGCCGCGCTGATCCCCGTCCCGCAGAGCCTCAGCGGCGCGCAGGCCGCCGCGTTCCCCGTGTCGTACTTCACCGCGTACCACGGCCTGAAAACCCTCGGGCGCGGCGAGGCCGGCGAGTGGGTGCTCGTGCAGGCCGCCGCCGGGGCGCTGGGCACCGCCAGCATCCAGCTCGCCAAGGCCCTCGGCATGAACGTCATCGCGCTGGCCAGCACCGACGAGAAACTGGACATCGCCCGCACCCTGGGCGCGGACATCACCATCCTGCAGGACGACCCGGACCGCGTGAAGAAAGTCCGCGACGCGGCGGGCGGCAAGGGCGTGCCCCTGATCCTGGAGGTCGTGGGCGGCAAACGCTTCCAGGAGAGCCTCGACATGGCCGCCAGCCGCGGCCGGATCATCGTGATCGGCAACGCCAGCCGCGAACAGGCGAACCTGCGCCCCGTGGAACTCATGAAACGCAACCTGACCGTCACAGGCCTGTGGCTGACCAGCCTCATGAACGACGCCCCCGCCACTGCCGAGGCCGCCCGCGCCCTGGCCGAGCTCGTCGGCAGCGGCCAGGTCGTCCCGCAGGTCGGCCCCACCTACGCCCTGGACCAGAGCGTGCAGGCCTTCGAGGACCTCCTGAACCGCCGCACGACCGGCAAGGTCATCATCGAACCCGGCCGCTGAGTCTCACCATCCAGTGACGCCCCTCCCATGCGGGGGGGCGTCTTCTGCTGTTCCCCGCCTCTGGTCCCGGCCGCTGGTCTCGGCCGACCGTTTCGCGGCCCCGATCACGGGTTGATCATGCCTCCGGCGGCACAGTGCAGGCCAGCCCCGCTAACGCGGCCATAACGCGCGGGCGGGCACACTCGGTCTCACTCGTCCTCTCATCCATCCGGAGCGTCCCTGCCATGATCCCCACCCTGTTCCCCGACCGTCATCCCATCGCCTTCCTGGTTCACCCCCGGTCGAACGTCGCCGCGGACCTGGGCGGCATCTTCCGCCCGCTGGGCTGGGTGCCCAACCGCGTGTACGACGCCGCGCTGCGCCGCGTGGCTTTCCCCAGCCCCGTCACCGGATCGTTCCGCCACGCCGATCAGCCCGAGCGGCCCGCCGGGTGGCTGATCACGGTACCCCTCACCCCCCGCGAGTTGCTGGGCGGCGGACGGCGCGTGCAGCGCATCATCGGTCAGGCGGTCGACCGCGCCGGGAAACTCGGCGCACGGACCGTCGGCCTGGGCGCCCTGACGGCCCCCGCCACGGCAGGCGGCGCGGCCCTGCGGCACCGCGCGGACATCGGCGTGACGAACGGCAACGCCTTCACGGCCGCCGTCACCCTGCTGGGCGCGCAGCGCCTGCTCGCCGGGCTGCCCGCCGATGCCACCATCGCCCTGGTGGGGGCCACGGGCAGCGTCGGGGCGTGCCTGACGCGCCTGCTCGCCGCGCGCACCGCCCACCCACTGCTGCTGGTTGCCCGCAACGAACTGCGCCTCAATGCCCTGCGGGACAGCCTGCCCGCCGGGAGGTCGGAGGCCACCACCGACATGCGCCGCGTGCGGGAAGCGGACCTCGTGATCCTGCTGACGAGCGCCGAGGACGCCGTGCTGCGCAGCGAGCACCTGAAACCGGGCGCGGTCGTGCTGGACGACACCCAGCCCCGCAACACCCGCCCGGAACTGCTGGTGGAACGACCGGACGTGCGGATCGTGGACGGCGGGCTGGTCAGCGTGCCCGGCGTGCAGCGGCGCGGCTTCATCGGCCTGCCGCACGGCGTGGCATACGCCTGCCTCGCGGAGACGCTGCTGCTGGGCCTCAGCGGGCACCAGGGGCACTACTCGCTGGGCAGCCCGCGCCCCGAGCAGGCTGAGCACCTCCTGACCCTCGCCGCGCAGGCTGGCCATCTGGGCTTCACCCTGGCCCCCACCCACTCGTTCGGACGGCTGGTCGAGCCGGATCACCAGCCGGACGGGGCCTCCTTCACTCCCGTCCCCAGCCCTGCCGGGGTGCGTGCGTGAGCGGCGGCCCACAGCGGATCGTGATCGTGGGCGGCGGGTACGTGGGCGTGGACGCCTACCGGGCGCTGCTGCGCGGCGCGCGGCGCGCGGTCCGGTCCGGACGGGTGCAGATCACGGTGGTCAATCCCACACCGTTCCACAGCTTCCACGGGTTCACGGGCGAGGTGCTGGTCGGACAGGTGGCCCTGCCGCACGTCCGGGCGCCGCTGGCCCCGCTGCTGCCGCACGCGCAGGTCGTGCAGGGCACCGTCACGCACGTGGACCTGAGCATGCGGCGCGTGCAGGTGCAGGCCGAGAGCGGCGCAGAGCACTCATTGCCCTTCGATCAACTGGTGCTGGGCGTGGGGTCCGTGGATCCCTTCGAGCGGGTGCCGGGTCTGCGGGAACATGGCTGGGCCCTGAAACGCCCGCAGGACATGCAGGCCTTCCGCACGGCGCTTCAGGAGCGGTTCGCGGCGCGGGTGCCCACGACTGTGAACGTGATCGGTGGCGGGTACGCGGGGGTCGAGATGGCCGCCGCGATCCGCGAACGCCAGCGGCGGGATGGCCTGCCCGGCGAGGTGCACTTGATCTGTTCGGGCGCGGTCCTGGACACATTGCCCCCCGAACTGGACCGCCTGCGTGTCCACGCCCGGGCCTCTCTCGTGGATCTGGGGGTGCAGGTGCACGAGGGTCAGCGGGTCCAGGCGATCGAGGGCAGTGGCGCGCGCCTAGAAGACGGCGAACTGCGTCCGGCGGACCTGACGCTGTTCGCGGCCGGGATCGCGCACGCGCCCCTGAGTGGCACGGAGGCCCTGCCGCGCGACGCACGCGGGCGGCTGATGACCGATCCGTTCCTGCGCGTCCCAGGGTTCCCCGGCGTGTGGGCCGGTGGGGACGCGGCGGCAGTCCGGCACCCACGCGGCGGCGAGTGTCCCGTGAACGCCCTGTGGGCGATGAAGCACGGCATGTGCATCGGACGGAACGTGGCCCGCAGCCTCCGTGGAGCGGAACTGACCCCGTTCCGGTACGGCGGACTGGGGCAGAGTGCCAGCCTGGGCCGCTGGAACGGCGTCACGGAACTGCGGGGCCTGCTGTTCACCGGGCCGGTCGCGTGGGTGATGCGCCTGGGGTTCTTCGCTTGGTTCATGCCCAGCAAACGGCACGGCGCGCAGGTGACGGCGGACCTGTTGTGGCGCGCCCCCCGGGCCCGGCGGACCGTGCGGCCGCTGGACGCCGCCCCGGCGACCGACTGAACGGACCCCCGCTTACTGGGTGAAGAAGCGCAACAGGGGCCGCCACCAGGGAATGGCGAGCAGGATGGTGAGCAGGCTCAGCGCGGTCCAGAGGGTCGCGGCGCGGAACTTGCTCGGGTCGGTGGGGGCCTTGCGGGCCTGCACGCTGGCGAGGGTGCCGAACACGGCGGCGATGAGGCCCAGGCCCAGGTGTTCCCACTGGAAGCTGGTGCGGGGCGCGCCCGCGAACACGGGGATGTTCTGCATGCCCATGAACGCGAACAGCAGCAGGCCCAGCACGACCTGCAGGTGCAGGCTGCCCATGAACATCACGACCGGGCGACGGTCGGCGGGCGTGAAGGTGCGCCCGCCGGACGCGCCAGGCACGCTGCGGATCAGGGTCCAGATGCCTGCGATGAGGATCAGCCAGCGGTTGAGGTTGTGGAGGGTCAGGAGGACGAGGTACAGGGTCGCCATGCCCGAAAGCCTAACCTGACCGCTCGGTAAGCTCAAGGGACAGGGGCTGCGAGCTCACTCCGCAGGGACTTACTCAGAACACGACGGTCTTGTTGCCGTACACCAGCACGCGGTCTTCCACGTGCGCCTTCACGGCGCGGGCCAGCACCTGCCGTTCCACGTCCCGCCCGATGCGCATCAGGCTGTCGGGCGTCTCGCGGTGCGTGACTGGGATGACGTCCTGCGCGATGATCGGCCCGGCGTCGAGTTCCTCGGTGACGTAATGGCTGGTCGCGCCGATGAGTTTCACACCCCGGTTGAACGCCGCGCGGTAGGGGTTCGCGCCGACGAACGCCGGGAGGAACGAGTGGTGGATGTTGATCACGGGCCGCCCGAAGCTGCGCAGGAAGTCCCCGCTGAGGATCTGCATGTAGCGGGCCAGCACGGCGAAGTCCGCGCCCGCCTCGTGCATCAGGCGGACCTGCTCGGCTTCTGCCTCGGCCTTGGTGTCCTTCGTGACGGGCACGACGTGGAAGGGAATGCCGAACATCTCCGCGTCGCGGCGCAGGTCTTCGTGGTTGCTGATGATCAGCGGAATCTCGATGTTCAGCTCGCCCCGGCGTTTACGCCACAGCAGGTCCAGGAAGCAGTGGTCGTAGCGGCTGACGAGCAGCGCCATGCGTTTGGGTTCCGTGGTGTACGCGACGCGCCACTCCATCCCGAAGGGCGCGGCGACGACGGTCGCGAAAGCCCGCTCGAACTGGTCACGGGCGAGGTCCAGGCCCGCGAGGTGGAATTCCATGCGCATGAAGAACGTACCGCCCGCCGGGTCGGTGCTGTGCTGGTCGCTGTGCAGGATGTTCGCGCCGTGGTTGTGCAGGAACTGCGAGACCGCCGCGACGATCCCGCCTCGGTCGGGGCAGGTGATCGTCAGGACGGCGGTGTTCAGGGGGTCGAGCGCGGCTGGTGGCACCGTCATATCCGGCGAGGATACTGCACGCCCGCTGAAGGCACCGGCCCCTGTCTTGCCTGTCGGCTTCGGCGAGGCGGGACGCCGTGGGGGCGCGTGGTGCTAGGCTCGCGGCCATGAGTGCAGATCTGCTTCCCTACGCCCCGGACCTTCACGCGGCCCTGCTGGCCGATTACTGCCTGTCGGCCGCGCCGGGCGAGCGGCTGCTGGTCGCGGGGGGGCAGGAGGCGACGCCGCTGATCCGCGCGGTGACGCGGGCGCTGCTGTCGCGCGGCGCGCGGCCCGTGGTGCGCGTGGACTACCCGGGGCAGCTGGAGGACTTCGCGGAACTGGCCAGTGACGCGGTGCTGGACGCCATTCACCCGGCGGACCTGTCGGACGTGGAGGCGCTGGACGGCAGCCTGCGCGTCCTGACGCCGGCCGAGCCCCGGAGTGTGGACGCCGCCCGGCGGGCGCGGCTGCTCGCGGCGAACGCGCCGGTCGCGTCGGCCCGCGCGCGGAGGAAGTGGAGCCTCACGCTGTACCCGACCGTGTACGCGGCGGCGCAGGCCGGTATGAGTGAAGTGCAGTTCGGGGATTTCGTGATGCGCGCCATGTTCCTCGACCGCGCCGACCCGGTGGCCGCCTGGGGTGAGGTGCGCGCGACGCAGGCCCGCATCATTGAGCGCCTGACCCGCGCGGACGTCGTGCGGATCGAGGCGCCCGGCACGGACCTGACCCTGCGCGTGGGGGGCCGCACCTGGGCGAACAGTGACGGCAAGCGCAACATGCCCAGCGGCGAGGTGTTCACCGGCCCGCACGAGGACAGCGCCGATGGCGTCGTGACGTTCACCGTGCCCGCCGAGTATCAGGGCGTGATGGTGCGCGGCGCGCGCTTGGAGTTCCGGGGTGGGCTGGTCGTGAACGCCAGCGCCGACGAGGGCGAGGCCGCGCTGCTGGCCGCGCTGGACACCGATCCGGGCGCGCGGCGCCTCGGGGAACTGGGCATCGGCACGAACGGCGGCATTCAGGTGCCGACCGGGAACATCCTGTTCGACGAGAAGATCGGCGGGACCGTGCACCTCGCCATCGGCAGGAGCTACCCGGAAACGGGCGGCGTGAACGTCAGCGCCGTGCACTGGGACCTGATCACGGACCTGCGCCGGGGGGGTCGCCTGAGCCTGGACGGCGAGGTCGTACAGGAGAACGGGCAGTTCCTGATCTGACCGAACCGGCGGATCCCTGGACAGCGGTGGGGGATCCGTCCGGCCCTGGACGGCGGATGAACCGTGCATGAAGCGATCCTGACGGCCGCATGAAGAACGGCGTGCCGCATGGCGGCCAAATCGGGTCACACTCAGGAGGTCATGTCGTCCTGCCCGATCGAACGGAGCCTGAGCCTGCCAGAGCCGGACTGGTCGGCCCTGGTGCGGACCGCCTCACCCCTCCTGTTCGCACTCGCTCAGCGCAACCGGGCGCAGGACCCGGAGGAATTCACCTTCCGGGTCCTGCGCCGCGCCCTGACCGAGCGCGGGTGCTGGGTGCGTTCGGGCCTGCCGGCCCGGGTGTGGCTGTGCGGACTGGCCCTGCAGATGGCCCGCGCAGCCCATCCGCCGCGCGTGGCCGGACCGGCCGCCAGCTGAGCGGCACAGCTCCGACCTGCAGCGGCAGCGGCCGGTTCCCAGTGAGGACCGGCCGCTGCCGCTGTGCCGCTCGCCTGTTGGGGCTTACCGCTTATTGGGGTTGCTCAGGTCCTGCTCCGAGATGGCGCTGCCCTGCGCGGCGGCCTTCACGGTGCTGACCGGGGTGCTGCTGGTGGGGGCCGGTGCGGCGCTGCCGTCGGCGGAGGCCTGCTGCGCGTAGCTCTGGGCGCTGGCGGCGGGGGCGGTGCGGGTGAACGCGCCGACGCCGCTGGTGTAGCTGGGGCTGACGTGCCCGCCGGGGCCTTTCTGGACGGTGCCAGGCTGCGCGTCGCGGTCGCGGGGCTGTCCGGCCTTGTCGAGCAGGCCGTCTGCGAAGGTTTCCAGGCGGGGCGTGACGACCTTGTCCATCAGGGTCTTCACGGCCAGCGTGCCCAGCGTGGCGACCAGGGCGCCACCCACGCCGCCGCCCTTGTGGGTCTTCTGCGCCTTGATGAGCGCCTTCTGGTGTTTGGCGGGGCTCTGGGCGTCCACGTAGATCTTGCGGCTGCGGCGGAACTGACGGCCCACGACAATGCCCATCAGCGCGCCGACGGCGGATGCGCCGCCCAGCATCTTCAGGGGGTCCTTCTGCATGTTGGCGTGCAGGCTGACCTGATGGGTCAGGGCGTCCACGCTTTCCTGCAGGCGTTTGCGGGCCTCCTCGCGTTCGGTGAGGTACTCGGGCATGTCACTTGCCGCCTTTGTTCATGTCCTCGCGGAAGGTGGGGGTGGTGCTGACGCTGATCCCTGGGGCGTCTTTCAGCACCCTGGGTTCCTGCAGGTTGGGGTCGTGGTCGTGGTGCCCGCTGATCTTCTTGTTCAGGCCGCTGCCGTAGTGGGCGGCTTCCCCGCCGGGTTTGCTCTCGTACACGGGCACGGTGACAGAACCCTCCTCCGTGCGGACGGTAGCCATACCATCGGCCTCGTGCAGCACGCGGGTCTCTCCGGCGGCGTGGTCCTGCGCGTCGCGGCGCAGTTCGACCTTGGGGCCGCTGTCGTTGTGCGAGTCGCGAGCGGCGTTGCTGCCGCTGGCGGCGGGCGCCGCGCTACCAGTGGTGGCCGAGGTGGAAGTGGGGGTGGTGTCGTCCATGCTGTCCCTCCGGATGCGGGGTTCGTCCATGTGAACGTCGGCGCCGAGTTTCTTGAGCCCCATGAAGATCAGGGCACCGGTGACGGCGAAGCTGACCAGGGCGATGATCAGCGCGGCGGCCCAGGCGCCCAGGCCCAGGCGCATCAGACCGTAGAACACGGCCAGGATGATGAAGATCAGACCCAGGACCAGGGGCCCGGTAGCGGCGAACAGCAGGACGGCGCCCACGCCCTTGGCTTTGGCGATCTGACCGGCTTTGCGGGCGACGGAGCTGATCTCCGATTTGACGAGGGTGACGCCCGCGTCGAATACGTCGACGAGTGCGCCTCCCATGCTCTTGCGTTCTTCCATGCTTCCTCCGGGTGAAGCCCTCACGTTTCATGAACGGGGGGGGTGAAGTGCCCCCAGCATAATGAACCCTGTGCCCCGTGCCGCGCAGGACCAAGAAAACCTGAATCCCGACCGGTCGGCAGGGGTGGCCCTCTCGGCCGCCCAGCGCAGCAACCTCTCGCCCCTGACCGCCTGGGGGTACGCGTGGTGGCGGGCGCGGTCGCTGGGCCTTCTGGGCGCGCGTGGCTTCACGCTGGAACGCGAGGCGGCCCTGTTCCGCGCGCTGTGCCGCCCCGCTCCGGGTCAGCACTGGCTGGACGTCGGGACCAGCGCCGGCTTCTACGCGGGCGTGCTGGCCCGCTCGGGCGCGCAGGTCACGGCAGCGGACCTGAGCCCGGCGATGCTGCGGGTCGCGGCCGCCCGTGAACCTCATCCCTCCATCCGCTGGACCCAGCTGAATGTGGAAGCCAGTGACCTCCCCTCGACCTCGTTCGACGGAATCACCGTGGGAGCGACGCTGAATGAGACGCGTGATCCGGCGCGCCTGCTGCTGGAGCTGTCCCGGCTGGTGCGTCCGGGCGGGCAGGTATGGCTGATGTACCTGCCGCGAACGGCAGGGCCGCTTCAGGCGCTGCTGTCCCGCCCCTCTCTGGGCGGACTGACCTTCCCGGACCCGGCCTGGGTGGCCCGGCAGCTGCCCGGCTGCGGGCGCACGGACGGGCTGAGCGTGGGGGCAGTGCGGTTCGAGCGCTTCGAGCGGTCCGGGGGCCGGTGATGGGGGGAGACGGCACTCTGTAACAATCCGTGACGTTTCACACCCCTGCGCCCCCGTACACTCCCTGCAAAGGAACCTATCGTGACTGACCTGACCTTCACCTCCGCATCCCCCCCCGGACTGGACCGGGCCGTGGCGCACTGTCAGGACGTGACGCGGGAGCACAGCAAGACCTTCTATCTGGGGTCGCGCTTCTTTCCCATGGCGCAGCGGCGCGCCGTGTGGGCCGTGTATGCCGCGTGCCGCGACGGGGACGACATCGTGGACGAACTGACCGGGCACGCCGCGCAGGTCGGGCTGGAACGCTGGTGGGCCCGCGTGCAGGCAGCGTTCGCCGGGCGGCCCGGCGATCACCCGATCGACACGGCGCTCGCCTGGGCGGCCCGCGAGTACCCCATTCCGCTCTCGGCGTTCGAGGAACTGCACCAGGGGCTGCGCATGGATCTGCGCGGTCACGAGTACCGCAGCATGGACGACCTGATGCTGTACTGCCGCCGGGTGGCGGGCGTGGTGGGTTTCATGATCGCGCCGGTCAGCGGGTACAGCGGTGGCGAACGCACCCTGCACGCCGCGCTGATGCTGGGACAGGCGATGCAGCTGACGAACATCCTGCGGGACGTGGGCGAGGACCTCACGCGCGGGCGGGTGTATCTACCCTCGGACCTGCTGGCCGAGTTCCATGTGAGCCGCGCCGATCTGGACCGCGGCGTGGTCACACCCGAGTACCGCGCGCTCATGCGGCACCTGAGCGCCCTGGCCCGCGAGTGGTACGCGGAGGGCCGCCAGGGCATCCCCTGCCTGCACGGCAGCGCCCGGCTGGCCGTGGCGACCGCCGCCCGCGCGTACGAGGGCATTCTGGACGACCTCGCGCGGAACGACTTCGACAACTTCGGGCGGCGCGCGCACGTCAGCGGGACCCGCAAACTGCTGATGCTGCCGCAGGCGTGGTGGGAACTGCGCAGCGCGCCCGCCAGCCTGTCCTGACCACCCGGCCCGCCCTGAACACCCTGCTTTCACACCACGCCGCCCGCACGACTGGGGCGGCGGGAGGTTGCCACGAATGACCCCTGAATCCTCTCCCCTGCCTGCCTCGTCCCGCCGCAAGACCGCCCTGATCGTCGGGGCGGGCATCGGGGGCCTGTCGCTGGGCATCCGCCTGCAGTCGCTGGGTTTCGATACAACCATCGTCGAGCGACTGGACCAGCCGGGCGGCCGCGCGTACCAGAAACGCACTGCCGACGGGTACGTGTTCGACATGGGCCCCACCGTGATCACAGTGCCGCACTTCATCGAGGAACTGTTCGCCCTGGAACGCGACAAGGGCATGCTGGCCGAGCCGGACTACCCCGCGCAGATCCTCGGCCCGGACGCCCGCGTGCGTGAGGGCGAGAGCGGCGGCAAACGCACCCGCGACTACGTGAAGCTCGTGCCGATCCTGCCGTTCTACCGCATCTACTTCGATGACGGCACCTTCTTCGACTACGACGGCGACCCGGTCAGCACCCGCCGCCAGATCGCGGACCTCGCCCCGGAGGACCTCGCGGGCTACGAGCGCTTCCACGCGGACGCGCAGGCGATCTTCGAACGCGGCTTTCTGGAACTGGGGTACACGCACTTCGGGGACATGCCCACCATGCTGCGGGTCGTGCCGGACCTGATGCGCCTGGACGCCGTGCGCACGCTGTTCTCGTTCACCAGCAAGTACTTCCAGAACCCGAAGATGCGTCAGGTGTTCTCCTTCGAGACGCTGCTGGTCGGCGGGAATCCCCTGAGCGTCCCGGCGATCTACGCGATGATCCACTTCGTGGAGAAGACCTGGGGCATCCACTACGCGATGGGCGGGACGGGTGCGCTCGTGGACGCCTTCGTGCGCAAGTTCGAGGAGATGGGCGGCACGCTACGCCTGAACGCCGGCGTGCAGGAAATCCTCGTGACCGACGACCGGGGCCGCCCGGTCCGCCGCCCCGGCGGGAAGCGCGTGGCGCGCGGCCTGCGGCTGGACAGCGGTGAGGAGCTGCACGCGGACATCGTCGTCAGCAACGGCGACTGGGCGAACACGTACCTCAAGCGCGTGCCCGCCGCCGCGCGCCTCGTGAACAGCGACGTGCGCGTTAAGGCCGCCCGCCAGAGCATGAGCCTGCTGGTCATCTACTTCGGTTTCCGCAGGGAAGGCCCGGAGCTGAACCTGCGCCACCACAACATCATCCTCGGGCCGCGCTACGAGGAACTGCTCACCGAGATCTTCGGGAAGAAGGTCCTGGGCCGCGACTTCAGCCAGTACCTGCACGTCCCCACCCTGACCGACCCCACCCTGGCCCCCGAGGGCCACCACGCCGCGTACACGCTGGTGCCCGTCCCGCACAACGCCAGCGGCCTCGACTGGACCGTGGAAGGACCCAGACTGGTCGAGCGGGTCTACGACTTCCTGGAGGAACGCGGATTCATTCCGAATCTGCGCGAGCGCCTGACGCACAGCGAGTTCATCACGCCCGACTACTTCGCCCAGACCCTCGACAGTTACCTCGGCAACGCCTTCGGGCCGGAGCCGATCCTCGCGCAGAGCGCGTACTTCCGCCCGCACAACCGCAGCGAGGACGTCCGCAACCTCTACATGGTGGGCGCGGGCGCGCAGCCCGGCGGCGGCACGCCCAGCGTCATGATGAGCGCCAAGATGACCGCCCGCCTGATCGCGCAGGACTTCGGCATTCACCCCAGCGTCCGCGACGGCGTGCCGGAACGGAGCACGGCCGAACTGGCCGCCGACTGAGTCCGGCAGGCGTGATCCCCAGTCTCAAAAATATCTTTCTAGATGACTCGTTCGTCTTGGACGTAAAGATTACGTACCAATCGGTGTGCGTGACCTTGCTGGCTGTTCTTCGACCAGATCACCCGAAGTACAGGCCTCCGTCACGCGGGGATATGCATTGCTATAAACGGGCTGAACTGGCGTTTAGGGATGTGATTGCCGTGGCATGGACGAACCAGAACATTTCCGGCAGCATCTCCATGGACGAGGATGGGCAGGATCTGGGGACGGTCGACACGTTTACTGTCAATGCAGACGTATATCGGCTCCAGGGAGATTTCGGCATGCTGGAGGTGCGTTCTTCATCTCCAGAACTGATCGTGTTGGAATAGTCCATCTGAGCGTGCGTTATGGTGCGGCCCGATGAGCGTGCCTTCCGTCACCCCCGACTGGTCCTATGAGCGTGAGCACTGGCGGCGCGGGTACTTCCGCGTGGCGGGCGTGGACGAGGCCGGGCGGGGCGCGTGGGCGGGTCCGGTGACGGTCGCGGCCGTGATCCTGCCGGGCACGGCGGCGGAGTACCCGTTCCGGGACAGCAAGCAGCTGAGTGCCGCGCAGCGCGAGGCGTTCGCGGCGCAGGTGCGCGAGGTCGCGGTGAGCTGGGCGGTGGAGCACGCCTGGCCGGACGAGATCGACCGGCTGAACATCCTGGGTGCCACGCACGCGGCGGCCGCCCGGGCGCTGGCACGGCTGGACCCGCCCCCGCAGGCCCTGGTCACGGATTACCTGAAGCTCCGCACGGACTTGCCCCTGATGGCACCACCCAGGGCGGACGCGCTGAGTTACTCGGTGGCCGCCGCGAGCCTGCTGGCGAAGACGGAACGGGACCGGCTGATGATGGACTTGGACGCGCAGCACCCGGGCTACGGCTTCGCGGGACACAAGGGGTACGGCGCGCCCGCCCACCGCGCGGCCCTGCGGGACCTGGGCGTCAGCGAGGCGCACCGCCGGTCCTTCGCCCCGATCCGGGCGCTGCTGAACGAACCCGAGCGGCTGCTGTAGCGCGCGGGGTACGCTCGGCGCATGACGATCCAGCAGGCTCAGATCATCGCCGTCGCGCGGGACGGCACGCACCGCTTCAGCAAGACGCCACAGCCGGGCATCACGCTGCTGGCCGGGCTGGGCGTGCAGGGCGACGCGCACGCGGGCGAGACGGTGCGGCACCGCTCACGCGTCCGGGCGGACCCCACGCAGCCGAACCTGCGGCAGGTGCACCTGATTCACGCCGAACTGCTTGGTCAGGTCGCGGCGGACGGCTTCCGGGTGCAACCCGCTGACCTGGGGGAGAACATCACGACGCGTGGCCTGGACCTGCTGGCCCTGCCGCGCGGCACGCGTCTGACCTTCCCGTCCGGCGCGGCGATCGAGGTGACCGGGCTGCGCAATCCCTGCGCGCAGATCGACGCGTTCCAGCCGGGCCTGATGCGCCGCCTGATCGGCACGGACGACGCGGGCGACCCGGTGTTCCTCGCCGGAGTGATGGGCATCGTGCTGGAAGGCGGCGAGGTGACACCCGGTAACGCCGTCCACTTGGCGCTGCCGCCGGAACCGCACGAGCCCCTGCGGCGCGTGTAGCCACGCCGGAAGCGCCCGTCTGGACGTTGTCCGGACACGGCGCAGGGGGCTGCTCTGGATTGAGGTGGGGGTCAGCTCTTCAGGAAGGTGCTGACCTGCTCCGGCAGGTCGCCCGCGTCCATCAGGAACGCGTCGTGCCCGTGGATGCTGTTCAGTTCCACGTACTGCGCGTGCGGGAGGAGTGCGGCGCTGGCCTGCACCTCGGCGGCCGGGTACAGCTGGTCGCTGCTGATCCCGACAGCCAGGACGGGCGTGCGGATGGTACGCAGTTCGGCGTCGCTGGGCTGGAAGGCGTCCATCGCGCCGGTCAGGGTGACGTAGGTGCGTTCGCAGAAGCGCGCGTGGAGTTTCTCGCCCTGGTGGTGCAGGTAGGACGTGATGGCGGGGACGCCCTGCCGCTGCCCGCTCTGGGTGGCGGCGAAACTCTCGGGGCTGCGGTAGGAGAGCATGGCGATCTGCCGCGCGACCTTCAGCCCCTCCCCGCCGGGCGCGGCGCGGATGGCGCTGCGGGCAGCGGTGTTCAGCCCGATCGCCCACGGGGAGTGGCGGGCGGGGGCGCCGATGATCACGGCCTTCTCCACGAGGTCGGGGCATTCGAGCAGCCACGCGTACGCGAGCATGCCGCCCATGCTGCCACCCACGATCCGCACGCGTTTCACGCCCAGGTGGTCCAGCAGGGCGCGGCCCGCGCAGGCCAGGTCGCGCAGGGTCAGCGGGGCGTCCTGGCCGTTCAGGGTGGGCAGGTCGGCGGGGCCGCTGCTGCCCGCGCAGCCGCCCAGGACGTTCGCGCAGATCACGTAGTCCCGCCCTGTATCCAGGGGTTTCCCTTTGCCCAGGAAGTCCGGCCACCACTCGTGCACGGCGCTCGTACCGGTCAGGGCGTGGAGGACCAGCGTCGCGGTCTCCTGCGGCTGGCCGTAGGTGTGGTAGGCGAGGCGCACGTCACTGACGGGCAGGCCGCAGTCGAGCAGCAGCGGCTGGGTGCGGAACAGCCGCGCGACCCGCAGTCGGGGGCGTTCCTCGGCGTGACATCGTTCGGGCGTGTCGTCCGGTGCGCTCAGGGGCATGGTGGGGGTGGTGGGGTGCGTCAGGGCGGTCACGCGTCTCCCAGGGCCGCGTCACCGGCCTCGACTAGTGCGGCGGCCAGCGCCTGCGCGAAGTCCTCGCGGATGTCGTCGATGTGCTCGATGCCCACCGACACGCGCACCAGTCCGGGCGTGACCCCGGCGGCGCGCTGCGCGGCGTCCTCCAGCTGGCTGTGCGTGGTGCTGGCCGGGTGGATGACCAGCGTTCGGGTGTCGCCGACGTTCGCCACGTGCTGCGCCAGCGCGACCGAACGAATGAACGCCTCGCCCGCCGCGCGCCCGCCGCGCAGTTCGAAGGTCAGCACCGCGCCTGCCCCGCGCGGCAGGTAATGCTGCGCGCGGTCGAAGTGCGGGTGATTGCTCAGGCCGGGGTAGGTCACTCGGGCCACGTCCGGGTGCGCCGCCAGCCACGACGCCAGCGCCAGGGCGTTCTGCGCGTGGCGTTCGGCGCGCAGGCTCAGGGTTTCCAGGCCCTGCAGGAACTGCCACGCCTGCTGCGGGGCCAGGGTGGGGCCCAGGTCGCGCAGGCCCTCGGTGCGGGCGCGGATGATGAACGCCACGTTCGGCAGGCCCAGCGGGTTGCCCGCGCCGAAGGTCTCCCAGAAGTTCAGCCCGTGGTAGCTGGGGCTAGGTTCGGTCATGAGTGGGTAGCGGCCGTTGCCCCAGTCGAAGGTGCCGCCGTCCACGATCACGCCGCCGATCCCGTTGCCGTGCCCGCCGATCCACTTGCTGGCCGAGTGCAGGACCACGTCCGCGCCGTGCTTGAGAGGCTGGCAGTAGTACCCACCGGCGCCGAAGGTGTTGTCCACGATCACCGCGACGCCCTGCGCGTGCGCGGCGGCCGCGATCGCCTCGAAGTCCGGGATGTTCAGCGCGGGGTTCCCGATGGTCTCCAGGTACACGGCGCGGGTGCGGTCGTCGATCAGCGCGGTGAATTCCTCGGGGCGCTCGTCGCGGCTGGTGAAGCGCACCTCTATCCCGAGGCGCTTCAGCGTCACGCGGAACTGGTTCACGGTCCCGCCGTACAGGTTCGGGCTGGACACGATGTTATCCCCCGCCTGCGCGACGTTCGTGATCGCCAGGAACTGCGCGGCGTGCCCACTGGCGACCGCCAGCGCACCCACGCCACCCTCGAGCGCCGCGACGCGGTCCTCGAACACGGCGTTCGTGGGGTTCATGATCCGGCTGTAGATGTTCCCGAACTGCCGCAGGCCGAACAGGTCCGCCGCGTGCTCCGGGGACTGGAACACGTAACTGTTCGTGGGGTAGATGGGCGTCTGCTGGGCGCCCGTGGTGGGGTCGGGTTTCTGCCCGGCGTGAACCTGCAACGTTTCGAACTTGTGCGCCATGACTGCGCCTCCTGGGTGGGGTGCGTCGGTGGGGCGCGAAAAGAGCGCCCCTGCTCGGGTGGACTCGAGAAGGGGCGCTGAAATTCACCGCGTGACCTTCCCTCTTGCTCCCCGGCGGCGGTCATCGTCGACTCGCCTGCGGGGCTGGCCTTGGCACCGTGACGTGATGAGGTCCGGTTGCCGCGCCGTCAACGAGCCAGGTCTCTCGGGCGCTCTGAAGTGGGTCGCTCCACGCGGGAGCTGACAGGAAGCGTAGCGCGCCCTCCGCGACCGGTCAAGGCAGCTGTCCAGCCGTATCCGATCTCACGGCAGTACACCCGTTTGGGGGAAACGCGCTAGGATGAGCGGGTCATCCCATTTCGATGTGTCACCCCAGGTCAGTCCGGGCATGACGCCGATTCCACCCTGATCCTGCGCGGATCGTTCCTTCACCCCCTGTCAGGAGATTCATGAACCACAAGCTCGTCGCCACTGCCCTGCTGGGCGCGGCCCTGCTCGCTGGCTGCACCAAACCCACCACGCCCACGCCAACCCCGAACCCGGCTCCTGTACCCGGCACCCAGACCGATTTTGGTCGCCTGCAGACCCTGAAGCCCGGCACGCAGGACACCATCAACACCAAGCTGAAGGTGAACATCGTGTTCGTCGGGTACCGCCAGACCCTGCCCGGTCAGGTCGCCACGGCCCGTCAGGTCAGCACCGACGACTTCAAGGAGATCCTGCCCGCCTCGTACGACGCCGTGAACCGCATTCCCAGTGCGTACGGCCGCACCGAGAAGACCGGCACCAGCTTTGACTTCGACTACAACTACGTCTTCGCCAACCAGAGCTTCGAGGACGACTTCTTCAAGTTCCTCAGTGACACTGGCACCGCCAGGAACCTGACCGTCCAGCAGGGCATCTACAACTGCCAGGGCGCGAACCCAGAGACGGGCGCCCCTGACTGTGCCGCGCCGGCCGAGAACATCAACCGCGTCATCACCGGCAACCACGAGATCGACGCCCTGAAAACCGAGAACTGGCTGGCCGACAACGTGAGCCGCGTGGGCGTCAAGCCCGGCGAGTACACCATCTACTTCGTGAACTGGTACGACCGGCCTGACTTCAAGTTCCACAGCTACACCCGTGCGGACGCCGCCGACACCGACACCGGCACGAAGTTCGGCGCGCGTGGCAGCCGCCGCCTGATCGCCTGGGGGGGCAGCACCCGCGACAGCGCCGCCGCCCAGCGCGTGTGGTTCTACGACCTGTCTGCCAACCCCGACCCCTGGACCGACGCGTACGACGTGACCAACCCTGACGTGGACGGCGACGGCGCCACTGATTACCGCATGCCGCCCATCTGGGAGTACGGCACCCGTAAGGCCAGCATCGGATACGGCCGCAAGGTCAGCCCTGACCTGGCGCTGGTCGCGCGCTACACGGCCATCAACCTGCTGTTCACGCCCAGCCCCATCTACCGCGCGGCGCTCACGCCCCCCGACATGCCCGAGAAGATCAACCTGGACTTGCACCTCGAGCAGGGTGACGGCGCGGCTGCGCCTGCCACGGTCCTGAACCAGACGCTGCTGCAGGACCGCGTGAAGGTCCTCCAGCCGTTCACGACGTTCAGCAACACCACCAAGCAGACGGCCCTGGACGGTGACCTGGCCGATGTGTACAAGTGCTTCTTCCCCGTGGAGGCGGAAGATATCTGCTCGCCGAACTACGCGGATTTCAGTGGTGAGAAGCTGTTCCAGTTCGGCGTGAAGGAACTGCGTGAGACGTACAAGACCACGCCAGCCGGAACGTACCAGCTGCCCATCTACCTGTTCAATGACCGCGCCAACAGCCAGGGCGGCCTGCTGGGCGTCGCGTACGACGACGGCGAGACCGGCACCCAGAGCTTCGTGTACTCGTTCCTGACGCCCGACCTCAAGGCGGCTGGCTACGGCTTCACGGACACCACCGTCCACGAGGCCGGGCACCACCTCAGCCTGTCCCACCCGCACGATGGGTACGACAGCGAGCAGAACCTGTCCTACGGCCCTGGCGGCGACTTCTACTTCGTGAACACCGGCGATCAGAGCGCGTCGATCATGTCCTACAACGACCTGTCCCGCACCTTCGGGCAGTTCAACCTGGACAGCCAGTACCGCTACCTGACCGCCGCGTACCTGAACAACACCAACGCCATCCTGGAACTCGTGCGCCGCGCGAACAAGGCCAGCCCGGTCAGCATCGCCGCGCAGAGCGCCGACAGCAAGTTCAGTCAGGCCAAGACGAAGTACGACGCGCTGGACTACCTGGGCGCCGCGCAACTGGCCCATGAGGGTTACCGCGGCGTCCTGATTGCCGCCAAGGCGGCGGGCGTGCCGGTCACCGCGTACAAGTGGTACGAGAACCTCAACGGCCTGGAAGGTCTGAGTGTCGGTCAGGGTGCGAAGATGCGCTTCAGCCCCACCTTCAAGGCTCAGACGGGCGTGGTGGCCTTCCCCGAGGAGACCGCCAACCAGCGCCGCCTGCGTCTGTCCAGGTAACGCCTGGCGTGCACAGAACCCGGTCCAGGTGGCCGGGTTCTTTCACGTGTGGGCGGTTGATCCACCCCATCATGGGTTGCCGCCGCAGGTCAGGCGGGTGGCATGGGGGCAGGGTCAGGCCTTGCGCAGCAGTTCCATCAGGCGCAGGTAGGCCTGCGCGGTGACCTGCACGTCCCCGAAGGAGCGGTGGCGGCCGCCGGGCGCGAAGTTCAGGCCCAGTCGCTCGGCCAGCACCGTCAGGTTGTGCGCGCGTTCACGGGGGAAGGCGCGGCGCGAGAGTTGCACGGTGCAGTACTCCGCCTGCGGGTTCCAGTTCAGGCCCGCGCGGGTGGCGTTGGCGCGCATGAACCCGGCGTCGAAGCCGATGTTGTGCGCCACGACGGGCCAGCCGTTCACGAACTCCAGGAATTCCGGGAGGACCTCGTGGATGGTCGGAGAGGCGCGGACCATGTCGTTGCTGATGCCGTGCACCTTCTCAGCACGCCAGGGGATCAGCATCTGGTGCCCGTCGGCGGTGGTGGGGCGCACCAGGGTCTCGTAACGTTGCGTCTCGTCGACCTGCCCGTCCACGATGCGGACGGCGCCGATCTCGACGATGCCGTCGCGTTCCGGCGAGAGGCCCGTGGTTTCCAGGTCGAACACGACAACATTCACGCCCCGCAGGGTAGCGCGTGCGGGGCGCGTGCGGGCGAAGGCAGGTCAGCGGACCAGGAGGGGTTCGTACGCGGTCTTCACGGCGCCGTTCGCGAAGGTCAGCTTGGCGATGGTGTTCACGCTGGTCACGGTGCGGCCCGGCACCTTTTTCACGGCCAGGCTGACGTTCAGGTCGATCACGCGGCCCTGCTGCGTCAGGCGCGGGTCGAGCGGGCCGGGCGCGCGGCCCGGCAGCCACAGTTCCTTCTCCGGCAGGAGTTTCTTGACGTACTGGCCGTTCTGGACGTACTCGATCTCGTACTGCAGTTCGGCCTTCACGACGGCGCTCTGCTCGCCCTTGGTGGTGACGCGCAGGGTGCAGCGGGCGGCCTGGCCCATGGTCAGGTAACTGTTCGTGCCGCCCGCGCCCACGCAGGTGGTGAAATTCCAGGTGTTCAGTTTGGTGGGGCCGCTGCTGATCGTGACCGGGGCGGGCGCGGTGCGGGCCAGGTAGGCCGGGTCGGCTCTGACGGTGAAGTCGGTGGTGCTGTCCCACAGTTCGCAGGTAACGCCTGTGGCGCGTTCATCCGGAACCCTGACGAGGGTGCGTGTGCTCATGGCGGCGTAGCAGGGTTCGACCGGGCCGGTGTACGGGACGTAACCCAGGGCGAGTTTCTGCATCTGCTGGAAGGCCTGCCGGTCGGCGGTGGCGTTCAGCCCGTCGTTGCGGACCCACAGCTGGACGCTGACGACGCGGCTGCCGGGCTCGCCGGATTCGCGGGTGATGGTCAGGCCCTGGTAGCGGGTGAACGGGTACTGCCAGTCGCGGCCCCGCACGAATGGTTCGCCGCAGGTGTACTGCTGGCAGAAGGCGGACTGCTGAATCTGCGTGGTCGTGACGCTGCTGCCGATGATCCCGGCGGCGCTGGCCGGGAAAAGCAGCAGGGCGGGCAGGAACCTGAGGAGTCGGGTCATGTTCGCAGCGTAGGGGGTGTCGGGTGGAGCCGCTGCCTCAGGTGACCTTGAGTTCAGTGAGGGCCTGTGTTAGCAGGTCTGCCTGCGTGGTGGTGGCCGTGACGTGCAGGATGTGGATGTCGGTCTCGTCGGGCTGCGGGGGTTGCAGCGTGCTCAGTTGCGAGGGCAGCAGGTCGGGTCCGGCGTAGTGCCCGTGGCGGTGCCCGAGGCGTTCGCGCAGCAGGTTCTCTGGGACGTGCAGATGCAGGAAGCGGGTGCCGGGGGCGCGCAGGGCGTCGCGGTAGGGGCGTTTCAGGGCGGAGCAGGCCAGGATCACGCGGTCACGGGCGTCCAGTTCGGCGCGCAGGCGGGCCAGCCAGGGGGCACGGTCCGCGTCGTTCAGGGGGTGCCCGGCGTGCATGCGTGCGCGGGCCTGGGGGGTGTGGTAGTCGTCGCCGTCCAGGAAGGGGGCGTGCAGCGCGGCGCCCACCGCACGGCCCAGGGTGGTCTTGCCACTGCCGGACACGCCCATGACGATCACGCGCAGGGGGCCGGGGGGCAGGGTCACGCGGTGGTCACCGGGGTGCAGGCGCCCAGGGCGGCCAGGGCTTCCTCCTTGCCCTTGGCTTCCACCTCGATCCAGGGGACGTCGTGGTACGCGGCGGGCAGGTGCGTGATCAGATGACTGTGGCGGCGGTCCTGCGGGCCGTCCAGGCCGTTGCTGAGGTGCACCACCTGCCACTCCTGGGGCGTCCAGGTGCGGCGGGCGGCCAGGACCCACTCGCGGACGCTGGGGTGGTCCTGGTCGGGCAGGTGGTCGTGGACGACGTGGTGGTGCGCGTCGAACACCAGTGGGGTGCCGGTGGCCTCGCAGACGGGCAGCAGGTCGCGGGGGCTGTAGGCCCGCTCGTCGTTTTCCAGGCCCAGGCGCAAGCGGACCGATTCGGGCAGGTCAGGGATGATCGCCTGGAGTTCCTGGGCGCGGCCGCCCTTGCCGCCGTGCAGGAGTAGGAGGTTCCAGGTGCTGCGCTCCAGGCCCAGGGCGTCCATGACGTGCGCGTGGGTGGTGATGGCGCGCAGGCTGCTCTCCCTGACTTCGGGGCGGTCGCTGTTCAGGACGATGAACTGCTCGGGGTGCATCAGGACGCGGATGCCGTGATCCTGAAAGGCGTGCCCGGCGTCCCGCAGTTGCGGCGCGAGGTGCGCGAGGACCTGCGCGCCGGTGTCGTCGCCGTCCAGGTCCAGCATGGGGAACAGGCTGGAGCTGAGGCGGTACAGGCGGATGCCGCGCGCGGCGCAGTAGTCGGCGGCGCGGCGCACGCGGGCGGTGTTGTCGGCGTACAGATCGAGCAGCGTGCCGTACCGCTGCGCGGGGGGCAGGGCGCGGTAGCGCGTGAGGGTGATGGTGCGGAAGCGCACCTCCGGCCCGACGGTCAGGCACACGAGGCCGTAGGTGGGGGTGGTCACGTGCGGTCCCGTTTCGCGGCGGCGCGGCAGCGGTCCGAGCAGTACTTGACGGTGTCCCAGTCGCGTTCCCATTTTTTGCGCCAGGTGAAGGGCAGGCCGCAGTGGGCGCAGGTCTTGCTGGGGCGCTGGCTGGGGGGGCGTCCGCCTCCGGGGGTGCGTTCGGTTCGGGGCATGCCGCTCAGCATGGGCCGCGCCGGGGCCGGCTTCCGTAGCCCGGAGTGAAGTTCTGTTCATGCGCTGAGGCGGGGGGAAATCGTTCGGAGTGAAAACGTATTCAGCATCGGAGTGAATCTTGCGCCTATATGACGCGGTGTGGCAACAGCATCGGATCCGCCCGATCCGGCGGAGTCGAGAGCCGGATTCGCCAGTCCAGCAGGCCTCTTTTCCAGTGTTTCGCCTGATGGCAGGCTCAGTTGTCGGATGTTGCCCTCACTGCATTTGGGTTGGCGCGTGGCTCAATCACCGCTCTTGTCCCACGAATCTGATCGACCTCACCATTCTTGACAGCGCTTTCAGATTCGCTTACGCTCCGGTCAATCCACTGTCCGCCGACCCCACCCTGCCGGGGTCCCCGCTGCCGTCACGCCCCACCGGGCGCGGCGTTCCCTGCCCTGCGCCCGCCCGGCGCCAAGGAGATCCCCCATGCCCCGCCCCACACTCACGGTTCTGCTCCCCCTGACCCTCCTGCTCGGCGCCTGCACCCAGACCGACGCCAGCACCACCACACCCGTCTGGCAGGACGAATTCAACGCCTCCAGCCTCGACACCAGCAAATGGGGCTACCAGACCGGCAACGGCTTCATGGCCGGCAGCGACTACGTCACCGGCTGGGGCAACAACGAACTGGAGTACTACACCGACCGCGCCAGCAACGTCCGCGTCGAGGGCGGCAACCTCGTCATCACCGCCCGCAAGGAGAAGTTCACCGGACCGGCCGGCACCACCACCGGCACCTTCGACTGGACCTCCGGCCGCGTCCGCACCGCCGGGAAGTTCAGCCGCACCTACGGCCGCTTCGAGATCCGCGCCAAGTTCCCCAAGGGCCGCGGCCTGTGGCCCGCCATCTGGATGCTGCCCGAGGAACCCAGCCCCTACGCCAGCTGGGCCGCAAACGGCGAACTCGACATCGCCGAAGGATGGGGCAGCAAACCCACCGAACTCGCCCAGACCATCCACTACGGTGGCGTGTGGCCCAACAACGTGTACTCCGGCGCCACCGTGAACTTCCCGAACGAAGGCACCATGGACCAGTGGCACACCTACGCCGTGGAATGGACCCCCGGCAAGATCCAGTGGTTCATCGACGGCAAGATGACCAGCGAGAAAACCCAGTGGTGGAGCGCCAAGAACAACCCCCCCAGCAGCGACGCCGACCTGAACGCCTGGCCCGCTCCCTTCGACCGGCCCTTCTACCTGCTGCTGAACCTCGCCGTGGGCGGCAACTTCGACGGCAACCCCGACGCCACCACCCCCACCGAAGCGCAGATGCTGGTCGACTACGTCCGCGTGTACGGCATGCAGAACGAAACCGCCAGCGCCGGGCCGCGCCCCGACATGACCTACCCCTGGACGCCCAAACCCGCCCGCCCCGCCCTGGCCGACGGGAACCTGGTCTACAACGGCTCGTTCGACCTGCCGGACACCGATCCGCTGGTGAAGACCGACACCACCTCGCTGCCCGGCGTGACGACCAGCAAGTTCTGGACGCTCTTTACCGGCGGCGGCGAAGCGACCCTCAGCAACGACGCCACGCAGGGCAACGCCCTGAAAGTCGACGTCACGAACCCCGGCAACGTGAACTACGCCGTGCAGGTCCGCCAGGACGGCCTGAACATGGAATCCGGCGGCAAGTACGAGGTCTCCTTCGACACCTGGGCGCAGACGGCCCGCCCCATGATGATCAAGGTCGGCGGCGGCCCGGACCGCGGGTACGCCGCGTACTCCGGCGAGCAGACCGTGCAGATCGGCACGACCAAAGCCCGCCAGACCCTGACCTTCGACATGAAAGCCACCACCGACGCCGCCGCCCGGCTGGAATTCAACCTCGGGAACGCCGGCACCGGCCCCGTCTGGATCGACAACGTGGTCGTCAAACGCGTCGGGAACGCCGCCGGGGCCCGCCCACCCGCCGCGGACGGCAACCTGCTGTACAACGCCGCCTTCACCCAGAACGCCACGGCCACCGCTCCCGGCATCACGGGCGTGCCCGGCACCGCGTACTGGAGCACCTGGAGCAGCGTCCCTGAGCGCCTGAGCACCAGCGTCAGCGGCGGCGTGGTCACCCTGAACGTCACGAACGTGGATTCCGCGAACAACTGGCACGTTCAGCTGAACCAGACCGACGTGCCGCTGACCGCCGGGAAGTCCTACACCCTGACCTTCAAGGGCAAGGCCACCGAC
Source organism: Deinococcus sedimenti (assembly GCF_014648135.1). Classification (NCBI taxonomy): domain Bacteria; kingdom Thermotogati; phylum Deinococcota; class Deinococci; order Deinococcales; family Deinococcaceae; genus Deinococcus; species Deinococcus sedimenti. The sequence continues at coordinate 365,502 of NZ_BMQN01000001.1, read as the reverse complement.
GCCCGTGAGGTCGCCGTCGTGATCGGCGAGAACGGCGGCAGTTACGCCCGCTACCTGGACAAGACCGCCGCCCTGACCGGCACCGAACAGACCTTCACGTACACCTTCACGGCGACCACCACGAACCCCGCCGCGCAGTTCCAGATCCTGGGCGCGGTGGGCACGCCCGGCAGCAGCTACGGCCTGAGCTTCCGCGACTTCCGCCTCGTGCAGAACCCCTGACCTCAACCCGCCTCTCCCCCACCCCGGCCAGTGACCGGTGTGGGGGAGCTGGTTTCACTATGGTGCGTTCAGCCGCTGACGCTCTCGCGGCTCAGCGCGGCGTGCGCTTCGAGCAGTAGCGCCTCGGTCTCGTCCCAGCCGACGCAGGCGTCCGTGACGCTCAGGCCGGGGATCAGGGTGCTGAGGTCGGCGGGGATGCCCTGCTTGCCGGGGCGGAGGTTGCTCTCGATCATCAGGCCCTTCACGGCGGCCTGTCCGGCGGCGCGCTGGTGCAGCACGTCGCGCCACACGAGGCTCTGGCGGGTGTGGTCCGAGCCGCTGTTGGCGTGCGAGCAGTCCACCATGACGGCCGGGGGCAGTCCGGCGTTGCTCATGAGTCCGGCGGCTTCCGTGACGAACTGCGGGGCGTAGTTGGGGCCGCCGCGGCCGCCGCGCAGGATGACGTGCCCGTCGGGGTTGCCGAGCGTGTGGACGATGCAGGCCTGTCCGTCGTCGTCGATGGTGAAGAAGGCGTGCGAGGCGCGCGCGGCGACGATGGCGTCCACGGCGAGTTTGATGCCGCCGCCGGTGCCGTTCTTGAAGCCCATCGGGGCGGACACGGCGCTGCTCATGACGCGATGCGTCTGGCTTTCGGTGGTGCGCGCACCCAGGCAGGCCCAGGCGACGGCGTCGAACACGTACTGCGGCGCGAACGGGTCCAGCAGTTCCGTGGCGACGGGCAGGCCCAGTTCGCTGACCTGCACCATGAGCTTGCGGGTCAGTTCGAGGCCCTTGTTGATGTCGTTCGTGCCGTTCATGTCCGGGTCGAGCAGGTAGCCGCGCCAGCCGACGGTGGTGCGGGGCTTGTCGACGTACACGCGCATGTGCACTTCCAGGCGGTCCTTCACGCGTTCACGCAGCTCGGCGAGGCGGCGGGCGTAGTCGAGCGCCTGCTCGTGATCGTGAATGGAGCAGGGGCCGACCACGACGAGCAGGCGGTCGTCGCGGCCGTGGAGGATGTCCTGCGCGGCTTTGCGTCCGGCCAGGACGGTCGCCTCGGCCTGCGGGGTCAGCGGCCAGCGGGCCTTCAGGGCGCGGGGGGTGATCAGGGGCGTGAAGCCGCTGACGTTCAGGTTCTCGGTACGGCCGGGCTGAATGATGGGTTCGGGGTGCGTCATGGCGGGACTCCTGGGGTGTACGGCGGCGCCCGGTGGCTTGTGGGCTCACCGGGCGTCGGGGGGTGGGAATGCAGCGCGACTAGGCCCGGTGGTGACCGAACCAATAAAAAAAGCCGCGCGTCGTCATGGGCCGCAGTGTAGGCCCCGGCGCTGGCGGGGGCAGGCCGCCCGGTCTAGGGCACCGGCAGACAGGCCCTGGGTGAGGTTCACGCAGGTTCCGTCGGCTTCACCCCGCGTGCCCCTGGCTTGACGGGTCTGCCATTCACTCAGCTGGAGCGTGTCTCAGGCGTCGGCGATCTGGCGGAGTTTCTCCACGCGGGTGGCGAGGTCCGGGAGGTCCAGGGCGCGCAGGGCCTTGGTGGTGCGGGTCAGGGCGGCGTCGTCCACGCGGCCCTGGTTCCACCCGGCGATCAGCATGGCGCAGCCCTGCAGGGCGTCACTGACGGTCTCGCGGTGGAACATGGCGGCCAGGTTGCCGCTCTGGGCGGGCGCGGTCTGCTGGGCCTGGGCCTGGACGTCCAGTACGACCTGCATGAACACCTGGTCCAGGCGGGCGCGGTCGTCGGGGTGAATGGGGGTTCCGGTCATGGGGGGCAGTGTAGCCCGGGGCATACGCGTTTCTTCACGTCCGTTCTCATGTCTGGTGGCGGCGTGTCGCTTCAGCGGCGCTTTCCGTATCTTGGTGCATCTCAAGGGATGCAGGGGAGCGTGGAACGCGATGGAGTATGAGCCCGGGAGCAGGTTTTTCGATGAGATGTTCACCGCTGATCGCGCCGCCCGTCCGCACTACGCGGGCGTCAAGGCGTACCTGGATCAGCTGGGCGTCTCGGAATTCGAGCGTCGACATCAGCTGCTGGACCTGGCGTTCCGGAATCAGGGCATCACCTTCACGGTGTACGGGGACGCGCAGGGCACCGAGCGGACCTTTCCGTTCGATCCGGTGCCGCGCATCATTCCGTCGTCCGAGTGGGCGCACATCGAGTCGGGCCTGACGCAGCGGGTGCGGGCGCTGAATGCGTTCCTGACGGACATCTACAGTGGCGCGCAGATCATGGGGGACGGCGTCATCCCGGCGGAGCTGGTGTACACCAGCGCGCACTTCCGGCGCGAGGTGCACGGGGTGCTGCCGCCGGGCGGGGTGTTCACGCACGTGGTCGGCACGGACCTGATCCGCAACGAGCAGGGCGAGTACCTCGTGCTGGAGGACAACCTGCGCTCGCCGAGCGGCGTGTCGTACCTGCTGGCGAACCGGCAGGCGATGACGCGGGTGTACCCGGGCATGTTCGAGGGTCAGGGGGTGCGGCCGGTGCAGCATTACGCGTCGGCGCTGCTGCGCCTGCTGCTGGCCAGCAGTCCGCGCGAGAACGGCACGGTGGTGGTGCTGACGCCCGGCATGTACAACAGCGCGTACTTCGAGCACGCGTACCTCGCGCAGCAGATGGGCGTGGAACTCGTCGAGGGCCGTGACCTGTTCGTGGACGGCGGGCGCGTGTGGATGCGCACGACCGGCGGGCGGCAGCAGGTGGACGTCATCTACCGCCGTGTGGACGATGATTTCCTGGATCCGCTGGCGTTCCGGCGGGACAGTGCGCTGGGCGTGGCGGGGCTGGTGGAGGTCTACCGGCAGGGCCGGGTGGCGATCGCGAACGCCATCGGGACGGGCGTGGCGGACGACAAGGCGGTGTACGCGTACGTGCCGGACATGATCCGGTACTACCTGAACGAGTCGCCGATCCTGAACAACGTGCCCACGTACCTGGGCTGGAACGCCGAGCATCTGGAGTACATGCTGGCGAACGCGGCTGAGCTGGTGTTCAAGTCGGTGGGCGAGGCGGGTGGCTACGGCATGCTGATCGGTCCGGAAGCGACCTCGGATCAGATCACGGCGTACCTGCACAAGGTGCGGCAGGATCCGCGGGAGTTCATCGCGCAGCCGGTGGTGGGCCTGTCGCGGCACCCGACGTTCTACCCGGACAGCAGTGGGTTCGAGGCGGCGCACGTGGACCTGCGGCCGTACATCCTGTTCGGCGAGGACGTGACGATCGTGCCGGGCGGCCTGACGCGCGTGGCGCTACGGCGCGGGAGTCTGGTCGTGAACAGTTCGCAGGGGGGCGGCAGCAAGGACACCTGGGTGCTGGACCACGACGGGCCGGGTGCGCCGCTGGGCATGACGCAGCTGCTGCATGGGGACGCGTCGTCGGCCGTGCAGGGTCAGCGGCAGGAGCAGTCGTCGGGGGGGCAGTCCCAGTCTCAATCGCAGTCCCAGGGGCAGTCCCAGTCTCAGGGGCAGTCGCAGTGGCAGGGCGGTTTCGGCGCGGTGCCGCTGGACGCCGAGCCGCTGACCGAGGCGACCCGCAACTCCCTGAACGAGCGTGACGTGCAGGCGCGGGCGCGTGTCGCGGACGACGCGCAGGTCGCCGCATACGGCGAGAGTCAGCTGACGCACGCCGAGCCGCCCGGTGACGTGCCCGCCCGCGAGGACGGCCCGGGGTCGCACTCGTTCCAGCAGCAGCTGGAAAAACAGCAGCTCGAAGGCGGTGAGCGCTGATGCTGCTCCTGTCCCGACTGGCCGAGAACCTCTTCTGGATGGGCCGCTACATGGAGCGGGCGGAGAACACGGCCCGGCTCCTGAGCGTGAACTACTACGCGACGCTGGAATCCGCCGGGAGTGCGCGGGACCACTGGCGGCCGCTGCTGGACCTGACCGGCGGCGAGGGCGCCCTGCGGGAACGCTACGGGCGGGTGGACACCCGCAGCGTGGGGTCCTGGCTGGCGTTCGACCGGGAGAACCCGTCGAGTATCGCCAGCAGTCTGGCGTTCGCCCGGTCGAACGCGCGCGGCCTGCGCGACCGGATTCCCAGTGAGATGTGGGAGGCGATCAACCGCGCGTACCTGAACCTGTGCTTCGAGACGGGCTCGGTGCTGGACCGCGACGGGCTGTACGAGTTCTGCGTGTCCGCGCGTGACGCGTCGCAGTTCTTCTTCGGGATCGCGTTCGCGACCCTGCCGCGCGACGAGGGCTGGTCGTTCATGCGGGCCGGGCAGATGCTGGAACGCACCGACAACACGCTGCGGGTGCTGCAGGGCCGCCTGACGCCCGAGGCGCTGCGGCCGTCGACGGACCCGGCGCGGGACATGCTGCTCGAGCAGCGCTGGGTGCAGGTGCTCAAGGGCGCCAGCGCCTACGAGGCGTTCCGCAAGCGCGTGCACGAGGGCATCGAGCCGCGCAGCATCGCGGCGTTCCTGCTGCTCGACGAGTACTTCCCGCGCAGCGTGAGGTACGGGGCGCAGAACCTGCACGAGGCCCTCGAACAGATCGACCGCTGGCATCCGGGCGCGCATCAGGACGTGACGCGCCTGTCGCGGTGGCTGGTTGCCCGGCTGGAGTACGCCCGCATCGAGGACATCCTGGACCGGCGCGATCCGGCGCTGCCGGACCTGCTGGTGGACGTGAACCGGGTGGGCGCGGCGATCACCGCGGCGTTCTTCGAGAAGGAATGAAACGGGTTCCGTCTGTCTCGTTCACAGATCGGAACACCACCGGTCTGCTCACTCCACGCCCGGCACCCGTTTCTCTTCTGCTCGCTTCGCTCGGGTTGAAAGATTTTGCAAACCTTTCAACCGAAGTCTGCATGAGCGGGTCCATGCAGTGCCCGGGCGCCGGGAGGGACCGGTATGCGGTGTGAGATCCGGCACGTGACCGAGTACCGGTACCTGCAGCCGGCGTGGGATTCGTTCAATCAGGTGCGGCTGCATCCGACGCAGGAGGCGCGGCAGTCGGTCCGGTCGTTCCATCTGCACGTGGTGCCGGACGCGGAGGTGTCGTCGCACAAGGATTACTTCGGTGCGCTGGTGCATCAGGTGCATGTGCACGCGCATCACACTCACCTGCGGATCGAGGCGCAGGCGATGGTGGACACGCACAACCTGCCGGACCCGGGGCCGGTGCCGGTGTCGGCGCTGGACGGCCAGCGGGCGCCCCTGACGGAGTTCCTGGTGCCGTGCCCGCGGGTGCCGTCGGGGCCGTGGCCGGAGGTGTTCGGCGTGACGCGGCCCACCGCGCAGGACGATCTGGGCGAGTACCTGCAGAACCTGAACACGTTCCTGTACAGCCAGTTCCAGTACGACACCGAGGCGACGTCGGTGAACACGCCCCTGGCGGAGTTCGCGCAGCATGGCCGGGGCGTCTGTCAGGATTTCACGCACGCGATGCTGGGGGTCACGCGGCAGCTGGGGATTCCATCGCGGTACGTGAGCGGGTACCTGTACAGCGGCGGTGAGATGCGCGGCGCGGAGGCCACGCACGCGTGGGTGGAGTGTTTCGTTCCGGGGTACGGCTGGCTGGGTCTGGATCCCACGAACAACTGCGTGGCGCGCGAGAAGCACATCAAGATCGCGCACGGGCGGGAGTACAGCGACGTCTCCCCGGTGCGGGGCACGTACTACGGCGGTGGGAAGGGCAGCATGTCGGTGGCGGTGTACGTGTACCGCGAGGACTGAACCTCCCGCCCCCCTCTCGGCCGAAGGGGACCGGAAAAGCGCAGGGCGCGTGGTCGGGAATGAGACCACGCGCCCTGCTGTTCGATAGGGCCCGGTCAGTTGCCGGTGACGGCGCGGCCCATCAGGAAGAGTCCGCCGATCAGGCCGCCGATGACGCCGGTCACGACCAGCTGGGCGATCCAGGCGAGGACCAGCGTGACGATGGCCTGGGTCTGGTCGCGGAGGTTCATGCTGCTCTGCACGGCGAGGAATCCAAAGTAGATCATGGCGAGGCTGATCAGGAACATGACCAGCCACCCCAGGATGGGGATGACGCTGATCAGGGTGCTGACGATGCTCAGGGGCACGTAGAAGAGCGCAAACGAGTACGCGACTTCGGGGTAGGTGCCGGTGCCGCGGAAGAGGCTGCGGCCGATCAGGTACACGGCGCCCGTGAACGTGAGGAAGCCCAGGGGAATGGTGGTCAGGCGGCTGAAGAGCTGTCCGAAGAACGTGACGTTCTCGTGCAGACCGGCGAACAGCGCGGCGATCACGGCGGAGACCACGGCGGCGATCATCACGTAGATCAGGGCGCTGGTCAGGCCGCCGCGCCGCTCGAAGCGTTCGAAGGTGGCGGGACTGGGGAGGCTCAGGACGGCAGCGCTCTGGGCGAACATGTCTTTGACGCTGCTGTCGGTGCTGCTCGTCACGGGGCTTCTCATGGCACGGAGTACGCCCGGCGTGCCAGCGGAGTTGCCCACGCCTCCGTTCATGATTCCTTCATGGTCGGGCGGGGGCGCGGCACCTTTGCCCTCGCCCCGGCGTGTCACAATGCTCCGCGATGACGGAATCTTCTATGACCTCCGGCGAGCAGACCCACTCCGGCTTCGTGGCCATCGTGGGAAAGCCCAACGTCGGCAAAAGCACCCTCCTGAACGCGTTCCTGGGCACCAAGGTCGCCCCGACCAGCCCTCGGCCGCAGACCACCCGCCGCGGCGTGCGCGGCATTCACACCAGCGGCGAGCGGCAGGTCGTGTTCGTGGACACGCCGGGCCTGCACAAGCCCAAGGACGCGCTGGGCAAGTACATGAACCACGAGGTGCACAGCGCCCTGGCGGACGTGGACGCGATCGTGTGGGTCGTGGACCTGCGTCACCCGCCCACCGACGAGGACCAGCTGGTCGCCCGGCAGGTGCGCGAGCTGCCCAAGCCGCTGTTCCTGGTGGGCAACAAGACCGACGCCGCCAAGTACCCCGACGAGGCCATGAAGCTGTACCGCGCGCTGCTGGAAGGCCGCGACGGTGACCTGAGCGACATGATGCTCAGCGCGCAGAACAACCCGAACGCCGTGGCGACCCTGCGTGAGCAGCTGCTGGACATCCTGCCGGAGGGGCCGTTCTTCTTCCCGGTCGGCCCGGCCAGTGACCAGAGCCGCGAGCAGTGGGCGGCGGAGATCATCCGCGAGGAAGCCATGAAGAAGCTCCGCGACGAGCTGCCCTACGCGGTGGCGACGCGCGTGAACCGCTGGACGGAACGCGAGGACGGCCTGCAGCGCATCGAGGGTGAGATCGTCGTGGAGAAGAACGCGCACAAGGGCATGGTGATCGGCTCGGGCGGCAAGCAGCTCAAGGAGATCGGTCAGGCGGCCCGCAAGCAGCTGGAGGTCTTCCTGGACCGCAAGGTGTACCTGGGGCTGGAGGTCATCGTGATTCCCGGCTGGCGTGAGGACGTCGAGGCGCTGCGCGAACTCGGTTACGAGTAACCGCTGCACGCACAGCAGGCCGCCCCAGTGCAGGGCGGCCTGTTCCATTGGTGCGGCGCTTCAGCTGGCCTGCGCGCAGGCGGGGCACTGGCCGTACAGGGTGACCTCGTGCGCCTCCACGATGAACCCGCCGGGGTACACCGTGCCGCTGGGCAGCGCGACCGGGCAGGTGTGCAGGGTGAACACGCGCTGGCAGCGGGTGCAGGCGAAGTGGTGGTGGTGGCCCTTGCCGCTGGCCTCGTACAGCGTCTCGCCGTCCAGCGTGACGGGATGGATGCGGCCCTGGTCGGTCAGGAGTTTCAGGGTGCGGTACACGGTGGCGACGCCCAGGGCAGGCAGGTCGGTGCGGGCGCGGTCCAGTACGTCCGCCACGCCCAGGGGTCCCTCGGCGTCGTGCAGGACGCGGGTGATCACGTCGCGCTGGCGGGTGCTGCGGGTGGCCATCATGCCACTCAGCATACCACTTCTTGATAGCCTCCGATCAATAACGGCGGGTGTCTCTTTCCGCCCCGATGGGTTTCCAGCCACCGCCTCGACAACACCACAGCGCGGCCCGCCACCGACCTTCTACACTCAGGTCACCGCCCCCACCGTCAGTCCCGCGCCTCACCTTCCCTACCTCCGGAGTGATTCCCCTGCTGCGCGAACTGTTCTTCAACCTCTGCCTGCTGATCAGCCTGCACTACGTGCTGCGGTTCACGTTCCGGTCCTGGCCCATCGCGCGGCGCGGCTGGTCCCATACGCTGCGGCTCGCGGCGTTCGCTGCCGCGGCCCTGATCCTGCTGCTGTTCCCGGCGCATGTCGCCCCCGGCGTGGTCGTGGACCTGCGGGCCGTACCGGTGGCGTTCGTGACCCTGCAGTTCGGTCCGCTGGCGGGCCTGCTCGTCGCCCTGCCCACCATGGGCTACCGCGTCTGGCTGGGTGGCATCGGCCTGTACGCCGCGCTCCCCAGTCTGCTGGGCGTGATTCTCGTGACCTCGCTGCTGCGCCGCCACCTGCCGGTGATGGGGCCGCTGTTCTGGCGGTCGTGGCCCGGCGTGATCGCCATCTTCCTGATCAATGGGCTGCCTCTGCTGGCCCTGCCGGACGGACTGGACCTGTTCACCCAGGCCTACCCGCTGCTTCTGGTGTCGAACGTGCTGGGCGCCCTGGCCGGCTGGGGCATCCTGAGCGAACGCTTTCACATGCTGCGCCTGACGAGTCAGTGGCGCTCGGCCGCGCTGACCGACCCGCTGACCACCCTGGGGAACCGGCGTCAGTTCGATCAGGATCTGGATGCCATGGGGCCGGGCGACGCCCTGCTCCTGGTGGACATCGATCATTTCAAGCGCGTGAACGACACCTTCGGGCACCGCGCGGGCGACGAGGTCCTGCAGGAGGTCGCCCGGCTGCTGGAACGCGAGGGCCGCGGCCGTGACCGCGCCTACCGCTACGGCGGCGAGGAGTTCGCCGTGATCCTGCGGGACGTGACCGGCGACGGCCTGAGCCGCGTGGCCGAGCGGCTGCGTACCTCCGTGGCGGCCACCCCGATGCGCGCCACCGGCCAGCACCTGACCGTTTCGGTGGGCGGCGCCGCCTGGGCGCCCCTGCCCACGCGACAGCTGACCGAACGGGCCGACGAGGCGCTGTACGCTGCCAAACATGGCGGGCGCAATCAGGTGCGCGTGTGGGGCATCTGGCTGCCCAGTCGGGCGCAGGAGACGGGGCAGCCGCCCCCGTCCCCCTTGCAGGGCTGAGCCCGGGCGCAGCGGCCACACACCCCACAGCAGAGGAGCGGGACCATGGCGCCTGGGCGTGGTCCCGCTCCTCTGTGCTGTTGCTTTCCTGACAGGCTGGTGGTTGCCCGCCGGGTTATTCCTTGTCGCCCATGTTGGTGCTGGGCGGGTCGCTGGCGTCCATGCTGTGGGTCATGGCGACGTCCTGCTTGTCCAGGCCTTCCTTGCGGTAGGTGCTGGCGGCCTTGTTCTCGGCGTCCACGGCGGCGTCGATTTCCGCTTCGGGGTTGGGTTTGCCCATGAACTGCAGGTCGACGTTGCTGATCTCGTCCTCGGTCTTGAGGTGCTCGGGCTTGTCGTTCGTCATGCCGTCACGCTACCGCCCGCGCGTGGGACGCGCCTGAACGTGCCCTTCATCTGCGCTGGAGGTTCGCCCTCTCAGGCTCCTACGGATTCCGTCTGTTTCGTTCACAACCCGGAAGGACACCGGTTTGCCAACTCCACGCCCGGAACCCGTTTCTCTCCTGCTCGCTCCGCTCGGGTTGAAAGGTTGTGCAAACCTTTCAACCGGAGTCCGAATCAGATGCTGAGCGTCTTGGCGCAGCGGTACAGGTCCCGGCTGACGTCCTTGCGTTTCTCCCAGGTGTCGGCCAGCGGGGTGTAGCTCGTTTCGTGGTTCTGGCGGCCGATCATGACGTCACTGCGGCCGTCCATCAGGGCGTACACGGCGGCCTCGCCCAGGCGGCTGGCCAGGATGCGGTCGGAGGACACGGGGCTGCCGCCGCGCTGGATGTGGCCCAGGATGCTCACGCGGGTTTCCATGCCAGTGCCGTCCTGGATGGCCTGCGCGACGCCGTTCGCGCCGCCCGGGTAGCCCTCGGCGACGATGATGATGCTGCCCATCTTGCCCTTCTTCACGGACGCCTTCACGATGTCCAGCACGCCCGCGACCTCCTTGGCGTCCTCGGGGATGAAGACCTCCTCGGCGCCCCCGGCCACGGCGACGTCCAGGGCGATGTGCCCAGCGTGGCGGCCCATGACCTCGATCACGAAGATGCGTTCATGGCTGGCGCCGGTGTCACGCAGCTTGTCCACGGCGTCCAGCGCGGTCTCGACGGCCGTGAAGTACCCGATGGTGTGGTCGGTGCCGTACAGGTCGTTGTCGATGGTGCCGGGCAGCCCGATGACGGGAATGCCGTGTTCCTCCTGCAGGTAGTGCGCACCGTGGAAGCTGCCGTCCCCGCCGATGACGATCAGGGCGTCGACGTCATGGGCGCGCAGGTGGCGGGCGCCGCGGGCGCGGCCCTCGGGGGTGCGCCAGGTGTGGCTGCGGGCCGAGAGCAGGATGGTCCCGCCGCGCTGCAGGGTGTTGGCGACGTCGCGGGCACCGAGGGTGATGAAGTCGCCGCGGTGCAGGCCAGAGAAGCCGCGCCGGACGCCGATGACCTCGATGCCCTGCGAGGTCGCGGTGCGCACGACGGCGCGGATGGCGGCGTTCATGCCGGGGGCGTCGCCGCCGCTGGTGAGGACGGCGACGCGTTTGATGCCGGTGGGGTTGGGGTGGGGGTCGCAGTGGGGTTCGGTCATGCTGGGCCTCGCTGTCTGGGGGATAGAGGTGGCACCGTGGAAGCACTTCCAGGCTGTCGGGTTGCCCCGGCAGGTCCGGACATAGTCGTCCCGCCGGGGTCAGGCGTCCGAGGTCGCCTGGAGTGCCAGTGCATAAGCGTCATTCTTACGCAAACCCTCCCGCATGAGAAGGTCACGTATATCCCGAGTGCTCAGCCCCTGCCCCGCCAGCTCCCGCGCGCGCGCCGCGTGATCCACCTCGGCGCCGGTCGGCTCGCCCTCTGGGCGGCCCGCGAGCACCACCACGATCTCCCCCCGCACCCCCGCCTCGAAGTGCGCGGCCAGCTCGGCCAGCGTGCCGCGCACCGTCTCCTCGAAGCGCTTGGTCAACTCGCGGGTCACGCTCGCCGCCCGCTCCGGCCCGCAGGCCTCGCGCAGGTCCACCAGGGTCGCGTGCAGGCGATGCGGACTCTCGTACAGCACGCTCGTCTCGGCGCGGGCCGCGACCGCCGCCAGCCGCTCCTTGCGGTCCCGGCCCGAGCGGGGCAGGAAGCCCTCGAAGGTGAACCGCCCGGTCGGCAGGGCCGACAGCACCAGCGCCGGAACGAACGCCGTCGCGCCCGGCAGCGCCTCCACCGGCACGTCCGAGCCCAGGGCCGCCGCCACCAGTTCCGCACCAGGGTCGCTGATGCCGGGCGTGCCCGCGTCGCTCACGTACGCCAGCCGCGCGTACCGTTCCAGCACCTGCGGCGCGCGGCCCATCGTGTGCGCGTCCAGCCGCACCAGCGGCTTCTTGATGCCCAGGTGCATCAGGAGCGACCCGGTCCGGCGGGTGTCCTCGCAGGCCACGGCGTCGGCGGCGCGCAGGACCTCCAGCGCCCGCAGCGTGATGTCCCCCAGGTTCCCGACCGGGGTGGGAACCAGCCACACCCGCGCGCCCTCCGGAATGACGACCGGGGTCACGTCATCCAGGACGTCAATGTCACCCGTCAGGTCAAGACCGGGGGTGTCGGGCTCAGTCATCGCTGCCGAGTCCGACCGGACCGGTCCCCGTCAGGCCCTCCATCGCCAGGCCGGGCGTGGGCTTGAGCCGCACCTTGACCTTGCGGGGCCGCTTGAGCACATTCGTGATCCGCGCGCGCAGCAGTTCACCCTCACCGACCGTCACGGTCACCACCGTGCCTTCCGGCAGGCGACCACCGACGATCACCACGACGCCATTTTCGACCACGCCCTTGTAGGCTTTCATGCTTCCCTCCCCTGCGCGCGGTGCCTGCGGCGCTCCGCCGCTGACAGCGCCTCGCGCAGCGCAACGATCTCCGATTCGCGCGCGCCGCCCAGCCGCGCGTACCGGTCAATGATCTCCGACGCCTCGCGCCGACGGTCCAGACGCAGCAGCAGCGTCCCCAGGTGCTCGCCCCCCACGAAGTACGCGCGGGGGTTCTGCGGATCCGCGGCCACCTGAGCGCGCGCCGCCTCCAGCCGTTCCAATCGGGCGCGGTGCCGGTTAACCTGCCACCGCACCGTGAACGTCGCCAGGCCGAAGGTGAACAGCGCGCCCAGCAGCGACAACACCACCGCTTCGGGCACGCCCACCTGCCGGCCCAGCTGTACCGTCAGCGGGAAGCAGAAGGCCAGCACGACCAGCACCGCCAGGGTCGCCGCGTAATTCACGCTCCCCTCCCGGCCTGGACCATCACGCCACTCATGCGCCACAGTCTAGCCGCCCGGGCGCCCACTGCGCCGTTCATCCGGTCATAAAGTCCGCTACAGGTCGTCCTGGCGCGGCGGGTGGTAGGGTGCGGGGCGTGCGACTGCACCTGATCACCGTGGGAGAACCGAAACTGGCGTACGCGCGCGCCGGGTGGGACGAGTACGAGAAGAGGCTGCGCCGCTACCACCGCCTTCAGGTGACGCGCGTGAGCGGCAAGACCCAGGCGCTGGAGAGCGAGGCGGTGCGCCGCGCCGCCGGGCGCGCCCCGCTGGTGCTGCTCGATCCGCGCGGACGGCAGTTCACGTCCGAGGGCCTCAGCGCCTACCTGGACGCGCAGGGCGTGGCGGGCGTGGGTGAACTGGCCTTCGCGATCGGCGGGCCCGACGGGCACACCGACGAGCTGCGGGCCGGGGCGCACCTGTTGTGGGGGCTGGGTCAGCTGACGCTGCCGCATGACCTGGCGATGGTGGTACTGGCCGAGGCGCTGTACCGCGCGAGTACCATCAGCGCGGGCGAACCGTACCACCGCGGGTGACCGGACGGCCCAGCCGGGCGTAGGGTGGAGGCCATGAGCGAGACGACGCCCGCCCCGGCCGAGCAGTGGTTCGAGACGCCCGAGTTGCGGGGGCGGCTGGTGACGCTGGAGGGCCTGCACCCGGCGCACGGCGCGGACCTGAGTGCCGGAGCGACCCCGGACACCATCCGGTTCCTGGCGCGCGGTGGCCCGCCTGGGAACACCCCGGCGGCGTGGGCGGCGTACGTGGAGCGGCTGAACGCGCTGCCGCGCCGGGTGAACTTCGCGGTGCGGTCGCGGGCGTCGGGCCGGGTGGTGGGCCGCATCAGTTACAGCGAGGTGAACGTCGCGGACCGCTGGGTGGAGGTCGGGACGATGCTGCTGCCCGAAGCGCAGGGCACGGGCGCGAACGCCGACGCGAAACTGCTGGTGATGGAGCGGGCTTTCGGGGTGCTGGGCGCGAACCGGGTGCACTTCAAGGTGGACGCCCGCAACGAGCGGAGCCTGCGGGCCATGCGCCGACTGGGCGCCACCGAGGAGGGCGTGCTGCGCGCGTACCAGGTGCGCCCGGATGGCGCGGCGCGCGACTCGGTGATGTTCAGCGTCCTGCACGCCGAGTGGCCGGGGGTACGGGCCGCGTTGAACGCCCGCCTGCCCTGAGCCGCAGAGGCTGCCTGACGCGCTCCTGATCGCATGAGAAATCGCGCAAGGTTGCCATAAAGGGTTGGGTAGACTGCTCGGCGTGACCCGCCGCCCTGTTGCCCGACTTGCCGCCGTGCTGGCCGCGCTGCTGTGCCCGGCGCAGGCCCTGATCGTTCCCCTGACCGGCTGGACGCCCGTGAACGGCGACGCGAACTACTGGACTGACCCCAGCGGCGAGTGCCTGATGCGCGAGGAACGCTCCGGTCAGGCCTTCCCCACCTTCACGAACGCCGAGGACGCCCGCGCGTTCGCTCTGAAACTCCAGGGCAGCCTGGGCCGCAGCATGCGCTCGGTCGTCACGCAGCCCGTGGACCGCGCCGGATCATGGGGAGTGCTGGCGGCGTACGACTACCACGACGCCGGCACGACCTACCGCATCAGTCAGCTGTACCTGAGTGACCGGGGCGTGCTGCGGACCGTGACCGGCAGCGCCGCCGCGAAGGACGCCGGGGCCTGCGTGAACGAGATGCGCGACTTCATCCGCTACCTCGCGAACTGAACCGGCCAGACCGCATCCTGTCCGTCCCGTGAGCTACAACGGGGCATGACCACGTCTGATCCCGTCATGGACCTGCTGGGCCGCCTGAGTCTCATCGCCGCTGGCCTGGAGGCCTCAGGGCGGGCGCTGGCGCTGTTGGGTCTGGGGTCGGTGGGGGCGGAACTGGACCGCGCGGACCGCTTCTCGGACCTGGATTTCTTCGTAGTGGCCCGCCCCGGGCAGGTGGGGACGCTGCTGGACGACCTGGCGTGGCTGGGCGGCGGGCTGGCCTATGCGTTCCGGAACACGCCGGACGGCTTCAAGGTCCTGTTCGGGGATGGCGTGTACGGCGAGTTCGCGGTGTTCGACGAGGCGGCCCTGCGCGGCGCGGCGTTCGTGAATGCGCGGGTGGTGTGGCGGTCGCCGGACGCCCCGGCGGACCTGCCGCTGCACCTCCGCCCGCAGGAGGCGCAGGTGGCACCGCTGAGCGGGGGGAAGCGCGATCATCTTCTGGGCGAGGCGCTGACGAACCTGCTCGTCGGTGTACGGCGGTTCCGGCGGGGCGAGCAGCTGTCCGCGTGGCAGTTCACGCAGGTATACGCCCTGGGAAACGCGCTGGCCCTGGCCACCAACGCCACCTCACCCGCGCCTGGCTGGGCGGACGCGTACGGCCTGGAACGCCGCTTCGAGCAGCGCTTCCCGGCCCTGGCGACGCGGCTGGTGGCGTGCCTGCCGGGGGTGGACGGCACGCCCGGCGCGGCCCTGGCGATCCTCGACCTGCTGGAGTCGCTGGACCTCACAGGCTGGCAGGAGGCTTCGGGGCTGACCGCGCAGGTGCGGCAGGAGGCGCAGGCGGCGCTGACCGACCGGGGGGGCGGAACGGGGGCCTGGGCCGTGCGTGGTAGGCTCCCCGGTTGAGATGTCGAGACTAAGTGCGTTCCGGGCGGTGCGGCCATGATGGTCGTCACGGCGCTGCTGTCGTGGTTCCTGGTGGGCCTGTTCGTCCGCATGAGCAAGGCGCGCGGGTGGGGGCAGCGGGTGCGGCAGGACGGCCCGCAGACCCACCTGATCAAGGACGGGACCCCCACGGCGGGCGGCGTGCCGTTCGTGCTGGCCCTCAGCGTGGTGTTCCTGCCGCTGTACTTCACGGGGAACGCCGGGGGGCCGCGCGAGATGATCATCTGGCTGACGGCCCTGGCGATGGGCGTGATCGGCGGCGTGGACGACCTGCTGAAGATCCGCTCGCGCATGACCGGCAAGGGCCGTTCAGAGCTCCTGGCGCGTGAGAAGTTCCCGCTGCAGTTCCTGGTGGCGCTGCTGTTCGCGTACTTCGCCGCGCCACTCGCGTCGCACGAGCTGCTGCCGGGCTTCGGGCCGGTGGGGGACGTGATCCTGCTGACGCTGGTCATGGTGGGCAGCGTGAACGCCTTCAACTTCACGGACGGCCTGGACGGCCTGCTGGGCGGCGTGGCGATCATCGTGCTGCTGCCGCTGCTGGCGCTGTCCCCGGTCAGTGCGCTGCTGGTGGCGGCCCTGCTGGGCTTCCTGTGGTTCAACGCGCACCCGGCGCGGGTGTTCATGGGCGACATGGGCAGCCACGCCATCGGGGCGATCGCGGCCGGCGCGTACGTGCTGTACGCGGACGTGTGGCTGCTGCCCATCGCGGCGATCATCCCGGTCGTGGCGGTCCTGAGCGTGGTCATCCAGGTGGCGTCGTTCAAACTGCGCGGCAAGCGGGTGTTCAAGATGTCCCCCATCCAGCATCACTTCGAGCACAAGGACATCGGCTGGCCCGAAACCCACGTCACCATGCGCTTCTGGGTGGTGTCGGCGGTCGCGACGGCGCTGGTGTGGTGGCTGCTCGGCGGAAGACCTTAAGGCGGTCCGGGCGGGCGGGGTGAGGGGGCGACCTCTCCCCCGCCCGCCTGTTTCGCGGGGCGGGGCCGCTAGACTCGGGTGTGACCGAGTTCCACCCGCTGCACCTGCCTGATCTGCCTCGCCTGTTCGCGGCGCGCGCCGCGCTGCCCGCGTCGGGCACGACCGTGTACCGCACCGCGCACCTGACCGAGACGGGCGGGCAGTTCACGCTGGACGTCGCCGGGGACGCCGGGGTGCTGAGCCTGTACGTGCCCCTGACCCCGCCGGACGAGGCGGCGCTCGCGGCGGCGTGCGGCGAGGCGGCGGGGCTGGCGGGGGTGTACCTGAAGCGGCGGCCGGTGGAGGCGCGGCACGCGGCGAACGTGGCCCGTGAGGACCTGTCCCCGCCGGACCCAATGTGGGGCGAGGCGCGGCCTGAACTGACGGCGTTGGAGGCCGGGGTGCCGCTGCTGATCCGCCCCGGCGCGGACCTGAGCGTGGGGGTGTTCACGGACGCCCGTCCGGCACGAGCGTGGGTGCGGGAGCACGCGGCGGGGCGGCGGGTGCTGAACACCTTCGCGTACACCTGCGGCTTCGGCCTGAGCGCGGCGCTGGGCGGGGCGGCGGTCGTGAAGAACGTGGACCTGTCCCGCAAGGTGCTGGCGTGGGGGCAGGAGAACTACGCCCTGAGCGGGCTGGCCGCGCCGGACACGGATTTCCTGTTCGGGGACGTGTTCGAGTGGCTCGCGCGACTGGAGCGGCGCGGGGACGTGTTCGATCTGGTGGTGCTCGACCCGCCCAGTTTCGCGCGGGGCAAGGCGGGCGTGTGGCGCTCGGAGCGGGACTACGCGCGGCTGATGACGCTGGCTGCGCGCGTGACGGCGCCGGGTGGGCAGGTGCTGGCGCTGCTGAACCACGCGGGCGTGAACGCGGCGGCGTTCGAGCGGATGGCGGGCGCGGGTGTGGACGAGGCGGGGCGGCGCGGGACAGTACAGGAGCGGTTCGGTGCGGGCGAGGACTATCCGGGCGCGCGGCACCTGAAGGTGCACGTGTGGCAGTTGGACTGATCCGGCCTCCGGTTGAAGGGTTTTCAGAAACGTTGAACCCGAGCGGATGCGACTCGCAGAGCTGCGGAGCAGAGAAGGAGCGAAACGGGTTCCGGGCGTGGAGTGGGCAACCCGGTGCCCGTCCGGGTGGTCAATGAAACAGACGGCATCCGGATGAGTGGGAAGGCCGGGCCTTGTGCCCTGCCTCACTTCGTTTTCTAAAGCGGGCGCTATGCTGGGCGCATGACGCAAGCTGCTCAGACTGAAGCGCAGGTTCTGGTTCCCCTGACGACCCCCGAGGAAGTGGACCAGTTCCTCACCGAGTACCCGCTGGCCGCCGTGTTCAAGGCCGGGACCTGCCACAAGACCATGCAGGGTTTCGGCGTGCTGGAGACCTTCCTGCAGCGCCACGACCTGCCCGTGGGCTTCATCCGCGTGGTGGACTGGCGCCCCGCCAGCAACCACGTCGCGGAGCGCACCGGCCTGATTCACCACAGCCCGCAGCTGATCCTGTTCCGTGACGGGCAGCCGCAGTTCGAGGTGAACAACTGGGACATCACCCCGCAGGCGCTGGGGCCGGTGTTCGAGGCTCACGTGCCCGTCCGCGAGGGCGTGGCAAGCGTCGCGACCGACGACAACGTGGAACCCTACCGCCGCCTGATGCGCGCCTTCCTGGACGGGCAGCTGAGCGACTGGGCCTTCCAGGACCAGTACGTGAACATGTTCCGTGACGACGCCAGCCTGCGCAGCCAGCGGGAGTTCGACCTGCTGTCCCGCCTGTTCGGCGATCCGGACGCGTACCACGGTGGGCTGCACCAGCTGGGCGCCCCGCAGGGCCGCGGGGACCTGAAAGCCCGCGTGCAGGAACTGCTGACCGAACTGGGCTGAGGAACGGGACGTCCCCGGATGACGTTCAGGCGGCCTCACAGAGTGGTGGAGTGGAGCGCACGCCTGACCAGAGCGGAAGGGTGCAGGATGGAGGCGGTCAGGGAATTCCTGACCGCCTCCACCTGTTCACGGCTCAGGAATGGCTGTTCTGGCCGAACCACATCGAGCGGGTCGTGCCTGCCGAACTAAGCACGGCGCAGCAGGTCAGCCTCATGGAGCGGGGGGTGCAGCGTGCGGTTTCGTACATGTGTAAGCGGCACGTAAGACGGCGCGGGGTGTCATGATGGGGTATCCCTTAAGGAGCTCAGACCACGCCCCGCCTGCCGCCTCATCCTGACCTCACCCGGAAGTCGAATGCCTGATCCCACTGCCCCCTCCGCGCCCCCGAAGCTCACGCACCCCGTCGCCGTGCCGCTCGACGCCGCTGTGTACGGCGTTCTCAGCACCGATCACTACCCCTGGACCGACGTCACCGCTGACCTGTCCGTCCGTCAGGGCCAGCAGTTCACCGGCGTCTTCGATGCCTGGCAGGGCAACCGCTGGGCCCGGTTCCTGTGGAATCAGGGCACCCTGCTCGGGGGCTACACCAGCAGCGGACAGAACGTCGGCTGGAGCACCGTCATGCAGGGCCTTCCCCGCGCCCACGTCCGCCTGACGGAACTCTCCCCGCGCCTCGTGGACCTCCTGTGGGCCACCCGCGACGTCGAGGGACGGCCCGCGCCCGCCGCGTGGCCCGCCGCCCGCGCCGAGCTGGAACGCAGTCACTACCACGGCCTGATCCTCAGTGGCGCCGCGTGCAGCTACTGGCTGGCCGGCCGACTGGTGGCCGGCGACCTGCCCGCCGACGGTGCGGGCGCGTGGCTGTTCTCCCCGCATTCCGAATCGAACCGCGAGGATCTGCTGCAGTTCTGGCAGGACCTGCTGAGTGCCACCAACCGGGCCCATCCCCTGGAGACCGCGTGGCAGGAGGTCACCATGCGCCTGGCCGACATGCACCCCTGCCTGGACCCGTTCGCGCAGGACGTGACGTTCCAGGGCGGGCGGCTGACCGTTCAGGAGGACGTGCCGGTCGACGAGTTCCGCCCGGCACTGGCCGACGCCCTGCGCGGCACCCTGAGCCGTCTGGGGCTACGCCTGGTAGACCTGCCCATCACGAACCTCCGGGAGCAGCCTGAATGGGCCGCGTCCGGCCTGGAGAACCGGTGACCGCCCCGGTCTGGCCTGACGGCCTGCAGGACGGCACGCCGCTACCGTTCAGCGTGTGGCGGGTCCTGCATCACGTGGACGGCCAGCGGGACATCACCGAGGTGGCCCGCCTGTCCGGCATGACCGTTCCGGACGTGCAGGAACGCCTGAACGCCGCCGCCGCGTGGGTGGCGCGCGCCGCGCAGCGCGACCTGCCGGTCAGTGACGATCTCGCCGACCGGATCATCCAGTGCCTGACCGGCGTGGTCGGCCCGGTCGCAGCCGTGATGGTCGACGAGGTCCTCGACGACCTGGGCGATCAGGCCACCCTGAACGCCACGCTCTCCGCCCTGGCCAAGCAGCTCACCCCGGAGCGCGTGCAGGCCTTCGCGCGCCTGCTGCGGGAACGGGGCGTGACGTGACCGCCGGCCCGCCGCTCAGCCTGAACCTTCCGTCCCTCACCGCCCAGTTCACTGGCGCACCGGCCCCTGGAGCACACCCATGAAGTACACGGTCCTCATCCGACAGCCCGTCCAAACCGAACGTAAACCGGAACTGGAGCAGCAGCTGCGCGAACGTTTCGGCCTGAGTGGAGAGCAAGCCCAGCGGCTGAGTGACCGCCGCACCGGCCGCCTGATGAAACCCACCGGCCGCGCCCGCGCCGAACTGCTGCTCAGCATGTTCCAGTCGGTCGGCGCGGACGTGACCCTGGAAGAAGTGCGCGAGGAAACCAGCGTCATCAGCGAGCCGTTCCAGGCCCTGACCACGCCCCGCGCCGCCGCACCAGCCGCTGGCCTGAGCGACGACGCGCCCCTGGCGCCCGACCGCAACGAACCCAGTGTGTCCCTGTCCGGCATCTGGCCGGAGGTGGAATTCCCGGGCGCCAGCGGCGCGCTGCCTGACCCGTTCGCCGCGCCGGCCGGGCAGTCCGTTCCCACCAGCAGCGCCCTGCCCAGCGAATTCATGCCGGCCGTGCCATGGAACGCGCCGGCACCCGCCCCCACCGCGAACCCGTTCGCGAACGACGCGGCCACGGCCCTGATGCCACCCCCGCAGCCCGACGTGGACCCCGACCCATTCGCCACGGCGTTCGGCGCCCCCCTGGTGCCGGAACCGGCTGCCAAGCCGGCAGATCCGGCAGCGGACGTCTGGTCGGACTTCACGGGCGCCCTGACCCTGACCGATTCCACGCCGGCCGCCACACCCGCCGCCGAGGTGCCGACCGTGCCCAGCGGGCCCAGCGCAGAGCCGATCGTGGCGGCGCTGCCGGACGGAGATCACGGACCGAAGGTGCGCCGCAGCAGCCTGCGCAATCGCATGACCATCGGAGCCCTGGTCCCGCTGGGCGTGTCCAGCCTGCTGACGCTGGGCGTGCTGGCCCTGACGCTCCCGGGCCTGCAGCAGAATCTGGTGCAGCGCAACGCGCAGGCGGTGGCGGTGGCCGTAGCCAGCAACATCGACCCGACCCGCGGCAGCCAGAACATCGCGCCGCAGCTCGAGGCCCTCGTGAACAACTCCAGCGTGGGGTTCGTGCAGGTCGAACTCCGCGACGGTTCGCGCTACTTCTCCAGTCAGACGCCCAAGGTCAGCGACCTGCTGAACGCCCAGGTCAGTAACTGGCTGATCGAGAATCCCAACAGCTCCGCGTTCAGGGATACCATCTCGCCGGCCAAGCTGTACCGCGAGCAAGCCAACGAGATGCGGACGATGGGCGGCACCGCCAACGATGTGGAGAAGCTGGAGAAGGCGGCGGCCGATCCGGCCAACCAGACCGTCACGAACGTGAACTACATCGTTCAGCAGATCACCGTGAAGGACGAGAACGGCAAACGCGTCGTGAGCAGCGAGCGGGCCAGTGAAACCAACGCCGAGAACGTCCTGTACACCGTGGCCGTGGGGGTAGAGAACGGTCAGCAGCAGGCCGCGCTGCGCCGCACGCTGGCGCTCGTGCTGTTCGTGTCGCTGCTGGCGCTGGGCATCGCGGCGTACCTCGCGCTGCGGGCCGCCCGCGCCGTGGTGCAGCCCATCGAGGAACTCGTGCGGGTGGCCGACGCGATCAGCATGGGTGACCTGAGCCGCCCAGTACGGGCCGAACGCAACGACGAGATCGGTGACCTCGCGCAGGCGCTGGAACGCATGCGCCTGAGTCTGGACTCGGCGATGGACCGACTGCGCCGCCGCCGCCGCAGCTGATCACAGGTCTGACAGCAGGATTCAGAGGTATTGAAGGGGTTGCTCAGTACCTCTGAATCGAGCGGACTCGAAGACCTGCGCCGCAGAGCGAGCAGCTGAGAAGGACAGCGCAACGGCAGGCCCCCCGACGAAAACGCGGGGGGCCTGCCGTTGGGGGTTCAGTGCCGCTGGATCAGCGAGCTTCCATGCTGTGCTTCATGTCACGGATCTGGTCGTGGCTGGCCTTGACCTTCGTGAACTGGCCTTCCACGAAGCTGCGCACGTCGGCAGGCAGTCCCTCGGCCTTCAGAACGTCCTGGTAGTTCTCGACCGCGACGTCCTCGCCCCGTTCCGCTTCGGCGACCACGGCGGTATCGTCGCGGCCGGTCAGGGCGTCACGGACGTTCAGCCACGCACGGTGCAGGGCGGCGCCGACACTGCCGCCCTCGCGGGGCTGGTCACCCAGTCGGGCGATGTGCGCCTCGACGTCACTGGCCATCTGGGCGCGCTGGGCGCTCCGCTCGGAGAACAGACTCTTCAGGCTGGGGTCGGTGGCGTGCTCGGCGGCGTCCGCGAAGCCCTTCTCGCCGTCGCGCAGGGTGCCGAGGATGTACTGGAGTTTATCGAGGACGTTCTCATTGGTCATGGTCATGGTGGTGCCTCCTGTGAAGTGGTGTGGTTGGCCGCCGGTTCCGCGTCCTGCTGCCAGGGCGCCGACCGATCAGGCGAGTCAGACGTCGTCAGGTTAGAAGGTTGCCGGGCCACGCACCTGATAACTCCACCAAGGCGGTGTTCACGCAGGGTTGGTCCGCACTTGGGTCAGTTCACATGTTCTTCCCTGTCCCTGGTGGCTGGAGGGTGGAATGTGCTGCACTGCGGACATGACGCCCTGGGTGCTGCGGATGCGCTGGCTGGATCTCTGCTTCATGCACTGGGAGGTGCCGCCCGGGGCGGTGCAGGCGACCCTGCCGCCCGGCGTGAAGGTGGACACCCGCGCCGGCCACGCGTACGTGGCGGCCGTGCCCTTCCGGATGGAGGACGTCGCGCCGCGCCTCGTGCCCGCCGTGCCGGGCCTGAGTGCCTTTCCGGAGCTGAACCTGCGGACATACGTGACCGTGAACGGCGAGCCGGGCGTGTGGTTCTACTCGCTGGACGTCACGCAGCCCCTGGCCGCCGCGCTGGCCCGCACGTTCTTTCACCTGCCCTACCGGCAGGCGCGCATGTGGGTGGACCGCAGCGGGGACGTCACCCGCTACGCGAGTGTGCGAACGGATTTGCGGACCGGACCGGGCGCGTTCGCTGGTGCGTACCGGCCCACCGGACCAGTACTCGACCCGGACCCGAACAGTCTGGAGGCGTGGGTGACGGACCGGCTGCTGCTGTTCAGCGCGGACGCGGCGGGCCGCGTGTACCGCGGACGCATTCATCACGTGCCCTGGCCGCTGCGGGCCGCGCAGGCCGACATCCGCGTGAACACACTGGGCCACGG
Source organism: Deinococcus sedimenti (assembly GCF_014648135.1). Classification (NCBI taxonomy): domain Bacteria; kingdom Thermotogati; phylum Deinococcota; class Deinococci; order Deinococcales; family Deinococcaceae; genus Deinococcus; species Deinococcus sedimenti. Next base: position 342,556 of record NZ_BMQN01000001.1, on the reverse strand, counting down.
CCTGGGTTTCGACCTGAGCGGCCCGCCCCACCTGCTGCACGCCGAGCGGCTGGACGTGACCGCGTGGTGGCGTGAGCCGCTGCGCCTCCCCGCCCGGAAGCAGGGGTGATCAGGTACTGGCGGTGATCAGGTGAGGGTGAGCGTGAACGCCTCGGCCAGTCCGGCCTGGGCGGCGTCGCGCGCCACCTGCGGCGCGTGGTTCAGGGCCAGCGCGGCGCGGTAGGTGCGCTGCGCGAGTTCCCGGTCACCCAGCGCGTCCCGCACCTGCCCCAGGCGGGCGAGAACCAGCCCGGCCAGACTGCGCGGCTGATCGTCGGTCAGGGCGTGCGCGGCGCGTTCCAGCCGCGCGCGCGCACCCTCCAGGTCCCCCACGGCGAGGTGAATGCCGGCCGCGGCGGCCTCCAGTTCCGCGCGGGGAGTGACCCGGTCCCCGGCTTCACGGTCCAGGGCGGCCAGCAGGGCGTTCAGGTCGTCGTCCTCGTGCAGCTGCCAGGCGCGGTCGGCCAGCGCCCGCACGCGACTGGCCTCTGCGGCCTGGAAACCGGTGAGGTCCGGCAGGGCCGCGCCGGGCAGCAACGCCAGCAGGTCTGGCAGGTCATCGAGCGGCACCAGCAGCACGCCCGTCTGGCCGGTCAGGCGCGCGGCCAGTTCGGTCAGGCGGCGGTGCCGCCAGCGGGTGCCGGGTCCCTCGTCCAGCGCGGCCCGCACGTCGGCGCGGGTGGCCTGCACCTCGGCCAGGAAGGCGGGTGAGGTGATCCGGGCGGCGTTGAGCGGCGCGGTGACCAGCGCCGCGAGGGCCTGCTCTGCCGCCTGTGCCCGGCGCAGCCGCTCGCGGGCCTGCGGGTACTGGTTCAGGAACCCCAGCAGCTGCTCGTGCTCCGCGTCCGCCCACGCCCAGTCGGCCGTGAAGCCCTCGCGGATGAGGGTCCCGGCGGCGGGCAGCGCGTCCCGCAGCGGGTGGTCGGGGTCCTCGCTGCTGGCCCACAGGACCTCGCGGACGTTCAGGTGCGCGAGGAGTTCGGTGACGGTGCCCGCGTTGAACTGCGGGTGGAGCCGCAGCAGGTCCCCCAGGTCCGGCAGCAGGGTCAGCGGGGCCGGGCGCGGGCCGGGCGTGGGTTGCGACATGCGCGCAGTCTAGAGCAGCGGTCCACGGCAGGATTCAGGAGCCTGTGGGGGTGCCGCCTGCGGTGCTGAGCGGGGCGCCGAGTGTCCGGGATGGGCCGCCCATCCCTGGCCTGCTCCTGCGGCCCTGTCGTCGGTCAGGCGCTCGCGCCGTTGCGTTTGCGTCCGCCCACGCGGATCACGTCCTGCACGCCCTTCACCGTGAGGATCGCGCGGCGGATGCTTTCCAGGTCGCCGTGCCCGGACACGTTCAGGCGCAGGTGAATCACGGCGATCTCCTCCTGCCCGACCACGGCCTCCACCTTGGTGGGGCTGTGCTTCTCGCGCGCCAGGACGCCCAGCACGTCCGCCAGCAGCCCGGCGCGGTCGGGCGCGATGACGTCCACGTCCACCAGCACGCTGCCGGGCGTACCGGCCTCCCAGGAGGCGGCCACGCAGCGTTCCGGTTCGTCCTTCAGCAGGCGGATCATGTTCGGGCAGTCGATGCGGTGCACGCTGACGCCCCGGCCGCGCGTCAGGTACCCCATGACCTGATCGCCCCGGATGGGGGTGCAGCACTGGCTGAGTTTGGTGTTCGTGCTGAAGCCCTCGACGAACACGCCGCCCGGCTCGGGGGCCTTCGGGACGGGCGCGCGGCGGGCCGGGCCGGACGCCTGCTCCTGCGCCAGCTGCGGCGACAGGACCTTCCCGACGGCGCTGGGCGTGAGTTTCCCGGCGTGCAGCGCCAGGTACAGGTCGTCCGGGTTGCGGGAGCCCATGAGTTTCTGCGCGGCGTCCTCCAGCAGCTTGGTGCGCATCAATTGCCGCACGGCCAGCTGCCGCTTGCGCAGGTAGCGTTCCAGCAGGTCATGCCCGTGCTGCAGCGCCTCGCTGCGTTCCTGCGCGCGGAAGTGATGGCGGATCTTCGTGCGGGCCGAGCGGGTCACGGCGAAGTTCAGCCAGTCCTTGCTGGGATGGCCGTTCTTGCTGGTGACGATCTCGACCATGTCGCCGTTGCCCAGGCGGTGCGACAGGGGCACGATGCTGCCGTTCACGCGCGCCCCGACGGTCGTCTCGCCGATGCGGGTGTGGATGTGGTACGCGAAGTCCACCGGGGTGCTGCCCGCCGGGAGGCTGATCGCCAGTCCCTTGGGCGTGAAGACCCGCACCCGCTGCGACAGGATGTCCACCTTCACGGCGTCCATGTAGTCCGAGGCATCGTTGATCTCGTTCTGCAACTCGCGCAGCTGCGTGATCCAGTTCTCGCGGTCGCGCTGCGCGAGCTGACTGCCCTGCTTGTACATCCAGTGCGCAGCAATCCCGAACTCCGCGACCTCGTGCATGCGCCGGGAGCGGATCTGCACCTCGATGGGCTGCCCGCTGGGGCTGATCACGGTCGTGTGCAGCGACTGGTACCCGTTGGGTTTCGGCACCGCGATGTAATCCTTGAAGCGGCCCGGCAGCGGCGTCCAGACGCTGTGCACGATGCTGACCGTGTGGTAGCAGATGCGTTTCTCGCGGGTCTCCTCGGCCCGCTCGCGGCGTTTCTCGTCCGTGCCGGGCGGCACCACGAGGTCACGCGGCGTGAGGATCACGCGGATCGCCAGCAGGTCGAAGATCTGCTCCAGGCCCTTGCCCTCGCGCTGCATCTTGTTGTGAATGCTCCACAGGTGCTTGCTGCGCCCCGCGATGTCGATGTCACTGACCCACTCCGGCAGCTCCAGGTCGTCCGTCAGGGAATCCTGAAGCTGCTGCACGGCGTTCTCGATCAGCGTCTGCCGCTCTTCCTGCCGGGTCCGCAGTCGCGACTGCAGGTACGCGTAGTCATCGGGGTAGAGGTACTGGAAGCTCAGGTCCTCCAGTTCCCACTTGATCTGCCCGATCCCCAGGCGGTGCGCGAGCGGCGCGAAGATGTCCATGGTCTCCCGCGCGATCCGCTGCTGCTTCTCGGGCTTCATGCTCCCAAGGGTGCGCATGTTGTGCAGCCGGTCGGCCAGCTTGACCACGATGATGCGGATGTCGCCCGTCATGGCGATCAGCATCTGCCGGAGGTTCTCGGCCTGCACGTCCCGCCCGGACTCACGCACCTCGGCCGCCTGCGAGCCCTGCTTGCTGAGCTTGCTGACCTTCGTCTCGCCCTCCACGATGCGGCGCACGTCCGGCCCGAACTGCTCCTCGACGAGTTCGAAGGTCACGCCGTCCACGTCCTCGACCGTGTCGTGCAGCAGCCCCGCCATCAGGCTCTCGGTGTCCATGCCCAGCCGCGCCAGGATCACCGACACCGCGACCGGATGCGTGATGTACGGCTCGCCACTCTTGCGGTTCACACCGGCATGAGCGTCCCGCGCGAAGACGAACGCCGCCTCCACCCTCTCCCGGTCCCCTGCGGGCCGAGGCGCAATCAGCGCCCTGAGTTCCCCCATTCCATAGTCGCCGTCCGCTGCGCCTGCCTGCACGCCCCGCAGCATAGCGTTCCCCGGCACGCCGAACCTGACGTGCACCAGACACGCCCCCGCGAGACAGAAAAACGCCCACCACGTGGGTGGGCGGGAACATGACGTCAGGAAGAAGAAGGGGGACGCTTACTGCCCGTCAGCGGCGCTCACGCACGCGCACGGGAACCGGAACCGGCTGAGGTTGAGGACCACCGGTCAGCACCTCGCGCAGCCAGTCGACGAATTCACGCAGGCCTTTCATGGTTCCAGTCTACTGACCAACCCCTGACAGAGATGGCACGAGGCTTACGATGAGTTCACGCTCGACCGGTATCCCGGCGGGGGACAGAGCCGTTCACGACCACTCATACTGACGGGCATGACCGCGCCCCGCCCCGTCATCCTGGATCTCGACCCCGGTCACGACGACGCCGTGAACATCCTCCTGGCGCTGGCCAGTCCGGAACTGCGCGTGCTGGGCCTGACCACCGTGTTCGGGAACGTGGGCCTGGACCGCACCACCCGCAACGCCCTGATCACCCGCCAGATCGCCCGGTCCGACGTGCCCGTGTACGCCGGAGCGGACCGCCCGCTGGTGCAGGACCGCATCAGCGCGGAAGCCGTGCACGGCGAGAGCGGCCTGGACGGCCCCCACCTGCCCGCGCCCACGCGCGGCACGGAAGACGAGCACGCCGCCGCGTTCATCATCCGCACCGTCCGCGCCCACCCCGGCCAGATCACCCTGGTGCCCACCGGACCCCTGACCAATGTCGCGCTGGCGTTCCGCCTCGCCCCGGACATCGTTCCGCTGGTGCGGGAGGTGGTGTGGATGGGCGGCAGCACCGACACCGGCAACTGGACACCCGCCGCCGAATTCAACGCCCTGGCCGACCCGCACGCCGCGCACGTCGTCTTCAGCAGTGGCGTGCCGCTGACCATGATCGGCCTGAACGCCAGTCATCAGGCCATCGCGCACCCCGCCCGCGTGGCCACGTTCCGCGACCTGGGCACCCCCACCGGCGCGTTCGTCGCCGACCTGCTCGCGTTCTTCGCCGAACACCACCGCGACCGCTACGGCTGGGACGGCGGCGCGCTGCACGACCCGCTGACCGTCGCGTACCTGCTGCGCCCCGACCTGTTCACCGTGCAACCCATGCACGTCCAGATCGACCTGAGCGGCGGCCCCAGCCACGGCCGCACCGTCGCCGACCTCTGGCACGTCACCGGGAACGCCCCCAACGCACAGGTCATGACCCACGTGAAAGCCGACGGCTTCTTCGAACTGCTGCGCGACCGGATCGGGACGTACCCGGCGTAACCGAGATCGAACCAGAACCCGGTTCCCGGCAGTCGCGAGCGGACTGCGAACCTGGGCGGCGGCCTCCCTCACCGCCTGCGAGAATGGACGCAGATGAATTCCCTTCAGCCGCCCTTCTTCCGGGAACTTCAGGACTCGCGCCGCGTGCTGATCGCCGGGATGGGCGGCGGGTTCGACGTGTTCTGCGGGCTGCCGCTGTACTTCGCCCTGAAGGCCGATGGAAAGGAGGTGACCCTGGCGAACTACTCCTTCACCAGCCTGGGCCTCAGCCCGAACGGCCCGCTGCCGCACGCGGTGGTGCCGGTCACGCCGGACCTGAACGCGCAGCCCGGCGAGTACTTCCCGGAATACTGGCTGAGCCGATGGCTGGTCACTCAGGGCGAACCGGGCACCGTGTACGCGCTGCGGAAGGTGGGCGTGCAGCCGCTGAAGAGCGCTTACGAGGCCCTCGTGAACCACCTGAACATCGACACAGTCATCCTCGTGGACGGCGGCACCGATTCACTCATGCGCGGTGACGAGTCCGGGCTGGGCACCCCGCACGAGGACGCCACCAGTCTCGTCGCCGTGAACGAACTACGCGGTCCGAAAAAGCTGCTCGCCTGCCTGGGCTTCGGCGTAGACCACTTCCACGGCGTCTCGCACGCCGACTACCTGGAAGCCACCGCCGAAATGCCCCGCAGCGGCGCGTACCTGGGCGCGTTCAGCCTCACACCCGACATGCCGCCCGTGCAGAAGTACAAGGACGCCTGCGAGGCCGTCTTCCAGATGATGCCCCGCTACACCAGCATCGTGAACAGCAGCATCGTCAGCGCCATCAACGGGCAGTACGGCAACCACCACGCCACCAGTCGCACCCACGGCAGCGAACTGTGGATCAACCCGCTGATGGGCCTGTACTGGACGTACCACCTGCCCGCCGTCGCCCGCCGCATTCAGTACTACCAGCCCATGCTGGACACCGTCACGCTGAGCGACGTGGGCCTCGTGATCGAACGCCACCGCGAGGAAGTCCCGATCCGACCCAGGGTGAACATCCCCGTCTGACCACCGCCCTGTACCGCACCCCCCGGAGTTCATTCACCCGGAATCGAGACGGGGACCGCTCCAGCACCGTCACACGCGGCCACGGCGTCCGTCCACCTCTGCTTCAATGGACGTCATGCAGATCGTCGTCTTCAGCGAGGCTGAATTCCGGGATGAGACCACCACCAACGGGCGAGAACTGACGTTGATGACCGACACTGCCCGTCTGCTGGGGTGCCGCATCGTTCCTCTGCCCGACGCCCTGGACGATGACCCGCAGCTGGAAGGCGCATTCGCGTACGTCCCAGTGTTCGCCGAACCCGTTCAGGGAGTGTGGGTGGGGTACATTCCCACGCCGGAACGGTACCGGGCTGTGTACGACGCCGCGCGGCGCCACAACATCTTCCTGGTGAACAGCCCGGAGCAGAACCGGACAGCCATGGAATTCCCGCGTTTCTACCCGCTCCTGGCTGATCTGACGCCCCGGAGCGTGGTGGTGACCGACCCGGCCTAACTGGAGGCGGCAGCCTGCACGCTGGGCTTTCCGGTGTTTCTCAAGGGAGGCGTCAAGTCCAGTAAGGAGGAGGGATGGGACGCCTGCGTGGCCCAGGATGACGCGCAGGTGCAGCGTCTGGCCCGTGACCTGCTGGCCCGACCGGGCCGTTCACGTGGTCACGTCGTGCTGCGGGAAGTGGTGGCGCTGCGCCGCATCACGACCACATACGATCAGTTTCCACTGGGACGTGAATTCCGTGTCTTTCTCTTCAGGCATCACGTCCTGGCGTACGGCTTCTACTGGGAGGAACAGGCGCCGGAGCGCCAACTGGACCCGGCAGAGGAAACGCAGATGCTCCGGTGCGCCGTGCAGGCCAGTCTGCGCCTTGACGTGCCGTACCTGAGTGTGGATGTGGGGCAGCTGGACTCCGGCGCGTGGACCGTCATCGAGGTGGGGGACGCGCAGTTCACGGGGCTAAGTCAGGTGTCAGCGCTGACCCTATGGACTCGGCTCCTGCATCAGTTGACGTCGCCTGACTAACTGGTAGGGCGGTGATGGCAGGAGTAGTGGAGCGGCTGGAAGGTTCAGATTCCATGACCTTCTCACGTATGGGCTCAGCCCGGGCAGGCCGGATGGGCGCCCAGCAGGCAGAAAGACGCCCAGTCAGATGAGAGGTCCTCATGGTCGTGAGGGCCCGCTTTGCCACCTCTCAGAGGGTTGACATATGGCGTTCCTACGCTGCATGTCCCGAAGGAGGTCACCATGAATGCACGTTCTCTCACCGCTTGGACTGCGGCCCTCGCCCTCACTGGAATGACCGGGAACGGACTGTCCGCCACCACCTGCGTCACCAAACCCACCCACGCCTTCAATGGGCTGGTGAAAATCACGTACCCGTCCAGTTCTGGCTCCGCGTACCTGCAGCAAGCCTGCGACACTGGGGCGCAGCAACTGAAAGCCGACATCATGGCGAACGCGCGCGCACAGGGCATTTCCGTGAAGTGGATCGAGATCTACGGCGCACGGAACTGGGGCTCGACCTTCCACGACCTGATCTACAAGACCCGCGCGTTCGGGTACGCTCAGGCGGCCTACGGCAAGTACAACGTCATCCCGAAATCACGCATGAGTGGCGCGGAGTTCCTCGTATACGCCACGAAAAACGGGAAGTACATCTCCATGGGGTCTCAGCGGGAAGGGGCCAGCAGGGCCAAGACGGCTGATGTCTTCATCGTGTACGGCAATTGACCTAAGCCCGCTGCCATTCAGGAGATTCTCAATCCTCCCCGCAGGGCGCTGATTGCCGACGCCGTGAATTCACGCGCGACCGCGGAGTCCGGCGCGAAGCGTTCGAAGGCGTGGTACGCGCCGGGCACCTCCACGTATTCGCAGGGCACCCCGGCGGCCTGGAGTCGCCGGGCGTAGTCCCGGTCCTCTTCGTGGAAGAGGTCGAGGGTGCCGACCCCGATCCACGCGGGCGGCAGGCCTGTGAGGTCGGCGCGGCGGGCGGGCGCGGCGTACGCCGGGGCGCGGTCCGGGTGGGGTGGGCGGCCCAGGTACGACGTCCAGCCCAGCACGTTCGACGCGGGCCGCCAGATGAATTCGCCCCGCCCGGCGTGATCGGCATTCAGGGTGGTGCGGTCGTCCAGCATGGGGTAGTACAGCAGCTGGAACGCGGGGGTGACCTCTCCCCGGTCGTGCGCGAGTTGCGCCAGCGCGGCGGCCAGTCCGCCCCCGGCGCTGTCGCCGACGAGGGCGATGCGGGCCGGGTTGAGGCCCAGCGCCTCTGCCTCGCGGACCATCCAGGTCAGGGCGGCGTAACAGTCCTCCAGCGGTCCGGGGAACGGCGTGCCCGGCGCGAGGCGGTACTCGACGCCCACCACGACCACACCCAACTCCCGTGCGTACGCGGCACTCTGCGGGTGGGACGCCGCCGCCGAGCCGGTCACATACCCGCCCCCGTGGATGTTCAGGATCGCCGCCGCCCCAGCTGGGAGGTTCGGGGGTCGGTACACGAACACCGTCACGTCCGGCGCACCGGGCGGGCCGGGAATACGCCGCTCCTCCACCGTCACGCCGTCCGGCAGCGCAGGAGCCTTCGCGCGGGCCTGCAATGCCCCCATGACCGCCACGACACCCGGCGTGAACGGCGGCGAGCGGAAGCGCACGAACGGAGAGCGCAACTCTGGGTGCAGCCGGGCATACGAGGCGGCGCGTCTGGTCGAGAGGACCCACGCGCCCAGCGCCAGCGCCGCCCCCACCCCCCACAGTCTTCCGGATCTCATGGCTGATTGTCGCACCAGAACATCACGCGTCGGCTGACCGATCTGCGGGTGAACTATGCACGGTGAGGGTGACGTTCCACAGCTTCCCCTCCTGAAGCGCGATCAGGGCTCCAGAGGGAGCTTCCCAGAGCTGCCCGCCATCTTCCTCTTTCATCAGGGTCAAAGGAATTCCCTGTGCAGCGCACCACCCCAGGAGATCGCCGGAGAAGGGGTCGAAGCCACACCAGTGCACGAGGTCAGACAGACCGTGATGGGCACTGGTCAGCACCTCAATGCTGTCGAGACGGCCATCAATGAATCAGAACACCAGATTGTGGCGCTGAAGGTGCGACACACCCTTCCCGGTTCGCATCGCACCGAACGGTACCCGAAACCGCTCCAGCACATGCTCTATCCGATCATCAGAACGCAGGGGGAGTTTCTCTCTGGCCGTGAGCAGTGTTCGGAGGGAAATGGTGTTGAGGCGCGGTACCCCTCCATGCTGGGCACCGCGCCTCGGGTTGTCATCCGCGCTCTGGCGGACGCGGGGTTCAGTCCGCGAAGCGTTTCAGGACGTCGCGGCTGATGACGAGGCGTTGCACCTCGTCGGTGCCTTCGCCGATGCGGGTGAGGCGGTTGTCGCGCCACATGCGTTCCACGGGGTACTCCTTGATGTAGCCGTACCCGCCGAGCATCTGGATGGCCTCGTCGCACGCTTCGACGCCGACGGTGGTGGCGAAGAGTTTGGCGCGGGCGACCGGCACGGTGAAGTTCATGCCGGCGTCCTTGAGGTCGGCGGCCTTGCGGATCAGGAGGCGCGCGGCGTCGAGTTTGGTGTCCATGTCGGCGAGGCGGAACGCGAGGTTCTGGTTGTGCCCGATGGGTTTACCGAACTGTTCGCGCTGGTTGACGTAGCGGGCGGCGTACTCGAACGCGGCGCGGCCCAGGCCGAGGCCCATGGCGGCGATGCCGACGCGGCCCCCGTCGAGGACTTTCATGACGTCCTTGAAGGCGTTCCCCCGCTCGCCCAGCAGCGCGTCGGCGGGGAGGTGGATGTCCTCGAAGATCAGCTGCGCGGTGTCGCTGCTGCGCAGGCCGAGCTTGTCTTCCTTGCGGCCAATCGAGAAGCCCGTGACCTCGTCGCGGTTGAACACGAACGCGCTGATGCCGTCGTTCTTGCCCTTGCCGGGGCGGGGGGCGTCCGTGCGGGCCAGGATGACGTACGTGCCGCCGACGCTGCCCTGCGTGATGAAGTTCTTGCTGCCGTTCAGGATCCAGCTGCCGTCGGGCTGCTCCTTGGCGTTGCTCTGCATGCCGCCGCTGTCACTGCCGCTGCCGGGCTCGGTGAGGCCCCACGCGCCCAGCTTCTCCGCGCTCGCCAGGGCCGGGAGGAACTTCTGCTTCTGCGCCTCGGTCCCGCCGATCAGGATGTGGCCCTGGCACAGGCTGTTGTGACTGGCGACCGTGAGGCACAGGCTGCCGTCCACCGCCGCGACCTCCTCGATGATCATCGCGAACGTCGCCGTGTCCAGCCCGGCGCCGCCGTACTCCTCGGGCGTCTGCGCGCCCATGATGCCCATCTCGCCCAGTTCACGGACGATCTGCATGGGGAACTCGCTGGTCTGGTCCCGCTCGGCCGCGCCGGGCTCGACCTTGTTCTTCAGGAAGCTGCGCAGCGCGCTGATGATCGTGCGCTGGTCGTCGTTCATGGGCTGCGTGTTCGGATTGCTGACGTCGGGACGGTTCAGGGTGCTGGTCATGGGGGGCTCCTTCGGAGGGGGTGATGGTTGAAAGTTGATGGGTGATAGTTGATGGAGGAAGGGATGTGGTCTTTCGACCATCGACCTTCAACCATTAACGGCTTCACACCTGGAAGACGCCGACGCGGAATTCGTCCTGGTGGGGGTTCTGCGCGCAGGCTTCGAGGGCGCGGATGAGGCGGTCACGCGTGTCGTTGGGGGGGATGATCTCGTCCACCCAGAGGCGGGCGGCGGCGTAGCGGGGGTCCAGTTCGGTGTCGTACTTGCTCTTGACCTCGTCGTAGAGGCGCTGGAGTTCCTCGTCGTCGGGCTGGTGGCCGCTGCGCTTGAGGGCGGCGAGCTGGATGTCGAGCAGGGTCTTGGCGGCGGCGTTGCCGCTCATGACGGCGTATTTGGCGCTGGGCCACGCGAACAGGAAGCGGGGGGCGTAGGCCTTGCCGTTCATGGCGTAGTTCCCCGCCCCGAAGCTGCCGCCGGTGATGATGGTGATCTTGGGCACGACGCTGTTGCTCACGGCGTTCACGAGTTTCGCGCCGCGCCGGATGATGCCTTCCTGTTCGCTGTCGCGGCCGACCATGAAGCCGGTCACGTCGCTCAGGAACACGAGGGGCACGCCCGCCTGGTTGGCGTCCATGATGAAGCGGGCGGCCTTGTCGGCGCTGTCGCCGTAGATGACGCCGCCGACCTCGATGCGGGTGCGCAGGCCGGGTTCGCCGCCGCTCTTGAGTTTCTTCTTGATGACGGTGCGCTGGTTCGCCACGAACGCGACGGGGTAGCCGCCGGCGCGGGCGAAGCCGCACACGAGGGTCTCGCCGTACTCGGGTTTGAACTCGTGGAACTCTCCCCCGTCCACGAGGGCGGTGATGAGGTCGCGCACGTCGTAGGTTTTGCTGCCGTCAAAGCCGACGAGGTCGGTGAGGTTGCGTTCCGGGGCGGGCAGCGTCTCGCGGCGGCGCCTGGCGAACGGGGCGGGGTCGCCCTGGGCGTACAGGTCGGCCAGCGCGCGGATGCGTTTCAGTGCGGCGGCGTCGTCGGGCTCCTTGTAGTCCACGGTGCCCGCGATGCTGGCGTGCATGCTGGCCCCGCCGAGGTCCTCGCTGTCCACGACCTGTCCGATGGCGGCTTTGACCAGCGCGGGTCCGGCGAGGTACAGCCCCGAACCCTCGGTCATGATCAGGGTGTCGCACATGACGGGCAGGTACGCGCCGCCCGCGACGCAGTTGCCCATGATGGCGGCGATCTGCGGGATGCCGCGTGCGCTCATGCGGGCGTTGAGGTAGAACACGCGGCCGAAGTCGTCCTGGTCGGGGAAGATCTCGTCCTGCATGGGCAGGTACACGCCCGCGCTGTCCACGAGGTACACGACCGGGAGGTGGTTTTCCAGGGCGATGGTCTGCGCGCGGATGACCTTCTTGGCGGTGATGGGGAAGAACGCGCCGGCCTTCACGGTGGCGTCGTTGGCGATGATCATCCACGGGCGGCCCTGGATCTGGCCGATGCCGGTGACGGTCCCGCCGCTGGGGCAGCCGCCGACGTCCTGGTACATCTCCCATCCGGCGAAGGTCATGAGTTCGTCGAAGGGGGTCTGATCGTCGATCAGCTGGCGGATGCGTTCGCGGGCAGTCAGGCGGTTCTTGTCGTGCTGGCGCTGCTGGGCCTTGGCGCCGCCACCGGCGTGGACGCGGGCGCGGTCGGTGTCCAGGCGGGCCAGGGCGTCGGCCCAGGGGGTCTGAATGGGGGGCGCCGGAGGGGCGCTGGTGTCAGGCTGGGTCATTGTTGCCCTCAGTCTAACAAACGCTCGTTAGGGATGTGCGGTGTGGTTGGACACGCTCCTGCATCCGGCGCCCCGGCGGATCCCCGCGTGCTTCCCCGAGCCGAACCACCGGGCGCGGGTGAAAGTGAAACGCCCCAGAAACGGCGCGCGGCGCACCCTGTCCTCACAGACGCCCCAGCTTCAGTTCCCGGCGTCTTCAAGGAGAACACCATGCGTCACCTCACGACCCTGCTGGGCCTGACTGCCCTCACCACTGCCGCCGCCGCACCCGTCACGCTCACCCTGAACGGGCAACCCACCACCCTGAGCACCAGCGTCATCGGCGGCGTGACGTACATCAAACTGGCGGACCTTCAGAAGGCCCTGGCGGCGCAGGGCGGCGCGAACGCGAAAGCCAGCGTGTCCGGCTGCCTGAACGAGTGGCTGTTCAACGGCATCTGGCGGATGCGGGTCACGAAAGTCCAGCCGATCTCCGACGGCGGGTACGGCGTGACCGTCGAGGTGAAAAACGGCACCACCCAGACACTGAAAATGAACGATGCCGGTATCCGGTACAACAACGCCATCAACCTGATCTTCGCCGACGGCAACAGCTGGGCGAAGATGAGCGTCACCGCGTGGCAGGACAAGACGTACGCGAAGCTGCCGCAGGGCACCGGCACCGTGTTCGAGTTCCGCATCTTCCCCGAGGATCAGAACGGCGCCGCGTCGGCACCCACGAAATTCCTGTTCGAGGTGCTGAACGAGACGAGTTCGGATGTCAAGCCGCGCTTCACCGTCGCTGACCCCAGCTTCCGGGTGGATCTGACCTGCCGCAAGTGACGGTGCGCGCCGGGCCTGACATGCGCGACGACTGACACAGTGTCAGACTGAGTGACACCGTGACTGCCCCCTCTCCCCTGCCGCCCCGCCCCCGCACCTCGCCGCTGCGTTCCGCACTGAACCTGCGCCGCGACCCGCTGGGATACCTGCGCCACCTGCGCGCCGCGTACGGCGACGCGTTCACGCTGCGGATCGGCCCGCGGGACGTGCTGGTCGTCACGCACCCGGACGCGGCGCGCGAGGTGCTCGTCACGCAGGCCGCGAGTTTCCGCAAGGGGCGCGGCATTCAGAAGATGCAGGACTTCCTGGGCACGGGCCTCCTGACCGCCGAGGGGCAGACGTGGCGCGCGCACCGACGCCTGATGCAGCCGTCCTTTCACCGCGCGGCGCTGAGCGGCATGGCGGACGACATCGTGGGGTCGGCCCGGCCCACCCACGCGGCCGTGCTGAAGGCCGCCGACACGGGAGAGACGGTCGAGGTGGGGGGTGAGATGCTGCGCGTCACGCTGCGCGCCGTGGCGTCCGTGCTGTTCGGGACCGGCCTGACCGACGACGAACTGCGCGTGGTGGAATCCGAGTTGCCGCCCCTGCTGCATCACACGGTCAGCCGCGCACGGGCGGTGGTGGACCTGCCGCGCTGGGTGCCCACTCCCGCCGGGCAGCGGTCCGCGGCGGCCAGCCGGGCGCTGGACGCGATCGTGGCGCGGATCATCGCCGCGCGCCGCGCCGAGCAGGAGGCCGGAACGCCCGGCGGGGACCTGCTGGGGCTGCTGCTGGCCGCCCGCGACGAACAGGGCGCGGGCCTGAGCGACCGGGAACTGCGCGACGAGGTCATGACGCTGTTCCTGGCGGGTCACGAGACGACCGCGAACACCCTGACGTTCCTGCTGCTGCTGCTGTCGCGTCACCCCGACGTTCAGGCGCGCGTGCGGGCCGAACTGCGCGAGGTGCTGGGCGAACGGGACCCAGAGGGAGCGGACCTCCCGCGCCTGCCGCTGCTGCACGCCTGCATTCAGGAGACGCTGCGCCTGTACCCGCCCGCGTGGCTGGTTCCCCGGCAGGCGACCGCTCCGGTGCGCGTGGCGGGCTTCGACCTGCCGGAGGGCGCGTCGGTGTCGGTGTGCATCTCCCTGCTGCAACGACACGCGGCGTTCTGGCCGGACCCGCACGCCTTCGTGCCCGAGCGCTGGCTGGGCGGCGGGCGCACCCCGGAGGCGTTCATGCCGTTCGGGCTGGGACCGCGCATGTGCATCGGGAACAACCTCGCCCTGATGGAGGCCGGGCTGATCGCCGCGCTCCTGCTGCGCGACGTCACGGTGACCGTCCCCGACGGTGGCCCCGCCGGCCTGCACGCCAGCGTGACGCTGCGCCCGGACGGTCCGGTGAACGCCGTGTTCCGGCGCTGAATAGCGACCGGCCCCGGCATCACGCCAGGGCCGGTCATCTGAGCCGGTTACGCGTGGATGGGCGCGCCGGTCTTCGCCTGCAATTCCTCCAGCGTCACGCCGGGCGCGAGTTCCACCAGTTTCAGGCCGCCGGGCGTGACGTCCAGCACGCCCAGATCCGTGATGATGCGGTTCACGACCGCCTGCCCGGTCAGCGGCAGGGTGCAGTCGGGCAGGATCTTGTGCGCGTCCCCCTTCGCGACGTGCTCCATGAGGACCACGACGCGCTGCACGCCCGCCACGAGGTCCATCGCGCCGCCCATCCCCTTGACCATCTTGCCGGGAATCATCCAGTTGGCCAGGTCACCCTTCTCGCTGACCTGCATGGCCCCCAGAATGGCGAGGTTCACGTGCCCGCCGCGGATCATGGCGAAACTGTCCGCGCTGGAGAAGAAACTCGCGCCGGGCAGCGCCGTGACGGTCTGCTTCCCGGCGTTGATCAGGTCGGGGTCCACCTGATCCTCGGTGGGGAACGGGCCGATGCCCAGCAGGCCGTTCTCGCTCTGCAGCATGACGTTCACGCCGTCGGGGATGTGGTTGGCGACCAGGGTGGGCAGGCCGATGCCGAGGTTCACGTAGTAGCCGTCCTGCAGTTCACGGGCCGCGCGGGCGGCCATCTCGTCTCGGGTCCAGGGCATGAGGTCTCCTCTGTGGGGGGTTGAAGTGTGGAAAGTCAGGCGCAGCTTGCGGCGCAGCCCGCCGGGGTGTCAAGCCGCGTGACCCGCCGGGTCGGACAGGGTCATCATGCCCGTCGCGCGTCACAGCGCCGTTTCACGCGGGGCAGTGGCTGGTTCAGTCGACCCGCAGCACGCGGCGCAGGATGACGTGGTGATCCTCGAAGAACTGCCGGGGTCGCGCCAGAGCGAGCGGCAGGGGCACGGGGCGGGTGCCGGGCGGCGGAGAGGCCACACGGACGACGTGCGCGGTGGTGGGTACGCCCAGCGAGCGGGCCGGGTGGCTGAACACGGTCGCGCCCGCAGGCAGCCTGTCGGGGTGCAGGGGCGTGGCGGGGAGGGTCCACAATCCCGCGCCGACCGGGCCGGGGCGTCGGGCCAGCCACACGTGTTCCGGTGTGACGTGCAGGTCGAGGCGTTCGTGTCGGGGCGCGCCATCCCAGGCGGTCCGTTCGGCCTCCAGTGCGGCCCATTCGGTGCGCAGGCGGTCGAAGGTGCGGGTGTCCCGGAAGCGGGTCAGGACCGCCGCGACCGCCGGGGGCAGGTCCGGGGACACCTCACCCTGCCCGAGGAGGCCAGCGCGGGCCTCGGTGGCGTTCAGCACGCCCTCCCCCACCCGCAGGGGCGGGCTGGGGTCCAGGGTCCACTCGGGGAACCAGCGCAGGTAGCTGCTGCTGGCGTCCTTCTCGAAGCCCGTCAGGACGACGGGGGCGTTCCCGGCGGCCTCGTGCGCGGCCCGGCGGACATGCGCCGCCCAGCGGGCCGCGTCGAACTCGTCCGGGAGGGGCCGCAGGGTCACGCGGCGCGGCGGGACGCCCGTTTCCCTCAGTGCAGCGCGGATCATCCCGGCCCGTTCGCGCGGCGTGAACGGGTTGCGGGCGCTGCGGGCGAGGTTCGCGCTGCCCAGCAGCACCAGCAGCCGCCCGTTCCCGACCTCCAGTGCCGCCTGCATGGCGTGCAGGTGCCCGGCGTGCGGCGGCTGGAAGCGGCCCACGTACACGGCCAGTGGGGCCGCGTGTCTCAGCCCCGCTCTCCTTCCGGGATGGGCTGGCCGCGCAGGTCCAGTCCGGTCGCCCACACGCACCCGGCCGAGATGATGAACGACGCGGCGAACACGGTCAGCGCCTGGCCCAGGTTCCCGCTGAGCAGCAGGCCGCCCGCCACCGGGGAGATCAGGCTGCCCAGCCGCGCGGCGGCACTGACGGTCCCCATGCCGGTGGCGCGTAGGGTCGTGGGGAACACCTCGGCCGCGAAAGCGTACAGTGCACCCCACGCGCCCAGCAGCGAGAACGACAGCAGGCCCGACGCGACCAGCGTCCACGCGGGCGAACTGGACAGCATGAACAGGTACGCGCCGCCCGCGCTGGCCAGCATGAATCCCACCAGGGTCGCGCGGCGCCCCGCCCACTCCACCATCAGGCTGGACAGCAGGTACCCCGGCACCTGCGCCAGCGCCAGGATCATGGTCACGCGGTACGCTTCGGGCAGGTCCACACCCTGCGTGCGCAGGTGCGTGGGCAGCCACGAGAAGATCCCGTAGTACCCCAGGCTCATGCCGAACCACGCGGCGGACAGCAGCAGCGTCCGGTCCCGCAGGTGCGGGGCGAGCAGCGCCCCCCAGCGCGGCGGTTTCGCCGTCAGGCGGCGCGGCGCGGCCAGCGGTTCTGGCGGGAGGGTCTGACCGTTCAGCGCGGCCACGCGGGCCAGGGCGGCGCGCGCTTCTTCCACGCGGCCTCGGGAGATCAGCCAGCGGGGCGAGTCCGGCACCCCGGTCCGGACCAGCAGGCCCACCACGCCGGGCAGCGCCGCGATCAGCACCAGCACCCGCCACGACTCCTGTGGGGGCAGCAGCTGCCCCACGCCGTACGCCAGGGCTGCGATCATCAACGTGCCGATTGCCCAGAAGCCCTCGGTCAGGACCAGGAAACGGCCGCGCACGCGCCGGGGCACGAACTCGGCCATCAGGGCGTAATCGACCGCCATGGTCCCGCCGATGGCGAATCCCGCCAGGACCCGCGCGCCCACCAGCACCCAGATGTTCGGGGCCATGGCGCCCACCAGCCCGAAGATCACACCGGCCAGCACTGTGAACAGGAACACGGGGCGACGCCCGTACACGTCGGCCTGCCGGCCCCAGAAGGGCGCGCCGAGCAGCATGCCGAGGAAGGTCGCCGAGAGCAGCATGGTGGCCCCCAGCGCCCCGGGTGGCAGGCCGAATGTGGCGTTCACGCCGGGTAGCGCGAAGCCCATCAGCAGGACTTCCATGGCGTCCGCCGCGAAGGTCAGGCCGCAGATGAGCAGCAGCCGCAGCTGGAACGGACCCACGCCCAGCGACTCGATCACGCTGTCCACGGTCCGCGTGCCGGGCTGCGGCGCGGCTGGCGCGTGGTCCGGGAGTTGCAGTCGCGTGGGCGCCTCGGTCACCCGTTCAGTGTAGAGCGTTCTCGAGGGCCCGCCTGCGCCACTTGCGTGCAGGTGAAATACTGCGCCGCATGAGGGCGCAGCAGAGCATCATCAGGGAACTGGAAGTCCGGCCCACGGTGGACCCGGCGGCGGAGGTGGAGCGGCGCGTGGCGTTCCTGTGCACGTACCTGCGCGCGTCGGGCACGCGGGGGTTCGTGCTGGGGATCAGTGGCGGTCAGGACAGCACCCTGGCGGGGCGACTGTGCCAGCTGGCCGCCGAACGCCTGCGCGCCGACGGTGCCGAGGCGACGTTCGTGGCGGCGCGCCTGCCGTACGGCGTGCAGGCGGACGAGGCGGACGCGCAGCGCGCCCTGACGTTCATCCGCCCCGACCGGAGCGTGACGGTGAACGTGAAAGAGGCCGTGGACGCCGCCAGCCGGGCCGCCGCCGCCGCGCTGGCCGAGACGGGCGTGGGCGGCGAGCTGCGGGATTTTGTGCGGGGGAACATCAAGGCCCGCGAGCGGATGGTCGCGCAGTACGCGCTGGCCGGGCAGCTGAACCTGCTGGTGGTCGGCACCGATCACGCCGCCGAGGCGGTCACGGGCTTCTTCACGAAGTACGGGGACGGCGGCGTGGACGTCACGCCCCTGACCGGCCTGAGCAAACGCCAGGGCGCACAGCTCCTTGAATTCCTAGGCGCACCCGAGGAGACGTGGCGCAAGGTCCCCACCGCCGACCTGGAGGACGACCGCCCCGGCCTCCCCGATGAAGTGGCATTGGGCCTGACGTACGCCCAGATCGACGACTACCTCGAAGGGAAGGAGGTCGCGCCGGAGGTGGCCGAGACACTGGAGCGGATGTACCGCGTCACCCGCCACAAGCGCGCCGTGCCGGTCACGCCCTTCGACCGGTGGTGGCAGGAGGCGTGAACCAGAGGGCGGTCCAGGCTCAGCCACCGGACCGCCCCCTTTTCAATGTCCGGTTCAGCCTGCGCGGACGGTGCGCTGCTCGATGCGTTTCTCGGGCGCAGCGTTCAGCACGACGCGCTGCACGAAGATGCCGGGGGTGTCCACGTCGTCCGGGTCGATCTGCCCGATCTCCACGATCTCCTCGACCTCCGCGACCGTGACCCTGCCGCAGGTGGCCGCCATGGGGTTGAAGTTGCGGGCGGTCTTGCGGTACACGAGGTTCCCGGCCCGGTCCGCCTTCCACGCCTTCACCAGCGCGACGTCGGCGACGATGCCGCGTTCCAGGATGAACGTCTGACCGTCGAAGTCCTTGTGTTCCTTGCCCTCGGCGACGGTGGTGCCCACGCCGGTCTTGGTGTAGAAGCCGGGGATGCCCGCGCCCCCGGCGCGCATGCGTTCGGCCAGGGTGCCCTGCGGGGTGAATTCCAGTTCGAGTTCCCCGGCGAGGTACTGGCGTTCGAATTCCTTGTTCTCGCCGACGTAGGAGCTGATCATCTTGCGGATCTGGCGGGTTTCGAGCAGCAGGCCCAGGCCCCAGCCGTCCACGCCGGCGTTGTTGCTGACGGCGGTCAGGCCGGTCGCGCCGCTGTCGCGCAGCGCGAGGATGAGCTGTTCGGGAATGCCGCACAGGCCGAAGCCGCCCACGGCGATGGTCTGGCCGTCGGCGACGATGTCGTGAAGCGCCGCGCGGGCGTCGGGGTACACCTTGTTCATGTTGGCTCCAGTGTAGAACGAACGGTCGTTAGGAGATGGGGAGGCTGGACAGGAACCCGTCCAGCAGCGCGCGGAACCCGTCCAGCAGCGCGCGGAACGCGGCCGGGTCCTCCTGCGGGAACCCGTGACCGCGCCCGGGCAGGATGGTGGCCGCCGTGCCCAGCGCCGTCGCCTGCGCGCGCACCATGTCCGGCGTGATCAGCGGGTCCAGTTCACCACCCAGCACCAGCGTGGGCAGCCCGGCCAGGGGCGCCGCATCCACCCGCCACGCGGCCAGCGCGCGGGCGTTCCCGCTGTAGTGCGTGACGGCCATGTTCGCGCCGTCCGCCAGCAGGTCCGCGAAGTTCGCGGGGCGCCGCGACGGGAACAGCGCGCCCAGGCTGGCCTCCATCAGCGGCGGTGTGGTGCGCAGCAGTTCCAGCACCGGGTAGTTCTCCTCCGGCGTGACCAGCCCACCCAGGGGCGCACTGGCCGCCAGGACCAGACCCGAGAGGGCCTGCGGCTCACGCGCCGCGACCTCCAGCGCCACCGCGCCGCCCAGCGAGTGTCCCAGCAGCACGGGCCCTTCGATACCCTGCGCGCGCAGCCAGTCCTGCACCCAGTCCGCGTACGATCCAATCGAGATCTCACCCTTGTGGGGCGTGCCCGCGAAGCCCGGCAGGTCCGGGGCCAGCACCCGCCACCCTGCAGGCGGATCGGCCAGCAGGTCCACCCACCAGCGGGCGGACGCGAAATTCCCGTGCAGGGCCACCAGAGTGCGGGTCATGCCTCCATCAGACATGGCGCACCTCCGCCACGTCCAGCGCGGGCGGGATCGGCGCCGCGCCCAGCAGGTCCCGTAGGGCGTCCTCGAAGGCGGCGGTGTCGGTCAGGCCGCCCAGGTGCCCGCGCGGCGAGTCGAATTCCAGGTGGGTGTGCGATACACCCGCCTCCTGCGTCCGGGCGGCGAAATCTCGCATCTCGGCGGCGGGGAAGAACTGGTCGCCGCGCACGTTCACGCTCAGGAGCCGGGTGCCCAGGTCGCGCCAGCGGCGGCACAGCTCGTCCAGCGGGGCGACCTCCATCAGGTCGTGGGTCTGCACGGCCCGGCCGATGTCCAGCACGTGGCTCAGGTCGGCAGTCGCGGTGCGGGTGCGCAGGTAGGCGTCCACGTCCTCCTCGCGGAACAGCAGGTCCATGCCGTCCGCGCCAAGCCCGAAGAAGGTGATCAGGCGCAGCGTCTCGTGCAGCGCCGCGTCCGGGTCACCCTGCGCCGCCGCGTGCAGCAGCGGCCCGAACACGCCGCGCAGCACCGGACCCGTCACCGGGCTGGTCACGACCGCCGCCACGCGCGGCGCCAGCGCCGGAGCGCGCGCCGCCCACTGCAGCGCCTGCATCCCCCCGAAGCTGGGACCGACCACCGCGTGCCAGCGCGGAGCGTCCAGCGCGCGCAGCAGGCCACACTGCGCCGCGTGCAGGTCCGCCATCGTCCACGCCGGGAACCGCTCGCCCCACGGCTGCCCGTCCGGGTGGGGCGTGGCGGGGCCGGTCGTGACGACCTGCGGGTCGCGCACCTGCACGTTCCCCAGGCTGTTCAGGCACACCACGTGGAACCGGTCGGTGTCCAGCGCCCGCCCGGGGCCGATCAGCGCCGCCCACCAGCCGGGCGTCCCGTCAGGCTGAACCCCGGCGGCGCGCATGGTGCCGGTGTAGTGGTGGCAGACCAACACGGCGTTGTCGCGCGCGGCGTTCAGTTCACCCCAGGCGCGCCCGCCCAGGCGCACGGGGACGGGGACGCCCGCCACGTTCAGGTCACCCCGCAGTTCGAACAGGCCGGGGGAGTCGCCCGGGGTCCAGGTCCACTGACTGTCTCGCATCGCGGTTCAGGCTAGGTGGGGGGCGTCACGGGCCGGTTACACGCCCGGTCAGCGGCAGGTGTAACGCCCGTGTGACGAGACGGTCCTAGACTGCCGGGCGAACATGAAAACACTCCTGATGACGGGCATTCTGCTTGCGCTGTCCGGCGCGAGCGCGGTGAAGGTCGGCGTGCTGCTTCCCCTGAGCGGGGCGGGCAGCGTGTCCGGGCAGGCCGCACGAAGCGGGTACCAGCTGGCACTCGACGAGATCAACAAGGCAGGCGGCGTGCTCGGCAAACCCCTGGAACTGGAATTCGCCGATGACGGCAGCGCCCCCGCCAAGGCCGTGCCGGAATTCGTGAAACTCGTGACGGTCGAGAAGGTGGACTTCATGGCGGGCGGCGTGAGCAGCGCCACCAGCATCGCCATCAGCGGCCCCGCCAAGCAGTACGGCACCTTCATGGCCTGGATCGGCGCGGCCGCCGTGCCCGTCGAGGACGCCTTCGCGGACCACCCGTACTTCTTCCACTACCACCCCTGGTCGTACTACAACTTCGAGGCGATCCTCGGGTACTTCAAGTACCTCAAGACGTACAAGAAAGCCAAGAACATCGCCATCGCGTACGAGGACGGCCCCTTCGGCAGCGCGGGCATCGACGCGACCGTGGACGCCTTCAAGAAGGCCGGGTTCAACGTCGTCATGACCGAGAAGTTCAAGACCGGCAGCGGCAACTTCGGCCCGCTGGTCAGCAAGGCCAAGGCCGCGAAGCCCGACATCCTGTACTGGGTCGGGTACGACACCGACGCCCTGCCCCTGGCGACCGAGATCAAGCAGCAGAACCTGCAGCTGGGCCTGCTGTACGGCACGCCCCCCAGCTGGCCCGTCGGCTTCGAGAAGAACAAACTGGCCGACAACGTCGCGGGCCTGAGCCTGTGGCTGTCCACCAGCCCCAACAAGGACAGCCGCGCGTTCGTCGCCGCGTACAAGAAGAAGTACGGCACGGTGACCGACGAGTACTTCGCGCCGCTGGCGTACGTGAACCTCAAGACGCTGGCCGCCGCGATCAACCGCGCGGGCACGACCGACAAGGCCAAAGTCGCCGCCGAGATGGCGAAGACGAACGTGTCCACGCCGTTCGGGCAGCTGACCTTCAGCCCCAGCCTGAAAACGAAGTACCAGGGCTTCAAGGCCGGGAACTGGCTGCACTTCCAGTACCTCGGGGACGCGCGCGTGCCGGTCTACCCGATCAAGTTCGCGCAGAAACCCATGGTGTACGGCAAGTAACGCCCTGAGTGATGGGCTCCGAGCTGTGAGTTCTGGGCTGTGAGCTGCCGGGAAGCACGTCCCCGGCAGTTCGGGGCCCGGAGCGTTTTTCTGGACGGCGTCCTCGCAGGGTCGAGGGGAGGAAGAGAGATGGACTTATTTGTGCAGACGCTGGTCAACGGCCTGCTGCAGAGCGGCCTGTACGCGCTCGTCGCGTCGGGGCTGGCGCTGGCGGTGGGTGTGGTCGGCATCGTGAACTTCGCGCATGGGGAATACCTGATGATCGGGGCGTTCCTGGCGTGGGCGGGCAGCGCCTTTCTGGGCGTCGATCCGCTGCTGAGCCTGCCGGTCATCGCGGTGGCGGTCTTCGCCATCGGGGCGCTGACGTACCGGGTGAGCATCCGGCACGTGCTGCTGGCCCCGGAACTGAACCAGATGCTGCTGACGTTCGGGCTGGGCATCCTGCTGCAGAACCTCGCGCTGATGCTGCTGGGCGGGAACACCCGCACGGTCAGCACGCCGTACCAGGCGAGCAGCCTGCAACTGGGTGACCTCAGCGTGGGCGGCCCGAAGGCGCTGGCGTTCGGGCTGGCGGCGCTGCTGCTGGCCGCGCTGTACGGGGTGCTGTACCGCACGACGCTGGGCCGCCAGATGCGGGCCGTGGCGCAGAACCGCCGGGGAGCGCAGCTGATCGGCATCAACGTGGACCGCGTGTACCTGATCGCGTTCGGCGTGAGCTGCGGGCTGGCGGCGGTGGCGGGCGTGCTGGTCAGCGTGCTGCTGTTCGCGTCCCCGACGGTGGGGCTCGTGTTCGCGCTGAAGGCCTTCGCGATCATCGTCATGGCGGGCCTGGGGAACCTGACGGGCGTGCTGTGGGCATCGGTGCTGCTGGGCGTCAGCGAGGCGCTGGTGCAGACGTACGTGCCGGGCGGCGGCGGCTGGAGTGACGCGGTGTTCTTCCTGATGATCTTCGGAACGCTGGTGCTGCGGTCCTTCCGGGGCGCCAAATGAGCGCCCGTCAGGCCGAAGCCGGCGCACCGGTGCGTGCGGCGCCGCGCCGGGAGATCACGCCGGGCGCGGTCCTGCCCCTGCTGGGGTTCCTGCTGCTGGCGGCGCTGTTCCCGTTCCTGCCACTGGGCACCCGTTCGGAGTTCCTGCTGCAGATCGCGTTCTTCACGCTGGTGGCGGGGATCATGGCGCTGTCGTGGGACATCCTGGCGCGCAGCGGGCAGGTGAGCCTCGCGCACGCGGCGTTCTACGGGCTGGGCGCTTACGGGTACGCACTGCTGCTGAAAGCGGGCCTGCCGTGGCTGCTGGCCATGCCGGTCGCGGCACTCCTGGCTGGCGGCGTGAGCCTGATCCTGGGCACGGTCACGATGCGCCTGAGCGGCATGTACTTCGCGATCGCCACGCTGGCGTTCACGGAGGTGGTCCGCACGATCATCCAGAATCTCCCCGAGAGCGTCGCGGGCGGCGCGACCGGCCTGCTCGTGCCCGCGCTGCTGGGCGGGAACAGCCGCGCGCAGTATGGGCTCGCGTGGGGGCTGCTGGCGTTCACGGTGCTCGTCAGTCTGGCGGTGCGCCTGACGCGGCTGCACTTCGCGTTCGCCGCGATCCGGCAGGGCGAGGAAACCGCGCGGGTGCTGGGCGTGAGCATCGTGCGCTTCAAGCTGCTGGCGTTCTTCATCAGCTCCTGCCTGGCCGCGCTGGCGGGCGTGCTGTACGCCGGGAAGACGTTCTTCATCAACCCGCTGGAGACCTTCAGCCTGGCGAACTCCATCGCGCCGCTGACCACCTCGATCTTCGGGGGGCTGTACACGACGCTGGGACCGGTACTGGGCGCGACCGTGCTGCGCGTGGCCGAGGAAGTGCTGCACAACAGCGTGAAGAACGGGTACCTCGTCGTGTACGGGCTGGTGCTGATGCTGAGCATCCTGTGGCTCCCGCGCGGCCTGATGGGCCTGCGCCGGGGCAGGAAACACGGAGGTGACCTGTGACTGCCACTGCAACCAGGGGCGTCCCCTCCCCCGCCCCGCAGGGCGTGGAGGTCCTGCGCGCCGAGGGCCTCTCGAAGCGCTTCGGCGGCCTGAAGGCCGTGCAGGACGTGTCGTTCACGCACCAGCAGGGCGAGATCCTGGCAGTGATCGGGCCGAACGGGGCGGGCAAGACGACACTGCTGAACCTGCTGTCCGGCGTGTACCGCCCGTCGGCGGGGCGGCTGCACCTGATGGGCCGCGACGTGACCGATCAGCCCATGGAGGCCCGCTGTCACGCCGGGCTGGGCCGCGCGTTCCAGATCGTGCGGCCCTTCCCGGAGATGACCGTGCACGAGAACGTCACGGTGGGCGCCCTGTTCGGGAAGCCCGGTCAGCGCCTGCCGGAGGCGCGCGAGCGGGCGTGGGCGCTGCTGGAACGCACCGGGCTGGCGGCGCACGCCGACAAGGCCGCGCATGAACTGACGCTGTTGCAGGACAAGCGACTGGAGGTGGCGCGCGCCCTGGCGACGAATCCCAGCGTGCTCCTGCTGGACGAGGTGATGGCGGGCCTGCGTCCCGGCGAGGCGCAGGAGGCGGTCGCGCTCGTGCGCGGTGTGCGCGACAGCGGCGTGAGCGTGCTGTTCATTGAGCACATCATGCCCGTCGTGCGGGATCTGGCGGACCGGGTGGTCGTGATGGATCAGGGGCAGGTGCTCGCGCAGGGCACGTACCGCGAGGTGACGGCCGACCCGCGCGTGGTCAGTGCGTACCTGGGCACGGAAGAGGGGCTGCACGCATGACAGGAATTGCGGTGAGTCGGAGACGAACCCGACCGGAGGGAGAAGCAATGACGAACGGACTTCAGGAGATGGACGGACTTCCGGTGGTGTTCCGGAAGGTCGGGAATCGGATGAATCCGGTATGACCGACACATTGAATCGGACGGCCCCCGCGTCGAATGACGTGGGGCAGGAACTGAGGATTGAGGGTCTGGCTGCCGGGTACGGGAAGGTGCAGGTGTTGTGGGACGTCTCGCTGCACGCCGCGCCGGGTGAGTTCGTGGCGGTGATCGGCGCGAACGGGGCGGGCAAGACGACCACGCTGCGCGCAGTGAGTGGCGTGGTGAAGCCCACGGCGGGCCGCATCACGCTGGGCGGGGTGGACATCACGCGGGCCGAGCCGAGCCGCGTGGTGGCGCTGGGCCTGGGGCACGTCCCGGAGGGCCGCGAGTTGTTCCCGCACATGACGGTGCGCGAGAATCTGGAGCTGGGCGCGGCCATGAGTGCCGCTGCCCGCGCGCGCGCCGCCGAGACGCTGTCGGAGGTGTACGCACTGTTCCCACGCCTTCAGGAGCGGGCGGGGCAGCTGGCAGGCACACTGTCGGGCGGCGAGCAGCAGATGGTCGCGGTGGGCCGCGCGCTGATGGCCCGCCCCAGCGTGCTGGTCGTGGACGAGCCCAGTCTGGGCCTGTCGCCGCTGATGACGCAGACGGTGTTCGAGGCGCTGAAGGCCGTGAACGCGCGGGGCGTGACGGTGGTGCTGGTCGAGCAGAACGTGAACCTCAGCCTGAAGCTGGCGCACCGGGCGTACGTGCTGGAGAACGGGCAGGTCGTTAAGGAGGGGACGGGCGCGGCGCTGCTGGCCGACCCGGCCGTGCGCGAGGCGTACCTGGCGCTCTGACTGGACAGCAGGGCGGGAGGGGACGATTCCACGTCCTCTCCCCTTTTTCTGTTATTTGGGGAGGCCGCCGACGGTCGTCAGGGCGACGCCCTCCTGCCGGGCGTAGCGCAGGAAGTCCCGCAGCACGTCGAGCATCTGCGGGGCGTTGTCATGCAGGAGCACGATGCCGCCCGCGTGCAGGTGGGTGCGGTAGCGGCGTTCCAGGACGGTGTCACCGGGGTTCTGGAAGTCGCCGGGGTCGTCCGTCCAGAACACGGTGGTCAGGCCTGCGTCGCGCGCCGCCTGGAGGGTCGCAGGGGTGTAGTCGCCGCCGGGCGGGCGGAAGTACCGTACGGGTTTGCCGGTCAGGTCGCGCAGCAGGGCGTTCGTGCGTTGAAGTTCGTCCAGGACGGCCGCCGGGCTCAGGGGGGGCAGGCGGACGTGGTGGTAGGTGTGGTTGCCGACCTCGTGACCCTGGGCGGCCATGTCGCGCACGAAGTACGGGTACGCCTGGGCGTTGCGGCCGATCACGAAGAACGTGGCGTGCGCGCCGCTGCGGCGCAGCAGGTCGAGCAGCAGCGGTTCGAACAGCGGGTGGGGCGCGTCGTCGAAGGTCAGCGCGGCCAGATCCGTGGTGCCCCGGCGGGCGCGGTACAGGAGCCCGCCGTGTTCGCCGCCGGCGACCTGGGCGGTGGTGTCGCGCAGTCGCGCGCGGTTCTGCGCGGTCAGGGGCGCGGCGGGGTCGGTGGTGAGGGTCGGGGTGGTCTCGCGGACGCGGTCGGCGGGGCGCGTGGCGGCGCTGGTGGGGCCGGGGTTCACCCACGCGCGGTCGTACGGGCCGCGTCCGGCGGCCCAGGCCTGAAAGTCGTTCAGGCGGGCGCGGGGGACGCTGGCGGTCAGCAGGGGGAGCGGCCCGCCGAATCCGGCGTAGCTGCCCGCGTCATACACGCTGACGTCCACCTCGGTCAGGTCGGGGCGCGCGGCGAACACGCGCTGCACGGCCGCCTCGGCCAGGGGGCGGGCTTGGGCGTGCTGCGCGGCGTTCAGGGTGAGGATGGCGTGCGCGACCGTGATGAACCCGTTGCCGAGCACGTTCACCGTGTGCACGTACGCCAGGGCGGGCGTGAGGGTCAGGGTGGGCAGTTCCGGCGCGGTCTGCGTGCCGGGCGCGATGGGTTGAATCTGGCCGGGCAGCGTGGCGAACGTGGGGGCGTGAGCGGCCAGGGTCGGGGTCGGCGTGCCGAGGGTGAGGGTGGCCAGCAGGGTCGGCAGCGGTCGGCGGGTGGGGGTCAAGAGGCACTCCGGGTCAGCAGGGCGAGGATCGGGGCGAACAGGTTCGGGAAGCGGCCCGTCGTGGCGGCCCACTTCAGGTTGGCCTGCATCCCGGCGGGCGTGTGGCCCTGGGCGGCGTACAGGGTCGCGGCGGCGCGGTACTGGGTGCGGGCCGCCTCATTCTCGCCTTCCTTGCGCAGGGTGGTGCCCAGCACGCTGGCGGCCAGGGCGTTGCGGGGTTCTTCTTTCAGGGCGCGGCGCAGCAGGGTCTCGCTGGTCTTCAGGCCCTGCGGGGTGCTGCGTCCAGTGCCGGTGCCGAGCACGCCGCCCACGGTGCGTTCGGCGCGGTAGTAGTCGTACTGCGAGCGCAGGTAGGCGAGGCTCAGGAAGCTCAGGCCCGCGCTGGGCACCCGGCCCCGCCCGTCCGCGCGGGCGTAGGCGGTCATGCGGTCGCCCTGGAAGGTGGGGGTCACGAAGCGCCACGCGCCGTCCACGCGGGCCAGCAGGCCCTGGTGGCGGGCGAAGGGCGTGGGTTCGCTGGCGTCCACCTGCACGTCCCCGCCGGGCAGGCGCAGCACGCTGGTGACGTGCCCCAGGTTGCTTTCCTGCCCGGTCTGACTCTTCCAGACCATGACCAGTCCGGCGTCCAGGCCCGCGCGTTGCAGCAGGGCGGCGATGATCGTGCTCTGGAGGAGGCACTGCCGCTCGCCGTGCAAGGCGGTCGCGGCGAACTCGTAGCCGCGTTCCAGGCTGAAGCGGGGAATGCTGGCCTTGATGAAGCGGTGCGCCCAGGCGGCGGTGTCCAGCGCCAGCTGATCGTGCGCGGTCCCCGTGAGGCGCTTCAGGTGGGCGCGGCGGGCGTCCAGCGTGCCCGTCAGGGTGGCCTGCCCTTCCAGTGTCACGCCAGCGCGGGCGTAGGCGGCGTTCAGCCAGTCCTCGAAGGTGCCCTTCAGTCCGGCGCGGGCGTACGAGTCGGCGGCCAGGGCGCGGAAGGCGGGGCCGCCCAGGTGCAGGTCAGCGGGCGTCATGGATGGGGGGGCGGCGTGGGCGGGGGCGGCCAGCAGGGCGAGCAGCGTCACAGCCGAGAAGGTGGGCAGGGTCAGGGATCGGTTCATGGGGACCTCGTGCAGGGGTCAGAGTTTCAGGATCAGGTCGCGGCGGGCCATCCAGGCCAGGCCCAGCCACACGGCGGCGACGTAGCCCAGCGTGTACGTCCAGCCGCCGCCGACCGCGCCGAGGTGCCGCTGCGCGAGGGTCAGCAGCGCCGCGCCGATGGGCTGCGCGCGGCCCGTCCAGGCCACCGTCCAGTCCTGCAGGATCCAGACCTTGATCAGGATGGGCAGCACGTACCCGGCCAGGGCGTTGCGCCCAGGGATGGTCAGCGGGTGCAGCAGCGCCGCGCCGCGCGGCACGCGCCCCGAGTCGGCGATCAGCCACGTCAGCAGCAGCGCCAGGGTGCCCAGGCCCGCCGCGTACAGGATGTACGGCGGAGTCCACAGGGTCTTGCTGAGCGGCAGGTGTCCGCTGGCCGCCCAGCCGAACCCCGCGGCGCTGAGGGTCAGGCCCAGGCCCAGCAGTTTGGCGGGGGCGCGCGGGTCTCGCAGGTACAGGACGCGCGCGGCGACGCTGCCCAGCAGCACGAGCGCGGTGGTGGGAATGACGGAGATCAGGCCCCGCAGGCCCAGCGGGTTCAGGACGGCGTCGTTCAGGGCCTGGACGGGGTTGCTGGTCTCGCTGATCACGCCGATCCCGCCGGGGTGCACGCCGAGTTTCAGGAACGCGGCGTACCCGGCGAGCAGCAGCGCCGCGATCAGGAGGCGGGCGCGGCTGCGCAGGTCGCCCAGCAGCGCGGCGAAGAGCGTGGCGAGCGCGATGAGTTGCAGCACGCCCAGGCCCAGTGTGAGGTGGTGGGTGGTGACGCTCGTCTCGAATGCGCCGAGCAGGTACAGCAGCGCGGCGCGTTCCAGCAGGCGGCGGGTGCGGGCCGCGCCGCTCAGGCCCGCGCGGGTCATGGCGGCCTGCGAGAACGGCAGGGCCGCCCCGGCGCAGTACAGGAACCAGGGGAACACCAGGTCCGTGAGGGTCAGCCCGCCGAACGGGGCATGCATGAGTTGCGCGGGGGTGGCGCCGCCCAGCGCGACGTTGTTCACGAGCAGCATGAGCAGGACGGTCGCGCCGCGGAAGGCGTCCAGGGCGGTCAGGCGGGGCCGCGCAACTGGAGGCGCGGCGCCGTGCTGAAGGTCGGGGGTGGGGTCGCTGTGGCCGGTGGTGGGGGGTGGGGCCGGGAGCGTCATGCGCGCACGCTAGTCCTCTCATGAGTCGGGTGGATGACTGGGTTTTCCGGGTTGCGTGAGCCGCGTGAGTCGCGCCGGGCGCCCGGCTTGAACGGGCGTTCAGCACGCAGGAATACGCTAGATTTCAGCGCGTGACCCTTCACTGGCGGGACCTGACGTCGGCGCGGCGCACGCGGCTGCCGGCGGTGCGCGGCGCGGTGGCCCGCCCGCGCCTCCTGGCCGCGCTGGACGCCCGGGTGTTGCTGGTGACCGCGCCGGCCGGGTACGGGAAGACGACGGCGCTGGCCGAGGCGGCTGCGGCGCGGCCCGGGCCGGTGGCGTGGTTGACGCTGGACAGTGACGACGCCGATCCGCTGGTGCTGGCGGCCAGTCTGTCGCTGGCGGTGCAGGGTCTGCCGGGCGGGGCGCGGCCCGGGGAGGCGCTGGGGGGCGGGGCGTCGCCGCGGCGGGTGGCAGGGCTGGTGGCGGACGTGCTGGACGGCTGCGCGGCGCTGCTGGTGCTGGACGAGGCGCAGGGCCTGTCGGGTACGCCGGGCGCGGACCTGCTGGCGGAGCTCCTCGCGCCGGGCGAGGGCCGCGTGGCGCTGCTGTCGCGCACGGCGCTGGACCTGCCGGAACTGGCGCGGCTGGAGGTGTCGGGGGACGCGGCGCGCCTGTCGGCGGCGGAACTGGCGTTCACACCCGCCGAGATCGCCGCGCTGTTCGCGTCGCAGGGCCTGATGCTGTCGGGCGCGGAGGTCCGGGCGGCGCACGCGGCGACCGAGGGCTGGCCGATCGCGGTGCGGTTCCTGACGCAGGCGGCCGCGCAGGGCCGCGTGACGCTGGCGGACCTGGCGGACCTGGAGGGCGGGGACGCGCCGCTGGGGACGCTGTTCACGTACCTCGCGCAGGAGGTGCTGGGTCCGCTCGATCCGTCCCTGCGGGGTCTGCTGACACGCAGCAGCGTGTTCGAGGAGCTGATTCCGGCGCTGCTGGAGGACGCGCTGGACGAGCCGCGCGCGCGCACCCTGCTGGACGCGCTGGCGGGCAGTGGGACGTTCCTGACCCGCGCGGGTGAGGACACGTACCGGGCGCATCCGCTGCTGCGCGCGCACCTGCGGGGGCTGCTGCCGCCGGAGGAGGCGCGGGCGGTGGCGGCGCGCGGCGCGGCGTTCTTCGAGCGGACGGGGCGGCTGCGGCGGGCGCTGGCGGCGCATCTGCTGGCCGGGAACGCGGCGCGCGCGGCGACGCTGCTGGCCGGGCGGGGTGGCGCATGGCTGGCGCAGGGGCGGGTGACGCTGGTGGACCGCAGCCTGTCGCGCCTGCCGCGCGCGGTGTGGACTCCGGCGCTGCACGCGCTGGCCGGGGACGCCCTGCGGCTGGCGAGCCGCTACGACGAGGCCCGCGCGGAGTACGCGCTGGCGGGGCCGCTGGACCGCGCGCTGGGCGAGGTTCGCCTCGCGCTGGACACCGTGCAGCCCGCGCACGCCTGGGCGCCGCTGGACGAGGCGACGGCGCTGATCGGCGGGGACCGGCAGGGCGAGGTGCGTCGCCTGCGGGCCGAGAATCTACTGAACGCCGGACAGCTGGCGGAGGCGGTGGCGCTGGAACCCGAGTTGCGCGGCGGGGCGCGCTACGCGCTGAGGTCGGGGGATCTGGACGCGGCGCTGTCGCGGGCGCTGGCCCTGGCGGACGGCGAGACGGGCGGCGCGCGGGCCGCGCAGAATCACCGCGAGGGGCTGCTGCTGGCCAGTTTCCTGCACGCGGCGCGGGGCGAGGTGCACGCAGCCGGGACCTGCGCGCGGCGGGGCCTGTCCGAGGGTGAGCGGCTGGAGAGTCCGTTCGTGCAGGCGCTGGCCCTGGCGCGGCTGGGGCACGCGCAGCAGGCGGCGGGGGACTTCGCGGCGGCCCGTGAGAGTTACGAGGCGGCGCTGCGGCAGGCACAGCACGTGGCGGGCCGCCTGCAGGTGGAACCCCTGATGGGACTGGCGGCGCTGGCGGGCCGCGCGGGGGACGGCCCGCGCGCGCAGGCCCTGACGGCCGAGGCGCGGGGGCAGACCGGCGGGGACCGCTACATGGAGGGCCTGCTGGTCCTGACGGCCGCGCTGGGGCTGGCGCAGGGTCCGCTCGCGGCTCAGGCACCGGACGGGCTGCGGCAGGCGGCGGCGCTGTTCGGCGCGTGCGGGGACGCCTTCGGGCAGGCGGCGGCGGCGCTGGCCCTGTTCGCACTGGACGCGGGGCATGCCGGGGCGGCGGCGCACGCGGTGGCGGCGTACCCGTTCCTGCTGGGCCGCCCGTCCCTGTTCGCGCCGGTCGCGTCCCGCGCGGGCCGCGCGGCGCTGCTGGCCCGCCTGGCCGAGGCGCAGCCGGGTGCGCGCGGCGCGCTGGCGGCGGCGGCCCGCGAGCTGGGGTACGCGGCGGTGCCGGACCCGGCGGACACGCCGGGGTTCGAGGTGCAGGTGCAGGTGCTGGGCCGCGTGGCGGTCCTGCGCGAGGACGGACGGGTGCGCGAGTGGGGCCGCGCGAAGGCCCGCGACCTCCTGGCCCTGCTGGCCGTGCACCCGGCGGGCCTGCCGCGCGAGGCGGCGCAGGAGGCGCTGTTCCCCGACGCCGACCCTGGCGTGGGCGAGCGGAACTTCCGCGTGACGCTGCACGCGCTGGGGCAGGTGCTGGAGGAGGGCGCACGCAGCGGCGTGTTCCTGGAACGCGGGGACTGGCTTCGCCTGCGGCCCGGCGCGGACCTGCACGTCGATCTGGCGGCCGCCTGGGCGCGGATGGGGCAGGCGGCGGGCACGCCGGGCCGCCTGGAGGCCCTGCTGGAGCTCCCGCCCACCCTGGCAGACGTGGACCTGGACGACGTGGCCCGTGAGGCCGAGCGGTACGCGGCGGCGCTCCCCGAAGCTCTGGCGGCTGAAGCCGATGTGGCCCTCGCGGTGGCCCGCCCGGACCGGGCGGCACAGGCGGCCGGGCGCGCCCTGAGCCTCGACCCGGCGCATGAACCGGCGGCGCGGGCGCTGATGCGCGCTCAGCACGCGCTGGGGCGTGGCGCGGCGGCGGGTCGGGTGTACGCGGCGCTGTCGTCGGCCCTGGCGGACCTGGGGCTACGGCCCCTGCCGGAGACGCAGGCGCTGTGGCAGGCGCTGTCCGGCGCGCGAGCCTGACGCGAACTCTGTCGGGCGTAACCGCTGCGTGACGCCTGCGGCCTACACTCCGCGCATGACGCAGGACACGCACAAGCAGGGCCGGGCCGCGCTGGTCACGGGCGGCACGAGTGGCATCGGGCTGGCGATCGCTCAGCGCCTCGCGCAGGATGGGTTGCGGGTGGCGGTGCTGGACCTGGATCGCCCTCAGGCGCGGGAGGTGGCGCGGGCGCATGGGCTGGCGTTCGTGGGGGCGGATCTGTCGCGCCGCGAGGACTGCCGCCGCGCGGTGGATGAGGCGGTGGCGGCGCTGGGTGGGCTGGACGTGCTGGTGAACAACGCGGGCTTCCAGCACATCGATCCGATCGCGGAGTTCCCGGAGGACACCTGGGACGCGATGCTGCACGTGATGCTCACGGCGCCGTTCCTGCTGAGCAAGTACGCGTGGCCGCACCTGACGCGTTCCGGGCAGGGGCGGATCGTGAACGTGGCGAGCATTCACGGGCACGTGGCGAGTCCGTTCAAGAGTGCGTACATCAGCGCGAAGCACGGTCTGATCGGCCTGACGCGCACGGCGGCGCTGGAGGCCGGTGAGCAGGGCCTGACCGTGAACGCCATCTGTCCGGGGTACGTGCGGACGCCGCTGGTCGAGGGGCAGATTGCGGATCAGGCCCGCACGCGCGGCCTGACGGTGCAGGAGGTCGAGCAGAAGGTGATGCTGGAACCCGCCGCGATCAAGCGCCTCCTGGACCCGGAGGACGTCGCGGCGCTGGCGAGTTACGTGGTCAGCCCGGCGGCGTGGGGCATGACGGGCGCGGTGCTGGACCTGGACCTGGGCTGGACTGCCCGGTAACGGCAGAACGGGGATATCTCAGAGCAAGAAAATGGAGGACGGTTCCATCAACCGTCCTCCATCACCTTTCAACCCTTACCGGGGTTGGCTGCTGAGGACCATGACGTAGGCGGTGCCGCGGGAGCCCTGGACGACGGCGGCGCCGACGTGGGTGTAGCGGCGTTCGTTCATCCAGAAGCAGTGCACGGGGCTTTGCAGCCACCAGCGGATCGCGCTTTCCGGGTTCTGGCTGCCGCCCATGAAGACGATCTCGGTGACGCTGACGGCGTTCACGCCGGTGCTGGCGGCGCGGACGCGGGGGGTGCTACCGTTCGCGCCGGTGTGGGTGATGCGGCCGGTGGCGCTCATGTACCCGGCCTGCATGCGCGCGGCGGCGGAGAGGGCCGGGGTGAACGTGAGACCGCCGGCGACGGGTCGGGTGCCGCTGCCGGGGCAGGTGACGCCCTGGGCGCGCACCTGGTTCAGCTGTTTGATCAGCTGCTGCTCGGCGGTGGACTGGGCCGTGGCGGGGAGTCCGAGGGCCACAAGGGCCGCCAGGGCTCCCAGCGTGCGCTGGGCGGTCTGCATGAGCATCGTGAACCGATCTTAACCTGAATGGCAGATGAAGGAGATGGGAAAATCGGCATTCCCTCTCATGTCCCCGCACGGGGTCAACCGCAAAAAGGATGAGGTCCAGGCCTCGTGTGCCTAGACCCCGGAAGGAGGCGGTGTGGTTAGAGGAGTCCGCTGCGGCGCAGCAGAGCGTCCGCGTCGGGATCGCGGCCCATGAACTCGCGGTACAGCTCGGCGGGGTCGGCGCTGTTGCCGCGGCTCAGGACGCTGTCCACGAAGGCGCGGCCCGTGTCGCGGTTGAAGATGCCTTCCTGCGCGAAGCGGCTGAACGCGTCGGCGTCGAGGACCTCGGCCCACTTGTAGCTGTAGTACCCGGCGCCGTAGCCGACGGGGCTGCTGAACAGGTGGTTGAACGCGGCGATCTGCGCGTAGTGGTCGGGCAGCGGGGTGGGCTGGAAGGTCGCCATGAGGTCGCGGGCGTAGGCGACATGGTCGGTGTCGCTGTCCGGGTCGAATTCGACGTGCAGGCTCAGGTCGGTCAGACCGAAGGAGTACTGGCGCATGGCGGCGTTCGCGGCGCGGTAGTTGCGCGCGGCGACCATGCGGTCAAACAGGTCCTGGGGGATGGTCTCGCCGGTCTGGTAGTGGCGGGCGAACAGGTCGAGCGCGCCGCGTTCCATGACCCAGTTCTCCATGATCTGGCTGGGGAGTTCCACGAAGTCCCACGGGACGCTGGTGCCGCTCAGGCTGCGCACCTCGACGCGGCTCAGGGCGTGGTGCAGCAGGTGCCCGAACTCGTGGAAGACGGTCTCGACTTCACGGATGGACAGCAGGGCGGGCGTGTCGCCGTCGGGGGGGGTCATGTTGCCGCACATCAGGCCCAGGTGCGGTTCGACGCCGTGCTCGCGGGGGCCGCCGGTGATGAAGGCGTTCATCCAGGCGCCGCCGCGTTTGCTGTCGCGGGGGAACCAGTCGGTGTAGAAGCTCGCGATGTGCGTGCCCGTCTCGTCGTGGATGGTGTAGTAGCGCACTTCGGGGTGCCAGCCGGGGGCCTCGCTCTCGGCGACGGTGATGCCGAACACGTGACGGGTGATCTCGAACAGGCCCGCCAGGACGCCGTCCATGGGGAAGTAGGGGCGCAGGGCTTCCTCGTCGAAGTCGTACTTGACCTGCCGCTGCTTCTCGGCCCAGTACGTGACGTCCCAGGCTTCCAGTTCAGGTGCGTCGGCGCCGACCTGCTCGCGGTGGAAGGCGCGGAGTTCCTCGTTCTCGCGTTCGTAGGCGGGGCGGGTGCGGGCGTCCAGGTCGCGTTCGAAGGCCAGGGCGCGCGCGCCGCTGCCCGCCATGCGGTCCTGCAGGACGTAGTCCGCGAAGTCCTTGAATCCGAGCAGCTGAGCCTTCTCGCGGCGGAGCTTGAGGATCTCGCGGATCAGGGGGCGGTTGTCGCGGCCCTCCTGCTGTCCGGTGCGGCTGTTGGCGAGCCACAGGTCGCGGCGCACCTCGCGGTCCTCGGCGTACGTGAGGACCGGGAGCAGCACCGGGGCGTGCAGGGTCAGGCGGTGGCCGTCTTTCCCCTTGGCCTCCGCGTCGCGGCGGGTGGCGTCCTGCACGCGCTGCGGCACGCCCGCCAGGCGTTCGGTGGGGACGTACATCTCGAACGCGGCGATCTCGTCGAGGACGTTCTTGCTGAACTCGCTGGTCACCTCGGCGAGGCGGGTGTTCAGCGCCAGCAGGCGTTCCTTGTCCGCCCCTTCCAGGTCGGCGCCCTCGCGGCGGAACCCGTCGATGGTGAGTTTCAGGTGCCGGGCGCGCACCGGGTCGAGCGCGGCGGCCTCGGGCGTCTCGGCGAACGCCTTCAGCGCCGCCCACAGGCCGGGGTGCAGGCTGAGTTTCGTGTAGAACTCGCTGGCCTTGGGCAGGATCGCCATCTTCGCGGCGTGCCATTCGGGGCTGCTGATCACGCCGTCGAGGTGGTGCACGATGGTGTTCACGGTATCCAGCTGTTCGGTCAGCGTGTCCAGGTCCGCCATAAAGTTCGCAAAATTCCGCTCGCCGCTGCTGGCCAGCGCCTCGAGTTTCGCCTGCGTCTGCGCCAGCAGGGTGTCCACGGCACCCTCGGCGTGCTCGGGGCGGATACGGTCGAAGGGAATGCGGAACCCGACGTTCAGCAGGGGGTTGCTGACGCCGGTCGCCTCGGGTTGGGTTGCAGTCATCACCCCGGAGTATAGACAGGGCGGCTGAGCGCACCGTAAGCCATTTGACGTGCCCGGCGGGTGGAAACCCCGTGCTGTAATCGTGCATGGACGCGACCCTCCCCCACCTGACCCCCATCGCGGACGCCGATCTGGCCGCGCTGCGTTCCCTGGCCCACCCGGACAGCCCCGTCAGCGTGGACGACCTGACCCGCCTGGCTGCCACGCGCCGCCCGGATGAGCACCACACCCAGCAGGCCGCGTTCGAACACGGCGAGGCGAGGGGGGCCGTGACGACGGGCGTGCCGCGCATGGACGCGCACGACGGCTGGCTAGACCTGACCCTGACCCTCCACCCGCAGGAGGCGGGGGGACCTCTGGCCGACGCGCTGCTGGACGCTGGGCTGGGTGTGCTGCGCGCAGCGGGCGCGACGACCGCCGTGACCCGCGTCCGCGAGGACTGGTGGGAGCATGACTTCCTGCGGGCGCGCGGCTGGCAGGAGGCGGACCGCATGTGGCTCAGCACCCTCGACCTGCGCAGCTTGGACTTCGGCGCGTTCGCCGCCGACGAGGCCCGCGCCCGCGCGAGCGGCGTGCGGATCGTCCCCCTGAGCGACCTGGGCGGCTGGGAAGCGCACCAGCGCGAACACTACGAGCTGATCCACGCGCTGCTGACCGACGTGCCCAGCGCCCGCCCCGTGCAGGTCTGGCCGTTCGAGGTGTGGCTGGAGCGCATGCCCACCCTGCTGCCCGACACGAGCGGCATCATGATCGCCCTCGCGCCGGACGGCACGTGGGTGGGGACCAGTCAGCTGTCGCAACCCATCGCCACGCGCCCCGGCTTCGTCCACAACGGCCTGACCGGCGTCCGCGCCGGGTGGCGCGGACACGGCCTGGGCCTCGCCCTGAAACTCGCCGCCGCCCGCGCCGCCCTGACACGGGGCTTCACGCACTCCCGCACCGGGAACCACGTCATCAACCGCCCCATGCTCGCCATCAACGAACGCCTGGGCTTCCAGCGCGAGGCGGCAACGATCACGCTGACGCGGGAAGTGGGGAGTGGGCAGTAGGCAGTGGAAAAGGAAGGTGGGCGCGTCGCCGTGACGCGCCCACCTTCATGTGTTCCCACTCCCTACTCCCCAGTGACCTCGGATCGCGCGCCGCGCACGTTGGTCAGGAGCATCGCGTCGCCCAGCGAGTAGAAGCGGTAGTCGCCGTTCAGGGCGGCGTCGTACGCGGCGCGGATGCGGTCCTCCCCGGCGAACGCGGCGACCAGCAGGAGGAGGGTGCTGCCCGGCAGGTGCAGGTTCGTGATCAGCAGGTCCGGGACGTTGACGGGACGGCCGGGCGTGATGAAGATCTGCGTGTCGCCCTCGCCGGGCTGGACCTGCGTGCCGTCCCAGGCGCTTTCCAGCGTGCGGACGGTAGTGGTGCCGACCGCAATGACGCGGCGGCCCTCGGCGCGGGCGGCGTTGATGGCCTGCGCGGTCTCGGGGGTGACGTGCCAGCGTTCGGCGTGCATGACGTGGTCGGCGACGCTGCCACTGATGGGCCGGAAGGTGCCGGCGCCGACGTGCAGGGTGACGTGCGCGGTCTGCACGCCCAGTCCGGCCAGCCGGGCCAGGAGTTCGGGCGTGAAGTGCAGTCCGGCGGTGGGCGCGGCGACGCTGCCGGGCTCGCGGGCGTACACGGTCTGGTAGCGGTCGCGCCACGTCTCGTCACTGTCGCCCGCGTCGATGTACGGCGGGAGGGGCAGGCGGCCGATGTCGTCCAGGTGCGGCAGGATGTCGTGGTCGAAGCGCAGCAGGCGCGCGCCGTCCTCCAGTTCCCCGACGACCTGGGCGCGGTGCCCGCCCTCGTGTTCCAGGCCGCCCAGCCACAGTTCGTTCCCGGCGCGGCGGGCGGGTTTCAGGTACGCGCTCCAGACGTGTCGGCCCAGTTCGGGGCGTTCCTCGGCGCGCAGCAGCATGACCTCCACGCTGCCGCCGCCGTGCCCGTGGGCGTCCACGGGTTTGCGGGCCATGACGCGCGCGGGGATGACCTTGCTCTGGTTGAACACCAGCAGGTCACCCGCGCGCAGGTCGTCCGGCAGGTCGCGGAACACCCGGTGCTGAATCTCGTCGCCCACGATCATCAGGCGGGAGGCGTCGCGGGGTTCCGCGCCGGTCTGCGCGACGCGGTCCTCGGGCAGGTGGAAGTTCAGGCGGTGCAGGACGGCGTCCGCCCCGGCGTGCGGCGTGGCGTCGGTCATCGGGGTTTACTCCTCGGTTTTGGGCGTGGCGGCGCGGGTCTGGCGGGCGGGCATCAGGCCGCCGTCGATGTCGGGCAGGTGCGTGAAGCGGTCGGCGGCATCCACGAGTTTCTGCGCGGTGTGCTCCCGGAACGCGATGACCTCCACGCGCTTGCCGCGCTCCTGCAGCACCTCCACGATGTCGGTGAAGTCTCCGTCGCCGCTGCCGAGCACCACGATGTCGAGGTGGTCCATCAGGCGCACTATGTCGGCCACGATGCCCATGTCCCAGTTCCCCTCGTAGATGGCCTTGCCGCCGTCCGTGACGTGATGCAGCGTGAGGTTCATGCGCCGCACCTTGAAGCCCAGCGTGGACAGCTTGTAGATGAACGGGCGGGCGGTGGCCTCGTTCTCGCGTTCCACGGTGTAACTGATGGCGTGCACGAGTTCGCGACCCTCGGTGGCGGTCTTCAGGATCGTCTCGAAGTTCACGGTGCGTTCCATCAGGTCGCGGGCCGAGTGGTAGAGGTTCTGCGTGTCAATGAACACCCCGACGCGGGGGCGGTGAACGACGTATTGCATGTGGATTCTCCTGTTGTGGTGGAAGCTGGGCGGGAAAAGGGTGGGATCGGAAAGGGGCGGGCGTGAGGGAAAAGCTGACCCGGCGGGCGCAGCGCGAGCAGTGTAACACCCCCGGCCCTCGCGCTTCCGGTGCGCTTCAGGGGTAGACACGTCCCTGCCCTGCCCTGCTGGGGGCGGGTACGCTGGGCGCATGACGAGTGACGTGCAGAGTGAGGCCCTGGCGCAGGCGCGCGCGGCGTACGACGCGGTGAAAGCGAAGGGTCTGAAACTGAACATGCAGCGCGGCCAGCCCGCCGACGCGGACTTCGACCTGAGTAACGGCCTGCTGACCGTGCTGGGCGAGCACGATACGCACATGGACGGCCTGGACCTGCGCAACTACCCCGGCGGTGTGGCGGGCCTGCCGTCCGCGCGGGCGATGTTCGGCGCGTACCTGGACCTGAAGCCCGAGAACGTGATCGTGTGGAACAACGCCAGCCTGGAACTCCAGGGGTACGTCCTGACGTTCGCGCTGCTGCACGGCCCGCGCGGCGGGCAGCCCTGGGCGGGGCAGAAACCGAAGATGATCGTCACGACGCCCGGCTACGACCGGCACTTCCTGCTGCTGCAGACGCTGGGCTTCGAACTGCTGACCGTGGACATGCAGCCCGACGGGCCGGACGTTGAGGCCATTGAGCGACTGGCGGCGGACGCGAGCGTGAAGGGCGTTCTGTTTGTGCCCACGTACTCGAACCCCGGCGGAGAGACCATCAGCGCCGAGAAGGCCCGCCGTCTGGCCGGGGTGAAGGCGGCCGCGCCGGACTTCACGATCTTCGCGGACGACGCGTACCGCGCCCACCACCTCTCCCCCGACCCGGCGGGGCAGGACACGCCGGTGAACCTCGTGACGCTGTCGCGGGACGCCGGGTACCCGGACCGGACGTTCGTGTTCGCCAGCACCAGCAAGATCACGTTCGCGGGCGCCGGGCTGGGCTTCGTGGGCAGCAGCGAGGACAACGTCAAGTGGCTGTCGAAGTTCCTGAACGCGCAGAGCATCGGCCCGAACAAGGTCGAGCAGGCCCGCCACGTCAAATTCCTCCAGGCGTACCCCGGCGGTCTGGAGGGCCTGATGAACGATCACGCGGCGCTGATCGCCCCGAAATTCCGCGCGGTGGACGAGGTGCTGCGCGCGGAACTGGGGGACGGCGGCGAGTTCGCCACCTGGGGTAGCCCCCGCGGTGGGTACTTCATCAGCCTGGACACGACCGCGCCGGTCGCGTCGCGCGTGGTGCAGCTGGCGGACGAGGCGGGCGTGAGTCTCACCCCGGCGGGCGCCACGTACCCCGGCGGGCGGGACCCACATGACCGCAACATCCGCCTCGCGCCGACGCGCCCCCCGGTCGAGGAAGTCTACGAGGCGATGCGCGCCGTCGCGACCTGCGTCCGGCTGGCCACCGAGGAGTACCGCGCGCAGCAGGGCTGACGGCCGACGCTTCAGGTGGCCGGGCCGGAAGGCGACCGGGCGCTCGGGTCGGGGCATCGGAGCCGACCTGATCGCTTCCGGCCGGGGAGGCGTCAGGTACGGTCGCCTCTGACCGGCCGATCAGCTTGACTTCATGCGGGCGCGCCCCGACCATGAAGGGAATGCCGAATCGTTACGCTGGTTCACCGGAAGACCGGGCTGCGCTGGACGCCTACGTGAAGTTGTGGCGCGCCGCGCACGCGGTCGAGGTGAACGCCAACCGTCATCTTTCCGACTACAACCTCACCATCAGCCAGTTCGGCGTGCTTGAAGCCATCTATCACCTGGGGGCGCTGAGTCAGCGGCAGCTGGCCGACAAGATCCTGCGCTCCAGCGGGAACCTGACCATGGTCATCGACAATCTGGAACGGGACGGACTGGTCCGCCGCGACCGGGATGAACTGGACCGCCGCGTCATGCGGGTCTCCCTGACCGACATGGGCCGCACCCTGATCGAACAGGTGCTGCCCGGGCACGTGCAGGGCATCCGGGCGGTGTTCAGTTCCATGAGCCCCGAGGATCTGGCGCACCTGAGCGCCCTGACCCGTCAGCTGGGCCGGGCCCTCAGCGACCCGGCCCCGCAGGATCCCGAGCAGCGCCGTGGCCGCCGCGCCCGGCCGGGCCCCGCCTCCAGTTCCAGCTGACGGACGCGGAGCCGCGACACCCGCTCCTGGTCAGCTGACGTGCGTGCGGCGCAGGTCGGCGAGGTGCACGTCGTTGCGGCCCTGCTGCTTCACGCGGTACATGGCCAGATCGGCGCGTTCCACGACCGCCGTGGGGTCCTCGGCCGGGCTGGCGGTCGCCACGCCGAAGCAGGCGGTCACGCCGTTCACGGTGCCGTAGCGGTGGTGGCGCAGATCGGCGCGCAGGCGGTCGAGCATGGGGCGCAGGTGCTTGTCCCGCTGTTCGGGCAGGATCAGCAGAAATTCCTCGCCGCCCCAGCGGGCCATCAGGCTGCCCTCCGGCAGGTGTCGGCGGGCGACATCCGCGACGCCGCGCAGCACCAGGTCGCCCATGGCGTGCCCGTGCATGTCGTTCACGCGTTTGAAGTGGTCCAGGTCGAACAGGATCAGCGTGTACGTCTCGGCGTTCTGGGTCAGGCGGGTCAGGCGTTCCTCGGCGGCCCGGCGGTTGGCCAGTCCGGTCAGGGGGTCGGTCAGCGCGGCGGCGCGAGCAGCCTGAAACTGGGTGCGCTGCACGCCCAGCGTCGCCTGGATCAGGGTCAGGACCGCCCCGACGAGCAGGAACTGCGCGCACGGCCCGAGCAGTTGCAGGCGGGCGGCGGGCGGCACGACCAGCAGCATGTTCAGCACGCAGATGAACGTGGCCAGCCCCAGGATCACGCCGGCGGCGCCCACGGCCTTGCGGGGTTCGTACACCAAGAAGGCGGCCACGTAGATCACGGCGAACCAGTAGGTGTTTTCCATGAGCGCCATGGACTGCACGGTCAGCACGCTGAACTGGTGGTTCAGGGCCAGCAGCACGTAGGTGGCGGTGCTGATGAAGGTCACGTGGACGGCCGTGCCGATGCTCACGGTGGCCTGACCGAGCATCACGCGCAGCACCAGCAGCGTCAGGACCAGGGCCGGCAGGGCCCAGACGTCGAGCGGATCCAGTCTGGGGTACTGGGAGCCGAGGGCGGCGGCGCACGCCAGCGCGCCCAGCCACACGAGCCAGGTGAACATGCGGTGTTGCCGCAGCACCCAGGGTGGCGGATCGGCCATGGACGTGGACGTGGATGACTGAGTCAAGAATCAACCCCTGATGGAGCCTGAACGGTCGGCCAGGCGAACGTGAGCGCGTCAGGTGCAGTGTAGCGGCTGAGGTACGGGACGCGCGTCCAGATCTGACCAGGCCTGATCAGACGAGCGGCTGGCCTCCGGGCTGCCGCTGGTGGACCCGGGCGCCCGAGTGGTCAGTTCCGCAGGACGTGATGCACGCGGCAGCGCGCCTCGTAGCTCTCCTCGGCGCCGACGAGCACGACCGGATCGTCGAAGCGGGCCGGTTGACCGCCGATCAGGCGCTGCGAGCGGGTGGCGGGCGCGCCGCACACCGTGCAGATCGCGGTGAGTTTCTCGACGCTCTCGGCGCGGGCCAGCAGTTCGGGCATGAACCCGAACGGTTCGGCGCGGAAGTCCTGGTCCAGCCCGGCGAGGATCACGCGCACCCCGGCGTCCGCGAGGTCCAGCGCCAGGGGGATGATCGCCTCGTCGAGGAACTGCACCTCGTCGATGCCGACCACGTCGGGCAACGTGTCACCCTGGGCGTGCAGCAGGGTGCCCTCGCCGCTCAGGTGCGCGCGGATGTCGGCCGCGCCGCGCACTGCGACGGCGTGCACGGTCCGTCCGGCGTGACTGGCGACGGCGGACTCGTGGTAGCGGTCATCCAGGGCGGGTTTGAACACGAACACGCGCTGCCGGGCAATCACGGCGCGGGTCACGCGGCGGATGAGTTCCTCGCTTTTCCCGCTGAACATCGGGCCGACGATGACTTCCAGGTGACCGCCGTGGTAGGGGGATTTCAGCACGCCCGCGAGTATCGCAGATCGGGCGTGAACCTGCCGGGCCGTGCGGGCGCCGCTTCAGAAGTCGTTCCGTCCAGAAGGGATAGAAGAACCGCCCCGACCCTGGTGGGTGGGGGCGGCGCAGGCGCGGGGCGCTTACTTCTTCTTGTTGCGGTAGCTGTCGCCGAAGCGCTTGTTGAACTTGTCGACGCGGCCTTCGGTGTCGACGAAGCGCTCCTCGCCGGTCCAGAAGGGGTGCACGCCGCTCCAGACGTCCACGTGGATCTCGGGCTTGGTGCTCAGGGTTTCCATCACGACTTTGCCCTGGTAGATGATCTTGGTGGGAACGACTTTGGGGTGGATGTCTTTCTTCATGGGTGCCTCCTCCGCCACGTCTGCGCCCCGGTCTCCGGTGCATGTGCGTAGCGGGCAACCCTGACAGTGTACCACGCACGAGCCTCTCAGGGTGAGGACGCGAAGCCGGTGTCGGTCAGCCACGGCCAGCGGCGCCGGTAGGAGTCCACCTTGGCCTGGTACAGGCCGGGCGTATGGTTGCGTGGGTTGGGGCGCAGGACCCCCGCCGCGAGGTCATGCAGGCCGAAAGGGGCGTACACCTCGCCGCGCGCGTCGATTCCCAGGGCCGTGCCCGCCACGAGGAACTGATCGATGCCGTCCCGCGCCGACCGCAACGCGGGCCGGTCGAGGCCGGTCTTCTGCCGGAACCACAGGTGCACGCGCGCCTGATTGCGGACCTCGACGGGGCCCGGCAGGTCCGCGAACAGCAGCTGTGCGCGGCGGATCACGGCGTCCTCGGCTTCGTAGGACAGGTCGTCGTCCCAGTAGAACAGGTCGTAGTCCGCGATCTCCGCGCCGGGCGGCCGCCCGGCCTGAACGTTCCAGACGGTCCCGAACAGCGCTCCGGCCGTCAGGTGCGCCTGCGGGACGCACAGGTCCGGCAGCCGGTCGAGGATCGCCGCGTTCACCGGAATGCGGCGCACCAGGGTCAGGAATTCCTGCTCGGTCACGCCTGAGCGCGGGCCAGGACGCCAGGCAGGTGCTGCCTCGCGGGCCAGTCGCGCTCCCAGCCGGGCCAGCTGTGCCCCAGCCGCAGGTCCGGCAGGAGTTCGGGCGGAGTGCCGAGGCCGCGCGCACCCACAACCGCGCCGACCACGCACGCGACCGTGTCGCTGTCGTCCCCGCCCAGCACGGCGGGTTCCACGCACGCCCACCAGTCCGCGCGGCGAGCGTGCGCCACGGTGGCTTCCAGGGTGTCCAGTACGTAGCCGCTCTGCGAGGTGACCGTGCCGTCCAGGCCAGAGCGGACGCGGGCGCGGACCTGCGCGCGGGCCTCGCGCTCACGACCCCGGAAGGCGCGGTGAGCGTCCTGGGTGTGCAGGCCCAGCACCCCGGCGTCCACCAGGGCGTCCCGCC
Organism: Deinococcus sedimenti; assembly: GCF_014648135.1. Lineage (NCBI taxonomy): Bacteria > Thermotogati > Deinococcota > Deinococci > Deinococcales > Deinococcaceae > Deinococcus > Deinococcus sedimenti. The sequence goes on along the minus strand of NZ_BMQN01000001.1, from coordinate 298,093 downwards.
CGTCCAGGCCGTCCATGACGGCCAGTCCCGCCTGCGCCGCCGCCGCATAGGGCTGCCCGGCGGCCAGGGCCTCCATGAACGCCGTCAGGAACACCGAGGCGTGCACGCAGCGCGGGTCCGCGTGTGTCAGGGCGGTCAGGACCGCCGACTCGCGCGCCAGCGCGGCGCCCCGGTGCCCGAGGAGCCACGCGGCGGCCACACGCATCAGGCCACCGTTCCCCGCCCCATCGAAGCCTCCGCGTTCCCAGGCCAGCGCGCCGCCGTCCAGCCGCTCCGGCTGCGTGAAGGTCAGCCGCAGGGCCTGCCGGGTCAGGCCGCCCACGTCGGGCGGAGCGGCGGCCAGCCACTCGCGGAACGCGGCGAGGACGCCTGCGTGCCCCTCGCCGCGCGCCGCGCCGAGCAGGGTGGCGACGACCATCTGGCTGTCGTCGGTGGCCTCGCCCGGCGCGAAGCCGAACACGCTGCCCGGCTGGTACGTGCGGAAGGCAGCGCCGTAGCGGGCGTGGATCACGTCGGGAGACTTGAATTCCGTGGCGGCGCCCAGCGCGTCAGCCGCGCACAGGGACAGCAGGACGTCCAGCGGTTGCATGTGACGATCTTCGCATGCGTCCGCCCCCGCCGGGTGACCCCTCGCGCCGGGGGCGGCGCGCCCCTACACTGTGGGTCACCTATGGTACGCGGAGATCTGGCGGTTTTTCCCTTCCTGTCCGTCATGCAGATGTTCCTCACGAGCGGACGCGCGGGGCGGCTGAGCGTGGACCACATCCGCGGCGGTCAGCTGTGGCTGGAACGTGGGGAGATCACGCACGCCGAGGCGGGTCGCCTGCGCGGTGAGCACGCCCTGCAGTTCATGGCCAGCCTGGACGCCGGCGTGTTCACCTTCGAGGTCGATCAGCCGCCCCCCAACCGCACCATGAGCCTGCGCCGCGACCCGGCCCTGCGCCGCCTGCTGGAAGACAACGCCGGCTGGGAGACGCTGCTGCGGACCTTCCCCGACTGGAACAAACGCCTGCGTTTCACCGCCAAGTGGACAGAGGCTCAGCCCGTCACGCGCACCCAGTACCGCATCCTGAACCTGATCTCCGACAGTGGGAACATCCGCACCCTGCTGGAACGCACCGCCGCGCCGCCCCGACTGGTCCTGGAGACCCTGAAGCCGTTCCTGCTGGCCGAACTCATCGAGATCAACTGACCTTCCCTGCGCCGGGCGCCATTTCCCACACACGCGGCGGGTCATTTCAGGCATGATGGGCGCACCGGAGGTCCCATGAGCGCCATCACCCGCCCCGCCGCCCACACCAGCGACGTTCACACCCGGGAGGACGGCAGCGCCGCGCGGTCCGCCCAGCCTCACCCGTCCTGGCAGTTCAGAGACAGCTTCGACCTGTTCATCCAGTGGATGGAACGCGGTCCTGCCGGATCGTGGCATCCCATGCAGGACGCCACGCACCACACCTTCCGCACCCGCGAGGACACGCTGCGCAGCGCTGAACGCCTGATCGCCCGCGCGGACTTCCCCGTGGAGCGCGCCATGCCCGCCACGCTGCTACGCAACCGCCGCGACGCCCTGCTGACCGCGTTCCGCGAGGCAGAAGGCGACGGCGTGACCCTGATCCGCGACCTGACCTTCCCGGTCGGCGAGTACGGCCTGAGCATCCGCGTCACGTGCGAGCGTCAGGCGCAACCCGTGCGTGCCGCGTTCAGCAGCGCCGCGAACCCCCTGCGCAGCCTGATCGGGCAGCCCGTGAAACTCACGGTGCTGATCGAACACCCCTACGACGTCCTGAGCCGCGCGCAGGGCCTGCTGGACGTCAGCGACCGCGCCGCCCGCATCGGCGAGGACACGCAGCTGTTCAGCGCGTCCGCGCAGGTCAGCGGTCTCCCCTACCAGAGCGCCACCGTGACCGTCCCGCGCGGCCTGCTGAAAAAACCCCTGCTGTACCGCTTCGAACGAGTCCCTCACACCGACTGACCTGGGGCTGCCTCCGGGTCAGTCGTCCAGGGATTCATCCAGACCGGCGGGGATCATGAAGTCGTCCTGCACGTACAGGAAGGCCATTGAGTGGTGCAGGCAGAACCGCACGACTGACCGCACGCCCCGCAGGTACGCGAGCATGTAATCGAGGTCGTCGCCGTCCTCGTCGCCCTGCACCGTCAGGTCGTACCGGGGGTTCACCGAGAGGCCAGTCCTGCCCAGCAGGCGCGGCACATCCGCCCCGCCGTACAGGCCGTTCGACGCCTGCGCGACGACGTCCGGGTGAGCCTCAGCCCAGCTGAACAGGGCGGCGAGACTGCTCCCGGCCCGCTGGAGTCCGGCGGGCGTCCGCAGCACCGTGACGTTGCGGGCCACGCCGTGCACCCGGTCCTCCGTGCGGTACATGGCCTGCTCTCCGGTCATGAACGTCAGGTCCGGCAGGTCCGCCCAGGTCAGCAGCTGGCGCAGCGCGTGATCCGCGAAGCCGGATCGGGACGAGCCCCACACGTGCGGGAGGAGGCCAGGGGCGGCCGGACGGTCGGCAGTGGGGGCTTTGAGGAGCAGCTGGACGATCTCGACCGTGTCGTGCGCGCTGAGCGCCGTATCCGGCAGGATGGCTTTGGCCCGGGCATCGACATCTATGGACATGCGGGCAACATACGACATTTTGACCATTCTGTCTCAGGCAGATCGAGTGGCGGGAGCAGGGCGCCGCAGCAGCGCGCCTCGCCCAGCGCACCCAGGGGCACCTCGCCGCGGTAGAGGATGTGCGGGACGTCCATCAAGAGGATCAGGGGCGCACCGCCGGGCAGGGCACGCAGGCGGTCCAGGGTCGCCGGGGGCGCCGCCGAGTGCTCCCGCAGCGTCTGCGGCGTGAACGGCAGCTCGTCCGCCGGGTCCGGCGCGGGCTTCACACCCCCCGGCCAGGGCCGCACCAGCCGGACACAGGCCCGCGCCGGATCGAGGTGCGAGGCGTCCAGCGTCCAGAACCGCACGGGGGGAATCGCCCGCCCGCTCTGCCGCGCGGCGTCCAGCAGCGGCCCCGGATTCACCGGGGAGAAGAACAGCACATCGGTCCACCGGCAGTCGAGCCGACCGACCCGCTCCCCCATCAGCGCCTCGCGGCCCACGTACTTCGCCGCCTCGCGGGCGTACACGTCCGGGTGACGCTCACGCAGGGTGCTCAGGGGCAACAGGTGATCGCCGCGCACGTCCCGCACGGCGCGGTGATACAGGGTCATTCCAGTCAGGGGCACGCCCCGCAGGATGCCCGGCCCACCCCCACGCCGCCAATGGGCCAGCGTGCGGATTGAAATGCCCGCCCCCTGGCGCGTACACTCCCGATTGCAGTGACCGGGAGGAGTACCCGGGTCAGGCCCCCACAGGAAACCCGCCCCGCGACTGAGAGGGCAGGTGGACCGGCCCCCGGCGAACGTCACCCGCGAGCACGACGGCAGAAACCCCCCGCGTGGGGGGCGTAGAGCCTCCGGGTGCGCCCGATACAGCGCGCAGCGAGTGCCCCCCATGCAGGCGGGGAAACGCGGTGGTACCACGGGACACTCTCGTCTCGTCCGCATCCGGAAGGTCTTCCGGCGGACGGGACGTTTTGCGTTTCCCTCCCCGGTCAGGAGGTGGGAAGGATGGTCACGTTCTACGACACGCCACAGGAGGCCCGGCGGGACGCGGCGGCGCGCAGCCTGCGGGAGAAGGTCGTGTGCTTTGTGACGCGCACCGGTTGCGGCAGTCCCGAGCTCTTGGTGTTCGATCACGTTCCGGACGGCGGTGCGGGCGTGCAGGTCGTGGCGGGCGGGGTCGAGCCGGGCGAAATCCCGGAGCGGGCCGCCACGCGCGAACTGCACGAGGAGTCCGGTCTGAGCCTGACCCATCCCACCTTCCTGGCCTCGTATCTATGGGAAGCGCAGCTGCCGGAGCGGTTCACGCGGCAGGTCTGCCACGCGTACGCCCTGACCGCCCCGGCTGGCACGCCGGACACCTGGGATCACCTCGCCGAGGGCCGGTACGTGTTCCGGTTCCGCTGGGCGCCGCTGCACGCGCCCGGCCTGGACTGGGAGCTGGACGCCGCCCTCCCCCACCTCGATCACCTGCTGCACAAGGAGCTTCAAGCATGACTGACCCCTACACCCCCGACCAGACCAGCACCCCGGATCAGACGCCCGAGAACGACGCGTCCACCCTCGCCAAGCAGTTCGACCCGAAGGCGGTCGAGCCCGGCTGGGCCGCGAAGTGGCGCAACGAGCCGTTCCGCGCGGACGCGACGAGCGGGAAGGAGCCGTTCACGATCGTGATCCCGCCGCCGAACGTGACGGGGAACCTGCACCTGGGGCACGCGCTGGACAACACGCTGATCGACACGCTGATCCGCTACAAGCGCATGGCGGGCTTCGAGGCGCTGTACCTGCCGGGCATGGACCACGCGGGCATTTCGACGCAGGTGGTCGTGGAGCGGCAGCTGCGCGAGCAGGGCGTCAGCCGTCATGACCTGGGCCGCGAGCGGTTCCTGGATCAGGTGTGGGAGTGGAAGGCCGAGTCGGGCGGAATGATCTTGGAGCAGCTGTCGCGCCTGGGCGTCAGTGCCGACTGGACGCGCGAGCGCTTCACGATGGACGAGGGCCTGAGCCGCGCGGTGCGGCATCAGTTCGTGAAGCTGTACCACGAGGGCTTCGCGTACCGCGGCGAGCGGATCGTGAACTGGGACCCGGCCAGCCAGACGACCCTGTCGGAACTGGAGATCGACCGCGAGGTCCGCAAGGGCAAGATGTACACCCTGTCGTACAAGCTGCGTGACCCGAACGCGGCGGCCAGCAACGGGGAGGCGGGCGAGATCCGCATCGCGACCGTGCGGCCCGAGACGATCTTCGCGGATCAGGCGATCGCCGTGCACCCCCAGGACCCGCGTTTCGCGCATCTGGTCGGGCAGGAGGCCCGCATTCCCCTGACGGACCGGTATGTGCCGATCATCGCGGACGAGGCGGTCGAGATGGAGTTCGGGGTGGGCGCGCTGAAGATCACGCCCGCGCACGACCCGACCGACTTCGAGGTCGGTGAACGCCACGGTCTGGCGCGTCCCAGCGTGATCGACCTGCACGGCAACCTGACCCGCGACGGGCTGGTGCCCGCCGAGTTCCAGGGCCTGGAACGCTTCGCGGCCCGCAAGGCGGTCGTGAAGGCCCTGACCGAGGGCGGCGACCTGCTGGAGGAGAAGGACCACGACACCGCCATCGGCCTATCCGAGCGCACGAAGGTGCCGGTCGAGCCGATCATCAGCGAGCAGTGGTACGTGAAGATGAAACCCTTCGCGGAACAGGTGCTGGCCGGGCTGGAGCGCGGCGACATGCAGCTGGTGCCCGAGCGGTACGCGAAGGTGAACCGCGACTGGCTGGAGAACATCCGCGACTGGAACATCAGCCGTCAGCTGTGGTGGGGCCACCAGATTCCCGCGTGGTACGACGAGCAGGGCAACCTGTACGTACCGGACCCCGAGAACCCGGACCTGGACTGCGATCAGGACCCCCGTTACGCGCACCTGAACCTGCGCCGCGACCCTGATGTGTTCGACACGTGGTTCAGCTCCAATCTCTGGCCGTTCAGCACGCTGGGCTGGCCCGACACGGACAGTGAGGACTTCCGCAAGTTCTACCCCACGCAGGTGCTCGTGACCGGGTACGACATCCTGTTCTTCTGGGTGGCGCGCATGCAGATGGCCGGGTACGGCCTGACCGGTCAGGCCCCCTTCAGCACGGTGATGTTGCACGGCCTGTACCTCGACGCGAAGGGTCAGAAGATGTCCAAGAGCAAGGGCAACGGCATCGATCCGCTGGAACTGTTCGACCAGTACGGCGTGGACGCCAGCCGCTTCGCGTTCAGCTTCCTGTCCACCGGCGGGCAGGACATCAAGCACGACCCGCGCCGCTTCGAGCAGGGCCGCAACTTCGCGAACAAACTGTGGAACGCCGCGCGCTTCGCGATGCTGCGCCTCGGCGAGGCCCTCCCGAACCTCCAGACGACCGGGCACGAGGCGGACGAGGCCCTGATCCGCTACGTGCAGGGCGCGCTGGACGACAGCGTCGGCGAGATCCTGCGCAGCCGCGACGCCCTGACCGCCGTGCGCGCCCGCGCGGACCTGACCCTGGCGGACCGCTGGATCCTGTCGCGCCTGAACGCCGTGACCGCCGAGGCCACCGCGCAGCTCGACGCGTTCGACATCGGCGCGGCCATCCGTACGCTGTACACCTTCACCTGGGACGAGTTCTGCGACTGGTACATCGAGGCCGCCAAACCCGCCCTCGCGGAAGGGAAACTGTCCACGCTGGTGACGCTGAAGGCCACGCTGGAACACATCCTGAAGCTGCTGCACCCCTTCATGCCGTTCGTGACGAGCGAACTGTACGGCGCGCTCGGCCACCGCCGCCAGCTGGCCGTGCACACCTGGCCCGCCGCGGACGAGGCGCTGCACGACGCGGACGCCACCCGCGCCTTCGACGCCCTGCGCGCCGCCGTGGCCGCCGCCCGCAGCCTCAAGAGCGAACTGGGCCTCAGCCCGCAGGACCGCCTGAACGTTGCCGTGGAGGGCGACCTCGCCCCGACCGTGCACGAGAACGCCCGCGTGGTCGAGAGCATCGCCCGCGTGAACCTGTCCGGCGATATGGAGGGCCGCACCCTGAGCCTCGTCGAGCAGGGTGTGACCGTCCGCGCGCCGCTGGAAGGCACCGTGGATATTGCCGACTGGATCGGCAAGCAGAAGAAACGCCTCGCGGAATTCGACAAGCAGATCAAGCAGGCGCAGGGCAAACTGAGCAACGAGGGCTTCGTCGCCCGCGCCCCCGCGGAAGTCATTGAGGAAGAAAAACGCCGCGTAGCCGACTTCGGCGCGCAGCGGGAACGTCTGACACAGGTGCTCGCGCAGTTCGAGTAATCCCTTCGTGCTCCGGCCCCCGCGCCAGTATGCGCAGGGGCCGGTCTGTTTGGCCCTGACAGCGGTTTCCAGTTCCATTGAAGGGCCAACATCACGCCCTTCCACTTCCAACCGCTGGTGCCGTCAGGTGCTCGCTCCGCTCGTTCAGGAGTCTTGAAGAGTACCTTCAATACTCCTGAATTCTGCTGTGAGACGCCGCATCGCAGCGAAAGCGAGACGCCGGGTCAGCTGGGCGGGTACAGTATCGGCATGTTCAAGGAACGCAAGCAGGCCCCCCCGGGGGCGGCTCAGGCAGGATCGGCGAAGCCCGAGCCGAAGCTGCCGCCCGCGCGGCCGCCGCAGGTGGCGGTGCAGGCCCGCCGGACGGTCCACCGCCGTGCGGGCCGCGCGCTGGGCGGGCACGTGCAGGCGTTCGCGGCGGCGCAGCAGCAGGCGACCCGGCTGCTCAAGCCCCCCGCGTCCCCACGTCCGGACGTGAAGGTGTCGGTCCCGAAGGTCTCGGTGCCGGAGGCCAGGCGGCCCGCACCGCGCGAGGTGCGCGTCGCCCCCACCGCAGCGCTGAACGTCCTGCCCGCCCCGCGCGCCGTGACCACCCAGGCGCGCGTGCCGCAGGGCACGCAGTTCGCGGCGCTGCCGGTCAGCCGGGAACGGGTGCGGGCGGCGGGCGTGCCGTACGCGCACGTGCAGAAGAAACTCGCGGCGCAGCGGCGCGCGTCGAGCGCGCTGGCCCGGGGATTCGTGAAGCGCGGCGCGCAGCAGGTAAGGGCCGTGCGCGCGCAGGGCCAGCAGGCCACGCGGGCCGTGCAGGTCCAGGCCGCGCGGGCCGGGGCGCAGGTCAGCGCCGCTGCCAGCGCGCAGGGGCGCGTCCTGCGGGCCGGGGTGGCGGCGCAGAAGGCGCGCGTGCTGAGTCGCGCTGCGGCCGCGCGCGCGGGCCTGACCGCCCGGCGGGCGGCCGCCCTGGCCGCGCTGCCCCAGGCGACGCAGCAGGCTCAGAAGGCCGTGCAGGCATCGTACGACCAGTCCCTGCAGGCCGCGCGCACGGACGCGACCACTCAGAAGCAGGCCGTGCAGGCCGAGTACGCGCGCGTGACACCCATGTACCTGGCGGCCGGGGATGAGGTCGGTGCGGAAGCCCAGTCGCGGGCCGAGGCGCAGGCCGCCGCGTACGAGTCGCACGTGACCGGGCAGGACGACAGCCTGCTGGACGGGCCCCTGACCGACAACCGCTGGAAGGCCCGCGCGGGCGCAGCGCGGGACGTGGGCGCGGCGTACGCACCGGGCTTCCGCGAGCAGGCGCAGGAGGAAGCGCAGCACCTGACCGGCCCGGGCGGCGGGCTGGAAAAGGACCTGAAGAACATCGACCTGGCCCTGCGGGACACCGAGCGGCTGCTGCGTGAGCACCTGACGGCCAGCACGCGCCGCCTCACGGTGCGGGAGACGCAGGCGCGGGCGCAGGCCACGCAGGCCTACGCGGGCCTGAGTGCCGCCCTGCAGGCCCAGCTGACCTCGACCCTGCGGGGGCTGGACGGCGTGCAGGGCGCGCAGCTGGCGGCCATCACGGCGCAGGCGGCCGCGCAGCGCGCCGGACTGAACACGCAGGCGAAGCAGGCGACCACCTCCATCGGGCGGAACGTCACGGCCCTCGCGGGCAGCCTGGAGCGGCAGTTGCATGCGTTCGACGCGCAGGTACGCCGCGCGCCGGCGCCGAACCCGAAGGAACTGGCCGTGACCCTCAACCGCGCGCAGGCGGGCATCGTGAGCGGCGTGCGGCGCGCGCAGCTGGCCGCCCGGCAGGGCACCACGCAGGTCACCGCGTCCCTCAGTCGCGGCGCGGCGCAGGCCGGGCAGGCGCTGGGGGGCGTGGCGCGCGCCGGGGTCACGCAGGCGGGCGCGCAGGCGGGCGGGTTCGACCAGGGCGCGCAGGGGCTCCTGACGCAGGCCCTGACCACGTTCCGCACGCTCACGCAGGCGCACGCGCGCGGCACGCAGCAGGACGCGCAGCAGACCACCCGCACCCTGGACGCCCTGGAACGCGGCCTGGAAACCCTGTACGCCAAGGCCCTGAAGGGCCTGCCGGAGGAACTGCGCGCCACGCTCCCCCCACTGCGCGAGGGGCTGCGCGGCAACTTCCCGCAGGAGGACGCCGCCATCCGCGAGAACGCCGAGAAGGCCGCCGCGCAGGTGCAACCCCGCTGGAAGGGCTGGGTGAAGATCGCCCTGATGATCGCCGTGATCATCGTCGTGGCAGTCGTCGCCGGGCCCGCCGTGATCGGCGCGGTCGGCGCCATGGCCGGCGCGCTGGGCGCCGGTGCCGCTGCCGGAGCGGTCGGGGCGGTTGTGGGCGGCGCGCTGGTCGGCGCGGCCAGCGGCGCCGTCATCCAGATGGCGAACAATGCCGTCGACAACATCGGCCTGGACGCCAGGTTCCAGAAGAGCCTCTTTGACGGGGTCGGCAAGGCCGCCCTGATCGGCGCGGTCGGGGGCGCCCTGGGCGGCGCGGGCGGCCTGATCGCCGGGAAGATGGGCGCAGCGGGTCTGCTCGGCAGCGGCCTGACGCAGAAAGCCGGGACGTTCGCGGTCGGCACCACCTTCGACCTGGGCGGCAACGTGCTGGGCGACGTCATGAACGGCGCGTCCCTCGGCGACGCCCTGAAGAACCTCAGCAACCCCGAAACGCTGATGATGATGGCCATCGGCACCGGCGTCGGCGCCGCCGCCACCCGCCTGCCGGGCCGCGCCGGACAGATCCAGAACCGCGCCCACGCCGCCGGGGAACGCGTGGGCCTCACCGCAGGCGACCGGGTGAACAACGTCACCGGCAACCCGCATGGCACCGTCCCCACCCGCATGAATCCTGAGCTCCCGACTGAAACGCCTGGACGCATCTCCGGACATACCGAAGGCCGAACGAAAGTTGAACTCAGCCCGAACGCCACCCCGCAAGACGCAGCCGTCCACGATCAGTACGCCAGACAGGCCCGGCAGGAGAACAGCCCGGTCAGCCGCCTGACACAGAAGGTCAAAGGGCTGCTCGGCGCCGATACGGCCGTCCGGCCTGGCACCCGCCAATGGGAACTGGGCGTGGAGGCCGCCAAGCATCAGGACATGGCCCACTGGCGGTTCCAGGAGGCCGATCGTCTGCCCAAGTCCTCACCGCAGCGCCAGCGCCTCCTGCAAGAAGCCCATGACCTGCAGCGCCTCTCGCAGGATTATCAGCAGGCGGCGCAGAGGGCAGATGGTCACACGATCATTGACGACAGCGTCATCGAGGGTCGGAAGAAGCTGTACGACAACCACGCGGAAATCGAGGGGTTGCTTGGCAAGCCATTTGACGCCTCCGTGCTCCCAGACCGGTACGTCACGTTTGAGGTTGAGGGTGGACGCAAGGTGATCGGCCGCCTCAACTCGGACGGCACCTACGATATGAAGTCTGCCATCCTTCTCGTCCGCCCGGACGGCACCGTTCAGGTCAATCCCAGCAACCGCATCACCTATGACTACATTCAGAAGTACCAGCTTGATCCCGGCGCACGGCCCGACATTGATTTCGGTCGGGACGGTCACACCTTGCACCACCTCATTCCCGACAAGGTCAGTACATCGAACTCCCTGTGCGTCAAAGCGATGGAACTGATCCAGTACAGTCCTGATCGTATGACCAACTACCACGAGATGCCCATGGAGAGGCTCTACCGCCTGCTCGACGGTCAGGAGGTCGGGCACTGGTCTCATCACAACCAGTACGACGCGGAGGTCGTGATTCCAGCGCTCCAAACATCACAGAGCACTCTGGTAGCCGATTTCGGCCCGATACAGAGCTGGACTCCCGATCACCCACGCATCGCCGAGATCCGCGCGGCCCTGCAACATGAAATGACTTCAATTGAGGCGATGCTCAAGCAACGCATTGTTGACGGCAATATTCCCATGACCACTGAGAACACGGCCGGCAAGAAGGGACGCATTCGATGACCGACATCAAAATTATCGCCCCCAATTCCAACGAGCACTGGACTGACCCGGCGCTCAGAGGGGACGTCACCAACACCTCCGAGTTCACCATTGACCTTCAAGCCTACGATCAGGGCCAGCCACTTGGTATCCAGGCCTTCCAGTTTGAAATCTGGAATGACCGCTTCGATCACCTGGACTGGCTCCAGCACGCCACCATGCCCAACCTGCTGATCGTGTCCCAGACGTTTGCTGAGACGGTGCGTGACCTTGCCCCTGACGCGCCAACCCTGTACCCCGTTACTTTCGAGCGGCGCGGCGTGCCCGTCCAGGCGCGGCCTTACGTTGTTCTACAGTTGGGCGCTCCCAAAGACTATTTCGACGCGGCCCGTTCCGACTTCACCACCCGGACGAATTACCGCGGTGAGAACGTCATCTCAGCTGTTCAGCACTACAGCCTGAAGCTGCCCGCATCGGTACCACCGCTCTTCCGGCTCAGCGTATCGCCTCACCACCCGACCTTCGCCACACCAGCTTTTCTGGCCGAGGCCCGGCACCGCCGACTAACCAATATCGCCTGGATGGACGCGGGGGCATTCTCAGCGACCAACCAATTCCGTCCGCTCTGACCGGCAGTAGCTGGGATGACGGCCGCATATGTGTTGTCCTTTCCACATCTCTCGCCCGACGAGTACAGCCGGTTTCGCACGCGGATTGACGCGGCCAGCCCCACCGACGTCCGGGCGATCCGGTACGAGCGTTATCAGCTGAGCAAGACCAGTGGGGGGCACAGCGCCGAGTCGTACGACGACCGGCTGCCGCAGATGCAGCGGGACCACGCCAAGCAGTTGCGCGGTCTGGCCGAGGAGAACGCTGCCATCGACGACGCCGGGATGGAAAACAACGACGACGCCACGGATCGTGCGGGGAATTCCCGGACGCCCGTGGTGTACACCGCCACCATGGACGGACAGAGCGTGACGGTGCGTCCGGACGCCGTCTACGATACGGTCTGGGCGGACATCAATTGTTTCAGCGGCGAAGCGGACGTTCAGCACCGCACCCGGCAGCTCAAGGTCGAGTTCAAGGGCGCCCTCCTCGACGGGAAGACACTGTTGGTCGTCCTGTCCAGCGCGTCACCCGACGTACGGCCCAGCAAGTCCTTTGCCGCAGATGAACTCACGGCGGAAAACGTGGTGGTACTCCGTCGCCATCCGGAGTCCGGAGACTGGTTCGCGTTTGGGAGTCGCGAGGTTCAACCGCACCTTCTGGGCAGGGAGGGGGCGTGACGGCGAATTTCCGCATCCGTCAGTTCCTCACCCCGTACCTGTCCCGGGATCACGCCACGTCTGCGGCTCATCTGGGTACGATCCTCGACTGGCTGGAGGCCCTTGATCTCGCGCCCGAGACCATGAGCTTCTCTGATGAACCCGCGCATCGGTACTACCGGGTGCCGTACGACCCTCAGTTCCTGCGTCAGTACGTGCTGGAGACGCCAGGACTGCTCATGCCCATCTTCTACCGCGCCGCAGCCCCGGCGTCGACGTTCTCCCCCGGTTTCGTGAGTGAAGGCCTGATGTACAACAGTTGCGCGATTCGCTTTGAGAACGTGGAACTGCACCGGCGGGCGCAACTGGGGACGCTGGCATCCCGAATGGCGAGCGTCACGCGGCCCCTGTTCGGCGGTATCGGGTTCCCCTGGACCGACACGACTGAGGAAGCAAGGCGCTTCAACGCGATGCTCAACACCGGTGGCCTTGACCTGCACAACAATGGGCCGGACAGCGCCGCCGTGCGGTCCTGGTTCGGCCCCCCATTTGCGGCTCAACTGGATCCAGCGGCCCTCACGGCACTGGACCTCGTGGTCAGGACGACGGACTGGGGAGGCCTGGAAGTCGACCTGACGGACGAACCCTGGAACGCTCCTTTGGAGCTGCTGGCCGCGCAGAAACAGGCGTTCAACGGGTACCTGAGCGATCTGGGTCTCCTGGGCGACTACTCGCGCCGACTGTTGCGTCGCCCCGGCGCGCGGTGGGCGCAGGTCAAAGCGCACCTCCCCTGAGACGCGGTCAGGAGCTGCGAAGATAGAGAGTCCCGCACACATCGCCGAGGCCCGTCACCACCAACTGACCGATATCCCCTGGATGGACGTGGGGAGATTCTCAACGACCGCCCAATTCCGTCCGCGCTTGAGCGGCAGTGGCCTGACAGCGGTTTCCAGCTCCATTGAAGGGCCAACGGCACGCCCTTCAACTCCACTTCCAACTGCTGGTGTCGACGGTTGCCGGCTCGGCTCGTTTCCGAGGCCATGAGGGAATGTCTCAATGCCTCGGGAGACCACTGTCAGCGGCGAAGCAGAGTGGATGTTCTTGAAGCGTGTGTACAGCCTATCGCTTCACATAAAGTCGAATGGGCAGAGTTCTGGTGCGCTACTTGAGACGCAACGACGCATCGAGAGACCCTGCCTTGCACGCAGTTCTTTCAATCAGTGCCAGATGTGACGTGACCCGGACAGCGAGTGCTCAAGATTGTCAGAGAGTTCATACTGTAATGAGGTCTATGAAGCCGCATCCTCTGATTCACCCCATCCTTCTGGAAAGACTTCAGGAGGATATCGAGTGGGGGCGTGAACACGTACGCGGGGCCCTGCCCCGCCTGGAAGGAACCATCCAGCTCTCACTCCTGTCATCCGTGACCTATGAGCTGGGCGTCAAGCTGATGCTGTCTGGGCCTGATGGGTTAAACGAGGCGGGGCAGATGCTGGCCCTGGCTGGGAATCTCGACGCGTTCATCGTGTACCTCGCCCTGTTCCCAAAAGGCGAGAAGGAACTGGAGATGATCCTGCACGACAGTGTCGTGCGCCCCACCACTGGCCCGAACAGCACCGCGCACACCGGCCGGTGGCTCCGGGCGTTCTACCTGAATCTGCTGTGGCGCAACGCGGTCGTCATCGACAACGTCCTCCTGCGTGACTACACCAGCACGCTTCGGGCGTCGAGCACCTGGTCACCGCCTTACCGGTACGAGCAGATGGCTGCGCTGCGCGCCGTGTACGAGGGCTCGCCTGACGCCCTGCGATTGATTCATGAGGCGTGGAACAGCGTGGAGACCCCCTGGGACGGTGAGGAGCACGAGGATATGCTGATCCGCACGGAACTGGCCGGGTCGGAAATCGCGGTGCTGACGCAGATTCACCTGGGCGATGAGGCCGGGTTGAACCGAGACGTCGCGTACGGACTGAAGAGTCATCAGCGGTACTACGAGCGCACTGAAGACCTGCAAGACGATCCGAACGGTTGGATCAGCCTGCCGCTGCTGGGCCTGTGCGCCCTGACGAAATGGCGCGGTATGACGATCACCGTCCGGTCGCCGTTCCTGCCGCTGGAACTCATCTGAGCCGGACTCGGAGCGCGGCGCGGCAGCGCGGGCAGTGAGAAGTGGGTGCCGGGCGTGGGGTGGACAGATCGGTGGTGCTCCGGTCGGTGAACGAAACAGGCGGCGGTTCGTCTGACAGCAGTCTTCGGTTCCATTGAAGGGCCAACTCCATGCCCTTCGATTCCACTTCCAACCGCTGATGTTGTCAGGTGCTCGCTCTGCGGCGCAGCTCTTCGAGTGCGCTCGTTCAGGAGTGATGAAGGTGCCCTTCAAGACGCCTGAATTCTGCTGTGATACGGAATTCAAGTGACTTGCTTCCAGGCGTGGAGCCTGTGCTCCGGCCGGTTTCCGAACAGGGAGCCAGGGCACGGCGTGTGGGGGGCCGCCCTGCTCTATGATGGGCGGCATGGCGTATACCATTCTCGTCGCAGACGACGAACCGGCCATCCGGACCATGCTGGAGGTCATTCTGTCGGCGGACGGGCACGACATTGTGGCGGTGCCGGACGGCAAGCTGGCGCTGGAGTACCTGAAGGATCACACCCCGGACGCGATGCTGCTGGACGTGAAGATGCCGTTCATGGACGGCTTCGAGATCTGCTCGCGTGTCAAGCGCATCAAGCGGCTGCGGGACTCGCCGGTGCTGCTGCTGACGGGTTTTGACGACGATCAGACGCGGGATCACGCGAAACTGGTGGGCGCGGACGACATCGTGTACAAGCCGCTGTCCGGCAAGAACCTGCGCGGACGCGTGAATCAGCTGATCGAGGCGCGACGCCGTTGAGGAGCGCGCAGAATCGGGGGCGGGCGTGATCTTCCTGCGTTTCCTGAAGTTCCTGACGTCGTTCCTGCTGGCGGCCCTGCTGGCCGGGGCGGGCGTCGTGACCACGTACGCCCTGAAGTGGGGGCGTGAACTGCCCGATTACCGCGAACTGGACAACCTGACGCGTTCGCTGGGGTCCGAGACGCGGATCTACGCGCGCGACGGGGCGCCGCTGGGCAGCCTGATCCCGAAGGTGGGGGATCAGGCGATCAGCCGCACGATCGTGACCCTGGGCGAGATCAATCCGTTCATGGTGGGCGCGCTGATCAGCAACGAGGACCGGCGCTTCTTCGAGCATTACGGCCTGGATCCGTACGGGTTGGGGCGGCAGGTGCAGCGCGTGGCGCGGGGCGACAGCGTGCAGGGCGGCAGTACCCTGACGAACCAGCTGGTGAAGAACACGCTGCTGCTCGAGGAGTACCAGCAGGCGCGCACGCCGGACCGCAAGTTCAAGGAGTGGATCCTGAGCGTGCAGGTCGAGCGGTCCTTCACGAAGGCGGAGATCCTCCAGACGTACCTGAACACCATCTACTGGGGGGACGGCGGGCCGGTGGAGCTGTACGGGATCTACTCGGCGGCGCAGGCGTACTTCCGCACGACGCCGAAGGACCTGACGCTGGCGCAGGCGGCGTACCTGACGGTGCTGGTGCCCAACGCGGGCCGGTACTTCAACTACGCGGAGGTGCGGCCGCTGATGCGGGTGCTGCTGGCGCGCATGGTCGAGGACGGATGGATCACGCAGGCGCAGATGGACGCGGCGTGGCAGGAGAAACTCCAGCCGCGCGGCTGGCAGGTCACGTACGACGCGGGCGGGAACGTGAAGACCGCGAAACTGGTGGACCGGAGCGCGAAGGAACTCAAGGCGGTCGTCACGACGCGCGCGCCGCACTTCACGCAGCAGGTCGAGCAGGAGCTTGTGCGGCGCTTCGGGCGCGAGGTGGTGTACGGTTCGGGCGGCCTGCGGGTGTACACGACGCTGGACCCGAAACTGCAGTCGGCGGTGGAGACCGCGAGCCGCGAGGCGACGGGCCTCCCGCCGGGCGCGACGCTCGCGGCGACCATCCTGAATCCCTACACGGGTGAGGTGCTGGGCATGATCGGGCAGAAACTGCGCGGCAGCGAACCCCCGGCCGCGTGGAACAACGCGGCGCAGGGGCAGCGGCAGATCGGGTCGACCATCAAGCCGCTGCTGTACACGACGGCCCTGTCGACCGGTCTGGACCAGTCGCACCGTGAGGAGGACCGTCCAGTCTCCTTCCCTTGCACGGGCTGCAAGAACGGCGTGTACGAACCGAAGAACTTCGAGGGGGCCACCACGTACCGCGACATGACGATCCGCGAGGCGCTGGACCGCTCGCTGAACCTCGTGACGGTGCGGCTGGCGGACCGGATCGGCCTGCAGACGTTCTTCGGGAAGATCCGCGAGCTGGGTCTGCAGACGAACGACGGGACCGGACTGGCCGCTGCGCTGGGCGCCGTCGAGACGACCCCGGTGAAGATGGCGGCCGCGTACGCGCCGTTCGTGAACGGCGGCCTGTACCGGCTGCCCCGGTACATCACCCGCGTGACCGACGCGCGCGGGTCCGTACTGTTCGACGTGAACAGCCAGCCCGTCCAGGGCAAACGCGTGTGGACACCGCAGGTGGCGTGGCTGGGCCTGGACATGATTCGCGGGGTCGTGAACGACCTGAACGAACGTCAGGGTGGCCTGGCCAGCCGCGCGAAATTCGGGGAGTGGCCGGTCGCTGGGAAGACCGGCACGAGTAACGGCCCGAAGGACTTCTGGTTCGTGGGTACCACGCCGCTGTACACCGGATCGGTGTGGGTGGGCCGGCAGCAGGGTGGGGACATGCCGATCTACTACTACTCCGGGTACGTGAACGCCCCGATCTGGCGGCGCATGATGGAACTCGCGCATCAGGGGCAGGCGCTGCGGCAGTTCAGCGAACCGCCCGGCATCCAGTACGTGGACGCCCCCGATCAGCAGTTCCTCCCGGACGTGAAACTGGCGGTGCTGGACCCCAACTACCGCGACGCGGCGAACACGGAGGTGCAAACCGACGCACCACCCCCCACGCTGTACCGCGAGACGACCTACCGCCCTGGGAACGATCCGGACTCGCTGCTGGTCAGCCTGGACCGCACCACCAACCGCCTCGCGACCGAGTTCACGCCGCCGCAGAACATCGTGCAGCGCCGCGTGCAACTGGAGGACCTGCCCGGGTACGCGCCGGACGAGAGCCCCGCGCCGCTGCGGGACGAGCAGCCAGACCCGGAGGCCGTGAAGGCCGCCAAGGGCGTGACCGGCTCGACGCAGTCCGTTCCGCCCGCCAGCGCACCGTAACGATCCCGTCCCACGCGCCTCCAGTTGCAGGGGGCGCGTTCGCCATTGAGTACCCACTCACCACTCCGTCATGCAGGTGCGGGAACGGCGGGGCATCATGGCAGGCATGATGCGGATTCCGTCTGTTCCGTTCACAAGCCGGAACCTCACCGGGTTATCAACTCCACGCCCGGAACCCGTTCCGCTCCAACTCGCGTCCGCTCGGATTGAATGGTTCTCGCAAACCATCCAATCGGAGGCCATATGAGGTTGCGCCGCGCTCCCCTGCTGACCCTGCTCCTGACCCTGGGCCTCTCGACCGCCGAGGCACGGGTGAGGCTGGGGGAACTGCTGCCTCAGCACCCGTGGAAGGCGGCGGCTCAGGAGGTGGTGGTCGTGTACAGCCACGACTGCGGTGACCTGGGTGACCTGTGGTCGGCAGTCCTCGCGGCGGGCCTGCCGGTGCGAGCCGTGAACGCCGAGGGGTTCCCCTCCCCCGCGCCGGCGGGCGTGCAGGCCTGGACAGGCGAGGCAGCGACCCTCTTCGCGCGGCGGCTGCGGGTGGGGGCGTACCCGACGGTGCTGCTCGTGCAGGACGGCCGGATCATGAACGCCTGGGAGGGCACGTTCACCGGCAAGCTGGAGTGATCAGGGTGGATGATCAAGACGTTGTATTTTCTGCTGCGTGTGATATTCCACCGTCACCTGCGGTGTCTGGAACATCAAGTCCGCATACCCATGCGCATGTCTTGTGAAACCTGCTATCCGGAGTGACCCATCAGTCATCTCATATTCGCAGATGTCTGCGAGTTCATCCGGGAGACATTCGACCGTCACATAGCCCGTCGAAATATCGTTGGCATGTAGCGTCACACCTGCCCAGCCACTGATTTCAAGTCGCACGCCCAGAAGCATCACGTCATCACCGACGAATGCTGCCGTTACGCCGACGGCAAAGCTGCGGGTGTATTGGTCGAAAGCCATCGCAAGCACAGGTTCATCTGGCGAAAAGGTCAAAGTGTGGTGATGTTGAGTTGCAAGACGCCGCACATGAACAGGCTGCCATATCTCCCGCCAAACGGACGCACTACCGGGACAGGCGGCCTGAGCGTGTGCCGCTAGACTGCCGGGCATGACGAGTGCATCCCCCTCCCTGACCGTGGCGTTCCTGGCGGGGCTCGTGTCGTTCCTGAGTCCGTGCGTGCTGCCGCTGGTGCCCAGTTACCTGGGCGTGCTGGGCGGTGAGCGGCAGCCGTGGTCGCGGGCGCTGGGGTTCATCCTGGGGTTCGGGCTGGTGTTCATCGCGCTGGGCGCGACGGCCAGCAGCCTGGGCGCGCTGATCGCGCCGCACAAGGCGCTGCTGGGGCAGGTGTCGGCGGCGCTGATCATCTTCTTCGGGCTGGTGATGCTGGGCCTGATCCGGCTGCCGTTCCTGATGCGGGATACGCGCGCCCTGGCGAATGCCGGGGGGTACGGGCCGGTGGCGCTGGGCGCGGCGTTCGCGTTCGGGTGGAGTCCGTGCCTGGGGCCGACGCTGGGCAGCGTCCTGAGTCTCGCGGCGAGCAGCGCCAGCCTGGGCAGTGGCGTGACGCTGCTGGCGGCGTACACGCTGGGCCTGAGCGTGCCGTTCCTGCTGGCGGCGGCGCTGTGGCACCGCGTGAACCTGCGCCGCCTGAACCGTTTCGCGGGGGTGTTCGAGAAGGTGGGGGGTGCGCTGCTGGTCGTGGTGGGCCTGATGATGCTGACGGGGCAGTTCACGCGGCTGGCGACGTTCTTCTTCTCGATCATGCCCGAGTGGCTGCGCCTGTGACTGAACCCCGCACGGCGTTCGCGGTGCAGCTGCGGGACGTGTGGCTGCGGCTGGGCCGCGAGGTGATCCTGCGTGGCGTGACGCTGGACGTCCCGGCCGGGCAGGGCGTGACGCTGCTGGGCGAGAACGGGGCCGGGAAGACCACGCTGCTGCGCCTGCTGAGCGCCGGGCTGCGGCCCACGCGCGGCGAGGGGCGGGTGCTGGGCTTCGATCTGCGTGACAGCCGCGCGGTGCGGGACGCGATTCACCTGATGCCGGTGGACGGTGGGCTGTACCCGGACCTGACGGCGGCGGAGAACCTGGAGTTCGCGCTACGGATGCACGCGCGGGCCGGGGACGTGCCGGGCACGCTGCGCCGCGTGGGGCTGGAGGGCGCGGCCACCCGCCGGGCGCGGTTCCTGTCGGCGGGGATGCGCAAGCGGCTGGCGCTGGCCCGCGCGCACCTGCTGGCCCGCCCGGTGACGCTGGTGGACGAACCCTTCGCGAATCTGGACGACGCGGGGCGGGCGCTGGTGCAGGAGCTGCTGCTGGAGTTGCGCGGGCAGGGCTGCTCGCTGCTGATCGCCGCACACGAGCCTGCGCTGGCGCAGGTGGTCGCGCCGCGCACGCTGCGCCTCGCGGGCGGCCTGCTGCGCGAGGAGGTGCCCGCGTGAAGGGCGCGCTGAGGCAGGTGCTGACGGTCGCCGCGAAGGATCTGCGCGTGGCGGGCCGCACGCGCGACACCTTGCTCGCCACGGCGTTCTTCGCGGGGATCGTGCTGCTGGTGCTGGGCTTCGCCCTGAGCGGCGGGGTGGTGTCCCGCGACGCCCGCCTGAGCGCGCCGCTGGCCGCCGGGGCGATCTGGACGGCGCTGGCCCTCGCGGCGGCGGTGGGCGCGCAGCGGGCCTTCGCGCAGGAGCAGGAGGCCGGGGCGCTGGAGCAGTTGCTGGCGTACCCCGGGCCGCACGGCGCGCTGTACCTGGGCAAGCTGCTGGGCGTGCTGCCGCCCCTGCTGCTGGTCGCGGCGGTGACCGTGCCGACGGGTCTGGTGCTGTTCGGCGCGTCCGAGGCGGTCACGGCGGCGGGCCGCGCCCTGCCGTGGGCTGCGCTGGCGCTGACGACCACACTGGGCGTGCTGGGCTTCGCGGCCGCCACGACCTTCTACGGCAGCATCACCGTGAACCTCCGCGCGCGTGAGGCACTGCTGCCCGCGCTGGCCTTCCCGATCCTGGTCCCGGCGGTCCTGGCGACCGTGCAGGCCACCCGCCTGCTCCTGGAGGGCGGCTGGAGTCCCGAGGTCGGCACCTGGCTGACGTTCCTGACCGCGTTCGACCTGGGGACGGTCATCCTGGCGACCCTGCTGTTCCCGGCGGCCGTCGAGGGCTGACCTCCCGTGTGACCGCAAGACAAGAGAGGCCCCGGCGGAACAATCCCGGGGCCTCTGCCCGCTGTCGTCAGGGGGTGGTGAGCAGCGCGGCCTGTCCGTCGTGGTCGCCGGTGGTCTCCTGGGGGGTGTCGAGGCGGTTGCCGAGGTCCACGTTCGGGGCGCGGCGGTACAGGCCGGTGGCGTTCAGGCGCGTGGCGAGGTCCTCGCGGGTCGCCTTGAAACTGTTGTAGGTGTGGCCGGGTTTGGGGAGCCAGCGCATGTCCTCCAGGCTGAACGCGGCGCTGAACAGGTAGCCGCCCTGAACGGGGGCGGGGCCGAACACGCGGCCGTGGTGGTTGCTGACGTACCAGGGGCCGTCACTGAACGCGAGGCCCTTGCCACTGGGGGGCAGCTGCGGGTAGAGGCGCTCGCCGAGCTGGCCGCTGTAGCCGTCGCTGTGCATGTTCTTCGGGCCGTACCCGGCGGCGGTCATGGCGGCGTTCAGGCGGGCGGTGGCCGCCTCGGGGGTGGTGGAGGTCCGGTCGAGGATCAGGACGTTGATGGGTTCGCGCAGGGTGCGTCCGCTGACCCGTTCGCCCAGCCAGGTGGCGGGTTCCAGCGTCCTGGTGATCATCCAGCGGCCGACCGGTCCCAGGTCGGGCAGGGTGGCGACGTCCGCCGGGCCGGGGCGGTACGTGGCGGGGTCGGGCAGGGGGCCGGTCTGGGCGGGGGCGCAGGCGGCCAGAAGGGCGCTGAGCGCGAGGAGCGCGGCGGGCAGGATTCGCGTCATGGGTACCCCGAGCATACTGCGGCGGGGACACTCGCACTTGCCTGTTTCATGCGTGGGGCGCGATGCTGCGGGCCGGAAATGACCGCTGCGCGGCGGGCCTCACGGTTCCCCGCCCGGCGTTGACGGCACAATAGGGAGCGATATGAAAAGAGACGTCACGACGACCGTGCTGGGCGCGGCCAGCCTCCTGGGTCTGGCGGTGGTGCTGGGCCTGAGCCTGACCTCTCCGCTGGACGTGAACCAGGGGTCGCTGGTGCGGCTGATGTTCGTGCACGTGCCCGAGGCGTGGCTGAGTTACCTCGCGTACGGCGGCACCGGTCTGTTCGGGCTGCTGTACCTGATTCAGCGTCGCCGTCACTGGGACCGGCTGGCGATGGCCAGCGGCGAGATCGGGCTGCTGTTCACGCTGGCGACCATCGTGGGCGGGATGCTGTGGGCCAAACCGACCTGGGGTACGTACTGGGTGTGGGACGCCCGGCTGACGACCACGGCGCTGAGTCTGGTGGTGTACGGCGGGTACCTGCTGATCCGGTCGCTGATCGACGACCCCGAGCGCCGCGCGCGCGTGTCGGCGGTGGTGGGGATCGTGGGGACGCTGTACGTGCCCGTGAACTACATGGCGGTGGAGTGGTGGCGCGGCGTGCACCAGACGCAGACGCTGAAGCTGCTGGGTGGCGTGCGCTGGGACGCGGCGCCGGTGTACCTGCCGACGCTGCTGCTGAGCGTGGCGTCGTTCACGGTGCTGTACTTCTTCCTGCTGCGCCTGCGCGGCATCCTGGCGGCCCGTGAGGAGGCGCGTGAGGAACGCGAACTGACCGGCGTGACCGGTCTGGAGGTGGCCCGTGGATAAGTACTTCTGGTACGTGCTGTTCTCGTACTTGGCGACGTTCAGCGTCCTGATCGGGTATCTGGCGTGGATGTGGGTGCGGCTGCGGGCCGTGCGGGGCGAGGACGCCAGCGAGGCCCCCCGTTGAGCGTGCCCGGTTCTGAATCCCCCACGCCCCTAACGCCGCTGCCACAGGCGCGGCGGCGTCAGCGCAGCCCACTGCCGGTCGTGCTGGGCGTGGCCGCGCTGGTGGGCCTGACGGCGACCATCGCGTTCGGGAACCTGAACAAGTCGCTGGAGTACTTCGTGACGCCCAGCGAGTACGCGCAGCAGCAGGCGCAGCTGCAGGGCCGCCCGGTGCGGATCGGGGGGCTGGTGAAGGCCGTGCAGTACGAACCTCAGACGCTGGACCTGCGCTTCACGGTCACGGACGGCAGCGTCAGCTACCCCGTGCAGTACCGGGGCGCGGTGACGGACCTGTTCAAGGAGAACCAGGGGGTCGTGGTGCGCGGCGAGTTCCAGGGGAACACGTTCCACGCGACGGATCTGGTCGTGAAGCACAGCGAGGAGTACAACGTCCCGAAGACGCAGGCCGAACTGAAGGACATGATCAAGTCGGCCGACTGAGGCCGGGGGTGGACCGCGCCCGCACGGCGCGGTGGGAGTGAATGTGCTGAACCTGATCTCATGGACGTCCAGTGCATCCGGCGCACTGGGGCAGCTGAGTCTGCTGGGCGCGCTGCTGTTCAGCGTGGCGGGCCTGCTGCTGGCGCTGCTGGGCGGCGCGCGGCGTGACCCGCGCGTCACGGAGGCCGCGCGCCGGGCCACCTGGGCGGTGTTCGCGCTGGTCAGCCTGAGTACGCTGGTGCTGCTCGCGGCGCTGCTGCGGGACGATTTCACGGTGCGCTTCGTCGCGGAGCACTCCATGCGCGCCTCGCCGACCTGGGTGAAGGTCACGGGACTCTGGGGCGCGCTGGAGGGCAGCATCCTGCTGTGGGCGTGGCTGCTGGCCGGGTACGCGTTCATCCTGAGTGTCACGCTGCGCCGCGACGCGCTGCGGCCCTGGGCGCTGGCGGCGATGTTCGCCAGTCTGGTGTTCTTCGTGGGCGTGTGCGCGACGGTCGCCTCGCCGTTCACGCCGGTGGCGACGCTGGTCGCGGACGGGCGCGGCCCGAACCCGGCGCTGCAGAACCACTGGATGATGGCCGTGCACCCGGTCCTGCTGTACCTGGGGTTCGTGGGTCTGAGCGTGCCGTTCGCGTACGCTGTGGCGGCGCTGGTGACGGGTCGCCTGTCGGACCACTGGGTGGTCGTCACGCGCCGCTGGACGCTGGTCGCCTGGGCGCTGCTGACGGCGGCGATCGTGGCGGGTGGCTGGTGGAGTTACGAGACGCTCGGCTGGGGCGGCTACTGGGCGTGGGACCCGGTCGAGAACGCCAGTTTCATCCCGTGGCTGCTGACGACGGCGTTCCTGCATTCCATCCAGATTCAGGAACGCCGGGGGCTGATGCGCTCGTGGAACGTGTGGCTGATCGTACTGGCGTACGCGAGCACCGTGCTGGGCACGTTCCTGAACCGCAGCGGCATCGTGCAGAGCGTGCATGCCTTCGCGGGCGGCCCGGTCGGGCCGGTGTTCCTGGGATTCCTGGCGTTCCTGCTGCTGGCCGGGACGCTGCTGGCCGCGTGGCGCGCCCCGCACCTGCGGGACGACAACGACCCGCCCGCCGCGCTGAGCCGCGAGGGCGCGTTCCTGGCGGGGAACTGGCTGTTCGTGGTGTTCGCGGTGATGGTGCTGGTGGGGACGCTGTTCCCGACCATCGTGGAGGCCGTGCAGGGCCGCCGGGACGCCAGCGTAGGCCCGGCCTTCTACAACGCGTTCGCCATTCCGCTGGGTCTGGGCCTGCTGCTCCTGATGGGCGTGGGGCCGCTGCTGCCGTGGCGGCGTGCGGACGGGCAGGGCTTGTGGCGGGCGCTGCGGCCCCTGATGATCGCGGGCGCAGGTGCGGCGCTGCTGGCGCTGGCGCTGGGCGTGCGTCACCCAGGCGTGCTGGCGACGGTGGCCCTGAGCGGGTACAACCTGCTGGGCCTGGGCCTGCTGACGGCCCGCGCGGCCCGGCAGGCGGGCGGGCTGGGCCGCACCCTGCGCGCGCAGCCGCGCCGCTACGGGGCGTACCTGTCCCACGCGGGCCTGATCGTGCTGGCGCTGGGACTGGCGTTCAGCGGCACGTACCGCCGCGACGCGCAGGTCACGCTGAACATGAACCAGCGTGTTCACCTGCTGAACGAGGACCTGACCCTGACCGACCTGGAGACCGTCACCCGGCCCGACGGGCGGTCCATCGTGGCGCGCGTGCTGATCGACGGGCGGCCCTTCAGCGCCCGCCTGAACACGTACACGCAGGGGGGCGACACGCCCTTCCCCTCCCCGGCGGTGCGCTACGGCCTGACCGGCGACACGTACCTCGTGATGACCGGCGTGGACCCGAAGGGTCAGTGGGCCAGCGTGCGCCTGATCGAGTCGCCGCTGGTGTCGTGGATCTGGTGGGGCACGCTGCTCGTGTGCGTGGGGGCCGCGTTCACGCTGGTCACGCCGCGCCGCGCTGCCCAGGCCGCCCCGGCGCGACTGGCACCCGCCACCGACTGATGCCCTCCTCCCCTTCCTGCCTGACCTTCCCGGAGCTGTGATGACCGAATCGACCCCCTCTGCCCCGAAGTCCCCTGCATCCCCAACCCCCGCGCCCCCTGCGCCACTGTGGCGTCGCCTGCTGCCCCCGGCCATCGCGTTCGCGCTGGTGGCGGTCCTGGCGGTCGCGCTGCGCACCCCGGCCAGCAACGACCAGACCGGCGGGCCGCTGGTCGGCAAACCCGCCCCGGCGTTCACGCTGACCAGCCTGGACGACACGCCGCTGTCCCTGGCGAGCCTCAGGGGCCGCCCCGTCGTCGTGAACTTCTGGGCGTCGTGGTGCGGCCCATGCCGCGAGGAAGCGCCGATGTTCCGCGAGCTGAGCGCCCGCCAGAGCGGCGGGGACGGGCTGGCGGTCGTGGGCATCCTGTTCAACGAGACGAACGAGGGGAACGCCCGGCAGTTCATTCAGGAGTACGCGCTGGCGTACCCGAACCTGCGCGACCCCGGCATCAACACGGGCCTGGAGTACGGCGTGAGCGGCATTCCCGAGACGGTCTTCATCGACCGTGACGGCGTGGTGCAGCACATGGACCGCGGCGGCCTGACCCGCGAGCGCCTGAACGTGGGTCTGGCGAAGATCGGCGTTCCCGGCCTATGAGGCGCGCGCTGCTGCTGACGGGCGCGCTGCTGGGCGGGGCGATGGCCGCCGCCCCGTCGCCCACGCCGTCCCTGACCCCGGCGCAGGAGGCACGGGCGCTGGCGATCGAGAAGAACCTGCGCTGCCCGCTGTGCGACACCGGGGAGTCCATCGCGGACTCGCGCAGCACCATCGCCGTGAAGATGCGCGAATCGGTCCGCGAGCAGGTCGCGCAGGGGCGCGGCGACTCGGACATCTACGTGTACTTCTCGCAGCGGTACGGGAATTTCGTGCTGCTCGACCCGCCCAAGTCTGGCCGGAACCTGCTGCTGTGGGGCGCGCCCCTGGCGGCCCTGGCGGCCGGAGGTGGGGTGCTGTGGGCGTTCCTGCGCCGCAGCCGCCCGGCGGCGACCCTGCCGGACGAACCGCTGAACGACGCGGGCGGCTTCGACCCGTACCTCGCGCAGGTGCAGCGCGACACCCGCCGGAACGGTGACTCGTGACGGGCGCGGTCCTCCTGAACGTGCTGCTGCTGGCGCTCGTGGCGCTGGCCTGCGTGTGGCTGGTCACCGAGCCGCTGCGGGCGCGCACGCCGGACGATCCGGACGCGGCGGAACGCGCACGCCTGGGGGCCGAACGGGACCGGCTGTACGCCGAGCTCGCGGCCCTGACCAACGAGTCGCGCCGCCCGGACCTGGAGCGGCGCGCGGCACTGGCCCTGCGCGGCCTGGACGCCCTGCCACCCGCCCCGCAGGCCCGCCCCGGCACGCGCACGCTGGCGCTGGCGCTGCTGGGCGGCGCGGCCCTGCTGACCGTGGTGGGCGCCGTGACGTTCGTGCCCCGCTGGCAGCTGGCCAGCCTGACCCCCAACGAGGCCGGGAACGTGCAGGCCGTGCTGAAACTGCCGGGCCTGAAGGCGCAGGCGGAGCGCAGCAGCACGAAGGAAGCGTACCTGGCGTGGGGCAAGGCGGCCTTCGATTCGAACACCTTCGATCAGGCGGTCACGGCGTACGGCAGCGCCCTGAAACTCGATCCGCGTCAGCCGGAGGCGCTGCGCCGCCTGGGCATCCTGCTCCTGACGCGCGGCGAGCAGACCGGGCAGGCCATCAGCGCCGAGGACGCCCAGCGGGCCGCGCTGCTGATCCGCACCGGGGCGCAGCTGGCCCCGCAGGAGCCCGAATCGCAGCTGCTGCTGGGCTTCGCGCTGGCCCGCTTCGGTGAGGATCAGGCGGCGCTGGCCGCGCTGGAACGCTACCGCACGCTGGACCCGAAGGGCCGCGACGCGGACGACCTGATCACGGCGCTGCGCGCCCGCCTGAACACCAGCGACCCGGCCCTGCGCGTGTACGCCGCGAGCTGCGCGTCCTGCCACGGACCGGGCGGGGGCGGCGGCACCGGCCCCAGCCTGCGGGCGTCCACCCTGACCCGCGCGGCGCTGGCGCAGGTGATCACGCAGGGCAAGGGCGCCATG
The DNA here is from genome assembly GCF_014648135.1 of Deinococcus sedimenti. Lineage (NCBI taxonomy): Bacteria > Thermotogati > Deinococcota > Deinococci > Deinococcales > Deinococcaceae > Deinococcus > Deinococcus sedimenti. The sequence goes on along the minus strand of NZ_BMQN01000001.1, from coordinate 271,208 downwards.
CCCGCCTACCCGGACCTGAAAGCGGACGAACTGGACGCGCTGCTGACCCTGCTCGAAGGCTGGCAGCGGGAGGGCCAGTGAGCGACCCCGCGACCCCTCCCCCACGGGCGCGCCGCGTGACGCGCCGGGCGCTGCTGGACCGCTGGTGGCTGCTCCCGGTGGCGGGCACGGTCGGGACGTTCGGGTACATGGGCTGGTACGCCACCAGAGTGACGCTGGGCAAACGCACGCCCGGCGAGCCCGCCTTCGAGGCGGCGCCGCCGCAGCGCGTGGCGGCCCTGGCCGACCTGGGCACCGACTGGGCCGAGGTGACCTTCACGTATGCCGGGCGGCCCTGCACGCTGCTGCGCCTCCCCTCGCCCACGCGCGGGTCGCTGGGGGTGCCGGGGGGGCACCTGGCGGGCTTCTCGCGGGTGTGCACGCACCTGGGCTGCAACGTGAACCTCGTGCGGGACGCCGAGGTGATGGCCTTCGCGTTCAACTACCGCGCGCCCGGCGGGCAGGAGCACCCGCAGCTGGGCTGCCGCTGCCACTACTCGGTGTTCGATCCCCTGAAGGCGGGCGAGGCGGTGTTCGGCAAGGCCCTCGCACCTCTGCCCCGCGTGCGGCTGGAGCGGCGCGGCGCGGACGTCTGGGCGACCGGGATCGAGGCGGCGCCCGAGTACACCGGATGATGCCGGGCATGACTGAACTCGTGACGTTCACGCGGGGGGACATCCAGGCCGCTGCCGCGGTGGTGGGGGCGACAGCGCGGCATCAGGAGGCGCTGGGCCGCACCCTCTGGCCGCCCGATAGTGTCACGCCCGAGCGGCTGGCGCGGCACTACCCGGCCCCGAGCTGGCACGTCGCGTGGCGGGGCGGCGCGGCGGTCGGGGCGTTCAGCCTGCTGGAATCGGACCCGCCCTTCTGGCCGGACGACCCGCCCGGCGAGGCGCTGTACCTGCACAAGCTGGCCGTTCACCCCGCCTGCCAGGGGCAGGGGCTGGCGCACACGCTGCTGGAGCACGCCGTGCAGGTCACGCGCGCGGCGGGGCGGCCCTGGCTGAAGCTGGATACCGCTGCCAGTCGCCCCGCCCTGCGCGGCCTGTACGAGACCTTCGGCTTCGAGCCGGTGGACGAACGGGAGGTCTTCGGTTTTCAGGTCGTGCTGTACCGCCTGCCGGTGAACCGGGCCTGACGGGCCACACCGGATGGGCGGGTGCGGACCTGCACCTCCCATCCGGAAGTGGTCCGAACCCCGCCTGACCACAGGGGACCACCGGGGCGTGATCGGGCCATGATCGGCGCGGCGGGCAGGGTGGGTTCTCCCCCACCGGGCAGGTCAGACAGGCGCGGGGCCGCCCGGAGTGGTCTCGTGACCATCACGCTAGGATGACAGGGTCATGTCCCTGCCCCAGAACGACCTGCCCCTGATTGTCAGCGCCGGTGAGGCCCTGACCGACCTCGTGACTGCCGGCGGGAACGCCTGGCACGCCCACCCCGGCGGGGCCGGGTGGAACGTCGCGCGGGCCTGCGCGTCCCTGGGCGTCCCCAGCGCCTTCGCGGGCGCGGTCGGGGGGGACAACTTCGGGGACGACCTGACCCGCGCCTCGCAGGACGCCGGGCTGGACCTGCGCTTCCTGCAACGCGTGCCCGCCCCCACCCTGATGGCCGTCGTGTACTCCGCGAACCCACCCGCGTACCGGTTCATGGGCGAGAACAGCGCCGACCTGCACTTCGACCCGGCGCTGCTGCCCGGCAGCTGGCTGGGCGCGGCGCGCTGGTTGCACGTGGGAGGCATCAGCCTGTCCCGCTGGCCGCTGGCGGACACCCTGCTGGGCCTGATCGAATCGGCCCGCGCGGCCGGCGTGCGCATCAGCTTCGACCCGAACGCCCGCATCACGCACCGCCACCCGGACTACCCGGCGGTGTTCGAGCAGGTCGCCCGCCGCGCCGACCTGATGAAATTCAGCGACGAGGACCTCGCGTTCTTCTTCCCCGGCGAGTCCGAGGATGACGTCATGCGCCGCCTGCGCGGCCTGAACGCGAAAGCGCCGATCGTGATCACGCGCGGCGCGCAGGGCGCGAGCCTGTACCACAGCGCGGGCCGCGCCGACCTCCCGGCCGCTCCCGTGCAGGTCGTGGACACCGTCGGCGCCGGGGACGCCCTGTGCGCCGGGCTGCTCGTCAGCGCCACCGAGAACGCCGGCGCCCTGTGGACCGAGCACCTGCGGGTGGGCCTGCGGGCCGCCGCCGCCGCCTGCGCCCACGCCGGGGCGTACGCACCCACCCGCGCGGACCTCAGCCTGACCTGACCGCAGAATTCATACGGGATTCAAGTGACAGCGGTTTTCAGGTGTGTTGAGGGGTTCCCAGCACACCTGAAACGAGCGGATCGAGAAGCCGTCAACACCAGTAGGTGGACGTGGAATGGATGGGCGCGCTGTTGGCCCTCAATGAAACTGGACACCGCTGTCAGAGGTGATCAGGGAGTCTGGCCCTGCCGCTGAATCAAGCGAACTCGCCGAGTTGCGCAGCAGAGCGAGCACCTCGACACACCAGCGGTAGTGAAGCCCTGGGTCGTGGTGTTGGCCTCAGGGGGGCACGGGGCACCGCTGTGGGTGGGTCACAGGGCGGTGGGGCCACCGTTCAGTCCGCGACCCCACCGATGCGTGTGGCGGTCACACCACGAGGTGAGCGTCGTCGTGTTCGGCCATCATGCGCAGGAACGCCTCGACGTACTGAGGATCGAACTGCTGTCCCGCCTGGGCGCGGATCTCGCTGATGGCCCGCTCGCGCGTCCAGGCTGGCTTGTAGGGCCGGGCGTTGGTCAGCGCGTCGAATACGTCCACGATGGTGAACAGGCGGGCGGTGTCGGGAATGTTCGGCCCGCGCAGGCCACTGGGGTACCCGGTGCCGTCCCAGCGTTCGTGGTGGTAACGCACGAGGTCCAGGGTCTCGGCGGGCAGGAAGTGCAGGTCCTGCAGCATGTCATACCCGATGGTGGTGTGCGTCTGGATGACGCGGCGTTCCTCGAAGTCCAGCGCGCCGCGTTTGTGCAGCACCGCGTCTGGAATGGCGAGTTTACCGAGATCATGCAGGTACGCGCCCCAGCGGAGCGCCTTGACCTGATCCTCGTCCCAGCCGAGGCGGCGAGCGAGACGGACGCTCATGGTCACGACGCGGTTGGTGTGGCCGCCGGTGTCGTCGTCCCGCTGTTCCAGCGCGGCGCCCAGGGAGCGTAGCGTCAGGTCGTTGGCGTCGCGCAGGTCCCGGATGGCGTTCCACTGGCCCAGCTGCGCGCCCAGCAACCTGGCGAAGGAGGCCACGACGTCGATTTCCTCCGCGTCGAAGGCGTCGTGGGTGCGGGTCAGGATCAGCATGCCCAGGTGGGTGGTGGCCCGGCCGTAGACGGGCGCCACGTGGTAGTGCTGCCGCTGAGGTTTTTTCAAGAGGGCCAGGGCTTCCTCGGCCACCCAGTGGTCCGCCTGGACGCTGCGGCTGTCGTTGCCGCTGGGGTGGATGGGTCGTTCCAGGAAGGATTCGAAGGCGCCCTTGGCGGCCAGGATGTGCGGCGTGCCCTGGCGGTAGGCGACGAACGCGAGGTTCGGCGCGACCTGCAGCTTGTCCAGGATGCCCAGACCGGCGCGGATGATGGCGTCGGCGTCGCGGGCGTCCGCGAGGCGTTCGCTGCCGGCGTGCAGGGCCAGGACGGTGTTGCGCTGCCAGTGCAGTTGCCGGGCCGACACCTGCTCCTGCACGATGCGGAACCCCAGACCGGCCATCATCAGGAGGGCCGCGGCGAGGTCCAGCAGGCCCAGGGGCGTGCCGGGAAGCAGCAGGGAGATCAGAAACGCGACGGCGAAGGCGAGGACGGGCAGCAGGCGGATCTGACCGGAGGCGCCGACGGTGGCGGCGGCCATGGCCAGAGCGGCTCCGGCCATCAGGGCGGTGTGATGCTGCCAGGCGGCGTAGATCAGCAGGGCTGCAGCGCCGAGCAGCACCAGAGTCGACCAGATGGTGGAGCGGGGCACCCGGTCAGCATAGCACCGTGCTGCACGGCGCTTCATGCCGCAGCGGCCCGGTCGCCCTCGGGGGAGGGCCGTTGGCTGGAGGGCTGACCCGGGGGGGTCAGGCGGGTTGCAGCTGGATCTGGCGGTTGCGGGCGTCCACGTGCACGACGTGCGGTTCCAGGGTGCGGGCCTCCTGGTCGCTGTAGTTGCCGTACGCGGCGATGATCACGAGGTCGCCGGGGCTCACGAGGTGCGCGGCGGCGCCGTTGATGCCGATCACGCCGCTGCCGCGCGGGCCGCTCAGGGCGTAGGTGCTCAGGCGGTTGCCGTTGGTGATGTTGTAGATGTCCACCCGTTCGTTCACGAGGATGTCCGCCGCGTCGAGCAGGTCCTGATCGATGGTGATGCTTCCGACGTAGTCGAGGTCGGCCTGAGTGACGGTGGCGCGGTGAATCTTGGCCCTGAACATGATGCGTTCCACGAGCGGCCATTGTACGCGGTGCAGCCAGCCGCGCCGGGCGGCCGCTCACGGTCTGCGGGGCGGCGGGGTCACTCGGGCAGAGTGCCGTCCACGAATACGGTCTTCTGGTCGGTGTAGTGCACCTGTCCGGCGGGCGCGCCGCGTGGTTTCCAGACGTGCTTGATGCGGGTGTAGTCCACCGGGACGTTGCTGCTGCCACGCGCCTTGCTGTTCGCGGCGGCCAGCCGGGCGGCGTACAGGATGTCCGGCAGGTCCAGGTCGCGCCCGCCACTGCGCACCAGGACGTGACTGCCGGGGTAGCCCTGCGCGTGGAACCACCAGTCCAGGCTGCGGCCGATCCGGTGGGTGAGAGTGGCGTTCTCCTTGTTGTTGCGGCCCACCAGGGCCTCCAGGCCACTGGGCGTGGTGAAGCGCGTGCCATACGGGCTCTTCTCCGGCCGTTCCTGCTGCACCTGGACGCTCAGGGCTTCCAGGGTGGCGAGGTCGGCGGTGTCGAGGGTCTGCACGCGCGCCTCCGCCTCGGTCAGTTCGGCGCGCAGGGTGTGCTCGCGGTCGGCGAGGCGCAGGTACACGTCCTCGCGGCGGCGGGCGCGGGCGTAGCGTTTCTCGGCGTTCTGCACGGCGCTCAGCATGGGTTCCAGGGCAATGGGCTGCTCGCCGCTGCCGTCGAAGGCCGCAAGCAGTACGCTGCTGGCGCCGGTGGGGACCGTGTGGGCGTAGGCCATGAGCAGGTCCGCTTCCTGGCGGTCGCGGGCGGCGTCCGTGAGGCCCGCCTCGGCGCGGGTGACGTCCGCGAGCTGGTTGCGCAGCAGGGTCAGGCGCTTGTCGAGCGGTTCGCGCAGCGCCTTGCGCAGCGTGGCGGCCTTCTCGCCCCGGGCGGCCTCGCGCGCGCCGTCCTGCATGACGCCCTCGCTGACGGTGGGGTCGGCGACCAGGGACTGCACGGCGGCCAGGGCCTGGGGCCACGCCTCGCCGGGCGGGCTGTCGGGGGTGAGGTCGGCCCGGCGGGCGAGTTCTGCGCCCAGCAGGGGCCCCAGGCCGTCGAGCCGCTCGCGCCATCGTCCGACCGGCAGGTGCCGCAGGTCCTGCGCCTGTCCGGGGGTCAGGGTGCGCGGGTCGAGTTTCTCGTAGGGCGGTGGGGGCGCGTACCGGCCCCCGGTGCGGATGGTGCGGAAGCGGTTGCGGCTGCCGGTGATCTCGCGCGCGGCCATGACGATGCGGCCCTCGAAGCCCTCGCCCTCGTCCAGCACGAGGAGGTTGGCGTTGCGGCCCGTCACCTCGAACAGCAGTCGGGTGGGGGCCTGGTCCACGAAGCCGGTCTCGCCCGCGAAGTGCAGCGCGATCACCCGGTCGAGTTTCAGCTGCTCGGCGCGCAGCAGGTCCCCCCGGACCCGCGCGGCCAGGAAGCGCTGGAAGGGACTGCGGGGGTCGCCGCGCAGCCGCTCGCGCGACAGGTACACCACGGGTTGCGGCGGGCGGTAGGACAGCACCAGGTTGGTCTGTCCGCCCAGCCGCGGTCCGTCGAGGAGCAGCGCGGCGGTCGTCTCGTCGGGGAAGGCCCAGCCCAGCGTGCGCAGCGGCAGCTGATCGGTCAGGTCGCGCAGGACGCGCGCCAGCATCAGGCCTTCCACGGGTGGCCTCCGGGGTGGGGGGGGAACGTCATCCGGGCATGCTAGCGCGCGGGCCACCCCCGGCCGCGCCGCTGGGAGTGGCCCGCGCGGGGCGGGTCAGGGGGTTACCAGAAGTTCCCGATGCGGAAGTAGAACTTCCCGGTGCGGGTCTGGGGGCTGAAGCCGTAGTCGAAGCGCAGGCTGGGCAGCAGCGCCCCGCCAATGCCGAGGTTGAGCTGCGCGCCGGCGCCGAAGCCGTACTTCAGGCTGGGGTCAGTGTTCGTGGCGCTGCCGCCCCAGGCGGTCCCGGCGTCGGCGAACAGCACGCCGTACAGGCCCTGCGCGATCCCGGCCTTCAGGCCGAAGTCGTAGCGGTACTCGGCGCTGGTGGTGAAGTAGTTCGTGCCGAACAGTTCGCCGTCCTTCAGGCCGCGCAGCTGGAAGGGCGTGGCGACGCTGCCGCCACCGATGGCGTACCCGGTTCCGGCCGGGGCGGTATCGACGCCCAGGACCGTGCCGGCGTTGGCGCGCACGGCGAACACCTGCTGCTTGTTACTCAGACCCAGGTCCTTCTCGAGGGTACGGCCGAAGCCGTAGTAGGTGCTGGCTCCGCCGCTGACGTTGGTCCAGCGCAGTGGCGTGTCTCCCTGGCGACCGAAGGAGTAGGTCACGCCGGTACTGGCGCGGACGCCACCGTCGGGGAATTCGCCGTTGGTGGTGCTGTCGTAGTTCAGTCCGGTGGAGAGTCGGGTAGTCAGGTTGGTTTCGGGCAGCAGGGCTTTGGCGTCGGCCTCGTTGAAGGTGCGGGTCTGGTCGGCGCCGCTGGCGTCCTTGTAGGTGACGGTGTTCTTGTCGCCGCTCTGGAGCGCTTCGAGGTAGTAGGTCTTGTAGCTGAAGCCCACACCGACGTTGGCGGTGAGGTTGCGGGCGAGGCTACGCCCGGCACTGACGCTGAAGCCCGTGTCGCGCACGGTGTAGTCCCAGCCGGTATCCGCGCGTGCCGGAGTATCTGTTTCCCTGCTGTACAGGGCATTGTTGCCATACACCTTGCTGCTGACACCGAAGCTGACGCTGGTCGGGGTTTTCCGGAAGTCCAGGAAGTCGATGTCCAGCCAGGGAATGGCATACGCCACCTCGGCCACGAGGTTCTGTCCGGCCTCGTTCTGCTGTCCGCCGAGGGTGGCGGTCAGGTTGTGACCCAGACCGAACACGTTGTTGTTCGAGTACCCGGCGTCTCCGGCGAATCCGCCGTTGAACTGGTCGTAGCTGAGGCCCAGGTTGACGGGAATGCCACTTTTCGTCTCGGCGACGCCCAGCACGTAGGTGATGCTCTCGGGGTTCTGCGGGTCGGCGCGGACGGTTTCCGTCGTGACCCGCACGAAGCCCAGGCGGGCAATGCGGCCGATCGCCTCGTTCAGTTCGTTCCGGTTGAAGGCGGCGCCTGGAGCGGGCAGTTCGCGGGTGATGACGCGGTCCTTGGTGTTGTGGGCGCCCTGCCACTGCAGTTCGTAGCCGGCGACCTTCACCTCGCGCAGGTTGTAGGTGAGGGTGCCGTCCTGGAAGGTGATGGCGTCGCGGGTGCTGATCTCGTAGCCCTGCTTGCGGTAGGCGTCGCGCAGCGCCAGGAAGTCCTGCTGGGCCAGCTGCGGGGAGTACACGTCGCCGACCCTGGTCTTCAGGACGGCCTGCAGGGTGGCGGTGGGGATCAGGGTGTTGCCCTGGAGGGCGACTGCCTTGACCGGGCCGGTCTCGACGCCGGATGAGCCGAACAGGACGGTGACCTGGGCGGGGTTCTGCGGGTTGGGCTGGATGGCGAAACCGACGGGTTTGCCGGTCTGGTTGGCGAGGGTGCGGACGTCGGCCTGCAGGTTGGCCAGACTGACGGGCTGTCCGGTGCGGGTCTGCAGCGTGACGGTGGGGTTGCCCAGGTCCTCGAGGTCGACGGCCGACACGCGACCCTCGATGGCGCGGACTTTCAGGACGCCGCTCTCGAGGGTGCTGTTCTGGACGTCCACGCCAGCCTGGACGTATCCGGCGTCGTCGTAGGCCTGCTGTAGGAGCTGCACGGCGCCGTAGTAGGCTTCGGGGTTGAAGCGTTTGGCGTCGTACAGGGGTTTGAAGATTTCCGTGACCTTCGTGGCGGGCAGCAGGGTCACGCCCTCGACTTCCACGCGGGTGATGGGGGCGGTTTCGTCGACCACGAAGTTCACGGTGACGGTGCCGTCCGTGCCGGTTTTGACGTCGGCGCTGATGCTGGGGGCGAAGGGGTAGCCTTCCTGCTCGAAGTTCTCGGCGAGTGCGGTTTTGGCCTCGTCGATGCGCTGGTTGTTCAGGGTGGCGCCGGGGGCGATGTTCAGCAGGTCGGCGACGCTTTTCTTGAAGCCGTCGGCGGGCAGGAACGTCAGGCCGGTGATGGTGACGTCCTTGATGGTGGGGTTGGGCACGACGGTGATGACCAGCGTGTCTTTTCCGGCGACGGTGCGCAGGTCGGCGACGGCGGTCTTGAAGTAGCCGGTGGCGATGACTTCCTGCTCGACCTGACGGAGGTTCACGCCGGACAGGGGGGTGCCGGTCTGGGTGCTGAGGGTGGCGCGGACGAAATTCGCCAGCAGTTCACTGGTGCCGACCACGGTCACGTCCTGCACGGTCCCGGCGGTCTGGGCGACGGCGGGCGCGGCAAGAAGGACGGTCACGGCGAGCGTCAGGGGGTGTCGCATGCTTCTCCTAGTGTCGCACACCCCTGGACATCGCCCCCGGGCCGCTGGTGCTGGTGGGGGCTGCGGGTGCGCGCCTCGCTGCTCACACTTGCGGGGCTGAGCCTGAGAAGGGTGAAGATTGTGTGCGGAGCGTTGATGATCGGCATGAAGGGCGGAGCGTGCGCTGCATCGCTGGGCACACCGGATCATGAGTCCTTCCTGGGACGGGACTGTGTGGCGTGAGAAGTTCACTTGAGCCCATGGGGCGTCTCGGGTGAGAATGCGCGGGTGAATTCATCATGTCAGCGGGCGGGTCCCCCGGGCGCCGGGACTGCCTCATGAGCCTGCCGGAGGTGCTGCGCGGGATCCGGCAGGCCGAGCAGGTGGCGGGTCGGCCCGAGGGGAGCGCGAGACTGGTCGCCGTGACCAAGGGGCAGTCGTTTGAGGCGATTGAACGGTGTGTCCTCGCGCACGGCGACTTCCCACTGGGTGAGGGCCGCGCGCAGGAGCTGCGGGACAAGTCGGCGCTGCACCCGGATCAGGACTGGCATTTCATCGGGTCCCTGCAACGCAACAAGGTCAAGTACCTGCGGCACGTGTCGCTGGTGCACTCCATTGAGGCGCCGTGGCAGGCGCAGGCTATTGCGCAGGCGGCGCAGAGCTGGGGCCGCGCGCCGGACGTCCTGCTGCAGGTGCACAACGGCGAGGCGCAGAAACATGGCCTTGAGGCGTCCGAACTGAGCGGAGCCCTGCGGGAGGTGCAGGCGACCGGCCTGACGGTGCGGGGCCTGATGCTCATGGCGCCCGATCTGGACGACCTGCCGACCCCCGAGCGGGAGGGGCAGTTGAGGTCCCTGTTTGCGGACACGGCCCGGCGCGCGCATGATCTGGGTCTGGCAGAGTTGAGTATGGGCATGAGCGGGGATTACCCGCTGGCCGTTGCGGCTGGAGCCACCCTGGTTCGGGTGGGAAGGAGTCTGTTCACGTGAAATTCACTCCCCTTGATGTGCGTCACCAGGAATTCCCCACCCGCATGGGCGGGTACGAACGAAGCAGCGTGCGGGCGTTCCTGCATGATCTGGCCGATGATCTCGAGCAGCAACTGCAGCTGCATCAGTCGACGGTGGAACGCGTCACGGCGCTGCAGAAGGACCTGGAAGCGCAGCGGCAGAATGAGGATGAGATCCGCCGAGCGGTGATCGCCGCCGAGCGGATCTCGCACGAGTTGCGGGAGAACGCGGCGCGAGAGGCGGAACTGATGGTGTCGCAGGCGACCACGGAACGCGACGGCCTGATGCGTGAGGTGGAATCCCGCCGGGCCGAGCTGGAGGCAGGGCATCAGGCGCGCCTGTCGGCGCTGGAGGCCGCGTTCCGGGGTCGTTTCGCGGATCTGGAGCGGGATCATCACGTCCTGACCCTGGACCGCGAGCGGGCGCAGGCCGAGCGGCTGGCGGAACTGGAGCGGACCTTCAGTGACCGGCACGCGGAACTGAATGCGCGTCTGGTGGCGGCGCGGCAGGAGTACTCGCAGTTCCTGAGCGGGTACCGGGCGCTGGTGGCGTCCTTCACGGAACTGGCGTCCCGGCACGCCCCGCCGGAGGAGACGGCCCTGCCGGTGGCGCGGCTGGAGCAGCTGACCTCGTCTGCGGCGCGGGTGGAGGCGGAGGGGCCGCCAGCGTTGCCTCAGTCCACACCGGCGGCCCCGCTGACCGGGCACGCGCTGGTGACGCCGGGGCCGTCGAAGGTGGAGACGGATGACCGGCCCCTGCGGCTGGAGGCGCAGCAGTTCCTGTGAGCGCCCTGACCTCTGCCCTGCCGACCTTCGCGCTGCCGGTCGCCGACCCGGCCTTCGTCCGGGACCCGTACCCGCTGCTGGCGCGGCTGCGCACCGAGACGCCGGTGTTCTTCGATCCGGACATGAACCGGGTGGTCCTGACCCGGCACGCGGACATCAGCGCCGTGCTGCGCGACCGCCGGTTCGGGCGCAGCGCCCTGCACCGCTTCTCACGTGACGAGCTCGGCTGGCCGCTGCCGGACTCCCGGCAGGCGAACTTCGATGCCTTCAACAGCAATCACCTGCTGGACAGCGAGCCGCCCAAGCACACGCGCCTGCGTTCACTGGTGCAGCTGGCCTTCACGCCCCGCCGGGTGGAGGCCCTCTCGGAGCGGATCGAGGCGATCCTAGACGCTCAGCTGCGTGACCTGGGGCGGCAGGGGCCGTTCGATCTGGTCGAGGAGTACGCCGAGCCGCTGCCCGTGACGGTCATCGCGGAGCTGCTGGGCGTCCCGCAGGAGCACCGCGCGCAGCTGCGGCCCTGGTCGGCCTCGATCGTGAAGCTGTACGAGCCGGCGCCCACGCCCGCCGATCAGGACGAGGCCGAGCAGGCCGTGCTGGACTTCAGCGCGCTGCTGCGGGCCCTGGTTGCGCAGCGCCGGACCGCCCCACAGGACGACCTGATCACAGCGCTCGTGCAGGCCGAGGAAGGCGGCGACCGCCTGACCGAGCAGGAACTGGTCGACACCTGCATCCTGCTGCTGAACGCCGGGCACGAGGCGAGCGTGAACGGCCTGACGGCGGGCGTGCTGGCCCTGCAGCGCGACCGGGGGCAGTGGGAGGCGCTGGTCGCGCAGGCGCACGCGCCGGACAGCCTGAGCGTGTTCCGCCGGGCGGTCGAGGAACTGCTGCGCTTCGACACGCCGCTGCCGATGTTCGAACGGATCGTGCTGGAACCGCTGACGCTGCACGGCGCCGACCTGAAGCCCGGCGACCGCGTGAGCCTGCTGTACGCCAGCGGGAACCGCGACCAGGATCGCTTCGACGCCCCGGACGAGCTGCGCCTGGGCCGCGACCCCAACCCGCACCTGACGTTCGGGCTGGGCATCCACTACTGCCTGGGCGCGCCGCTGGCGCGGCTGGAACTGGCCCTGAGCCTGCGCGCGCTGTGCCGCGCCCTGCCGGACCTGCGCCTCGTGGACCCGCAGGAGCCGGGGCAGTACACCGGGGGCTTCGTGATCCGCGGGCTGGCGCGGCTGGACGTGCAGGCCGGGTGACCCTCCCTAGCCGGATCGGCCCGGCGGAGGTCGCGGCGCTCTGGCCGGTCGGTCCGGTGACGGCGCTGACCCCGCTGAGCGCGGTGAGCATCAACGCCGCCTGGCGCGTGCAGGCGCACGCGGGCGCCTTTCACCTGCGGGTGTACCGCGACCCCCGCCGCGAGCGGGCCGAAGTCGAACATCACGCCGTGCGGCTGGCCCGCACCTGCGGGATCTCCACCCCGGACCTGCTCGTCACGCGTGGGGGCGGCACGCTGGCCCGGCTGCATGGGCACTGGGCGGCCCTGTTCGAGGTCGCGCCCGGCGCACGGGTTCCCCGCCCGGACCTGACCCCGGCGCATGCCGCCGCGCTGGGGGCGTTCCTGGCAGACCTGCATAGCCGGCTCCCTGAATCGGTCCCGTTCGAGGTGCCGGCGCTGGCGCCCCCGGCAAGCGTGCCGGTGACCCTGGACCGCCTGCGGGTCATTGAGGCGGCCATTCTGGCTCTCCCCCACCCGGACGCCACGGACGGCTGGGCCCTGGAGCGCACCCGGCAGCGCCTCGCCCACCTGCGTGCCGCGCCGTCGCCGGACGACCTGCCTGCCCTGCCGACCTGCTTCGTGCACGGCGACTTCCACGACGGGAACGTGTTCTTCCACGCTGGCGTGCCCGCCGCGGTGATCGACTGGGAGCAGCCACGCCTCGCCCCGCGCGCATGGGAGGCAGTGCGCTGCCTGCACCTCAGTCTGCGGCTCGACCCGGTCCTGGGCGGGGCGTTCCTGCGGGCCTACCGGGGGCACCTGCCCCTCCTGCCAGAGGAACTTCGGCGGGGTGCCGAGCTGTACGCCGCGCTTCAGGAGAGGAACGTGTGGGTCTCCGAGAGCGTGTACCTGCGCGGCAACCCGGGTCCCCGGGCGTTCATCCGTCCGCCGCCGTACCTGCCGTTCCCGCAGGCGTGGGAAGCGTCGGGGCTGCGGTAAAGGTCCACCAGCCCGGGTGCAGCTCACCAGCCCGGGCTTCCAGCATCCCCTCATCGGCCCTGTTCAGGGCCCGCAGGGCCAGCACCCGCGCGGGACTGCGCGGCGCGCTGCGTTCCAGGGCCTTCGCGGCCGTCGCCTGCCCCTTGCGCGGGTTCAGGCGCAGTTGCGTGTGCGCCAGCACGGCCAGCAGGTGCGCGTCGGCGCTCTGCCCGGCGATCTCGGCCACCTTCAGTCCCTCGGCCAGGGTCCGCAGGGCCGCGTGCGAGTCGGCCTGCTGCCCTTCAGCCAGGAGGGTCACGGCGGCGATCAGGGCGGCGCTGTCACCCTCGTGACGGGCCAGGGTCCGGGCGGAACCCGCCAGATCTGGCGCATCGGTGCGCGCCTCCAGGGACGCCGCGCGGGCCCGCAGGAGTGTCACACGGGCGCCCTCGGGTTCGCCTGTCAGTTCCGCGCGGGCCGCATCGGTCTGACCCCCTCTCAGGTATGCGGCGGCGCGGAGCAGCGGCTCGGTGCTCCACGCCAGCGTGCGGCCCGGAGCGCCCCAGTGCAGGGCCAAGGCGGCGGCCTCCTCGGCCCGCGCGCCAGTCAGGTGGCCCGGGAGATCCAGGCCCGCCGGGTCAAAGAGGCCAGTCGGTCGGGTCAGGGCGGCGCGCAGCTCATGAAGCGGATCGGTCACGCCCGCCATTGTGCCAGCCGCGCCCGGCCGGTCAGGCGCTCAGGGCCAGATCGAGTCCCAGGAAGCGCCACAGCGCCCGGCGGGGAATGCGCAGGCCGCTGGGGTGTTCCACGGCGCCCAGGCGGCCGTCGCGGATCCAGCGGCGGACGGTTCGTTCGTGCGTTCCGGTGAAATCGGCGACTTCACTGACTTTCAGAAGTTTGGGCATGTTCTGGTACTGGTCGCTCAGGGTCACGGTCAGACCTCCTTCAACGCAGCGGGGCCGCCCGCAGGCAGCCCCGTTCAGATTCGATGTCAGTGCCGGAAAGCGCGCGGCACGCCAGGATGGGCTTCACGAGCGCGCCGCCCGGCCCACCGCTCAGGCGCGGCGTACGGGGCAGGTGGGGCAGCGTTCGTTTCAACTTGCGACGAAGGTACCACACCGCATATCAGCGGAGCGTCACAGGTCTTGCGCTGATCTTGAGGTCCGGCCCATCCGGTCTTGAGGTTCACTGACCTGCGGGCGGAGGGCGACTGGTTCGCCTGTCGGCGCGGACGGGAGGCCAGCATGCTCTACAGTCAGCGGCGATGAGCGTCCTGTCGCAGCTGTCCGGCACCCTGGTCAACGTCGTCACGGTCCTGCTGGGCACTGCCGTGGGCCTCGCGGTGGGGGGGCGCCTGCCGGAACGGACGCAGCGCACGCTGCTGCAGACCCTGAGTCTGGTGACGCTGTTCATCGGGCTGGACATGGCGGGCAGCCTGAACAGAGTGTCGGGCGGCGCGGTGCCCGGCGTGATCCTGGCGCTGGTCAGTCTGGCGCTGGGGGCCGTGATCGGCGAGGCGCTGGGCATCGAGGAGGCCCTGGAACGCCTGGGCGAGACCCTGAAACGCCGCTTCCGGGGCGGAGGCCGCTTCACGGAGGGGTTCGTGGCGGCCAGTCTGCTGTTCTGCATCGGCCCGATGACCGTGATCGGCGGGCTGCAGAACGGCCTGACCGGCGACAACGCCACGTACGTCCTGAAGGCCACGCTGGACGGCATTGCGGCGCTGGCCCTGGCGGGCGCGTACGGGATCGGGGTGGGCTTCAGCGCGCTGACGGTGCTGCTCGTGCAGGGCGGGATCAGCCTGCTGGCGGGGACCTTTGCCGCCGGGCTGCTGGGCGGCGCGGACCCGCAGGTCCTGAAGACGAACCCGTACGTGCTGCTGGTCACCGGCGCGGGCGGCCTGACCATCATCGGCATCAGCTGGAACCTCATGCTGGCCGGGCTGGGCTTCGAGGACCGCCGCGTTCGGGTGGGCAGCCTGCTGCCGGCCCTGGCCATCGCTCCGCTGGCCCTGTGGCTGGCAGCCCGCCTGAGCTGAACCCGGTCAGCTCTGGGCGCGCCGGACCTGCGCCTGCCACCAGTTGCGCACCCACGCGCGGAAGACCGCGTAGTCGCTGCCCAGCAGGCGCCGGACCTTGCGGTCCTTCTCGGCGTTCATGGCGGCCAGCTTCACGTTCAGCCCCCGGGCAGCTGCGGGATTCAGGGGACGGGCCGCCTGCGCGTAGGCCCGCTCGCTGGACGCCAGCCGCTGGAGTTCCCGCACCTGCGCCACGGTGAGGTCCAGGGTCCGGATCAGCTGATCCCGGTCCGCGCGTCCGGCAGACAGCACGAACAGCCGGGTCAGGACCGCAGAACCCGGCCAGGGGTCCGAGATGGTCTGCGGCGTTCCCTGTGCCGTGACCGGCCCGGTGCCCAGCAGCAGAACAAACATGACGCGCCGCATGGGTTCAGGGTAGGGCACCGGGCGCCCCTGAGGATGTAACCCGACGTTATAGGCCGCCTTTCCACCTCTCATACGCTTGCATCAGCTCATCAAGAATTCTTCAGTCACCCTTGGGAATCCCTTGTGGGACGGTTTTTTATCAGCAACCGGTCAGAGTGGCGGGGTACGGTGCCTCTCACCACAAGGAGGCACCACCATGCTGAAACGAACCCTGATCCTGAGTACCCTTCTGCTCGGCACCGCCAGCGCCAGCCCCGCCAAGATCACCGCCCAGAGCATTATCGTGAACCCCGTCGAGACGAAACTGAACGTGGAAGTCTGGGTGAACAAGGACGCCAGCGGCAAGGCCAACCCCACCTACCGCAAGGGCGAGGCGATCAAGGTGGCCGTCAAGACCAACCAGGACGCCTACGTGTACCTGTTCAACATCAACGCCAACGGCGTCGTCGACCTGTTCTTCCCGAACAACTTCGAGGAGAGCAACTTCGTGCAGGGCGGCGTGACCCGCGTATTCCCGCAGCAGAACGCGAAGTACGGCCTGAACATCGGCGGACCCAACGGTCAGGACCGCCTGCTGGCCCTGGCCAGCACCAAAGAACTGGACCTGACGGACATCGCCAAGTTCGCCAAGGACCAGGGCTTCGCGCAGGTGAGCGTCAAGGGGCAGGAGAATCTGGCCCGCGCGCTGAGTATCGTCGTCAACCCCCTGCCCGCCGACGGCTGGACGACGGACGTGGTGACCTTCAAGGTGGGCGGCACGCCGGTCGCGAACCCCACGCCCGCCATGCCGGGCAGCACGACCGGCACTGTAACCATCACGCCCGGCCAGGGCCAGCAGCCCGCCCCTGCACAACCCACTCCCGCCCAGCCCGCTCCTGCTCAGCCGGCGCAGCCCACGGGCACCATTCAGCCCGGCGAGCGGCAGAACGGCACGCGCGATCAGGCCATGGTGGACGCCTACGCTCGCCTGAAGGGCGACGAGAGTCTCGGTCAGGCCACCACGTACGCCAGCGGCTGGGGCGACGGGCTGTGGCAGAAGTTCAAGGGTGTCGGTGCGTACGGTGACGCCGTGCTGCTTCACGCGAACGGCAGCAGCCGCTCGTACGCCGTGCACGGCATGATCCTGGAACGCTACCTGGCGCTGGCAAAGGGCGAGAACGGCGCCACCCGCCCCCCCAGCCGCCTGGGCTGGGCCGCCGGTGACGAGAAGGTCATCCCGCAGAACAGCCTGGGCACCAGCGGCCTGTACGGCTTCTTCCAGAACGGCGCGCTGTACGGCACCGAGAAGTACGGCACGTTCTGGCTGAGCGGAAACGTCCTGAAGACCTACCAGGGGCTGGGCGGCAGCGGCTCGTTCCTGGGCTTCCCCACCCGTGATCAGTACACCATCAGTGGCGCGTGGGCGGCCGACTTCGAGGGCGGCACCATCCGCACCGTGAACGGCGTGACCAAGGTCTACCGCAAGTAATTCAGGTCGCCTGGACCGCCCCAGTCGGGGCGGTTTTTCGCGTGGTTCAGGGCGCGATCCTCAAGGTGGATGAGTGACGAAAGCGCCTCCATGAGGGTGTGCTTCAGTGGCGGGTCAGCTCCGGGGGGTACCCTGAGCTCACCTCGGAAGAGGTTAAGACCAATCGAACCAGCCGTGCTGCCGGAGGGACCCACACCACGCCCCCGGCCCACCCCCCACCCCCGTCCCGACGCCGCAACGTGCGCGGCCACCACACGGGGTCACAATCGGCACCCCGCCCCCACGGGCAGGGGAACACCCCGCTCCTCACCACCGCTTTCCAGCACCAGGGCCGCTCCCACGCGCAGAGGGAGCGGCCCACACCCATTCCGTCAGCTGAGCTTCGCGCGGAACTCCTCGTACCCGAACGACTTCACGCGCTCGTACGACCCGTCCAGGTGCAGGATGCCGATATCCGGATGCTTCACGCCGTTGAAGAACGTCGTCTTCACCATCGTGTAGTGAATCATGTCATCGAACACCACCCGGTCCCCGACATCCAGGGGCCGGTCGAACACGTACTCCCCGACCACGTCCCCCGCCAGGCAGGTCGTCCCGCCAATGATGAACGCGTGCCCACCCACGCCCTCGGTCGTCTCGCGGTGGTGATCCAGCTCCGGCGGATCGCCCGCACCCAGGATGCGCGGCCGGTACGGCATCTCCAGCACGTCCGGCATGTGCGCCGACACGCTGATGTCCAGCAGCACCGCGTCCTTGACGTTGTGCACCACGTCCAGCACGCTGCTCACCAGCCAGCCCGTCTGCCAGCCGAACGCGCTGCCGGGCTCCAGGATCACGTGCACGCCCCACCGCTCGCGGAAGGCACGCACCACGCGAATCAGGCGCGAAATGTCGTACCCCTCGCGGGTCATCAGGTGCCCCCCGCCGAAGTTCACCCACTTCACGCGCGCCAGCACGTCCCCGAAGTTCCGCTCCAGCACCTCCAGCGTCCGCTCCAGCGTGTCGCTGTCCTTCTCGCACAGCGTATGGAAATGCAGGCCGTCCACGCCGTCCATCAGGTCCATGCGGAACTCGCGCCGCGTCACGCCCAGGCGACTGAACGGCCCAGCCGGGTTGTACAGATCCGTCTCCACCTCGGCGTACTCCGGGTTCACGCGGATACCCACGTGCACGGTGCGGCCCTCCGCCCGCGCCGCCATCACCTGCGGCTTAAAGCGCTCCCACTGCCGGAACGAGTTGAACACCAGGTGATCGGCCAGCGCCAGGATGCGCGGGAACTCCTCATCGCTGTACGCCGGGGCGTACACATGCACCTCGCCCCGCATCTCCTCCCTGGCCAGGATCGCCTCGTTCAGGCTGCTCGCCGTCGCCCCGGTAATCCCGTACTCGCGCAGCATCGGAAACGCCGACCACATCGAGAACCCCTTGAACGCCACGATGATCTGCGCGCCACTCTCCCGCTGCACGTACGAGATCAGTTCCAGGTTCCGGCGCAGCCGCGACTCGTCCAGCACGAACGCCGGACTGGGAATCGCCGCCCAGTCCACCGCGTCCACGGGCGTCACGGCACTCAACTTGAGATCAGAGGGAAAAACAGTCACGCCCCACAGCGTAACGGCTGCGGGGCGCACGGAAGGTCAGCGGGCGTTCAGTGATGACCGAACAGTGCCGCGACGAGGCGCAGTCCCGCCAGGACCAGCATGACCTTCCACCAGACGTCCCAGCGGCTCCGCCGCGCGGGTTCGGGCATTTCCATGGCGGGCGTCTGCGCAGCGGGCATCCGGCAGGCTGCGCGGTCTGCGTTCCACTCCTGCGGGTCCGCGTCGCGCAGCTGCCGCCGGGCAGGTTCATGATTGGCGGCAGCTGCGCGTTCGAGCAGGTGCCGGGCGTAATTGAGGCTGGACTGTAGCGGCGCAGTGTTCACTGGGCGCAGCACACCGTCACTGCCCAGTTCGACCGTCCCGGCACGCAGCTGCTGCGCGAGTTCGACCCGGGCTTCATTGTTGCCTCCGTCTGCAGCGCGGTGCAGGTACTTGAACCGCTGCCGGTCTGACAGCCCGAACTGCTGCTGGTAAGCCGGGAAGTCCTGATAGACATGCCAGCTCATGTCGCCGCTGTACAGGTCAGCGGCTTTCAGAATGTCGCCGCGGGTCTCTGCATTTGGAGTCGGGGCTTCCGAGTCGTACACGATCTGCTCAGCCGCTTCGGTATGCCCCTGGTCCCGCGCGACGCGCAGCGCAGTGAGCGGGTCTGGCAGATTCCAAGTGGGGTGGCGGCGGCGCAGGCGGGCGATCCATACGGCGCTGTCCGGGCCACCCTGCTGGAGGTCACGGGCAAGGAGGGCGCGCAGTCCGGGCAGTTCCGGCTGAATCCAGGACGCAGCCTTGGCCAGTGCCCAGTAGAAGTTCCCGCTCAGGGTCACGGTCGGATCCTTCTCGGCGGCCTGAAGGAAGCGGCGCAGTGCGGCTAGCCGCGCCGGCCCTGGCGAGGCCGCACTGGTCAGGGCGATGAACAGCTGTTCAGCCTGCGGTGGGTGGAGGTCTGCGGCCACACTGGCCCGTTCGATGGCCCGGTCATGATCGCGCGCAAAGTGCATAGCGTGATGCGACACGTGGCTGTGAAATTCCGCCCAGAGGCGCTGCATGTCGGCCTGACCGAGCCGTCCGTCCTCCTGCTGCTGGCGGACGAAACTCAACATGTGTTCCTCGCTACCGCCCCACTCGGTCCGCAGGTTCTTGAGCATCACGCGGCGCAGATGCAGGCTGTTGGGATTGTCCGCGAGCGCGCGCGTGAACCAGTCCGGGTATTGCTGGGCCTGCACATCGTGAAGTTCGAGCTGACAGCCACGCGTGTTGGCGGCACCCGCCACGACGTTCCAGGCCGCCAGGGGACGACTCGTCAGGGTCGTGGCGTTTCGGGCGCACCCGTCCGCCTGTTCCAGAAAGTGCTCCATTGCGCGGTACCCCTGATCGCTGACGTGGACCGACGTGGTCTGCCCTCGCGCTTCCCAGGCTCGGCCCAGGAACCACCCGGCGAGCGCCACCTGCGGGGCGTACGTGCCGGGGTGCGCCTCGGTCCACTTCTGGAAGCCCTCCCCGAGGGTCAGGTCGGAGGTCTGGAACGCGCGAAAGGCCTGCAACAGGTCGCCTTCGCTGACCCGCCCGGCCTCGAACCGGGCCTGCAGGTCGGTGAGGTGGGCGTGCAGGGGTTCGATATCGCGGGCGCGCAGCAGGTTCAGGAGATCCGGACCGTTCATGTAACCTTCATGCTAGCGGAGATCTGAAGTCGTGCCGCACGCACATGCCCACCACGCCGCACTTGCTGAGCGGGCGCACCGGGGATGACCACCTCACCCGGCGGTGAATTTCAACGTGCCTTCGGGCGCGCTGTCCCGGTTCAGGGTGGGCACGATGGTGCTGGTGCTCAGTCCGGCTGCTGCGCGGACGTCCTCGCCCAGGCCCAGGCGGTTCAGGTGCTGTCCGTGCCCGCTGCTGCCCAGGGCTTCGAGGGGGTTGCCGCAGTTACGGCGGACGGTCAGGGCGATGCGGGCGCCGTCGTCGATGGTGAATTCGCCCATGGCAAGCAGGTACTCGGCGAGCACCCCGGCGGCGTACACGTCTTCCAGGCCGACGTGCTCGTCGGTGCCGGCGCAGACGATGGCGATCTCCTCGGTGGCGGTGGCGCGGGCGCGGCGGGCGGCGGCGTGCGCGTTCGTCAGGGCGGCCAGGAATATGTGTTTCCCGGTCTGCGCGGCGATGTGGGCGGCGCCGGTGCCGTTGGTGGTGTTCATGACGACCGTCTTGCCGGTGAAGTTCTGCCCGGCGGCCTCGACGGGGCTGTTGCCGAAGTCGAAGCCGGGGATGGGCAGCCCGCCGCGTTCCCCGCCGAGGAGGTAGGGGCTGCCTTCCGTGCGGAGGTTCAGGGCGACGTCGGGCGTGGCGGTCAGCAGGAGGGCGTCCGCGCCGCGTTCGAGGTACGTGAT
This sequence comes from Deinococcus sedimenti, assembly GCF_014648135.1. NCBI lineage: Bacteria > Thermotogati > Deinococcota > Deinococci > Deinococcales > Deinococcaceae > Deinococcus > Deinococcus sedimenti. Next base: position 250,547 of record NZ_BMQN01000001.1, on the reverse strand, counting down.
GGCGGTGGTGGTGGCGCGCAGGACGTCGATGACGACGACCACGTCGGGGTACGTGCCGTGGGGGAGGAGATCGACCCGGAGGCGCATGTTATTTCAGGGCCTCACGCAGGCGTTCCAGTCCGGCCTGAGCGCCGCCGGGGCCGAACACGGCGCTGCCCGCGACGAGGTTGCTCGCCCCGGCGTTCACGACGGCGCGGGCGTTCGTGGCGCTGACGCCGCCGTCCACCTGCAGTTCGGCGGGGCTGCCGATCTCGTCGAGCCAGCGGCGGACGGTGCGGATGCGCTCCAGGCTGTGCGGGATGAACTTCTGCCCGCCGAAGCCGGGGTTGACGCTCATGATCAGGACGAGGTCCACGTCGGCCAGGACGGGTCGCAGGGTTTCGAGGGGCGTGCCGGGGTTCAGGGTGACGCCCGCCTGCTTGCCCAGTTCCTTGATCTGCTGCACGGCGCGGTGGATGTGGGGGGTGCTCTCGACGTGCACGGTGAGGCCATCCGCGCCGGCGTCGGCGAAGTCCCGCAGGTACCGTTCGGGCCGGTCGATCATCAGGTGCACGTCCATGAACAGACTGCTGGCGGCGCGGGCGGCGGCCAGGATGGGCAGCCCGAAGCTGATATTCGGGACGAACTGGCCGTCCATGACGTCCACGTGGGCCCAGTCTGCACTCTCGATGGCGTTCAGTTCTTCGCCCAGGCGGGCGAAGTCGCTGGCCAGGATGCTGGGCGCGAGCTTCACGGGTCTCGCTGAGGGGGTGTCGGCGGTCACGGGCAGAAGCTTAGCATTCCCCACACTCTGATTTCACGGGGGGCGAAGCAGGAGCGGTGTTTTCTCACTGACACAGAATGATGTGGGGCGGGGCTGTCCCACACGCGGGAACAGCCTTCAGGAGCCGGGACCGAACGACCGTTTGGTGCGCGTGCGGGGTGGGTGGCATGATGGCGGCAGCACACGGAGGAACACACATGCCCGACCTGAGTGCCTGGAAAGCCCAGGCCAGCAAGGACCTGAAAGGCGCCGACGTTTCGCGCCTGAACCGCGAGACGCCCGAGGGCATCACCCTTCAGGCCCTGTACACCGCAGACGACACCCGCGACGTGGACACCGCGTCCCTGCCGGGCCTGCCGCCCTTCACGCGCGGCCCCCGCGCCACCATGTATGCCGCGCGCCCCTGGACCATCCGGCAGTACGCGGGCTTCAGTACCGCCGAGGAATCGAACGCGTTCTACCGCCGTAACCTCGCCGCGGGGCAGAAGGGCCTGTCGGTCGCGTTCGATCTCGCCACGCACCGCGGGTACGACAGCGACCACCCGCGCGTGGTGGGCGATGTGGGCAAGGCCGGGGTCGCCATCGACAGCGTCGAGGACATGAAGATCCTCTTCGACGGCATTCCGTTGAGCGAAATGTCGGTGTCCATGACCATGAACGGCGCGGTCCTGCCGATCCTCGCCGGGTACATCGTGGCGGGGCTGGAGCAGGGCGCGACGCTGGACCAGCTGTCCGGGACCATCCAGAACGACATCCTGAAAGAGTTCATGGTCCGCAACACGTACATCTACCCGCCGGCGCCCAGCATGCGGATCATCGCGGACATCATCGAGTTCACGGCGCAGCAGATGCCACGCTTCAACTCGATTTCCATCAGCGGGTACCACATCCAGGAGGCCGGGGCGAACGCCGCGCTGGAACTCGCCTACACCCTCGCCGACGGGCTGGAGTACGTGAAGGCCGCGCTCGGCAAGGGCCTGCACATCGACGAGTTCGCGCCGCGCCTGAGTTTCTTCTTCGGGATCGGCATGAACTTCTACATGGAGGTCGCCAAGCTCCGCGCCGCCCGACTCCTGTGGAGCGAACTCATGGCGCCCTTCGAGCCGAAAAACCCCATGAGCCGCGCGCTGCGCACCCACTGCCAGACGAGCGGCTGGAGCCTCACCGAGCAGGACCCGTACAACAACGTCATCCGCACGACCGTCGAGGCCATGGCCGCCGTGTTCGGCGGCACGCAGAGCCTGCACACGAACTCCTTCGACGAGGCCATCGGCCTGCCCACCGACTTCAGCGCCCGGATTGCCCGCAACACCCAGCTGGTCATCCAGGAGGAAACGGGCATCCCGCACGTCGTGGACCCCTGGGGCGGCAGCTTCATGATGGAACGCCTCACCCACGACCTCGCGGAGAAGGCGCGGGAACTGATGCGGGAGGTCGAGTCGCTGGGCGGCATGGCGAAGGCCATCGAGAGCGGCGTGCCGAAACTGCGCATCGAGGAGTCCGCCGCGCGCAAACAGGCCCGCATTGACCGGGGCGAGGACGTCATCGTCGGCGTGAACAAGTACCGCCCCACGCAGGACACCCCGGTGGACGTGCTGGACATCGACAACGCCGCCGTGCGGGACGCGCAGATCGCCCGCCTGAACCGCGTGCGGGAAACGCGCGACCCGCAGGCCGTGCAGGCCGCCCTCGCGGCCCTGGAACACGCCGCCCGCAGCGGGTCAGGCAACCTGCTGGCCCTGAGCGTGACCGCCATGCAGGCCCGCTGCACGGTGGGCGAGGTCAGCGACGCCCTGGAGCGCGCCTGGGGCCGCCACGCCGCCGAGATCCGCACCCTGAGTGGCGTGTACGCCGCCGGGTACGACGGCGACGCGGGCTTCGCGTCCCTCCAGGGTGAGATCGAGGCCTTTGCCGAAGCCGAGGGCCGCCGCCCCCGCATCCTCGTCGTGAAGATGGGCCAGGACGGCCACGACCGCGGCGCGAAGGTCATCGCCACGGGCTTCGCCGACCTGGGCTTCGACGTGGACGTCGGCCCCCTCTTCCAGACGCCCGACGAGGCCGCGCGTCAGGCCATCGAGAACGACGTGCATGTGGTGGGCGTCAGCAGTCAGGCCGCCGGACACAAGACCCTCGTCCCGCAACTGATCGCCGCGCTGCGCGAGCAGGGCGCCGGGGACATCCTCGTCGTCGTGGGCGGCGTCATCCCGCAACAGGACTACCCCGCGCTGCGCGAGGCAGGTGCGGCAGGCATCTTCGGCCCCGGCACCCCCATCCTCAGCAGCGCCCGCGAGGTGCTGAACCTCCTGCGAGCGCGCGAACAGGCGTGAGCGAACCCCAGCCCAGCCCCGCACCCTCTGACCCACTCGCCCAGACGTGGCGCTGGGCCGGGTGCGGCGGCATGGCTCTCGGCGCGCTCGGCGCCCTGGTCGGCGCGCTGCTGGTCCTTCCCTCACTGGGCACAGGCTTCGTGCTGGTGCTCGCGGGAGGCGGCCCGGACTCGACGGACACCCTGTCCGAGATCCGGTCCGGCACGGCCCTGCTGTACGGCTCGGGTGTCCTGTTCGTGGTGGGACTCATCGCGTTCGCGGTGTCGTACCAGTTCCGCCCGGTCGAGGAGCCATGACACTCGCGTCCCGCAACCTCTACCCGCCGCCCCGCGTACCTGCCCTCATGTTGAAGCGACTGAGGGCTGTGGCGGCGTGTGCCGTGCTGGGCGTAGCTGGGTTGAGCGGTGCGGATGCTGCCGGGATGAGCCTGCCCGCGCCGCCTGCGGGGCCGCCCGCGCAGGTGGGGGGTCTGCGGGTGTGTGAGCGGGGGGACACGACGTACCTGCTGGACCGTTCGGGCCGGGTGCGGAGCCTGACGTACGCGCGGCTGGTGCCGGACAACCGGTTGTGGGTGCGGCAGAGTTACGACCGCGCCGGGCGCCTGACGGGCCTCAGCGTCAGCTGGAGTGGCTTCGCCGGTCGCCTGCTGGACGTGCGTGGGTCGTTCGACGCGCGGGGACGTCTGGTGAAGGAGACGGGGTTCCGCGCGCGGGGCGTGACGACGCCGCTGAGGTCGTACCTGCGCGTAGTGCCGGGGGGGCTGACATGCTGAAATGGGTGATGCTGGCGCTGCTGCTGAGTGCGCCTCTGTCGGGTGGGGCCGCACTGGCGGGCGGAGTGGGCAACCCGGTGAGCCTCTCTCCTGTGGTGTCCGCGCGGGCGGTCGTGACCGGGAACGACGCGGCGCTGGGAGGCTGGCGGGCGTTCCAGGGCTCGTCGATGCCCTGCATCATGGACGCGTTCTTCGACGTGCAGACGTGGACGGACGCGCGCGGCACGGTGCGGCGGCTGGTGTTCCGCGCGGCATCCGGCTGGAACCCGGACCGGACCGAGCAGCGCATCGACTGGGACGACGCGGGCCGCCCCCGCGCGTACTCGTGGGTGCTGCGCCGCACGCCCGGCCAGGACGCCGTGGCCGCGCGGATCGAACGGCTGATCGGCCCGGACGGGCAGGTCGTGCAGACCCGCGAGTGGGGCGACGTGCAGCCCGAGCACCGCGTCCCCTGGCCAACCCTGGAACGCGAACTGCGCCCCGCCGACCTGATAGAGAGGTTCACTTGTCCGCCGCTGCCCATCCCCTGACGCGCCTGCTGCTGCTGGCGTGCCTGACCGGAGGGGCAGGCGCGGCGGACTGGCCCGCGGGCTGGTCGGTCCGGACGTTCGAACTGCCCGCATGCGGTCCTCTGGACCAGCAGACCTTCGAGCAGGTGCAGGAGGTCCGCGACCGGTCCGGGCGGGTGCAGCAGCTGGAGTTCAGCTACACGAGCGTCATGGACGCCGTGACGCACCTGACGTTCACCCGGTACGCGAACGGAGGCTGGAAGACGGTGACGTGGACGGCGCAGGGCGACTGGGACTTCGGGACGATCGCGTGGACGCTGGGCGCGGACGGTCGGGTGATCCGGGTGACGACCTCGGGTCAGCGGGACGGCGTGCGGTACTCACGTTCGCCCCGGCCGCAGGACATGCCCCTGCCTGCGGCGTTCCGGTTCACGCCGTCCCCCACAGCCTACACGGCGCTGAACTGCGCGGAGTTGACATCATGGCCCATCCTCTGACGCTGCCGCTGCTGTCGGGCGCACGGCGGGCGCTGGCGAAGGCGATCACGCTGGTGGAGTCCACGCGGCCCGAGCATGAGGCGCAGGCACAGGCCCTCCTGTCGGAGGTGCTGCCGCGTGCGGGGCGGTCGGTGCGGATCGGCCTGACGGGCGTGCCGGGCGTCGGCAAGAGCACGTTCATCGAGGCGCTGGGCGTGCGGCTGGCCGACGCGGGGCACCGAGTGGCGGTGCTGGCGGTCGACCCCAGCAGTGCCCGGACGGGCGGCAGCATCATGGGCGACAAGACACGCATGCCGCGCCTGACGGTACACCCGAACGCGTTCATCCGCCCCAGCCCCAGCGGGGGCACGCTGGGCGGCGTGGCGCGGCGCACGCGGGAATCCATCACGCTGTGCGAGGCGGCGGGTTTCGACGTGATCCTCGTGGAGACGGTCGGCGTGGGCCAGAGCGAGACGCAGGTGGCGGCCATGACGGACCTGTTCGTGCTGCTGACCCTCCCGAACGCCGGGGACGAGTTGCAGGGCATCAAGCGGGGGATCATGGAACTCGCGGACGTGTGCGTGGTGAACAAGGCGGACGTCAGCCCGCAGGCGGCAGTGCGCGCCCAGACGGAGTTGCGCACCGCGCTGACGCTGCTCACACCGCACGACGCACCGTGGCGGCCCGTGGCACTGCGGGCCTCCGCGTTGACCGGCGAGGGCCTGGACGCCGTGTGGAGCACCGTCGAGGCGTACCGCGCCGCGGTGGACCTGCGCGAGAAGCGGCAGCGGCAGGCGGCGCAGTGGTTCGACGAACTGCTGCGCGAGGCCGCCTGGCGGGCGTTCCAGGCGGGCCTCGACCCGGCGCGGCTGCACGCCCTGCGCGGCGAGGTCCTGCGTGGCGAACGCACGGCGGTGCAGGGCGTCGCAGCGTTGCTGGCGGACGACCCTACGCGTCCGGGGTGACGCTCAGGTCCATGCTGGGCGTGGCGGGTGACACCCAGGGGTTGCCGCGGATCGTGAAGCGCCACGGGAGGGTGCGGCCCTCGCGGATGCCGATGCGGGCGGTGACCTCGACCATCTCGTCCGGGAGGGGGGCGGGGGGCGGCAGGAGGTGCAGTTCCGGGGCGTTCACGGGCCGCCCGCTGATCCGCGCGGGGTCCAGTCCCAGGGCGTACACGAGTTTGGCGGGGCCGTTCGTCAGGTCGCGTTCGCGCGTGACGGGCCGGAAGGTCAGCATGTGCCCCAGTCCCTCCAGCGGCTCGATGGCGCGGATCAGGACGCTGGCCGACACACCCTCCGGGCGGCACGCGACCTGAAGCAGTGGGTGGCCGTGCGCCGTCCAGAACAGCCACGTGCCGGGCGGGATGGCCATGTCGGCACTGCGGGCGGCGTGGAAGCGTCCGGCGGTGCAGGCGGGGTCGCGGGGGCAGTCGTAAGCTTCGACCTCCACGATCCGCCCGGTCAGGCGTGCGCCGTCGTCCAGCACGCGCACGAGCGTCCCTCCCAGCAGCGCGCGCGCGACGGGGACCGGGTCACCCCGGAAGTGCGTGGGCGGCAGCGGGGTGGTCAAGGCCGGGTGCGGTACGTGTAGATCGTCGCCCCGAGGAACGCCAGTACGCCCAGTCCCAGGAAGGCCCACTGTCCGGCAGGCAGCGTGTCGCCCTGCGCGAGGCGGAGGGCCGCGCCGGACACGGGCAGGCTAAGGAGGGTGGCGCAGACGGGCAGGAGCGGGGCGGGGAATGTACTGGGCACGCCGCGTGAACGCCAGACGGCGACGGCGGTCCACAGCAGCGCGGCGAGGGGCAGGGCAGCGCAGGCGAGACGCAGGGGGCGGTCGTCGGGGATGACCGTCAGGAACAGGACGTTGAAGGCGACCGCGCAGGTCAGGATCACCAGGAACAGCGCGCCTGTGCTCACGCTGGGCGCCGGGCCTGTGACTTCGGGGGACGACATGACCTCTACCCTACCCCGGCGCGGAGCAGGTCGCCTTCGTAGATGCGGCGGATGGTGGCCTCGATGTCCGGTTCGCGCACGGTGAGGTCGCGGACGGGGGCGTGCGCCGTGACGCGGGCGATGGGGTCCGCGGCGGCGCCCGTGAAGGCGTACGTGGCGCGGCCCGCCGCGTGGCTCAGGAGGGTGAGGCCGGGCACGTCGGGTTGAGCGACGGGAGCTTCGAAGTCCACGTGCAGTTCGCGCTGCGAGCCGTACGCGGCCTGAAGTCGGGCAAGGTCGCCGTCGAAGAGCAGTTGCCCGTGGTCGATGATCAGCACGCGCCGCGCGAGGCGTTCCACGTCCCCGAGGTCGTGCGTGGTGAGGAGCACCGTGACCTCCCGTTCGCGGTTGACGTGCGCGATGAAGTCCCGGATGCGTTCCTTGGCGACGACGTCCAGACCGACGGTGGGTTCGTCGAGGAACAGCAGTTCGGGGTCGTGCAGCAGCGCGGCGGCGAGGTCGGCGCGCATCCGCTGCCCCAGCGACAGCGCGCGGGCGGGCGTGTGTAGGAACGGCCCGAGGTCGAGCAGGTCCGTGAAGGTGGTCAGGTTCGCCTGCCACGTCGCATGCGGGATGCGGTAGACGTGCCGCAGGAGGCGCAGGCTCTCGATGACCGGCAGGTCCCACCAGAGGGTGGTGCGCTGCCCGAACACTGCGCCCAGACGCGCGACGTGGCGGCGGCGGTCCTGCCAGGGCGTCAGGCCGCCCACCGTGACGGTGCCGCTGTCGGGCACGAGCAGGCCGGTGAGGATCTTGACGGTGGTGCTCTTCCCCGCCCCGTTCGGCCCGAGGTACCCGACGATCTCGCCGCGTGGAATGTGGAAGGACACGTCCCGGACGGCCTCATGGGTGCGCCGCTGCGCGCTCAGGAAGCGGCCGGTGCGGGTGGTGAAGGTCTTGCGCAGGTGCTCGACGTGAATCATGGGGTGCCTCCCTTCGGGTCTGTGGCGAGCGGTGTCATACGGACTCCGATTGAATGGTTTGTACAAACCGTTCAATCCGAGCGGATGCGAGAAGGAGCAAAGCGGGTTCCGGACGTGGAGTTGACGGATCGGCGGTGTTCCGATCTGTCAACGAAACAAACGGAATCCGTATCATGTGCCGGTGCCCTGGTAGTGGCGCACGCCGACGCGCCAGAACACGAACGCCCCGGCCAGCACGAGTGGTCCGGCCAGCGGTCCGATCAGCGCGGCCCAGTCTGGGAGTCCGTCGGGCAGGGGGCGGCCCAGCAGGTGCAGGGCGGGCAGGTAGCTCAGGAACGCGGCGGGGATCAGGTACGTGAAGGTGCGGCGCAGCCACGCGCTGTAGATGTCCATGGGGTAGCTGATCAGGGTGCGGCCGCCGTAGGTGAGGGCGTTCATGGCCTCGACGCTGTCCACCGTCCAGAACGTCAGGGTGCCGCCGATGACGAACAGCCCGCCGAAGAAGCAGATCATGCCCAGCACGGCGGCGGTCAGGAGGGCAGCCGTTTCGGGCCCGGCGGCCAGCGGGGCGTGCAGGAGGCCGTACGCGGCGATGGCGGCGGCGAGCAGCACGCGTGGCAGGCGGCGCAGCGCGAAGTCCGACGCGAACACCTGCAATGTCAGGGGAGCGGGGCGCAGCAGGAAGGTGCTGAATGAGCCGCTGCGGACGTGCGCGGAGAGGTTGGGCGCGTCGAAGCCGCCGAACAGGATGTCCATGAGGACAAACGCGAGTTCCGCGAGGCCGTACAGCAGGCAGATCTCGCCCAGCGTCCAGCCGCCCAGCCCGCCGAAGCGCGGGAGGACCAGCGCGAGGGCGGCGAATTCGGCGGCGGTGATCAGCAGGCTGCCCAGCGCGTCGAGGATGAATGAGGTGCGGTGCGCGCCCTGCGAGCGGATCTGCGCGCCCAGCAGCCGCAGGTACAGGGTCAGGTGATGCCGCAGGTTATCCACCGGCGACCTCCAGCCGCCGCAGGCCCGCGCGGAGCGTGACCCGGCAGGCGAGCAGCAGCGCCACGGTCCAGGCCAGTTGCGTCCCCAGTGCCGCCCACGCCGCCGGGCCGCTGGTGACGCCCACCCAGAGTTCCACGGTGGTGTTCAGCATGCCAGGGAAGGGCGTCCTGGCCAGCACGGCACGAAAACCTTCGGGGAAGAAGGCCAGGGGCATCAGGAAGCCGCAGCCCAGGCCCAGCACCGCCCACGCGAAGCGCCCGAAACCCACGGCGTCCGGCGACCAGAACGCCGCGCAGTTCACCAGGAAGCGGAACAGGAACCCGCACGCCCAGGCCAGCAGGACGCTCAGGGTGACCTGCGCCCAGGCGAGCGGGCCGGGCGGCCAGTTCAGACCCCAGATGACCTGGAAGATCGCCAGCATGGGCAGGCCTCGCAGCACCAGTTGCCCCAGGGCGCGCCCGGCGTCCTGCGCGGCCCAGAACACCAGCAGGCTGGCGGGGCGCAGCAGGTCGGCCGTCACCTCGCCCCGGTGGATGACGCGCATGAAGTCGAACCAGCCGAACAGGCTGAACGCCATGATGAACGCCTGGGTCAGGCCGGTGTACGTGATGGCGTCCTGCGGGGTGTACCCGGCCACCTGCGGGCGCGTACCGAACAGCGCCAGCAGCACCGCGACGCGCAGCAGGCCGAAGAAGGAGTTGGTGATCAGGCCCCACAGGGCCGCCTGCGGGTACGCGAACTGCCGCTGGAAGCCCAGCCGGGCGACGGCCAGGGGCAGCGCCAGCGATGAGCGACGTGAAACAGGTCCCCCCGTGGGGGGGGCGGGCATCGTGGTCATGAATTCCTCCCTCCTCCAGTTGCCGAACCGGAAGCGTTCAGGGTACCCGGCGGGCCGGGCTGGGCGGAATACGCCGGGTGGCGGAGGGGATGCGGGGGTGTGCGTCAGGGTTTCCTGAACGCCGGGCGGATGGACGCCCCGGGCGCGCGGCTTACGCTGGGCGCATTCCAAGGGAGGAACACACCATGATGGACATCTTCAACATGCTGGGCGGGATGGGGCAGGCGCAGGAACGCATCGGGCGGCAGGCGGGCACCAGTCCGGACCAGACGCAGGCGGCCATGCAGGCGGCGCTGCCGCTGCTGCTGGGCGCCCTGACCCGCAACGCCACGCAGCCCGGCGGCCTCGACGCCCTGAGCGGCGCCCTGAGCCGTCACGACGGTTCGGCGCTGGACGCCTTCGCGGGCGGGCAGGTGCCCGACACGCGCGACGGGCAGAAGATCCTCGGGCACGTGTTCGGTGGGCAGCAGACCCAGGCGGCGCAGGCGGTCAGCAAGCGCGCCGGGATCGACCCGCAGCTCGCCATGCAGATCCTGAGCATGCTGGCCCCGCTGGTGCTGGCGTACCTGGGCCGTCAGCGGCAGGGCGGCGGAGCCGCGAACCCCACCAATAGCGGCGGCGCAGGCGGCGGCCCGGACCTCGGCAGCATCCTGGGCGGTCTGGTGGGCGGCGGCGGGCTGGGTGGCCTGCTCGGCGGGCTGCTGGGCGGCGGCCAGTCGCAGGGGCAGGTGCCCCAGCAGACGCCCCGGATGGACAGCGGGCTGGGCGGCGGCCTCGGTGGCGGTCTCGGCGGGAGTGTCCTGCCGGGCTACCCGGACGCGGGCCGCAGCGCCCCTGCTCAGCCGCAGATGGGGCAGTCGCAGGGCGGTGACCTGTTCGGCACGCTGAACCGCGCGCTGGACGGCGACCGGGACGGCAACGCCCTGGACGACCTGATCGGCATGTTCGGTGGACGCCGCTGACGGAAACAAGAACAGCGGAGGCCCGGTCGCACGCAGCGCCGGGCCTCTCTCCTGTTTCATGCGGATTCCGTTTTGCTCCTGCTCGCTCTGCTGCGCAGCTCTGCGAGTCCGCTCGGATTGAACGGTCTTTGCAGCCCATTCAATCGGCGTCCGTATCAGTTCAGCTGCTCAGGCACGCGGCGGGGCGTGAGGCCTTCGGTGAAGGTGGCGAGCAGCGCGCCGATGGCGGCGCCCAGCAGCGGGCCGACCCAGTACACCCACTGGTCCGTCCAGTTCCCGCCGATCAGGGCGGGGCCGAAGGCGCGGGCGGGGTTCATGGCGGCGCCGGTCAGGGGGCCGGTGGCGAGGATGTCCGCGACGATGGTCAGGCCGACGATCAGGCCGCCCAGGACGTGCCGCTGGTGAATGGCGACCTTCACGATCACCAGGACCAGGAAGGCGGTGGCGATCACCTCGGCCAGGAGGCCGCCGCCCAGCGTGACGCCGCTCAGGGCGGGCGTGCCGTAGCCGATGGCCTGCATGCGGGCGGGTCCGGCGACACCCAGCGCGGCCAGGGCGCCCAGGGCCGCGCCGATCAGCTGCGCGGGAATGAAGCTGAGGGTGGTGCGCCAGTCCTGGTGGCCGCTGAGGCTCAGGGCGACGCTGACGGCGGGGTTGAACTGGCCGCCGCTGACGGTGCCGAGCGCCATGGCCATCACGGCGATGATCAGGCCGTGCGCGAAGGCGACGCCCAGCAGGGTGGCTTCATTGTTGATGGCGAGCAGGCCGGTGAAGACCAGCGCGAAGGTTCCGATGAGTTCGGCGGTGAGTTTCTGGGGTGACATCCGCGTCACTGTAGCGGGCGTGCGGATGTCTGGACAATCACCCCCGGAGTGGTGTGGGGCGGCCCTGGGCGCGGCGGTCAGGCGGTGCGCTGGCGCGAGCGGGGCAGGTAGCCGGGGGGCGTGTCGCCCTCGCCCGCGAAGAGGCTGGTGGTCAGGTACCGCGCGCCGGTGTCGCAGGCGATGGTGGCGACGCGCTTGCCGGGGCCTAGGCGGCGGGCGACCTCCAGCGCGGCCCAGGCCATGGCGCCGCTGCTCATGCCGACGAACACGCCTTCCTCCTGCGCCAGGCGGCGGGCCAGGGGGTAGGCGTCTTCCTCCCAGACGTCGATGACGTCGTCGATGACGCTGCGGTCGAGGTTGTCCGGGATGAAGCCGGGGCCCATGCCCTGGAAGCCGTGGGTGCCCATCTCGCCGCCGGTGAGGACGTTGCTGCGGGCGGGTTCGCACGCGATGATCTGCACGGCGGGGTTCATGCGTTTGAGGTACCGGCCGACGCCGCTGATGGTGCCGCCGGTGCCGCTGCCGTACACGAACGCGTCGATGCGGCCGTCCATCTGGTCCCACAGTTCGGGGCCGGTGGTGCGTTCGTGCACGGCGGGGTTGGCGGGGTTCCCGAACTGGTTCATCATGACCGCGCCGCGCTCGTGTACGAGTTTCTCGGCTTCCTCGATGGCCGCCAGCATCCGGCGGGCCGGGTCGGTGAGGATCAGTTCGGCGCCGTAGGCGACGAGGGTGCGTTTGCGTTCCTCGCTCATGCTGGCGGGCATGCACAGGATCAGCTTGTAGCCCTTGGCGGCGGCGACCTGCGCCAGGCCGATGCCGGTGTTGCCGCTGGTGGGTTCCACGATGATCCCGCCGGGCTGCAGGACGCCGCGCCGTTCAGCGTCCTCGATCAGGCCCAGGGCGGTGCGGTCCTTGATGCTGCCGCCGGGGTTCTGACCTTCGAGTTTCACGAACACGTCGGCCATGCCGGGCTCGACGACGCGCGTCAGTTGCAGGAGGGGGGTGTGCCCGATGAGGGACTCGATCATGGCGTTCAGGATAGGCGCTGCCGGGCTGCACGATGGTCGCGGCGCAGACAGGTCACGGAACGCATCCGCCCGCGCCGGGGTGGGCGGGGCGGATGCGCGCGGGGTCTTCAGCTCAGGCGGTCGTCGGGCGTGACCGGGAGGGTCGCGGGGCGGCGCTCGTCGGTACTGCCGGGAGTGGGCTGGGCGCTGGTCTGTGCACTGGTCTGGGCGGGGTGCAGCGGGTCGGGCTGGCTGTCTAAGGCGGCCTCGCCGGTCGCGTCGGGGCGGCTGGCCAGCGGGTCGAGGTGCGGGGTTTCCTTGTTGACGCTGTCCACGAGGATGTCCAGCACGTCGCCGTCGCGGGCGGCCTGCACGGCCTTGTTGGTGACGATCTCGCCGACGTTCAGGATGATGCTGTCGTCCGGCGCGAGGATCACGCGGGTCACGGGGCGGCCCAGGGCGTCGCGGACCTTCTGCTCCTGCGCGTCGTGCTGGCGCTGGTCGATGACCTGTTCGGCCTGTTCGCGCTTGTCGCCCAGCCAGTTCCTGGCGCGGTCGATGAGGTTCCCGGCGCTCTCGCTGACGGTGCCCAGGCCCTGACTGACGGCACTGGTGGTGGCGGCAGCGGGGCGCGTGCCGGTGGTGGCGTCGATCAGGGCCTGCTGGACGCCCACGTGCTGCGCGCGTTCCAGGATGGCGGGCGTGACGATCTGGCCCTGCGCGGCGACGAGGCTGCCGCCGGGGGCGCGCACGTCGGTCTTCACGCGGCGGCCTACGGTCGCCTCGGGGCTGTCCGGGTCGATCTGCTGGCGCTGACGCAGGCCGTCCACGCCCTCCTGGATGGCGCCGCCGGTCGCGGCGGCGGTCAGGGCGGCGAGGCGGCCGGTCTGCTCGGCGCGGTCGGCCTGGAAGGTCGTGATGGTCGCTCCGGCGGGCACGATGACCTCGCCGGCGTCGGTGGTGATCTCGCTGCGGGCGGTCTTGCCGGTCACGTACGCCTTCTGGCGTTCGGCGGTGGCGCCCTTGACGTCGTCGTAGGATTCCTGCACGCGGTCGCGGGCCGTGCCGTACGCCTCGGCGAGGGTGCCGCCGGTGGCGGCGGTGGCGAGCGCGGCGAGCTTCCCGGCGACCTCGGCGTCGTCGGCGTGCGCGGCGGTGATCGTCTCGCCCTTCGCGACGATCAGGTGGCCGTCCGCGGCGGTGATGTCTCCACCGGCGGTCTTGCCGACCACGTATTCCTTCTGGCGTTCGCGGGTGGCCTCGGCGATGTTCTCGTAGGTGCCCTTGACGCCCTCGGCGGCGGTGCCCACGGCTTCCTTGACGCTGTCGGCGGCGCTGCTCAGGGCGCCTTTCAGGCCGCCGTCGTCCTGCTCCTGCATAGCCTGCGCCACGCTGATGGGGACGATGGCGGTGTCCGCGCCGATCTGCACGCTTTCGGGGGCGGGCACGAAGGTGCGGCCGCTGCTCAGGTCGGCGAACAGGCCGCCGGTGGCCTCGTAGCCCTCGACGCGGCCGGTGTGCTCGTCGAAGAACACGTCGGCGATGCGGCCCAGGTTCTGTCCGTCGGTGGTCAGCAGGGTCAGGCCGATCAGGCTGGCCTTGCTGTCCAGCGCCTCTTTCAGGCGGCCGTCCTCGCGGGTGGTGGTGACGTCGTCGGCCGTGCCGATCATGATGGCGTCCTCGCCGACGCTGCGGATGCGGTCGAAGGGGACGACCTTGGCGGCGCTGAACCAGCCGCCCTCGTCGACGAGCAGGCCCAGCACCTGGTTGGCCTGGTGGTCGAAGATGACGTCGTGAACGCGGTCGATCTTCTCGCCGGTGCCGACCGCGACGATGGAGCGGTTGAGGATGTCTTTGCCTTTGATCATGGGGTCTCCGGGAGGGGCGTCAGAAGCCCAGGTTGAGCAGGCCCTGCGGTTTGAGGTACAGGAAGTAGGCGAGCAGGAACAGCACGATCAGGATCACGAGGATGAGCAGCGCGCGGCTGCCGCCTCCGCCGGGTTTGCCTTTCAGTCGGGTCATGGGGCCTCCACCGGGGAGTCTATGGACGTGGGGGGGTTCACTCCGTGCGGGACGCGTGACCGTGACTTGACTGAACCTTGCGGGCCTCTTTATGCAGGGCGGGGCTAGCCTGAGGGCATGAGTGCCTCTGCGTCTCCCCTGCCGTTCCTGCGCCCGCCGGGCGCGCCGCCCACGTCGTCCGAGCGGGCGCTGTCCGAGTTGCCCCTGACGGTCCTGGTGGGGGTGACGGGGGTGGGCAAGAGCACGGCCCTGTCGGCGCTGACGGGTTCGGATGCGGGCGTGCGGGTGCTGCCGGACCGGCGCGAGGTGACGGACGCCGTGATGATCCTCCCCGCGACGGGTGGCGTGCCCGTGCGGGACCGCGAGGAACGATTCCGCCTGACGGCCGCGTACCGCGAGGCGCATCCGGGCGGGATGGCGCAGGCGCTGGGGTCGCTGATCGCGGACACGGCGCACTGGGGCGAGGCGCCGGTGTTCGACGGGCTGCGGGGCCTGGACGAGGTGGGGTACGCAGCGCAGGCGTTCCCCGCGTGGCGGTTCGTGGCGCTGGGCGCGCCGGACCTCGTGCGGGTGCGGCGACTGCTGGGCCGCGCGGACGCCTTCGATCAGGTAGTGGGCGGCTCAGGCAGAGCACTGCGGGAGGAACTGGCGGCGTTGAAGGGCGTGGACGCGGTGTTCAACGGCGCGGACCTCGACGAGCTGGCCGCGCTGCCCGCTCAGGGGTTCGCCCCGGCGGATGTGCTGGCGAAGGTGAAGATCGTGGTGTCCGAACGACGCAACTACGACCCGGCCGCCGCCGAGGCGTTCCTGCGGACCCTACCGCCCGCGCGGGCGCTGGTGCTCGACACCGTGTTGCTCGACCCGGCTGGCGTCGCGGCGGCGGTCCAGGCCTGGGCGGGGGGTGAGGCGTGAGCGCCCCGACCGTCGCGCGCCTGGAGGGCGTTCCCTTCCGGCTGCCGCTGACGTCCGCGCTGGCGTGGGGGGCGCACTCGGCCCTGAGTGCCGCCGAGCACGTGCTGGTGCGGGTGACCCTCTCGGACGGGACGGTGGGCATGGCGGAGGCCACGCCGCGCCCGACGATCTACGGCGAGACGACCGCGAGCGTGCTGGGCATCCTGGCGCATCTGGAGGCGGGGCTGGTGGGCCTGCCGATCACGGACGAGGCGGCCCTGAACCGCGTGCGGAACAGTGTCGTGAACAACCACACGGCGCGCGGCGCGCTGGACATGGCGCTGCACGACGCCCGCGCCCGCGCGCAGGGAGTCACGCTGTTCGACACGCTGCTGGGGCCGAACACGCGGGTGCGGCCCAGTTTCATCCTGGGGATCGCCCCGCCGCAGGAGATGCTGGACGAGGCGCGGCGCGTGGTAGCGGCGGGCGTGCGCTGCCTGAAGGTGAAGGTGGGCCGCGAGCACGAGCGGGACCTGCGCGTGATCCGCGAGCTGCGCGCCGAGTTCGGCCCGGACGTGCTGCTGTACGCGGACAGCAACGAGACCCTGACGCCGCAGTCGGCTCCGGCGGCGCTGGACGCGATGCGCGAGGCGGGGCTGATGTACGTCGAGGAGCCGCTGCCCGCCCGGAACCTGCGGGCGCGGGCCGAATTGCACGCGCAGGGGCGCCTGCCGGTCGTGGCGGACGACTCGTGCTTCACCCCGGCGGATCTGGAGCGGGAACTGGACTTCGATACCTTCGACGTGCTGAACGTGAAGACGGCCCGGAACGGCTTCACGGACGGGGTGCAGATGCTGCAGAGGGCGGCGGCGGCCGGGAAGCGCGGCATGGTGGGCTCGCAGGCGAGTACGGGCCTGGGCACCATTCACGCGGCGCTGCTGTCCACGCAGGCGGAGGTGACCGAGCCGTGCGAACTGAGTTTCGTGCTGAAGTTGCGGGACGACCTGCTGAGTGGCCCGATCGAGTTCCGGGACGGGTGGCTGGATGTGAATTCCCTGAGAGACCTGTGTGTGGATGACCGACAGCTGAGTCGATACCGGCTTTCATGAAGGACCTGTCCAGGCAGTTGCACACGCGGAAACGCCAAGTTGACCACACAACCTCCTGACGGGTCATACGCCTGTCAGAGTTGTCGTCCAATAATGAGGTATGTCTCAAGAGATGCTTAACGCCCTGCTGCTGCCGCTGATGTTCAGCGTCGCAGGCGGCACCTTCGTCTTCCTGCGGCGCCCCGAACAGCGCCCCCAGGGCCTGCTGATCATGATCCTCTTCCAGCTCGTCGGCGCGGCCGGGTACGTCCTGCAACCCACCCTGGAAGTCTTCGCGCTGCTGTGCGTGCACGCCCTGTTCGTGCTGGTCCTCATGACCCGCCACCTGCAGACACCCCACGGCACCCCGCAGCCCAGCGGCGAGTAAACCGGACCACAACGCGGGCGACCTCCCTTTGCGGGTGGGTCGCCCGCTGCCCTGCAGGGTGGGCGCCGCACCGTGAGGGCCGCCGCAGCCCCGGCAGGCGCGGGCGGGTACACTCGGGCGCATGACGCGCCGGGACCAAGACTCGCGCACCCAGACGCTGGAACGCACGCACACGCAGCGGCCCCGCCTGTTCCGGGTGCTTCTGCTGAACGACGACTACACGCCCATGGAATTCGTGGTGATGGTCCTGCAACGCTACTTCCGCAAGGCCGAGCAGGAGGCGGAACTGATCATGCTGGCCGTGCACCACAAGGGGCAGGGCGTGGCTGGCGTGTACACCCGTGACGTGGCGGAGACGAAGGTCGCGCAGGTCATGAACCACGCGCGCCGCGACGGGCACCCCCTGCGGGTCGTGGCCGAGCCGGAGCCGGACGCATGATCGGCGATCACCTGCAGGTGACGATCGCCCGCGCGGCGGATTACGCGCGGGAGGCCGGGCATGAGCTGGTGACGCTGGAGCACCTGCTGCTGGCCCTGACGCACGATCCGGAGGCGCGCGAGGCGCTGCTGGCGGTGGGTGTGGACGTGGAGCGGCTGCGTGAGGATCTTCAGGCGCTGCTGGCGGAGTTCGAGGTGGTGCCGGACGCCGAGCCGGATTTCACGCTGGGCGTGCACCGGGTGGTGGAGGGCGCGGTGTTGCAGCTGCACGCGAGCGGCAAGGGGCATGAGGTCGCGGATGGCGCGCGGGTGCTGGTGGAGCTGCTGGAGGAGCCGGACAGTCCGGCGCGCTCGGCGCTTGAAGCGCGGGGCGCGTCGCGGCTGGACGTGCTGAGTTTCGTGTCGCATGGCGCGGCGAAGGTGCCGGGTCGCGAGCGGGAGCGGCGCGTGGCGGGCGTGGACGGCCCGGCCCCCGAGGCGGCGGAGGCGGAGGTGGACCCGCTGGAGGCCTACGCGGCGGACCTGACGGCGCAGGGGCGCGCCGGGGAGTTCGATCCGGTGATCGGGCGGACGTCGGAGCTGGAGCGGGTGGTGCATGTGCTGGCGCGGCGCGGGAAGAACAACCCGGTGCTGGTCGGCGAGCCGGGTGTCGGGAAGACCGCGCTGGCCGAGGGACTCGCGCAGCGGATCGTGGACGGTGAGGCGCCGGGCTTCCTGCGGGGCGCGTCGGTGTACGCGCTGGACCTGGGGGCGCTGCTGGCCGGGACGCGCTACCGCGGGGATTTCGAGGCGCGGCTCAAGGGCGTGCTGGCGGCGCTGGACGGTCAGAACGCGGTGCTGTTCATCGACGAGCTGCACACCCTGGTGGGCGCCGGGGCGACCGAGGGCGGCAGCGTGGACGCCGCGAACCTCCTCAAGCCTGCCCTGGCGCGCGGCAAGCTGCGGGTGCTGGGGGCGACCACCCCGGCGGAACTGCGGCACTTGGAGAAGGACCGGGCGCTGTGGCGGCGTTTCCAGACGGTCGAGGTGCCCGAGCCGACCGAGGAGGACGCCCTGAAGATCGTGCAGGGCCTCGCGCCCCGCTATGAGGCGCATCATGGGGTGACGTTCACGCCGGACGCACTGGACGCGGCGGTGCGGCTGTCGGTGCGGCACCTGCGCGACCGCTTCCTGCCGGACAAGGCCATTGACGTGCTGGACGAGGCGGGCGCGGCCCGCAGCAGCGCCGGGCGCGGCGGCACCATCGACGTGCCGGATATCGAGGGCACCGTGGCCCGCATGGCGCGCGTGCCGCTGGGCGCCGTGAAGGCCGAGGAGGTCACGTCCCTGGCGACGCTGGAAGCGGACCTGAAGGCGCGGGTGTTCGGGCAGGACGCGGCGGTGGGTGCCGTGGCGAGCGCCGTGAAACTGGCCCGCGCGGGCCTGCGCGACCCGCAGAAACCGCAGGGGGCGTTCCTGTTCGCCGGGCCGACCGGGGTGGGCAAGACCGAACTGGCCCGCGCACTGGCCGAGCGGCTGGGCATTCACCTGGCGAGGTTCGACATGAGCGAGTACCAGGAGGCGCACACGGTCGCGCGGCTGATCGGCGCGCCCCCCGGGTACGTGGGCTTCGACCAGGGGGGCCTGCTGACGGACGCCGTGGCGAAGCACCCGCATGCGGTGGTGCTGCTGGACGAGATCGAGAAGGCGCACCCGGACGTGTACAACGTCTTCCTGCAGCTCATGGATCACGGGACGTTGACGGATCACACCGGGAAGAAGGTGGACGGGCGCGGATTGATCCTGATCTTCACGACGAATGCCGGGTCGGCGGACGCGTCGCGGCCCGCGCTGGGGTTCGGGCGTTCGGGCCGCGCGGGCGAGGAGGCGGAGGCCGTGAAGCGCACGTTCACGCCGGAGTTCCGCAACCGCCTGGACGGCGTGCTGCACTTCGCACCGCTGTCGCCGGACGTGATGGGCGGCGTGGTGGACAAATTCATCCGCGAGTTGCAGGTGCAGCTGCAGGAGCGGGAGGTCGCCCTGACGGTCACCCCGGCGGCGCGGGCGCGGCTGGCGGAGCTGGGCTTTGATCCGCTGATGGGCGCCCGGCCGCTGGCGCGCGTGATTGAGGCGCAGCTCAAGCGTCCGCTGGCTGACCTGATGCTCTTCGGTCGCCTGAAGGGTGGCGGACGCGTGCGCGTGGGCGTCCGGGACGGCTCATTCACCTTTGGGTGAGCCGCCCGGGTAGACGTAAAGATTCCCTGGGTTTCTCCTCACATGAGAAGGCTGGGGAATCGGGAAGATGACAGGCATGAAACCCACCCTGCTGGCCCTTCTGACCGCTGCCCTCCTCGCCTCCTGCGCGCCCAAGACCGAGTCCACCGAGACCTCCACCGACGGCACCACGACCACCACCACTGCCGATACCGGTGTGGCCGCCGACAGCACCATGAACAACGACGACAGCGCCAACACCAGCGAAGAAGTCGACATGGCGGCCGGTGACGGCCTCGAAGGCATGGTCATGAACTTCGACGGCACCGCCAAGACCTTCGGTCTGAACGAGAACGACAAGAACTACGAAGTCAGCGTCACCGAGACCACCACCTACGAAGGCGGCGCCACCACCTCCGACGAGTTCTTCGGCACCGACCGCAACGACGCCAACGTCGCCGTGGAAGGCGAAATCGAAGGCGAGAAGCTGGTCGCCAGCAAGATCACCCTCAACTAAACCTCTGCATGCGTAAGGCCGGGCTTCTTCGGGAGCCCGGTTTTTGCTATGCCGCTAGTGTGGGGGGATGACCGACGTGCTGATCCGCCCCGCCCACCCATTCGACGCGGCCTTTGCAGTCCCACTCATCCAGGCCACCATCGGCCGGATCGGGCACGCACTGACGGGCGTGACGGACGACGTGACCGCCGAACGGACCCTCCTGGGCTTCTACCCGCTGCGCGGCAATCGCCTGAGTTTCGAGCATCAGTTCATCGCGCAGTCGCCTATAGGGGAGCCGTTGGGCCTGATCCTCGCGTACCCGGGCGCGCTGGCACAGGGACTGGACGATCCCTTCCGCGAGCGACTGCGCTCCCTGGGCCTGCCTGGGCACGTGGAGTCCGAAGGCACACCCGGTGAACTGTACGTGGACACCCTGGCCGTCACGGAGGCCGCGCGGGGACGCGGCATCGGGGCTCGGCTGCTGGACGCGGCTGCGGACCGGGCCGTGGCGCTGGGCCTGCACCGGGTCGGCCTTCTGGTCGAGGACGGCAACCCAGCGGCGCGCCTCTACACCCGGCAGGGCTTCCGCCCGGCGGGCAAGCGCGCACTGGCGGGCGGCACCTACACGCATCTGGTGCGCGACCTGACCTGAACCTCCCCCTTAGGGTTGATCCGCGCAGGGCTTGCCGGGCGGTATGCTCCGCGCGTGCGCACTCCGGTTGTGGTTGGTCTGGTCGTCCTGGCGGGCGTGGTGGCGGTCGTGTCGCCCGCCGCGCCGTTTCTCGCGCGGTACGGGACGCTGCCGCGCAAGGCGGAGGGACCGGTGAATCTGGTGCTGGCGGGCGTGGACGTGGAGTACAACGAGAGCGCCCCGGTATGGCCGTACCCGGCACAGCCGGAATCGTACCGGGGCCGGACGGACACGATCATGCTGGCGCAGGCGTGGCCGGACGGGCGGGTGAACCTGCTGAGCATCCCGCGCGACTCGTGGGTGAATCTGCCGAAGTCCGGGTGGGGCAAGATCAACGGCGCGAACCGCAGCGGCGGCCCCGAGGGACTGATGCAGGCTGTGCAGGACCTGACCGGTCTGCCGGTGGACGGGTACGCGCTGCTCAGCCTCAACGCCGTGCCCGCCCTGACGGACGCTGCAGGCGGCGTGACGGTGGACGTGGGACAGGCCATGAAGTACGACGACAACGCCGGGAACCTCCACATCGACCTGAAGCCCGGGCGTCAGCGCCTGAGTGGCGAGCAGATGGTGGGCTTCCTGCGCTTCCGGCACGACAACCTGGGCGATATCGGGCGGATCGGGCGGCAGCAGCAGTTCGTGGGGGCGCTGGGCGCGCAGGTGCACAACCCGCTGAACGTGTGGCGCCTCCCGCTGATGGTGGCGGCAGTGGACCGGAACATGAAGTCGAACCTGACGCGCGAACAGGTGGGAGCGCTGATGGGCGCGGGGCTCAGCGGCATGCAGGTGAAAACTCATCAGGTGCCGGGGGACTTCGGACGTCGGGGCGGCCTGAGCATCTGGGAGGTGGACCGCGCCGCACTGGGTGCGCTGATCGCCAAGAACTTCCGTGACCCGAACGATCCGCGGTCGCTGGGCGTGGCAGTCGTGAACGCTGACGCTCCGGACGGCAGCGCCCGCCGCCTGAAGGAGCGGCTGGAGGGCCTGGGGTACGCGAACGTCTGGATCGTGAACGAGACGCGCGGCCCCGCGAAGACCACCGCGTCGGGCGAGGCGGCGGCGCGGGTGCTGCGCGACGTGGGCTTCGGCACGGTCAGCGATCAGCCCCTGGCGTCCGGCGCGGACGTGACCGTGCGCCTGGGTTCGGACACGCCCTCTCCCTGAGGGACTGAACAGGAGAGGGTGGGCAGTGGAAGGAGTACATCCTTCCCTGCTTCGCACTCCCCCACTTGATCTGAAACGATTCAGAAGGTAGTGTGCTGGGCATGACCTCCTCCCTGACCGGCGAGCTGAAGTGGTGGCAGAGCGGCATCATCTACCAGATCTACCCGCGTTCCTTCCAGGACGACAGCGGCGACGGCGTGGGCGACCTGCGCGGCATCACCCGCCGCCTGCCGTACGTGGCGAGCCTGGGCGTGCGGGCCGTGTGGCTCTCCCCCATCTTCAAAAGCCCCATGCGCGACTTCGGGTATGACGTCGCCGACTACTGCGACATCGACCCGCTGTTCGGCACGCTGGAGGACTTCGACGCCTTCGTCGCCGAGGCGCACCGCCTGGACCTGAAGGTCATGCTGGACTACGTGCCCAACCACTCCTCCAGTGACCACGCATGGTTCCAGGAGGCCCTGACGGGCAAGGACAGTGCGAAACGCGACTGGTACGTGTGGCGCGACCCGGCCGAGGGCGGCGGCGTGCCGAACAACTGGAAGTCCTTCTTCGGCGGCCCCGCCTGGACGCTGGACGAGGCGAGCGGGCAGTACTACCTGCATCAGTTCCTGCCCAGCCAGCCGGACCTGAACTGGCGCAACCCGGCCGTGCGGCAGGCGATGTTCGACGCGCTGCGCTTCTGGATGCGCCGCGGCGTGGACGGCTTCCGCGTGGACGTCATCTGGCTCCTGGCCGAGGACGACCGCTACCTGGACGAACCCGAGAACCCCGACTGGCAGCCCGGCCAGCCCGAACACTGGAGCCTCCTGCACCCGTACACGCAGGACCAGCCCGAAACGCACGAGTACATCCGCGAGATGCGCGCCGTGCTGGACGAGTTCGACGACCGCATGATGGTCGGCGAGATCTACCTGCCGGTCGAGCAGCTCCTGCCGTACTCGGGCACCGAGGACGCGCGGATGGTGCACCTGCCGTTCAACTTCCACCTGATCCTGATGCCCTGGACGGCGCAGGACGTGCGGCGCTTCGCGGACAGCTACGACGCGGCGAGCCTCGCGGCGGGTGCGTGGCCGAACTGGGTGCTCGGCAACCACGACCAGCACCGCTTCCGCAGCCGCCTGGGCGACGCGCAGTACCGCGTGGCGCAGACCCTGCTGCTGACCCTGCGCGGCACCCCCACCGTGTACTACGGCGACGAGATCGGCATGCGCGACGTCGAGATTCCCGCCGACCGCATCGTGGACCCCGCTGCGCTGCAACAGCCCGACAGCCCTGAGGCGGGCCGCGACCCGGAACGCACCCCCATGCAATGGGACGCTGGCGTCAACGCGGGCTTCAGCGCCGACGGCACGACCCCCTGGCTGCCCCTCGCGGACGACTTCGCCACCCTGAACGTCGCCGCGCAGGAGGGTGACCCGGCCAGCGACCTGAACTACTTCCGCGCCCTGACCCGCCTGCGCGAACAGCACCCCGCGCTGATCGGCGGCACGTACCGCAGCGTGGACGCCCCCGACGACGTGTTCGCCTTCGTCCGCGAGGAGCACGGCGAGACCCTGACCGTCCTGCTGAACTTCGGCGCGCAGATCCACGACCTCGGCACGCTGGCACGCGGCGAGACCCTCCTGAGCAGCCTCGGCGACCAGCCCACGAGCGGCGCGGCCCTGCGCCCGAACGAAGCCCGCATCCTGCGGGGGTAGTGGGCAGTAGGGAGTGGTGAGTAGGAAAAACAAAGAGAGGGGGAGGTTGTCCGGTGACAGCCTCCCCCCTCCTCTCCTGCTACGGCACTCGGGGGTGAACATTTGCGCTGATCGCATCAGCGCTGTACAGGCACTCGTAGGGATACACCGTGACGCGAGCGCCATCGTGACTCGTCAGTTCACCCCGCACCTGCCACAGCTCCGGGGTGAGGGCCTTCACGCCGGTCAGCCGGTTGGACTGCCCATCTGCCCCGTGGTACTGCTTGGCCAGAACAAGGCGCGCGAAGCTCACGCACCGCTGTGTGATCATCTTCGGCTCGGGCAGGGGTGCAGTCACCGCAGGGGGCGACGCCGTCCTCGCGTCACGCGCTGCCCGCAGTCCAGCCCCGATCAGCACGGCCAGCAGGACGCATGTCAGCACCAGTCCGGTCCTCTGCATCGTCGTCATCCCAGCCTCCTCTGCTCAGGAGGGGGTGGGGTCAGTCACGCGATGACACCCACCCCCTCCAGTTCCCACGTCCGGCGTCAGGTCGCGCGGCGGGCCTGCATGACCTTCAGCAGCACGGGCACGATGCTGATCACCACGACACCACCTACGATGAACAGAATGTAGCGGTCCAGGTGGGGGATGCGGTCGCCCAGGAAGTACCCCAGCGCGGGCACGCTGACGCCCCACAGCAGGGCGCCGAGGATGTTGTACAGCGTGAACGGCGCCAGGGGCATGCGGCTCACGCCCGCCATGGTGGGCACCAGGGTCCGCACGACCGGCACGAAGCGGGCGAGGACGACGGCCAGCCAGCCGTAGCGCGCGAAGAACAGTTCGGCGCGGGTCACATACTCGGGTTTGAAGTACCGGGCGTCCTGGTTGGCGAACACGCGCGGTCCGAACTTCCCGCCGATGAAGTACCCGGCGACGCAGCCCAGGATGCCGCCCGCGACGACGACGGCCATGACGCCGCCCAGGCTCAGGGCGCCCCCGGCGGCGAGCACCCCGGCGGCGAGCAGCAGGGTGTCGCCGGGCAGGAAGAAGCCCAGCAGCAGGCCCGTCTCGGCGAAGACGATGGCGAACAGGCCCACGTAGGACGCGGAGAGGATCAGGCTGGTCAGGTCGTGCATACCCGCGCAGGCTACCGTGCCTCCGGGCACGGGCGCGTCACTCGCAGGACGGAGGCCAGTTCATGAAGGGGTGGCGTGACGCAGGGTCCGCGTGATGAAGGTTCAGCGGGCGCGGAGGGTGGCGGCGTTTCCGGCGCTGTCGGTGACGGCAATGTCCGCCCAGATGCCGGTCGTCTCGGCGTAGAACTCGACCTCCTTGCCGGGGGTGATGTTCAGGCGGTTGCCGTCCACGCTGACCTGCGCCACGCGGACGTTGTCCGTGGCGACGCCTGCGACCCGGATGACGTTCCCGCTGCGTTCGAAGCGGGTGACCTTCACGGTGGGCCGCACGGGGTCCACGCTGACGGGCAGCACGAACTTCGCCTCGTTCCCGGCGGCGTCGCGGGCGGTGATGGTGTACTGCCCGGTGGGCGTGGACAGCACCGCCTGGAACTGGAAGCGGGCGATCTTGCGGCTGCCGGGCTGGATGGGCACGCTCTTGCCGTCCACCTGGATGTCCGTGACGCCCGTGTCATCCAGGACGTAGCCCTGCACGAGGAAGCCGTTGGCGCTGCGGGTGGCGCCGGTGTCGGTGACGCTGATGCGCGGCGTGAAGTTGTCGGTGGTGCGGGCGCAGCTGCCCAGCGTGAGGGTCAGGCTGGTCCCCAGCAGGGCGAGGAGGGGGGCTCGGCGCATAGTGCGGGCAGTATACGCGCCGCGCCCGGGGCGTTCAGACGGGGGTGACGGTGGGCGGCGTGGGTGGCGCTTAGAATGCCGGGCGTGAATTCGTCCGCCCCATCCACCGCTTCCGCCGCAGCCGGCGCCGCGCCGCGCGTGTCGGCGTTCATTCCGGAGGGCACGCGCGACGTGCTGCCGCCCGAGTGGGCGCAGCGTGAAGCGATCCGCGCGCAGCTGTCCGGCCTGTTCTCCCGCTGGGGGTACCGTGGCGTGGAGGTCCCCGCCCTGGAGTACGCCAGCGCGCACCATCCGCAGGACGCCGTGGCGTTCAAACTGATCGACTCGGGCGGGCAGGTCCTGTCGCTGCGCAGCGAGTTCACGACCGCCGTGGGCCGCCTGGTCCGCACGCGGTACCCGCAGGGGCCGTTCCCGCTGCGGTTGCAGTACTCCGGGCGGCTGTGGCTGCGCGCGCAGAACAGCGAGTTGGGGCGCCTGCGGGAGTTCAATCAGCTGGGGGTGGAACTGATCGGCGTGGAGACCGCGCAGGCGGACGCGGAACTGCTGCATCTGGCGGCGGCGTCGCTCCGCTCAGTGGGCCTGGGCGAGGTCGGGGTGGGCGCGGCGCTGGAGGTCGGGTATCCGGGCTTCGTGGACGCCGTGCTGGAGGACGCCGGGCTGCACGGCGCGGCGCGGGCGGCGCTGCACGACGCGATCGACCGCAAGAGCGGCGCGGACGTGGACCTGCTGTGCGGCCAGTTCGGGCTGGGCGGCGACACCCGCCGCACCCTGCACGCCCTGACGGACCTGTACGGCGGCCCCGAGGTGCTGGACGCCGCGCAGGGGCTGGCGCGCGGCACGCGGGCGCAGGAGGCGGTCGCGCACCTGCGCCGCGTGGCCGCGCTGTACGCGGGGCCGCTGCTGTTCGATCTGGGCGTCAGCCGCCGCTACGACTACTACACCGGGCTGACGTTCCGCGCGTACGCGCCGGGCCTGAACCAGCCGGTGCTGGGCGGGGGCCGCTACGCGCTGGAGGGGGGCCTGCCGGGTGCGGGCTTCGCACTGGGCCTGGAACGCCTGATGCGCGCCCTGGCCGGTGACCTGCCCCCCGAGCCGGAGGTGGTGCTGGCCCTGGATCTCGCGGCGGCCGACGCGGCGCGCGCGCAGGGTCTGCACGCGGAACTCGCCTGGACGGACGATCGGGCCGAGCTGCGGGCGTTCAGCGCGGCGCGCGGCATCCACCGCTGGGCCAGCAGTCAGGGCGACACGCTGACCTTCCAGCCCGCCACGGAGGTGACGCGGTGACCCCCGCCCCCACCCGTGACCCCGGTCACCTGACCCTGGCGCTGCCCAAGGGCCGCATCCTCGAAGACGCCATCGCGCTGCTGTCACAGGCGGGCCTGCCGCTGACCATGCCGGAGAAGTCCCGCGCGCTGAGGCACGAGTTCCCCGGCGTGACCGTACTGGAGCTGCGTAACCAGGACGTGCCGGTGTACGTGGACCTGGGCGTCGCCGACGCCGGGATCGTCGGGAAGGACGTCCTGATCGAGTCGGGCCGCACCGTGTACGAACCGGTGGACTTGCGCTTTGCCGGGTGCCGCCTTTCCCTGATCCGCGAGGTCGGCGCGGACGGGGACATCGCGCGGGTCGGCACGAAGTACCCCCGCGCGGCCCGCGCGTACCTGAACGCGCGCGGCATTCCCGCCGAGATCGTCAAGCTCAGCGGGAACATCGAACTGGCGTGCCTGACGGGCCTCGCGGACGCCGTGGTGGACCTCGTGCAGACGGGCAGCACCCTGCGCGCGAACAACCTCGAGGAGGTGGACGTGCTGTTCCACTCGACCGCGCGGCTGGTCGTGAACCGCGCGGCCCTCAAGACCCGCCGCGAGCGCCTGCGGCCCCTGATCGAGCGCCTGCGCGAACTAACCTCGCAGTAAACGCAGGAAGTGGAAAGGAGGGAGTGGGGAGTGGAGCCGCACCGCATCCACTCCCCAACTGCTTACTTCGCGGCGTTCAGGGCGCGTTCCATGCGGGTCAGCGCCTCGGTCAGCAGCTCGCGGCTGGTGGCGAAGTTCAGGCGGATGAACCCCTGGTACTGCGGCTTGTGGCCCTCGTGCGCGAAGACCGGGCCGTCGTGAATGGCGACCCGCGCTTCCTCCAGCAGGAAGGCCTGGATGTCCCCGGCGCGGGGGTGCTCGCGCAGGTCCAGCCACGCGAGGTACGTCGCCTCGGGGACGTGGAAGCGCACCCAGGGGAGTCGTTCGCGCAGGAACGCGGCCATGAAGTCGCGGTTCTCCCGCAGGTACTGGGCGGTGTCGGCCAGCCAGGGGCCACCCTCGGCCAGCGCGGCGCGCCACATGGTGAGGCTCAGGGCGCTCTCGTGACCCATCAGGCCGCCCGCCGCGCCGCGCACGCGGGTGAGCAGCTGGGCGTTGTGGCTGATCATCGCGCCGATGCCCAGCCCGGCCGTGTTGAAGGCCTTGCACGGTCCGGTCAGGGTGATGGTGCGGTTCTGCACGCGCGGGTCGGCGGCGAACGCCTCGAACGGCCCGTCCGTGAAGCGCAGGTCGGCGTGCAACTCGTCGCTCATGACGAACAGGTCGCGCGCCAGCACGAGGTCGCGCAGTTTCTGCAACTCCTCGGCGGTCCAGACGCGCCCGGTGGGGTTGTGCGGGTGGCACAGCAGCAGCAGGCGCGACCCGCGCGACGCGGCGTCCATCGCCGCCCAGTTGATCTCATAGCCGTTCTCGCCGTCGCGCAGGGGCACGCCCGCCACGCGGCGGCCCAGTTCGGTGATCGCCATGTGGAACGGGTGGTAGATGGGCGTCATGGTCACGACCGGCTCGCCGGGGGTGGTCAGGGCGTGCACGGCGGCGTAGATGCCCGGCACGACACCCGGCAGGAACGTCACGTTCTCGTGCGTCAGGCTATCCAGGCCCTGCGCGGCCAGTTTCGGCAGCAGGGCGTCTTTCAGGCGGGTGTCGCCGCGCAGCTGCGCGTAGCCCAGCCCGGCGTCCAGCCGCTCGTGCAGGGCGCGCATGATGGGCGGCGCGACCGGGAAGTCCATGTCCGCCACCCACATGGGAATGACGTCTTCCGGGTACAGCGTCCACTTCAGGGAATCGGGGTGACGCAGGGCCGTGACGTCCAGCGTGTCGCGCGGATTGAGGGTGTCCGTCATGCCCGCGAGCATACGCCCCGCCCATGAGGAGGCAGGAAGCAGGCGGCGGGGAGTAGGCAGTGGGAGGCGACGGCCTGGGCATCCGCCCCTGCCCATCTGCACTCACAGCCCCCCAGACTCCTGGGACGCGGACCTCCGACCCACTCCCCACTCCCCTCCCGCGCCCCGCCTACCGCGCACCCGGCTGGGGCTAGACTGCTTCTCATGCTGGCGATCATTGGCGCGATGGATGAAGAGATCGAGTTGCTTCTGGCGGACCTCACGGCCCGCGAGGACCTGAACTTCCCGGGCGTGACGCTGCACCGGGGTGCGCTGGACGGCGTGCCGGTGCTGCTGACGCGCGGCGGGATCGGGAAGGTGAACGCCGCGATGACCACCACGTACCTGCTGATGCAGGGCGCGACCCGCGTGATCTTCACGGGCGTGGCGGGCGGCGTGCACCCCGAACTGCGCGTCGGGGACATCGTGGTGAGTACGGACTGCGTGCAGCACGACGTGGACGTGACGGCGCTGGGCTACGCGGCGGGCACCGTGCCGGGCGAACTGCCCGCGTGGCCCGCGGACGACACGCTGCGGCTGGTGGCGCTGGAGGCCGCGCGGGACGTGGAGGGCATTCGCGTGCTGGACGGCCGCGTGGCGAGCGGGGATCAGTTCATCGCGTCGAAGGAGGGCGTGACGCGCCTGTGGACGGCCTTCGGCGCGGCCTGCGCCGAGATGGAGGGCGCGGCGGTCGCGCAGGTGTGCGCGAAGGCCGGCGTGCCGTTCGTGGTGATCCGCTCGGTCAGCGACACCGCCGACCACGACGCGAACGTCGACTACCGCGAGTTCATGCCGCTGGTGGCCCGCCACGCCAAGCAGGTCGTGCGCGGCATGCTGGCCCGCCTGAGCGCCCAGGCGGGCTGAGCCCGTGACGTCCGGGTCGGTCACGGCGCGCCTGCCGGCCCCGGCCCGGTTCGTGCTGGGCCTGGGGCTGCTGCTGGCGTTCGCGGCGGCCGGGCAGGCCCTGACGGGCGCGCTGGGCCTGCCGCTGCCGGGGTCGGTGGTGGGGCTGGTGCTGCTGTGGGCGGCGCTGGGCCTGAAACTGGTGCGGCTGCACTGGATCACGGACGCCGCCGACGGGCTGCTGGGCATCCTGGGACTGCTGTTCATTCCGGCCACCGTGGGGTTCCTGCAGTTCCTGAGCGCGGGGGCCGCGTGGGGCCTGTGGGTGCTGGTGATGACGGCGGGCCTGCTGGTGGGAGCGGGCGCGGCGGGTCTGCTCGCGTCGCGCCTGCTGCGCCCGGAGGACTCTTGATCTGGGTCATGGTCACGCTGCTGGCCTTCGCGGCGGGCATGCTGACGCAATTGCGGGTGCGGTCCCCGCTGGCGAACCCGACCCTGATCGGCACGCTGATCGTCGCCGCTGCCCTGCTGCTCACGCGGGTGCCGTACGACACGTACCTGCACGACGTGCAGCCTCTCTCGGCGCTGCTCACGCCCGCCGTCGTCGCGCTGGCCGTGCCGCTGTACCGACTGCGGGCCCTCCTCGCCCGGCAGTGGCGCGCCCTGCTGATCGGCGGACTGACCGGGACCACGCTGGGCGTCATGGTAGACACGCTGCTGGCCCGCGCGTTGCACCTCTCCCCCGACGCACAGCGCGCCCTGCACACCGCGCCCGCCACCAGCCCCGTCGCGCTGCAACTCGCGCCGTTCACGCACGCGCCCCCAGCACTCGCCGCCACTCTGGCCGTGCTGTCCGGCCTGATCGGCGCGCTGATCCTCCCCGCCCTCCTGACCGCCCTGCGCGTCCGGCACCCCCTGGCGCGCGGCATCGCCATCGGGTCCGTCGCGCACGGCGTCGGCACCGCCCGCGCCCGCGAGGAAGGCGAACAGACCGGCGCCGCGTCGTCTATCGGCATGGGGCTCGCGGCGATCCTCGTCACGCTGATCGTGGCGGTCGTCGGGGGGAGTGGGCCGTAGGGAGTGGGTGGATTGTCCACGTCCCACCAGTCGAAGGGATGTTCCGCCGCAGGTCAGTGACCGAACGGGCACCGCCCGCCCCTCCACTTCCCCCTGCCTGCCTCTGCGCCTTGACCCGGGCCGCCTGAGCCGGGATGCTGGGGGGAATGGCGCGCAAGGTGAATCCCATTCAGGACCGCGCGCGGCGGGCGGCGCTGGAGAAGGCGGCGTACCTGGCGATCTACGAGCGGGGGTACGCGGGCGTGACGCTGGCGGACATCGCCGCTCACGCGGGCGTGAGCCGGGGCACGCTGGTGTACCACTTCGGCAGCCGCGCGGGGCTGCTCGCGGCCGTGATGCGGCGGTTCTCGCGGACGATCGCGGTGGCGACGCGGCGCGCGGTGCGGCTGTCGGGCACGCCCGAGGGGAAACTGCGGGCGTACGTGGACAACCAGTTCTACGGGCTGGTGAACACCCGGCGGTTCTACACGGTGTCCCTCGACTTCCTGGCGGCGGCGACGCGCGACGCGGACCTGATGACCATGCAGCGGGCGTTTCTGGCCGAGTCGCTGGCGGTGGATCTGGAACTGGCGCGACTGGCGGGGTCGGCGGGGGCGGAGGGCCGGGCGCGGCTGCTGCGGGCCATCGTCGAGGGCCTCAGTGTGCGCTTCCTGGCCGACCCGGACCCGGACCTCGCGCTGTACCGCGCGGACTGCATGACGGGCCTGCGCGCCGTACTGGGCTGGCCGCCGGACGACGCCAGTTAGACGTTCACGCCGTCCAGGGTGGCGATGCCGTGTTTCAGGGCGTACAGGGCGGCCTGGGTGCGGCTGTCCAGGCCGAGTTTGCTGAGCAGGCGCGAGACGTGGGTCTTGACGGTGGCTTCGCTGACGCCCTGGTCGGTGGCGATGTCGCGGTTGCTGTAGCCGTGGGCGAGGAGTTGCAGGACGATGGTTTCCTTGGGGGTGAGGCTTTCGCGCATCTCGCCGCCGCGGAAGTCCCGGACGAGGCGTTTGGCGGCTTCGGGGTGCAGGCGGACCTCGCCGCGCGCGGCGGCGTGGATGGCGTCGGCCAGCGTGTCTGAACTGGCGTCCTTGAGCATGTAGCTGATCGCGCCCGCCTCGATGGCGCCGTTGACCTTGTGTTCCTCGAGGGTGCTGGTCAGGGCGATGACCTCGGTGTCGGGGTGCTGGCGTTTGAGGGTGCGGGTGGCGGTGATGCCGTCCATGACGGGCATCATCAGGTCCATGATGACCACGTCGGGGTGCAGTTGCGCGGCGGCCTGGAGGGCTTCCTCGCCGTTGGCGGCCTCGCCGATCACGTCGATCAGGGGGTCGAGGCCGAGGAAGAGGCGCAGGCCCTGGCGGACGACGGCGTGGTCGTCGACGAGCAGCACGCGGACGGTGGCGGGCGAGGGGGATGCGGGGGTGGGGTCGTGGGTCATGTGGGGTCTCCGGGTGGGGGTCAGCGGCGGGTGGGGCTGGGCGGGCTGGGCGGACGGGGCGGGCTGGGAGGCGTGTCGTTGGTGGACGTGGTCACAGTGACCTTGTCACGCCCAGCGTCCACGAAGACGTCCAGGTCAGGGGCGGGACTGGGCGGCTGATCCGGGGGGAAGGTGTCGGTGTCGCGGTCGGGGTAGCGGACGCGGGCGGTCAGGGTGGGCGGGAGGATCAGGGTGACGCGGCCGCTCTGGGTGCGGATGTCCAGCGTGCCGCGCGTGCGGGTGGTGGCGGTGACGCGCAGGTCGCCGCTGCCGGTGGTGACGGTGCCGCGCCCGGTGATGACCGGCAGGGTCAGGCGCACGCGGCCGCTGTCCGTGCCGATCCCGAGGGTCTGGGTGGTCAGTCCGGTGAGGTTCAGGAACTGGTCGCCGCTGCCGGTATTCACGCGCAGGGCGTCGCTGCGGCTGCCGCCCGGGGCGGTCAGGGCGACCTGTCCGCTGCGGCTGACGACGCTGATCGCTCCGGCCTCCCGGGCGGGGAGGGTCAGGGTCTGGTCGCCGGTGTCGCTGCGGACGGTGAGGGCGCGCAGGCGCAGGGGCGTGAGGGTCAGGCGCTGGTCCCCGCTGACGCTACTGGTGCTGAGCGTGATGGGCAGGTCGCGGCTGAGCGCGGCGTCCAGTTCGTGCTGCACACCCTCGCTGCCGCCAATGATCACGCCGCGTTCGCGCAGGGGCTGCACGTTCAGGGTCAGGGCCGCTGTGATGGCGCGGCCCTGGCGGGTCACCTCGGCCTGCACCGGGTTGCGGGCGCGGTGGTGCGCGCGGCCCCGCAGGGCGTAGGGGCTCCCGGCGGGCAGGGGCGTGACGGTCAGGTCGGCGCGGTCGCTGCGGACGGTGACGGCGGCGCTGCTGGCGAGGTCCAGAGGCAGCGGTCCGTCCAGTTGTACGCTGATGGGCGTGTCCTGCACGCTCATGCCGGGGGTCAGGGTGCGGGCGCTGCCGTGCCACACCAGGGCCATTCCGGCGGCGGCGACCAGCAGGCCCTGCGCCATGCGGGTCAGGGTGGGGGCCAGCGGGCGGGCCGGGGGCAGGTTGGTCACGCGCCGACCTCCGGGCTGGGCAGGAGCGCGGCGCGCGGGAGGGTCAGGGTGACCTGGGTGCCTTCTCCGGCGGTGCTGAGTACGGCCAGCTGTCCGCCGGCCCCGGCGGCGCGTTCGCGCATGCTGCGCTGACCGAGCGTGCCTCGCCCCTGGGCGCTGACGTCGAAGCCGCGCCCGTCGTCGCGGACGTTCAGGGTGACGTGCTGGTCGTCCTGGGTGACGCTCAGCCACACGTGCTGCGCGCGGGCGTGCTTGACGGTGTTGTGGAGCGCCTCCTGCGCCACGCGGTACGCGGCGGCCTGCGCGTCGGGGCTCAGGTCGGGTTCAACGCTCAGTTCGGCGTGGACGGTCAGCCCGTGGCGGGCTTCCAGGGCGTGCGCGTGCTGCGTGAGGGCGGCGACCAGTCCGCCTTCCTCCAGCGCGTCGGGGCGGAGGCTGAACAGCAGCGCCTTCATCTCCGAGACGCCGCCCTCCGCGAGGCGGATGGTGTACTCGAGGCTCTGGCGGGTGCGGTTCGGGTCGCGGTCCAGGGTGGCGCGCGCGGTCTTGGCGCCCAGCGTGATGCCGTACAGCGCCTGCGCGACACTGTCGTGCAGTTCGCGGGCCAGCCGGGCGCGCTCGAGTTCCCCGGCGCGCGCGCCAGCCCGCTCGATGAGCTGCGCGGCGTGCAGCGCGGTCCCGGCGTGATCCGCGATGGACAGCAGGAACGCCAGTTCGTCCGCGCCGGGACGGGTGCCGGGGGCGTACAGGGCGCGCAGGGTGCCACCGTCCCCTCCGGCGCTGGCAGGTAGCGTGACGGGCAGCGCCGCCAGCGCCTCACCACCGCTCAGGGCGGTCAGGCTGGCCTCGCCCGGCGCGGGGGGGCGCGTCAGCGGTCCGCTCAACAACTCTGCGGACGCGGCGAATCCCAGGTCTGCGGCGCGCAGCGTACCGTCCGGCGCGACCAGCGCGACCACCTCGGCGGTGCTGGCCTCACGGGCCTGGGTGGTCAGGTCGCGCAGCGTGGCGTGCAGATCGTCGCCCAGCGCGACGCGTCCAGCCGCGCGGCGCAGCGCGATCACTTCACGCCGCGCGGCCTCGCCGGCGTCCAGGGCCAGCAGCGCCGCACTCAGGCGGGTCCACATGCGGCCCATCAGGTTCAGGACGCCCGCCGTGACCTGCAGGGCTCCCGCGCCGATCACGACCAACCCCGCCACGGCCACCGGGCCGGGCCGCAGGGTCCACTCGTTCCAGACCAGGGGTGTGGCGCTGTTCATCAGCCACAGGGGCGCGCCCAGGCCCAGCACGACCACCGCCAGCAGCGTGGCCAGCACCACCCAGCACACCAAGCCCAGCGGCAGCTGAATCACGTGGAACAGCAGCGTGCGGTACGTGGCGGGGTCGGCCAGGGTCACGCCCAGCCAGCCCAGCAGGCCGCCGGTGGACAGGGGCGGCGCGGGCCGCACGAACCGCACGCCCAGCAGGCCTGCCAGGATGCGCTGCAGGTCTCCCAGGGCGCCCACCAGCCACAGGGCCACCACCAGGAACAGCGCGCCGATCAGGACCGGCAGGGTCAGCAGGCCACCCAGGACCGAGGCGGTCAGCAGGGCGGCGATCAGCCCGCCGACCGGGACGCTCAGCAGCACGTACCCGGCGGCGCGGTACGTGGCCGGGTCCAGCAGCTCCCCGAGGACCGGGGGCCGGGCGGGGCGACCGGGTCGAGTGGGACGTCCCTGGTGCATCACCCTCATCATGACGCGCAGCCTAGTGGCGTGGGGGCACGTGCAGCGTCCCCCGAAAGGCGCACGTCCCCCAGAGGACGGGAGATCGGAAATGCAAGAAGAAAGGACACGGCGCGATGTCCGTGTCCTCTGAAATGGTGGGCGGTATAGGATTTGAACCTACGACCCTTCGCGTGTGAAGCGAATGCTCTACCGCTGAGCTAACCGCCCGTGTTGGTGGGCCCTGCCGGATTTGAACCGGCAACCAATCGGTTATGAGCCGACTGCTCTGACCGTTGAGCTAAGAGCCCGCAGAGCTTCCCTGGCTACCCTGGCGTTCAGGGCGAGGGGAAGTGTAGCAACGGCCCGGCGGCTTGTCAAACGGGGGTGGGGCCTGACTGGGCGGCGCGGGGACGGGTGGGAGGCCGGGCGGTACAGTGCGGGGTATGCGTGTCGTGCATGTAGCGTCCGAGGTGTTCCCGTTCTCGCGGTCCGGTGGGCTGGGTGACGTGCTGGGCGCCCTGCCGGCGCAGCAGGCTCGCCTGGGGGCGGAGGTGACGGTCGTGTCGCCGTGGTACGCGGAGATCACGCAGCCCGTGCGGGAGGTGTGGCGCGGGGCGCTGGACTCGCCGGGTGCCGTGCCGCTGACTGACGTGCGCCTGGGCGAGCTGGTGGAGGGCGGCGTGCAGTACCTGTTCGTCGGTCTGGGGGCGTTCGACCGGCCGGGGCTGTACTTTCCGGATGACGTGTGGCGTTTCGCGCAGTTCGGCCGGGCGGTGTTGCCGGCGCTGGGGCAGCTGGGCGTGGTGCCGGACGTACTGCACGGGCATGACTGGCAGGCGGGGCTGGTGGTGGCGCACGCGCGGCTGGCGGGGGTGCGGGCGGTGTTCAGCGTGCACAACCTCCAGTACCAGGGCCGCTGGAACCTGATGGACGGCGTGGGCTGGACGGGCCTGCCCGCGGGCCTGTTCACGCACGAGGGTCTGGAATTCCACGGGGACGTGAACCTGATGAAGGCGGGGCTGGTGTTCGCGTCGCAGGTGACGACGGTCAGCCCGACGTACGCGCTGGAGATCACCACGCCCGAGTACGGCGAGGGTCTGGAGGGCCTGATGATCCGCCTGACGCACGAGGGGCGCCTGAGCGGCATCCTGAACGGGCTGGATCAGGACCGCTGGGACCCGCGCACGGACGGGGACGTCACGCCGTTCGCGGACGTGGAAGGCAAGGCGGCGTGCGGGGCGGCGTTGCGCGCGGAGTTCGGGCTGGACGGCGCGCCGATCCTCGCGACGGTCAGTCGACTGGCGGAGCAGAAGGGCATGGACCTGCTGATCGAGGCGCTGCCCACCCTGACGCGCGACTGGAACGTGGTGGTGCTGGGTGGCGGCGACCCGCGCCTGGAGGCGGGGCTGCGCGAGTGGGACGCGCACCCGCGCGTGGCGTTCGCGCAGGGCATGAACGAGCCGCTCGCGCACCGCATCTACGCTGGTGCGGACGCGTTCGCGATGCCCAGCCGCTTCGAGCCGTGCGGCCTGTCGCAGATGATCGCCATGCGCTACGGGACGCTGCCCGTGGTGCGTGAGACGGGCGGGCTGGTGGACACCGTCCCGCACGAGGTGGGCTTCCGGTTCAGAGGGGCGACGCCGCAGGCGCTGACCCAAGCGTGCGCCGGGGCGCGCCTGACCTTCGACGACCGCGAGGAGTGGACGGCCCGCGCGGCCGAGGCGATGAGCCTGGATTTCAGCTGGGACGGCCCGACCCGCGACTACCTGGGGTTGTACGCGCGGGTGATGAGCAGCCCGCTGCGGCCCCTGCCTGCCCAGGTGGGCGCGTGACCGAGGGGGTCATTCCGGTGCACGTGGAGCGCCTGTCGGGCGAGGGCCTGACGACCGCGCTGGCGGCGCTGTACGACGCGCCGCAGGAGGCGGTCGCGTGGATGGCGGACGCCTGCACGGCCGCGTGGGTGGCGTTCGAGGTGCAGCCCGGCGAGGACGGCGAGCCGCGCGAGGTGGTCCTGGGGGCCGCCGGGACGCGGCCCAGCCCGGCGCACGGGTCGGAACTGCTGGGCGGCGTGTTCAGCGGACCGCTGCGGGACGCCGCGGCCCTGGCCCTGGCGGACGCCGCGCGGGCCGAGGTGGGCCGCGTGTACGTGTTCGCCGACGGGCACCTGTTCCCGCCAGAACCCTTCCTGGAGCTCGGCTGGGGTGAGACGGGCGCGTACCGCCGCCTGGAGGGCCGCGTGCCCTACCGGCACGTCAGCCCGCCGGACGGCGTGACCCTGCGCGCCCTAGCGGACACGCCGCACGTGGCGCGGCTGGAGGCGCTGCGCACCTACGAGGACCGCATCGGGCACCACGCGGTGCACGAGGACGCCGCGCGGGACGGCGCGGGGGATTTCGACGCGCACGTCAGCGTGGTCGCGCTGGACGATCAGGGGCGCGGGGTGGGCGTGTGCCGCGCCGCGGTCGAGGACGGACGGGGCCGCGTGGACGCGCCGGGCGTGCACCCGCTGTGGCGGCACACGGCGCTGCGCTCGGCGCTGCTGAACGAGGTGAACACCCACCTGCGTGCGCAGGGCGTCACGCAGCTCAGCATGGATTCCTGGGGCGACACGCCCGAGGAGCTCGCGCACGACCTGAAGTGGGGTCTGCACGTCGTGGACGAGACGCCACTGATCAGCTCGCCCTGACGGCGGACTGTCTTGCGCCTGCTCCGGATTTCGTCCCGTTCCGGAGGTCCAGGCTGGCGTCCGGACCTCTTTCCTTTCCCTGCGGTCGGGACCGTTCCATGACGCGTCACGGAATGGTCCGGAATCGGCATGAGGTACCATCGGGGGTGTGAATCTCGCGGTGGTGCTCGTTTCTCCTAAAACTCCTGGCAATATCGGTTCGGCGGCGCGCGCCATGCTGAACATGGGGGCGCGGGACCTGCGGCTGGTCGCGCCGCGCTGCGATCACCTGGATTCCGGCGCGGTGGCGATGGCGGTCCACGCGGCGGACCTGCTGCGCGAGGCGAAGGTGTACCCGACGCTGCGCGAGGCGCTGGCCGACCGGGACCTCAGCGTGGGCACGACGGCGCGCCTGCGGGCGGATCTGGCGCCGCCGCAGCATCCGGCGTACGTGCGTCCGCTGGTGCGCGCGGCGGCCGCGCCCGCGCTGGTGTTCGGCCCGGAGGAGACCGGGCTGATCAACAGTGACCTGGAGCAGTGTCAGCTGGCGGTGCGCATCCCGACCGGGGACTACGCGAGCCTGAACCTGGCGCAGGCGGTGCTGCTGGTCTGTTACGAGTTCCTGCAGGGGCAGGAGGAACTGCCCGAACGGCAGCGGAAGACCGCCACGCGCGAGGAGATGGAGGCGATGTACGGGCACCTGCGCGAGACGATGACCCTGATCGGGTACACGGACGCGGTGCGGGCGCGGCACACGCTGCGGCTGTGGCGGGCGCTGCTGGACCGCTCGCTGATGAGCAGCGCCGAGAGCCGCCTGTTCCGCGGGCTGCTGCGGCAGGTGCAGTGGAAGGTCGAGGACGCCGCCGCGCGCGGCACGACCGCCCCCCGGCAGACGCCCGCACCGGACGCGCCGACGGAGCGGCCCGAGCTGGACCTCCCGGCCACCGACGACCGGCCAGACCGCTGAGTCCGGCCGGGACGGCCCGCCCCGGTCTGCGGGCCTAGACTGGGCGCATGACGGACGCTCCCGCGCCGCGCCAGCCTGCCCCTGACGCCCTGACCCCGGACCTCTCGCCTGCCCCGGAGGCGCTGGAGGACACCCCGGTGCGGGGGCGTGGGCCGCGCAGTTTCCGCCTGTCAGACCGGGTGCGGGTGGTGCGCAACGTGCTGCCGCCGCTGATCGTGCTGGTGGTGGGCGTGGTGGAGTTCCTGATCTCGCTGCTGCCCGGCGCGACGCAGGAGCTGTGGGCGCACCTGCTGTTCTACGGGCTGGTGGGTCCGGCGGTGACGTACTTCAGCGTGGAGTGGATCGCGGAGGGCACCCGCGCGCGGGAGCGGGCCGAGCGGCAGCTGCTGGACCTGTACGGCGAGCTGCGGGTGTCGCACGCGCGGCTGGGCGCGGTGCAGGAACTCATGCGGGACCTGTCGGACGCGGCGGACATGGGCGCGGTGCTGGACGTCGCAGCGCGCGGCGCGGTCCGCGTGACGGGGGCGCAGCGGGCGACGCTGACGGTGCCGGGCGGCCTGAGCGGCACGGCCCGCGCCGAGGGGACCAGCGAGGCGGCGGGGCCGCTGCACACGCTGAGGGTTCCGGTGCCGGGAGGTGGGGCGCTGGCGCTGCATTTCGAGACCGTGCCTCCGGCGGACACCGAGGCGCTGGCGCAGGCGCTGGCGGCCGAGGTGGCGCGCGGGGTGGAGGCGGTGCGGCAGCGGACGCTGGACCTGATGACGCTGTACTCGGTGGATCAGAGCATCCGCGCGGAGCGCAACATGCGCCGCCTGCTGGGCCGCGTGACGCACGCCATGGCGGGCCGCGTGGGGGCCGGGGCGCGCGCGGTGGTCCTGAGCGACCAGGATGGGGTGCTGCGACTGGAGTACGCGCAGGACGCGCACGGCGAGCGGCGCGGCGGGGTCGCCCCGGCGTTCGCGCAGCGGGTCGCGCAGGCCGAGGCGGCCCTGAAGGCGGCGGACGAAGAGGCCGGGGAGGTGTTCCCCGAGGCCCGCAGCGTGCTGGGCCTGCCCATGCGGGACGAGGAGGGCCTGGTGGGCGTGCTGCTGCTGGGCGACCCGGACCCGAACGCGTTCGATGACGCGCGGGTGTCGCTGCTGGCGCTGATGGCGGGGCAGGCGACGCTGGCGGTGCGGAACGCGCGGGCGTACCTGTACTCGGAGGAACTGGCGATCAGTGACGAGCGCGCCCGGATCGCGCGGGAGATTCACGACGGGGTGGCGCAGTCCCTGGCGTTCGCGGCGCTGAAGCTGGACGTGGTGGCCCGCCAGCTTCACGCGGACCCCGCGAAGGCGGAGGCAGAGGTGCGGGCGGCGACGACGCTGCTGCGCGAGCAGATCCGCGAGGTGCGCCGCTCGATCTTCGCGCTGCGGCCCATCGACCTGGAACGCTACGGGCTGCTGGAGACCGTGCGGCGCTACGTGCTGGATTTCGGCGAGCAGAATGGCCTGCGCGCGCACCTGAACGTCAGCGGGGACGTGCACCTGTCGCCGGGGGACGAGGCGGTGGTGTTCCGGATCCTGCAGGAGAGCCTGAACAACGTTGCCAAGCACGCCCGCGCGCAGGAGGTCAAGGTGGCCCTGCACGGCGCGGAACAGGTGACGCTGCGCGTGCAGGACGACGGCGCGGGCTTCGACCCGGAGGCCATCACGGGCCGCGTGAGCAGCGCGGGCGGCCTGGGCCTGCTGCAGATGCGCGAGCGGATCGAGGCGCGCGGCGGGCTGTACCGGGTGCTGTCCAGTCCCGGGCACGGCACGCTGGTCGAGGCGGAACTGCCGCAGGGCTGACGACCCGGTCGGGCCCGCGAGCCCGCCAGTGCACTGGACAGGGTTCATGAGGGAGCACTTCAGGGTTGCCCAAGCGTGTGCCCCGGGGCCGAACGCCGGGGAGCCACAGGGAGCCTTTTCGCGCTCCAGTCGGCCCGCCCGCGTGCCCGTACAGGCTCACGGGCCGACCGGGGCAGTGCCGGAAGCGTGGGGTTTCCCGCTCTTAATCCGGAGCCGGGTAGATCTCTGTCAGACACTGGTGCCTAGGCTGGGGCATGACCTACGCGGACACTTCCTTCGAGGCGCGCACCTGGGCGCTGATGGGCCTGCTCTCCCATACGGATGGCAGCGTCGTGACGCTGGCCGAGTACGAACAGATCTGGGAGGACCTGATGACGGCCGTCGAGAACCGGGGGCTGCGGTTTTCCGGCCGGGCCATGCCGCTGGATCTGGATCAGCTGTCGCCGCAGGCCGTGCATGCGAAACTCAACCCGCAGTCGCGTAGCGTGAACGAACCCCTGTAAGCCGGGCGAATCTGACGGCGGAACCCTTCGCCCCGCACAGCAGAATTCAGAGGTATTGAAGGGCTTCCTCAATATCTCCGAATCGGGCGGACTCGAAGAGCTGCGCCGCAGAGCGAGCACCTGAGAAGGACAGCGGTTGGACGTGGAGCCCTGGGGCGTGCCCTTGGCCCCTGGGTGGAATTGAAAACCGCTGTCAGGGCTCCCTGTCCACCCGCGGCTCGAACTGCTCACTCTGCCTGATTCAGGCGGCGCGTCACGGCAGGACGGCACGGATCTTCGCTTCCATGCCTTTCAGGACGCTGGGGTGGCGCAGCGCGGCGACCAGGGCGCGGGTGGCGTGGTGTTCGCTACCGCTCAGGCCGTCCTGAAGGTGCTCGCGGATGGCGGGGTGCAGGGTGCCGTGGGGCCACAGCAGGTCGCGCAGCAGGTCGGCGGCGGGCAGGTCGCCCACGAGGTTTCCCGCGCGGGTCAGGTGCAGGGTGGGGTGCCCGTGCGCGTCCTGGGTCAGGTCGGCGTGGACGGGGTGGCCGGCGTGGCGGGTGACGTGTTCCAGGGTCTGCTGGAAGGCTTTCACGAGGTTCAGGGCGAGGCTGCGGCCCAGCAGGGTCAGGCGGGCGGGGTCGTGGGTGGTGACGTGCAGCGTCTGCGTGAGCTGCCGGGCGATGCGGTCACCTTCGGTCATCAGGGCGGCGTGGGGGTCGTGGGTCATGGGGGCTCCTGGGGTGAATGTCTGGACAGGTCGCCCTGTTCATTGTGTGGGCGGCGAGAACCAATGAAGGCAGGGTCTGAGCGGCTTAGTGTAAGCTCGGTTGGTATGAACGTCATTGGCAAGGTCACTGTGCTGCCTCAGCTGCCGCCCAGCATCGCGCGGCTGTCGGAACTGGCTTACAACCTGTACTGGTCGTGGACGCCGCACGCTCAGGCGCTGTATCAGGAACTCGATTCGGCAAATTGGGAGCGCTTCCAGCACAACCCGGTGCGCCAGATGCTCGAAGTGCCCCAGGCCCGCCTGGAACAGGCCGCCGCGGACCCCGCGTACCTCGCGCGCTACGCGAAGGTCATGGCCGACTTCGACGCCTACATGGGCAAACAGGACACCTGGGCCGCGAAGAACGCCGCCGGGATGAAACCCGTCGCGTACTTCAGCATGGAGTACGCCTTCCACGAGTCCCTGCCCATCTACTCCGGCGGTCTGGGCGTCCTGGCGGGCGACCACTGCAAGAGTGCCTCCGACCTGGGGATTCCCTTCACGGCGGTCGGCATGCTGTTCCACCAGGGGTACTTCCGGCAGCTGTTCGACAAGGACGGCTGGCAGAACGAGGCGTACGACGAACTCGACCTGACCACCCTGCCCATCACGCCCGCCCTGACGGACAGCGGCGAGGAGGCGCGCGTGAAGGTCCGCATCGGCGACCGCGACGTGCACGTCCGCATCTGGAACCTGAACGTGGGCCGCATCAAGGTCCTGCTGCTCGACACGAACGTCCCCGAGAACAACGAGGACGACCGGAAACTGACGGCCCGCCTGTACGGCGGCAACCAGGAACTGCGCGTGCAGCAGTACGTCCTGCTGGGCGTCGCGGGCATCCGCGCGCTGCGCGTGCTGAACGTCCCCGGCGACGTGTACCACATGAACGAGGGTCACGCCGCGCTGCTGGGCCTGGAACGCACCCGCGAGTACGTGGCGCGCGGCCTGGACTTCAAGACTGCCCTGGAAACGGTCGCCAGCTCAACGCTGTTCACCACGCACACGCCGGTCGCCGCCGGGAACGACGCCTTCGCGTACGACCTGATGGACCGGTACATCGGTGCGTGGCCCGCGCAGCTCGCCACCAGCCGCGACGAACTGTACCGGCTGGCCGAGCACGAGCAGATGTGGGACGGCCACCCGGTCCCGACCTTCTCCATGACGGTGTTCGCGCTGAACATGAGCCGCGCGGCGAACGGCGTGTCCGAACTGCACGGCGAGGTCAGCCGCGACATGTGGAAGTTCCTGTACCCCGGCGCCGAGACCGAGGAGGTGCCGATCGGCCACGTCACGAACGGCGCGCACAACCTCACCTTCACCAGCCAGGCCATGCGCGACCTGCTGAGCAACGTGCTGCCCGCCGACTGGACCGAGCGCCTGGAAGACGAGCAGATGTGGGAAGCCGTCGAAGGACTGACCGACCAGCAGCTGCAGAACGTGCAGCGCGACATGAAGCGCGACATGATCACCTTCGTGCGCGGCCGCATGCGCGAGCAGATGCTCCGCAACGGCGCGTCCGCCGCCGACGTGGCCGCCACCGACACCCTGCTGGACGAGAACACCCTGACCATCGGCTTCGCCCGCCGCTTCGCGACGTACAAGCGCGCCACGCTGCTGTTCCGCGACAAGGCCCGCCTGAGCCGCATCGTGAACCACCCCGAACGACCCGTGCAGTTCGTGTTCGCCGGGAAGGCCCACCCCGCTGACAACCCCGGCAAGTCCTTCATCCAGGAGATCTACAAGATCAGCCAGGAACCCGAGTTCCGCGGCAAGATCGTCATCCTGGAGAACTACGACATGCACGTCGCGCGGCACCTCGTGCAGGGCGTGGACATCTGGCTGAACAACCCCCGCCGCCCCCTGGAGGCCTCCGGCACCAGCGGCATGAAGGCCAGTTTCAACGGCAGCCCCAACCTCTCCATCCTCGACGGCTGGTGGCGCGAAGGCTTTGATGGCACGAACGGCTGGCCGATCGGCGAGGAACGCGAGTACGCCGACCTGAACGTCCAGGACGACGCGGACGCCTTCAGCATGTACCACACACTGGAAACCGACATCACGCCCCGCTACTACGGCGGTTTGAGCGGCCAGCCCACCTGGGCGTCCACGGTGCGCCGCGCCATCCAGACGGTCAGCCCGCGCTTCTCCATGCAGCGTCAGGTGATCGACTACGTGCAGAAGTACTACCGGCCCATCGCCGAACGCGGCGCGAAACTCGCCAGCGGCAACAGCACCCGCGCGCGCGAGCTCGCCGCGTGGAAGGGCTGGGTGCGCCAGCAGTGGCCCTACACCACCCTGACCGCGACCGCGCAGATGCCCGCCACCGCCCGCCCCGGCCAGACCGTGCCCGTCACCGCGCACGTGAACCCCGCCGGGATCAACCTGGACGAACTGCGCGTCGAGGCGGTCCTGAACCGCGGCGGTCACCTGACCCGCGTGCCCCTGACCAGCCGCGGCGGCGGCACGTTCAGCGCCGAGATCCCCCTGAAGGACAGCGGCCTGTACTCGGTCGGCGTGCGCATGCTGCCCGTGATCGATGGGCTGAGCAACGACCTGGAAGCCGGACTGATCAAGTGGGCCTGAGCCCCACCTGAACCATGCCTGCCCCCTCCCCCCGCCGGGAGGGGGTTTCTGCTGTCTGGTCCTCTCCCCCGAACGGTGACAGGGCCACTCTGTTCACACCCGGTACGCTCAGGCATGAGCGAGCAACTGGAACGCGGGAAACGCAAACGCGCGCAGGTCATGGGGCAGGAGTACGTGGACCGGGCGTTCAGTGGCCACCCCGAGGCGTTCGGCGCGGACTACCAGCGCTTCCTGACCGAGTACGCCTGGGGCGCGGCGTGGGGCCGGGGGAATCTGACGGACCGCGAGCGGCACATGGTGACGCTGGGCATCCTGGCGGCGCTGGGCCGCGAGCGGGAGTTCGAGGGGCACGTCCGCGCCACGCAGAACACCGGGGTCAGTGCGCGTGACCTGAGTGACGTGTTGCATCAGGTGGCGATCTACGCGGGCGTCCCGGCGGGCCTGAGCGGGTTCACCATTGCCAGGCGGGTGCTGGAGGAGCAGGAGTAGGCATTCCGGCAGGGCAGACACCCGCCCCCGGCAGGCGCGCGAGGAGTGATCTAATGCCCGCCATGTCCCGCGTCCTTCACCACCCTGTCAGTCCCGCCCCCCCGGTGCTCCGGCCTTGACGAGCGCCGCCACCCGTGCGCGGCCCAGTCTGCCGCCCGTGCCGTCCCTGCTGCTGGCGATGCTGAGCATCCAGGGCGGCGCGGCCTTCGCGAAGACGCTGTTCCCCACGCTGGGCCCGGCGGGGACGACCACGGTCCGCGTGGCGCTCGCGGCGGCGCTGCTGATGCTGGTGTTCCGCCCCGCGCTGAACCGCCTGTCGTGGGCGCAGTGGCGGGCGATCCTCCCGTACGGCGCGGCGCTGGGCCTGATGAACCTCGCGTTCTACGAGTCGCTGCGGCTGCTGCCGCTGGGGCTGGCGGTCACGCTGGAGTTCGTGGGGCCGCTGCTGTTGTCGCTGGCGCTGTCCCGCCGCCCGCTGGATGTGGCGTGGGTGGCGCTGGCGGGGCTGGGCATCGTGCTGATCTCCCCCATCGGCAGTGGCGGGGCCGGGAACGTCCCGGTGCTGGGCATCGTGCT
The DNA here is from genome assembly GCF_014648135.1 of Deinococcus sedimenti. Taxonomy (NCBI): domain Bacteria; kingdom Thermotogati; phylum Deinococcota; class Deinococci; order Deinococcales; family Deinococcaceae; genus Deinococcus; species Deinococcus sedimenti. Next base: position 205,595 of record NZ_BMQN01000001.1, on the reverse strand, counting down.
GGCGCTCGTGGCGGGCGGCATGTGGGCGCTGTACATCCTCGCGGGGGGCGCGGTGGGCCGCCGGGTGCCCGGCACGACCGGCGTGGTCGCGGGCATGATCGTCGCCGCGCTCGTCACCCTGCCGTTCGGGGTGATTCAGGCCGGTCCGGCGCTGCTCGCGCCGCACGCACTGGTGCTGGGCCTGGGCGTGGCGGTGCTGTCCAGCGCGCTGCCGTACACGCTGGAGATGCGCGCCCTGCGCGCCATCCCCGCCCGGATCTTCGGCGTGATGATGAGCATCGAACCGGCCCTGGCCGCCCTGAGCGGCCTGCTGTTCCTCGGCGAGCGCCTCACGGCCGTGCAGTGGGCCGCGATGGCCTGCGTGATCGCCGCCAGCGCCGGGATCAACCTGACCGGGAAGGCCGCGCACAGCGAACCGGAACCGGTGAATTAGGCGGGGTGTGTCAATCACGCGCAAGGCCCGCGCGGCGTCTCCGCTGGCGGGCCTGATTCATGGGGCGGAGGTGGGGCGGCCACCTCCTGCCTGCTCCCGGGTTACCAGCCGGCTTTGGTGGTGGTGGTGTCCTGACCGCTGCCGGTCATCAGGAGGCCCAGCTGGGTTTCGGTGGCGTTCGCGGCGTTCACTTCACCGACGACCTTGCCCTCATACATGACCAGGATGCGGTCGGCGAGGTTCATGACTTCGCCGAGGTCGGCGCTGACGAGCAGCACGGCGAGGCCCTGGTCGCGCGCGTCGACGATGCGTCCGTGAATGAATTCGATCGCGCCGATGTCCACGCCGCGGGTGGGCTGGCTGGCGACGAGGATCTTGGGGCCCTTGCGCATCTCGCGGGCGACGATGATCTTCTGCGCGTTCCCGCCGGAGTAGCTCCCGGCGGGCAGGGTGGCGCTGCGGGGGCGGACGTCGTACTGCTCGCTGAGGGTGCGGGCGTTCTCCTCGATGACGTCCTGCTTCAGGAAGCCGAGCGGTCCGGCGAAGGGCGCGCGGTCGTGTTCGCCCAGGATGAAGTTCTCGGCGGTGCTCATCTCGAGGACCAGGCCGCGTTCATTGCGGTCCTCGGGGACGTGGGACAGGCCGCTGGCCTCGACCTCGCGCACGCCGCGCGCGGATTTGCCGAGGTACGTGATCTGGCCCTGGTACGTCTGGAGGCCGGTGATCGCCTCGACGAGTTCGCTCTGGCCGTTGCCCTCGACGCCCGCGATGCCGACGATCTCTCCGGCGCGCACCTGGAAGCTCACGCCGTCCACGGCGTTGCGGTGTTCGCCCTTCACGATGACGTTCTGCACGTTCAGGGCGACCTCGCCGGGCTGGGCGGGGGCCTTGTTGACCTTCAGGGTGACGTCACGGCCGACCATCATGCGGGCCAGGGTTTCGGTGGTGGCGCCCTGGGTGGGGATCGAGCCGATCATCTTACCGTCGCGGATGACGCTGATCGTGTCGCTGATGTGCAGCACCTCGTGCAGCTTGTGACTGATGAACACGACGGCGTTGCCGCTCCTGGCGTACTGGTTGACCAGGAAGTCGAACAGTTCGTCGGTTTCGCTGGGGGTCAGCACGGCGGTGGGTTCGTCGAGGATCAGGATGCGCGCGCCGCGGTACAGGGTCTTGAGGATCTCGACCTTCTGCTGCAGGCCGACGGGCAGTTCACCGACGATGGCGTCGGGGTTCAGGTCGAAGTTGAACTGTTTGATGAGGTCCGCGACGCGTTTGCGCGCGGCAGCGTAGTTGATGCTGCCGCCGCTGGTGGGTTCCATGCCCAGGATGACGTTCTCGGTGACGGTCAGCGTCTCGACGAGCATGAAGTGCTGGAAGACCATGCCGATGCCGCGCTTGATGGCCTCGCTGGGGTCGCTGAGGTTCACGGTCTCGCCATCCACGACGATCTCGCCGCTGGTGGGGGGCTGGATGCCGTACACGATCTTCATCAGGGTGCTCTTGCCCGCGCCGTTCTCGCCGCACAGGGCGTGGACGCTGCCCCACTTGACCTGCATGGAGATGTTGTCGTTGGCGAGCACGAGGGGGAAACGTTTGGTGATGCCGCGCAACTCCAGCGCGTTCGGGGAGTTGTGCTGAACGGCGCGCAGAACGTCGGCCTGGGGAACAGTCATAACGTTCAGTCTAGCTTTCACGGGCTCGTCTGGACAGACCCCAGGCAGGGCGAGGGGCGGGGGTGCGCGCGCTGGTCACGCCGGGTACGCTGGGCGCATGCGGCACCCCCTCACGGCACTGAGGCGCACGCCTGAGGAAGTTCGGGACATTCACCTCAGTTGCGCCCGGCCTGACCTGCGTTTCTTCTCGGCAGGGGCGTGTCACGTGCTGGCGTTCGCTTTTCTGGAACGGTACCCGCGTGCGGGTTTCCGGCCGCGGTTCATCCGCCCGGCGGCAGGATTCCACGGAACGCACGTGTACGTCTCGGACGGGGTCACGGCGTTCGACGGGCAGGGCTACGTGCCCGAAGTCGAGTTGCTCCGGGAGCACCGGAGGGCGTTTCAGGCGGCGCAGCCCGGATGGACGGCGGAGGTGGAGGACATCACGGTGCCGCTGGCGGAATTCTGTGCCGGGAACAACCACCGGCCTCCCTGGGATTTTCCGGGAGACGTGTGGGGGCGGGCGCTGGCGTACCTGCGGACGTTCCTGGCCCCTGCCTGACCTGGGAGGTCGCCTCCGGCCTGTTCAACTGTGCATCACGCACGTTCGCCCGGCCGATACGTCATGATGTGGGCATCATGGAATCGCTGTGGTTGATGATCACGAACCTGGGTCGTGACGAGGTGTTCATCGTGGTGCTGGCGCTGTTCACGTGGCTGGTGCGGCCGCAGGGGGGGCGGGAACTGGGCGTGGCGTTCGCGCTGAGCTACCTGCTGAACTCCGCGCTGAAGTACGGTCTGAACCTGCCCAGGCCGTTCACGAACGATCCGTCGGTGGCATCGGAGGCCGCGCGGGCGACGGCGGGCGGGCCGGGCCTGCCGAGCGGGCACTCGCAGATGAGCGCCACGCTGTGGCTGGGCATCGCGGCGCAGCTGCGCTCGACAGGGTTCACGGTGTTCGCCGTCCTGCTGGTGGCGGTGATCGCGGCGTCGCGCCTGCTGCTGAACGTCCACTACCCCAGTGACGTCGTGGTGGGCCTGCTGCTGGGCGCTGTCTTCGCGCTGCTGGCGGCCCGGGTGCACTTCCCGCAGGCGGGTCTGCTGCGCTGGGGCATTCCGGCGGCGCTGCTGGTCGTCGCGGCCCTGATCCCGGCGGGCGCCCCGCGGGAGTTCGGGACGGGGCTGGGGCTGCTGGCGGGCTTCTGGGCGTCGCGCCCGACGTTCGCTCCGCCGCGGGACTGGGCCGGGCGGCTCATCGTGGCGGTGCTGGGGCTGGTGATGGTGTTCGCGGTGTACTTCGCGCTGGGCGCGCTGCCGCAGGAACTCAAGGACATGGGCGTAGTGCGGGCGCTGCGGTACGTGGCGCTGGTGCTGGTCGCCACCGAGGGCGTGCCTCTGGCGCTGCGCCGCTGGTTGCCTGCCCAGGCGTCTGCCGCGCAGGGGGCGCCGCAGGCCGTACACTGACCATCACCCAGTACCGTCGGGGCAGGTGCATCTGCCCCATCTTTCTCCCCGGATAGTCGTTGTCACATCCTTTCGCCGCGCTGTCGCGCCACACCGTGGAGGACCTCATGAACCGACCCGCCCTGCCCGTCACCCTGCTGATCGCCGCGCCCCTGCTGGCTGGAGCCGCCGCTCTGGCGCAGAGCTCCCCGGCCTCCACCTCGCCCGCCCCCACCCTGCGTGCCGGACCGGCCGACCCTGCCCACGGCGAAAGCCTGTCGGGCAGCTGCGGCAGCTGCCACGGCCCCACGGGCCGCGCCCCCGTCCTGAAGGGCGAACCCGCCGCGCAGATTCAGAACGCCCTGGTGGCCTTCCGCAGCGGCACGCGCCGCAACGGCACCATGCAGGGCGTCGCCTCGCGCCTGAGTGATCAGGACATCGTGGACATCGCCGCGTTCTTCGCCGGGACCGCCGCCGCCCCGGCCGCGCCAGCCACACCACCGGCCACGCCCCCCACCACGGCACCGTCCGCGACCGCCACGCCGGACGGGAAGGCGCTGTACCTGGAAGGCAACCCCGCCCGCGACCTGCTGGCCTGCGCGGTTTGCCACGGTGAGGACGGCAGCGGCGCAGATGCCGTGGGCATTCCAGCCATTGCGGGCCGCAGCGCCGCCAGCGTCCTGGCCACCCTGAAGGAGTACCACTCCATGCCGCCCGTGGGCATCGCGTACCCGGACGCCATGCGGATTGCCGTCAAGCCGCTGTCCGACGCGGACATGCAGGCCGTCTCCGCCTTCGTCGCGACCCTGAAGTAAACCTCAGCGCGTGACCGGACCGGTCTGTCAGCCCGTCCGGCACGGAAACGAGTCCAGCCCGGTCAGCGGACCCGCACGGCTTTCGTGGCCGGCTGCCTGCGAATCCAGGACACGAACCGCTGCACGTCATCATGGGCGCGCAGCGTATCCAGGTCGCTGTACTCGCGGGCCAGCTGCGCGTTCGTGAACGTGCGGTGCAGAAACTTGTGGCAGGACCCGCACAGGAGGGTGGTGGGCAGGTCCGTCACCCGCAGGCCCTGACGGCGGCCCTGCGAGCGGGGCAGCAGGTGGTGTTCGGTCAGCTGCGGCACCTCACGGTCACACAGCGCGCACGCGGGGGTGGGCTGCGGCGGCGGGGGCCACGTGGACTCGGGCTGGCGGCGGGCCATCAGGCCTCCAGCATAGGCACGACCCCCGGACTGCCACTGCGCCGGGGGTCGCAATCCCACCGGATCTACAGGCGGGTCAGGGTGGGGTACTTCTGGATGGCCTCGTCCTCCGAGAGGAATTCGCCGGGCGCGTCGGGGCTCCAGACGACGTCCGCGCGGATCAGGTCGCCGGGCGCGACGCTGCTGATGGCATTCAGGGCCGCGCGGGCCTCCTGCGTGGTGGTCACCCCGGCGGGCGGCAGGGCCGCCAGGGCGTGCGCGGCGACCATGATCGTCACGGCGAGGTACTGGTCACCAGGGTCCGCCCTGAAGGTGTAATCGTCCCGGTGCTGGTAGCCGCTCTGCGGGTCCCTGTTCTGGTAGTTGCTGGTGGTCTGCTCGGTGAACGCGGCGCGGGCCTCGGTGGCCCAGGCGCCCACCTGACTGTCGGCGGTGCTGGCCGAGCCCTGGGCGCGCTGCACGGTGCCGTACACCCAGCGGTCCGGGTGGCGCAGCGCGACCAGCGCGGCCTCCTGCAGCATGCGGGCTAGGCCCTCGTTGGTGTCGGGGTCGCCGGTCTGCGCGACGCGTTGCAGGGCGCGCTTGACCTCGTCGCCCTCGGCGAGCAGCAGTTGCACGCTGACCGCCTGCGCCGTGCCACTGACGCTGCCCAGGCCGCGGACGCCGCCGCCCAGGCTGCGGCGCATGGTCATCACGACCGCGAAGATCACCACCCCGAAGATGATCAGCCCGACCAGACCGAAGCCGCCGCCGCCCGTGCTGTACCCGTAGCCGCCGCCGTACCCGCCGTTGTTGATGATGATCGGGCCGCTGTACCCACCCCCGTACCCACCGCCGTAACTGCCACCGCGGGAGGAGCTGCCTCCGCTGTACCCGCCTGAACTGGAGCCCCCGGAACTGCCTGAGCTGCGTCCGCCGAAACCGCCGCCGGACTGGGCGTGCGCGACCGGGACGAGCAGAGCGGTCAGGAACAGCAGCAGGGCCGCGAGCAGCAGCAGGCGGCGGGGGGCGGCGCCGGGATGGGCTTGGGTCATGCGTCAGTCTACGGGGCGCGCGGCTCGGGCGGTCCAGCCGGGTACCTGCACCCTTCCTTCACGCCCGGGGGCCGCAGGAAGCGGGGCTACACTGCGGGGATGACGAACGTGATCACCCTGACCGCCGACACCTGGGAAACCTTCCTGGCCGGACTGTACGAACGCGACGACCGACTGGACCTGCGCCGGGACGGAGAGACCTACGCGAAGGACGAGGTGGTGGACGCCTGGGTCATGAGCGGGCACGCCGAGGCGCTGCGCAGCGCCGACCTGGACGGGGACGTGTGGGGCACCCTGGAGGACATCGAGGAGGAGGCCCCGGACGAGGAGGCGGCCTGGGCGAAGATCACAGCGTTCTACCTGGAACGCGGCTGCGTGCTGCTCCGCGTGGACGGCTACGAAGAGCCCGAGGAGTGGATTCTGGGCGAGGGTCTGGCCCGGCGACTTGGCCTGCTGACGTCCTGATGGAGCGGCGTGGAAAATCGGCCCTGAACGCCGTGTAAATCACCGCTCATCCTGCACAGATGAGCCGGGCGTAGGCTGACTCTCATGAAAAGTGACCGTCATTTCCCCGTGAAACGCCTGCTCGCTCTGGGCGCCCTGGTGGGCGCCGGAGCGTACTACTTCAGCCGTGAGCAGAACCGCCGCGCCCTGGACGCCAAACTGGCCGAACTGGGCCTCAAGGACGCCGCGCACGATGTGGGCGAGAGCGTCACGAAAGGCTGGGAGAAGACCAAGGAGGCCGCCAAGGATGCCGGCGCCGTCATTGCCGACAAGGCCGGCGAGGTCAAGGACGCCGCAGCTGGCGGCGCGCACGCCGCGGCGGACAAGGCCCGGGAAGTGGCCGGTGACGTGAAAGACGCCGTGCAGGGCGCCGCCGCGAAAGCCGGGGACGCCGCGAAGGATGTGGCCGGTACCGCCAGCGACAAGGCCAGCGACGTGAAAGCGGCCGCGCAGGACAAGGCCGCTGATATGAAGGCCGCCGCGACCGACAAGGCGGCGGAGGTCAAGGCGGACACCCAGGCCAGGGCGGCCGAGGTGAAAGCCGACACGCAGAAAGTCGTGAATGACGTCAAGGGCGCCGCCCGCGACGCCAAGAACCCCTGATCCATTCAGCACAGCAGCGCCCCGCCACTGATCGGCGGGGCGCTGCTGCCTGCTGCGGGGTGGGGTCAGCGGCGGGTGAAGTCTGCACCCTGCGGCAGGCGTTCCAGCCACGCGGCAATGATGTCCGTGCAAGCCTTGACGTCCCGCTCGTCCACCATCTCGTTCGGGGAATGCATGTAACGGTTGGGAATGCTGACCACGGCGGTCGGCACGCCAGCGCGCACGAGGGTCAGGGCGTCGGCGTCCGTGCCGGAGTACCGGCCTGAGGCGCTCAGCGTGAACGGCACGCCCGCCTCGCGGGCCGCGTCGGTCATCTGGCGGGTCAGGACAGGGCTGACCATCGGGCTGACGGTCAGGTTCGCGCCGGACCCGAAGGGCACCACGCCGTACTTCTTCTCGCTCACGCCGGGCTGTTTCGTCTCGTGCGTGACGTCCACGGCGACGCCCGCGACGGGGTTCAGGAGGTACCCGCCGAGCTGCGCGCCGAAGCAGCCGATCTCCTCCTGGCTGGTGCCGACGGCCACCACGCGGTACGGAAGGTTCTTCCCGGCGACGGCACGCAGGGCTTCGAGCACGATGAACGCGCCCACGCGGTTGTCCAGCGCGCGGCCCACGACGCGCGTGCCGACCATAATGGGGCCCTGCTCGATCACGGCGTACGTGCCGACTGGCACCTGCTCCGTGACCTCCTCCTTGGTCAGGCCCAGGTCGATCCACAGGTCCTCGATCTTGCTGGCCTTGGTGCGTTCGTCGGCGTCCATGACGTGAATGGCTTTCTTGCCGATCACGCCGATCAGGTCCCCGCCGGGCGCGAGCACGCGGATGCGCTGCCCCACGAGCACCTGCGGGTCCCAGCCGCCGACCGGCAGGACACTCAGGAAGCCCTCGTCCCCCACGTACGAGACGATCAGGCCGATCTCGTCCAGGTGGCCCATCAGGGCGACGGCGGGCGCGTCCTCGGGGCCGACCTCGGCGTACACGTTGCCGTAGTGGTCCTCGTGCGTGCGGGCGAAGGTGGCGGCCTCGGCCAGCCAGACGTCGGCGGCGCGGCGTTCCAGGCCGCTGGGCGCGGCGGCGTCCAGAAGGGTGAACAGGAAGTCACGGTTGATGGTCATCCCCGCGAGTCTAACGCCGCCGAGCGGTCCGCTCCGGCATGCGGTCCCCGCTGGACCCGGTGCAGCGTGAGGGCCGTCCGGTCAGACGCGCTTGGTGAACGCCGGTCATGATCCACAATGCAGGTGTTCATGCCGGACGTTCCCCCTTTCACAGACAGCCCCGACATCCATGTTCGCGTGGAGGTGCTGTTCATGCCCTCGCACAGTCAGCCGGGTCGGCTGGTGTTCGCGTACATCATTCATATCGAGAACCGCAGCGACCAGACGTGGAAGCTCCTGGCGCGCCACTGGGACATCGTGGACGGGCTGGGCCGCGAGACCAGCGTGGACGGTGAGGGCGTCGTCGGCGAGCAGCCGGTCCTGCCGCCCGGCGGGTCGTTCACGTACGACTCGTTCGTGACATTGGAGGCCGCGCCCGGCCACATGGGCGGCCATTACGTCATGCAGGACGCCTGGGGCGCGCGGGCGCGCGTGCCGATCGCGCCGTTCATCCTGGCGGAACCGGGCCGCACCCTGAACTGAGCCGGACTCCGGTTGAACGGTTTGCAAAAACGTTCAACCCGAGCAGAGCGAGCAGGAGAGAACCGGGTTCCGGACGTGGAGTTGACGGATCGGTGGTGTTCCGATCTATCAACGAAACAGACGGAATCCGTATGAGCCGGACGACCCTCGGGCTGCCTTCAGGCTGGGACGCGCTGGCCCGGGCGTTCGTCGAGCACGTGGTCCGGCACGCCTGCCAGCGCGGCGTGGATGACCTCCAGGCCTGCGCCGGGTTTGTGGCCCTGTTCGCTGATGGTGCGTTTCCAGTGGCGGGCGCCGGGCTGCCCGGCGAAGAGGCCGAGGGTGTGTTTCATCATGCGGTTCAGGGGCTGCCCGGCCTGGAGTTGCGCAGCAACGTAGGGCAGGTACGCGTGGATGGCCTCGCGGCGCGTGACGGGCGGGGTGTCCTCGCCGAACACGTCCTGATCGGCGCGGGCCAGGATGAACGGGTCCTGGTACGCGGCGCGGCCGATCATGACGCCGTCCGCCCAGCCCAGGGCGTCCTGCGCGGCGTCCAGCGTGAGCACCCCGCCGTTCAGGACGATGGTGAGGTGCGGGAAGTCGGCTTTCAGCTGCCACACGACCTCGTGCCGCAGGGGTGGAATCTCGCGGTTCTCCTTGGGGGACAGGCCCGAGAGCCAGGCCTTGCGGGCGTGCACGATGAACGTGTCGCACCCGGCGGACTCCACGGTGCGGATGAAGCCGGTCAGGTGCTCGTAGCTGTCGAGGTCGTCGATGCCGATGCGGTGCTTGACGGTCACGGGGAGGGTGGTGGCGGCGCGCATGGCGTCCACGGCGCGCGCCACGACGTCCGGGGTGCCCATCAGGCACGCGCCGAACGAGCCGCTGCTGACGCGGTCACTGGGGCAGCCGCAGTTCAGGTTCACCTCGTCGTACCCGTAGCCGTCCGCGATGCGGGTGCAGTCCGCGAGGGCCTGGGCGTCGCTGCCGCCCAGTTGCAGCGCGACCGGGTGTTCCCCGGCGTCGAAGGCGAGGTGCCGGTCGCGGTCGCCGTGCAGGATCGCGCCGGTGGTGACCATTTCGGTGTACAGCAGGGTGCGGCGGGTCAGGGTGCGGTGGAAGACGCGGCAGTGCCGGTCGGTCCAGTCCATCATGGGCGCGACCGACAGCGTGTGCGGCGGCCGGGTCTGCGCTGGGGTGTGCGGGGCGGGGGCGGGGGCACTCATCAGCCCGTCAGTGTACGCCGCGCCCCCCGCCCCCAACCGTGAGGCGGGTATCCTGCCCGCGATGCTCGTGACGTCCTCTCCCCTGCCCGGCTGGCCGGACGCCCGACCGCTGGGCACCGTCCCCATGCGGGACGCGGCGGGCCTACTTCTGCCGCACGACGGGGGGCCGGTGGCCGACCTGCGGGATCGGCCGGACCGCTGGGCGCTGCTGACGGACGTGACGGGGGCGCTGCGCCGGGGCGTGCCGGTCCTGGGCTGGGGCACGGGCGCGGCGCTGCTGGGCCGCGCGCTGGGCGCCGCGATTCACGGTTCGGAGGGGGGCCTGGAATGGGCGGCCCCCCCACGCGGCGCGCAGGTCCACGCCTGGGCGGGCGAGGTGCCGCGGCACTGGACGCACGGTCGCGCGGTGGCCTGGGCTGCCCTGGACCTCCCCGGGTGGGTGCGGACTGCGTTTCTGGCGGCGCTGCCCGGCTGGGCGGACCGCACGCCCGGCTCCCCGCTGGAGGAGGTCGGGGGCGTGGCGGCCCTGGATGCGGTCGTGGCCGAGTTCTACGCCCGCGCCCGCCGCGACCCGCTGCTGGGGCCGGTGTTCACCGCGCACGTCACGGACTGGCCCGCGCACCTGTCGCGCGTCACGGCGTTCTGGGTGACATTGCTGGGCGGCGACGCGGACCTCGCCCCGTGGCGGGGGAACCTGAACGGGGCGCACGCGGGGCTGGGCGTGCGCGGCGAGCACCTGCGGGCGTGGCTGACGCTGTGGGAGGCGACGGCGCGCGACCTCCTGCCCGCAAGCGCCGCCGACCTGCTGACAGCGCGTGCGCGGGCGATGGGGACGCGGCTGGGCGGCCGTCAGCGGGCGTAGCGGCGTCCGGTGTAGTTCGTGAACACCCCGATGCCGTAACTGACCCGCCGCACGCTGTCCAGCACGGCGTGCCCGTTCCAGGCGATCCCGGCGCTGCTGCCCCCGTCGAGCAGCAGCGCGTCGCGGATGCCCAGGCGCAGCAGCAGCTTGCCCATCTCGGTGGTCGTCAGTTTCGCGTGCGTGCTGACCAGCACGAGGTCGCGGTTGCTGACCAGTCCCACGGCGCTGCGCGCGGCCCGGCCGAACAGCGCCGGATCGCGGAACGCCGTGCTGTAACGCGTGACGACCTGCCCGCCACTGAGGATGCGCGGCCCGGTAGCGATCACGGTCTCCATGCCGGTCCAGGTGGTGTCCAGCGGGCGGCCCAGCAGCGCCGTGGCGCTGGGGCGGATCGCGGCGCGGTTGTCGGGCGTGATCGCCAGTGCCTGCGGGATGCGCCCCCAGGTGAGCAGGCGCCCCTGCATGACGATGTCCCCGGCGGGCGCGTAGGACTGCGGGTGAAAGTAGCTGCCGTTCACGAGCACCCGCGCTCCGCTACGCCGCGCGAGTTCACCCACTCGCGCACCCGAGTTGAACAGCAGAGCCCGGCCGGGCAGGACCGGCGCGACCAGCGTATTGCGCCAGCGCAGGTCCACGTTCGCGATCTGCACGGGAACATTCAGGGGCTTCAGGCGCTTGAACGTCACCGGGTCCCGCTGCGGGCGCGGAGGAATGGGCACCGGCACGTGGGACGGCACCAGCAGTTTCTTGCCAGGCACGATGTGCTTGAAGCTGCCCAGACCATTCAGGCGGCGCAGGCCGTCCACGCTCAGGCGGTAGCGGGCCGCCAGCAGCTGCGGGGTGTCCTTGACGCCCACGCGGACGTACCGGTACACGACGCGGACCTCGGTGGTGGGTGCGGGCGCCGCGGCGCTGCGGGTGCGCGGCGGAATCTTGAGGGGCTGCCCGATCACCAGAGCGGTGCCTTTCAGGCTGTTTCCCGCCTGCAGGGCCGCCACGCTCACGCCGTAGCGCGCGCCGACCGCGCTGAGGGTGTCGCCCTTCTTCACGGTGTACACGCCCTGCCCGTTCACGGCCCGGACCGGGAGTGCCGCTGGGCCCGGGCCGACGAGCCGCAGGACCTGTCCCACCCGGATGGTGTTACCGGTCAGGCCGTTGAGTTGCTTGATCCGGTCGATGCTGACGCCGGTACGGGTCGAGATGCGAAAGAGGGTGTCGCCCGACCTGACCTGAATGCTGGCCGGGACAGCCAGCGCGGCGGGCCCGAGTCCGGCCAGCAGAAGAACAACAAACAGTCGCCGCATGGGGTCACACCTGATCACAGTTGCCCTCCCGGGTCGTGAACTGAAGCTGACGTGACGTTCATGCCCGGACCACACGCCTGACCCGGTCCGGTGCCCCTCATGATGAGCTGCCGCGCCCGACGCGAATCTGATGACCGGACCTCACGCGTCCGGCTCAGCCCGACGCGTGACGAGCCCACCCGACAGCCCGCACAGGTAGGGACCCGGAGGCCGCGAGCCCGGGGGCTGACAGCGGTGTTCAGGTGTGTCGAGGGGGTCCCTCAGCACACCTGAAAAGAGCGGACTCGCAGAGCTGCAGAGCAGAGCGGGAAGCCGTCAACATCAGACATCAGCGGTGGGAAGTGGAGCCCAGGGGCGTGCCCCTGGCCCCAGGGCAGAACTGGACACCGCTGTCAGAAGTGAGGGGGGCTCCTGACGGTGTCAGGAACTGCCCGTCTCAGGGGAGCCGGGCGATCTCAGGTGCCGGGCGTGCTGCCGGGGAACACGGCCACGCGGCCCACCATGTACGCGCAGCCGTACAGGAACAGCGTCGCGACCGGCAGCAGGCGCAGACCCAGGCGCTGCGGCGTGAGTTTCTCGCGGATCATCAGTTCGATCAGGTACAGGCTCAGGAGGCAGAATCCGGCGTACATCCAGTGCTCCCAGTCGCGGCTGGGGTCGACCTTATACCCGTACTTGCTGGCTCCGTTCCCGATGTCGGTGGCGCTGGGAACTTTGGCGCCGCCCAGGGCCAGCAGCAGCCCGGTGACGCCCGGCAGCAGCGTCAGCACCCAGGTCACGCGGAGCCACACCATGAACCCCCCGCCCACCGCGCCCTTGATGGCGGGGGCGAGACTCCAGACGAACAGCACCAGGGTCGCCAGCGCGTAGGGCGTGGGGAACAGCAGGGCGGCGGGGCTGTTGATCTGGTAGCCGTGAATGAGGCGCAGGAACTCCATGTGTGCAGCGTATTGCATTTGCGGGCCCGCAAAAGCCCCGCCCTCCGGGTGGGGGGCGGGGCGGGTGACGGGTGGGCTCAGCTGGCGTCGGGGTGGCGGTTCGTCTCGTGCAGCTGCACGGCTTTGCCGCGCCGCATGCGTAGGTTCAGGAGTTCCACGGCGATGGCGAAGCCCATCGCGAAGTACGTGTAGCCCTTGGGGATCTTGAAGCCGAAGCCGTCCGCGATGAGGTTCACGCCGATCAAGAGTAGGAACGCCAGGGCGAGCATCTTCACGGTCGGGTGCGCCTGCACGAACTCGCCGATGGGGCGCGCGGCGACCAGCATGATCAGCACCGTCACGACGACCGCCGCGACCATCACGCCGATGTCGTCCGCCATGCCGACGGCCGTGATGACGCTGTCGAGACTGAACACGATGTCCAGGATCATGATCTGCCCGATGATCGCAGCGAAGTTCGCGCCCGCCACCTTCCCGGCGGTGGGGGTTCCCTCGTGCGCGCCGGGCCCTTCGAGTTGCTCGTGCATCTCCTTGACGGCCTTGTACAGCAGGAACAACCCGCCGAAGATCAGGATCAGGTCCCGTCCGGAGAAGCCCATGCCGAACAGCGTGAACAGATCGGTTTTCAGGCTGTAGATCCAGCTGATCGAGAACAGCAGGCCCAGGCGCATGATCATCGCGGCCAGCAGACCGATGGTGCGGGCGCGTTGCCGCTGCTCGGGCGGCAGCTTGCCCGCCAGGATGGAGATGAAGATGACGTTGTCGATGCCGAGCACGACTTCCAGCAGCAGCAGCGTACCGAACGCCAGCCACGCTTCGGGCTGGGTGATCCAGCCGAACAGTGATTCCATGTTGTCACTCCCGAATTCAGAAAGCGGACGCTGCCACGCACGTCCAGGATGCCGATGGGGGTGGAGAAACCCGAGTCCGCGCCCGTGCGGCGCGCCACTTCTTATGCTCCGCGAGAAGGGGACCACCCATCGTGAGGGTCACCTAAATGCCCTTCATGAACTGGTCGCCCCGGTCCAGGGTGCAGCGTCACCCCCCCTGCGGGGTCGCACCGTCCAGGAACACCGCCAGCAACGCCCGCGCCGTTCCCTGTGGATCCGCCGACGGCGCCCCGGTCACCAGGGGGTACGTGATGGCCAGGAACGCCCGCGCCAGCATAGCCGGGGGCAGGTCGCCGCGCAGTTCACCACGCGCCGCGGCCTCCTCGAACAGGCGCGAGAGTCCCCCCACCCACACCCGGCGGTACTCCTGCTCGAACGCCGCGCGCCGGTCCGCACTCACGTGCCGCAGTTCACTGGCCAGCTGCAGGCCCACCCGCTGCTCGGGCGCGCTGGCCACCAGTTCGTACACCAGCGTGTCCAGCTGCAACCGGATGCCCACCTGCGAGTGCGCCGCGTGGATCAGGCGGCTCAGGCCCGCCAGGGTCCCCTCCAGCATCGCCAGAAACAGCGCCTCCTTGTCCGCGTAATGGTGGTACAGGGCAGGTTTGGTCACGCCCACTGCCTCGGCCACCTCGCGCATGCTCACCCCGTGATAGCCGCTCTGCACGAACAGCCGCGCCGCCTCCTGCTGGATGCGGGCGCGGGTCGTATCAGGCACAGCAGGGGAAGACACAGGAGGAACCGTCATTGCCGCTCATGATAGCGGGGCGCGGGGCTGGCACCAGCCTGACACAAGGGCGTAGAGTGAAAAGCGTCACACAACCCATCGCCTCTCTCAAGGAGTTGCCCATGCGCCGAGTCTTCCCCGCCGCCGCCCTTACCGTCGCACTGCCCCTGGCCCTGGCCGCCTGCTCCCAGCAGGCCACGCCCAGCGTGAACCCCTATGCCACCCGCCCTGAATTGCAGGACGCGGGCAGTCAGGCCATCCTGGCCCGTTACGGCACCGACCCCGGCCTGACCGCCGCGCTGCAGGAAGCGTACGGTGAACGCACCACCGTCCTCTCCTACCCCAGCGTGCCCGCGCTGGGCGCGCAGGATTACGCCAGCGACCGACTCGCGTACATCAAACGCACCGGGTGGGGCACCGTCAGCAACTACAACAACCAGTACAGCGCCTACAGCGGCACGAGCAATCCCTACACCGGCCTCACCTGGACCCGCGACGGGTGCAGCGCCCCCGACGGCCTGGGCCTCGGCTACCGCGAGGACTTCCGCCCCGCGTGCAACGTGCATGACTTCGCGTACCGCAACCTCAAGGTGTACCAGCGCACCGACGCGAACCGCCTGACCAGCGACGACGTGTTCTACACGAACATGAAAGCCATCTGCGCCGCGAAGAGCTGGTATGCCCGGCCCGCCTGCTACAGCGCCGCGTACGCCTACTACCAGGGCGTCCGCATCGGCGGCAGCGACAGCTTCTAAAGCGGAAACGCAGGAGGCGGGGCGTAGTCAGCTCCCGCCTCCTGCCTGTGTTCAGGCGGGGTTCGTCCAGTACGCCCAGGTGTGCCCGCCCGCGCAGGTCGCGGTGAATTCCAGGCCGCGCTTGCTCACCTTCCCCGGCTGCCCGCACGCCGCGCACACCGGCTTGGCCGGCGTGTTGCCGCCGCAGTCGCCGCACTTCAGGTAATACCCGTACTTGCCGAACTGCACGGTCACGTTCGCGGACGAGCAGGCGCGGCACGCCACGTCCGGGCGGGGACGCGCCTGCGCCTGCCGCTCCTGCGACGTGCGGACCGGGGTGGCGCTGTGTCGTTCCGGGCGTGCGGGCTGAACCGGGGGTGCACTGACGGGCGCGGCTCTGGTCTGGGCCGGTTCCGGTGCGGCAGGCGCCTCCTGGGCAGGTGCTGGAACGTGGCGGTTCCGCAGGAACGCCTGAATGCGGGTCATCTCGGCGTCGGTGAGGCCAAACGAGCCGAAGGTCTTCTCCTGCTCGGCCCCGATGATGGCCTTCACGCGGTCGGGCACCTGATCGGCCTTCACGAGTTCCGGCACCTCCGATTTGCGGGTGATGCGCCCACCGTCCGAGATGGCGACCAGCACGTCGCGCCGCACGCCGGTCAGGGTGCGCTGCTTGAGGCCCAGCATGGAGCGGTCCATCAGGTCAGTCGTGTGGTCGTCCAGCAGGGCCAGCAGAAGGTCCAGTTGCCGCCGCGCCTGAAGGACCGGAGACGGCATGCCGCGTCCCTTACGGTTCCACCAGCGGGTCCACTCGCCGTGCTCGTTCACGCTGACCTGTCCGGCCACGCTCTTGCTCTCGACGATCAGCAGGCCGAACCGGTGCAGGATCAGGTGGTCGAGCTGCGCGACCTCGCCGCGCCGTTCCAGGCGGAGGTTGTGGAACACGAACTTGCGGGGGTCCTCCGCGAAGGCGCGTTTGAGGTAGTGGGCCATCTGCCGTTCCGCGTCGTACCCGGCGCGGCGCAGCGGGTCGGTGTGCTGCTGGGGTTCGAGGTCCTTGACGATCACCCGGTCACGCTAGCGCGTCCCGTCCGCCGGAGGAGGCGAAATCGCCCACGTGGACGCGAATTTTTACACGTTCTCCTCCGCGCGCCAGATGTCCTGTGGGGTTTCGCGCTGGCGGATGACGGTCCAGGTGCCCGCGTCGTGCAGGACCTCGGCGGGGCGGGCGCGGGTGAGGTAGTTGCTGCTCATGGCGGCGCCGTACGCGCCGGCCTCGTAGATGGCGAGGAGATCGCCGGGGTGCGGGTCGGGCAGGGTGAGGTCGCGCCCCAGGAGGTCGCCGCTCTCGCAGGCGGGTCCGGCGAGGTCCCAGGTGTCGGACCCGCTGCGGTCCCAGAGGGGCGTGACGGGGTGTTGCGCGCCGTACAGCATGGGGCGCAGGAGTTCGGTCATGCCCGCGTCCACGAGCACGAATTTGCGTCCGGTGCGTTTGGTGCCGACCACGCGGGTCAGGAGGGTGCCCGCCTGCGCGACGAGGTAGCGGCCGGGTTCCACCCACAGCTGCGCGCCGAAGGTGGCGGCGGCGGCGCGGGCCTCGCGGGCGATGCCGCGCAGGTCGGCGCCGAGGCCCCAGCCGCCCCCGGCGTCGAGGACGTCCAGCGGGCCGGTGTGGGCGCGCAGGTCGCCGAGGCGGTGGAAGGCGGCAGTGAAGTCGTGCGCGTCGCGGATGGCGCTGCCGATGTGCACGTGCAGGCCCAGTGCCGTGTGCCCGGCGGCGCGCAGGGCGTCAAGCACGCGCGGGACCTGTTCGAGGGTCACGCCGAACTTGCTCCCCGCGGCGCCGGTGGCGAGGTGGTCGTGGGTGCTGACGTTCAGGGCGGGGTTCACGCGGACCAGCGCGCGGGAGGCGGGCGGGAGCAGGCGGACCTCCTCCTCGCGGTCGAGGATGAAGGTCGCGCCGAGTTCTGCGCCGGTGGCGTACTCGCCGGGCGTCTTGGCGGGGCCGTTCACGAGGATGCGGTCACCTGCCGCGCCGATGTGGGCGGCGCGGGCGAGTTCCCCGGCGCTGACGCATTCGAAGCCGACGCCCTGGGCGTGCAGGCGGCGCAGCAGGGTCAGGTTGGGGTTGGCTTTCATGGCGTAGTACACGCGGGCGTCCCCGAACGCGGCGCGGACGCGGGCCAGCGCGGCGTCGAGTTCGGCGGCGTCGTAGACGTACAGGGGCGTGCCGTACGTATGCGCGGCGGTCTGGAGGTGCTCGGGCGTGAGGCTCATGCCGGGGAGTGTACCGGGCGGGGCGGGCCTGACAGGTGGGAGGGGTTGACGGGCGGGTGGCGGTCAGCCCACACTGGTCAGACCACTGACCACTGAGCTGTCCCGAGGAGGTTCGCATGTCCGCCCCCACCCCTGCCCCGCTGCGGCCCGCGCTGCACGCCGAGGACACCCTGCTCGCCCGCCTGCTGGACGGCACGTACCCGCCCGGCAGCACCCTGCCCGCCGAACGGGAACTGGCCGCCAGCCTGGGCGTCACGCGGCCCACCCTGCGCGAGGCGCTGCAACGCCTGGGCCGCGACGGCCTGCTGGAGATCCGGCAGGGCAAACCCACCCGCGTCCTGCACCCGCACGAGGGCGGCCTGCGCGTCCTGGCGCACCTGTCCCGCCACGGCGAACTGGGGCGCATGGTGCCGGACCTGCTGGACCTGCGCGCCGCGCTGCTGCCCCACTGGGTCGCGCAGACCGCCGACCGCGACCCGCAGCCCCTCCAGGCTCATCTCGGCTCGCCGCCCGCCGAGTCGGACGACCCGAACCTGCCGCAGACGTTCACAGCGTTCGACTGGGCGTTCCAGACGCTCGCCGCGCACGGCAGCGGGAACGCGCTGGCCCCGCTGCTGCTGGGCGCGTTCGCCGAGGTGTACGCCCGCGCCGGGGCGATCTACTTCAGCGACCCGCAGCGCCGCGAGCGCTCCCGCGAGCACTACCGCGCGCTTCACGCCGCGCTGCCCCTGGGACCCGCGGCCGCCGAGCAGGTGGCGCGCAGCACCAGCCTCGACAGCCTGCAGCTGTGGGAGGCGCGCCGTGTTTGACCTGATCCGCGCCGCGATTCCCGTCTTCCTGCTATCCCTGCTGATCGAGTGGGCCGCGTACCGATACCTCAGCCACGACCACGATCACGACGGGCCGCACGAGCACTACGGGTACGGCACGCGCGACACGGTCACCAGCCTGAGCATGGGCATCGGGAACGTCCTGATCAACCTCTTCTGGAAGGGCGTCGTCGTGACGATCTACGCGGCGCTGTACAGCCTCACGCCGCTGCGCCTGCCGCAGGACGCGTGGTGGGTGTGGGTGCTGCTGTTCTTCGCGGACGACTACGCGTACTACTGGTACCACCGCGTCAGCCACGAGGTCCGGCTGTTCTGGGCGAGTCACGTCGTGCATCACTCCAGCCAGCATTACAACCTGTCCACCGCACTGCGGCAGACCTGGGTGCCCATGACCGCCCTGCCGTTCTGGCTGATCCTGCCCCTGCTGGGCTTCGCGCCGTGGATGGTGCTGCTCGCGCAGGCGTGGAACCTCCTGTACCAGTTCTTCGTCCACACCGAACGGGTGGGCCGCCTGCCCGCCCCCATCGAGTCCGTGCTGAATACGCCCAGCCACCACCGCGCGCACCACGGCAGCAACGACGTGTACCTCGACCGCAACTACGGCGGCATCCTGATCGTCTGGGACCGCCTGCACCGCACCTTCCAGCCCGAGACGGAACCCGTCCGCTACGGCCTCGTGCACAACATCCATACGCACCGGCCCGTGCAGGTCGCCTTCCACGAATTCGCGGCCCTCTGGCGCGACGTCCGCACCGCCCGCAACTGGCGCGACCGCCTGCACTACCTGACCCGCCCACCCGGCTGGCAGCCCGAACGGTAAGCCTCCCGGCGGCCCCACCCCGCACCCGCCTCAATTGCCGCGCGCGTCACCGCCGGGCAAGTGGGGCGGGTGTTAAGCTGCGCGGCTGTATGAGTGCCCCCTCTCCTGCCTCCGCGACCGTCCCCGCCCCTGCCGCCGCTGCCGGGGAACGGGTGCTGTGCGCCATGTCCGGCGGCGTGGACAGCAGCGTGACGGCGGCGCTGCTGAAGGACCAGGGGTATCAGGTGGTCGGCGCGATGATGCGCTTCTGGCCCGACGACAAGCGCACGGACACCTTCGATTCGTGCTGCTCGCCGGACGCGGCGTACGAGGCGCGCCGCGTGGCCGAGCAGGTGGGCGTGCCGTTCTACCTGCTGGACTACCGCGAGCAGTTCCAGCGGCACATCGTCGGGCCGTTCATCGACGAGTACAGCAAGGGCCGCACGCCGAACCCCTGCGTGAACTGCAACACCAAGGTGAAGTTCGACGAACTGGTGAAGAAAGCCAAGATGCTCGGCTGCCGCTACGTGGCCACCGGGCACTACGTGAAGCGCGTGGAGAACGCACGGGGCGAGGTGGAATTCCATCGGGGCGACGATCCCCGCAAGGACCAGACGTACTTCCTGTGGGGCACGCCGCGCGACGCGCTGCCGTACATCCTCTTCCCCGTGGGCGAACTGGAAAAGCCCCGCGTGCGCGAGATCGCCGCGGAACGGGGCCTGCTAACCGCGCAGAAACCCGAGAGTCAGAACATCTGCTTCGTGCCGGGCAAGGTGCAGGACTTCGTCGCCGAGCACATCCCGCAGAGCCAGGGCTTCATCCGTGAGATCAGCACCGGCGAGGTCGTGGGTGAGCACCTGGGCACGCAGTTTTACACGCTGGGCCAGAAGAAGGGCCTGGGCCTGTACCAGTCGCACCGCGTGCGGCACGTCGTGCACCTGGCGCCCGACACGAACACCGTCTGGGTGGGCGACTACGACGACTGCCTGTGGACCGGCCTGAAAGCGCAGAGTGCCAATTACCTGATCGACCTGACCGAACTGCCCGAGGAGCTGGAGGTGCAGGTCCGCTACCGCACCGCACCAGTGAAAGCCCGCGTGATCCGCGCCGACGAGAGCGGCTTCGAACTGGCCTTCCAGGACCCGCAGTTCGCGGTCGCGCCCGGCCAGAGCGCCGTGCTGTACGCCGGACCGCGCCTGCTGGGCGGCGGCCTGATCGAGGACCACGTGCCCACGCTGCCCGAACCGAAAGCCCCGCCGAAGAAACGCCCTGCTGTGCTGCTGTCCTGATGCTGCCCCTGGTGCGCCGGGTTCACGCGGCTCTGCTGGACCGCGAAGGCCTCGCGCCCGGCGCGCTGGCCGACCTGCTGAGTGAACTGCGGCGGGAGGTGCAGGCGCTGCCCTTCGGCGTCCCAGACGCTGATGCCCTGCCGCGCGAGGCGTACCACGAGCTGCGCGCCCGGATTGTCGTGGCGTGGCCGGAACTCGGCTTCTACGACCCAGCCACCGGGCGCGCCCTGGGCCACTGCGACCTCCCCGACGAGATCGGCGACGCGCTGGACGACCTGACGGACCTCGCCCTCGACCTGAGCACGGCTCTTGCGCTGGCCGACACGGACGAGGACGAGGCGCTGGCGTGGCTGCGCTTCTCCCACGACACCCACTGGGGCGACCACGTGCAGGACGTCACGCGGCACCTGCGCTGGCTGGGCTAGACCCTTGAATCTACGGTCGTGGCCTGGGGTACACCAGTGCCGCGTCGTTCGCCCCCGTCCAGTCGAAACGGTCGACGAAGGGGCCGCAGCGGTCCTGGCGCAGGGCGTCCACGTACCGTCCCGTCAGCCGCAGGGGATCGCCGTCCGACACGTCCAGTTGCGGGTCGCCGCAGCCGGGTCGGGTGGGCACGCGGTAGGTCAGTCCGGTGCGGGTGGCGGTCGCGGGCGTGAACCGGGTGAAGGTCAGCTGCGCGGCCTCGTAGGGGTTCAGCTCGTTCTCGGTGTTGAACAGCAGCGCGGCCTCATTGCGGGCCAGGAGTCGGCCGGGAATCTCCTGGGTGGTTTCGGCGCGGCCGTTCCAGATCAGGGTGTGGATGTTCAACTGAGCGCCGCTGGTGACGTACTCGACGAGGAACTGCCCGGAATGGGTGATGGTGCGGTTCAGGTTGGCGGCAACCTCCTGCTTCCACAGGCGGCGGCCCGCGGTGTTCAGCGCAATGAGCGTCAGGTGGGCGGGGCGATACTGGCTGATCGTGACCAGCACGCCCTGCCCCACCTGTTCGGCCTGCACGGTCTGGTTGGGCCGGGCAGGCAGCGTGAGGAGGATGCGCCCCCGGTCCGGGCCTGCACGGTGACCTTCGAATCGTGAATGGTGACGGGAGCCGGGACTGCTCCGGCCAGACTCAAGCCGGTCAGGGACATCAGCGCGAGGGCACGGGGCAGGTTCATAGTCAGAGCCTCGCACTCAGCACGGGCACGAGCATTTCCTCGGCGGTCCAGCCGCCGTGCAGGCCGAGCATGGGGGCGGGGCTGGTGGGGCGGCGGATGGCGTGTCCGGGGTGCGGGACGGCGATCAGGTCGCCCACGCGCGGGCGGAAGCGGGGGTCGGCGTGGGTGGGTGGGCCGAACAGGCCGCCGGTCCAGGCGTCGTCGGCGGTCAGGAGGGTGGCGTGCGGGGCCAGCAGCGCCGCGATTTCGGCGTGGTGCCCGGGCTGGGGGTGCAGGTACGCGGCGCGTTCCTCTCCGGCAACGGGGCTGCGCAGGGCCGTTTTCATGACTTTCTTCGTGATGGCGTCCACGTAGCCGTCCGGGGGCTGGGGGCTCTGGCCGTGGTCGGCGGTGAGGACGACCAACGTGTCCCCGTTGGTGGGCAGCGCGACGAGGAGGTCCGCGACGATGCGGTCGGTGCGGCGCAGTTCGGCGTGCGCTTCCGGGCTGTCCGGACCGGAGCCGTGGCAGACCAGGTCGTACTCGGGGAAGTACACCAGCGTGTACGACGGCTGCCCCGGCGGGAGGGTCGCGGCGGTCAGGGCCGGCGTTTCCTCGGGCTGCGCGTAGGGGTGGTACTCGGTGCCGTCGCAGGCCCAGCGGGTCAGGACGCTGTCTCGGTACGCGGCGGGCATGACGACGTGCGCGGCCACACCCCGGTCCCGCAACTGACGGTACAGGGACGGCACGGCCGCCAGGAACCCCGCGTCCGCCAGCGGGGCGTGGGTGTAGACGTCGTACAGGCGGATGAGGTTCACGACGGCCTGCGCCTCCTCCAGCCAGACGGTCAGGCCCAGGTACCCGTGTTCGGCGGGCGCGCGGGCGGTATGCAGGGTGGTCAGGGCGGCCATGGTGGTGCTGGGAAACACGCTGGTGACGGGGCCAGGGGTGGGCGTCAGGGATGCAAGGGTGGGCGCGTCCCCGCGCGTGATGGCGTCCCGCAGCTGCCCGGCACCCAGGGCGTCCACGACGATCAGGACGACGTGCCGCGCGCCGTCCAGCGGCAGCGGGTGGCGGTACGGGGCGTGCGGGGTGGGCACGCCGTGGTGCGCGCCCAGGGTGGCGGCGAGGTTCAGGACGCTGCCGCCCGCGTAATCGGGCCGGACCGCGTGCGGGGGCAGGTGCATGGGTGAAGATAGCCGCCGGGGTGGCCGGGCCACCTTGAGGCTTCGTTCAGCGCCTGCCGGTGCGCGGCAGGAACGCTCCGGTACGCGCCCGGTACGCCGCGTGGTCAGGGTAACGTCCGGCCAACGCAGCGTCCTCGATCCCGGCCTTGTGCCGCAGCAGTGCCCCGAGCAGGAGGGTACCCGCCACGCTCACCCGTCCGCCCCGCGCGACCGTCCAGCTGCCCGCCAGCAGGAGCAGCGCCGTGTAGATCGGGTGCCGCACGTGGCGGTACGGGCCGCGCTGCACCAGCGTGCCCCCCGCGACCGGGGTGGGCAGCGGCGTGAGATTCCGCCCCAGCGTGTGCCCGCTCCAGACCAGCAGAGTCAGGCCACCGGCACCCAGCGCCGCGCCCGCCGCCCGGACGGATCGGGGCCGACCTCTCCCCCGCCGCCCCCCGGCCAGGATGACGGCCAGCAGCGCGAACTGCGCGGCGACCAGCGCCCGGTCGCGGTTCATATCAGTACGTGCGTCCGGCGGTGACGCGTCCGTCGGGTTCGTGGCCCTGTTGCAGGTCGATCAGGAAGTCGCGGGTCAGGTGCGCGCCGCGCGTGACGAGGTCGGTGGTGGTGCTGGCGATGTGCGGCGTGAGGATCACGTTCGGCTGGTCCCACAGGGGGTGCTCCTCGGGGAGGGGTTCGGGGTCGGTGACGTCGAGGATCGCGCCGCCCAGTTGCCCGCTGTTCAGGGCGTTCAGGAGGTCGTCGGTGACGACGAGGTTGCCGCGGCCGACGTTCACGAGCCACGCGCCGCGTTTCAGGCCGCGCAGGGTGGTGGGGTTCACGATGCCGCGCGTGTCCGGGGTGCTGGGCAGCAGCAGCACGACCCAGTCCGCCTGGGCGAGCAGTTCGTCGCGCTCGTCGGTGGGGGTGGTGCTGCGGATGCCGTGCACGTGTGCGCCGTGCGGGGCGAGGAGTTCTTCGAGGTTCCGGCCGATGTGCCCGTGACCCCACAGGACGACGTGTGCGCCGTCCAGGGTGGTCAGGGCGGAGTCGCCGGGCAGGGCGGGGGCGTCCCAGTGGTGTCGGCGCTGCGCGTCACGGAAGCGGTGCAGGCCGCGTGCGGCGGCGAGCATGCCGCTCAGGGCGTGCACGGCGACGGCGCGGTCGTGCAGGCGGCTGGCGTTGAACAGGGCGGCGCCGGGTGGGAGGTGCGCCTGGACGTGTTCGATTCCGGCGGTCAGGGTGAGCACCCACTTCAGGCCGGGCGTGGCGAGCAGCGCGGTGCGGGTGGCGGCATCGGTGAGCCACAGGACGACGCCGTCGGCCTCGCCGTCGGGGAGGTGGCCGCGGCGGTAGTGGTCGAAGGTCACGCCGGGCACGCCGTGTTCGTCGTGCTGGCTGAGGGCGCGGAATTCGGGCAGGTCGGGCAGCAGGACGCGCATGGGTCTATTCTGACCCGCCGGGCGGGTGCGCGGCCAGCCATTCGGGGCGGGTGAGTTCCATGTGCACGTCGGTGCGGCCCTCGCGTTCGGTGCGGTGTACCTCGCGGAACCCGCAGGCGAGGAAGGCCCGCTGGGCGCGGCGGTTGTGTCCGAAGGTGGTCAGGCGGATGCGGTTCAGGGTGGGGTCGCGGCGCGTGAACGCCCACTGCAGGAGGGCCTGCACGGCCTCGCGTCCGTAGCCCTGCCCCCACAGGTCCGGCAGGCCGATCATGACGCCCAGCGTGGCGGCGGTCGGCGTGAGGGGCGGAGAGGGGCGCAGGTCGTACAGTTCGGCGCTGCCGATCAGGGTGCCGTGCTCGTCGAGGATGCCGAAGCCGTGGCGTTCGCCGGTGTGTTCCTCGTCCTGCATGATGCG
Organism: Deinococcus sedimenti; assembly: GCF_014648135.1. Lineage (NCBI taxonomy): Bacteria > Thermotogati > Deinococcota > Deinococci > Deinococcales > Deinococcaceae > Deinococcus > Deinococcus sedimenti. Next base: position 181,074 of record NZ_BMQN01000001.1, on the reverse strand, counting down.
GCGGAACAGGAAGCCGGGCAGGCGGATGGGTTTGGCGTCGTTCCAGTCGGCCAGTTCCCGGTCGCGGAAGAAGCCGTGCAGGACGCGCCACTCGTGCGGCGTGAAGTCCAGCAGGGGTTTCAGGGTGACGCGGGGTGTGAGAGGGCCTTGCATGCCGCTCAGCTCTGGGTGGTGCCCAGCGCGCGGGTCACGTCCCGCGTCAGGCGGTCCAGGTGGAAGGCGTCGCCCTCGGCCCGCTCGACCTGCCGGGTGCCGGGGTTCACGACGAGCAGGGCCAGCACCTCGCCGCTGGCGTGGCGGACGTTCACGCCGGGGTGCCCGTCCAGCGCGGCGCGGTCGGATTCGGGCAGCAGCGTCCAGGCGGGGTCCGACGGGGTCAGGCCCAGGTGCGCGACGGGCAGGCGGTGCCCGCGCAGCTGCCCTTCCAGCCAGTCCAGGGCGGCGGGCGTGCCGCCGATCAACCCCTGTTCGATGTGCGGGCGCAGCTGGTTGTACCGGACGGGACGGCCGTCGCGGCGGCGCAGGTCACCTCCGGCGGCGCGCAGCAGGGCGTGTCCGGCGGCGATGTCCCACTCGCTGCGGGGGGACATGGTGAAGGTCGCGTCGACCTGACCGGCTGCGATCCGCGCGAGTTTCAGGGCGATGCTCCCGCTGGGTTTCATGCCGGGCAGCGAGGTGCGGTGCAGTTCCCGCCCGTGTTCGGTGTCGGACACGGCAATGCGCCAGTCTGGCCCGCTGCCGGGCGCAGGCACCGGCTGGCCGTTCAGGAACACGCCCTGCCCCACCACGCCGCTGAACAGTTCGTCCGTCTCCGGGGCGTACACGACGCCCAGCACCGGCTCGCCGCCCACCGCTAGACCGATGCTGACGCAGTAGTCCGGCAGGCCCGTCGAGTACTCCTTCGTACCGTCGATGGGGTCCACGATCCACACCCGGTCATGGCCCAGGCGGGCGCGGTCGTCGGTTTCCTCCTCGGACAGCAGGCCGTCCGACGGGAACGCGGCGGCCAGGGCGGTCATGATCAGGGTGGACGCCTCGCGGTCGGCGACGGTCACGGGGTCGTCGGCACTCGTCTTGTGTTCCACGGTGAACCCGGCGCGCAGGTGCGCGAGCAGCAGCGCCCCGGCCTCGCGCGCCAGCGCCGACGCGACCGTGAGTTCATGCGAGAAGGTGGGAGCGGTCATGCCCCCGAGCATAGCCCGCGCCTCCCTCTCTCAGCCCGGTCCGAGCAACGCGGCGGAGGGGCACAGGTCGGCCAGCACGCACGCGCCGCAGCGGGGGTGGCGACTGAGGCAGACCTCGCGCCCGTGCCGGACGCCCGCGACGTGCAGGCGCAGGCGGTCCGGGGTGGTGCGGGGCACGGCGGCGTCGAACCAGCGCTCAACCCGCGCGGCGGTCCAGCCGTCCGGCACCCATTCCAGCCGCCGGGCCAGTCGGTCCAGGTTGCCCTCGACGGGCATGGCGGGCCGGTGCAGGTCGAACAGGAGCATCAAGGAGGCGGTGTGGCGGCCCACGCCGGGCAGGGCCTCCAGGGCTGCGCGGGCGTCCGCGTCGCTCAGGCCGCTCAGGTGCTGCAGGGTCAGGGGGCCGTCCTCGTCGGGTCCGGCCAGGGTGGTCAGGATGCCGTGGATGCTGGCGGCCTTGCTGCGGTGCAGGCCGCCGCCCGCGCCGCGCAGGGTATCCTCGATACCGTCCGGGCCGTCGAGCAGTGCCGCTTCCCACAGCGGGTACGCCTCGCGCAGCGCACGGTACTGGCGGTCAGCGGCGGCGCGGGTGTTCTGCTGGCCCAGAATGGTGCGGATCAGGCTGCTCAGCAGATCCGCCGGGCGGGTGCGGGGAAAGGGCAGGTCACCGTCCGGGAGGTGCTGCGCTGCCAGCCGCCGGGTCACCTCCGGCAGGGTCTCAGGCACCGGGTTGTCGGGGGCGGGGCGGGGCATCCCGGCAGGCTAGCGGTCGCGGCACGCGGGAACCGTGCCGGGGCGCGCGATCCCGGACCCGAGCGGGGGGGGGCGGTCACAGCGGTTTCCAGTTTCACCCTGGGGCCACCACCACGCCCCAGGGCTCCACGTCCAACCGCCGCCATTCTCAGGTGCTCGCTTCGCTCGATTCAGAGGAATAGGGGGATACCCTCACTTCCTCTGAACTCTGCGGTCAGTACGGCAGTCCGGCCAGTCGCAGCAGTTCCGCGCGGACCTGCGCGGCGTCGCGGGGTCGCTCGGCGCGGGCCGGGCGGGTCAGGCTCAGGTACAGGGGTTGCAGGGGGTCCAGGGTGTGCGGGTGCGGGTCGTCCGGGTCGGGCAGCGAGCCGTGGATGCCCCAGCCGAGCAGCACGCCCACGCCGTACAGGTCGCTCTCGGGACCGAGGGGTTCGCCGCGCGCCGCCTCGGGGCTCTGGAAGGCGGCGGTGCCCATGCGCAGCGGGGATTCGAAGGTTTCCAGGGTGGGTCCGGACAGGTCGAAGTCCACGAGTTTGGCGCTGCCGTCCTCCTCAACGATGATGTTCTCCGGTTTGATGTCCCGGTGCACAACGCCGCGCTCGTGCAGGTAGCCGAGCGCGTCGAGGAGGTGCGCGAGGGTCAGCAGGAAGGCGCGCCGTTCGATCTGCACGGCAGGCCGCTGCGTGTAGCGTCGGAACAGCACCTCGCCGCGCGCCAGGGTGCTGACCAGCGCGGGCTGGCCGTCCACGACCGTGCGGTCCATGACGCGCACGAGGCGCGGGTGGTGCAGGTCGTGCCCGTGGTCGTACTCGCGGTCGGCGTAGCCGCTCAGGTGCGCGGGGAAGATCTTCACGGCGCAGGGCTGGCCGTTGTGGGCCACGGCGAAGTACACCAGGCTGTGTGAACCGCGTCCGACCGGGCGGACCAGTCGGACGCCGTTTCCCACCACCTGTCCCGCGAGAGGCATCTCCCACAACCTACCCCAGGAGTCGCGGTGGCGGGTAGGTGCGGGGCCGGGCGCCTCCCCCCGCAACTGAACCCGGTGCAAAACAATCATAGAATGTCCGCTGACATGGGGTACGGACTGGTACTGGGAGGGGGCGGTGCGCGCGGACTGGCGCACATCGGCGTGTGGCGGGTGCTCGAGGAGCACGGCCTGACGCCTGGCGTGCTGGCCGGGACGAGCATGGGCGGACTGGTCGGGGCGTTCATCGCCGCCGGGTACGGCGCCGCCGAGATGGAACGCCTGGCGGGCAGCGTCTCCTGGCGGCGCCTGCTGGACCTGCGGCCCGGCCCGGGCCTGGTGCGCCCCGCCGTGGTCAGTGCGTGGCTGGCCGATCACCTGCCCGCCACGTTCGAGGAATTGCGGCTGCCGCTGGCGGTGACGGCCACGGATCTGCTCTCGGGCCGGGCCGTGTACCTGTCGCGCGGGAACCTCCATGACGCGCTGCGCGCCACGACCGCGTACCCGGGCGCGGTAGAGCCGCTGGCTCTGGACGGGATGCTGCTCTCGGACGGCGGGATCCTGAATCAGGTGCCGGTGGACGCCGCGCTGTTCCTGGGTGCGCGGCGGGTCCTGGCGGTGGACGTCACCGCGCCTGACCCGCTGACCCTCCCCGAGCGGCGTGGTCACCTGTGGCGGCGCCTGTCGCGCGAGCAGGGCGGAACCGGGCCCGGCGCGGGCCACCCGGGGGCCACTCTGGGCGCGGCGCAGCTGGGCACCGTGCAGACCCTGCGCCGCGCGGTGGAGATCATGCAGGCGCAGCTGACCGACGCCCGGGTCGGGCTGTACCGTCCGGACGTGCTGCTGCGCCCCACGCTGCGCGACGTGGATCTGCTGAATTTCCGCCGGGCGGACGTGGCGGTGCAGGCGGGGGCGGACGCCGCGCTGGCCCAGTTGCCGCGGCTGCTGACCCTGCCGGACTGACCGGAGGGCGCGGCATCCGGTATTCTGCGCGGTGCATGACCACCCCTGAGCCGACCCGCGCCCCGACCACCCCCCCGCCCAACGCGCTGCAGAAACTGTGGAAGGAAATCCTGGAGCCCATCGTGTTTGCGGTGGTGATCACGCAGTTCGTGGCGACCCTGGTGGGCGTGGACGGCGTGAGCATGATGCCGAACCTGCGCAACGGCGAGCGGGTGTTCGTACCGAAGTACGAGACGTGGCTGCACAAGGCGGGCGTGGGTGACTTCAAGCGCGGGGACATCCTGATCTTCAAGCCGCCCCGCGAGGCCAGCGCGAAGATCGAGAACCTGAACAAGAGTGCGTTCGGGCTGTGGACGTACCGGCCGTTCCTGATCAAGCGTCTGATCGCGCTGCCGGGTGACACCATCAGCATCCGGGCGGGCGAGGTCACCGTGAACGGTCAACCGCTGGATTCCAGCTGGACGACGGCGTACTGGCAGGAGCAGGGCTGCTGGGACACGCAGAGTGCCGTGGCGAACAACATCACGTCCGCCAGCATCGCCGGATCGGCGGTGAATGTCGTGCCGGACCGTCAGGAGTTCACGGTGCCGCAGGGGCAGTACTTCGTGATGGGAGACAACCGCACCGCGACCGGCAGCGAGGACTCCCGCATCGTGGGCGCCATTCCGCGCCGGGACGTGGCGGGGCGGGCGGCGGCAGTCGTGTGGCCGATCATGCGCAAGGTGAACGCCAAGTACGACTGCCTGGGCAACAGCGTTCCGGAATTCAGTGGGCCCAATGAACTGAACTGGCGCCTGCTGACCCGCCCGGCCGGTTTCGGCGAACTGAAGTAACCCCTGCACAGAGGCGCGCCGGATCGGGAGGAACCTGATCCGGCGCGTTCGCCGTTGAGGATGGACGCAGCTTGCCGGAGGCTACTCGTCGTCCGGGCCGAGTGGGGTGATCTCGATGTCCTCGCTCGTCACGCGGTAGGGGCCTTCCTTGGCGATGTAGTCGGCCGCCATGCGCAGGGTCTCTTCCACCCAGCCGTAGTCGTTGCTGAGGGTGGCCACCCCGATGACCTCCCAGTCGTGGGCGTCCAGGCCGTCGAGCCGCGCGACCGTCAGGGGAAAGCGCACCTTGAGTCGCTCGACGACCGGGCGGATCAGGGCGCGTTTCTCCTTCAGGCTGGCGACCCAGGGCATCTCGACGCGGATGGTCAGGATGCCCACGTACCCCAGGGCCACCGTCAGATCATGCCGGCCAGGAAGCCCTGTCGGCGGATGGCGCGCACGATGTCCATGACGGTCAGCTGCGAGGGATCGTAGTGCACTTCCAGCTGGCCCTCGTCGGGGGTGGCCTTCACGATGCCGGGGATGGCGCTCAGGGCCTCGGCAACGGTGATTCCGGCGTCGCGGCTCATGCCGCGCACGCCCAGCAGCACGCGGGTGGCGGTGTTGGTCATGCCTGCCATTATGCGCCCTGGGTGGGCGGGGTGCGCACCTGATCGCCTGCGGGCTGCCCGTCCAGCCGCTCGCCCGGCGCGGTCTGCGCGCGGGTGCCCAGGTGCGTAACCGCGTAGGCGCCGGTCAGGACGGCACTCTCGGCGGCAGCGGCGGCGCGCAGGGCCGGCGTGACCGGGTAGTGCACCTCGTACACGGCCGTGTCGTAGGCGCTTTTCACGGTGGCGTGCAGCAGGGCTTCGGTCACGCCGGCCGGCGCGCCGGGGTGCACGCTCAGGGTCCGGACCAGCACGATGGGCCGGTCGCCCTGCCATACCGACTGCGCGAGGATGAAGCCGTGCAGGGTGCCGTTCTCCTCGGCCACGAAGGAGTGTTCGCTGCGCTCGTAGAACTTCAGCGCAGGGAGGCTGGTGTGCAGCCGCCCGTCGCGTTCCCGCTTGGCCAGGGTGTCGAAGGTCGGCTCCTGGGCGCGCTGCACGTCGAGGTCAAGCGCCTGAAGCGCGTCGTAGTCATGTTCGGTGAAGGTGCGGTACCTCATGTGCCGAGCGTAGCCCACGTCCGGCGCGCACGGCCAGGGTCAATCGGGTCGGGTTCAGGCGGATGTCATGGCCGACTGGATGTCCGGCCAGCTGGGCATGGCGTCCTGCGCGCCGGGGCGGGTGCAGGCCAGTCCGGCGGCGACACCGGCGGCCCGCAGCGCGGTGGGCAGCGGGTCGCCCAGGGACAGGCGCGCGGCGAGCACGCCGCAGAAGGTGTCCCCCGCGCCGGTGGTATCCACGGGCTGCACGGGGTGCGCCGTGAGGCGGTGCGTGCCGCTGCGCGTGACGGTCAGGCTGCCCTGCGCGCCCAGCGTGACGGTCACGGCCTGCAGGCCCCGGTCGAGCAGGCTGTGGGCCTGCCGTTCCAGGTTGGTGCCCTCGGGCCGTAGGGCCGCCAGTTCGTGTTCGTTCACGATCAGGTGCGTGACGCAGCGCAGCAGTTCGCCGGGCAGGTCGCGGGTGGGCGCGGCGTTCAGCAGGACGGGAATCCCGGCGGCCTGCGCGGTCCGCGCGGCGTGCAGGGTCACGTGCGGCGGCAGTTCCTGTTGCAGCAGCAGCTGCGTGACGCCGGTCAGGTCGGTGGGCAGGTGGTCGGGCGTGACGTGGGCGTTCGCGCCGCTGGCGACCGTGATGGCGTTCTCGCCCTGCGCGGCCACCGTGATCAGCGCCAAGCCGGTGGGTGTGCCGGGCAGGGTGCGCAGATGGTCGAGATTCACGCCGGCCTCCTGCAGGCCGCGCAGGGCGACGTCCCGGAAGGCGTCCGGGCCGACCGCGCCGGTCAGGGCGACCGGCGCGCCCGCCAGGGCGGCGGCCACGGCCTGATTGGCGCCCTTGCCGCCGGGCGAGGTGATGGCGTCCCCGCCCAGGACGGTTTCGCCGGGGGCGGGAATGCGGGGGGTCCGGACGGTGAGGTCCGCGTTGACGCTGCCGACGACGAGGACGGTCATGCGTCCATTGTGGGGCCTGAGCGCGCGGTTGCGGCGGTCATGTGGGCCGCGCGCCGTCCAGCGCGTCAGGGGGCGCGGCTGGTCTGGGCGTCCACCACAGCGGTCTCCTGCGGGTAGCGCTGGCGCCACAGGGCCCAGCCCTCTTCCGGGAAGGCGCGTTTCGCCTCGGGGGCAAACAGGGTGGCCCCCTCGTGTTCCAGGTCCGGGTCGGGGGTGGGCATGACCCGGGTGTCCTGCAGGGCGGGGTGGTCGGCCCAGCGGATCAGGCGACCGGAGCCGCCCCAGGGGTCATCTGTGGCCCATACGATCCGTCCGACGCCCAGCAGGGCGCTGGCGCCGCCGCACATCAGGCAGGGTTCCAGGCTGGTGTACAGGGTCAGGGTGTGCGGGTCCTGCAGCCTGCCCGCCTGGAAGTACAGGTCCATCTCGGCGTGGGCGACGCTGGCGTCCCCGACGTGCTGGGTGGTCTGCGCCTCGCCGACGCGGTTGCGGCCGCGGGCGATGATCTGGCCGTCGTGATTCACGAGGACCGCTCCCACGGGGGCGCTGCCGGCGGCCTGTCCCTCGCGGGCGAGGTCGAGCGCGGCGCGCAGGTACCGGGTGTGGTCGAGGTCCGGAACGTCAGGGGTGGGCCGGTCGTCACTCATGGGTTCAGGGTGCGGGGTGCCGGGCGGGTGGCGGGTGCGGCGCGGGTGAGGGGACCTTCACGCCCGCAGCGGGTGTTGTTCCCCGCGCGGGCACAGGATGGGCCACACCCGGACCGGACCGCGCTGGCGGCGCTGCGGACCGGTCCTGATCGGGTCCCGCCTATCGGGTGGAGTGCCGGGGACCCTTGAAGCCGCTGCCCCAATGTTTATACTTGGTTTAATTTCAGACCCGGCCCAAACGGCCACCGATCGCCCGAGATCATCTGCCCCTCCCGTCCACACGCGGCGCGGAGCCGGACGCCGCCCCCAGGGCACCCCCCACCCCCCGAGGAGTGACATGACCCAACCTTCCCTCCCCCAGCCCTGGCTCGACCACTACGAAGCCGGCGTGCCCCGCACCTTCCGCCCCAGCGGCCTGACCCTGCCCGAACTGCTGGAGCGCACCGTCCGCAAGTACCCGGACCGCACCGCCCTGAGCTTCGTCGGCGCGACCACCACGTACGGCAGCCTGTGGCAACAGGTGCAGCGCTTCGCGTCGGCCCTGCAGAAGATGGGCGTGCAGCCCGGCGACCGCGTGTCCATCATGCTGCCCAACACGCCGCAGTTCGTGGTGGCCTTCTACGGCACCCTGCTCGCGGGCGCGGTGGCGGTGAACACCAGCCCCATGTACACGCCCAGCGAACTGGAACACCAGTTGCAGGACAGCGGCAGCGAGACGCTGGTCATCTTCGACAGCTTCTACCCCCGCTACGCGGAGATCCAGGGCCGCGTGAACGTCAAGCGCGTCCTCGTGACCGGCGTGCAGGACGCCCTGAGCTTCCCCAAGAACGTCCTGTACCCCGTCAAGGCCCGGCGCGAGGGCACCTGGGTGAACGTCCCCTACGGCGACCGCGTGCTGTCCATGCGCAAGGTGCTGGAATCCCAGCCGCCCACCCCCACGCCCGTGCCCATGAAGGCCGACGACGTGGCGCTCCTGCAGTACACGGGCGGCACCACCGGCGTGCCCAAGGGCGCGATGCTCACGCATGGGAACCTCGTGTCCAACTGCGAGCAGGCCCGCTGCTGGATGACCGACCTGCGCGAAGGGCAGGAAACGACCCTGGCGTCCATTCCGTTCTTCCACGTGTACGGCATGACGGTCGCCATGAACCTCAGCGTCCTGATCGGCGCGACCATCGTGCTGATCCCCAACCCGCGCGACGTGACCATGACCCTCAAGGCCGTGCAGAAGACCCGCGCGACCCTCTTCCCCGCCGTGCCCACGCTGTACAACGCCATCAACAACCACCCGGACACGCCCAGGTACGACCTGACCAGCATCCGCGCCTGCATCAGCGGCAGCGCGCCCCTGCTGATCGAGACGGCCCGCAAGTTCCGTGAAATCACGAACGGCGCGAACCTGGTGGAAGGCTACGGCCTGACCGAGGCGAGCCCCTGCACGCACACCAACCCCATCTACGGCGAGCAGCGCGAGGGCAGCATCGGCATTCCCTTCCCCGGCGTGCACGCCATCGTCGTCGGGGACGACGGACAGCAGGTCGCGCCCGGCGAGGTCGGCGAACTGTGGATCGCGGGCCCCATGATCATGAAGGGCTACTGGCAGAAACCCGACGAGACCGCCAAGACCCTCGTGGAGGCGCACGGGCAGACGTGGCTGATGACCGGTGACATGGCCACCATGGACGCCGACGGGTACTTCCGGATCGTGGACCGCAAGAAGGACCTGATCATCGCCGGGGGGTTCAACATCTACCCCCGCGAGGTCGAGGAAGCCCTGGTCAGCCACCCCGCCGTGCTGGAAGCCGCCGCCGTCGGCCTGCCCGACGCGTACCGCGGCGAGAGCGTCCACGCCGTCGTCGCCCTGAAACCCGGTGCGACCGCCACGGAAGGCGACATCATCGCCCACTGCCGCGGCCTGCTCAGCCCCTACAAGGTGCCCCGCAGCGTCGAATTCCGCGCCGAGCTCCCCAAGACGGCCGCCATGAAGATCCTGCGCCGCCAGCTGGCCCAGGAAGCCCGCGACGCGCAGAAAGCCAAGAGTGCCTGACGCGGGGGTGTCGGCAGTAGGTTGTGGGCAGTAGGAACCGAACACAGCAGAGGCGGCCCGCTGAGGCCGCCCCTTTCTTTTCCCACTCCCTCCTGCCTACAGCCCACAACCCCCTTCAGGCATTCGCCAGGGGAGCGTACGCGGTCGCGCCGCCATTCAGGTCGCTGGCGGGGCGTCCGGCCTGGATGGCGGCGGCTCCGGCGAGGGCGATCATGGCGCCGTTGTCGGTGTTCAGGCCCTTCCCGGGGAATACGACGTGCAGGCCGGTGGCGGCGAACGCGTCGCGCAGGGCGCGGTTAGCGGCGACCCCGCCGGACACGACGACTGTGGTGCGCCCGGTGGACTGTGCCGCGCGGACGGTGGTGTTCACGAGGGTCTGCACGGCGGCCCGCTGGAAGCTCGCCGCGAGGTTCTCCGGGGTGGCGCCCGCCCGGTGCGCGAGCAGCGCCGCCGTCTTCAGGCCGCTGAAGCTGAAGTCGAACCCACTCTGGCCTTTCAGGGGTTCCTTGAACGGCACGGCCTTCGGGTCGCCGCGCGTGGCAGCCTCGCTGATGGCGGGGCCGCCGGGGTAGCCCAGCCCGGCGAGGCGGGCGACCTTATCGAAGGCCTCTCCCGCCGCGTCGTCGCGGGTCGCACCGACCAGGACGTACTCGCCGTCGCGCGGCACGTCGAAGAGGTGGGTGTGCCCGCCGCTGACGACCAGCGCCAGGAACGGGGCGCGCAGGTCGGCCTCGCTGGCCGCCGCGAAGATGTGGCCCTCCAGGTGGTGCGCGGCGTGGAACGGCACGTTCAGCGCCTGCGCGAGGCCCTTGCCGTACATCAGGCCCACCAGCAGCGCGCCCACCAGTCCGGGGCCGGAGGTCGCGGCGACCGCACCGATGTCGCCCACGCTCAGGCCCGCCTCGTGCAGGGCGTCCCCCATGATCTGGTCGATGCGTTCGACGTGCTCGCGGCTGGCGAGTTCCGGCATGACGCCCCCGTACTGCGCGTGGACCGCCTGCGACCACACGCGGTTCGCCAGGACCGTCACGCGGCCTTCCGCGAGTTCCACGATCCCGACGCCCGTGTCGTCGCAGGACGTGTCGATTCCCAGGATGCGCAGCGGAAGGGGGCGATCAGTCATCGCCGGGGAGTGTAGCAGGGGGCAGGCGGGGCAAATGGACGTTGCAGGCAGAACGGAAGGGTGAACGGGCGGGACCAGTCAGCGCAGGGCCGGTCAGCGCTGCTGGTCACGCACGGCGGCCAGGGTCTCCTCGAACTCGTCGAGGAACTCGTCCTCCAGCAGGCGGTCGCGGATCAGGGCGTCCTGCGCGGTGGTGGCCTGCTCGCGCGTCCAGCGCAGCCGGGCCTGCCGCGCGCCGCTCACGTTGCCCTTCCCGGCAATGAAGCGCGCCGCGTGCCGCACGGCCTGCACCGGGTCCTCGGTGGGCGCGGTGACGGACAGGTTGCGCAGGCCGCCCTGGTCGTTCACCAGCGAGCAGGTCACCTCGATGCGCGGGCCGCGCTGCGCGAGGAACACCTGATCCACGCGCCACATGCTGGTCGCGCGGATGGGGTCCGGGGCCCGCGGGGGGAGGCGACGGCGGGCCACGTCAGGACCCCGGCGCGGCGGGCGGCGTCCACTCGCGCAGCGCCTCCTGGCCCAGCAGGACGCGTCCGGCACCCTCGGCGAGCGCCTCGAGTTCCAGTTCACCGGGAATCACGAACACCGGAGCGATCCACGCAACGCGCCGCTCGATCCGGTCGATCAGTTCGTCCCAGCGGGCGATCCCGCCCGTCAGGACGATCGCGTCCGGGCGGGCGCTGAGCGCGCCGGTCTGCTCCCCGATGGCCTTGGCGGCCTGGTGTACGAAGGCGGCGGCGACGCGACTGACGTCCGGATCGCCCAGGCTGCGGCCTTCCAGGTCACGCAGGTTCGCGCTGCCCGTCAGGGCCAGGAAGCCGCTCTCGGCGGCGAGGTGATGCAGGGTCTGCTCGCCCAGCTGCCCGTGCAGGCGCAGCAGGTCACGGGCGGGCACGGGACCGCTCTGGCGGGCTCCCATCGGGCCGCCGTTCGCGCCGCTGCCCGTGGTGTCGATGGCGCGCCCAGCCTCGAAGGCCGTGACGCTGCTGGTGGCGCCCAGGTGCGCGACGACCACGCGGGCGTCCTGGAAGCGCTTGCCGACCTCGTACGCGGCGCGGCGGGCCACGGCGCGGGCGTTCAGCGCGTGGAATTCCGCGCGGCGGCTCACGCCCCGCAGCCCGGTGGGGCGCGCCTCGGGCAGCAGTTCGTCCGCACTCTGCGGGTCCACGATGAACGCGGGCACGCCGCGCACCTCTGCGACGGCCAGGGCCAGCGGGCCGCCCAGGTTCGGGGGGTCCTGCCCGGCGTCGCAGGCCAGCGCGAACGCCGCGAGTTCCGGCGTGACGCGGTACGTGCCGGTCGTGACCCGGCCGATGAAGCCGCCTCGTCCCACCACGGCGTCCGGCGCGGGCCAGTCTCGGGTCAGGTCCAGCACCTGCCGGGTCAGATCGGGCAGGTCTGCGGGGGTGGGTGGGGCGTCCAGCGGCAGTTCGGCGCGCGTCAGGGTCAGGCGCAGCTGGCCCGGCAGAGCGGAGTTCGCGCTGGGCTCGATCTGAGCGCACGCGAGTTTCACGCCGCTGGTTCCAGGATTGATCACGTGGGCGATCACAACGCCGCAGCGTAGCAGATCAGAGGGTGACGGCAGCGGGACCGGTCACCCCGTGGGTCCGCACGAGGGGCGGGCGCACTCCGTTCCCGGAGCCGCCCGCCCTGTCCGCTCAGTTCGTGCTCAGCTGGGTTCGATCAGACCGTAGTGGCCGTCCTTGCGCCGGTACACGACCCCGCAGGCATCGGTGCGCATGTTCATGAACACGTAGAAGTCGTGCCCCAGGGCCTCCATCTGCGCCACGGCGTCCTCCGGGCTCATGGGGCGCAGGTCGAAGCGTTTCTGGCGCACGATCTCGGGCATGAACTCGGACACGTCGTCCATGCCGGCGTTCACATCGGCCTCGGCCGGGCCGGGCTCGGGCTGCGGCGTGGCGTCATGGCGGTGCTTGAGGTAGCGGGTCTTGAACTTGCGCAGCTGGCGTTCCAGGACGTCGCTGGCCCGGTCGATCGCAGCGTACATGTCCGAGTGGTGCTCCTCGGCGCGGATGATGCCGCTGGGGACGTTCAGCTGCACTTCCACGCGGTTGCGGCGGTCGGCGTCGCGGACGTCGCGTACGGTCAGGGTCACGCGTGCATCGGTGATCTGGTCATTGAAACGATCCAGGCGCGTGAGTTTCTCCTCGACGTAATCGCGCATGGCATCGGTGACTTCAACGTTACGGCCAGACAGCTTGTAGATGTGCACGGCTTTCACCTCTTCCTTTTCCCGGAGGGTGGGTTTGGCTCCGGTGATTCACTCTAGTCGCATGGTCATGAGACTGTCATGCGAGCACGTCACAGCGCCGCCCCCTTGATTCGCGGTATGCTCCGGGGTAGAGCGCTCCCCCCAGTTGCATGAAGGTGGTGGGGGCTGCCCCGCGTGAGCCACGCGCGTTAGCATGAGGGCGTGAAGGTAGACCGGCAGGAACAGGACGACGCGCGGCGCGAACGCATTGCCCGCGCGGCCTTCGAGTTGTTCGCCCGCAGCGGCCTGGACGCCATCAGCGCGCAGGACATCGCGCAGGCCGCTTTTGTGAGCCGCACGAACCTGTACCGTTACTTCCCCAGCAAGGTCCACATGCTGCTGGCGCACTTCGAGAAGGCCGTGCAGGCCAGCCGCGACGACGCCCTGGAACGCCTGCGGGCCGGCGCGAACCCGCAGCAGGTGTGGGACAACGTCACGGGCCGCATGGCCGACCTGGGCGTCCGCTACCGCCATCTGGTCGGCGCGGTGGGACAGGCGGTGCTGGGCGCCCCGCCCGAGGCCGGGCGGCCCGGTGCCCCCGAGCGCGCACCGGGCGACGGCCTGCGTACCGCGCTGACCCTGGCGGCGCTGGTGCAACCGGTGCTGCTGGCCATGCAGGCCCAGGGTCGCCTGCGCCCCGAGGCGAACGTGCAGATGCTGAGCATGCTGCTGGTGGACGCCTTCATCCTGGCGCTGCTGCACGGCGGGCACCGCGACCAGCGCGACGTGCTGCGCGACTGGCAGGACCGCTTCAGCCTGCTGATGTACGGCGCGCTGGCGCCGGAGAGCGCGGCCCGAGCCGAACTGAAAGACTGATCCGAACGGACCGCGGGCCGCCCCGATGGTCAGGGCGGCCCGCTGCCGTCGCGGTTACAGCGCTTCCGAGAAGGGGGCGCCGGTGCTGGCGCGCACCTCGTCCAGGGTGGCGCCGGGCATCAGTTCGGTCAGGGTGAGCGTGCCGTCCCGGAACTCGAACACGGCCTTGTCGGTGATGATCATGCTCACCGCGCCGCGTGAGGTCAGGGGCAGGGTGCATTCGGGGACCACCTTCGGGGTGCCGTCCGGGTCGGTGTGGGTCATCAGGATGATCAATCGCCGCGCCCCACTGGCGAGGTCCATCGCGCCGCCCACGCCCAGCAGCGGCTTGCCCGGCACCGCCCAGTTCGCCAGATTCGCCTGCGCGTCCACCTGTAGGCCCCCCATGACCGCCACATCCACGTGCCCGCCCCGGATCATGCCGAAACTGTCGGCGCTGTCGAAGTAGCTCGCGCCGGGCAGGGCCGTGACCGGGATCTTCCCGGCGTTCACCGGGTAGTCCAGCGCGCCGCCCTGCTCTGGCGCGGGGCCGACGCCCAGCATGCCGTTCTCGGTGTGCAGGTTCACGCCGTGCTCGGGCGTGATCAGGTCCGCGACCAGCGTGGGAATCCCGATGCCGAGGTTCACCACGTCCCCGCGCCGCAGTTCCGCCAGCGCGCGGCGGGCCATGTGCATCCGCGCCTCGTCCACCTTCTTGCTACTGCCCTTCACGTCCGCGCTGCTGCCGAGCGCGTCGGCGGTCAGGGTCGCCTGCACGAGGTAATCCACGTACAACCCCGGCGTGTGCACCTGCTCCGGGGGAATGGTCCCGACCGGGACGATCTCCTCGACCTCCGCCACGACGAGGTCGGCGGCGGTCGCCATGGCGCGGTTGAAGTTCTGCTCGGTCAGGCGGTACTGGAGGTTCCCGGCCTCGTCGGCCCGCCACGCGCGCACGAAGGCCACGTCACCGCGCAGGGCGGGCACGAAGACCATCTCCCGGCCGTTCAGGACCCGCACGTCCGCGTCCCCGGCGATGACGGTCCCGGCGGCGGTGGGCGTGTAGAACCCGCCGATGCCTGCCCCACCTGCACGCAGCGCCTCAGCCAGACTGCCCTGCGGGATGAGCTGCACCTCCAGGCGACCCTCCTGAGCGGCCGCCACCGCCTCGCGGTTGCTCGTGAAGAACGACCCGATGGCCTTCCGCAGCTGCCCGTGGCGCAGCAGTCGCCCGCCACTCAGGCCCGCCTCGCCGACGTTGTTCGCCACGTACGTCAGGTCCCGCACGTCCGTCTCGGCCAGCGCATGCACGAGGTGCACCGGATTGCCGGTCATGCCGAAACCGCCCACCAGCAGCGTCTGCCCGGACTTCACCAGCGCAGCTGCCTCCGGCGCGGTGATGACCGGGACGTGCTTCAGAACCGTCGGGGTTGCCGTCGCCGTCATGCTCCCCTCCGCCACTCCGCCGAGCCCGCAGGGAGCCCCTGCGACCTCAGCCCCGTTCTGGAGGCTCGCCCCTGGCCTTGTCGCTCCGCTCGGGTGCTGCGCACCGGCCTCATGCTTCCACCCTCTCGATGATCGCGGCCTCGCCCTGCCCGACGCCCACGCACAGCGTCGCCAGTCCGTAGCGGCCCTCACGGCGCGCCAGTTCGTGCGTCAGCGCCACGATCAGCCGCGCGCCGCTCATGCCCAGCGGGTGACCCAGCGCGATCGCGCCGCCGTTCACGTTCACGCGCTCCTGCGGCAATTCCAGTTCGCGGATGCAGGCAAGGGCCTGCGCGGCGAAGGCCTCGTTCAGTTCGATCAGGTCCAGGTCCTGCACGCTCAGGCCGGTGCGGTCCAGCACTTTGCGGGTGGCTGGAATCGGGCCGAGGCCCATCACGCGGGCCTCCACGCCCGCCGCCGCCGCGCCTACCCAGCGGGCCAGCGGCGTGACGCCCAGTTCGCGGGCCTTCGCGGCGCTCATCAGGACCAGCGCGGCCGCGCCGTCGTTCAGGCCGCTGGCGTTCCCGGCGGTCACGCTGCCCCCCTTGCGGAAGGCGGGTTTCAGGCCCGCCAGGGTCGCCTCGTCGGTCGCGAGGGTGAAGCCGTCAGCCGCGCGGTTCACGCGGGGGTGCTCGTCCGTGTCGAACACGGTGACGCCCTTGCGGCCCTTGACCTGCACCGGCACGATCTCATCCTTGAAGCGTCCGGCGTTCAGGGCGTCCATGGTCTTGCGCTGACTGTCCAGCGCGAAGGCGTCCTGGTCCTCGCGGGTGATCTCGCCGCCACGGTAGGCGCCCTCTCGGCTGCGCCCCGCGATGTTCTCGGCGGTCTCCCCCATCGCCTCCAGCGGGAACAGCGCCTCCATGGCGGGGTTCGGGAAGCGCCAGCCGAGCGTCGTGTCGTACGCGGTGACGTTGCCGTTCGCGAAGGCCTGCGCGCCCTTGGGCATCACGAGGGGCGCGCGGGTCATGCTCTCCACGCCGCCCGCCACGTACACGTCCCCGTCACCGTTGCGGATGGCGCGGGCCGCCGTGTTGATGGCCGACAGGCCACTGGCGCACAGGCGGTTCACGGTCAGGCCCGCCACGCTGTCCGGCAGGCCCGCGAGCAGCGCGGCCATGCGGGCCACGTTGCGGTTGTCCTCGCCCGCCTGGTTCGCGCAGCCGAGGATCACCTCCTCGATCTGATCGGCCGGGACGCCGCTGCGCGCGACGGCCTCGCGGATGGCGTGCGCGGCCAGATCGTCGGGGCGGACGGTCGAGAGGCTGCCGCGGATGGCGCCGATGGGCGTGCGGACGGCCGCGACGATTACCACGTCACGGTCATGCAGGGAACTGAGGGAAGGAAGCTGGGACACGGTGGGGAACCTCCGGGAAAGCAGGCGGGAGGGCCTCCATGGTTCAGAGGGAGGCCCGGAATGAACGCAGTTGACGCCTGCATTCAAGCGCGCCGCGCCCCCGGATGGGAAGGGCCGCCGGCCTGTCAAACGGAACGCCGCCCCTGACACCAGAGGTGCGTGGGGCGGCGTGCGGAACGCGATTGTAAAGCGGGGGGCCCGGCGGGCGCGTCAGCCCAGGCGGCTGCGGCGCAGGCGGCCCAGCAGCGCGAACACCTGCCGCTGCTCCTCGGCGTGGATGGCGCGGCGGATCGCCTCGGGCGACAGGGGACGCAGGTCCGCCGAACCACTCACGACAGCCGGTGCGGTCTCGTCCTGACGGGCGTCCAGGTAGGGCGTGCCCCAGCGGTTCCATGTTGTGTGCACGTCCCTCACCTTCCTGGTCATGTCAGCAGCGTAGCCGGGGACTTCACACAATTCTCTGACTACGCCCGTCGCGCCTCATGGGCGGGAGTGCCCCTGTGGTCAGACGGCCCGTCCTGGACTGCCCGGCCCACCTCTCCACTGCCATGAGAATCATGAGTTTCGATGAACCGGCGGGTGATTCACCCGGTCCTCCGCACAGGCTGCGGCGCCCCGCCGGACGGTGGCGGTATGCTCCCGGACGAACAGGCCGCGCCCCGCCACACCCCGGGTGCCGCCGAAGGGAGACTCGCCATGACCATCACCACCACGGCCGCCTGGACCGCCCTGCTTGCCCACCACGACGCCCTGGAAGACACTCACCTGCGGGACCTCTTCGCGCAGGACCCCCAGCGGGGCGAACGCCTGACCGCCGAGGGTGCAGGCCTGTACCTGGACTACAGCAAGAACCGCGTCACCGACGAGACCCTGACCCTGCTGCTGGACCTCGCGCGCGAGACCGGCGTGGCGGCCAAACGCGACGCCATGTTCGCGGGCGAGAAGATCAACGTGACCGAGGGCCGCGCCGTGCTGCACACCGCGCTGCGCGCCCCGGAAGGCGCGACCGTCATGGTGGACGGCCACAACGTCGTCCCTGACGTGCACGAGGTGCTCGGCCGCATGGCCGCCTTTGCGGAGCAGATCCGCGCCGGGACGTGGCTGGGGTACACCGGCAGGCCCCTGAAGAACATCGTGAACATCGGCATCGGCGGCAGCGATCTGGGGCCCGTCATGGCGTTCGAGGCCCTGAAGCACTACGCGCAGCGGGACCTGACGCTGCGCTTCGTGTCGAACGTGGACGGCACCGACCTGACCGAGAAGACCCGTGACCTCGACCCGGCCGAGACGCTGGTCATCGTGTCGAGCAAGACCTTCACCACGCAGGAGACCATGGCGAACGCCCGCAGCGCCCGCGCGTGGCTGCTGGCCGCGCTGGGCGACGACGCGGCGGTCGCGCGGCACTTCGTGGCCGTGTCCACCAACGCCGAGGCCGTGCAGGGGTTCGGGATCGACACCGCGAACATGTTCGGCTTCTGGGACTGGGTGGGCGGGCGCTACTCCATGGACAGCGCCATCGGCCTGAGCCTGATGCTCGCCATCGGCCCGGACGGATTCAACGAACTGCTCGCCGGGTTCCACGCCATGGACGAGCACTTCCGCACCGCCCCGCTGGAACGCAACCTGCCCGTCCTGCTGGGCCTGCTGGGCCTCTGGTACAACAACTTCTTCGATGCCCAGAGTCACGCCGTGCTGCCGTACGACCAGTACCTCGCGTACTTCCCCGCGTACCTCCAGCAACTCGACATGGAGAGCAACGGCAAACACATCACCCTGGACGGGCAGACGGTGGACTACCAGACCGGCCCGGTCATCTGGGGGCAGCCCGGGACGAACGGCCAGCACGCTTTCTACCAGCTGATCCACCAGGGCACCAAACTCATCCCCTGCGACTTCATCGGCTTCTGCCAGACCCTCAACCCCCTGCCCCTGGAAGGCGGCGCGCCCCACCACGATCTCCTCATGGCGAACGTGTTCGCGCAGACCGAGGCGCTCGCGTTCGGGAAGACGCTGGAACAGGTGCTGGACGAGGGCGTTCCCGAAGGGCTCGCGCCGCACCGCGTGTTCGACGGAAACCGCCCCACCAACACCATCCTCGCCGACCGCCTCACGCCCCACACCCTCGGCGCGCTGATCGCGCTGTACGAACACAAGGTCTTCGTGCAGGGCGCCGTGTGGAACATCAACTCCTTCGACCAGTGGGGCGTCGAACTCGGCAAGGTCCTCGCCGGGAAGATCGTGCCCGAACTGCACGCGGCCCAGGAACCCGACCTGCACCACGACAGCAGCACCAACGCCCTGATCCGCCGCTACCGCACCCACCGCTGACCCCCACCCCCACCCGCCGGAGGCTCCCACCCGGGCCTCCGGCGTTCCACACCCGCACGCCACCACAGTTTCCAGCAGGTGCAAGCTGCTATACCAGGCACATCCGCCCCACCCAACCCCCCATTCGAATCCAGAGGAGGTGCCCGTGCGACTCACCCTGCAACCCACACCCCAGCAGGCCAGCGCGCTGAACGACACCCGCACCCACATCAGCCGCCTCATGAACACCCTGCTCGTCCAGGCCCGCCGCAACCCCGACACCCCCACCGACGACCTGCTCCGCACCCAACCCGACGCCCCCGCTCTGCCGCAGGCCACCCGCCGCGCCGCCGCGCAGGCCGCCCACGACGCCCGCCACAACACCAGGGGCGGCCTGAAAGGCGAAAGCTACTGGCTTGACGCCCGCAGCCTCCGCATCAACCCCACGACCGGCCACGTCACCCTCTGGACCCTCCAGGGCCGCCACACCATCCCCACCCGCCTCGGCAACTACCAGCGTCACCTGCTCACCACAGGCCGCGTCCAGGGCGGCCGCGTCACCCAGGCCAGAAACGGCGACTGGTACGTCAACGTCCAGCTCACCACCCCAACCACACCCTCCCCCAGCCTCAAAACCCGACCCGACCCCCTCTCCACCCGCATCGACCAGCTGGAACGAGAAGGGAATTACGGCGATATCGTGCAGGCCCTTCAGCGCCGGACGCTGACGTCCAAACAGGTCGGGCAGCTGGCCCTGGCCCTGTTGGAAACAGGTGAAACGGACGCGGCTGAAATTCGCCTGCTTCGCGCCTCCGGTGATCCGGGAGCCGACGCCCGGATTCACCTGGGCCTGAGTCTCCTGGCAGCCATGCGAAGCGGCCCGGAGGCGCGGCAGGCCCATGCCCGGCGTGGCCTGGAAACCCAGCCGGATCAGGTGACCCGCTGGTGGCTGATCTGCTCCTACTCCCGCGCACTTGTGGAACTCGGCAACGCGCCGGAAGCTCAGAAGCTCATGGCCAACGTTCTGGAAGAGATCCCCGTCTCGGAATTACGGTCCCGCGCCCGCGCGCTGTACTTCGCACAGAACGTGAGCGCATCCATGGACGACTTTGATTCCCAGGACCGGTACGCCCGTGAAGCGGTTCGCCTGTTCGACCTACTGGGAGGCCACAGTGAAAGCCTGTCCCTGCGTCTGGACCTGGGCTACCGCCTGTTCTTCGAGGGGCGACCCGACGAGGCATTCACGATGATCCACGAGGTCCTGCGGCGCGCCGAGGAACTCAACGATCACCGGCGGGATACCGCCCACCTGATCCTCGGAGAGTTGTACCTGCTGGACGAACAGTTTGAGCTGGCCTGCCGACACCTGACCGCCTGCCTGGAAATTCAGAAACTCCAGGGAAGTGACCGGTTCAACCTGCTGGCCCGCGCCCTGCGGGCTGAGGGACTCTGGCGCCTCGATCAGATTGACGTCTCAGCTTTCGAGCGTGAAATCGAAGCATTGCGACCAGCACAGGAATTCGATACGGTCACCCAAACCTTCTACCTGGGTCTTCTGGCGTTTGAACAGCACCGTTTCGAACATGCTGAACAGTGCTTTGAACGCGTGGCCAGGGGCGTCGCACTCTTTGACGGTTTTCGACTGCGCTCCCACGCCTTCCTGACCTACTGCCGCTGGAGTAAGGGCTGGTCCCTGCTGGAAGCCAGCGCCGACCTGCTGGAAGTCCTGACTCATATCGGCGGTGAACTGGCACTGGCCATCGATGCCGACCGACTCGCCTCGCTGTACGCGGCGTTCGCAGATCAGGAACTCGGAGGAGGTGCTGCCCGCCGCCTCTCACTCCGGGCACGACCGGTCCTGCGCCTCCAACTGCTCGGAGAATTCTCACTTCAGGTCAACACCACCGAGGTTCAGATTCGGCTGCGGAAAGCGCGCGAACTTCTGGCTCTGCTGGTCCTGCGGGGACCTTCGACGCGGGATCAACTGATGACGGCCCTGTGGGATGGAGAGGCACGCCGGGAACTCGGCTCCTACTTCAAGCAGACGGTGCACGCCCTGCGAGACGCGCTCCGCCCGCTTCTTCCTCCGGGGACGGAACCCGTGGTCTGGAGTGGTGGGCAGTACCGACTGACTGAACGGTTCGACGTTCACAGTGACGCTCTTCATCTCAAACGGTGGGGACAGCTGAACAGAGCCCATCAGCGCCAGTTGGTCGACGTGATCCCAGGGCAGTTTCTTCCCGAGGCCAGCACCGAATGGGCGGCCGAGGAACGGGACGCGCTGGAATCGCAGTGGCTGGCGCTGGTGATGTCTGTCGGCCAGGCCCTCCAGTCTGTTGAACCCGCTGCCGCCGCGCAGGTCTATCTGCAGGCCACCCGCCTGAACCCCTTGTTTGAATCTGCCTGGATGGCAACTGCGGCCGCCTACGACCAGGCGGGTCTCATTCAATTAGCCCGGCAAACCCGCGAGGCCGCCAAACGGCACCTGCACGATTAAATTCAGCACTCAACCCGATACCACTCCACGGACCTGCGCCCCTAGATGTGAGGTTGACTCAAGGTTAACCGGGTGTCAGTCAAACTGAATTCAGTCAAGCCGTTGTGGAGGTCGTCGAATATGAAGAGTGTTCTTGGGCGTTGCCTGATTTTATTGTCCCTCATGCTTTCCCCGGTCAGTGCGTCCACTGACCTTCAGAATGTGCCTGACTGCTGCCCGACCGGCCAGGGACCAGTCACGGGTTAACCTTCAACTTCTTCGTTAGCGGCAGAGAGTCGGTCGTCCTTCCCAGCGTCTTCCCCATACCGTCGTTCCTTTCGTTTTCTTCAGCGTCTTCCAGCGTCTTCTCTTTCGTCTTCCTGCGTCTTCTTTGACTCTGGGGGTTCCGTGCGCGCAGCCGGAACCCCCAGCCGCTTGTCTGGGGGCTGGCCACGCGTGTCCGGGCGTGGCCAGTTCCTCTGTCAGGGTGTCACTGGCTGGCGCGCAGGGTGTTGAGGATGGCGGCGGCGATCTCCTCGACGCTGGCGCTGGTGGTGTCGCGCACGGGGACCCCGGCGCGCTGGAAGAGGCGTTCGGCGCGGCGGACCTCGTGCTCGCACTGTTCGAGGCTGGCGTAGCGGCTTCCGGGTTTGCGCTGCGTGCGGATGGCGTGCAGGCGACGGGGGTCGATGGTCAGCGCATGGAGTTTGTGCCGGTGGGCTTCGAGGGGGATGGGCAGGCCGGTGCGGTCGAAGTCGTCCTCCGCGAGGGGGTAGTTGCTGGCTCGGACGCCGTGCTGAAGGGCAAGGAAGAGACTGGTGGGGGTCTTGCCGGCGCGGGAGACGCCGACGAGGATGACGTCGCTGAGGCCGTACTGCTTGTCGCCGATGCCGTCGTCAGTGGCGAGGGCGAAGTCGAGGGCGTCCATGCGCGACAGGTACGCCTCGCTGTCGTGCATGTCGTGGTGGCGGCCGATCTGGCGGACGGCGGGCGTGCCGAACTGCGTTTCGAGGGTGCTGAGGCCGGGGCCGAGCAGGTCGAAGACCTCGGCGGGGGCGGTCTGGAGTTCGCGCAGGACGTCGGGGTGGGTGACGGTGGTGAAGATGATGGGCTGCTCGCCGCGCTCATGGAGGGCGGTGACCTCGCGGCAGACGGCCTGGGCGGCGTGGGTGTCGGCGGTGAAGGGGCGGCGCAGGTAGCGCAGGGGTTGATCGGGGAAGTGGGCGAGGAGCGCGCGGGCCATGTTCTCGGCGGTGAGGCCGGTGTGGTCGCTGACGATGACGACGGTGCGGGTGGGCATGGGGCCAGCGTGACACGCGGCGCGGGGATCCGGTGGGGGTTCGGGCTGTCTGGACGGGTGGGTGTGGTGTGACCGGGCGGGTGACGCAGCCGCGGGGCGGGGTCGGGTAAGGTGAGGGCGTAAGGCAACACTAATTCGCCCCTTTCCAGTTCGCTGGAGCTTCGCAGGAACGGTGAAAAGCAATGGATATGATTCGCGTGCTGGGTACACTAAGGATGACGGACGTGGAGATCGTCGGCGGCAAGAACGCCTCGCTGGGCGAACTCATCCAGGGACTGGCGGGGGCCGGGGTGCGGGTGCCCGGCGGCTTCGCCACGACCGCCGACGCGTTCCGGCTGTTCCTGCAGGAGAACCGCATCGAGGAGAGCATCAACGCCCGCCTGACCGCGCTGGACGTGAACGACGTGGTGGCCCTGGCGCAGGCGGGCCGCGAGATCCGCGCGCAGGTCGAGGCGGCCACCCTCCCCGCCGCGCTGGAAACAGCGATTCGGGACGCCTACGCCGCGATGACCGCCGAGTCGGGCGGCACCGAACCGGACGTCGCGGTGCGCTCCAGTGCCACGGCCGAGGACCTGCCGGAGGCGAGTTTCGCCGGGCAGCAGGAGACGTTCCTGAACGTGCGCGGGATCGACGACGTGCTGCACCACGTGCGGCTGGTGTTCGCCAGCCTGTACAACGACCGCGCCATCAGCTACCGCGTGCATCACGGCTTCGCGCACAGCGACGTGGCGCTGTCGGCGGGCGTGCAGCGCATGGTCCGCAGTGACCTGGGCGCGTCGGGCGTGGCGTTCACGCTGGACACCGAGAGCGGCTACCGCGACGCGGTCCTCGTGACCAGCTCGTACGGACTGGGCGAGATGGTCGTGCAGGGCGCCGTGAACCCCGACGAGTTCTTCGTGTACAAACCCGCCCTGAACGCCGGGCGCAAGGCAATCCTGCGCCGCACGTTGGGCAGCAAGCAGAAGCGGATGGAGTACGCCCCGCAGGGCGGCGTGCAGACCGTGGACGTCCCCCACGAGCAGCAACGCGCCTTCAGCCTCTCGGATGAGGACCTGACGGAACTCGCGCGGCAGTGCGTGACCATCGAGAACCACTACGGCCGCCCCATGGACATCGAGTGGGGCAAGGACGGCCGCGACGGCCTGATCTACATCCTGCAGGCGCGCCCGGAAACCGTGCAGAGCCGCACCGGGAAGACCCTGGAACGCTTCGAACTGACCGGAAAGGGCCCCGTGCTGGTCGAGGGCCGCGCGGTCGGGAACCGCATCGGGGCGGGCGTCGTGCGCGTCGTGCGGGACGTCTCGCAGATGGACAGCGTGCAGGACGGCGACGTGCTGGTCGCGGATATGACCGACCCGGACTGGGAACCCGTCATGAAACGCGCCTCGGCCATCGTCACGAACCGCGGCGGGCGCACCTGCCACGCGGCGATCATCGCCCGGGAACTCGGCATCCCGGCCGTCGTCGGCAGCGGGAACGCCACCCGTGAACTGCAGAGCGGGCAGGAGGTCACGGTGTCCTGCGCCGAGGGCGACACCGGCTTCGTGTACGAGGGCCGCCTCGCGTACCGCGTGAACCGCGTCGAACTGGGCCACATGCCCGAGGTCGGCATGAAGATCATGATGAACGTCGCCTCGCCCGACCGCGCGTTCTCCTTCGCCGCGCTGCCGAACGAGGGCGTGGGTCTGGCCCGCGTGGAGTTCATCTGCTCGAACGTGATCGGCATCCACCCCCGCGCGCTGCTGGACTACCCGAACGTCCCCGACGACGTGCGGGCGCAGATCGACGAGAAGACCGCCGGGTACGCCAGCCCCCGCGACTTCTTCCGCGAGAAGCTCGCCGAGGGCGTCTCCAGCATCGCCGCCGCGTTCGCACCGAAACCCGTGATCGTCCGCCTGAGCGACTTCAAGAGCAACGAGTACGCCCACCTGATCGGCGGACCCGCCTACGAACCCACCGAGGAAAACCCCATGATCGGCTTCCGGGGCGCCAGCCGCTACCGCTCTCGCGACTTCGCCGCCGCGTTCGCGCTGGAATGCGAGGCGATCCGCAGCGTCCGCGACGACATGGGCCTCACGAACGTGCAGGTCATGATCCCCTTCGTCCGCACCGTCGGCGAGGCCGCGCAGATCATCGAGATCCTCGCCAGGAACGGCCTGAAGCGCGGCGAGAACGGGCTCAAGATCATCATGATGTGCGAGATTCCCAGCAACGCCATCCTCGCCGACCAGTTCCTCGAACACTTCGACGGCTTCAGCATCGGCAGCAACGACCTCACCCAGCTGACCCTGGCGCTGGACCGCGACAGCGGCCTCGTCGCCGACCTGTTCGACGAGCAGAACGAAGCCGTCCTGGCACTCATGAGTCAGGCTATCCAGGCCGCCAAACGCGCCGGGAAGTACGTCGGCATCTGCGGCCAGGGCCCCAGCGACCACCCCGCCCTCGCCCAGTGGCTCATGGAACAGGGCATCGACTCCGTCAGCCTCAACCCCGACAGCGTCCTGGGCACATGGCTGCACCTCGCCGGAGAGACCGTCCCAGCGTAACCGCTTCCAACGACACCCCTCCCGACGATGACCGGGAGGGGTGTCGTCTGCCGCGCGCCGCCCCAGAGCCCCGCGTCCGACCGCTGTCGTTCTCAGGTGCCCGCTCTGCCGCGCAGCTCTGCCAGGGCCCTCGATTCAGAGGTCTTGAGGGTTGTCCCCCCATACCTCTGAATCCTGTTGTGACAGCGTTTTCCAGTTCCATTGAAGGGCCAACAGCACGCCCTTCAACTCCACTTCCAATCGCTGATGTCGGCGGGTCCTCGCGCTGCTCGTTTCAGGGAGACTAAGGGATTTCTCGGTCTCCCTGAAAACCGCTGTGACTGCAGACGACGATCCTGGCCAGAGTCCTTCACACGAGGCACAGGAGCGCGGGCAGGTCCGCCAGAGCGGAGATCGCCGGAACGTCTGGGTCGAGTCCCGACTGTCCATCCCGGTTCACCCACACGGCCCGCAGTCCGGCCCGGCGTGCGCCCTGCACGTCCTTCTCCCAGGAGTCGCCCACCATCACGGCCTGCCCGGGGGTGACGTCCAGCGCGGCGCAGGCGGCGTGGTATGCGCGCGGGTCGGGTTTCGCCGCCGGGACCTCCTCGACGCACAGCACGGCGTCCACCAGGGCGTCCAGGCCGAAGTGCGCGAGTTTCTGCGCCTGCACGTCGCGCACGTAGTTCGTCAGGACGGCCAGCCGCAGCCCGGCGGCGCGCAGGTCCCGCAACACGCCCGCCGCGCCGGGGAGGGGCGCCCAAGCGGCGCGGTACGCCCCCCGGTACGTGACGGTCGCCGCCTCGCCGTCCGGATCGGGCACGCCCAGCTCGGTCAGGAGGCGCGTGAAGCGCAGCACCCGCGCCGCGTGCGCGGTCAGTTCGCCCCGGAACAGCAGCGGGTCGATGCCGCGGATGTGCGCCGCGTGCCGCGCGAACAGCTCGGCGGGCGGGACGCTCAGGCCGGAATGCGCCGCCAGGGCACGCAGGCCCGCGTGCGTGCAACTCGTGTCGTCGAACAGCGTGTCGTCCAGGTCGAAGATCACGGCGCGCAGGGGCAGGGTCACCGCCCGACTCTACCCCTCCACCGGGCCTCTGCCCTATCCGCCCAGCAGCAGCGGTTGCGTGGGCACCTGCCCCGCCGGGACCAGCGAGGCTGCCGTGATGCCCGCCAGCCGCACGCCCCGCCCCGCGAGCAGCTCCGGCGTCAGCAGGCGCGCGGCGGCGCGGGCCAGCTCCGGCGCGGCGTGAACGGGCAGCGGGAGGGTGACCCGGCGCGTGAGGACGCTGCGGTCGTCGAACTTCAGTTTCAGCACCACCGTCCGCGCGGCCAGCCCGGCCCGCTCTAGGCGGCGCTCCACCCCCTGCGCCAGCACGGGCAGTCGGGCGGCCACCGCGTCCACCCCGCGCAGGTCGTGCCCGTACGTCTCCTCGGTGCCCACGCTGCGGTGCGGGCGGTCCGGTTCGACCGGCCGGTCGTCCAGGCCCCGCGCGATCCGCGAGAAGTGCGCGCCGTGCACCCCGAACCGCGCCGTCAGGGCGGCCGGATCGGCGGCGCGCAGGTCCGCGCCCGTGTGGATGCCCATCCCGGCCAGCTTCGCGGCGGTCGCCGGACCGATCCCGTGAAAGTCCCCCACCGGGAGCACAGCCAGCAGCGCGTCCACCTGCGCGGGCAGGATCACGGTCAGCCCGTCGGGCTTGTGCAGGCCGCTGGCGAGTTTCGCCAGGAACTTGTTCACGCTCACGCCCGCCGTCGCCGTCAGGCCCGTCCCCGCGCGGATCTTCCGCCGGATCGCCTGCGCGATGAGCGTCGCACTCGGCCCGCCCGTCAATGGGGCGGTCACGTCCAGGTACGCCTCGTCCAGCGACAGCGGCTCCACCAGCGGCGTGAACGAGTGGAACACCGCGCGGATCTGCGCGCTCACCTCCCGGTACGCCTCGAACCTCGGCTCCACCACCACCAGGTCCGGGCAGCGCTCCAGCGCCCGGTACAGCGGCATCGCCGACCGCACCCCGAACGGCCGCGCCTCGTAACTCGCGGTCAGGACCACCGAGCGCCGCCCGCCCCACGCGACCGCCACGGGCCGCCCCCGCAGCCGCGCGTCATCCCGCTGCTCCACCGACGCGTAGAACGCGTCCATGTCCACGTGAATGATCTTGCGGAGCGCAGGCACCCGCCCATGCTAGAGCGCGCGGGGTCAGTCGAACTGGATGAAGATGGCCTTGAGGTACTGCGCTTCCGCGAAGGTCGCGTGGTGGTCGGGGGCGTGCTGGCTGGTGTGCAGTTCGCGCCACTTGCGGCCCGAGCGGGTGGCGGCGTCGCGGACGGCGTCCCAGAATTCCTCGGCGGTGACGTGCGCGGAGCATGAGGCGCTCAGGAGGATGCCGCCCTGGGCGAGGCGGCGGATGCCGTCGGCGGCCAGTTTCCCGTACGCGCGGATCGCGCCTGCCCGTTCGGTCTCGCGGCGGGCCAGGGAGGGCGGGTCGAGGATCACGAGGTCGAAGTCGCGGTCGGTGTCGGCGAGCCATTCGAACACGTCGGCCTGGACGGTCTCGTGCGGGGCGGTGAGTTTCGGGTTCAGGGCGTAGTTGCGTTCGGCGCTGTCCAGCGCGTGGGCGCTGATGTCGAGGCTGACGACGTGCGCCGCCCCGCCCCGCGCGGCGTACAGGCTGAAACCGCCGCTGAACGAGAAGGCGTTCAGGACCCGGCGGCCCCGCGCGTACTTCTCGACGCGGCGGCGGTTGTCACGCTGGTCGAGGAAGAACCCGGTCTTCTGGCCGCGCAGCACTTCCGCCTCGAAGGCCAGCCCGGTCTCGTGGAAGACGACGGTGCCGCTGCCGACGTTCCCCGCGAGGAGCTGCCCGTCGAACAGGCCCTCCTGGCGGGCGCGGGTCTGGATGTTGCGGCTCAGGCGTAGCACCAGCGCGAAGTCCGGGAAGCGCTCGGCGAGGAGGACCAGCATGAGCTTCAGGTGCGGGAACCACGCGGCGGTGTACAGCTTGACGACCAGCGTGCTCGCGTAGCGGTCCACGACCAGTCCGGGGAAGCCGTCGGATTCGCCGTTCACGACGCGGTACCCGTCGGTGTCCGGTCCGAACAGCGGCGCGCGGCGCAGCAGCGCCTCGTCCAGCCGCGCGGCCCACCACGCGTCGTCCAGCGTGGCCGGGGTGCCCTGGTGCAGCACCCGCACCCGCAGTGGGCTGTCCGGGTCGAACAGGCCGATCGCCAGGAAGCGGTCGCGGCGGTCGTAGATGACGGCCAGCTCGCCCGCGTCGCCGTCGCGGTTCTGGGCGCGGAGGCTGGACTCGTACACCCAGGGGTGCCCGGCGCGGACGTGCGCCTCGGCAGCGGGGGACACCCGCAGTCTCAGGCGGGAACGGGTGGGAGGGGCGGGAACGTCCGGCATCCCTTCAGGGTACCGCACGGGCGGGAAAAGGCAGGAGGGGACGGCTCACGCAGCTCGTCCCCTCCCTCAGCTCACCGGGTTCAGGTGACGGGGGCGTCCGGCTCCGGGCGGCGCGCCAGGACGCGCAGGGCCAGCGGGGCCAGCACGGTCGTCAGGAGAACCATCAGGAGCACCTCGGCGTACACCTGCTTGCCGATCACGCCCGCCGCGAGGCCCAGGCTGGCGACGATCAACCCGACCTCGCCGCGCGGGACCATGCCCACGCCGACCAGCAGCGACTGCCGCCTGCCCATGCTGCGCGCGCCCAGCAGGCCGCCCACGACCTTGCCGATCACGGCCAGCACCGTCAGGATCAGGCCCGCGACGATCACGACCGGGTCACCCAGGACGCCCAGGTCCAGCTGCAACCCGACGACCACGAAGAAGATCGGGGCGAGGAATGATTCCAGGGCGTGCACCTTCGACTCGAATTCCACCTCGTCCTTCACCTCCGCGAGGACCATGCCCGCCAGGAACGCCCCGATGATCGGCGCGAGGCCCGCCACGGTGCTCAGCGCGGCCACGCCCAGGCCCACGACGATCGCCACGTTGAACATGCGCGCCAGGCTCAGGTTCTGCAGGCGGGGCTGGAAGCGGCGGACAAGCGGAATGCCGACCGCGAGAACCAGCGCCACGAAGCCCACGCTGAGACCCAGGATCAACGCGACCTGTCCGGCACTCATGCTCTCCCCGGCGCCCAGGCCGCTGACGACAGCCAGCAGCGTCAGGCCCAGGATGTCGTCGATGACGGCCGCACCCAGGATCACCTGCGCGAAGCGGGCGTCCAGCACGCCCATCTCCTGCAGGACCTTCGCCGTGATGCCCACCGACGTCGCCACGAGTGCGGTCCCCACGAACAGCGCACTCACGTTCCCCTGGTCCTGCCACAGGCCGAACCCGAAGCCCAGCGCCAGCGGGAACACGATGCCCAGCACCGCCACCAGCAGCGCCTCCTTCCCCACGGACAGCAGGTCCCGGAAGCGGGTCTCGAGGCCCACCATGAACAGCAGGAACACCGCGCCCAGCTCCGCCAGACTCAGCAGGAACTCGTCCGGGCGGACCAGACTCAGCACGCTCGGCCCGATCAAGATCCCGGCCAGCACCTGCCCCACCACCGCCGGAACCCCCAGCTTTGAGGCGACCGCCCCGAACACCATGGCGGCCAGCACCACCCAGAACAGCGCGAACAGCAACTCCGCCGTTCCGGCCGAACTCGCGGCCATCGCACTGCCCGACCACAGGGCCACCAGCACGCCCAGACGAATACCCTTGACCATCACCCTCACCTCCAGTTGAACTGCAAGAAGTCGAAACAAAACGGCATGGAGTCAGGCCGACTTGACCTGACTCCACCCCAGCGGCCTATAGGGACCGCACCCCGCTGCAGGAAGGCAGCGCACTTGTCCTGATTCTAGAGGCTGCCTACCCGGAGCACCGCCCAGCTGAACGCCAGATGAAGGGTCATGACGGAGAATTCACCCGCGACTGACCGCCCGGCATCAGGCAGACGACCGGTCAGGCACACGTCCGGTTGAGGGTAGAATCGGCGCACACCCACATGATTCTCCAGCGTTCTCACTTCATGACGTGGATGCAGGCCCGCAGCCTGGCGTTGACACACCCTCTTTGCCTGTGGGACGACGGCGACGCCGGAGCTCCCTATTTCATCAAGGCGGCCGACACTCCAGCCCGGCCCCTGCTGTGGCTCGAGGCGGCCGAAGGCGACGAGGACCACCCCCACCTGCTCGGCAACAAGCTCGCCGAGGCCGTCCACCGCACCGCGAACGTCCAGCTGTTCGGGTACGGCATGCCCTGGACCTACGGCATCGAGGTGCTGCGCGGCTGCCTTGACCGCCTGGGCCCGTGGGTGTTCGCGCTCAGTGGCGCGCAGCACGCTCCCCAGCTGGCCCGCGCGCTGCTGACCCTGCACGACCAGCAGACCGTGACCATCCTGCACGCGACCTCTCCCCTGCCACCCGCCACCCTCTACCGCACCGTCACGGCCCTGACGTCGACAGATCTGGCGGTGCAGCCGGCCGAACTGGACCACTGGATGCCCGACTTCCCGGGTGGTCCGGAAGCGCGGCAGCGCCTGCTGCGTGACACGGGCGGGCAGATGCGCCCCCTGCTGCTGCAACTGGCCCAGGCCCTGAAGCTGCCACCCCCGCTGGAACCCGCCCCGGAGGGCCTGCGCTTCCTGAGTGGCGAGGCTCCCCAGGTGGAACCGGACCGTCTGCTGGACGCCCTGATCCAGCGGCAGCGGTGGACGGAGGCGCTGCCGCTGGCCGCGCGCCTGCACCCCCACCGGGTGCCCGAACTGCTGACGGTGGCCGGCCCGCACTTTCATGAACGCGGGCTGCATCATCACCTGCATGCACTCCTGAGTGCGCTGCCCAGTAGCATCAACGACGACCCCGAGATCCTGCGCTGGCTGTACTCCGCCGCGCTGCGGACCGGTCACGCGCGCAGCGTGCTCCCGCGCGTCACGGCTCACCTGTCACGGCACGAGGCGCCCGAACTCCGCGCGTTGCACGCCGGGACCACCCTGCGCCTCGCGGACCGTCACCGGGAAACGCAGCGGGCCGCCGCGGCCGCCCACACGCCCCTGACCCTCTACTACCACGGCCTGTCCACCGCGGAGCAGAACCCCACCGACGCGCTGCCCATCCTGCGGGCCGCCGTGGAGTGCGCGGAGACCGAGGGCACCCCCACCGATGTCGTGCGTAACGTGCAGGCCCTCGCGGCGACATACACGCAGACCGGTCAGTACGTCAACGCGCTGCACTGGACCGTGTACGCCCTGCGGCAGTACGACCACAGCCGCATGGGTGACTGGCAGCGGCGACTCGCGGTCCTGAACGAGTGGGCGTACACCAGCCTGCTCAGCGGACGCCTGGAGCAGCTGACCGGCGTGTTGAGCGAGGCCGAGACGCAGCTGGCCAGCGGGGCGCCGCAGGTGTACTCGCTGTTCCAGACGACCCTGGCCGACCACGCGCTGGTCAGCGGCAACCCCCTGCGCGCGCTGCGGGCCTGCGAGGCCGCCCGGCAGCACCAGCCGCGTAATCATCAGGGCTGGCACAGCGCCCAGCTGGTGCGCGTCCTGACTGAACTCGATCAGCCCGAGCGCGCCCTGAGCGTCGCGGAGGAAGCGTTCGTGCTGACCCAGCATGAGGCGCGTTCCTACACCCGCTGGTCCACCCTGGCGCTGGGCATGGCACGCGCGTACCGCGACCCGGTTCAGGCCGTGCCGCTGCTGCAGGACGCCATGGACGCCTTCGAGCAGCCCCTCAAGGCGGACACGCTGGTCCGGGCAGCCGCGCACCTGGCGTTCGCGCACCTTCAGCTGGGGCAGGTGGAGCAGGCCAGCGGCGTGATGCAGCGCGTCGCGCCCCTGACGGCCGAACTCGGGCCGTCGGGTCGGCTGCTGCTGGGCGGCCCGGCGGGTCTGTTCGAGAAGGTCTGGGCGCTGCTCGTTCCCGCCCAGACCCTGAACCTGAACCTGCTGGGCCGCTCCGAAGTGGTCTGGGCCGACCAGCACCTGCGGTTGCAGCCCCGGCACCTGGAGATGCTGGTCCTGCTCAGCCTCAGTCCCGAGGGCCTGGGCGGGGACCGCTTTGCCAGCCTGCTGTACCGGGACGAGGGGGTGGCGCGCTCGTCCCTGAAGGCCGGGATTTCCCGCCTGCGTCAGATGGTGCCGGTCGCGTCGCAACCGTACCGGCTGCTCGTCCCGGTGCAGGCCGATTACCTGGACGTCATGGCGCTGCTTCAGGCCGGGCGTGTGGCCGAGGCGCTGCGCCGCTACGCCGGGCCGCTGCTGCCCGATTCGGACGCGCCCGGCATTGCCGAGTACCGTGAGCTGCTGCACGAATCGCTGCGGCAGGCCGTCCTGAGTCACCGGGACCCCACCCTGCTCAACGAGCTCGCCGTGAAACTCGACGATGATCTTGAGGTCTGGGAGTGCGCCCTGGCTCGCCTGGACGCCAGCGATCCCCGCCGGGCCCGGGCGGCGTCCCGCGTGCGGCAGCTCCGGGTGGCGTACGCGTGAAGGGCCCGCTCACCAGATGATCCCTCACCGCTCAGACAGCTGAGCAGCACCATGACTGGTGGAGCGGCCCGCGGAGGACGTCGCGGACCGCTTCGACCGTGGAGCTGATGGGCCTGCCCCTGGCCGCTGCGCGGAGCTGAACCTCGCGGTCAGCCAGTCTGCACAGGTAAGGGGCATTCGAGGGGCGTGATCTGAACCCCCGCACAGTCCCAGTGGGTGCCCCCGCCGGGTTGACCCGCCCCGCCACTTTCGGCGAACGCGACGGAGGAAACGGCGAGCAGCAGGGCCAGGGCGCGCAGCAGTGATTTCATTGAAGCACCTCGAGTTCCAGGGTGTGGTCGGCGTGCATGAGCGGCAGGAACTTCTTGAAGTTGCGTTTGATGTCCGGGCAGGGTTGACGGCCGTGATCCATCTTCTCGAGCGGGCAGGCCGCGCCGTGGCAGGAGGGCCGGATCGCGCAGGACTGGCAGGTGGTGTCGGTCAGGGCGTTGTCCTGCACCCAGGGCAGCAGCCGGGCCTGATCAAGGTGCAGGGACCCGTCGGCGTTCAGGTGACCCACGTGGTTGCGTTCGTCGTCGAGCGCGACGGTGCACTTCACGACCTGCCCGCTGGTCCGGATGGCGAACGAGTTGCCGCGCGCGGCGTAACAGGTGCTGCCGAACGGGTTGAGGTTCGCGTGGCGCATGCTCAGGCCGCAGGTGCGGGCGTGCTCGTACAGGGGGATGGCCAGGTCGAAGCCGTCATCCTGGTCGTACACGGTCAGGTGTTCGTCCTGCTCGCCGCCCCAGCGGCCGACCGGATGGGTGTGCAACTGGAAGCGCGGGTCGTGCCCGAAGGTTTCGCCCAGCTGAGTGATGAACTCGGGTGTCTGGGCGTAGTTGTCGGGGCTGAAGTTGATGCGCAGCGTGCAGGTGAAATCCAGGTCGGAGGCGCGCAGGAACAGCAGGTTGCGCCAGATGGTGTCGAAGGTGCCGCCGCCCCCCTGCAGCTTGCGGGTCTGATCGTGGGTTTCCTGCGGGCCGTCCAGGGTGATCTGGAAGTCGCGCAGTCCGGTGCGGATCAGGTCCGGGGCGAGTTCGGGCGTCAGGTAGTAGCCGTTGGTGGTGGCGTGCGCCATGTACTTGAATCCGTGCGCTTCACTCAGGGCCGTGAAGTGATTGGAGAGGTCCTGGACGATGTCGTGGGCGTGCAGCGGTTCACCGCCGAACCAGGAGATCGACAGGAGTTTCAGGCCGGGCGCGCGGCGGGTCACGAGTCGTTTGACGCCCTCGATCACCTCGGGCTTCATGCGGCCGTGCAGGAACTTCTCGTAGCAGTACGTGCAGCGGAAGTTGCACTGCTCGGTCGAGAACAGGATCAGGTGCAGCACGTCGTCCCGGAAGAAGGCGGTCACCTGCTGCTGCCGGGCACGCAGGAGTTCGTCGGTGTCGGCGGCGATCAGGTGCCCGTCGCGGCGCAGCTGCGCGGTCAGCGGATCGGTCGGGTCCGGCTGGGCCCGCTTGAGCAGGTCCAGGGCGCGGGGCGGGTAGAAGCCGCCCTTGCCGCTGAAGGTGTTGTGCAGGTACACCCCGGCGTCCTGCCGGGACTGCAGGGTGTACCGCGAGCGTTTCAGGTCGGCCGTCATAGGTAACCTCCGGGCTGGTGGGGCAGGTGGATGGGGGGTGGAGCAGCCTGCGCGAACGCCTCGGCGATCAGCGCGTAGGAGTGGCGGCGGGCCTGCGGGTCATGCGTGATGGTTAGGAGCGCCAGTTCATCTGCGCCGTAGCGGCGGGCCAGAGCGTTCAGGGCGGACCGGACGGTGACGGGATCACCGACGACCAGCCGGGGGTACAGGGCCAGCGGGCCGGGCGTGACCGGCAGACCGGCTGGCGGGGGCACGGGTTGACCGCCGGGCGCCGTGCCCTGCGCGCTGAAGTACGCCCGGTGACTGCGGGCCAGGTGCAGGGCCGCTTCGGTCGTGTCGGCGCACACCACGGCGACCGCCAGCGCGACGGTGGGGCCCGCGTGCCGCCGGGCCGTGTGCTGCTCGCGGTACGCCTGCACGTCGCCCGGGTCGCCCGTGACGTTGCCGCTGCCGTAGTGCCAGCCGAGGGTGGCGGCCAGTTCGGCGCTGCGGGCGCTGGCGCCCAGCACCCAGCCGTGCACGTCGGCGTTCAGGTCTCGTAGCGCCTCATCCAGCGCCGCGAGACGGTCCGGGTACGGCGTCCCGTCTCCGCCCAGGCGGCGGGTGGTCTGCTCGTCCGCGCCGGTCCCGCCGGCGACGCCCAGGTCGATGCGGCCCGGGTGCAGCGCCGCGAGCGTGCTGAACGTCTCGGCGACATGCCAGGGGGCGTGGTGCCGCAGGACCACACCGCCGGACCCGACCCGGATCCGTTCCGTTGCGGCGGCCACCGCGGCCACCAGCACGGCGGGGGCGGGGCAGACGGCGGCGCGGGGCAGGTGATGCTCGGCGTACCACACGCGCCGGTAGCCGGACCGTTCAGCCGTCTGAGCCAGCTGGATGGCGGCGCGGAGGGCGTCACGTGGGGACTGACCGCAGGACAAGGGGACCGGATCGAGCACACTGAGTTGGACCGTCATGCGTCCCTCCTTTGGTCTTCATTGGACCTTCAGGGGGGTTGCCGAGGGGTTGTCAGGGAGCGAGCGCTCAGGCAACCCTGCCGCAACCCGGCCTGCGGTTCTCTAGGAAGCAGGAGGTGACACACCGTGAGTCAAAGCCCCCACCGGCCAGCGCCGCGTCCGGACCGCCCGTCGGAACCACCGGCGGACCAACCGCACGCTCCGCCTGCCCAGGAGGTGCCCCTGATGCCCGAGATCGGCATCGTCGAGCCCGGGCTGGAAGAGGAAGGCATCCTGATCGACATCTTCTGCCCCGGTTGAACCGTCCCCACCGCCCCCACTCCTGCACGAGGTGATCATCATGACCAACGAAAACAAGAAAGCGAAGCTGGATCTCAAGGCCCTGGAACTCACCGACGACGGCAAGGTCGTGATCGAGGACCCCGAGCTGTTCGCCGCGCTGAGTGACCTGAAGAGCCGTGATCAGGTGGACGAGGAAGGCATGACGGACATCAACATCTACAAGTGCGGGTCCTCCGCGCTGTAAAGCCTGTGCCGGTCCCCACGCTGGGATTCGGCTGATCGGTCGAGGGGCGCCGCGGCAATCCGTGGCGCCTCTTCGCCACGTCGGAGGTGATCCGTCCTGATGTTCGAGAGTCCGCAGATCGATCCGGCCTGCCTGTACCGGGTGCCGCTTGCCCCAGCGAACCTGTTCAGCGAGTTGCGCGGCACACAGACCCTGGAGGACACGATCACCGTCCTGCGCGACTGGCCGCTGTCGGCAGAGGCGCTGCTGATGGCGTCTCCCACCCTGGAGCGGGAATCCAGGCGTACCCCACGGCGCGCAAAGACGGCCCGGGCCCTGCAACGCAGCCTGCACCGCTATCTCATCCGTGCGAGTACACGCAGCGTGCCGTTCGGTCTCTTCGCCGCTCCGGGCGCGGCCCAGTGCAGCGCCGAGTTCATCTCGCAGAAGCCGATGTTGCGCGTGCAGCTGACCGCCCTGTCGGGTGCACTGGCCGAGGCGCGTCCGATCCTGGAAGACCGGTTGCCACCCACGTTGCAGGTGATGCTCAACGGCACCGCGCACCATGAGAACGGTTGGTTGACCTGGCAGGGACTGCAAGACCGCACCGAGTGGCGGGTTCCGTGCAGCGAGGCATTCTGGCGCGTTCTGGTCCGGGCCCGGACGCCGGTCCCACTGGCTTCGCTCGGGGAGGCGATCACGGATGACCTGCTGCGGGTTCTGCTGCGCAAGGATCTGCTGCTCAGCGAGCTCCAGCCGCTGCTGACGGTCACCCCACAGGCGGCGGCGCGCGTGGAGGCGCTGGGCGGCCCACCCCCAGCCCCGGTGTACGCCGATCTTCCAGGCGGGACGGCGCGGCTGGACGCCCTGCGGCAGGCGCTGGCCGGTCAGGGGCTCGATGGTGACGTGCAGCGCCACCTCGCACTGGACGCCACGCTGGACGGCGTGGCTCACCTGCCGCCTCAGGTGCTGGTGGATCTTCAAGAGGGCCTGTCCGTCCTGACACGCAGCCCGCAGGGTCCCCCTGTGACCGGGAACTGGTCAGCCTACACCGAGGCGTTCCGCGCACAGTTCGGGGACGCTCGCGTGACCCTCCGTGAGGCCCTGACGGTGGCTGACGCATTGGAGACCGCGCCCCCCCCGGCCCCACCCTGGTCTGACTGGCCCGCGCTGCTGGCCGGGGCGCCCGGCGTGCTGGACCTCACTGACGTGCAGCTGGCTCGCCTGCCGGTCACGGCGCGACCCGGTGACCACCCGTTCGATCTGTTCGCGTGGGTCCTGGCGCGGAACACCACCGATCTGTGGGCGGGCGACTACACCCTGGCGCTGCTGAGTGGCAGCACCCCGGAAGTGGGTCAGGCCACTGCCCGCCTCCGGGTGGCGCACCCGCACCTGCCGGCACCGGGCGCACGGGGTCCGGCGAATACGGTGGTCACGGCACTCTGCCTGCAGCACCCGCTGGCTGCGGCGAACGATACCGCCCGCTGCCGCCCCGGAACGCCACTGGAACTGCACGTCCCGGGTCATCCGTTGATCCCCGACCACCGCAGGGTGGATCTGCCGGACGTGCGGGTCAGCTGCCGGGACGGTCAGGTCGAGCTGTGGTGCGCCCAGCGTGAACAACAGCTTCATCTGGTTCTGCCCACGCTGACTCGCACCGATCACCTGGGGCCGCTGGCCCGCTGGCTGACCGCCGTGGCCTTGCAGGGCCGCACGCCTCCACGGTGGCGGTGGGGGCCGCTGGGGGATCGGGAGACCTTGCCACGGGTGACCCGGGGCCGCTGCGTGCTCAGTGCGGCGTCATGGCGCGTGCCTGCTCACTGGCAGGGAACGGACCCGCCGGACCGTGAGGTGCTCGCCTGGCTGGAACGGGTGGGAGCTCCGGATCTGGTGCGCGTGGGCCGGGGTGACCGGCAACTCACACTGGACTGGCGGCACGTCACGCACCGCGACCTCCTCCGGGCAGAATGCCGCCGTGGCAGCGTGCGGGTCAGCGAAGCTGTGGTGACGCCGGACCTGGCCTGGTTCACAGGACATGACGGTGCGCGGCACCTCTTCGAGGGCATCTTCACGGTGCGGCCGTGACGGGCTGGCTCGCGGCACGTCTGACCTGGCCGGATCTCGAGAAACGTTCGCAGGCGCAGCGGGTGCGGCACCTGCAGCAGGACCTCGCGCCGGAGGTCCGCCGCTGGCATTACCTGTGGCACGCCGAAGGCGGCATGCACCTGCGCCTGCGGCTGTGCTGCCGCGGCGAGGCGTCCCGGCAGCGGGTCTGGGCTCAACTGCGGCGGGCCGTGCCGGGCGCAGTCCAACAGGAGTACCGGCCGGAATACTGGAAGTTCGGGGGGGCGCGGCACTACCCGCTTCACGAACGCTTCTTTCAGGCCAGCAGTGAACGGGCGCTGGCCGTGTGGGACCTGGAAACGCCGGACGCCCGCATGAGGGCCGCGTATGTCGATGCGGCACATCTGCTGCGCTGCCTCGGGCCCGCGCGGACCGAGGCACACGAGGCCATGACCCGGTTTGCCCGGACGCACCTGTCAGATCAGCCGGGCGTGACCCGCGCAGCCACGGCGCTGCGGGAGGCGACCCTGCCGCTGGCCTGGGCTCCGGACTGGCCTGAGCCCGGCGCTCTCGGCGCGAACCTGCAGGGATTGCATCTTCATCTGAATCGCCTGGGCCTGGGCCTGCGCAGCGAGGCGCTGGTGTATCTCGCGGTCTGCAACCCCCCGGCAACCCTGCCCTCTGGAGACTGAACAGCATGGAACTCTATACCACCGGCTATCTGGACAACGGCCTTGGGTTTCTGATCGCCCCGCGTCCCGGCGCTCACCTCATTCACCTGGCCGCGTACCTCGATCACGGCGTCAAGGACGAGCGTGAGCAGGAAAACGGCATCAGTCACCTGCTGGAGCACGTGCTGTTCAACCCGAACAACCTGACGGGCACGCAGGGCAAGCAGTGGCAGGCGCTGGCCAAGAGTGGCGCGCGGATCGAGGCGTTCACCGGCAAGGAACACACGCGGCTGGGCCTGTCGTGCCTGCCGCGTGACCTGCCGAAGGTCATGGCGTTCACGGCGGACCTGCTGCGCAACCCCAAGGTGACCAAGCAGGCGCTGGAGCACGAGCGGAAGATCGTGCTGGACGAAATTCACCGCAAGCGCAACCGGCCGGAGTTCCTGTGGACGCTGGTCGAGGAGGCGCTGTACGCCCCGCCGTACGGCATGTCGATCCTGGGCCCGCCGGAGATCGTGTCGCAACTGAACCTCAAGCAGATGCGGCAGCGGGCGCTGGACGCCTGCACCCCGGAACGCACCCGGCTGGTCATTGCCGGGAAGGTGGACAGCGGCACCGTCCGCCTGATCGAGGAGCACTTCGAGGACTGGTACGCCGCGCCGCTGCACACCGAGTACCGCCCAGTGGAGATCGTGCCGCAGCTGATCGGCGTGCCCAGCCGCAGCGAACGGGTGACGCTGTACCTGTCCTGCCCGGGCCCGGCACTGGGTGACCCGGACCGGCCCGCCACCGAGGTGTTCGGCGCGCTGCTGGGTGGGGGCCTCCGGTCGCGGATGTTCCAGCGGCTGCGGGAGGAGCGGCAGCTGGCGTACGCGGCGCAGGGGGGCAGTTCGCACTGGCGGCGCAGCGGGTACCTGTTCATGGCGATGGACCTGGCCCGCGAGCGGGTCCCGGAGGCGTTCCGCACCCTGATGGAACTCATTCAGGAGGTGCAGGCCAGCCCGCCCCGCGAGGAGGAGACCGATGAGACCCGCGAGAGTTTCGCCCTGAAGGCCCTGCAGGAATCCGAGGGGCCCGGGCTGGCCACCAAGCTCGCGCAGCACTGGCTGAACGACGAGGTGTACTTCCCCACCCGCGCCGCCCGCATGTACCGGCAGGTGAG
The DNA here is from genome assembly GCF_014648135.1 of Deinococcus sedimenti. Lineage (NCBI taxonomy): Bacteria > Thermotogati > Deinococcota > Deinococci > Deinococcales > Deinococcaceae > Deinococcus > Deinococcus sedimenti. The sequence goes on along the minus strand of NZ_BMQN01000001.1, from coordinate 141,476 downwards.
CGCCGCGGACGTGCAGGCCGCGGCCGGATACCTGAATCCGCAGCAGATGGCCATGGTGGGGATCGGCATGAGCGACGGGGAACTGGCAGACCTGCTGGAGGTGGTCGTATGACGACAGTCGGAAGTGGCATTCAGATGGAAGAGAGCCTGTGGCGGACCTTCACGTCCCTGCTGGACGGTCCCAGCACCGCGCGCGGAGTGGCCACGCGGCTCGGTCGGCCCGTGGCGACCGTGGTGCGCAACCTCAATCACCTGCAGGCCCATGGTCTGGTGTGCGAGACCGGCACGGACCGCGTCGGGCATCACATCGAGCGGGTGTACCGCCTGCCCGAGGGCGCCGTGCGCGTCAAGGACGAGCGGGCCCTGGGGCTGGCGTTCCACGAGACGGAACGTGGCCTGACCCTGGCGTCCTTCAACGGGCTGCCCAGCGCCGCCGGGATGGTCAGCGTGTGCGTCCCGCGCGAGCAGGCGGCGGGCATCATGCGGCGCCTGCAGCAGCTGCGGGAGGACATCGAAGCTCTACAGCAGGAGGGCGGGGACGTGAAGGTGTCGTTCTTCCTGGCTGGCTGGACGGAGGACTGATATGACGGCTCACCCTATCCGCAACGCCGCGTTCCGCTCGGTGCTGCTCACCCGCCTGTTCTCCGCCCTGAGTGGCGGGTTCTACAACGTCCCGATCATGTGGTGGGTGCTCGAGAAGACCGGGTCCGGCACCATGCTGGCGTCCGTGGGTCTGGTCAGCGCCCTGGCGGGCCTGATCGCCGCGCCCATCGGCGGAATGCTGGCCGACCGGCAGCACAAACGCCTGCTGATCCAGGCCACGTACGTCGCCGACGCGCTGCTGCTGGTCCTGATGGCCACGCTGGTCCTGAGCGGGCACATGCAGGTGTCATACGTGTTCCCGCTGCTGGCCGTCACCAACTTCGTCGCGGCGCTGCGCGGACCCGCCTCGGCGGTCCTGGTCCCCCTGATCATTCCGCGCGCGGTGTACCAGCAGGGCAACGCCCTGATGAGCCTCACCGGCAGTCTCGCCAGCCTCACCGGGTATGCCCTGGCGGGGACCGCCACCGGGTTCGCCGGGGTGCACGGCGCCATGCTGATCGGCGCCATGCTGCTGGCCGCGGCCATCGTGACTCTGTGGACCCTGCCGGAACCGCGTGTGCAGCCCACTCCCGGCACCCCAGCGGCCGATGAGGAACCCCGCGAGGGTCTGCTGGCCGGCCTGAAGGTCATCTGGGCCAACCCACTGCTGTTCTGGACGTTCGCCGTCAGCCTGCTGCTGAACTTCGTGCTGATCCCGCTGGAGGTCACGCTGGCTCCGTTCGCCCGCACGCTGGGTCTGGGCGCCCGCGAGTTCGGATTCCTGAGCGCCAGCATCTCCGTGGGGCAGCTGGTGGGCATGCTGATCCTCAGCTCGTACCGCCTGCCGCGGCCCTGGCTGGCACTGGTGGGCGGCACGTTCGGCATCGCGGCCTCCATCGGCGGGCTCAGCGTGGCCACCACCCTCACGCAGGCGCTGGTCCTGCTGGCGCTGGCGGGGCTGAGTGCGGCCGTGATGAACGTGCAGCTGAGCGTCATGTCCCAGCTGAACATTCCGCAGGCCGTGATGGGCCGCGCCTACGGCGTGATCTCGTCCCTGTCGAGCGCCATTCAACCCCTGGGGTACGCCGGGGCGGCCGCGCTGCTCGCCTGGATGCCCCTTCAGAGCATCTTCCTGGTGATCGCAGCCCTGTTGGCTGCCGCCGCTGCCGCGTGGCTGCACCCCACCCTGAGGGTCGGGTTCGACAAGCCGATGATTCCAGCCGCCACCGATTAATCACCGCCATCCAGAGGGACGGGCAGGCTTAAGGGTCTGCCCGTCCTCCATGCCGGTCTTCACGCGCCTCCCCGGTTCACCTGTTGCACCTTCATGAAGCCCGCCGGTGCCCAGTCTGCGCCACCTGAGCACCACGCGGCACCCTAGAGTGCCCCCTGTGAATCGCGCCTTCTTTTTGGCCCTCCCCGCACTCCTGATCACCGCCTGCACGCCGGGCGGGCCCAGCACCCCCGACACCACCGGCCCGCAGATCAGCTTCAGCCAGAGCCCCTCCGACGGCAACAGTGACGTGACCATCACCGCCAACGCCACGGACAGCAGCGGCGTCGCGAAGGTGGAGTTCTACCAGAACGGCACCCTGAAAGCCACCGACACGGCCGCGCCCTACCAGTACACCGTCAATGTTCTGAACGACGACCGCACCGGGTTCACCGCGAAGGCCTACGACACCAGAGGCAACGTGAGCACCAGCGCCGAGTTCAACGTCACCACCCTGAACCAGGGCGTGTGGGAGTGGGGCGTCTTTGACCAGAGCGGTACCCTGCTCGACAGTGGTGTCGCGATCTACAACGACGAGAGCGTCGACACGGACGGCAGCGTGGCCCTCGGCGGGTACGTCAACGGCACGCAGACGAAGGGCGGCCCGACCGTGCTTGGCAACCTCTCCAGCGCCACGTCACTTGAGACTGCCTTCGCCCTCACGAACGATTTCAAGGTGGGGTATTTCGATGGGCGCGATCTGGACGGCAAGTTCAGCGTTGAAACCCTGAGCAATGGGAAATCGTACCCGGCATTCATCGGTGGTGGGAGCACCTACGACACCAGTGGCACCGCCATTCAGAGCGTCGGTATCCTCATGCTCCAGGTCTCCACCGAGGTGCCCCGGATGACCACCACGCGTACCGCCGCCACCATTCAACGCCTCGCCGCGCAGCGTGCCCTGGGTAGCCTGAGCGTCCAGCCTCGCCCCGTGAACGCCGCCGCGATCCTGAACGCCAGCCGGTTCATCAAGCGCTGAACCAGTAAGAAAACAGGGCACCCACTTTCCGGCGGGTGCCCTGCTTCTGTCCTGCTCGGGTCAGTCGGCGGCCTGATCCGCGCCGTACACTTCGATGATCCCGGCGGCGCCCATGCCCCCGCCGATGCACATGGTGATCAGGGCCTTCCCGCCCCCACGGCGCTGCAGTTCGTAGATGGCGCTCGTGGCGAGCTTCGCGCCGCTGCAGCCCAGGGGGTGCCCCAGGGCGATCGCGCCGCCGTTGACGTTCATGATGTCCTGGTTCAGGCCCAGTTCCCGCGCGACGGCGAGGGACTGCGCGGCGAACGCCTCGTTCAGTTCGATCAGGTCGATGTCGTCGAGGGTCAGGCCGGTCTGCGCGAGCACCTTCGGCACGGCCTTGACGGGGCCGATGCCCATCAGTTCGGGTTCGACGCCCGCCACGGCGAAGCCGAGGAACTTCGCCAGCGGCTTCACGCCGAGTTCCTGCGCCTTCTCGCCGCTCATGATCAGCACGGCGGCCGCGCCGTCACTGAAGGGGCTGCTGTTCGCGGCGCTGACGGAGCCGGTCGCCTTGAACGCGGGGCGGACCTTCGCCATGTCCGCGAGGTTCGCGTCCCGGCGGATCAGTTCGTCCTTGTCGAAGTTCACGGTTTCGGACTTCATCTTCGTGCCCTTCAGTTTGTCCACGCGGACGGGCACGGGCACGATCTCGGCGTCGAACTTCCCGGCGTCCTGCGCGGCCGCGGCGCGCTGGTGGCTGCGGAACGCGAACGCGTCCTGATCCTCACGGCTGATGCCGTACTTCGTGGCGACGTTCTCGGCGGTCATGCCCATGCCGATGTACGCGCCGGGACGGGCGTCCACCAGCTCCGGGTTCGGGCTGGGGTTGTGGCCGCTCATGGGCACGAAGCTCATGCTCTCCACGCCACCGGCCAGCATCACGTCCGCCTGCCCTGCCTGAATGGCCGCTGCGGCCATCGCGATGGTCTGCAGGCCGCTGGAGCAGAAGCGGTTCACGGTCACGCCACCCACGCTGTCGGGCATCCCGGCACGCAGCGCGGCCAGACGGGCCACGTTCAGGCCCTGCTCCGCCTCGGGAATCGCGCAGCCGAGGTACACGTCCTCGACGATACCGGCGTCCACACCGGCGCGCTTGACGGCCTCGTTCAGCACCAGCGCCGCCAGGTCGTCGGGGCGGGTGTTCGCCAGGGTGCCTTTCACGCCACGACCAACGGGCGTCCGGACGGCAGAAACAATAACAGCGTCACGCATCAGGGTTCTCTCCTTGTACCGTCGCTCTCGGACGGTTGAATGTGAATCAGTCCTGTCATCGACAGAAATTCTTTGGTGCTCATCGAGGGAGGCAGGGAGGGGATAGGGATGTCACTGCCTCCGATCCATGCACCACTCTCGTGTTGAAGGTTGAACGTCGCGCCTGCACCCATGAATACGACCAGGCCCGTGGGCATGGAGAGACATTCGGGTTGTTCTTCGCTTCCCAGCCAGCTCAGGACGTACCTCTCACCTGCGGCGAGCCGGAAGGTCTCACCCCACGGTTCCACCACGAGTTCAGTGTCCTCCTTCAGGTGCAGAGGCAAGGTCAGGGCACTCACCCTTCCACCTCTGGCAGGACGTTGCCGATGAAGGTTTCGAGTTGGGCGTCGTACTGTTCGGGGTTGATGTTCCACACGCGGATGTGTTTGCCGCCTTCGACCCGGTGGTATTCGATGAGGTCGGGGCGGGCGGCGGCCAGCGCGTCGGCCTGCGCGATGGGAATGGTGCGGTCACGCGTGCCGTGCCACATGAGGATGGGGAGGTTGAAGTTGGGTGCGGCGCGGATCTGGTCGACGGTGTCGAAGTCCTGGCCGCTGCGGCGTGTCACGACCCACTGGGTGAAGGTGGCGACGTGCCGCGCGAGGAAGGGGGGGAGGCCGAAGCGTTGGCCCTGGGAGAGGATGGTGGCCCGCCAGTCCAGCGCGGGGCAGTCGAGCATGACGCCCGTGACGGGAATCGGGTACGGCTGGTGCCGTTCGCGCAGGGCGCTCAGGGCGATGTTGCCGCCCATGCTGAAGCCGTACAGCACGGCGCGTTTGTACCCGGCCTGCTGCGCCCAGTGGAGGGCGCTGATGACGTCCTCGGCTTCCTGGTCGCCCAGGGTCAGGTAGCCGCTCTCGCTGCGGGGGGCACCGTGGGCGTTGCGGAACGTGACGAACAGGCTGCCCGTCCCGGTGCGCCGCAGCGCGGGCAGCATCCGCAGTGCCTGGGCGCGCTGTCCGCCGTGACCGTGGATGACGATCACGAGGGCGTCCGCGCGGCCCGGTGCGTCCCCGCTTGGGGGGATGTGCCACGCGGGCATATCGCCCAGTGGCGTGTGAACGGCGGTGTGCTCGAACTCCACGCCCAGCTGGGCGGGCGTGCCGTTGTACACGAACGTGCTGGCCCATGCGAGTGCGCCGTTGGGCAGCACGCCGCGTTCCTCCTGCACCTCGCGGCGCACCAGCGTGCCGACGACCTTCCGTTCGCCCAGCACCGCGTGCCCCTTGTTCGGGAGCAGCGGCACGATCCCGATGGGACCACGCGAGAGCGTCTCGCTGCCGGCGGGCAGGTACACCTCGTTCCCCCGCCGACCCACCGGCACGAACACGCCCTTCACCCAGCGCGTCTTACTCCGCAGGGTGATGTCGGCGCCCACCAGCGCGCCCGCCAGCACCACCCCGGCGTAAGCCAAGGCGGCCCAGCCGAGGGCGCGGCGTTTACGGACGTTCAGGAGTCGGTCGGTCAGGCGGCCGCCGGTTGATGGGTGATGGGTGATGGGTGATGGTTGGCGCTTCATGCTTCGGCCTTCAGGTTACGGGCGAGGGCGCTGAGCATGGCGGCGATGGTCTGTGCCTGCTCGTGAACGGCCTGGGTGTCGGCCTGCAGGACGAAGCCCAGTCGCACGGCGAGTTGCAGTCCGCTGGCGACCTCGTACGTGGACCCTCTGGCCTGCGTCAGGAAGTGGGCGAAGTCCTTGCGGGAGTCCCGCCCGGCCCCTTCGGCAATGTTGAGGGTGACCGAGGTCGCCGCGCAGCGCAGCTGATTGGTCAGACCGAAACGTTCGTCCTGCGGAAAATGCCCGGACACGCGGTAGACGTCGGCTGCCATCTCCACCGACAGGTGGTAGACGTCCAGTTTTTCGAATCCGAAGAAGCGTGCCTGAGTCATCTGTCCTCTTTCAACCTTCATCCATCAACTATCGACGTTAGTTGCGCAGGGGTTTGCCGGTTTTGAGCATGTGCTCGATGCGCTGCTGGGTGCCTTTCTTCCCGAGGAGGGTGAGGAAGGCTTCGCGTTCGAGGTCGAGGAGGTGTTGTTCGGACACTTTGGCGGTGCGGTTGTTGCCGGTGCCGCCGGAGAGGACCTTGGCGAGTTGTTCGCTGACGACGAGGTCGTAGTCGGTGATGTAGCCGCCCTGGTGCATGCCGTGGAGGGCGCTCTTGATGGCGCCGATGGCGGCGTCGCCCATGACGGGGATGTCCTGGCGGGGGGCGGGTTGCACGTAGCCGGGGGCCAGGGCGATGACCTGGCGTTTGGCGTCACCTAGGATGTGGTTTTTGTTCATGGCGACGGTGTCGGTGTCGCGCAGGAAGCCGAGGTTGCGGGCTTCGAGGGCGCTGGTGCTCACCTTGGCGGTGCCGATGAGTTCGAAGGCGCGCTGCACGGCGGGCAGGAGCGTGGCGCCGAGGCGCTGGCTGGGCTGCTGCATGTCCGTGAAGCGCAGGAGCATTTCCTTGGTGCCGCCGCCGCCGGGGATGAGGCCCACGCCGACTTCCACGAGGCCCATGTACAGTTCTGCACTGGCGACGACGTGGTCGGCGTGCAGGGTGAATTCGGCGCCGCCGCCGAGGGTCATGCCGAAGGGTGCGGCGACGGTGGGGTGGGGGCTGAAGCGCAGGCTGGTGGTGACCTGCTGGAACTGCTTGATCATGTCGTCGAGTTCGTCCCACTCGTCCGCCTGGGCCTGCGAGAGGATCAGGGGGAGGTTGGCGCCCGCGCTGAAGTTGTCGCCCTGGTTGCCGATGACGAGGCCGTGGTAGCCCATGTCCTGCACGAGTTTGTGGGCGTCCTGCACGGTGCGGAGCTGGTCCTCGCCGAGGGCGTTCATCTTGGCGTGCCATTCGGCCAGGAGGACGCCGTCGCCCAGGTCGATGACGCTGGCCCCGGCGCGTTTCTTGACGATCTTGGTGGCGTCCTTCTTCAGGTCGGTCAGGATGAAGTAGGGGGCCTGGTAGGGGGTGGGCTGACCTTCGGGCGTGACGATCTCGTCACCCTGGTAGAAGGCGTCGCGGCCACTGGCTTTCATGGCGGCCAGCAGGGGGGGCAGGGTGCGACCCTCGGCCTCGAGGTTCGCGATGACGGTCTGGACGCCCAGGGTGTCCATGGTCTCGAAGGGACCCTGTTCCCAGCCGAAGCCCCACTTGAGGGCGTTGTCGATGTCCTGGAGGCGGTTGCTGACGGTTCCGGCCATCTTGGCGGCGTACCAGAAGCCGTCGTTCATGACGCCGCGCAGGAATTCGCCTTCCTTGCCTTCGGCGGCGTACAGGGCTTTCACGCGGGCGGCGAGGGGCTGGCCCTTGACGGCGTCCACGGCGGCGACCTTGACCTTGCCCTGGTCCTCGTACTCGAAGGTGTCGAGGTTCAGGTTGAGAATCTTGGTCTTGCCTTTTTCGTCTTTGGTCTTCTTGTAGAAGCCGCTGCCGGTCTTGTCGCCCAGCCACTTCTTGTCTTCCACGAGGGCGCGGAAGGCGGGCGTGAGGGTGAAGTCCTCATCATCCGGGGTGGCTTTGCCCAGGTCGCCCGCGACGTGGTAGATGATGTCCAGGCCGGACAGGTCGGCGGTGCGGAAGGTGGCGCTGTTGGCGCGGCCCAGCGCGGGGCCGGTCAGCTGGTCGACCTGCGCGGGGGTCAGGCCGGCCCTGACCATGTGGTCCATGGCGCGGACGATGCCGTACACGCCGATGCGGTTGGCGACGAAGCCGGGGACGTCGTTGGCGACGACGATGCCCTTGCCGAGGGTGGTTTCCGCGAATTCGCTGAAGGCCTCGGTGACCTTGGGGTCGGTCTTGGGGGTGGGAATGACTTCCAGCAGGTGCAGGTAGCGGGGCGGGTTGAAGAAGTGCGCGCCCACGAAGCGGCGCTGGAAGTCCTCGCTGCGGCCCTCGATCTGGAGGTGCATGGGGATGCCGCTGGAGTTGCTGCTGATGATCGCGGTCTTCTTGGCGACCGCCTCGACTTTGGCCCACAGGTCGCGTTTGGCGTCGAGTTTCTCGATGATCGCCTCGATGATCCAGTCGGCGTCCTTGAGTTTCTTCAGGTCGTCTTCGAGGTTGCCCACCTGAATCAGGGCGGCGCGGGCCGGGTCCATGAACGCGGCGGGGCGGGCTTTCAGGGCGCGCTGCACGCCGCTTTTGGCGAGGAAGTTGCGGTCGGGGTTGTCGGGCAGGACGATGTCCAGCAGGGTGACGGGAATCCCGGCGTTGGCGAGCTGGGCGGCGATGGCAGCGCCCATGACGCCTGCACCGATGACTGCGGCTTTCTGAATCTTCATGCGACCTCCTGCGAGATACCTATAAAATTAGACTCGGTTCAAGTTTAAGACCGCGGCGGGGCGTTTGTCCACCAGCCCCGCACCCCCGTCAGCGCCCGCCGTCCCGCCTCCAGATACGCAGGCTGCCCCTCCCCCACCGCGAACGCCAGATCACCCAGCGCGCGGCACAGCGCGTACCACGCCGCCCGCTCCCACACGGCACCCGACGCCGGGTACACATTCCGCGCCGCCTGCAGAAGCACCGGGTCACCCCAGTGGATCAGGCCCGCCAGATCCCGGGCCGGGTCACCCAGCGCCGCGTCCGCCCAGTCCAGCACCCCCGCCAGTTCTCCCGACCCGTCCAGGTGGACGTGCTCGGCGGCGAAGTCCCCGTGAATGGGCCCAGGGACCACCTCCCGCAGCTCAGGGACCGCCTGCACCCGGCCCGCCCACGCCGCCGCCTCTGGCAGGACGCCCGCCGCTGCCGCGACCTCCAGATCGGCCAGCGCGGCGTCCCGCCAGTCGTGCCCGGTCGGGTCGAGATCCACGCTCAGCCCGGCCCCCCGCGGGTCAAGGGCGTGCAGGTCGGCCAGCCAGCCTCCCAGCATCCTGCCCAGCGCAGCCGGACCATGTACCGGCCGTCTCAGCGCCGACGCGCCCGGCACGCGTCGGCACACGCTGAAGCCCTCCGGAGCCAGGGGCGCGGGCTCACCCAGGTGCAGCACCTCCGGCAGCGCTGCACCACCCAGCCGGGGGGCCAGCCACGCCAGCGACCGCGCCTCCCGCCGCAGCGCGTCTCCCCCGCCCGGCCAGCGGGGCAGGCGCACCACCCGGTCCCCCTCCAGCGCGTACGCGCGGTGATCGCTGCCCGCACCCAGAACCTGCACCGACGCCGGGTCGGCGCGCAGCAGGCCCGCCACCTGCGCCGGGGTCAGGATCGGGAGTTCCGGGGCGTTCATCCTGCCAGTCCACCACGCCCACGTGAACGCCGGGCTACTTGATGAAGCCTTTCACCACGAACACCAGCGCCAGCCCCGCCAGGGCCGCCAGGGCCGCGACGCTCAGGCGGCGGTCCAGCCGCCAGCCCACCACGGCCACCCACGCGGCGGCCAGCACCGGCACCGCCGCGACCCACACCACACCCACCCACGCCAGATCCGGCCACAGCACCCCCACGGCCAGCAGCCCCACGCCCACCCAGAAGCCCAGCGGGTACAGCCACGCGGGCAGCCCGGCCAGTTCGGCGCTGCGCTGAGGGTCCGGTGCGCTCACGCCTGCCCCCAGTACTTCCACAGCAGCTGAGCGGCGGTGAAGATCAGGAGCAGACTGAAGAACAGTTTGAGCTGCGCGGCGGGAATGCGGCTCTGGAGGCTGGCCCCGGCGCGCGCGCCGATCAGGACGCCCAGCGCCACCCCGGCCGCCAGCCGCAGGTCCAGCAGCCCGCCCGCCTGGTACACCAGCGCGTTCCCGACGGCGGTCAGGCCCATGATGAAGGTGCTCGTGGCGATCGCCTGCCGGATGGGCACCCCGGCCAGCAGGTTCAGCACCGGGACCTGCACGGTGCCGCCCCCTATGCCCAGCAGGCCGCTCATGACGCCCGCGAAGGTCATGGCGGGCGGCACCAGCCGCGACGGTTCCCGCTCGACCTCCACGCGTTTCAGGCCGCGCAGGAGGTTGTACGCGGAGTACAGCAGCAGCGCCGCGAACACGGTCGCGACCGCCCGCGCCGGGAGGATCAGGCCCAGGAACGACCCGGCGGCCCCGCCGACGATGGTGTACGGCGAGAGCAGGTACCCGGTGCGGGCCCGCACGAGGCCCTGCTGCAGGTAACTGGCCGCGCCGCTGAGGCCCACGGCCAGCACGCCGATCTGGCTGATCGCGACCGCCTGCGCGATCGTGATGTCCCGCCCGAGGAGCGGCAGGATGAACTCCAGCGCGGGCACGACGACCACGCCGCCCCCCAGACCCAGGATCGCGCCGAGCACCCCGGCGAGCAGGCCCACGCCGATCACGGCGAGCGTCACGGCGCTGATCACGTGTATCTCACGTCCCGGAGGCTAACACGCACGCCGGAATCACACTCCCCTGCGGGTCAGACGGCGGCGCGTGACCGCACCGCGAGCGGCGTTCAGGCGGTAGGCGGGTCGGACGACGCGGCCGGGGACCGGTCGTTCAGGAGCGCGTCCTGCACGCGGCGGCCTCCGGCCCGTTTGGCCTGGTACAGCGCGGCGTCCGCGCGGCCCAGCAGCGCCTGCTCGGGCAGGGGCGCCTCGGCGCTGGCTACGCCCACCGACACGCTCAGCTGCATGGTGCCGCCCCGCACGGCGAACGGTTCGGACAGCCGGTCCACCAGCCGCAGCGCGCACCGCCGCGCCCGCGCGGACTCCAGTGGCGTCAGGCTCAGCAGGGCGAACTCGTCGCCACCCAGCCGCGCCGCCCGGAAGTCCGCGCCGCCCTCCTCCTGAATGCGGCGCGCGACCTCACGCAGCACCCGGTCTCCCGCCGCGTGCCCGTAGGTGTCATTGACCGGCTTGAAACCGTCCAGGTCGAGCATCAGCAGGGTACGCTCGCCGCTCTGCTGCGCGCGCAGCAGCTGGTAGAACCCCTCGCGGTTCAGCAGGCCCGTCAGGCCGTCGTGATGCGCGCGGTACTCCATCTCGTCCCGGCTGCGCGCCAGCTGCTCGGCCTGCTCGGTCAGCGCGCGGTTCAGGCGGCCCGTTTCGGCCAGCGTCACCGCCTGCCGGAGCATCACCAGCGTGAACACCGTCACCGTGAACCACACGACGCCCCGCCCACGCAGGTCCATGCTCAGGCCGTTGCCGATCAGGATCAGGCAGGCGGTCAGCACCGCCAGGTACGGCAGCGTCCGCAGGGTCAGCGACACGGCCGCACTGGGCCGACCGGGCCCGGCGTCGCGCCGGACCAGCAGCGCGAACCCCACCGCCTGCCCCACGGTCCCCCAGGTCCACAGCAGGTCCGCCAGACCCACCGGAACCGTCACCGGGCCGTCCACGAGGTACACGAGGTCCGCGATCACGTACGACACCAGCCCCAGCAGCAGCGGCCACGCGGACGCACTGCTCAGCCGCAGGCGCAGCAGCACCAGCGTCAGCACGATCACGTCCAGCACGACGTACGAGACGTTCACCGCCTTGAACAGCAGGGTCGTGCGGGCGTCCGCCAGCAGCGGGACCAGTCCCAGCACCCACGACACCTCCGCCACGACCACCCCGGTGATCATGCTGTCCAGCACCCACTCCGGCAGACCCAGCCGCCCGGGCACACGAGCGCCCCGCCCCAGGCTGAGCAGCAGCCCCACCAGCCCCAGGTAGTACGCGTGGTACAGCGCGTCCCCCAGACCGTAATCCGGGGCGCGCAGGTCCCGCAGGTCGTACACCGCCACCAGGTACACCTCGGCGCCTGCCAGAAGGCTCAGGCAGGTGGCGGCCCACACCGCCAGGCGACGCTGCCGCGCGGCGGGCACCACCTGCCAGCTGGCCAGCGCCGCCAGCGCCGGGACCAGCAGGTACAGCTGATCCGAGATGGTCAGCAGTTCCCCCGCCCGGTGACTGAAGATCAGCGAGACGCTGTGCGCCGTGGCCACCAGCAGCAGCGGCAGGAACAGGGGGGGCAGGGGCAGACGCGTCATGGCTCCGGACTCCCAGGGTAACCCCGACCCTCATACACCCCCCTGACAGGCGGGGAACCGCCCCGGCAGGCGAACGGCCGGTCAGGACGGCACGGTCCGCTCCGCCCACCACCAGTCCAGCTGCTCGGGCGTCATGGGGCGGGCGTACAGGTACCCCTGCATGACCTCGCAGCCCAGGTCCAGCAGCGTGCTGCGCTGCTCGGCCGTCTCGACCCCCTCGGCCACGAGTTGCAGCCCCAGCGCCTGACCGAGCCCCACGATCACGTTCAGGACCGTCTGACTGACCTCCTGCGTGGGCATGAACGACCGGTCGATTTTCAGGGTGTCGATCGGGAAGGACTGCAGGTAACTCAGGCTGGAGTACCCGGTGCCGAAATCGTCGATGGACAGGCTGACGCCCAGCGCCTTGAGCTGATGCAGCACCGACTGCACGCGCGGCACGTCCTGCATCAGGAAACTCTCGGTGAGTTCCAGTTCCAGCAGTTCGGCGCGCAGACCACTGGCCCTCAGGATGTCCCGCACCGTACCCACGAAGCCGCTGTCCATGAACTGCACGGCCGACACGTTCACCGCCACCCGCGTGGGCCGCTGTTCCTCCTGCCACTGCCGCGCCTGCCGGCACGCCGCGCGCAGCACCCAGGACCCCAGCTGCACCATCAGTCCCGCCCGTTCCGCCAGCGGAATGAACACGCCCGGCGGCAACGACTCGCCGTCCCCGGTGGTCCAGCGCAGCAGGGCCTCCACCCCCGTGAGCTGCCCGGTCCGCGCGTTGATCTGCGGCTGGTACACCAGATGGAACCGTTCCTCCTGCACCGCCAGCTTCAGGGCGCGCAGCAGCACCTGCTCCTCCCGCAGGCGGGATTCCAGGTGAGCGTCGTAGAACCGCAGGCAGTTACTGCCGGCCGCCTTCGCGTGATACATGGCCGTGTCGGCGTGCCGGATCAGGGTATCGGCGTCCGCGCCGTCCTGCGGGTAGAGGACCGCCCCGACACTGCACGTCACGGTGACCCCCTGTTCGCCCAGCCGGTACGGTGCGCTCAGGGTCCGCAGCAGCCGCTGCCCCACCGCCTGCACGTCGGCCGCCGAGACCTCCTCGGGCAGCAGCACCAGGAACTCGTCCCCGCCCTGGCGCGCCACCACGTCCCCGCCCCGCACCTCCAGCTGCAGGCGCGTGGCGACCTGCCGCAGCAGATCGTCGCCCAGGGCGTGCCCCAGCGTGTCGTTCACCTGCTTGAACTCATCCAGGTCCAGGAACAGCAGCCCGAACATCCGCTGCTCCGCGGCGGCACGCACGACCGTGGCGGACAGGCTCTCGTGCAGCGTGGCGCGGTTGGGCAGCCCGGTCAGGTGATCATGCCGCGCCAGGTGACTCATGCGCTGCGCGAGCAGCTGCTTTTCGGTCACGTCATGAAACACGACCACGCCGCCCAGCAGTTCCCCGGTGCGGCTGAAGATCGGCGCGGCGGAATCCTCGATGTGCGCCAGCGTGCCCAGGCGACTGCGCAGCGTGGACTCCGCCGACAGGCCCACCACCACCTGATCCCGCAGCGCCACCCGCAGCGGATTGAGCGCGGCGCGTCCCTTCCGGGCGTCCGTCAGCGGCAGGACCGTCTCGATCGCGCGCCCCAGCGCCTCCTGCTCCCGCCAGCCGGTCAGGCGCTGCGCGACCGGGTTCATGAACGTCACCTGCCCCTGCGCGTTCGTGGTGATCACCCCGTCCCCGATGGATTCCAGCGTGATGCGCGACAGTTCACGGTGCTCGTCCAGCTCCGCCTGCGAGCGGCGGAACTCGGTGATGTCCGTCCCCAGCGCGTAGAAGCCGCGGACCTCCCCGCCCTGCACGTCCGGGATGTACTGCAGGTGCGTCTCCCGCACCCGGCCGTCCGGTCCGGTGATGCGCCGCTCGAACGACTGCGGTTCGCCCCGCAGGGCCTTCTCGATGAACGGCCGGTTGCGCTCGTACGTGTCCGGGCCGATGATCTCGCTCATGTGCCTTCCCGGCATCAGGTCCGCCCGTTTGCCGAACCAGTCGAGGTACGTGCGGTTCCCGAAACGGTTGTGCAGGTCCGCGTCCCAGTATCCGATCATGGCCGGCAGGTGATTGAGCAGCACCTGCAGGTCCTGCTGACTGCTCACGCGCTCATCCACGTCCGTCAGCGCGCCGGCCAGGTGCGTGGGCGCGCCGCCGGGCACGCGGGACACGAACCGGCCCCGCAGCGCCAGCCAGCGCCACGAGCCGTCCGCCCGCCGCACCCGGTGCAGCACGTCCACCTGCGGGCGCGTGCCCGCGTGATGCTCCTGCAACTGCAGCCGGATCAGCGCCCGGTCGTCCGGATGCAGGCGCCGCCACCACCAGCGCAGCGGCACGCGGGTCCCGGACCCGGCGCGGTCCATCAGGGAGTTCCAGCGCCGCGTGACGTTCACGTGCGCCTGCCCCGGCTGCCAGTCCCACAGCCCATCCTGCGTGGCATTCACCGCCAGATGCAGCTGCGCCGTGACCGCCTCGAGCTGCGCGGCCTGCTCGGTCGCCTGCGTGACGTCCCGCACCTGCGCCACGAAGAACGCCGGTGCGCCCGCGTCGTCCGTCACGGCCGTCACGTGAAGGTCCACCCAGATCTCATGTCCCGCGTGATGCACCGCGCGCCGCACCGTCTCGAAGTCGTGCCGCACCCCACTCTGCAACTCAGCCAGAATCTGCCGGTCCGACGGGTGGTCGTCAGGATGCGTGAACTGCTGAACGTTCAGACCGCTCAGGAGCTGCGCCTCCAGACCCAGAATCCGGCCCAGGGCGTCGTTGACGGTCACGAACGTCCCGTCCAGTTCCATCAGGGCCATGCCCTGCCGGGCGTGTTGAAAAACAACGTCGAACATCTGGACGTGGCGTTCAGGCATCGGAAGCTCTCCTGCAGGCACAGCGGGGAAAGGAATGGGGACTCGGGGGGAATGGTCTGCCCGAACCGGTACAGCCGAGCGGACGAGAGAGTGGCAGCAGGATTCCAGGCGTGACGCGGACAGCTGGGTGATGTGCCGACCGGTCACCGATGCAGACGGAAGCCGGATGAGACGGGAGGACTGCGCTCGCCAGGAGCGCCGCCATTGTGCGCCCTCTCCTCTGACGTGACCCTTTCATGAGGTCCGCCCACCCAGGCCATCCCGCCGCTTCCAGGGCGCTCCGGCCCTCAGCGGTGCCCCCACCCTGGGGCCAACACCACGCCCCTGGACTCCACAGCCCACCGCAGTCTGATTCGGGTGCCCGCTCTACGGCGCAGCCCTCCGAGTCCACCAGAGGTAGGGAGCGAGCGCCTCACCGCCTCTGAACATCTGCTGATGGCCGCACGCAACGAAAACACCGCGCCTCGCAGCGCGGTGATCTTCTTGGTGGAGGCTTGGGGATTCGAACCCCAGACCCTCCGCTTGCAAAGCGGATGCTCTCCCGCTGAGCTAAGCCCCCTCAGCGCCCGGCAATGTATCAGAGGGGTGCGCTTCTGGCAAGGGGTGGGGGCGTAGGCCGTGCGGCGGAGGCTGCCCGGGATGGGGGCGGGTAGAGTGGCGGGCATGTTCCGTCGCCGCCTTTCTCTGCCGCCGTTCCCGCCGGGTGGGGTGCTGGTGGGCGGCGCGGCGCGTGACTGGTTGCGTGGGGTGGCGGCGAAGGATTTCGACTGGATGGTGCCGGACCCGGCCGGGGCGGCGCGGGAGCTGGCGGACGCGCTGGGTGGTTCGGCGTTCGAGCTGGACGCGGAGCGGGGGTATTGGCGGGTGTCGGCGGCGGGTGGGGTGCAGCATGATCTGGTGCCGCGCCCGGCAGACGTGGAGGGGGATCTGCGGCGGCGGGATTTCACGGTGAATGCGCTGGGGGTGCTGCCGGGCGGGCGGGTGCTGGACGTGGTGGGCGGGCAGGCGGACCTGCGCGCGCGGCGGCTGCGGATGGTGTCGCGGGACAACCTGCGGGCGGACCCCCTGCGGGCGTGGCGGGCGGCGCGCTTCGAGTTGACGCTGGGGTTCCAGCTGGAGGCGGGGACGGAGGCGGCGGTGCGGGAGGTCGCGTCGGATCTGGCGGCGGGGGCGCTGCCGATGCCCGCGTGGGAGCGGGTGCGGGACGAGGTACACGCGCTGCTGCGCTCGGCGGACGCGGCGCGGGGCGTGGGGCGGCTGGAGGAGCTGGGCCTGCTGGCCCTGACGGTGCCGGAGTTGCGCGAGGGGCGGGGCGTGGCGCAGGGCAGCTTTCATCATCTGGACGTGTTCGCGCATGGCGTGGAGGCGCTGCACCAGCTGATCGGGCGCTTCCCGGACGCCCCAGTGCCGCTGCGCTGGGCGGCGCTGCTGCATGACGTGGGCAAACCCCGCACGCTGGCGCGGGACGAGCTGACCGGGCGGGCATCGTTCCACGGACATGACAAGGTGGGGGCGGCCCTCACGGCGCAGGTGCTGACGCGCCTGAAACTGCCGGGCGAGGACGTGCGGCACGCGGCGGCGCTGGTGGGGGCGCACATGGTCCCGCTGCCCGCCAGCGAGCGGGAGGCGCGGCGCTTCGTGCACCGCCGCCGCGCGCTGCTGCCGGACCTGCTGGCGGTCATGCTGGCGGACCGGGAGGCGGCGCGCGGCCCGCTGAGCAGCGAGGCGTCCCGCCGGGCGTACGCGCGCGGCATCGAGCGGGTCCTGGCGGCGCTGGAGGAGCAGCCCAGCGCCCCGCCCCCGCTGCTGCGCGGCGAGGAGATTATGGCCCTGCTGGGCGTGCCACCCGGCCCCCGCGTGGGCGAGGCGACCCGCGCGCTGGCCGAGGCGGCGGCCCTGGGCGAGGTGACCACTCCCGAGGAGGTCCGCGCGTTCCTGCGCGCCTGGAACGCCGCGAACTAGCCGGGTCCGGGGGCCGTCAGCATTCCGACAGTCCGGGGGGGCTATCCTGGCCCGGTCATGAACGCGCTCCACCCCGACCACACCCTCGATGCCCGCCCCGTCACGCCCCAGTGGGTGACGGACGCGGTGTTCTACCAGATCTTCCCCGACCGCTTCGCCCGATCGGGCCGCGTGCGGGGCCTGAACCTCCAGGAGTGGGGGGATACGCCGCACTTCAACCGTTACATGGGCGGCGACCTGTGGGGCGTGGCGGCGAAACTGGACTACATCCAGAGTCTGGGCGTGAACGCCATCTACTTCTGCCCGGTGTTCCAGTCGGCCAGCAACCACCGCTACCACACGCATGACTACTATCAGGTGGACCCCATGCTGGGCGGGAACGAGGCGCTGCGGCACCTGATCGACGAGGCGCACGCGCGCGGCATGCGCGTCGTGCTGGACGGCGTGTTCAACCACTCCAGCCGGGGCTTCTTCCAGTTCAACGACCTGCTGGAGCAGGGCGAGGCGAGCGCGTACCGCGACTGGTTCCACGTGGACGGCTGGCCGCTGCACCCGTACGACGACGCGCAGCCCGCGAACTACGCGGCGTGGTGGGGCAACCGCGCGCTGCCGAAGTTCAACACGGACAACCGCGCGGTGCGGGCGTTCCTGTGGGACGTCGCGGAGCACTGGATCCGTTTCGGGGTGGACGGCTGGCGGCTGGACGTCCCGAACGAGATCGACGACGATTCCTTCTGGCAGGAGTTCCGGCGGCGCGTCAAGGCCATCAACCCGGACGCGTACATCGTCGGGGAGATCTGGGGCGACGCGCACCGCTGGTTGCAGGGCGACCAGTTCGACGCAGTCATGAACTACCACTTCACGCGGCCCTGCCTGGCGTTCTTCGGGGCGCACACGCTCGATCACCCCATGAACGAGCGCAGCGGCACCGGGAGGGTGGACGCGATGGACGCCGCCTCGTTCGCGCAGCGCATGACCGAGGTGACGCAGATGTACCACCCGGACGTGGTACGCGTGCAGCTGAACCTGCTCGACTCGCACGACACGGCGCGGTTCCTGACCGCCGTGGGTGGGGATCACACGGCGTTCCGGCTGGCGACAGTGTTCCAGATGACGTACGTGGGCACGCCCTGCATCTACTACGGGGACGAGGTCGGCCTGCCCGGCGGCCCCGACCCCGACTGCCGCCGCGCGTTCCCCTGGGACGAGGGCACGTGGAATCAGGAAACCCTGAGCCTGACCCGCAAACTGACCGCTGCACGGCACGCCACGCCCGCCCTGCAACGCGGGGACTTCCACGTGACGCACGCGCAGGGTGAACAGCTCGTGTACGCCCGCCGTCACGAGAGCGGCGCGGCCCTGATCGGCCTGAACGCGGGCCGCGACGACGCGCACCTGCCCTTCACGGGCGTCACGCCCGGCGATTACCGGGACGTGATCACGGGCCGTACCGTGCACCTGACCGGTGACACGCCGCTGAGCGTCCCCGCGCGCGGCGCGATGGTGCTGGTTCCCCTGGAGTGAGTCGGTCGTGATGAAGGGGAAGTGGAGGCAGTACTCGCTCCACTTCCCCTCGCCGTTTACAGCAGGATGACGTCCACGTCGTCTCCGGCCTGCACGGCCTGACCTTCGGGGACGATGACCAGGGCGTCGGCGTCGCTCAGCGAGCGCAGGATGCCGCTGCCCTGCTGGCCGTAGTCGCGGACCGTGCCGCTGTCGATCACGCCGCGCCAGTAGGCGGTCTTGTCCGGCAGGGCGCGGAAGGCGCTGGCGGCACGCAGGCGCAGCGTCTGGGGGGGCTGGCCGGTCAGGGCGGGCCGCACGATCACGTGGAACACCACGAGGCTGCTGACGGGGTTGCCGGGCAGGCCGAACACGGGGAGGCCGTTCCAGCCGCCCAGGATGGCGGGGCCGCCGGGGCGCATGCGGACCTTCCAGAAGCTCACGCGGCCCTGTTCGACCAGCAGGTCCCGCATGAAGTCGTATTTGCCCATGCTGACGCCCCCGCTGGTCAGCAGGACGTCCGCGCCGCCTGCCGCGTCGATGGCCGCCTGGAGGGCCTGGGGGCTGTCGGGGGCGTGCCCGAGCGGGAGGACCTCGCAGCCGCTTTCGAGCAGCATGGCGTGCAGGCCGACGCTGTTGCTGTCGTACACCTGCCCGGCGGTCAGGGGCTGGCCGGGCGGGACGACCTCGTCCCCGGTGGAGAGCAGCGCGACCCGCAGGCGGCGCTGCACGCTCAGCTCAGCGTGCCCCAGGGCCGCTGCGAGCGCCAGCCGGGGGGCAGTGAGGCGCTGACCGGCGTGCAGGACGACCTCGCCCGCGCGGAAGTCGCCGCCCTCATGGCGGACGTCGGCGGGACTGGCGGGGCGGCGCAACAGCACCCCGTCCGGGCCGTCGTCGGTCAGCTGTTCCACCGGGCAGATGGCGTCCGCGCCCGCCGGGAGGGGCGCGCCGGTGTAGATCCGCACGCACTCGCCCGCGCCGACCGTGCCGGTGAACGCCGCTCCGGCGCGACTCTCGCCGATCACGCGCAGGCGCGCCGGGGCGTCCGGGGCGGCGCCCAGCGTGTCGGCCTCGCGGGCGGCGATGCCGTCCAGGGCGCTCTCGGTGGCGCTGGGGTGGCTGACCAGCGCGGGCACGTCCGCCGCCAGGGTGCGGCCGTACGCCTGCGCCAGGGGCACCGTCTCGGGGGTCCGTTCGGGCAGCAGGGCGGTCAGGTACGCGCGGGCGTCGGTCACGCTGACGTGCATCGGGAAGGGCGGGGCGGCGGTCATGAAGGCAGGATAGGCGCACGCCCCACGCGGCGCAGCCCCGGCCCGTCTAGCCTGAGGGCATCATGATGGGTTTCCGGCGGGCCCTGTGGGCGATCCTGGGTGGCGCGGCGCTGTTCGCGCTGGGCCTGAGCGGCATCTGGCTGGCCGGGTGGTGGCCGGGACAGCGGACGGCTGTGCCGCCCGCGCCACGCGTGGAGGAACCGCTCGCGCAACCCCCCGCGCCATCCACCCCGGACGCGCAGCCCCCCCTGGCCCCGACGCCGGAGGTCCAGGTCCCGGCCGACCCGGCGGTGCCGGAGCCTCCCGTTTCCCCGGCACCCGCCACCGCGCCCGAGGCGGAGCGGCCCGTGCCGTCGGACCTCGCCGGGGTTCAGCAGGAGATGCAGGACAGGACCCCCACGTCCCCGGCCAGCGGGGAGCAGCAACCGGTCGGTCCGGGGCGGCCCACCCCGACGCCACCCCGGCCGGTGGTCACCACCGCTCCCCCGGCGGCCGCCGCCCCCGTCTCTCCCCTGCTGGCGGGCCTGAACCGGGTGCGCGCTCGGGCCGGGATGCCCGCCGTGAAGGCCGAGGCGGCGTGGCAGGGCGGCTGCGCGGGGCACGCGCGGTACCTCGTGCGGGAGGACCGCGCCGAGCACCGTCAGGACCCTGCCAGTCCGTTCCGGTCTGCGGCGGGCGAGGCCTGCGCGCCCGGGCATTACTTCGTTTCCAGTCGCGCGGACGCCACGCCCGAACGGGCGCTGCGGTACTGGGTGGGCGGCGCGTTTCACCTGCCGCAGCTGCTCGACCCACGCCTGACGCGCGTCGCGGCGGGCGTGGCGCACGACGAGGGCGGCGGGTTCCGCTCGGCGGTGGTGCTGGACGTCCGGCGCGGCCTGACGGGCGCGGCGCGCTACCCGGTGCGGTATCCGGCGCCCGGTCAGGCGGCGCCCACCCTGACGGCCGTGACGGGCGAATGGCCGGACGCGCTGGCCGGGTGCCCACCCAGGCCGGTGCGGGGCGCGCCCATCGCGCTGCTGCTCGGCCCGGCGCGTCCGCAGGACGTGACCGCCGCGAGCCTCAGCGTGAATGGGCGGCGGGCGGGAGCGTGTCTGCTCACGGCGTCCACCTTCAATGGAGCGAACGACAGCGAGACCCGGGTGGGCCGGGGCGTGCTGGCCGCGCAGGGGGGCGCGCTGGTCCTGCCGGACGCGCCGCTGCCCGCCGGGGCGGACGTGGAGGTCCGCTTCGTCACGGCGCGCGGCCCGGTGTCGTGGTCGTTCCGCACGCAGCCCTGACGGCCCGGAGACCGTGACCAGCGGGTCAGGGGGTACACTCCTGGGAGGCGATCACGCCGGGCGGCCCACCTGATCTCGGTGTGGCGGCCAAACGGAGACCCCATGAACATCACCCAGGACAAGGTTGTCGAACTCGACTACAAACTCACCGTGAACGGCGAGATCATCGACCAGAGCGAACCCGGCGAACCGCTGGTGTACCTGCAGGGCCACAGCAACATCATCCCCGGGCTGGAGCGCGCGCTGGAAGGCAAGACCGTCGGCGACGAGCTGCAGGTGACCGTGCAGCCCGAGGACGGCTACGGCGAGCGGGACGAGGAGAACATCGACGAACTGTCCCGCGAGGACTTCGAGGACGACGTCGAGGTCGGCGCCACCTACTACGCGCAGGCCGAGGACGGCAGCGTCATTCCCTTCACGGTCATGAGCGTCGACGGCGAGAAGATCACCGTGGACTTCAACCCTCCCCTGGCGGGCATGGTCCTGAACTTCGACGTGAAGGTCCTGAACGTCCGTGACGCGACGCCTGAGGAACTCGACCACGGCCACGCGCACAGCGACGGCGACCACGACCACGAGTAATCGAGCCTGACGGCGCCGCCCTTCCCTCTGGAGGGCGGCGCCGTTCTGCTGCCTGACCGAGGTGTTCAGTAGCAGTGAGCAGCCGACAGCATGCCCCTGTTGCACCTCCAGGTGCGGCTTCCCCGGGTGCTCGCTCTGCTCGATTGGGAGGGATGCAGGGACCCCCTCAATCCCGCTGAATTCCGCAGTGCCTACTCCTGGTCGTCGTAGACGTGCAGGAGCAGCGCGTCGGGGTCCCCGCCGGGGTGGTGGTGCCGGGCGACCAGGCGGGCTACGCGGGGCCGCGCGCCCGCGTGCGCGAGGAGCCTCGCGCCGAGTTCCGGGTGGTGCGCGCGGATGCCGATGGCGCCCACGGGCGGCAGCACGCGGGACAGGCGGTTGGGGATCAGGCCGACCAGCACGCGTTCCCACAGGAAGTAGGGGCGCAGGCTCTTGCCGCAGTCGTGCAGCAGCGCGGCGGCGATCAGTTGTGGGTCGGCGTGGGGGTGGTCACGCAGCAGGTGCCGGGTGACGCGGCAGGCGTGTTCGCGGTCACGGGGGTCCATGGCGAGGTACACGCGGGCTTCCTCGGGCGTCAGGTGCGATTGCGCCCAGGGGTCGTCGGGGTGGGCGTCCTCGGCGTTCACGCTGCGCAGCAGGCGGCGGGCCTTGGCGGCGTACCCGCGCGCCTTGCGGCGGATGCGGGCGAGGAGGGAACGGCGCGGCATGCGCTGAGCATAAGCGAGCGGGACGTGCCGGTGCTGCCCGGACGTCCCGCTGTCACGCTGAAGTGTTCTTAATGGCCGGTGAGGCGTGGGGCTCATACGGATTCCGTTTGTTTCCCACTCGCATCCGCTCGGATTGAACGGCTTTGCAAGCCATTCAATCGGAGTCCGTGTCAGTCGGCGGCGGTTTCGGTTTCGAGTTCCAGGGCGGCCAGGGCGCGTTCGGCGCTCATGGCGGCGCGGGTCCCGGCGCCGACCGACGTGCCCAGCTGGCGGTAGATGTAGTCGCTGACGTCCCCGGCGGCGAACAGCATGGGCACACTGGTGTAGATCTCGTCCGTGACGTCCACGTACCCGTCGGGGCGGAGCTTGACGGTGTCCTGCACGAACTCGGTGTTGGGGGTGTGACCGATGAAGATGAACACGCCGTCAGTCTCCATCTCGCTCTCCTCGCCGGTCTTGAGGTTCTTCAGGCGGACGCCGCTGACGGCGTCGTCACCCTTGATCTCCTCGACGGCGGTGTCCCAGATGAATTTCATCTTGGGGTTCGCGAACGCGCGGGCCTGCGCGACCTTGTTGGCGCGCAGGGTGTCGCGGCGGTGGATCAGGGTGACCTCGTCGGCGAACTTGGTCAGGAACAGGCCCTCCTCGACGGCGGCGTCCCCGCCGCCCACCACGACGACCCGCTTGCCGCGGTAGAAGAAGCCGTCGCAGGTGGCGCAGGTGCTGACCCCACGGCCCCAGAAGGCCTCCTCACCGGGCACGCCCAGGCGCTTGGGGTTCGCGCCGGTGGCGAGGATCACGGCTTTGGCGCGGTAGGTGCCGCTGTAGCCGGTGACGGTGAAGGGATAGGCGTGTTCACGGTCGTCGTCCGTGCGGGTGATGCTCTGCACCTCGTCCATCTCGATCTTCCCGCCGAACTTCTCGGCCTGCTGCTGCATGCGGCTGGCGAGTTCCATGCCGCTGATGGGTTCGGGGAAGCCGGGGTAGTTCTCGACTTCCTCGGTCTGGGCGATCTGCCCGCCGGGGAGGCCCTTTTCGAGGATCAGGGTGCTGAGTTCGGCGCGTCCGGTGTAGA
This sequence comes from Deinococcus sedimenti, assembly GCF_014648135.1. Classification (NCBI taxonomy): domain Bacteria; kingdom Thermotogati; phylum Deinococcota; class Deinococci; order Deinococcales; family Deinococcaceae; genus Deinococcus; species Deinococcus sedimenti. Next base: position 118,176 of record NZ_BMQN01000001.1, on the reverse strand, counting down.
TGGCGGCGGTGAGGCCGGCGGGGCCGCCGCCGACGATGACCACGTCGTAGTTCTGGGTGTTGCCCGTCATGGGTGAAGCGTACCACCGGGCACGTTTGAGGATGGTCAGCCACGCACACTTTACTTTTTAAAGCATGAATGGTGACGTCAGCAGGTGCCGACCCGGGTGATCGTGCCGCCCACGGCTCCCCGTCTGCCCAGCCAGCGCCCCCTGCACGTACATGCGCCAGGGCTCCAGCGCACCCATCACCGGGCGGGGTGGGCGGTGCCCCGCCACGAGCCCCTCGCGGTACACGGCGCCGTGGCGGTCGGCAATCCAGGCCTCGTGGGCGTGCAGGGCGGCGCGCAGGTGCAGGCGCCCCTGGGTGGCGGGCACGGTGCGGCCACCGCGCGTGAAGGTCTGGGTGCGGCGGTTGAAGTGCAGCGGCCCGCCGGGCAGCAGCAGGGTCAGGCCGGCGGAGTGCAGGCTGAGGCCGTCCAGGGTGTAGAGGCTGCTGCCGTGCGGGGTGGGGGTCTTGCGAAAGCCGCGCAGGGTCAGGTCGCCCTGGCGGGCGTCGAGACCCAGGAACCAGAACTGGGCGGTCAGCGGGCAGCGTCTAAGGGTGTGGAACCTTGCCATATTATTGATAATAGAATATCGTTATCAGGCTATGTCCACTCCTGAGTCACGTTCCGTTCCCATCACCGTCCTGTGCGGCTTCCTCGGCGCCGGGAAGACCACCCTCCTCAACCACCTGCTGACCCAGACGGACGGCCAACGTGTGGCCGTCATCGTCAACGAGTTCGGCGCCGTGAACATCGACGCCAGCCTCGTCGTGAAGACCGACGAGCAGACCATCGAACTCAGCAACGGCTGTATCTGCTGCACGCTGCGAGGCGACCTGCTGCACGCCGTGAACGACCTGCTGGCCACGCGTGACCTAGACGCCATCCTGATCGAATCCACCGGCATCGGCGAGCCTCTGCCCATCGCGCAGAGCTTCTGCCTGACGCCCGAGGAACTGGAGATCGAACCGGAAGACGGTCAGGCGCCCATTCCCAACCTGCTGGGCCGCGTGCACGTGGACGCCATGATCACCGTTGTGGACAGCGCGCAGTTCTTCCCGCTGTGGAACCGTCAGGACACCATCCCCGGCGACGATTTCGAACGTGGCTTCGGGGAACTGCTGGCCGAGCAGCTGGAATTCGCGGATATCGTCGTACTGAACAAACTCGACCTCGCAGAACCCGACGACGTGCGGCAACTGCGCGACCTGATCCGCATCACCAACCCCCGCGCCCGCGTGCTGGAAGCCACGCGCGGCGTCCTGCCCGCCACCGAGCTGCTGAACACCGGCCTGTTCGACTTCGACCACTCCAGCCAGCTCGACGCGTGGATGGCCGAACTGGAAAAGGAACACACCCCGGAATCCGAGACGTACGGTCTGGGCACCCACATCTTCCGCAGCGAGCGGCCCTTCGACCCGGACCGCCTGAACGAGGCGCTGACACTGGGCCTGCCGCGCAACGTGATCCGCTCCAAGGGGTGGGTGAACCTGGGCAATGGCGTGGCGACCCTCTGGAACCACACCGGACGGCAGCTGGCCCTGGAAACGGCGGGCGAGTGGCTGAGCCCAGACGAGGCGTTCAGCGAACTGGTGTTCATCGGGCACGACCTCGACCCGGACGCGCTGGATCAACTGCTGACCCGCGCTCTGGGCGCCTGACAGCACACGCGGAACGTGCGCCGGTGAACCTTCCCCCCACCCCCATTTGTGATAAGGAGAAATCAATATGAGTCGTGAGTGCTACCTGACCGGCAAGAAGAACCTCGTGGTGAACAGCGTCACCCGGCGCGGCAAGGCCCGCGCGCAGGGCGGCGTGGGCCGCAAGGTCACGGGCGTGACCAGACGCGTGCAGCGCGCCAACCTCCACAAACGCGCCATCCGCGAGGGCGGCGTCACGAAGACCGTGTGGCTCAGCGCCAACGCCCTGCGCACCCTCAGCCGCGGCCCGTACCAGGGCATCGAACTGCTGTGAAGCGCCCCCACCTCCTCCTGCCCGCGCTGCTGCTCGCCGCGTGCGCCGCGCCCACGGCGCAGGCCGCTCCTCTGCAGGTCAGCGCCACCACCACGATCATCGCGGACTTCGTGAAAGCCGTCGGCGGCACCCGCGTCAGCGTGAACGTCATCGTGCCGCCCGGCGGGGACACCCACACCTTCCAGCCCAGCACCGGCGCCATCCGCGACCTCGCCCGCAGCCGCACCCTGTTCGCGAACGGCGCGGGCCTGGAACCCTGGCTGCCCAAACTGAAGGCCAGCGCGCCCAAGGTACCCGTGCAGGAACTCACGGCGGGGCTGAAACTCCATGCCGCCGATGAAGGCGAGAACCACGCGGAGGCCGGGCATGACGAGCACGACGACCACGGCCCGCTCGACCCGCACGCGTGGTGGGACGCCACCCTGGCCGCCGGGTACGTGAAAAACGCCCAGGCCACCCTGACCCGCCTCGACCCCGCCGGGAAGGCCACCTACGCGAAGAACGCCGCCGCGCACCTGAAAGCCATCAGCGCCGCCGACGCCTACGCGAAGAAACAGTTCGCCACGGTCCCCGCCGCGCGGCGTGTGCTCGTGACGAACCACGACAGCCTGCACTACCTCGCCGAACGGTACGGACTGCGCCTGATCGGGGCCGTCATTCCGGGCCTGAGCACCGAACGGGAACCCAGCGCCCGCGAACTCGCCACCCTGACCCAGACCATGAAAAAAGCCGGGGCGAAGGTGATCTTCACGGAGAACACCGTCAACGCCCGCCTCGCCCAGACGCTCGCCCGCGAGACCGGCGCGCGCATCGCCCCCCCGCTGTACACCGACGCTCTCGGCCCCAAAGGCAGCGGCGGCGAGACGTACCTCAAGGCGTTCCGGACGAACGTGGACATCATGGTGAAAGCCCTGAAGGGCTAACCGTCGCCAGGAGAGGCGGGTGGAGGGGCACGGCCTACCTCCACCCGCTTCCGCTTTTGATTCTGCGCTCGCAACATCACCGCGCGGGGAGGTATGCTGGTCTGATGCTGGGCGTCGAGAACCTGACAGTGAGATACGGCCCGCAGACGGCGCTGGAGCACGCCAGCGTGCGCTTCGAGGCGGGGTCGTTCAGCGCGATCATCGGCCCGAACGGCGCGGGCAAGAGCACCCTCCTGAAAACCCTGGTGGGCCTGCTGCCCGACCCGGAAGGCGCGGTGCGCTTCGATCCGGGGCACACGGCGCGCGGCTGCATCAGTTACGTGCCGCAGCAGCAGACGCTCGACTGGGGCTTCCCCGTGACCGTCTGGGACGTCGCCATGATGGGCCGCACGGGTCGCCTGGGCTGGCTGCGCTGGCCCAGCCGGAAGGACCGGCAGATCGTGGAGGACGCCCTGAAGGAAACTGGGGTGTTCGACCTGCGCGGGCGGCACATCGGCGCGCTGTCCGGCGGGCAGCGGCAGCGGGTGCTGCTGGCCCGCATGCTGGCCCGCCAGGGGCACCTGCTGCTGCTGGACGAACCCCTGACCGGCGTGGACGCCGCCACGCAGGAAACCCTGATGGGCCTCCTGCGAAGACAGGCGGACAAGGGCCGAGCGGTCGTGATGGTCACGCACGACCTCGAACAGGCGCGGCGCTGGTGCGACCACCTCGTGCTCGTCAACCGCCGCGTGATCGCGGACGGCACGCCCGAACAGGTGTACACCACGCAGAACATCGAGGCGACGTTCAGCACCAGCTTCCTGGGACACACGCACGCCGAGGCGTGAGGTCGACAGGTGATGGTTGAAAGATGATGGATGACACACCCGGCCTGACCACCTTCCCGCGCCTTCGAGGACTCCCTTGCACCTGCTGACCGACCCCCTGCAATTCGACTTCTTCACCCGCGCCCTGCTGGCCGTGGTGCTCGTCAGCGTCCTGTGCGCCCTCGTCGGCGCGTGGGTCGTGCTGCGCGGCCTGAGTTACATCGGGGACGCCATGAGTCACGCCGTGTTCCCCGGCATCGTCGGCGCGTTCCTCATGCAGGGCAACCTGCTCGTCGGGGCGCTCATCGCCGCCGTCCTCACCGCACTCGGCATCGGCGCGATCGGGCGGCGCAGCGGCCTGAAGCAGGACAGCGCCATCGGCATCGTGTTCGTCGGCATGTTCGCGCTGGGCATCGTCATGCTGTCGCGCGCCCCGACCTTCACCACCGACCTCAGCAACTTCCTGATCGGCAACCCCCTCGGCGTCACGCCCGCCGACCTGTGGGGCGCACTGGCCGTCACCGTCGTCGTCGGCGGCATCCTGACCGCCATCCAGAAGGAACTGCTGCTCGCGTCCTTCGACCCCACCGAGGCGCGCGCCGTGGGCCTCCCCGTGCGCCGCCTGGAGAGCCTGCTGCTGATCCTGATCGGCCTCGTCGTCGTCCTCACCGTGCAGCTCGTCGGGACGACCCTCAGCGTCAGCCTGCTCATCACGTCCAGCGCCGCCGCGCGCCTCCTGGCCCGCAGCCTCAAGAAGATGATGCTCCTCGCCGCCGCGCTCGGCACCGTCGGCGGCGTGACCGGGCTGTACCTCAGCTACTACCAGGACACCGCCCCCGGCGCGACCATCGTCCTCGTGAACACCGCCATCTTCCTGGCAGCACTGGCGTTCCGTAGACGGGAGTGAAGGGGCGGTGGGCTTTGAGCTTTGAGCTGTGAGAAAGAACGCCGGGGCACACGCTCCGGCCTTTTCTTTCGCTCACAGCCCAGAGCTCATGCCGTCTCCCCTGCCGTACCCTGTGCGTCATGACGACTTTGCAGCGGTTCACGGGGAAGACGGTGCTCATCACGGGGGCGGGGGGTGGGATCGGCGCGGCGCTGGCGCACCGGTATGCGGCGGAGGGGGCGCGGGTCGCGGTGAACGACGTGAACGCGGCGGCGGCGCAGGCGGTCGCAGGCACCCTGACGGGGGCGGGCGCGCGGGCGTTGAGCGTGCCGGGGGATGTGAGCGTGGCCGACGGCGTGGAGGCGATCTTCGCGGCGACCGAGGCAGAACTGGGGCCGGTGGACGTGCTCGTGAACAACGCGGCGCTGACGAGTGATCAGCGGCACTTCCTGGACGCGGACGAGGCGTGGTGGGACCTGTTCCTGCGCGTGAACCTCAAAAGCGTGTTCCTGTGCAGTCACCGGGCGGCGCGGGGCATGGCGGCGCGGCGGCGCGGCGTGATCCTGAATGTGTCGAGTGGCGGCGCGACCCGCTCGCACCGGGGCTTCACGTCATACGACGCGGCGAAGGGCGGCGTGGAGGCGTTCACGCGGGCGCTGGCGCTGGACATGGCCCCGTACGGGGTGCGCGTGAACGGGATCACGCCGGGGTTCATCAACACGTACGGGCTGGAAGGTGAGGATCTGGCGCAGCGGGAGAAGACCGTGCCGCTGGGCCGTTACGGCACCGCCGAGGACCTGACGGGCGCGGCGGCGTTCCTCACGTCAGACGACGCGGCGTACGTGACGGGGCAGTTCGTGGTCGTGGACGGTGGGGTGCTGGTGCAGCAGCGCAGCGCGAACGTGGACACCTTCCCCCTGTCGCGCTTCCCCGAGGTGCCCGCCGAGGAGTGATACGGACTCCGATTGAATGGGCTGCAAATCCCGTTCAATCCGAGCGGATGCGAGTAGGAGAAAAACGGGTTCCGGACGTGGAGCTGGCAGATCGGTGGTGTTCCGATCTGTCAGCGAAACAAACGGAATCCGTATGAGCGGACCAACCGACCTCTGCCCTGGGGTGAGGGGTCGCTACGCCACCCGGCGCATGCGTTCATCTCGCGGCGAGTGGTACGGTCAGCCCTGACCACCGGGGTTGCCCGGTCGTTTGCCCCTCCGTTCACTCAAAGGACTCCCCTGTCTTGCGTCTGTAACCCCTGACTGCCGTGTTCCGAGTTGCCGCCTGCCGCGTGTGGGCTGGCCTGTCCCGTCAGGGGGATCAAATGCTGATGTTGAGTGGGGTCGCGCGGTCGTTCGCGGACCGCGTGTTGTTTTCGGGTGTGGAGCTGACCGTGGGGGCCGGAGAGCGGCTGGCGCTGGTCGGAGAGAATGGCAGTGGCAAGAGCACGCTGCTGCGCGTGCTGGCGGGGCTGGACGCGCCGGATGCGGGCGTAGTGACGCGCTCGGGCCGTGTGGCGCTGCTGGCGCAGGCGGGGTCAGTCGGTGGATCGGTGCTGGAGGCGGTCACGCCCCCGGCACTGACGGAGGCTCAGCTGGCGTTCGACGCGGCCTCGGCGGCGCTCTCGGACGGGTCGGAGGCGGCGCTGCTGGCCTTCGCGGACGCCGAGGAGGCCTATCGGCTCGCGGGCGGCTACGACTTCGCGGGGCGCGCGGCGGCGGTGCTGGCGGAGCTGGGTCTGGATGCCGGGGCGCGGGCGGACCGCCTGTCGGGCGGGCAGGCGCGGCGGGTGCTGCTGGCGGCGCTGCTGCTGGCCCCGGCGGACGTGTATCTGCTGGACGAACCGACCAACCACCTGGATGCGGAGGGTGCGGCGTGGCTGCGCGACTGGATCCGGGCGTCGGATGCGGCGTTCGTGCTGGCGAGTCACGACCGGGCGTTCCTGGATGAGGTGGCGACCGGCGTGGCGGAACTGGAACGCGGATCGCTGAGCGTGTACCCCGGCACCTACTCGGAAGCGATGGTGCTGAAGGCAACGCTCCGCGAGGCGAAGGTCCGTGATTTCGAGGCGTACCGCCGCAGGCGCGCGGCGCTGGACGAGGAACGCCGCCGCCTGAGCAGCCGGGGCAGCGTCGAGGAGAACCGCTCGCGGGCGCGGGACAACGACAAGTTCCTGTCGTCGCACAAGGCGGGGCGGGCGCAGGTGCTGTTCTCGAACCGCGCGCGGGCCATGAAGCGGCAGATCGAACGGATGGACACCCAGGCACCGGAGAAGCCGTTCCGGGACGCGCGGACGCTGCGGCTGACGCTGCCGCCCGTACCACCGGGACCGCTGGAGGTCCTGACCGTCCGTGACCTGGGCGTGGTTCGGGAATCGGAGGTGGTGCTGTCCGGCGTGACCCTGTACGTGCGCCGGGGCGACCGGGTGGCCCTGACTGGCCCGAACGGCGGGGGCAAGAGTACGCTGCTGCGCGCCCTGCTGGGCGGGTTGCCGCACGCGGGGTCGGTCACGTGGGGCGCGGGGCTGGCCGTCAGCCTGATCGGGCAGCACGGCGAGGAACTGCACGGGCTGGGCACGGTGGGCGAGGCGCTGCTGGACGCCAATCCCCTGCTGACGCCGCATCAGCTGCACGAGGTCGCGGCGGCGCTGGAGGTGCCGGGCGGCCCGGCCTTCCCCGTGTCCGGGCTGTCCGGCGGGCAGCGCACCCGCCTGAGCCTCGCACGGCTGCGGGTCACGCGCTCACAGGTACTGCTGCTGGACGAACCCACCAATCATCTCGACGTGCGGGCCATCGAGGCGCTCGAAGCGCTGCTGCTGGACTTTCCAGGCACGGTGCTGCTTGCCAGCCACGACCGGCGGCTGCTGGAGCGGGTCGCCACCCGCGAGTGGCGCGTCGGGGGCAGCGGGGTGCAGGAGGCGTGAGCCGGCCGCAATGAAACAGAGGCCGCACGTGAGCGGCCTCCAGTCATCCTGCGGCTGGGTTCATACGGATTCCGTCTGTTTCGTTGACAACCCGGAACTTCACCGGATTGCCAACTCCACGCCCGGAACCCGCTTTGCTCCTTCTCTGCTCCGCAGCTCTACGAGTCGCATCCGCTCAGGTTGAACAGTTTATGCAAACCGTTCAACCGGAATCCGTATCAGTTCAGGCGCTTGACGCGCTCGGTGGTGTCGGGGGTGACGGTGCCGCTGGTCAGGAACGCGCGGAAGGCGTCAATGTCCAGGTCGCCGCCCAGGCGGCTGGTACCCTTGGCGAAGGCGGTGAAGCCGTCGCCGCCGTCGGCGAGGAAGTTGTTCACGACGACGCGGTAGCTGGCGGCGGGGTCGATGGCCTGGCCGTTCAGTGTGATGTCGCTGACCTTCTCGCCCTTGGGTTTGGCGTTGTCCCAGGTGTACGTGAAGCCCCTGCTGACCTGCAGGATGCGGTTGCTGCCGGCGGAGGGGTTGTCGAACTGCTGCTCGAGGGCTTCCTTGATCTGCGCGCCGGTCAGGGTGATGACGGTCAGGATGTTCCCGAAGGGCTGCACGGTGAACGCGTCTCCGTACGTGACCTGTTTGCTGGCGTTGGGGACGTTCACGGGCAGGTCGGCGCGGATGCCGCCTGGGTTCATGAACGCGATGACGGCGCCGCCCTTCGCGGCGGGTGCGGCGGCGGCCAGCTGGCTGTCGGCGATGACGCGGCCCAGGGGGCTCTCGCCGTTGGGCGTGGCGGTGCGGCTGATCTGCTCGACGCCCAGCGTGGCGATCACGGTCTTGGCGATGGGGTCGGTGAGGGTCTTGGCCTGGTTCACCAGGGCGGTCATGGCGGCGTCCTTGGGGGCCTTGGCGGCGTCCACAACGACGTTGCTGGCGCGGATGGCGGTGACGCGGTTGGTGCGGGTGTCGACGGTCATGTCGAGGCGCTGCAGCAGGTGGCCCAGGGCGTCGCCCTGGATGACGACGCGGTCCTTGCCGTCGGGGCCGGGCACCAGGCAGTTGTAGCCGCGGTGGGTGTGGCCGGTCATGATGGCGCTGATGGCCGGGTCGAGGCCCCTGGCGACGTCCACGATGGGGCCGGTGAGGGTCTTGCAGTCCACGACGTCGAAGGCGTCGCGGCTGGTGCCGCCCTGGTGGACGAGGGCGACGATGGCGTCGGCGCCCATGCGTTTGATGGCGGGGATGGCGGCGTTGATGCTCTTCACCTCATCCTCGAATTTCAGTCCGGCGACGCCGGCGGGCGTGACGACGGTGGGGGTGTCTTTCAGGACGGCGCCGACGAAGGCGATCTTGGCCTTGCCGACCTGCACGATCTTGTAGGCGGGCAGGACGGGCTTGCCGGTCGTCTCGTCGAGGACGTTCGCGGCGATGTAGGGGAACTTGGCGCCTTCGAAGGTGTTGTTGAACTTGCAGGCCTTGGTGGCGTCGTTGCTGTTGCAGCCGCCCTTCTGGTAGCGCATCAGTTCGGCGAATCCGTAGTCGAATTCGTGGTTGCCGACGACGTTGACGGCCATGCCCAGGCCGTTCAGGGCGAGGATGGTGGGTTCGTCGCGCAGCAGGCCGCTGATCAGGGGGCTGGCGCCGGTCATGTCGCCCACGCCCACGAAGACGGTGTTGGGGTTGGCCTTGCGGGCCTCGGCGAGGATGCCGCCGATGGCTTCGGCGCCGCCGGCCTGGACGGTCAGGGTCTTGGTGCGGTCGGCGGGGTCGGGCACGCGGAAGCTGGTGGGCAGCAGGTTGCCGTGGAAGTCGTTGACGCCGATGACGGTGACGTCGACGGTGGAGGGGCCCAGGATCATGGAGCAGCTGCTGAGGCTCAGCGCCGCGCCGATCAGGAGAAGGTTGTTTTTCATGCGCTCCACATTGTAGGGCTTTCCCTGTCTGTGGAATATCAGCCCGCGCGGCGCGCCGGGTGCAGTACCGGTGAGGGGACAGGGGGAATGTGAAAAAACCGCCCCGGTGGGGGCGGCCTGAAGTCCGGTGTGCCCGCGCGCGCGGGCCCGACACCGGTGGTGGATCAGTAGAACTTGGTGATGCGCTCGACGTTGTGGCGGTGGTGGGGGAAGCCCTCTTCGGCGCGCTGGCCGACGGGGAGCAGGCCGGCGAACTGGACGTGCTCGGGCAGGCCGAGGATTTCCTTGACCTTGGCGGGGTCGAAGCCGAGCATGGGTACGGTGTCGTAGCCGAGGCCGCGGGCGGCGAGCATCAGGAAGCCGAAGGCGATGTTGGCCTGGCTGAGGCCCCACTGGCCGCGCTGGGCGACGGGCTGGCCGCCGAAGACGCCGTCGAAGGTGGTGCGCTGGCCGGTGCGGCCGGCTTCGCCCATGCCGGGGTGCGCGGTTTCCTCGACGGTGGCGAGGGTGTCTTCCATGTCGCTGTACACGACGATGACGGCGGGGGCGCCCGTGACCTGACCCTGGCCGTAGGCGGCGTCCTGGATCTGCTGCTTGATGGCGGGGTCCTGCACGACGGCGAAGCGCCAGGTCTGGGCGTTCCAGGCGCTGGGGGCCAGGCTGGCGAGGCGCAGGATCTCGTGCAGGTCGTCCTGGTTCATGGGTTCCTGGACGAACTTGCGGATGCTGCGGCGGGTTTCGATGGCGTCTTTGACGTTCAGGGCTTTGGTGGTGGTCGCGGTCATGCCGAGAGGTTAGGTCAACTGCTTTGAATTGTCAAGCGATGTGTCTTCCGTCATGATTTGGTCAGTCCCGCCGTGTAGACTTGTCCCATGAGCACTGAACACGCTGGTTTCTGCCCGGTCTACCGGGCCATCGGGGTGTTGCAGGAGAAATGGGTGCTGCACATCGTCCGCGCCCTGCTGAACGGCGAGAAGGGGTTTAACGAACTCGCGCGCGCCGTCGGCGGCTGCAACAGCGCCACCCTCACGCAGCGCCTCGAGCAACTCGAAACCCTCTCGCTGATCAACAAACGCACCGAGGACAGCCACGGCAAACTCGCCCGCAGCGTCTACAGCCTCACCCCGGCTGGACTGGAACTCCAGAGCGTCATCGACGCCATCGACGGCTGGGCCAAGACCCACCTGCACGCCCCCGCCGCGCCGCACCCCGAACCGGCCCCCTGCTGACCCCGGCCACTCCGCCAAGCGCCATGTCGAAGGTCATCACGGTCGTGCCGCCCGATCCCACCTGGGCGGCACGTTTTCACGCCCTGGCCCACCCCATCCGCGCGGCCCTGCCCGCCGACGCGCAGCTTCACCACATCGGCTCGACCGCCGTGCCCGGCCTGAGCGCCAAGGACGTGATCGACCTCCAGATCGGCCTGAGCGACCTGAACGCCGCCCCGGCCCTGTTGCAAACCCTGGCCGCGCTGGGCTATGAACCCCGCCCCGCCGTCACCGCCGACCACCTGCCCCCCGGCCTGACCCTGCCCGGCGCCGAGCTGCGCAAGGCCTACGCCAGCCGCGCCGGGCAGGTCCACCTACACGTGCGCGAGGTGGGCCGCTTCAATCACCGCTACCCGCTGCTGATGCGCGACTTCCTGCGCGCCGCCCCGGCCGCCGCCGCCGCGTACGGCGAGGTGAAGGTGCAGCTCGCCCGGCTGCACCCGCGTGACGTGGACGCCTACTACGCCGTGAAGGACCCCGTCATGGACCTGATCGTCGCGGGTGCTCAGGAATGGGCCACCCGGACCGGCTGGCGCGTGCCCCCCAGCGACGCCTGAATCACCCCCCGGCGCGCCCGGTTTCCGGCAGCGGAGCGGGGGCGCGCCGTGACAGCATGAGGTCACGCCTCCCCTGAACCGGAGTGCGCCGGAGGTTTCGTGAGTGCATTCCTGATCTTCATCGTGCTGCCCACCGTCCTGATCGTGCTGGCCCTGCGCATGAAGCCCCTGGTGCCGCCCGACGAGCGCAGCCACGACCCGCTGGGCGCGAGCGGCGCGGCGGGCGGGATGTTCGGCTCGCACGGCCTGGACGCCGACCCGGTCAGCATGCGCGAGGACACCGAGCGGGTGCAGTTCGACCTGAGTGCCCTGCCCGAGCGTGAATGAACCCCGAACACGCGCTCCGGGCGCGGCGCGTACCCTGAACGCATGAGCATCAAGGACAACTTCACGGCAGACGAGTGGTTCAAGGTCATGACCGGCCCCGGTCGGGCGGGCGCGGCGGTCGTGGCCGCCAGCCCCAGCGGCCTGACCGGCCTGGTCGCCGAGGCGCAGGCCATCGGGCAGGCAGTCCGCGAGAGCGTCAGCGCCCAGACCCGCACGCCGCTGCTGGAGGCCATGGCGGCCGACCTGCTGGGGACCGCGCCCGACCCGCAGGCCATGCCGCATCAGGACCGCGCCCGCAGCATGGACGAGGCCCGCGAGCAGAGCCTCGAGGGCGTGCGGCAGGCCGCGTGGGTGGTCGCCGCCAAGACCAGCCCCGAGGACGCCGCCGCGTACCGCGCCATGCTCCTCAACGTCGCCGAGCGGACCGCGGGGGCCGCGAAGGAAGGCGGGTTCCTGGGCATCGGCGGCGAACAGGTGAACGACAAGGAACGCGCCGTGATCGAGGAACTGCGCGCCCTGCTGGGCTCGGGCACGCCCGCCCCGCAGGACCCGGCCCTCCTGAGTCCCTCACCGGACGGCAGCGGCAACAGCAACTGACAGCGGTTTCCAGTTCCATTGAAGGGCCAGCACCACGCCCCTGGGCTCCACTTCCAACCCCTGTCCTTTTCAGGTCCTCGCTCTGCGGCGCAGCTCTTCGAGTCCGCTCGATTCAGAGGTATCGAGGGATACCCTCAGTACCTCTGAATGCTGCTGTAACACCCACCTGCTGGCCTAGAGCAGGTCGTCCGCGATGCGCTGGCGCCGGGTGTCGTGAATGCGGGAGTTCATCAGGTGCCGGAAGTCCTGATCGTGGGGGGTGCCCGCCGAGAACTGCGTTCCGGTGGACGCCATGACGTGCGCCCGGCCGTCCCCGCGCAGGTAGGCCGAGCCGCGCTCGCGGTGACTGACGCGCCAGCGTTCCATGTCCTGCACGCACGCGTCGAACAGGTCGCGGGCGCGGCTGCCGCCCCAGCCGGTCACGCCTGCCCGGACGTCACGCCGGTGCCCGTCCCAGGCGGTCAGGAACGCCCGCTGTTCCGGCGGCAGGTACGCGCGCGAGGCGAGCAGCGCGCCGCCCAGCGGTCCACTGAACGGGACGCCCAGCGCGAGGTCCGCGAACTGCGTGGCGCCCAGCTGCAGGCCACTGGCGCCCTCGAGCAGCCGCCCCTGTTCCGTCAGACCCCAGCCGAACGTGGGCTGGGTGTGCACCCGCCACAGGTCGGTGCGGATCACGTGGAAGCGGGTGTACACGTTGATCCCGCGCGCCACGGTGCGGATCGCGTGGTGCAGGTCCTCCAGCGCCGCCTCGAGCGCCGCGCAGTCCTGCTTGTGCGCGGCGCGCAGGGCCGCCATGCCCGCGCGCAGGACACCCAGGCCGCGCGCTTCGGCCAGGACGAACGTCTGGATCCACAGGTCCAGCTGCTCGCCCGCCACGCCCTCCTGCCAGGGGTGCGCGATGCGGACGTTCCCGGCGTGCAGCGTGTCCGCGTCGTACGGTTCGCCGGGCGTCACGTCGGGGCTGCGCCAGTTCAGGTACTTCAGGGTGTACAGGCTGCCGCAGGGCGGCAGGTCCCGCGCGTCACTCAGCGTCCGGAACAGGTGCGCCAGGGCACGCGGGAACTCCGGGTGCTCGTGAAAGCGCGCGGGGTCCACCGGCACGGCGTTCCAGCGGTACAGGTGCATCAGGATCGTGGTGGCCGACAGCAGCGCGTCGCGCTGATCGGCGTCCAGCGCGGCCAGCCCCGCGTGCAGGTCGCGGGGCCACGACGCGACCGCCTCCCGGATCAGGGGCCGGACGCCGGTGTCGCCGTACGCGCTGGCCAGTGTGGGGATCAGGTCGGGTACCACCTGGTACGGGCCGGGCAGCGTGAGGACGGGCGCCTGGGGCGGCAGAAACCCGGTCCGGGCGAATTGCCGCTCGAAGGTGTCCAGGATCGTGGGGAGGGTGGGGGACGCGTGGCGCAACTGAACCTCCTGACCTGACCTCCACTGTAGGAAGCGGAGGCGGGCCGCGCTGCGTATTTCCGTCATCCACCCGGAGGGTAAAGGACTCATGCTGCTCCCCGGCACGCCCGGCGCGGTGCTGGTCGGGTGGGTGCGTCCGGGACTGCTGACCGGGGTGGGCGGGGTCACGTGCGCCCCGTGACGGTACACTGCCCGCTGGGCCGGGGGGCGACTGGCGCTGAACGTGGGCACACCACGGGGAAGCCCCCGACACGGACTTTTTTCCTGATCGCGCGCCTGGGTCGATCCCCGCCTCTGCTGGCGGGGTCCTCGGAGGTCACAGTGACGCAGCATGGGACACAGAGCAGAAGGGCCCTCATCTCGGTGAGCGACAAGACGGGCGTCGTGGAGTTCGCGCGGCAGCTCGAGGCGCGCGGCTGGGAGATCCTCAGCACGGGGGGCACGTACCAGAGCATCGTGCAGGCCGGGATTGCGGCGCGGCAGGTGAGCGACGTGACGGGCTTCCCCGAGATGCTGGACGGCCGCGTGAAGACGCTGCACCCGGCCGTGCACGGCGGCATCCTCGCGGTGCGCGAACCCAGACACCTGGGGCAGCTGGAGGCGCACGGGATCGGCACGATCGATCTGGTGTGCGTGAACCTCTACCCGTTCCGGGAGACGGTGGCGCGCGGCGCGCCCGACGCGGACGTGATCGAGAACATCGACATCGGCGGCCCCGCCATGATCCGCTCGGCAGCGAAGAACCACGCGGGCGTGCTCGTGCTGGTGGACCCCGCCGACTACTCCGTGGCGTTGCAGGACGAGGTCAGTGACGCCGAGCGACGCCGCCTCGCCGCGAAGGCGTACCGGCACACCAGCGAGTACGACGCCGCCATCACCACGTACCTGACCGGCGCCAGCGACGAGCTGCCCACCGCGCTGCCCGAGACGCTGACGCTGAACCTGACGCGCGCCGCGCAGGTCCGCTACGGCGAGAACCCCCACCAGCCCGGCGCGATCTACCGCCTGGGGAGCGCCAGCGGCCCCGTCATCGACGCGCAGGTCGTGGCGGGCAAGCCCATGAGCTTCAACAACTACGCCGACGCGGACGCCGCCTGGGCGCTGTGCCAGGAACTCGCCGCGCAGGAATCGGCGCTGCCCGAGCACGCCGCCGTGTGCGTGGCGGTCAAGCACGCCAACCCCTGCGGCGTGGCCGTCGCGGCGGACGTGAAGACCGCCTGGGAACGCGCCCGTGACGCGGACACCCTGAGCGTGTTCGGCGGCGTGGTCGCCGTCAGCCAGCCCGTGACGCTGGAGGCGGCGCAGGCGACGCGCGGCACCTTCCTGGAGGTGCTCATCGCGCCCGAGGTCACACCCGAGGCTGCCGCGTGGTTCGCGGAGAAGAAACCGGACCTGCGTGTTCTCGTCGCCGCGCCCGCGCAGGGTGTCAGCGTGCTGGACGTGCGGCCCCTGACCGGCGGGTTCGCCGTGCAGGAACGCGACGCGCGCCCCTGGGACGACCTGTGCCCCGAGGTCGTGACCAAACGCGAACCGACCGAGCAGGAATGGCTGGACCTGCGCTTCGCGTGGGCGACCGTGAAACACGCCCGCAGCAACGCCGTCGTCCTCGCCAAAGATGGCGTGACGGTCGGCCTGGGCGCGGGCGCCGTGAGCCGCATCTGGGCCGCCGAACGCGCCGTGGCGAACGCGGGCGAGAAGGCCCAGGGGTCCGTCCTGGCGTCCGAGGCGTTCTTCCCCTTCGACGACGTGGTGCGCCTCGCGGCGAGCGTGGGCGTCACGGCGATCCTGCAACCCGGCGGCGCCAAACGCGACCCCGAAGTGATCGCCGCGTGCAACGAACTGGGCATCAGCATGGTGTTCACCGGCTCACGCCACTTCAAACACTGACCCCCCAACCCTGAACCCCCTGGGTGGACGTGGCGGCGTCCACCCCCTTACTTTTTGGGTGATGGATGGTAGCCCACAGCGGGCGCACGATCTGACAGCAGAATTCAGAGGTATTGAAGGGTTTTCTCAATATCTCTGAATTGAGCGGACCCGAAGAGCTGCGCCGCAGAGCGAGCACCTGAGAAGGACAGCGGTTGGACGGGGAGCCCTGGGGCGTGCCCTTGGCCCCGGGGTGCAACTGGACACCGCTGTGACCGCTCACGTCACGCTTCCCCTCCCGATGCCCTGTCTGTTGTGCCGCGTGCTCCTTCACCCGGTCCTCAGCCACCGGCGCGTGGATTGTTGCAGAATGCAATCATGTCACCTGATCCGCACGAGCTGGACCTCTCGCGGCAGCCGCTGCGGTTTCTGGCCGCCTACTGGACGGCGTGGCAGGGCATCAGCGGACAGGTGCAGGCCGCTCTGCGCCGCGAGCACAACGACCTCGACCTGCGCGCCTTCCTGATCCTCAGTCACGTGCAGGCAGGCCCCCAGACACCCAGCGACCTCGCCCGCACGCTGGACCTGCCCCGCTACGAGGTCGCCCGCGCCCTGCGCCACCTCCAGGAGGCCGGAGCCGTCACGTACCAGCGGCCGCCCGGCGACGCGCGACGGCACGCCCTGCACACCACGCCCGCCGGTCAGGACCTGTGGCGAGCAGCCATGCAGACCGTCCAGCACGCCACGCAGCCCGCACTGGATCGCCTCGGACCGCAGCTGAACACGGTCACAGCCGGACTGGAAGCCCTGACCGACCTCTCCCCCACCTCACCGGAGGCCACCCCATGACTGTTCCCGAATCCACGCCCGCCCCCCGCTGCCCCTTCGGCGGCGACGCCCTCACCCGCCGCGCCGACCGCCCGGACCAGCCGGGCGCCGCCCCCACCCCGGACCCGCGCGGCGTCGTGCAGGTCCACTCGTTCCAGGGCGCGCGGGACGTGCTGCGCAGCGAGGCCGTCACGCAGGCCGGCTTCAGCGCCGAGACCGTCAACGAAGCCGGGATCCTCAAGCGCCGCCCCGTGCTGTTCACCGAAGGCGAGGAACACCACGAGATGCGCCGCGACACCGCCCGGTACTTCACGCCCGCCGCGGTCGCCACGTACCAGCCCATGATCGCGGCGCTCAGCGACGACCTGATCGGGCAGCTGGCCACCCGCGGCGAGGCCAACATTGACGACCTGAGCCTGACCCTGGCCGTGCAGGTCGCCTCGCAGGTGGTGGGACTCACGAGCAGCCGCCTGCCCGGGCTGGAGCACCGCGTCATGAGGTTCGTGGAACACGACGGCAACAGCGAACCCGGCCTGAGCCCCGAGAAGGGCCGCCTGCACAGCATCCTGGATCAGCGGCACCTGCTGGCCTTCTACCTGCTGGACGTGAAACCCGCCATCCAGGCCCGCCGCCGGGCGCGCCGGGACGATCTGATCAGCCACCTGATCGACCGGGAGTACAGCGACATCGAGATCCTCACCGAGTGCCTCACGTACGGCACGGCGGGCATGGTCACCACCCGCGAGTTCATCACGGTCGCCACGTGGCACCTGCTGCGCGCCCCCGACCTGCGCGCCGAGTACGTGCACGGCACCGAGAAGGAACGCCTGGATATCCTGCACGAGATCCTGCGCCTGGAACCCGTCGTATCCACCCTGTACCGCCGCGCGCAGACCGAACTGACCGTGGACGGGCAGACCATCCCGCAGGGCACGCTGCTCGCCCTGAACCTCGCGGACGTGAACACCGATCCCGGCGTGGCGGGCGCCGACCCGGCCGCACTGTGCCCCGCCCGGCCGCTGCCGCGCGGCGTGCAGGCCCCGGTCATGGCGTTCGGGGACGGGCATCACCGCTGCCCCGGCGCGTTCCTGGCCATCAAGGAGACCGACACGTTCCTGCGTCGCCTGCTGATCTGGCAGGACCTGCGCCTCGTGCAGGAACCCCGCGTGACCTTCAACGAGGTCGTGAAAGGCTACGAACTGCGCGGCCTGCGCGTCGCGCTGGGACGGGCCTAGAGCAGTTCCCCGAATGGAGGCATCAGGACAGCAGACGCATGATGCCTCCATTCCCCGTCCTGCTCGACCCTCTTCATTCGCGCTCCTGCGGAGCTGTACCCGTCTGCTCGGCCGTCACGACAGCACCTGTATGTCACCTGCGCTCACCTGCAGCGTCCGCCTCCACCTGCCGCGGGCGGACGCGGATCATCACGCGGTCATCCGCGCTCACCTGCGACTCGTCGTATGCGGTGGTCGTGACGGTCTCCTCCTCCAGGATCAAGTGGGCAGATCCCGCCACCTCGGCCGGGTCCTGCCGTCCCAGGGAGCGGGCGTACAGCGTGGCGCCCATCAGTCGGGACACCGGCACGTCCGCGTGCAGCAGGTGAGGCTCGGACCACTGCTGCGCCACCACCGCCAGGGGCGTGACCCTCACGAGGCCCGGGCGGTCCAGCTTCCCTGCCGCCGAGCGTTGAGGCGCACGGATCTCCTCGCGCAGTTCGATCAGCCAGGTGGCCTGCCCGCCCGGCATGGACGTCAGCACCCGGAAGATGGGGGGGCCCAGCGCAGCGGACAGGGAGAGGTTCTCCTCGAACATCAGCAGGCGCCAGTGCTCCTCGCTGTCGTCGCCCATGCTGACGCTGTCCCGGTCGAACGCGACGTGCAGCAGCCCGGACCGCATGACGTCCCGGCGGTGTGCCGCCTCGCGCCGCTTCCATTCATCGTCCGGATCCCGTGGTTCGGGGGGTGGCGTGCGGCGCGCTCTGGCGCGGTCCAGCCCGGCGCGGACCAGGGGCCGCAGTAGCCACAGCAGCAGCAGGACCGCGGCCCCGCCGATCACCTGTATCGCCGCGTCTGGTGGGGTCATGCCCGCCAGTGTAGAGCGTGGCCGTGTTCCGTCAGGGTCCAGAACGCCTGGAACCGGAGGTCAGCCCCGGTCCCACAGTCGGTCAGGCGCTCTTCTTCCAGCGGCCCTTGCCGCGGTGCCCGACGCGGTTGCCCGCCTGGGCGGTGCGGGCGCGGACGTGTTGGTCGTCGTAGCGGAGCATGACGGCCAGCCGGGCGCGGCTGATGATGTGGTGCGGGTGCCTGGGCACGAACGCCGTGACGATGTCCACGTGCCCGTCACGCTGCGGTTCGGCGACGACGTGCAGGGGCAGGGCGACGCCGCACGCCTCGAAGTACCCGCAGACCAGCCAGCGGCGCTCCTGGGTGTACACGGCGCGCACCCGGCCGGTCAGGAGGACGTTCAGCACGTCGTGTTCCAGGAAGCCCTCGGCGCGGGCGTGCCCGATGGCGTGCGGGCACAGGTGGTAGCGGCCGTCGTACACGGCGTCGCGCAGTCGGGCGTGCGCCTGCGCGAGGCTGAAGTCGTCGGTGCTGACGCCGCCCAGTTCCGCTTCCCGCTGCGGTTTCAACGGAGCCTGGGGACGCGCGGCGCGGGCCGGGGCGGGCGTGGGGGCGCGGCGGGCGGCCTTCTCGGCGCGGGACAGCTGGGCGCGCAGGGCGAGCAGGTCTGCACTGGCGGCCAGGGTGTGGGCCGTGCCGGGGTCGGCGGCGCGCGCGGCATCGGTGTGGGGGCGGGCTCGGCGGGGCAGGGGGCCAGAAGCCGGTTTGCTGGACTGTTTCGTCACGGCGGTGCACCTCCGGTCAGGCCGGGTCTGCTGCGGCGCGCAGGCCGCCCCTTTCAAAAAGAAAAGGCCCCTCAAACACGGCTTCGTGTCTGTGGGGAGGCAGGCGGCGTACCCTGTTCAGGGCATGCGCGCAGCATACCACGCGCCCGGGTCGGCGCGGCGTGACGGGCGGGGCAGACAGCGCGCGGCGCGCGTCACTAGGCTGAAGGTCAGCAGCGACCTGTTGCCGTTCTGCCGCCACGTGCTTCGCGTCACTTTCCTTGGGCGGTTGCGCCCGGAGGTCACCTCATGATCCGACCCATGCTGGCCACTGATGTTCCCGACGTGCTCGCCCTGCTCTCCTGGATGGACGACGCCCCCGAACGCGAGGTGTTCTCCCCCGACGCCCGCGACCCGCGCGAACTGCAGACCGAATGCGAGGACAACCTCTGCCTCGTGGACGTGGAGGACGAGGGCGTCCTGGCGTACTGCGCGCTCTCCCCCTTCCGGGACGGGCTGGTGCTGGAAGGGCCGATCAGTGACGGAGGGCACGTGCACACCCTGCTGCGGCGCGCCCTGACGCACAGTGACGGGCTACCGGTGTACGCGTTCGCTGCGCGGGACAACCTGCCGGTCCGCGAGGCGCTGGACACCGCAGGGTTCGGGGCGATGCACACCACGGACTTCTACAGCGCCCCGCTGGAGCGCCTGACGCCGCACGCCTGCGCGCCCGCCGGGACCCGCATCGCGCGGAAGCTGCCGCTGGGCGCGTACCGCGAGCTGTTCAAGTCCAGCGAGGACGCCTGGGCAGGACGGCTGAACTGGACACCTGAGCAGTTCGACGAGCATTTCGCGCGGGACGACGTGCGGCTCGTGGCGTTGATGCGGGGCGAGCAGCCGCTGGGGTTCGCGGAACTGGAATTCTGCCCGGAGGAGGCCCGCGCGGACGTGACGTACGTGGCGGTGCACCCGGCCGAGCGCGGGCAGGGCTACGGCCAGAAGCTGCTGGCCCTAGCGGCCGCCGAGGCCGACACGCACCCCGAGGTGCGGACCCTGCGGGTCCGGGCGCACGATCACATGAAACCCGCCCGCGCCCTGTATTCCCGGGCGGGCTTCACGCACTGCCGCAGCATCGTGACCTACATGCGCGACGGCGACGAGGACGTGTAAGGTCACGCAGCGCAGATTCCGCGCCCCGCCACACATGCGCGCGGGGTGCGGGGGTACGCTGCGCGCCTATGGCGAAGAAGGATCGGCGCACCCCGCAACCGGCGTTCGTGACCCTGCGGGACATGCCGGGCACCCGGGTGATGTTCTGGGTGGTGGACGCCTGCCCCTACTGCGGTGAGCGCCACGCGCATGTGATCGGCAGCCTGCGTGCAGCCGACCCGGTGGACGCCCTGGGGGAGATTCCCGCGCCGTGCCAGCCGGAGCGGCTGTACGTGCTGTCACTCCCGCCCAAACCGAAACGAAAGGGCGGCAAGGACGAGCGGCGCCGGGCCCGCCGGGACGGGAAACGAGAGGAGCGGGACGACGAGAGCTGGTAAAGCGGACCACGGGGCAAGGCCGGAGGGGAGGTCGATCACCTGCTGGCCTCCCGGCGGTCAGGAGCGGCGCAGGGGCCCCAGCCAGGACAAGATCCAGCGGGCGACCTGATCGCTGCTGGCTGTCGTGATGTCCAGGTGCGCGGCGCCCTTCAGGGTGCGCGTGGTCAGGGCCATGCGGGTCCCGGCGGCATATTCGCGGAATTGCGTCTCGGTGGTCACGCCCTGCTCGGCGGCGATCCCCAGGACGGGCAGGGTCAGGGTGCGGGACGGACGGACCGGCAGGGTCTTCTCGAACGGGGTGCCGGTGGTGTCGGTTCGGGCGGCGGCCAGATCCAGGGTCAGGCGGGCGGGGAAGTACCACTCGGTGTAATCGCTCAGGGGCGTCAGATAACGGCGGACGAAGTCGCGGGCGTCGGTCAGCTGGGAGGCGTCACTGACCCACCCGACGGGTTTGGTCGGGTCGGTCGCGCCGGTGATCCAGCGGGTGCCCTTGCCGCCCAGCGCCTGGGTGGGCAGGAAGGGCGCGTCGGCGGCGTTGATGGCGCGTCCGGCCTTGATGGCCATGAACGGCAGCAGGGCGTACCGCTGGTCCAGGCGGGTCATGGCCGCCGCGAGGTTCGTGGCGGGAAATGACGCGAAGCCGCCCTGCGGGGCCCGCGCGTCAGGTTGCAGGGCGGCCAGGCGGGCCTGCGCGGCGGCGCGGGCGGCCAGGTCAGGGCTGAAGTAGGGCGCACTGACGAAGGGCGCGCGGCTCAGTTGCTGCAGGCCCGGGACGGCGCCCATGAGGTTCGCGCCGCCACCCTGCTGGTACTGGTCCTGGGTCATGGGTTTGGTGCTCATCAGGCCCGGCAGGCCGTCGAGCATGACCAGGCCGCGTACGTCCTGCGCGCCGGCCTTGCCGCTGAAGTCGTACGTGGCGTACAGGCCGGTCAGGGTACCGCCCATGGAGTGCCCGCCGATGAACACGTTCGGGGTGAGGGTCCGCGCTTCGAGCACGGCAGCTCGCCAGTCGCGCAGCGTGGTGTCCAGGCCCCAGTCCTTCATGAACGTGACGCTGGCGGGGTCACGGGTGGGCAGGCCGCGCTGGACGATCTGAGCCAGTTGCGGCGCAGCGGCGCTGAGCAGCAGCGCATGGTCCTCAAGCAGGTTCGAGCGGCGGTCCACAGCCCACACGGCCAGAGTGGGGTCCAGACTGGTCAGCTGCCGGGCCAGCCGGTCGAAGCTGCCCGCCCCGCCCAGGTAGCCGGGCATCAGCAGCAGCACCGCGCCGGGCCGGGTGGGGCCGTAGCGCACGGTGACGCTGGTGTTCAGGGCGGTGGGTGTGCCGGGCACGGCCGCCCCGGGCCGGGTGACGCGGGTGGCGGCGACGCGGTTGAGGGTCGTGGCGGCCTGGGCGTTCAGTTCATCGAGCGCGGCGTCCTGCGCCGAGCCGGTGGGGGCCAGCAGGGTGCCGAGCAGCAGGGCGGTCAGGAGGGGGGTGGGGCGGGACATGAGGTCAGGTTGGCAGGTGGCGGCAGGCCGCTGGCCCCGGTTTCCTTCGCTGCGGTTGCGGCTTTCTGTAGGTGGCCTTTACCTGCGTGCCCGTCAGTCCTGGGGGGGCGTGTACTTGTCGCGCAGGAAGGTGGTGTCGGCCTGCTGGTCGCGGCGCTGCGCCTGGGCCTGTTCGCGGGTGATGGCGGTCATGCGGGCCTCGATGAGCTGCAGCTGGCGGTCCAGTTCCCGGTGGTCGGGGGTGTGGGCGGCGGCGTAGCTGCCGAGGATGCGGGGCAGGTCCTCGCGGGCGGCCTGCCGGGCGTCGAACACGTCGCGGGTGAGGGTGGAGGCGTGCTCGGTGACGCGCAGGGCGTCGCGGGTGGCGGTCACGGCCTGCTGGAAGGCGGGCAGGCTGGGGGTGGGCAGGGCGCGTTCGTACTGCCGCAGGGTGCGCAGCAGGCCCAGCTCGTCGCCGGGGGCGGCGTGCAGCGTGACAGTGTCGGGGGTGGGGGCGCGCAGCAGGCGGCGGGCGCGGCGGGCACTCCAGGCGATCACGGCGAAGCTGAGCAGAAGCGTCAGGGCCAAGAGCCACCCGGCGACGTCACTACCGGATGCCACGCCGATCCCCAGGAGGACGCTCAGGGTGCCCAGGAACGACAGGGCGACCAGTGTGAGGACAATCAGCAGGCCCACGCCGCCCAGTCGCCGGGCCTGTCCGCGCCCGCGGGCCAGGGCGGCGCGGGGGTCACCGGGGCGCTGCACCTGCCACGGGTCCCCGCCGGGCGCGGGGTCGGGGGTGGGTGTCAGCAGCTGGCGGGCGAGGCGCGCGCCACCGCGCAGATGGGGGCGGGAGCGGGTCATGACTCCGGTACGCGGCCCGGTTCGCCCGGGTTCCCGCGCAGGGCCTGCACGCGCGCCGCGAGCGCCTGCCAGGGTGCCAGCTGGAAGTGCGTCTGCGCCAGGGGGCTGGTGCTGGGCAGCACCCAGACCTCTGCGCCTTCCAGGGGTTCGGGGTGCGGGCCGTACGGGAGGCGGCCGGTGGGCACGCCCAGCGTCTCGGCCGCGCCGCGCTTGCTGGTGAACGCGATCACGCGGGGCTGGTAGGTCCGCAGTTTGACGCGCAGCTCATCAGGCGCCCAGGCACCGGCGGGCAGGTCGGCGTCCACGCCGCTGTGCCGCTTGGCGACGTCGGTCAGGCCGATGCCGAATTCGGGCAGGCGGGCGTACTCCTGCGGCATGAGCAGCTCCGGGGTCAGGCCGACGGTGGCCAGCGTGTGCCAGAAGCGGTTGCCGGGGTTGGCGTAGTAGGCGCGGGCAGCGGCACTGATGCGGCTGGGCGCGGTCCCGACCAGGATCAGCGTCAGGCCGGGCCGCAGGACGTCCGGCACGAGGTACTCGCCGCCGCCGGTCAGGTCGGGCGTGCCGGTGGGGTCAGTCGTCGTCGTAGCGTTCCTCCGCGAAGGGATCGCCGCGCATGTGGTACCCGTTGCGTTCCCAGAAGCCCGGCTGGTCGCCCGGCATGAATTCCAGGCCGGTCAGCCACTTGGCGCTCTTCCAGAAGTACAGGTGCGGCACGACCAGCCGCAGGGGCCCGCCGTGCTCGGCGTCCAGCGGCTGCCCGTCGAAGGTGTGGGCCAGCAGGTTCTCCGGGCGCAGGAAGTCCTCCAGGCTGAGGTTGGTGGTGTAGCCGCCGACCGAGTGCTGCATGACGTGCGTCGCGCCGGGCTTCAGCCCGATGTGCGCCATCAGGTCGGTGACGCGCACGCCGGTCCAGGTGGTGTCCAGCTTGCTCCAGTGGGTCACGCAGTGGATGTCGTACGTCAGTGTGGTCTGCGGCAGGGCCATCAGGTCCGCCCAGGTGAAGGTGTGCTCCTCGGCGAGTCCCGTGATGCGGATGACGACGTCCTCGGGCCGGTAGTGCTGCGTGGGGCCGTACGTGAGGACCGGGAAGCGCACGGTGAGGGTCTGTCCCGGGGGAACGCGGCCGCCCATGTCATCGGCGGGCTTCTTGAAGAACTTGCCAAGCATGCCGCATTCAACACCGGCGGGCGCGGGGACGCTGGCGGCACCGGACACCATTGACCGGAAACCTAAACGCTTTCAGAAGGGCCGCCCGGGGGGCTTTCGTCACCAACGCCTGACAGGGGCTGCGCTAGCATGGCGGCAAGTCCGGGTTTCTTCTCTCCCGGCGACGACAGAGGCGACCCGGCCCCACCCGCCCCCGACCGCAGGGGGCTCAAGGAGTGACCCGTCCCATGTCCATCTTCGATCAGGCCAAACACGACGTCGAACGCGCCCGTTTTCTCGGGGACGTGCGCGACCTCCTGTCCATCCTGCGGCGGCAGCCGAACGAACTGCTGCCGTTCGACTGGGTCCGGCACCTCGCCCCCGACGGCGAGCACCAGCGCGGCCTGGAGACCATCGAGGTGGACCACATCATCGGGTCGGTGGACCGCTACCGCGAGTTCGACCGGCACTACCTGCCCAAGGAAGCGCACCTGGACGAACGCTGGATCGGCGTGCGCGCCGCGCAGCTGCAGGGCAAGGAGCTGCCGCCCATCCAGGTGTACAAGGTCGGCGAACTGTACTTCGTCAAGGACGGCAACCACCGCGTGTCCGTCGCCCGCCGCCAGGGGCAGAAGTACATCGACGCGTACGTGATCGAACTGCACGTCACCGTCCCGCCCGAGGAGGGCGACACCCTGAAGGACCTGATCATCAAGGGCGAGTACGCGCAGTTCCTGAAGGCCACGAACCTCGACACGCTCGTCCCGAACCACCACCCGATCCGCTTCACCACGCCGGGCCGCTACGAGAAACTGCTGGAGCACATCCGCACCCGGCAGTACTTCTTGGACCGCAAACCCGACCGCGCGGGCCTGCCGCCCGTCACGTGGGAGGAGGCGGTGGAAAGCTGGTACCGCCGCCTGTACTGCCGGATCGTGGAGAACATCGACCTGCACGACGTGATGTCCCGCTTCCCCGGGCGGACCGAGGCGGACCTGTACCTGTGGATCATGGACCACCGCTACTTCCTGACGCAGAAGTACGGGCATGACGTGGGCAGCGAGGAGGCCACCATGGACTTCCGCGCGCAGCACTCCCCGCCCATGTACAAGCGCCTCAGTCAGCGCATGAAACTCGTGCTGCGCGGCAAACTGAACCCCGCGATGTAAGTGGGTCGTGGTGATTCCACTCACCACGACCCACTCTCCACGACCCGTTTACCGCGCCAGGACGTACTCGACGAGCGTGCCGACGCCCCAGCCGGTCGCGTGTTCCTCGCGGGTGGCGTTCCCGGCGATGTCCAGGTGCGCCCAGGGGCGCGTCACGAACTGCTGGAGGAACAGCGCGGCCTTGATGCTCGCCCCGGCGGGCTGCATGTCACTGTTCTTCAGGTCCGCGATGGTGCCCTTCCGGTAGGTCTTCAGGTACGGCTGGTGCAGCGGCAGTTCCCAGACGTGCTCGCCCGCACCCTGCGCGGCGGCCTTCAGGCGGGCGGTCAGGGCAGCGTCGCTGCTGAACAGCGCGGCGATGTCGTTGCCCAGCGCGCTGACCTTCACGCCGGTCAGCGTGGCGAGGTCCACGACCTCGGTCGCGCCCTCCTCGCAGGCGACGGTCAGCGCGTCGGCCAGCACGAGGCGGCCCTCGGCGTCGGTGTTCGTGATCTCCACGTGCAGACCGTTCGCGGCGCGGTACACGTCACCGGGGCGCATGGCGTCCGGCCCGACCATGTTCTCGGCAGCGGCGACGTACGCGCGGACCTCGACCCCCTCGGGAATCAGGTCGCGCAGGGCCGCCAGGGCGCGCACGGCGCCCAGCACGGCGGCCGCGCCGCCCATGTCGCTCTTCATGTTCACCATGCCCGCGGCGGGCTTGATGGAGTACCCGCCGGTGTCGAAGGTGATCCCCTTCCCGACCAGCGCGACGACCGTGTGCGCCTCGCCCCGCGCGGGAATGGTGGCGCGGATCAGGCGCGGTCCCGTCGCGCTGCCCGCCGCGACCGCCGCGAGGAGGTTCATGCCGCGCGCCGTGATGTCGTCGCCGTCCCAGACGTCCACATCCACGCCGAGGGCTTCCAGGGTGCGGGCCTCGCGGGCCAGGGTCGCGGGGTTCAGGACGTTCGCGGGGGCGCTCACGAGATCCCGCGCGAGGGTCAGGCCCGCGCTCAGCGCCTCCACGCGGGCGTGCTCGTCGGCGCTCAGGCCCTCCACGAACAGTTGCACGTCCCCCGGGGCGCTGCGGCGGTAGCGGCCGTCGCGCCACCCGGCGCTCAGGGCGGCGGCGGCCAGCGCGGCGGCGTGCTCGCTGGCGGGGACGCGCACGCGGGTGGCCTTCAGCTCGCGCGCCAGGCGGATCAGGGCGCCGCCGAGTTCCTGCCCCTCGGCCGGGCTGGCGGGTGCGAGCGCCACGGCCTGATCACCCGCGTCCGTGCGGGCGGTCAGGCGGACCTCTCCCCCGTCCAGGTCACGGGTCAGGCGGCCCCCGTCCGGCGTGACGAACGACAGGGTGAGGTCGGCGGCGTCCATGGAAGTGACCAGAGGCATGCGCGGAGTAGATCACGCGCCGCCCCCGGCGGGTTCCGCGAACCCGGACGCCGGGAAGTGGGCTTGAGCGAACCCTGAGCGTCACCGGCGTGCCGGGGAGGCGTGAGGGTGGGCAGGTATACTGCCCTTTACTGTGAATGGTTCCATTCAAATCACCGAGGCGGCCCTCGCCTCACTGATCGGGCTGACCGCCCACGAGATCCCGGGCGTGGTCGGCATGGCCCCCGCCAACCTCAAGGAGGGCCTCAGCCGCGTGCTGGGCCGCGCGAACGTCAGTGACGGCGTCGTGATCAGCCGCGACGCCGGGAAGTACGCCGCGGACCTGTACGTGGTCGTCGCGTACGGCGTGAGCATCCCCACCGTCGCCCGCAACGTCGTCGAGCGCGTGGAGCACACCGTGAAGACCCAGGCGGGCATCGACCTGAGCGCCACCCGCGTGCACGCCGTGGGGGTCCAGCGTGTCTGACGTCACGAACGCCGCGCACACCGGGCACCGCGCGCACCTGAGCCCCGCCGACCTGGCCCGCATGCTGCGTTACGCGACCGACTGGCTCGGCGTGTACCGCGAGCAGGTCAACGCCCTGAACGTCTACCCCGTCCCGGACGGCGACACCGGCACGAACATGCACCTGACCATGCAGTCCGTGCGCCGCGAACTGGACACCTGCGACGAGAGCAGCATGCCCGGCGTGGCCCGCGCCATCAGTTACGGCGCGCTGCTGGGTGCCCGCGGGAACAGCGGCGTGATCCTCTCGCAGCTGCTCAAGGGCTTCGCGGAGACCATCAAGGACCAGCAGGTCGTGGACGCCGCCACGCTGGGCCGCGCGTTCCAGGCGGCGCAGAAGACCGGGTACGGCGCCGTCATGAAACCCGTGGAGGGCACCATCCTGACTGTCGCGCGCGGCGTGGCCGAGGGCGCGAAAGGTGACCACATCGAGGACGTGCTGGAAAACGCCCTGTTCAGGGGGCAGGAGCTGCTGGACCAGACGCCCGAGATGCTCCCGGCGCTGAAGCAGGCGGGCGTGATCGACAGCGGCGGCCAGGGGTACCTGTACGTCGTGCAGGGCATGCTGGCGCAGCTGCGCGGCGAGGCGCTGCCCCCCGCGCCCGAGATCACCAGCTACGCGCAGGAGCAGTTCGAGAACGAGGAGTTCGGCTTCTGCACCGAGTTCCTCATGAGCGAGGCAACCAAGCCCATCGAGGAGATCCGTGAACTGGTCACGCCGTTCGGGGACAGCCTGCTCGTCGTGGGCGCGGAAGGCTACGTGAAGGGCCACATCCACACGAACGAGCCGGACCAGCTGCTCGCCACGGTGGGCCGCTACGGGAAGATGCTCAAGACGAAGGTCGAGGACATGAGCGAGCAGCACACCGAGATCCTCGGCATGGCCGGCGCCACTGCCCGCGCCGAGGAGGAAATCGCGCCCAGCGGCCTCGTGGCAGTCGCCAGCGGGTACGGCCTCGTGAAACTGTTCCGCAGCTTC
Source organism: Deinococcus sedimenti (assembly GCF_014648135.1). Lineage (NCBI taxonomy): Bacteria > Thermotogati > Deinococcota > Deinococci > Deinococcales > Deinococcaceae > Deinococcus > Deinococcus sedimenti. The sequence continues at coordinate 89,990 of NZ_BMQN01000001.1, read as the reverse complement.
GGGGCCAGGATCGTGTCCGGCGGGCAGACCGCGAACCCCAGCGTGCAGGACATCGTGGACGCCGTCCGGTCGGTCAGCGCCGAGCAGGTCATCATCCTGCCGAACAACAAGAACGTCCTGATGGCCGCCGAGAAGGCCATGGAACTCATGGAGGGCCGCGCGGTCGTCATCCCCACCCGCACCCTCGGCCAGGGCATCGGCGCGGCGCTGAACTTCAGCCCCGACGTGCCCGCTTCAGAGCTCGTGGACGGCATGACCGAGGCGTCCCGCGCCGTCACGACCTTCGAGGTGACCCGCGCCAGCCGCACCACCAACATCACCGTGAAGGACGGCCGCACCCTGGACATCAAGGAGGGCGACGTGATCGGCCTGATGGACGACGAACTCGTCCAGAGCGGCGGCACCCCCGAGGACAGCGTCATGGAGATGCTCAACCGCCACTACCAGGGGCAGGAGATCATCACCGTGTTCGGCGGCCCGCAGCACACCCAGGAGGACCTCGAGACCCTCGCCGGGCGCATCGGGAAGGAATTCAGCATGGCCGAGGTCGAAGCGCACCCCGGCGGGCCGGACCTGTACGACTACCTCGTCACCGTGGAGTAAGGGTCAGCGCCCCGCAGAACGGCCGGAAGAATCACGCTTCCGGCCGTTCTGCGGGCCCCACTCACTGGCGGACGTACCCGTCAGACGATGCGCCTTCGGCGAACAGAGTCCCCCTCTGCATAGCTGCTCACGGGCCGGCACCCCACCGCAGTCACCCCGGGCCTCACGGCCGACCCGCCGCATGGCGTAGTCCGCCCGTACGCCATGCGGCGAATGCGGCCCACACGCGCTCCCCCGTAGACTGCGCGGCAGGTGAGGGCACCCCTCGCACCCGGCGCGGGCCGAACACCCAGGGTTCTCTTTGAAAAGGAACCACCCTGCGTGACCCACTTGTCCGCCGCCCTGCTTCACCGGTCGGGCCGAGGAAGGATCGGTTCTCTGGCGATGACCCTCACGGGTCCGGGTTCGACTCCCACGCCGACCTTCACCCCTTGCCCGCCCCACGCAGATGTCGTCCAGCAGTCAGGATGCCTCGTTGCCAACGAGGTGACGGTGGTGCAACTCCACCCGTCTGCTCCACACAGGCCCAACAGCACGGCAAATCCACGTCCAGAGGTCATCCCATGAACGCACTCCCGCTCCCCCTCCTTCCCGCTTCCAGCGCACAACTGAAGAACGCACGGCGAAACGGGCAGAAGCAGCGAGGGCCGTTCATGCCGGTCACCCGGGGTACGCCGCTGAAACGTCGAAATCCCCACCCTGTCCAGGCGCGAAATTTCTGGATGGGCGGCGACGGCGAGTCGCGGACGACTGTCCATCGGCTGCCTGACGGCAGGTGAGACTCGAATCTCACTCCATCCACCACATCGGTTGAAATGAGCAGCCAGCCCCTGAGGAGCACCCCGGGGGGGGTATCAGTACGCGGCGGGTAGCTCAGCTGGCAGAGCATCTGACTGCCTTCACGGGCATCCTCTTCCCCACCCTCTTGTCCGCCCGGCGGGCCGTTCGGGGAAGGTGATCTTCATCAGACGGTCGCGGGTTCGATGCCCGCTCCGCCGCACCCATCTGCAAGTCCACCGTGGGGACGGTGGCGGAACTGGTCGACGCACATGTCGCCCCTCTGCGGGCGTTCCTTCACCACCTCTTGCCCTTCAGGGCCGATGCGTGAAGGTTCTCTGGAACATGCAACCGAGAGGTTCTGCGGGTTCGAGTCCCGCCCGTCCCCCACAAGCCTGGAACGGTAGCTCAGTGGCAGAGCACTGTTGCCTGCGCGTCCCTTGCCCCGCCGGGGCCGAAGCGTCAGGCTCATCGACTTCGGATCGAGAGGTCGTGGGTTCGAATCCCACCCGTTCCAACACCCTACGCGGCGTCCGTCTGTTCCGCTGACGGATCGGAAGACACCGACCCGCCAGCTTCACGCGCGGACGCCTCCTTCTCTCCTTCTCGCTCCGCTTGAATGGCGCGGTTGTGCCAAACCAACCGCCGGAGTCCACCTGAACCGGTCGCTCAGCTGGAAGAGCACCCCGCTACGAACGGGGAGGTCGCAGGTTCGAGTCCTGCCCGGTTCACCACCATTCCGGGATAGCTCAGTGGCAGAGCGCCTGCCTGTTAAGCAGGACGTCGCAGGTTCGATCCCTGCTCCCGGAGCCACCCCTGCCGGCCATCTGGCCGTCAGTCAACCAGACCGTCAGTGCAGGCCGGGTGACCGGCGCGGGGAGGAACGTGCGCTGTGGAGGGTGTGGTGTAGAGGCTGCACGCCGCCCTGTGGAGGCGGAAGTTCTGGGTTCGATTCCCGCCACCCTCCCCAACCGTGTGCCGCGCCCCCTGGGCCATCCCGCGTGGATGCCCGGGGCGGCCAGTTCACCTGTTCGCGCCCGGCGATTCCGGGTGTCCCCTGCCGCCCTGTCGAAGAAGGAGGGCCGAATGCCCATGAAGAACCTGCTGAATGCCATCAACCCCCTGAACCGCCCGCAGACGGAGCGTCTGGACGCCCGTCAGGTCGTCAACAACGCCGGAGGCTTCGTGTACGCCGTGTCGGACGAGGCGCGCCTGACGCGCTTCCTGATCCTGGGCACGGACGGCGGGACGTTCTACGCGTCCGAGCGGGCGCACACGGTGCAGGCGACCGAGTTCGTGCGGACGTTCGTGCAGGTGGACGCGGCGCGGGCGCTGGCGGTGACGCTGGCCGTCGTGCGGGAGGGCCGCGCGCCGAAGGCGGACCCGGCGCTGCTGGTGCTGGCGCTGATCGCGAAGACCGCCCCGGACGCCGAGCACCGCCGGGCCGCGTGGGCGGCGCTGCCGGAGGTGGCACGCACGGGCACGATGCTGCTGCACTTCCTGGCGTTCGCGGACGCGCTGGGCGGCTGGGGTCGCCTGACGCGCCGGGGCGTGGCGAACGTGTACGAATCGGTGGACGTGGCGCGGCTGGCGCTGTGGGCCGTGAAGTACAAGTCGCGGGACGGCTGGAGTCAGGCGGACGCGCTGCGCCTGAGCCACCCGAAAGTGGCGGACGCCGGGCGGAACGCCATCCTGAAGTTCATGGTGGACGGTGTGCTGCCGGACCTGGACGGCGTGAGTGAACCGGCCCTGCGGGTGATCGAGGGGCACCTGCGCGTGCAGGGCGTCACTTCCGACGCGGCGGCGGCGGCCCTGATGCGCGAGTCCGGCCTGCCGATCGAGGCGGTCCCGACGCACCTGCGCGGCGCGGAGGTCTACCGCGCGGCGATGGACACGAATGGCCTGACGTGGCTGCTGCGGAACCTGGGGAACCTGGGCCGCGTGGGCGTCCTGAGCGTGAACGACCGCGAGGTGATCCGCGCCGTCACGAGCCGCGTGACGGATCCGGAGGCGCTGCGGCGCGGGCGGATTCACCCGCTGGACGTGCTGAAGGCGCGACTGGTGTACGCGCAGGGCCGCGGCGTGAAGGGCCGGGGCGAGTGGCTGGCCGTGCCGAAGGTCGTGGACGCCCTGGAGGACGCGTTCCACCTGTCGTTCGGGAACGTGCGTGCGGCGGGCACGCGGCACCTGCTGGGTCTGGACGTATCAGGCAGCATGACCTGCGGCGTGGTGGGCGGCGTGCCGGGACTGAGCCCGAACATGGCCGCGGCAGCGATGAGTCTGGTGGCGCTGCGCACCGAACCGGACGCCCTGACGATGGGCTTCGCGGACTCGTTCCGTCCGCTGGGCATCACGGCGCGGGACACGCTCGACGGCGCGATGCGCAAGGCGCAGAGCCACAGCTTCGGCGCGACCGACTGCGCCCTGCCGATGCTGTGGGCCGCGAAGGCGAAGGTGCAGGTGGAGACGTTCGTGGTGTACACCGACAACGAGACTTGGGCCGGGAAGGTCCACCCGACCGCCGCGCTGGACGCGTACCGGCAGACGATGGGGATCCCCGCGCGCCTGATCGTGGTGGGGCTGACAGCCACGGGATTCAGCATCGCGGACCCCGACCGTGCGGACATGCTGGACGTGGTGGGCTTCGACTCGGCCGCGCCGGGCGTGATGGCAGACTTCGCCCGCGGCGGGCTGTAGCGCGAGTGGAGCGGGGCGTGGAGGTGGTCTTGCTCCGGCGCCCCGGTCTTCGGTGGTGTCTGGAAGGAGGTGGCTGGCCAGACCCCAGGGGCCGCGCTGCCCGCCGGTGCCCATTCCATGGAGGAGCCGACGGCACGCCCCCGTTCCATGTTCGCCTCCTGCTGTGTCCAGGACCTGCTGCGCTTGATCCAGAGGAATGGGGGCTTCCATCCATCCCTCTGGATGCTGCTGTGATGGGGCGCCTCTCAGGGGGTTGAAAACGCTTTCACCTCTTGTTAGGGTGAGGTATTCCACAGTTCACCGGGTGACCCGCACCCGTCCTCAGGTCGTACCCTGCACGACGCTGAGCGGGAGCCGGTGGCCCAGCCGGAGGTCCGTCATGCACCGTTTCCCCTTCCTCGCCGCCACCCTCGCCCTGACCCTCGCCGCCTGCACGCAGACACCCCAGCCCGTCACCGCAGCTGCCGCTCCCACCCTGACCGCCCAGGCCACCTGGAGCCTCGTGTACGCCGACGAGTTCAACGGCACCTCCCTGGACACCAGCCGGTGGATCGCGGTGAACGGCCCCGCGAACATCAACAGCGAACTGCAGTACTACACCCCCGAGGACGTGTACGTGCAGAACGGCAGCCTGGTCCTGCGCACCCAGAAACGCTCCTTCGGCGGGCGCGGGTACTCGTCCGGCGAGGTCCGCAGCGGCAACAACGTGACCGTCACGCGCGGCAGTGCCGTCGAGTGTCGCACGAAGATCCCCAGGGGCAAGGGCATCTGGCCTGCGAACTGGCTGGTCAGCACCGCCTGCGACGGCATCAACGGCTGCGGTTCAGCGTGGCCGCCCGAGATCGACGTGATGGAGGTGCGTGGCTCCCAGCCGACCGTGAACCTCATGACGCACTGGTGGGGCAGCTATCCCAACCAGGCGTCCCAGACGAGCACGTACACCGGCCCGGACCTCAGTCAGGCGTTCCACACGTACCGCGTGGAGTGGCTGGGCGACAGCATCACGTTCTACGTGGACGGCGTGCAGCGCGCCCGCCACACCGCGAATGTCACGAGCGGCACCATGCAGCTGGTCATGAACACCGCCGTGGGCGGCATGTTCGACGGGAATCCGGATGGCAGCACGACCTTCCCGCAGTACCAGTACGTGGACTACGTGCGCGTGTACCGCGACACGGGCGGCAGCACCGGCCCGGGGCCGAACCTCGTCACGAACGGTACCTTCGACGGGGGCCTGAACGGCTGGGGCGTGTGGTCCCCGAACAACGCCTTCCAGGGCACGGCGTTCGCCGAGACGTACGGTGGCCGCAACGGCATGCACGGCACCGAGTACAGCGCCGCGCCGTACGAGGTGCACACGTACCAGATCAGGACCGGGCTGGCGAGCGGGAACTACACCCTGCGCGCCTGGGTGCGCTCCACCGGCGGCCAGAGCGTCGGCGAGATGCTCGTCAAGAACTTCGGCGGCACGCAGCGCAGCCTCGATATCCGGGGGTACACGAACTGGACTCAGGTGAGCATCCCCAACGTGAACGTCACGAATGGGCAGGCGGAGATCGGCTTCCACACGGCCGCCGGGGCGTACCAGTACCTCTACTTCGACGACGTGGAGTTCTTCAGGCAGTAACCCTGCTGACCATGTTTCCAGACTGGGGCCAGCGCTGATCGTCAGCGGTGCAGGCCCCGGAGTTCGTCCTCGTTCAGCGGGGCCAGTCCCAGGCGCAGCAGCACGGGCTGGCCCGCGCCGTCGTTGGCGGCGGTGAAGTCCGCGACCTTGCGCATCAGGAGGATCAGGTCGCGCTGCACCTCGGTCACCTGAGCGGCGGTCAGGCGGGCCGAGGGGGTTCGCCGGGGGGCCCTGCCAGCCGTCCAGCGGGCTGAGCCGCCGGGCTGTGCGGGGTCCCTCCAGCACCGCGAACCCCGGCGCGTCCGGCGTGGCGTACACGCGCAGGCCCCAGCCGGGAGCGAAGTCGCTCAGGGCGCGGCGGAATTCTCGCCCCGCCGCGTGGTGAAACAGGGTGTCCAGCGCAGCCGCCTGCGCGTCCGGCGGGGGCAGGTGCCGGGCGTCCACAAACAGGTCGTCGGCACAGGCGCGGTACACCTTCACGGGCCGTCCGGCACGGGCCTCCTCGCGGAGCACGCGCAGCAGGCCAGCCCGCGTGAGGGCCTGCACGTCCCGGTGCACCACGCGGAGGTCCAGCCCTGCCCCACGCGCCGCACCCGCCACGGTCTGCTCGCGACCCAGAAATGCGCCCAGCACCCGGCGGGTCCGGTCGTGCGCCAGCAGGGTCACGGCAGCCGGGTCGGTCACCTCGCACGGGCTACTCACAGCAGAGCCTGCCATGGTGAGTAGCCTACCCGTGAAGCTGGCTCCATGCCCACCTTCACCCTGCCGGACCTGCCCGACCTCTCCCCCAGCACGCCGGTCCTGTGGCGGGGCCGCGTGTGGACCGGCGTGCAGGACACCCCGCTAGACGACGGCGCGGTCCTCACCCGCGCGGGGCGGATCGAGGCAGTCGGCCCCGCCGCACGGCTGACCATTCCGGAGGACGCCGTGACCGTGCAGACGGCGGGCACGATCCTGCCGGGACTGATCGACCCGCATGTGCACGCCCGGCCGGGGTACCTGCCGTGGTTCGTGGCGGCGGGCGTGACGACCGTGCGGGACGCCTGCAACTCGCTGGAGATGGTCGCGGCGCTGCTGAACCCGGCGGGGCTCGCGCCGCGCGTGCTGCCCTCGGGGCCACTGCTGGACGGTCCGGACGCCTTCTTCCGCCAGTTCGGGCCCGGCGCGGTGCATGAACCGGGCGACGGGCAGGAGCGTAGTGCCGGGGCGCTGATCGTCCGCACGCCCGCGCAGGCGGAACGCGCCGTGGCATTCCTGGCCGGTCAGGGCGTGACGCACCTCAAGCTGTACGAGGCGCTGGCACCGGACGTCTACGCGGCGGCCACGCGCGCCGCCGCCCGGCTGAACCTGCCGGTCATGACCGACCTGGGCATGCTCACCACGCGCGGACGCGCGGCGCAGGTGGACGCCCGGCAGGCCCTGGCGCTGGGCGTGCGGTCCATCGAGCATGCCAGCGGGTTCGCCCTGGCTGCGGCCCGCGCGGGCTTTGACCCGGCGGGCGCACTACCCACGGACCTACTCGATGAACTGGCCGCGTTGACCGTGCAGGCGGGAACGGCCCTCGTGCCGACGCTGAGCGTGTTCGCGCCGCTGGCGACGGACACCCCACTGGATCAGTGTGACCTGCCGCTCGCCGCTCAGGGTGGGCCTCTGCGCGAGAGCCTGGACGCCCAGTGGCACGCCGTGCACGCGGGCACCCGACCCATCCGCGCGCTGGCAGAGGCAGACGGGCGACTGGCCGCGCAGCTCGCCGTGCGGGTCGCCCGGCTGGGCGGGCAGGTCGGGGCGGGCACCGACACCCCGGCGGGCGCGTTCACCCTGCCCGGCGGGAGCCTGCACGCGGAACTGGAGCGGCTGGTGCAGACGGGCCTCACCCCGGCGCAGGCCCTGCGTGCCGCGACGGGATCGGCGGCCGACATCCTGGGCCGCCCCGATCTGGGCCGCGTGCAGCCCGGCGCGGTCGCGGACCTGCTGGTCGTGGCGGGCGATCCCACGACCGACGTCCGCGCCACCCGTGACGTCCGGCTGGTCGTGCAGGGCGGTCGGCCCCTGACCCCGGCGGCCCTGCGCGGCGCGCTGGGGGCGTGAGGGCTGTTCAGCCCTCCAAGAAGATGTCCAGGGGCAGGAACGCGCTGACGGTGTAGTGGGGGGCGTCCACGATCTGGCTGATCTTCAGGTCCACGCAGGCGCTGGCGAGAACGTAGGCGTCTTCCAGGCTCAGGCCCCGCGCTTGCAGGCGGCGCAGGCCAGCGCGCAGGGCGATGCGGGCGGCTTCCATCAGGTCGGGGTGGTGGCCAGTGGTGGCGTGCCACTGGCGGCTGTGGCCGCCGCCGGTGAGCGTGGTGAATTCCGGGGTGGTGATCCCGGCGTCCTTCTCGACGTGGACGCGCAGGGTCAGCTGGCCGCCGGTTTCGATGCCGGTGCCGCTCACCTCGCCGTCGCCCTGCGCAGCGTGCAGGTCCCCGGCGGACAGCAGCGCGCCGGACACCTCGACCGGGAGCCACAGGGTGCTGCCCGCCACGAGCTGCCGGACGTCCATGTTCCCGCCGACGTGCCGGGGCGGCGCGGTGGGGTGAGGTCCCGGAGTGCCGGGCGCGACGCCGATCACGCCGGGGAACGGTGCGAGGGGCACGCGGATGCCGGGCCTGAAATCCGCGTGCGTTCCGGCGCGCAGGTCCCACAGGTGCGTGTGAGGGCGCAGGCCCTCGGCGGCCAGGGCGGCGTCGAGCAGGCCGATGCCGTCCGGGCGGCAGCCGGTCCAGCCCCACGCGGCGGTGCGGACCTCGAGAATCTCGATGCGCAGGGCGTCGCCGGGCTGCGCGCCGTCCACGTACACCGGGCCGGTCAGAGGATGCCCGCGCGGGCCGCTCAGGGGGTCGCGGGCGTCCGCGAGGATCAGGGCGCGCAGGTCCTCCGGGGCGCTCAGATCGCCGCTCGCGACACGGCGGGCCACGCCGCCGCCGGAGGCGTCCAGGGTATCCAGCGTGACGGTGTCCCCGCTGGCGACGGTCAGGGCGGGAGGAAGGGCGTGGTCCCAGACGGTGTGCAGGGCGTCCAGAGTCAGGTGGTGGCGGGTCACGGGGTCAGGGTAAAGCACAGCCCGCCCCGGCGCGTCAGCCAGGGCGGGCAGGGAGCAGGTCAGATCAGAGCTTGATGATGCGGCCCTTGACGACGTTCTTCAGGCTGGGGCCGAACGCCTTCAGGTACTTGCTGAGGACGTCGGTGTCGCTCAGGCCGGGCAGCTGGGTGACGTTCGTGGCGCTCTTGAACACGCTGAAGTTGTCGCCGCCGCCCGCCAGGAAGTTGTTCGTGGCGACGCGGTAGGTGGCGGTCGCGCTGATGGGCGTGCCGTTCAGGGTGATGTCGGCGATGTTCACGCGCTGACCGTCGGGGTTGCTCAGCGTGTACTTGTAGCTGAAGCCTTCAGACACCTGGAGCAGCTTGTTGGCGGTCGCGTTCCCGCCGCTCCACTGCTGCTCCAGCAGGTCCTTGATCTGCTGGCCGGTCAGGGTCACGACCGTGGTGGTGTTGCCGAAGGGGTGCACGGCGAACACGTCACCGAAGGTCACGGCGTTGCCGGGGTTGACGGTGCCGGGCAGGTCCTTGCGGATGCCGCCGGGGTTCATCAGGCCGATCTGGGCGCCCTGGTCCTTCGTGGCGTACAGCAGGGCGTCGGCAATGACGTCGCCGAGCGCGGATTCGATCTTCCGGTCCTCGGCGCCGTTGGTGTAGCCGCGGCGGATCTGCTGATCGCCCAGCGTGGCGATCTGCACGCTGCTGATCGCGGTCACCTTCGCGTTCGCCTTGTTCAGGATGGTGGTCATGCTGGCGTCCAGCGTGCCGTTGGCCTTGCGGGCGTCGTAGTTCACGACGAGGTTCGCCGCCTTGACTTCCATCACGCGGTGGTTGGCCTTGTCGACCACCAGGTCGAGCCGCTGGAGCAGGTGACCGTACTGTTCACCCTGGATGACGATGCGGTCCTTGCCGGTGGGGTCGGGCACCAGGCAGTTATAGCCCTGGTGGCTGTGGCCGCTGATGATGGCGCTGACGGCCGGGTCGACGCGCTTGGCGATGTCGACAATGGGCGTCTTCTCATCCAGGACCTTGCACCCAACGGTGCTGTAATTCACGTCTTTGTTGATGTCGTTACCTGCGGCGTCTTTCCGCACAATGTCGCCGCCCTCGTGGATCAGCATGATGATCGCGTCGGGTTTCTTGGCCTTGATCTCGGGGATGTACCTGTTCACGGCGGCCGCTTCGTCGGTGAAGTTCAGCATCTTCACGCCGTCGGGGGACACGATGCCGGGCGTGGTTTTGGTGACGGCGCCCACGAAGGCGATCTTCAGGCCGTTGATGTCCTGGATGATGTAGGGCGCGAAGGGCATTCCGGTCTTGCCGGAGGCAGCGTTGTACGTGACGTTGGCGCCGATCCACTTGAAGGTCGCGCCGGTGTAGGTGGGTTCGTACTGGCAGGCTTTGGCGGCGTCGTTGCTGTTGCATCCACCGTTCTGCATACGCAGCAGTTCGTCGAGGCCCTGGTCGAACTCGTGGTTGCCGAGCGCGCTGACTTTCATGCCCATGCTGTTCAGGGCGTACACGGCGGGTTCGTCGCGCAGCAGGCCACTGTTGATGGGGCTTGCACCGATCAGGTCGCCGCCGCCCACGAAGATGGTGTTCGGGTTGGTTTTGCGGGCGTCGCTGATTTCGGCGGCGATGGCTTCAATACCACCGGCTTTGATCGTCTTTCCGTCGACAGGGGTGAAGTCGCTCTGGGCGAGGTTGCCGTGGAAGTCGTTCAGACCCAGGATGGTGACGTTGGCGGGGACCGGGGTGAGGGGACCGGTGGTGCAGGCGGTCAGGCCCAGCGCAACGGTCAGCAGGAGAACAGGCATGGTTTTCATAAGACCTGCATGGTCTACTCACGGTGGGGCGGGACTTGATGTGCTGGCGGTCAGTGCCGGACCGGGGTCCGCCGGGGTGTTAGCCTGCCCATCATGCTGGACCCGCATCTGCCCCTGCCGTTTCAGGCCACTGTTCACCCGGAGGCCCGCGCGGCGCGGCGCCTGACCTGGGATTCACGCGAGGCGTCGCCCGACGTGGCGTTCGTGGCGCTGCCCGGCGAGCGGATGCACGGGAATGCGTTCGTGGAGCAGGCGCTGGCGGCGGGGGCGCCGTTCGTCCTGACGGATCTGGACGTGCCGCGCGCCGTGCGGGTGCCGGAGGCGCAGGCGGCGCTGTTCGCATGGGCGCGGGCGGAGCGCGCGTACGCCCCGCTGGTGGTGGGCGTCACCGGCAGCGCCGGGAAGACCACCGCGAAAAGTTACGTGGCGGCCGCGCTGGACGCGCTGTTCATGCCGGTGTTCAACACCATGCCCGCCATTGCCTGTTTCCTGATCGAGTTCGGTCGGTCGGGCCGGCCGCTGGTGGTCGAGATGGGCATCGACCGGGTCGGGGAGATGGCTGAACTGGTGGATCTGGTCCGCCCGGACGTGGGCGTCGTCACGACCATCGGCCCGGCGCACCTGGAGCAGCTGGGCAGTATCGAGGGCATCGCGCGGGAGAAGGGCGTGATCCTGATGGACGGGCCGGGGCAGGCTGTGCGGGGTCTGGTCGGCGAGCAGGCCTCGGCCTACTACCCGGGCGTGGACAGCTACGGCTTCGGGACCGTGACGCACGCCGGGCAGAACCTGACGGTGTCGCCGCAGGGCGCGTCGTTCACGTTCGAGGGGGTGCCGGTGGTGCTGCCGCTGGCCGCTCGGGTGCAGGCCGAGGCGGCGGTGCTGGCCCTCACGCTGGCGCGGGACGCGCAGCTGGACCTCTCAGAGGCGGCCGGGAGGCTCGCGGCGGTCAGCGTGCCCGGCGGCCGGTACCGGGTGCACCCGGGGCGCTTCACGGTGATTGACGACGCGTACAACGCCTCGCCCGTGGCGGTACGCGCGGCGCTGGACGCCCTGCACGGGTGGGGGCAGCCGGGCGGGCAGGGGCGGCGCATCAGCGTGCTGGGCCGCATGCTGGAACTCGGCCCGACCGAGCGGGCCCTGCATGCCGAGGTGGGCGCGTACGCCCGGGAACGCGCGGACCTGACGTTCGGGGTGGGGGCCTTCGCCGCCGAGCTGGGCGAACGGGCGGTCGCGACCGTACCGGAGCTGCTGTCGGCGCTGCTGGCCGAGGTCCGGGACGGGGACGTCGTTCTGGTGAAGGCCAGTCGCGGGATCAGCTGGACGCCCGAGCGGCGCGCGCAGGAGGGGGTGGGTCTGGACGTGGTCGTGCAGGCTCTCCTGGAACGGGCCGGCAGCCTGGACGACCGCCCAGGCACCTGAATCCTGGCGAAGCGTGTCCGTGGCCAGCTCGGGGGCGTGCCGCCAGAGGGGCGCCGGGGGCGGCCTTCATGCCGCTCAGGGACCGGCTGGGCAGAATACTGGGATGCGTGTCCTGCTGAGTGCCCTGCTTCTGAGTCTGACGGCGTGCGCGCCGTCCGTGACCACGGCTTCCCGCCCGGACGATGGTCTGAGGGCCGCGTTCAGCGAGGCCGGGGTCGCGTGGGTCGCGGCCGGACGGGCCTGCGTGGCCCGCGCTCCCTCCTTCCAGGTCAGCTGCCCGGCCGTGCCCCGCGCGGCAGATGTCGCGTGGCAGGCGGGGCAGGCCTGGGCAGGCGTGCCGTCGCTGGGGGTGATCGTGACACTGGACGGGGCGCCGCGGACGGTCACGGTGGGTCGGGTCGCGGCGCTCAGCGCCGGGCGGGTGTACCGGGAGAACGGCACGGCGGTCGATTACGCCGGGACTCCTGCGGCGGGCGTGCTGGGGACGCCGGCCGCAGCTCTCACCGGCGGCGACGGTCAGGAGTACGTGCTGCTGGACGGCCGGGTGGTCCGCGTCGCGGACGGCTGGGCGCTGCCAGGGGCGGCCTTCACGGTCCTGAACTGGCGGGCCGATGGCGTGCAGGGGGACCAGCAGTCACAGGTCGAGATCCCTGCCGGAACGTACCGGCTGACGGGGGACCACTTGGAGCGCCGGGACGCGGCGGGCGTGCTCAGGGGCCGGGTGCCGCACCCGCCGGGGCGACTGGGCATGGTGGGTGCCTGGCTGGTGACCGTCGACGCCCGTGGTGCCGTGCGGGTCTTCACTCCGGATCTCGCAGCCCGCTAGAACGGCATGGAGCGGGGGCCGGAGCCCGGCCCGGTTCCGATGGGCGGGCGGACCGGGAGGCGGCGCTCATCTGCTTCATGCCTTCGGCTCACGGGAGCGTGAGGAATTGGATGAAATACGGGCCTGACTTGTGGTGTACTAAAGCACCCCGTTCAAGAAGCCTTCATGTTCATGCACGGGGGGGTGACCGGGCTGCTCGTGTCGTGCCCACCAGGGTCCGGAGGCGGCAGCAGGTGACCGGAGTTGGAAGACGCCCGGCCGCGCCGTGCGCGTTTCAGGGAGTCAGGGTTGCGTGAGTGGTGAGGTGATCTTGGAGTTGAACAGCCGGTCCTCACTTCGTTGTTCGTGCGTCGTCGTCTCGCTGCCTGCTCCGGCCTTCCCGCCGCCAGATGAGTGAATGCTAAAATCCGCGTGATCCTGGAGGGAGAATGTCGAGTTTCCTGAACCGCTTACTCAGTCCGCGCCCGAATGCCCTGGGCGTGGAAATAGGCACGAGTGCCATCAAGGTCGTTGCCCTACGCCCCGGCGCGCCGCCGTCCCTCCAGCACGCCGTGATGGTGCCCACGCCCATCGGTAGCATGCGGGACGGGCTGGTCGTCGAGCCGCAGGCGGTCGCCACCGAACTCAAGAACCTGCTGGCCGAGCACCGCATCACGAACCGCTTCGCCGTCACCTCGGTCCCGAACCAGGTGGCGGTCACGCGGAACATCATGGTGCCCAAGATGGACCGCAAGGACCTGCAGGAGGCCATCAAGTGGGAGGCCGAGCGGTACATCCCCTACCCCATCGACGACGTCAGCCTGGACTTCGACCTGCTCGACGATCCGGCCAACGTCCCGGACGACGGGCAGATGGAGGTCGTGATCGCGGCGGCCCCCACCGAGGCCGTCGCGCGTCAGGTCGAGGTGCTGCGCCTGGCGGGCCTGGAGCCCAGCATCGTGGACCTCAAATCCTTCGCGGCCCTGCGCGCCCTGCGCGGTAACCTGCTGGGCGAGCACCTGACCAAGAGCACCCTGACCGGCAGCAACTACACCGAGGCCGGCGAGGTCGCCCTGGTCATGGAGATCGGCGCGAGCAGCTCGGTCATCAACCTCGTGCGCGGCGACCGCGTCCTGATGGCCCGCAACATCAACGTCTCTGCCGACGACTTCACGACCGCGCTTCAGAAGGCGTTCGACCTGGACTTCAGCGCCGCCGAGGAAGTCAAGCTCGGCTACGCGACGGCCACGACCCCCACCGAGGACGAGGAGGACCTGCTGAACTTCGACATGTCCAGAGAGCAGTACTCCCCGGCCCGCGTGTTCGAGGTCGTGCGCCCCGTGCTGGGCGACCTGATCACCGAGATCCGCCGCAGCCTGGAGTTTTACCGCGTCCAGAGTGGCGACGTCGTCATCGACCGGACGTTCCTGGCCGGGGGCGGCGCGAAACTGCGCGGTCTGGCCGCCGCGATCAGCGACGCACTGGGCTTCCGCGTGGAGGTCGCCAGCCCCTGGCTGACCGTTCAGACCGATCAGGCCAACGTGGACACCGGCTACCTGCAGGCCAACGCGCCGGAATTCACGGTGCCGCTGGGCCTGGCGCTGCGGGGGGTGACCAGCCGTGGTTGAAGTCAACCTGCTGCCCCAGCAGTACCGCAAACAGAACGAACCGACCCTGTGGCAACCCGCCGCGATCGGCGTGGCGGTCCTGACCGCACTGATCCTGATCGGCGTCGAGGTGGCCACCGCCACGAAGGTCGGCAACATCCGCAAGGAGCTCGACAGCGTCAACGGCGAGATCGCTGCCCTGACCCCGGCCGATCAGGAGTACCGTCAGCTGACGCAGGAGAAGACCCAGCTGCAGCAGATCACGGCCATCGCCGGGCAGCTGCGCGACGCCAAGACGTACTGGACCAACGACCTGGCCACCTTCACCGCCCAGCTGCCCAGCGGCGGCGGAGTGGCCCTCAAGAGCATGACCATCCGCCCGCTGGACGCCGCCAACCTCGCAACTCAGCAGCAGAACGGTGTGTACACTGGCAAGAACGTGACCCGTGAAATTGAACTGAGCGGCTCTGCGAGCAGTCAGCAGGCCGTCGTGAACTTCCTGCGGACCTTCGAGAGCAATCCGAACTTCGGCGTGAACTTCCGCAGCCTGCAGAGTGAAGGGGACACTGGACAGTACACCTTCAGTGCCTCGGTGGGCATCGTGAACGGCTCCGCCGCGACCCCCACCACGCCGGCCGGAACCACGCCGGCCGCGCCCGCTGCACCCGGAGCACCGGTGAGCGTGAAGGAGGGCGGACGTGTCGATTAAGCTCACTCCCCGCAACCTGTTCTTCGTGGTCCTGGCCGCCTGCCTGCTGGTGGCCGCCCTGTGGTACACCCTGCGGTTCCAGTCGCGGCAGCAGGAGATCAGTCTGCTTCAGGGTGACCTGGAAACGGCGCAGACCCGCGTCGCTGTCCTGCGCAGCAACGCCCAGCAGCTGCCCGCCCTGCGCGAGGAGGTGGCCAAGCTGAAGGTGCAGCAGGACGAGTTCCTGGCCGCGCTGCCTCAGACGGCGAACTACTACCGCATCCTGGATGAGATCCGCCTCAACGCAGCCGCCGCAGGCGCGAGCATGTCCTCGTTCAACGTCGCGAGCGGCAACGTCACCGGTCTGCCCGGCGGTGTCCGCCCCATCAATCTGAACGTCAACGTCTCCGGCACGTTCGGCGAACTGTTCCAGCTGCTGCGCTCGGTCGAAACCATGAGCCGCTTCACCAACGTGAACAACATCAGCCTTCAACTGCCCGAAGCGTCCAGTTTTGATCCGGATCTGGAAGGCACCCTGGCCCTGACCGTGTATACCTTTGATCCCACGCAGGCCAGCGCGCCCGCAGCTGGCGCGACGCCGGCCGCTCCGGACGCCGCGCCGGCCGCGCCCGCCCCGGCAGGAGGCACCCAGTGACGCGCGCTCCCGTCAAACTCTCCCGAGAAATGAAACTGCTGCTGGGTCTGCTGCTTCTGGTCGCCGCGATCGGCCTGTGGTACGTGCTGACCAACCGCGGCAGCACCCCCGAGGCGCAGACGCCCGTCACCACGCCGGGCGAGACCGTGCCGGTCACTCCGCCCCAGCCGGCGGAGGGGAATGCCGGTCAGGGCAGTGGCGTGCAGTCCGGCGGTGAGGTGGACGTCGAGGTCATTCCGCCTTTCCCCACGGACGGCTCAGCCACCACACCGGAGCCCGCAGCGCCCACGGACACGCCCCCCACCCCCGCCGGGATCAATCCAGCCGGGACGCTGGCCGCCGTGCCGGGCAACAACCCGTTCCGTCCGCTGTCCATCACGGAGAGTGGGCAGGGCGCCCAGACCAGCACGCCCGCCCCATCCACGCCCTCGCCGGTCAGTACGCCCAGCACAAGTGAACCGGTCGTCAGCACGCCCAGCGTCACGCCGATCACTTCAGGCGGTGCCCTGGGCCTGAGTCCGCTGCCCGGCTCGTCGGCGTCGACGGGCAGCACCTCCACCGGTCCGATCCCGGTGCCCACCATTCCCGGAGCGGACGGCAGCACCAATCCTCCGGTCGTCACGCCACTCAACCCCGGCGGCACGGTGGCCGTCACTCCCGGCAGCACGGCACCCGAGCCGGTCGCCATTGCCCCGGTGAAACCGCCGGTCGCGGGCGTGAACGTTCCAGCCGTGACGCGCGTCCCGACCGGTCCCGTGGCCAGCGCAACAGGCTCCACTCCGTCCCCTGCCGGTGCGTCGGCGGGCACGGCGCTGCCGACCAGCGTGCCGGTACCGGTCACACCCCAGGTGATCAGCGAGGTCGGCAGCGGCACGCCCAGCGCGCCCGCCGCCACTCCCCTCGACACCTTCATCCAGACCCAGCAGCTGGCCTTCAACGCCGTGGTGCTCGGCCCGGTGAACACCGCCATCTTCCGCAGCAAGGACGGCTACGTGGTGGTGGCGGTCGGACAGACCCTGCCGGACAGCCAGGTCACCGTGAAGGAAGTCACGGCGACTGGCGCGACACTCAGCCTCGGTAACGACTCCAAGACCCTCGAACTGGATAAAAGGTGAGCCATGACTAAACGCTTCGCTTCTCTCCTGCTGACCGCTGCACTGGGCATGGCCGCCGCTCAGACCGCCCCCACGACCTCCTCGGTGGCCGACTCCAGCCTCACGAACGCCAACGTGACCATCGAGATCGGCCGGTACGCCGGACCGCTGTCGAGCCTGCTGGCCGCGCTGGCCAAGAGCGCCGGGTACGGCCTGATCCTCGACACGAACGTGGACGCGCTGCCCCAGGCGGCGGGCACCGCGCCCACCGCCGGTACCGCCACGGGAACCCCAGCGACCGGCGTGACCGACACTGCCCGTCCCGTCGTGTACTCCTTCCAGAACAAGCCGTTCAACGAGGTCTGGCCGCTGCTGATGGACGTGTACGGCCTGACGTACGACGTGGTCACCCTGGCCGGCCAGCCGGTCCTGCGCGTGAGCAATACGCCCATCCAGCGGACGGTGACGCTGCGCAACGCCGACGCCACCCAGGCGGCCCAGCAGGTCAAGCTGTTCTTCGGGACGCCCACCTACAGCGAGACCCCTCAGCGGGACGCGCAGGGCAACACCGTCGGAGTGACCCGCACGCTGGTGGACGTGAAGCTTGACAGCACCACCCTGCGGATCGTGCCCGATGTGCGCAGTAACGCCGTCATCGTGCGCGGCACGAACAAGGAGGTGGCGGAGGTCACGCGCCTGCTGGGTCAGCTGGACACCACCTCCACCACCGGCACGGCGACGACCAGTACGCCAGAAATCCAGACCGTTCAGCGGGTGTACGCCGTTAAGGGCGCTCAGGCGGACATCGTGGCGCTGCTGGCTGCGCAGTACCCGGGCCTGAAGGTCACGCCGGTCGGGCAGACCGGTCAACTGGTCGTGACCGGCCCGCAGAACCAGCTGGACGCCGCACTGACCCTGCTGGGTCAGGTGGACCGCGCCGCGCCCGTCGTGGCCGGTGAGCAGATCACGCAGCGGGTGTTCACGCTCGTGAACGCCAGCGCGGAGGAAGTCAAGGCCACGCTGGAAGGCACGCTGGCCCGGGAACTGGGCGCGACGCCGACCACAGCGGCAGGCACCACGGCGACCACGGCCACTGGCACGGCGACGCCGGCCATCCCGACGACCACGGCCGCCGCCGCGACGCCGACCGCCAACGCCGTCACCATTATCGCGGACAAGCGGACGAACACCCTGATCGTGCGCGGCACGGCCGGTCAGGTGGCCCAGGTGTCCGAACTCATTCCGCAGCTGGACCAGAAGGTGCCGCAGATCAACGTGCAGGTCCGCATTCAGGAGATCACCGAGACGGCCGCGCGCAGTCTGGGCGTGAACCTGAAAGCAGGCTTCGGCGGCTTCAACGTCTCCACGGGCGCCGCCAGTGGCCTGGCCCTGTCCTTTGACCCGACGCAGAGCCTCGTGGGCTTCAACCTCGGCGCCACGCTGAACACCCTGCAGAACCAGGGGCTCAGCAAGAGCGTGTACGACGGCAGCATCACCATGCAGAGCGGTCAGCGCTCGCTGGGTGCGTCGGGCGACACGCAGAACGCGTCGAGCACGGCAGCGGCCAGCATCAAGAGCGGCGGTCGCCTGGAAGTGAACATTCCCTCGGCAGCGGCGAACGTGCAGGCCATTCAGAAGCAGATCGATTACGGCGTGAACCTGGATTTCTACAGCCCGCAGGTGGCCCCGGACGGCACGATCACGCTGCGCGTGCGTGGGCAGGTGAATGCCCTCCAGACGGCCATCAACGCCTCGACGCTGCCGAACATCCTGCAGTTCACGAACAGCGAGGCGCAGACGACCCTGACGTTCAAGAACGGGCAGACGCTGCTGCTCAGCGGGCTGCTGGCCACCAAGGAATCCACCACGAATGCCGGCGTGCCGTTCCTGTCGAGCATCCCGGTGGTCGGGGCGCTGTTCGGTTCGCAGAGCACGACCAAGCAGCAGACGCAGCTGCTGGTGGTCATCACCGGGAACATCGTCCAGTAACGCGGGTCTTCCCGGCGCGCCTCCTTCACGGGGGCGCGCTTTGTTTGTGCAGGGGCGCGCGGCGGGCAGCGGGATGGCGCTACAGTCGTGTGGCATGAGGTACCTGACCGCTGGCGAATCGCACGGGCCGCAACTGACGGCCATCATCGAGGGTCTGCCCTCCCAGCTGCCGCTCGGCAAGGGGGACATCGACCCGTGGCTGCGCCGGCGTCAGGGTGGGTATGGGCGTGGGCGGCGCATGGTGATCGAGACGGACGAGGCCGAGATCCTCTCCGGGGTGCGGGCTGGGCGGACGACGGGCGCGCCGGTCACGCTGGCGATCGCGAACAAGGATCACCGGAACTGGACGGAGATCATGTCGCCCGAGCCGGGCGGCGAGCCGCGCAAGAAGGCCCTGACGGACGCGCGGCCCGGTCACGCGGACCTGACGGGCGGCGTGAAGTACCGCCACAAGGACCTGCGGGACGTGCTGGAGCGCGCCTCGGCGCGGGAGACGGCGGCGCGCGTGGCGGTCGGGAGTATCGCGCTGAAACTGCTGTCCGAGCTGGGCGTGGAGGGCGCGAACTACGTGTCGAGCCTCGCGGGGATCGAGACGACAGTGCCGTTCAGCTGGGACGCGCTGGACGCCATCGAGAACAGCGACCTGCGCACCCCGGACGAGGACGCCGCGGCGCAGATGAGGGAGCGGATCGATCAGGCGAAGAAGGACGGGGACACGCTGGGCGGCATCCTGGAGGTGCGCTTCCGGGGCCTGCCGGTGGGCCTGGGGTCGTTCGTGCATTACGACCGCAAGCTGGACGGGAAGATCGCGCAGGCGGCCCTGAGCGTGCAGGCGATGAAGGGCGTGGAGATCGGCCGGGCCTTCGAGAACGCCGTTCAGCCGGGTAGCCGCGTGCATGACGCCGTGTACTACCGCGAGGGCACGTACGCGCGGGACACGAACGGCGCGGGTGGCCTGGAGGCCGGAATGACGAACGGCGAGGAGCTGATCGTCCGGGTCGCCATGAAGCCGATCGCCACGCTGATGAAACCTCTGCCGACCGTGAACGTGGTCACGCACGAGGCGTCCGACGCGGCCCGCGAACGCAGCGACACCACGGCGGTGCCGGCGGCGGGCGTGATCCTGCAGTGCGTGATCGGCTGGGTGCTGGCCGAGGCGATGCTGGAGAAGTTCGGTGGGGACACCCTGCCGGAATTGCAGGAGCGCGTGGCGGCGGCGCGGGCCTTCGCGCAGTCCTACTGAATGCTGAACGACACCGAGGGCGGCCGCCCGCACCTGCAGGCGTTCCGGGCCGGACTGGAGGACGGTCTGGCCGGGCACCTGCGCGACGTTCCCGAGGACATCGGGGGACGCGTCACGCCGCTGCCGGAGGATTCCCGTACACTGTCCCCCATGTTCAGTTCGGGCCTCATCGAGCGTCCGGTGTCGTGGGTGGCGCTGGCGGGCTTCATGGGCACCGGCAAGAGCCGGATCGGCTGGGAACTGTCGCGGGCGCTGGCGCTGCACTTCGTGGATACCGACAAGCTGATCACGCGCGTGGTCGGCAAGAGCATCCCGGAGGTGTTCGCGCAGGAGGGCGAGGGGTACTTCCGCGCCTGCGAGCACGAGGTCGTGGGCCGCGTGACCCGGCTGGAGCACGCCGTGATCAGCCTGGGCGGCGGGACGTTCATCCAGGAGGAGAACCGCCGCTGCCTGCTGGAACGCGGGCCGGTGGTGGTGCTGTGGGCGACGCCGGAGACGATCTACCAGCGCACGAAGCACAGCGACCGCCCCCTGCTGCGCACCGAGGACCCCCTCGAGCGCATCCGCACGCTGATGGACGAGCGCGCCCCGGTATACCAGCAGGGCACTATCCATGTGCACAGCGACGGGCGGCCCAGCGAGGAGATCGTCGAGGAGATCATCGACCGACTGTGGTCGTGGGCGGACGCGCAGCATGCCTGGGCACTGGATCATGCGGCTCTGGATCATGCGGCGCCTGACCACACGCCGGGCGGGGAGTCGCGTGCGTCGGATTGAGGTCGGTGGCGCGTCACCGTACGCGGTGGAGGTCGGCGCGGGCCTGTTGGACACGCTGAGGGTCCCCGAGCGGCACGTCGCCCTGATTCACCCGGTCGACCTGCCCCAGGAATTCGTGACGCGGGTGCAGGCGGCGCTGCAACCCACCGTGACGATTCCCGTGCCCGCGCGGGACGACTGCAAGACGCTGGAGGTTCTCTCGGGCGTGCTGTCCCGGCTGGCGGGCGCGAACATCCCGCGCGACGGCGCGGTCGTGGGGCTGGGGGGCGGCGCGGCGACCGACCTGGCGGGCTTCGCGGCGGCCAGTTACCTGCGCGGCGTGGCGTTCTACACGCTGCCGACCACACTGCTCGGCATGGTGGACGCGGCGGTGGGCGGCAAGACCGGCGTGAACCTCCCCGAGGGGAAGAACCTGGTGGGGGCGTTCTGGCCGCCGCGCGCCGTGTGGTGCGACACCGATACCCTGGGCACCCTGCCCGGCGCGGTGTTCCGCGAGGGGGCCGCCGAGGCGTTCAAGCACGGCCTGATCAGCGACCCCACGCTGCTGGACCGGGTGCTGTCCCCGGACTTCCGGCCCGGCGGACCGCTGCTGGAGGGCACGCTGGCCGACGCGATCGCCGTGAAGGCGGGCGTCGTGACCCGTGACCTGACCGAACGCGGCGAGCGGGCGTTCCTGAACTTCGGGCACACGCTGGCGCACGCGCTGGAGGCCGTCACGCACCACGGCGTGTCGCACGGCGACGCGGTCGGGTACGGGATGCACTACGCGGCGCGGCTGTCCCGCGCGCTGGGCGGCGCGGACCTGACCGGGCACACCCGCGCGTTCCTGACGTGGCAGCAGCCTGCGCCCCTGCCCCCCGTGACCTTCGAGGAGGCCCTGACCTTCATGGCGCGCGACAAGAAGGCCGACGCGGACGGCGTGCGCTTCGTGCTCCTGCGTGACCTCGCGCAGCCGTACCTGAGGCGTGTGCCGGAAGACGTGCTGCGCGAGGAATTCAGCGGCTGGCAGGGCGATCTGCGCGACCTGAACCTGCTGACCTGAGCGCCCCCTCCATGCGGGCTGCACAATCCGCCCCTGGCCCACACGCCGGGGGCGGTACGCTGCGGGCATGCTGCTCGTGCTGAACGGCCCCAACCTCAACCGACTCGGCCTGCGGGAACCCGGCGTGTACGGCTCCCAGACCCTCGAAGACCTGGAACGCCAGTGCGACGCCTGGGGCGCGGAACTCGGACAGGCCGTCACCTGCCGCCAGAGCAACTACGAGGGCCAGCTCATCGAATGGATCCACGAAGCCGAGGAACACGGCTTCACCGGCATCGTCCTGAACCCCGGCGCGCTGACCCACTACTCGTACGCGCTGCGCGACGCGATCGCCGGGCAGCGCGTCCCCGTGATCGAGGTGCACATCAGCAACGTGGACGCCCGCGAGGAATTCCGCCACAGGAGCGTCACCGCCGCCGTGTGCCGCGGCAAGATCAGCGGCCTGGGCTTCCTTGGGTACCGCCTGGGCCTGGAAGCACTTGTCGAGGGACAGGCGTGAGATGGCCCGAGTACGAACGGGACGGCTTCGAGCTCCTGTCTGCCGAGGAACGGCACGCGGCACACCCCGACACGTTCTGGATTCCGACACTGCAGGTTCGATCCTCCCTTCAGCGGGGACAGGCTGCAAAACTGCTGTTCGACATTCTGTTTCAGGAGAACGGAAGGCCGATGCTCGGCACAGAGCGGATGTGGGTCATCGTCTCCCGGCAGGAGGGAAACGTGTACGTGGGTGTCCTGGATTCCACGCCGCATACGGCGTGCGGTGATTCCCTGCGCCCCGGAGTGGAGGTACCGTTCCTGCCCGAGCACGTCTGCGATGTCGGCGATCCGCCGAAGGAGCACTCGAACTGGCGCCTTGAGCAGCCTGCTGTCCAGCGCGGTTCGTAGGCACTCCGGTTCGTCGCTTGCCCCGCCAGCCCTCATCTGGTACCCTTGCCTTTAGTGTCTCGCGCTTGGTAGGGCCGAGATGACCGGGAGGCACCCGGACACGCCAGCAGCCTTCTCCCCCGTCGGCCTGGACCGTGTCGCAGCCAAATCCCCCAACTTCGGAGTTTCACGGTGAAAACCTACATCCCCAAAAATGACGAGCAGAACTGGGTCGTCGTGGACGCCACGAACGTGCCCCTCGGCCGCCTCGCGACGCTGATCGCCAGCCGCATCCGTGGCAAGCACCGCCCCGACTTCACCCCCAACATGATCCAGGGTGACTTCGTGGTCGTCCTGAACGCCGCCCAGGTCGCCCTGACCGGCAACAAGCTGGACGGCAAGGTCTACACCCGCTACACCGGCTACCAGGGTGGCCTGAAGAAGGAGACCGCCCGCGAGGCGCTGAAGAAGCACCCCGAGCGCGTCATCGAGCACGCCGTGTTCGGCATGCTGCCCAAGGGCCGCCAGGGCCGCGCCATGCACAGCCGCCTGAAGGTGTACGCCGGTGAGGCGCACCCCCACGCCGCTCAGAAACCCCAGACGCTCGAGGTCAAATAATGGCGATTCAGCAACCCGAACAGTTCTACGGCACCGGCCGCCGCAAGAGTGCCGTCGCCCGCGTGTTCCTCCGCCCTGGCGAAGGCAAGATTATCGTGAACGGCAAGGAATTCCAGACCTACTTCCGTGGTCTGCTCCGCGCCGTGCACGCCCTGCAGGCCTTCCGTGAAACCGGCACCGCCGGCCGTTACGACGCCGTGATCACGGTCGTCGGCGGCGGCCCCACCGGCCAGGCCGACGCGATCAAGCTGGGCATCTCCCGCGCCCTGCTCAAGGTCAACCCTGACTTCCGCGCGCAGCTCAAGCCCAAGGGCCTGCTGACCCGCGACCCCCGCGAAGTCGAGCGCAAGAAGTACGGCCTCAAGAAGGCCCGCCGCGCCCCCCAGTTCAGCAAGCGCTGATCCGAGGAACGCTGCGAAAAGCCCCCTCACCTTCGGGTGCGGGGGCTTTTTTTGTTGATGGTTGAAAGGTGATAGAGGCTGGACCGCTTTCCTCTATCAACCATCAACTGTCTTCCATTACCGCCGCGTATGCGCGGCGTAGCGTTGCAGGATGTCCCAGCCCTGCCCGCCGCGCATGACCTCGCGGGCCTGTTCGACGCCCTCGCGGATGCTCGCGGCGCGGCCCGCGGTGCGCAGGGCCGCCCCGGCATTCAGGGCGACGATGTCCCGCTGGGCGGGCGTGCCGCCCCCGGTGAGGAGGGCGCGGGTGATCTCGGCGTTCTCGGCGGGGCTGCCGCCCACGATCGCCTCGCGCGGGTGCAGACTCACGCCCGCCTCCTCGGGGTGAATGGTGCGGTCGATGATCTCGCCGTCGCGCAGGCCGGAGACGGTGTTCACGCCGCTGACGGTGAACTCGTCCAGGCCGCTGCCGTTCACGACGGTCGCGCCGCGCGCACCCAGCAGGCGCAGCACCTCCGCCAGGGTGCGGGTCAATTCCGGTTTGAACACGCCCACGACGAGGTGCGTGGCGCCCGCCGGGTTGCTGAGTGGCCCCAGGATGTTGAACACGGTGCGGGCGGCGAGTTCCGAGCGGACGGGCGCGGCGTGCCGCAGGGCCGGGTGGTAGTTCCGGGCGAACATGAACCCGATGCCCAGGGTGTTCACGGCGTCCGCCACGACGTCCGGCGTGGCGTCCAGGTTCACGCCCAGCGCCTCCAGCACGTCGGCGCTCCCGGCGCGGCTGCTCGCGGCGCGGTTGCCGTGCTTCGCAACCGGCACGCCCGCGCCCGCCACCACGAACGCCGTCGTGGTGCTGATGTTGAAGGTGTGCGCTCCGTCCCCGCCGGTCCCGACGACGTCCAGCAGCACCTCGCGCGGCTCGACATTCACGCGCACCGCGTGCTCCCGCATGGCCTGCGCGAAGCCCGCGATCTCCTCGGACGTCTCACCCCGCACCCGCAGGGCCGCCAGTGCAGCCGCGAGCCGCACGCCACTCAGCTCGCCCTCCATCACCTCGCGCATGAAGGTCGCCGCCTCCACCTGCGTCAGGCGCTCTCCGTTCATCAACCTCGCGTGCATCACTTCACTCCCTCCCGCCGCGCACGAAACGCCTGCACCTCGGCCAGGAAGTTCCGCAGCATCTCCAGCCCATCCTCCGTC
Source organism: Deinococcus sedimenti (assembly GCF_014648135.1). NCBI lineage: Bacteria > Thermotogati > Deinococcota > Deinococci > Deinococcales > Deinococcaceae > Deinococcus > Deinococcus sedimenti. The sequence continues at coordinate 64,980 of NZ_BMQN01000001.1, read as the reverse complement.
GCGATGCTCTCCGGGTGGAACTGCACCCCGAACACCGGGAACTCCCGGTGCCGCAGCGCCATCACGACCTCCTCGCCCGGATCGGTCGTCCAGGCTGTCGCCACCAGTTCCGGCGGCAGGTCCCGCACCACCAGCGAGTGGTACCGCGTGACGGTCACGCCGTCCCGCAGGCCCGCGAACAGCCCCGAACCGTCATGCCGCACCGGACTGGTCTTCCCATGCACCGGCAGGAGCGCGCGGCCCACCTGCGCCCCGAACGCCTCCCCGATACTCTGATGCCCCAGGCACACGCCCAGCACCGGCACGCTGGACCCCAGGTCACGGATCACCGCCACACTCTGCCCCGCCTCGGTGGGCGTGCACGGCCCCGGCGACACCACGATCGCATCCGGATTCAGCGCCCGCACGTCATCCAGCGAAAACGCATCATTGCGCCACACCGTCAACTCCGCGCCCAGCGCCCCGAAGTACTGCACCAGATTGAACGTGAACGAATCGTAGTTATCGATCAGGAGGAGGCGGAGGGGGGCGGTGGCCTGGGTCATCGGTGAGTCTCCTGAGCGGGCGGCATTCGGGTCGGCCGGCGTGATGGCCATCAGAGGCCGCCTGCGGCGAGTTCGACGGCGCGCATGAGGGCGGCGGCCTTGTTGCGGGTTTCCAGTTCCTCGCTGGCGGGGTCGCTGTCCGCGACGACGCCCGCTCCGGCCTGGATGTGCACGCGGCCCTTGGTGATGACCATGGTGCGGAGGGTGAGGGCCATGTCCATGCTGCCGTTCAGGGCGATGTACCCGAAGCTGCCCCCGTAGGGGCCGCGGCGGACGGGTTCGAGTTCGTCGATGATCTGCATGGCGCGGATCTTGGGCGCGCCGCTGACGGTGCCCATGGGTTGCACGCTGGCCAGCGCGTGCAGGGGCGTCTGGCCCTGCCGGAGGGTGGCGGTGACGCTGGAGACGATGTGCATGACGTGGCTGTAGCGTTCGATGGTGAAGGCGTCGTGCACGCGGACGCTGCCGTACTCGCTGACCTTCCCGAGGTCGTTGCGGCCCAGGTCCACGAGCATGAGGTGCTCGGCGCGTTCCTTGTCGTCCGCGAGGAGTTCGTCCGCGAGGGCCTGGTCGTGGGTGGGGGTGGTGCCGCGGGGGCGGGTCCCGGCGATGGGGCGGGTGGTGACGGTGTGGCCGTCGCTGGCGAGGAGGCTCTCTGGGCTGCTGGCGACTAGCGTGACGGGGCCGAGTTGCAGGTACCCGAGGTACGGGCTGGGGTTCACGCGGCGCAGCGCGCGGTACAGCGCGAAGGGGTGCAGGTCGCCCAGGTCGGCGCTGAAGCGCTGACTGGGCACCACCTGGAAGATGTCCCCGGCGCGGATGTACTCCAGGGCCTCTCTGACGGCAGCCTGGAAGGAGTCGGGGGTGAAGTTGCTGGTGAACTCGGGCGGGGTGGTGGGCGTGCGGCCCGGCACGGCAGGGAGCGGCCCGCGCAGCCGCTGGGTGAGGCGCTGCACTTCCTCCTGCGCGCCCGCGTGGGTATCGGCGGTGGCGACGGTGATCAGGCGGTGTTTGAGGTGGTCGAAGATGACCATGCCGCGCGGCGCGATGAAGCACGCGTCGGGGACGTTCAGCTCGTCGGGGTTCGCGTCGGGGAGGCGTTCGTAGTTGCGGATCAGGTCGTACGCGGCGTACCCGATCGCGCCGCCGATCAAGGCTGGGAGGCCGTCCGGGATGGGCGCGGGGCGGACGGTGGTGTGGTACAGCCGCGCCAGGGGGTCGGTTCCCTGCCCGTCGAAGTCGCCGAAGGTACCGCTGCTCGTGACGTGCGCGCCGCGCGCCTCGAAACGGCCCTGCTCGCCCACGCCGATGAAGGAGTAGCGGCCCAGTTTCTCCCCGGCCTCCACGCTCTCGAGCAGGAAGGTGACGGTCTCGCCCTGCGCGACTTTCAGGTAGGCGGTGACGGGCGTGTCAAGGTCGGCGTTGAGTTCCTGCACGGCGACGGCCAGCGGTGGGCGCGGATTCGGTTGCGTCATGGGTCTCCTGGGGGGTCTGGGGGGAAGAAAAAACGCCCGGGTGGGAGTTCCACCTGGGCGCGTCCGTGCAATGTCGGAATGCGAGATCAGACCCAGGTTCTGCTGGGCCACCACCACGCACCGTACACGGTCATGCGTGGCAGCATAGCGCGCCCCCCCGGCCTGAAGAGGGTGTGTGTAGACAGGCTGCCGCTCGGGCGGACGGGTCAGCCGGGCGTGACGGTGACCGTCACTGCCTGACCCTCCTCCAGCGCCTCGGCGCGGCGCACGGCGACCTTCACGGGCAGCAGGTACCCGCCGTCCTTCGGGAAGATCGAGGTGCGGAAGCGGGTCTCCCCCACCACCGCCTCGCACGGGATCATGCCCCACCCGTACGTCACGAAGCGCGCCGCGTCCTTCAGATCCGGAACCAGATCCTCCGGCACGCGCAGGAAGTAATGCGGGGCGGGACCCCGCCAGTGAAACAGCTCGGCGGTGAACGTCAGGGCCATGCGGGCAGCGTAGCGGGAATCAACGGCTCTCTTCCACGCCTTCACGGGCGCTGCGGATCAGGGCCTCGTCGTACAGTCCGGCGTAGTGCTCGCCAAGGTTCACGAGGAACTGCATCTCCTCCCTGGTGGTGCGGGCACTCAGGCGCGTCTCGAAGCTCAGTAGCAGCGCGCCGTACGCGAGCGCGGCGGCCCCTGCGATGGCGATGATCACGGGGAACGGCCCGGCGGCCTCGCCGATCAGGGCGCTCCCGCCGATCAGGATGCTCGTCAGGACCAGGAGTGCCACGGCGAGGTACAGCGCCGTCATGGCCCGCACGATGATGCGGCTGCGCCGCGCCAGCCGCGGGAGTTGCTGCACGATCAGACGTTTCTCGTCCCGCGCGAGCGCCTCGGCGCGCCCCTCGTCGGTCACGAGCACCTTGAAGCGCGCCGTGAGCTGCCGCACCCGGTCCGTCACGCGGCCCAGGCGGCTGCTGGTGCTCATGAGCAGCGTGCCCGCGCCGCTGATCAGCACGGCCGGGGTGATCATCGCGGTCAGGACCTGCAGGTTCGCGTCGGCCATGCCCTGAAGGTACGCCAGAACCGCGCTGGGACACCTTCGATAAATCTGCACATTCCCTGCGAAAAGCCTGCACGGCCCCCCGTCATCCTCTGGATCAGGAGAAGGGAAGCGGCGCGGGCCGCACCCGGATCGAAAAGGAGACCCACCATGAAGAAGATGCTGCTGACCGTCGCCGCTGCCCTGAGCCTCGCCACCACCGCCTTCGCGGCCACCCCCATGACCGTGTACGCCACCGACGGGAACGGCGGTGAGTTCCAGGGGCTGTACACCGAGTCGAGTTGGATGGCTATCGAGGTGCCCCTGAACACCCTGGGTGGCACGGTGCCCGGTGACCTGAGCATCGCCGTCAGTGGCCTGCCTGCCGGGACGTACATCACGCTGGACAGCGTGAGCGTCGAGGGCAGCAACGCGCTGCTGTTCGTGTCGGTCACCCGGGACAGCACGGACGGGAACGTGAACGCGCTGGCGCAGATCAACGTGAACGCGGGTGGCAGCACCCTGACCACCGTGCAGATCCCGGTGTACGGCGCCGCGTCCGGCGAGTAACCGATCCAGGGTTCACCAGGGTGCGTGCCCACTTCCGTTCGGGAGTGGGCTTTCGCGTTGCGGGTCGCTGCGGCGGATGCTCTAGGCTGCGGGGCATGTGGGAATCTCAGCGGGCGGCGGCGGTGCCGGGCAGCGTGTTCGCGCTGATGGACGCGGCGAAGGGGCGGGCGCGGGCGGCCGGGCTGGACATCGTGGACCTGAGTATCGGCAGCAGTGATCTGCCGCCGCCGGACGCGGTGCTGGATGTGCTGCGGGAGGCGACGCGCGATCCGGGGACGTACCGGTACCCGCTGTTCAGTGATACGGCGCCACTTCGCGAGGCGGCGGCGGATTATATGGCGCGGAGGTTCGGCGTGACGGTGGACGCGGAGCGGGAGGTGCTGCCGCTGATCGGCGCGCAGGAGGGGCTGGCGCACCTGCTGCTGGCGGTGACCGATCCGGGGGACACGCTGCTGCTGCCGGACCCCTGCTACCCGCCGTACCTGGGTGCGGCGGCGGTGGCGGGCCTGAACGTGGTGACGCTGCCCCTGCGGCCCGAGTTGGGTTTCCTGCCGGATCTGGACGCCGTGCCGGACAGTATTCAGCCCCGCGCGTTGCTGCTGAACTACCCGAACAATCCGACGTCGGCGGTGGCGGACGCGGGGTTCTTCCGGCGGGCGGCGGCGTGGTGCCGGGCGCGGGGAACGCTGCTGGTGCATGACCACCCGTATGCGGAACTGACGTTCGGGTCGTACCGCGCGCCGAGTGCGCTGGAAGCGGGCGTGGATGGGGTGGTGGAACTCCACTCGCTGAGCAAGACGCATCACATGGGCGGCTTCCGGGTGGGCTTCGCGGCGGGGGACGCGCGGGTGATCGGGGCGCTGGCCCGCGTGAAGGGCGCGATTGATTTCCACCCGTACCTGGGGATTCAGCGGGCGGCGGCGCATGCCCTGACGCTGCCGGACGAGGTGGGCCGCGTGGGGGCGTCGGTGTTCGAGGCGCGGCGGGACGCACTGGTGCCTGCGCTGCGCGAGCTCGGTTGGGAGGTGGCCCTGCCGCAGGCGAGCATGTACGCCTGGGCGCGCGTGCCGGGCCTGCGGGACAGCGTGGCGTTCGCGGTCCGCGCCGCCGAGACGACCGGTGTGGCGGTCAGTCCGGGTGCGGCCTTCGGGGCGGGTGGCGAGGGCTTCGTGCGGTTCGCGCTGGTGCAGCCGCCCGAGGTCCTGCGCGAGGCGGCGCGGCAGCTGGGAACGGTCCCGACCGCCTGAAGACGGGCGGGGCGCGGACGTCTCACCGCGTCCCGCGCCCCGCCACCCACCTTGTTTACTTGTCGAACTTGTCGTACCCGGCGGCGCTGCGGCGCTGCGCTCCGCGGGCATAGTCCATCTGCATCTCGACCGTCTCGTGTTTGCCCTCGGTGAAGGTGCTGTCGTGAATCCAGTAGTTCAGCCGGTCGTCGCCGAGCTGTACCCAGAGTTTGTGCTGGTCTTCCGGGTCGCGCCAGAACACGATGTGTTCAAAGGCGTTGTGCTGCGCCCAGGCCTGGATGTCCGACAGGACGCGGGCGGCCTTGGGGTGGGTCATCTGGAATTCCTGACCGTCGGCTTCGTTGCGGAACTTGATCTCGACCATGGTGGGCTCAGCGTAACAGACGCCACGTGAACTGCGTGCAGAGTTGCGCGAACGGTCCTTCATGTGTACCACAGGGCGTGGAAGCGGTACCGCTCGGGGCGCGCCTCTGGCCGGTTTCGGCGCGCGATTCGGCAGGGCACGCTAGGGTGGTGGGCGATGACGGAAGGTCTGAAGATCACCACGCTGAACGTGAATGGGATCCGCAGCGCGCTGCGCAAGGGGCTGCGTGACTGGGTCACCCGTGAGCAGCCGGACGTGCTGCTGCTGCAGGAGGTCCGCGCGGACCCCATGCCGGAGGCGCTGGCGGATCTGGGGTACGCGGGGGCGTGGTTCCCGGCGCAGAAGGCCGGGTACAGCGGCGTGGCGGTCCTGTCCCGCCGCCCCGTCACGGACGTCCGGCTGGGGATGCCGCACGCGGAGATGGACGCCGAGGGCCGCGTGCTGAGCGCCGTGGTGGACGGCGTGCGTTTCGTGAGCGTTTACCTGCCCAGCGGCAGCAGCGGTCCCGAGCGCCAGGGCTTCAAGGACCGGATGCTGCTGGACTTCCAGGCGTGGACGGACGCGCTGCTGGCCGAGGGGCACCCGGTCGTGATGGGTGGGGATTACAACATCGCGCACCGGCAGGTGGACCTGAAGAACTGGCGGTCGAACCAGAAGAACAGCGGGTTCCTGCCGCACGAGCGGGAGTGGATGACCGCGCACCTCGCCTCGGGCCTGACGGACACACACCGCAACTGCCTGGGCGAGGCGGCGGAGTACACGTGGTGGAGCAACCGCGCGAACGCCTACGCGAACAACGTGGGCTGGCGGATCGACTACCTGCTGGCGGCGGGCGTGACCGTGCGGGAAGTGAGCGTTGACCGGGAGGCGCGCCTGAGTGACCACGCGCCGCTGAGCGGCGTCATCCGTCAGGAAGGGTAAAGTCCGCGTCAGATGCGGCCCGGGGGGGCGTGTTATGCTGGGCGGGCTGCCGGGTTCAGGACAGCGCCCCCTGCCGGGACTGCTCAGCCCCTGCTGACCGATCACCGGAGGGAGGGCGCAACCCGAGGATAGCGAACACCTGTTCCCGTGGGCGGGTCGCGCGCACGCCAGCGCCGCAGGGCCTGAGAAGCGCGTCTCACACGAGTTAACCCCCACGGGCGCGTCCTGAGTGACCAGGAACGTACATGCCGAAAACGAAGAAGACGGAAGCGGTGCCCGGCACCGAGAGGACCGGCACCGAGATCACCAAGACCACCCCACAGAAACGCGGCGCTCAGAAGCAGGCCGCCCAGACCGCGCCGAAAGCCGCGGCCAGCAAGACCGCACGTCCGGCCAACACCAGCACCGACCAGACGCCCGCGAAGAAACCCACCGCGCAGGGCAGCAGGAAAGCTGCGACGCCCCGCTCGAAGAAGACTGCGGTTCAAGAGGCTCCGGTCGAAGCGGCCGCGCCCCTCCCCATGCCGACGGAAATCGTCGCTGAACCCACCCAGGCTGCCGGGCCGGTGAACGCCGCCCGCGCCGGGAAGACCAGCGTCCAGACGCGGTCGAAGCAGGCCGCAGCTCCGGTCGGGACCGAACCCGGGAAGACCGGGGCGGCCCGCCGGGGTCGCCCCGCGCCGACCCCCCCGACGGCCTTCGTCACGGCCGAGGCGGACCCCGCTCCGGTTCAGGACACGACAGTTACCGCGCTGGCCACTCCGGCTGAACCGGCGGCCCGCAAACCCGGCCGCGGGTCACGCGCCCGCAAATCCGCGGGGGGAGAACCCGCCGAGGCCACCCTCGTGACCCCGGTTTCCGTGACGGCTCCAGAAGCCCCGGAGGGCACCCCGAAGAAGCGGGGCGGCCGTCCGCGCAAGCAGGCGTCGGCGCTGGAGGTCACCGCCGCGGAGGTCGTGGCCACGCCTGACGTCCAGGCCAGCGCGCCTCAGCCGCAGGTCGCTGTGGCCGAGCCGGGCGTGAAACCTGCCCGCCGGAGCCGCACCTCGAAAGCCGCGCCCGTGCAGGCGGACCCGGTGGTGGACGCCCAGCCCGAGGTCGCTCCGGCCCCGGTGGACTCCGATCCGGTGATTCTGGAGGTGCCGCGCCTGCGGGGAGGCCGCCGGAAGAAGGCGCTCCCGACTGCCCCCCTCGAGGACGTCCTGAGTGGCGTGGAGGCCGTCTCGGCCGACCCGGCGCCCGCAGCGTCGACTCCGGTCGACGACTCCGCTGCTGCCCAGTCCACCTCGGCCCCCGCCCAGGCGAAGGGCCGCCGGGACCGCAAGAAGAGGGCGGACGCGGCTCCCGTGCCGGAGGCGACGCCCGCAGCGGCGGACGAGTCGGCGCCGGTGGTGGATCAGGGGACTGAGCCGTTCACCGGGGAGGACGCACCGGACGGCGAGGACGCGCAGCCGGACACCAATCCGCTGCAGTCCATCGTGGTGGCGCAGCTGCGCAAGCTGGGCCGCCCCGTGCACGTGCGGGATCTGGAGCGGACGTTCACGCGGCAGACCATGAACCGCTTGGGCGGCTGGCGTGAACTGACGGACCTGCTGGACGATCTGGTGGAGACCGGTGAGGTCATCCGCACCCGCAAGAAGACGTACGGGCTGCCCGAGGCGATGAGCCTCATCCGTGGGCGCTTCCAGGCGTCGGCGGCGGGCTTCGGCTTCGTGATTCCGGACAGTGGCGGGGACGATTACTACGTGCCGGCCGAGCAGACGCTGGAAGCCTGGAACGGCGACATCGTGCTGGTGCGCCAGGAGGGCCGTGGGGACAGCCGGGACGACCGGGGCCGGGGCGGGTCGCGCCGCGGGCAGCGTGGGGACGGCAATCCGCGCGCGAGCGTCGTGCGGATCGTGCAGCGCGCCTACCGTCAGCTGGTGGGGACGCTGGAATTCCATCACGGGCACCCGATCCTGAAGCCGGACGATCACCGGGCGCGGCACCGCATCCTGCTGCTGCCCGAGGGTCTGGACGGTCTGGAGGCCGGGGCGCGCGTCGTGACCGAACTGTTCTGGCCCGAGCATACGGGCGAGGACGAGGTGTTCGGGCAGGTGTCGCGCGTGCTGGGTGATCAGGACGATCCCTTCACCGAGACGGAGGCCGTGATCGTGAAGTTCGGCCTGCGCGGCGACTTCCCGCCCGAGGTGCTGGAGCAGGCGAACGCGATTCCCAGCGTGATTCCGGAGGAGGCGCTGAAAGGCCGCCTGGACCTGCGGGGCTTCAACATCTTCACGGTGGACGGCCGGGACGCGAAGGACTTCGACGACGCCATTCACATCCAGCCGACGCCCGAGGGGACGTTCGTGGTGGGCGTGCACATCGCGGACGTGAGCCACTACGTGCAGGAGGGCTCGCCGCTGGACGTGGAGGCGTACGCGCGGGCGACGAGCGTGTACCTGCCGGGCCGGGTGCTGCCCATGCTGCCCGAGCACCTCAGCAACGGCGTGTGCAGCCTCGTGCCGTACGAGGACCGCCTGACGATGACGGCGCTGGTGGAACTGAGTGCCGAGGGCGAGATCCTGAAGGTGCAGCTGGCCCCCAGCGTGATCAATAGCAAGGCCCGCCTGACGTACGACGAGGTGCAGGCGTACAGCGAGGCGACCGCCACGCTGCCCGAACACGCCCGTCAGCTGGAAGGGGACCTGCACCTGCTGCTGAAGATCACCACGAAGCTGCGACAGAAGCGCCTGCGTGAGGGGTCCCTCGACTTCAAGCTGCGCGAGGTCAAGGTGGACGTCGGCCCCGACGGGCGGATGGAACTCATCCCGATCCGCGAGGAGACGGCGCGCGGCATGATTGAGGACCTGATGCTGCTGGCGAACAAGGTCGTCGCGCACGAACTGATCCAGCGCGAGATCCCGGCCCTGTTCCGCATCCATGAGGAACCCACCCTGCAGCGCTTCCAGGACGTCACGAACGCCATCGGGCGCATGGGGCTGGCCTTCCCCGGCGGGGAACCCACCCCGCAGGCGTACCAGGCGGTGCTGAAGCAGGTGCGGGGCACGCCGCGCGAGAGCGTCGTGAACACGCTGCTGCTGCGCTCCATGCAGCAGGCGAAGTACGCCGGGGAGAACCTGGGGCACTTCGGGCTGGCGTTCGCGGAGTACCTGCACTTCACCTCCCCGATCCGACGTTACCCGGACCTGCTGGTGCACCGCGTGCTGCGCGGCATGCTGTCGGGCGAACTGAAGGCCAGTTCGCGCGCGGTGGCGCAGCTTCAGGCGCGCCTGCCCGGCATGGGCGAGCACACCAGTGAGCGCGAGCGCGCCGCGACGGAAGCGGAGCGGGACCTCACGAAGTACTACCAGGCGAAGTGGGCGCAGGAGCACCTCGGGGAGTCGTTCCCCGGTACGGTGTCCGGCGTGGTGTCGAGCGGGCTGTTCGTGGCGCTGGACAACGGCGTGGAAGGCAAGCTGCACATCTCCCATCTGGACGACGACTACTACGTGTTCATCGAGGACGCGCAGATCCTGCGTGGCCGCAGCCGCGGGCGGTCGTACCGCCTGGGCGACCCGGTGCACGTGACCATTCAGGCCGTGAACCCGCTGGCGCGCCAGACGGACTTCACGATGGCCGACCCGACCGACCCGGACTACCGCCCGGGCGACCTTCATCAGGAGACCGATATGGATTCACCCGTCAAACCCCGTGCCCGCCGCCGTGATGACCGCGAGCAGGAAAAACGCGAGAAGCTGCAGAGCCTGCCCGTGAGCGAACCGAAGAAGTTCACGCTGGAGGATCCCTCGAACCGTCCCACGCTGTCCCCCTCGGCGGGTGGGCGCACCGGGCGCGGGCGCGGCCAGGGGCAGGGCCAGGCCACCCGCGAGGGCCGTGGGGAACGGGCCGGTCAGGGCGGCCGGACGTTCGGCGGGGTCAGCATGGGCCGCTCCCGGCGTGTGATCACGCTGGAACGCCCCCGCAACGAGCACCTGCGTCCGGTGAACATCACGGTGCAGCGCATGTACTTCGGGGACTGGACGCTGGAGAACATGCCGCCCGAGGACGGTCAGGGTGGCGGGCGCAGCGGGCGTCTCCCCATGCGTGAACGGGGCAGCGGGGAGCGCGGGCGTGGCTTCACGCGCGGCGGGAACGACCGGGGCGCGGTGCAGCGCGTGAACGGCCGCCAGCAGGGCCAGAATGGTCAGGGTCGTCAGCGTGAGGCCGCGCCGCAGGTGCAGGCCCCGCAGGCTGCGCCCGCCCCGGTGCAGGAGGCGGGCGGGGAGGACGCCAAGCGCCGCCGTCGCCGCCGGGGCCGCCGGGGCGGTGGCAGCACGCCCTCGCAGAGCTGAAATCGTGACACGGGTCGGGCCGGTCTCCTGTGGGGGATCGGCCCGCCGCTTTGGTCAACCTCTCATGATGCCCTTCTGCCGGGCGCAGACCGTACGCGACGTTCCAGAAGCCGCCGGGCGGGTTCCTGAGGTGGCGGGGTGACCTATGCAGGTGCCCGGAGCGGTGGGTCGCCTTAGGGTTCCTTTCATCGGGGGGGCCGGGCGTGGCGACTAGGCTGACCGGGAGACGGCGTGCCGCTGCGGCCGCCGTGTGCTGGGAGGCCAACATGACGATTTCGGAACAGCCGGGCAATGCCCGTCAGCGCTCCCGCCTGGGGGCGCAACTGCTGCCGGGTGGACGCGAGACCCGCTTCCGCGCGTGGAGCACCCGCGCCGGGACAATGTGCGTGCGGATCGCGGGCGAGTCACACGTGATGGACCCGCTGCCCGGCGCGTACTTCGAGACGGTCCTGCCGGTCGGGGCGGGCACCCGCTACTGCTTCGAGCTGGACGGTCACGCCCTGCCGGACCCGTACGCGCGCTTCATGCCGCACGGCGTGCACGGCGACTCGGAGGTCGTGGATTTCACCGCCCACGCGTGGCAGCACGCAGACTGGGCGGGGCGGCCCCTGGCAGAGTGCGTGTTCTACGAGCTGCACGTGGGAACGTTCACGCCGGAGGGCACCTACCGCGCCGCGCAGGAGCGCCTGCCTCAGCTGGTGGACTTGGGCGTGACCGCGATCCAGATGATGCCGGTCGCGGCCTTCCCCGGCGAGCGCGGCTGGGGGTACGACGGCGTGGCGATGTTCGCGCCGTTCGCGCCGTACGGCCGCCCGGAGGACCTGATGGCGTTCGTGGACGCCGCGCACGGCCTGGGCCTCGCGGTATTCCTGGACGTGGTGTACAACCATTTCGGGCCGGACGGGAACTACCTGACGAGCTACAGCCCGTCGTACTTCACGGACCGCTTCCACACGGCGTGGGGGCAGGGCCTGGATTACGCCGAGCCGCACATGCGCCGCTACATCACGGGGAACGTGCGGATGTGGCTGCAGGACTACCGCTTCGACGGCCTGCGGCTGGACGCGACGGCCAGCATGCAGGACGACAGCGAGGAGCACATCCTGCACGAACTGGCCCGCGAGACGCACGCGATCGGCGGCGGGCACGTCCTGCTGGCCGAGGATCACCGCAACCTGCCCGAACTGGTCACGGAAGTTGGCCTGGACGGCATCTGGGTGGACGACTTCCACCACGAGGTCCGCGTGACGCTGACCGAGGAGCAGGAGGGCTACTACGGCGGCTTCCGGGGCGGCGCGCGTGAACTGTCGGAGGTGATCAACCGCGGCTGGCAGTACCAGGGGCAGTTCTGGAACGTGACCGGCGAGGAACACCACCGCGGCAAACCCGCGACCGGTCTGGAGGCGCCGAGTTTCGTGTACTGCATCCAGAACCATGATCAGGTGGGGAACCGCGCGCTGGGGGACCGCCTGCATCACTTCGAGTCCGTGACGCTCGCCGAGTACCGGGGCGCGAGCACGCTGCTGCTGTCGCTGCCGATGACGCCGCTGCTGTTCCAGGGGCAGGAGTGGGCGGCGAGCACGCCGTTCCCGTTCTTCAGCGATCACGCCGGGGAACTGGGGCAGATGGTGACCGAGGGGCGACGCCGGGAATTCGCTTACTTCTCGGGGTTCAGCACGCTGCCCGTGCCGGACCCGCAGGCTCCGGGGACGTTTGAGAGCGCGAAGCTGAACTGGGCCGAGCGCGGGCAGGGCGAGCACGGCCGGACCCTGGCGCTGTACCGCCGCCTGCTGCACCTGCGCCGCGAGGACTCGGTGCTGCGCGAGCGGTCGCGGCGGTTCATCCGGGCGGGCGCGGTGGACACCGGAGCCAGTGAAGCCGGCGCTGGGGAATCCAGCACTGGGGAGGTGCTGTGGGTGCGCTGGGAGACCCCGCAGGGCGTGCGGGTCCTGCTGTGGAACCTCACCAAGACGCCGCTGGACCCGCACCTGCTGACGCTGCCGTTCCCGCTGCCGCCGCAGGTGCTGCTGCACTCCGAGGGGCACCCGGACGCGCCCCCCGCGCTGGATGACCTGCGCCTCGGTGCAGGTGAGGCCGCTCTGCTGGCCGGGCCGGTGACGGCGTGACCGCCGCTCAGACTCACCTACCGGGTGCGACGTACCGCCTCCAGTTGCATAAGGACTTCGATTTCGCCTCGGCGCGGCGGGTGCTGCCGTACCTCGCGCGGCTGGGGGTCACGGACGTGTACCTCTCCCCCATCTGGTCGAGTACGCCGGGCAGCACGCACGGGTACGACGTGACCGACCACGCGCAGATCAACCCGGAACTGGGCGGCCTGAAGGGCCTGAAGCGCCTGTCGGCGCGGGCGCGTGAACTGGGCCTGGGGTTGATCGTGGATTTCGTGCCGAACCACATGGGTATCCAGGGGGGGCACAACCCGTACTGGGAGGACGTGCTGCGGCACGGGCAGGCCAGTCGCTACGCGCATTTCTTCGATATCTCCTGGCATCCGCTGAAGCGGGCGCTGGACGGGAAGGTGCTGCTGCCGGTGCTGGGCGACCAGTACGGCCGCGTGCTGGAACGCGCTGAGCTGCGCCTGGAACGCCAGGGGGGTGAGTTCACGCTGCGGTACTGGGAGCGGCAGTTGCCGCTGTCGCCGCGCAGCGTGGCGCAGCTGCTGGCCTGGACGGCGGCCGCGCTGCCCGCCGGGACGGACACGGTGACGCTGGGGGAACTGGCGAGCATCCGCCGGTCGGTGGACACGCTGCCGCGTAGCACGTCGGCGGACCTGACCGACACGGACCGCGTGATCCGCGCGCAGGAGGTGCAGGTCATGACCCGCCGCCTGGGCGCGCTGCTGGACGAGTCCGGGGCGGTGCGGGGCGCGCTGGACGCCACGCTGGACGCCGTGAACGCCGACCCCTCGCGGCTGGACACGCTGATCGGCGAGCAGAACTACCGCCTGGCGTTCTGGAAGGTCGCCGCCGAGGAGATCAACTACCGGCGTTTCTTCGACATCAACGATCTGGCGGCGCTGCGCATGGAGGATCCCCGCGTGTTCGCGTGGGCGCACGCGACGCTGTTCGACCTGCTGCGTCAGGGCCTCGTGCAGGGCGTGCGGCTGGACCACACGGACGGGCTGTTCGACCCGGCCGGGTACTTCCGGGCGCTGCAGGAGGGGGCGGCGCACGCCCTGGGCCGCGAGGTCGGGGGTGAACTGCCGCTGTACGTGGTCGCGGAGAAGATCCTCGAACCCGGCGAGCACCTGCCCGAGGCGTGGGCGATTCACGGCACGACCGGGTACGATTTCCTGGCGCAGCTGAGCGGCACGTTCGTGGACCGCACGACCGAGGAGGAACTGAGCGCCATCTACCGCCGGTTCAGCGGGGACCGCCGCTCGTACGGGGAGCACCTGTACCGCGGCAAGCAGCTGATCCAGCGCGTGAGCCTGCCGGGCGAGGTGAACGTCCTGACCGAGCACCTGGAGCGGCTGGCCGAGTCGGACCTGAACGCACGGGATTTCACGCTGAGCACGCTGCGCGCCGCGATCCGCGAGGTGATCGCGTCGTTCCCGGTGTACCGCACGTACGTCCGCGCGGACGGCGAGCGTGAGCCGGGGGACGACGCGAAGATCGCGCACGCCATCCGGGACGCGAAGGCCCACAACCGCGAGGACGGCCTGCCGGTGGACCCCAGCGCCTTCGATTACCTGCACGCGGTCCTGACGCTGGACGCGCCGGACGAGGCGACGCGCGCGGCGTACGCCGCCTTCGCGCTGAAGTTCCAGCAGCTGACCGGTCCGGTCACGGCCAAGGGCGCGGAGGACACGGCCTTCTACCGGTTCGCGCGGCTGCTGTCCCTGAACGAGGTGGGGGGCGACCCGGCGCTGTACGGGACGCCGCTGGCGACCTTCCACGCGGCCACGCAGGAGCGCGCCGCCCGCTGGCCCCACGCGATGCTGGCGGGCAGCACGCACGACACGAAGCGGGGCGAGGACACCCGCGCGCGCATCAGCGTGCTGTCGGAACTGCCGCAGACGTGGGCGGCGTACCTGAGCCGCTGGTCCCCGCTGATCCGCAGCCTGGAAACGCAGACGGAACTGGGCCGCGCGCCCACCCCGCTCGATAGTTACGTGCTGCTGCAGAACGCCCTGGGCGCGTACCCGCTGGGCGGGAGGTTGGAGGGCTTCGCGGACCGCCTGAGCGCGTACCTGCTGAAGGCGGCGCGCGAGGCGAAACTCCGCACGAGCTGGGCCGCCCCGGACGGCGAGTACGAGGCGGCGCTGGACGCCCTGGTGCGCCGCCTGCTGGCTGACGACGACTTCATGGCCTCAATGGGGGAACTGCACGCGCGGATCAGTCCGCACGGCGCGCAGAACGGCCTGAGTGCCGCGCTGGTCCGCCTGACCGCGCCCGGTGTGCCCGACACGTATCAGGGTTGCGAGGGCTGGAACCAGAGCCTCGTGGACCCCGACAACCGCCGCCCCGTGGACTACGGCGCGCTGAACCGCACGCTGGGCCGCCTGGAACGCGGCGAGGGCACCCTGGCCCTGGCGCGGAAACTGCTCGACTCGTACGAGGATGGCAGCGTGAAGGTCATGGTCACCCGCGCGGCCCTGCACGCCCGCGCCGCCCACCCGGCGCTGCGCGAGGGGTCGTACCAGCCGCTCGACGGGGGGCGGCACGTCCTGGCGTTCGCGCGGCAGCACGGCAGCGAACGCGTGGTGACGGTCGCGCCCCGCCTGACGTTCACCCTGACCCGCGAACGCACCGCCTGGGCGACCGGGGAGGTGTGGGGCACGCGGCAGCTGACCCTGCCTGCCGGGACGTACACGAACCTCCTGACCGGCGAGCGACTGCGGGCACGCGGCAGCAAGACGCCCCTGGCGAAGATCCTGGAGGACTTCCCCCTGGCCCTGCTGCGCCGCGAGTAGGGTTCATCGGGTGGAGGCGGGACGTGAATCCGCCTTCACCACCTGCGGGAACTTTCCCCGTGGTCACCGCGTAGTCTGAGGCGTATGCAGACCTATCCCACCACTGCCCGTTCGACCGACATCGTGCGGACGTTCATGGCCCGCACCTATTCCTGGATGGCCGCCGGTCTGGCGCTGACCGCCGGGGTCGCCTACCTGACCTCCACCAACGAGGCGCTGATGATGCAGGTGCTGCAGCTGCGCCTGCCGCTGATCCTGGCGCAGCTGGCGCTGGTGTTCGTGCTGAGCATGTTCGCGCAGCGCCTCTCAAGCGCCGTGGCGGGCATGCTGTTCATCGCGTACGCCGCGCTGACCGGCCTGACGTTCTCCGCGCTGCTGCTGGTGTACTCGCAGAGTGCGGTGACGGCGGCGTTCGTGTCGACGGCGGGCACGTTCGCGCTGATGAGCGTGGCGGGCTTCGTGATCAAGAAGGACCTCAGCGCCATGGGCCGCTTCTTCATGTTCGCGGTGATCGGCCTGTTCGTGGCGATGATCGTGAACCTGTTCATCGCCAGTGGCCCCCTGACGATGATCATCAGCGTGGTGGGCGTTCTGCTGTTCGCGGGCCTGACCGCGTACGACACGCAGATGCTGCGCAACCTCGCGCTGAGTGGCGTGCAGGGCGAGATGGCCGAGCGAGCCGCGATCAACGGCGCGCTGGCGCTGTACCTGGACTTCGTGAACATGTTCCTGTTCATCCTGCGTCTGTTCGGCGGCAGCCGCGACTGACCCACGCGCAGGGAAACGCCCCCACCGATGCACTGGTGGGGGCGTCTGCTGTTCAGGTCATTTCGGGTACAGCGTCTTCACGAGCGGACTGCCGAGATTCGCGTCGCCGCGCAGCGTCGCGTAGGGCAGCGTGACGGTCTCGGCGCAGGCTGCGACCACATGCGGCAGGCCACTGGGGGTCAGGTTCACCCCGGTCGCACTGAGGTGCGCGGTGAAGTCGTCGGCGTTTTCACGCAGGACGTCCAGGCACTCGGCGTTCACCTTCGTCTTCACGCCCGACAGGTACAGCGCCTTCTGCCGCGCCGCACTCAGTTTCGGGAACAGAGTCGTCAGTGGGACGGAGCGGCCTGTGGCGCGGTCCAGTATGACACCCTCGGTCCAGTTGTCCGGGTGCGCGCCGCCGCAGTAGTAATTCACGTCCTCGCGCAGGCTGAGCAGCCGGGCGTTCGACAGGGTGAGACCGGCACTCAGGGTGTAGCCGTTCTCCGGGTCCTTCTGGGCCGGTTCGGGCAGCCTGGCGCGGCAGTCCAGGGCGTCCGCCGCGTGGCGCAGCTGCCGGTCCTGCAGCGCGGCGTTCAGCGCGCCGCTCGCGCCGGGCACGCGCGGGTACGTCACGCCGGACAGCGGTTCGCGCACCGCCCGGCCTCCGGGCAGCGTGACCCAGGCGCGGTTCAGTTTCAGGAACGCCAGCGGGTCCTCGCGGCGCAGGGTGCTCAGGCCCGGCGAGAGGGGCAGCCGCAACGGCAGGCGCGCGGCGTCCAGCGGGGTCAGGGTGACCTCCAGCGGGGCACTCGCACCGGGGGCCTGCCACGTCCCCTTCAGGCCGCCGGGGGCGGGCATCAGGCTGAAGCAGCCGGTCACGACCGGTTCGCCGCCCAGCTCACGCCGGACGCTTTCCTCCAGCACCAGCGCGTTCCCGCTGCGGCGCACCTCCAGGAACAGGTCGAGGCTGCGACCCTCGTAGAAGTACCGCGACTCACCCTTCGGGTCCAGGCTCAGCGCGACCGGCAGCGTCCCGAGGCTGCCCCGGAACGTCCCGGCGCGCGCCCAGTCGGGCATTCCCTCGGTGCCGCCGCACCCGGCAGCCTGCGCGCCCGCACCGAGAACGAGGGCGGCGGTGAACATCCATCTCAGCATGCCTGCAGCGTACACCGTCAGGGTTGCGGTCCTTCCCACACGCCGTCCCCGCGGGCGTCCATGGTGCCGGTGCGCAGCAGTTTCGCCTCGCCGTCCCCGAAGGGCGTGTGGGTGCAGGCCCAGGTCACCGCCGCCTCGATGTCGTACGGCACGGCGTGGAAGGTGACGGCCCACTGTCCGTTCACGCGGTCCAGCCTCGTCCAGCGGGCGCGGGGGTCGCCGTCCACCTGATCGCTGACCGATCCGGCGTTCACGAGCAGCGTGTCGCCCACGCGGGTCGTCCCGGCGCGGTGCGTGTGACCGCACAGGACGACCTCCGCGCCCAGCGGGTCCAGCGTGGCGCGCAGTTCGCGCGGGTCGCGGGCGCGGTAGTACCCGCCGTGGTCCCACACCCACAGCAGGCTGTCCCAGGCGCTGTCCGGCGTGCCATGGCAGGCCAGCAGTCCCTCCGCGCGGGCGGTCAGCGGCAGCGCCGCCACGCGGGCCAGCAGCGCCGGGTCGGTGTGCGCCGCGAGCCACGCCCCGTACGACCGTGACAGGGCCGAGCGGCGCCCGCCGGGCCAGAGTTTCTCCTCGTTGTTCCCCCGGACCTCCAGCGCGCCCGCGGCCGCGAGTTCCGCCTGAATGCCGAGTGCGCGGGCGGGGTCGGAGCTCCCCTCGGCCTGATCGCCCAGGTTCACGATCAGGTCCGGACTGGCCGCGCGGACCTCGCGCAGCACCGCGTCCAGCGCGAAGGCGTTCCCGTGCACGTCACTGATCACCGCGACCCTCATCACCGCGCAGGGTAGCGCGCCCGGGCGGAACTGTCCCCGCAAGTGTCACGCCCGCGGCGCACACTGGACGCATGAAACGATTCCTCCCGCTGGCCAGCCTCCTCCTGCTCGGCTCCGCGCTGGCCGACCCGCTGGAGGGCACGTACGACGCCCGGCGCACCACGTTCCTGGACGGCACCCTGAAAGGCACGCTGAAGATCACGGCCGAGGGCAAGGCCCTGCGCTTCACGTGGGACGCCCCGTACGGGAAGTTCAGTGGGCTGGGCCTGCGACTGGGGAACGCCGTGGCCGTCGCGGTCGGGAAGCCCGAGTGCGGCGTCGCCATCTACGCGCAGAAGGGCCGGACGTTCACCGGGAACTGGACGGTGACCGGCGCCGGGGTGGGCACCGAGACCTTCGACTGGGACGGCCTGAAAGCCGCGCGGGTGGACGTGCGGGGCAGCAACCCGGACGGCAGCACGTACGCCGGCAAACTGCTGCTGCCCGTCCAGGACGGTTACACCACGCCCGAGTGGATCATCGGCAAGGACGAGACCCGCGGCAGCGGCATCCTCATGGACGGCACGCTGGCTACCGCGTTCGGCGCTCCGAACTGCCAGGTCGCGCTGTACCGACTGAATCCAGATACTGGTGAGCTGAGCGGCATGTTCTTTCAGGTCAGCAACGCAGAGGTCATGACGCAAGCGGAGACGGCGACGCGCCGCTGATACCCTGCGCGCATGACGCTGCACCTCCGCCCCCGTTCGCCCGACGACCTGCCGGAACTGGTCACCGTGCTTCGCGCCGTGCACGAGCGAATGGGGTACCCGTCGGTGTGGCCCGACAACCCGGCGGCGTTCGTGCAGGGGCGCGGCGAGGCGTGGGTGGCCGAGCAGGACGGGCAGCTGGTCGGGCAGGTCATGCTCGCCCCGCTGCCCGAGCCTCGCCCGGACTGGGTGCGGGAGGCGCAGGTGCCGCTGGAGGTCAAGCGGCTGTTCGTCAGCCCGGACGCACAGCGGGGCGGGACTGCGCGGGCGCTGCTGGCCCACGCCCTCAGTGAGGCGCGCCGGCGCGGGGCGTTCAGCGTGCTACAGGTGAACGAGTCCAGCGTGCCCGCCTTGCGCCTGTACGAGCGCGAGGGCTGGCGGTTCGTGGCGCGAACCCGCGCGCCCTGGACGGATCCGGACGGTTCGCACCCTTGGGTGCGGGTCTACGCGCAGCCCTCCTCTTGAGCGGACCTTGAAAGATCAAGTGGCGTTCACGCGGCGCGCGGGTTTCTCGCCCCGTGACCTGACAGGCTACGGGCATGCCAGACAAGGACGACAAGAACAGCGGGCACACCAGCCAGCCGCAGGACTACGACCGCAACAAGAAGGAAGTGCACGAGATCGAGCACGACAACACTCCTTCCATGAAGAGCGCCAACGACCGCGAGGCGAACGCGCCCCGCAACAACGACGACGGCCTGAGCGACAAGGAACTGAAGGACCGCGAGGAAGCCCGCAGCGTCCCCTCCAGCAACGGCTGACCCCCGCCACACCTGAACCCCCAAGGAAGAGGGAGCCCCGCAGCGGCTCCCTCTTCTGCTGCCGGGGCGTAGCCTGTCCGGGTGACCCCATCTCCCGTGTCCGCCCGTCCCCGCGTGGGCACCCTGCTGCTCGCGGCGCTGTTCGTCACGGCTGGCACGCTGCACTTCGTGACCCCCGGCTTCTTCGACCGGATCGTGCCGCCCTGGGTGCCCCTGAGTGCGCGGCAGGCGACGCTGGTCAGTGGCGCGGCAGAGGTGCTGGGCGGTCTGGGCCTGCTGCACCCGCGCACCCGCCCGGCGGCCCGCTGGGGCCTGATCGCGCTGCTGGTCGCGGTGTTCCCCGCGAACGTGTGGATGGCGCAGGACCCGGAGCGGTTCCGGGTCAGTCCGCTGGTGGCGTGGGGGCGCCTGCCGCTGCAACCCCTGCTAATCTGGGCGGTGTGGCGCGCGGGCCGCTGAGGGCTGCCGCTCCCGCCGGGGAGCAGACGGGGACGGCCTGCGGGGCGCTACGACGCCCGGGCCTGCGGGACGCCCACGCGCGGCAGCACCCAGCGGTCCAGGCCCAGCCAGCCCGCGACCCGCCACCCCAGCACCAGCCACGTGGCGAGGATGAACAGCAGCGGGTTGCTGCTGACCGTGCCCGCCAGCAGGAAGTTCGCGTTCAGGAAGCCGCCCAGGAAGGCCGCGACGCCCGTGAACAGCCCCAGGATCAGGGCCACGCCGACGGTCAGTTCACCGAACGTGACGAGATGCGAGAACAGCGCCGCGTTCGGCAGGGCCACCTGCTGGATGAACCACGCGTAGCCGCCCGAGACGTCCGGATGCTCACCGGACGTTTTGGCGAGCGCGCCTGTCAGGAATCCGCTGACTGCCCCGCCAGCATCCGCGCCGATCCAGCCGCCGCCCGTGGCTTTCTGCCAGCCGGCCGCAAGCCACTGCCAGCCCACGTACAGGCGCAGGAGGGTCCACAGGGGGGCCAGCCGGGTGTTGGCGAACAGAAGGTGCGACAGGCGGCTCTCGGGGATGGTGTGTGCCGCGCCGGGCGTGGGGACGGGGGTGCTCAGGATGGTGGTCATACCGGCCTCCAGGCGGTCCCGGGGGAACGGTGGACCGCGCTGAGGGCAGCGTGCGCGCCCCTGATTACCAACCCGTTACCGCGGGCGGGGCGTCTGAATTCTGGCGCGGCCCGGTCAGGTGGCGCGGCTGGCCGGAGCGGCTGCCGCGACGACACGAAGACAGCGCAGGCGCCCCCGCACAGAAGCGGGACGTCAGAGGCGCGCGAACACCTGCGTCCAGTAGTTCTTGAATTTGGTGCCGGGGCGCTGCACGTAGCTCAGGCCGATCAGAGTGAAGTCGCCCATGATGTTCCGGCAGTGGCCGGGACTGCGCAGCCAGGCGTCCACGACCTCCTTGGGGGTCTGCTGCCCGGCGGCGATGTTCTCCGCGACGCTGGTGGGGGTCATGCCCGCGGCCTGCACGCGCCGCATGGGGCTGCTGCCGTCCAGGGTGCTGGTGTGGTCGAAGTACCCGTACAGGGCCATCCCGGCGGACTGAGCTTCGGCGGCGACGTCCAGCGTCAGGTGACCCTTCAGGGGCGGCAGTCCCGGACCGCCGGGGCGTTTGGTGTCGCAGTTCCAGCCCTGCGCGCGCGCCTGGTTGGTCAGGCGCAGTACCTCGCTGTCGAAGGCGGCGCTGACGGTCATGGGAGCGTGGGTCAGGGTCAGCTGGCGCTGCACGTTCTGTCCGGCGCTGGTGATGGCCACGGCAGCGGCGGTGTTTGTCCCGGTACCGAGGCGCTGCGGTCCGTTGATCTCGCGGCCATTGAGCAGCACGCGCACGGGACCGGGGCGGTAGACGACACTGCCCAGACCGCTGAGGCGGACGGTGCCGTCGGCGGCGTGCAGCACGGTCAGGTCGGCGCGCTCGCCGCCGCTGCCCAGCACCTGCAGGGGGATGTCGGCGCGGCTGATGACGCGGCCCTGCGGGTCGATCAGGCTTACCTCGATCTGGTACGTGCCGGGGCGGTAGTAGGTGTGGCTGATCTGCTCGCCGGTGGCGTTCTGACCGTCGCCGAAGGTCCACTGCACGCGGTGCCCGGCGGGCGTGGTCGCGCGTAGCGTGACGGTCAGCGGGGCGAGGCGGTCGCCGCTGGCGCTGTATCCGACGCGGAACACTTCGCCGCCCTGGGCGGCTGCGGCCGGCAGGGTCACGGCGAGCAGGGCTGCGGTCAGGGTGCGGCGGGTCAGCGCAGTGAACACCCGTTCAGGTTAAGGGATGCTTAACGCCCGGCGCTGTGAAGTGGCCGTGAAGATCAGCCCGGCGTCAGCTTGCCCTTCACGGGTGGGGCCGAGACGTGTGCCGTGGCCTGACCGAACGTCAGGGTGATCAGCAGTCCGCCGCCCGGCGCGTGCGTGATCATCACGTCCCCTCCGTGGGCCCGCGCGTACCGGCGCACCAGGGGCAGACCCAGTCCGCTACCCGGCCCGAGACTCTGCGGACCGCGTTCGTACGGCAGGAACACCCGGCCGCGCAGGTCGTCACTCATGCCCGGGCCGTGATCCCGCACCTGCACGCGGGGTGTGCCTGACGGGGCGTCCAGGGTCAGCTCGACCACGTCCTGCGTGTACTTCACGGCGTTCTCCACGAGGTTCTCCAGCATCTGGCGCACGCGGTTGGCGTCCACGGACCACACCAGCGGCAGTGCGGGCGCACTGACATGCACCCGGCCTGAGGAGAAGCGCCGCACGAGTTCACCCAGGTCAACAGGCTGGACGTGCAGGGTGACGTCCATGTACAGGTCGTTCAGGCGCGTCAGGTCGGCGCGGCTGGCCAGCTGCGCGGCGCTGTCCTCGATCTGCGTCAGGAGCCGCTGGCGCAGGCCCTCGTCCGGCGCGGCGCGCAGCGCGTCGGCGGCCAGCAGCAGCGCCTGGAGGGGGCGGCGCATCTCGTGACTGGCCAGATTCAGGGCGTCACGCTGCCGCTCCTCACGCTGCTGGGCCCGCAGACGATCGGCGCGCCAGAGCAGCAGCGCCCGCAGGATCAGCGTCAGGCTCAGCAGGCCCGAGAAGAGAGCGCTGCCGATCAGGGCGCGGCTCAGGTCGTGCAGGGCCTGCACGTACGCCCCGGACTGCGCCGTTCCGAGATCCCGCGCGAGGTTGTTCAGCGCGAACGCCTCGTCCGTGGCCTGCCTGAGCCCCTCAGCCGTCCTGGCTTCCAGGCCTCGCTGCACGGCGGCGAGCCGGAACTCGTCCCGCGCTTCGAGTTCAGTCAGGTACGCGAACTGCGCGCGGTTGCGGGCGCTGCCGAGCACCTGCTCGTAGCTGTCCTGCCGTTCCTGCGGCGTGACGGCTGGGTCCAGCAGATTGGCGCGGTAGATCAGCAGGTCCTGCACCAGGCCCTGGTAGGCGTACGGGCGCGTGCCGGTGCCGTTGTTCAGCAGCGCGCGGTAGGCGGGCTGGGTGGCCAGGGCCAGCAGCGTGACGGTGGCCAGCAGGGGCAGCAGGGCCAGCAGCAGTTCACGCAGCAGGGTGCGGCGCTGGGTCGGGGTCGTCATCTCAGTGGCGCGATCCGCTCGACGTACCACACCCAGGCCGCGCCGTAGTCGGGTCCGTGGTACCGCTCGGGCTGCGCGGGCAGCACGACGGTCAGCGGGCCCTTCTGCTGCGCGGTGATGGCCTTGCCGTCGGCGCTGTAGGCCAGCATGATCGGGTCGGTCATGTAGTCGCTGGCGCGGATGGTCGTGAAGTACCCGTTGCTGGCGTACACGCGCAGGTCCCTGCCTGCGAAGCCGCCCCGCGCGGCGAGGTCGCGCAGCGTGACGCCCTGGTAGGTGTAGGTCTGTTTCAATTGGCGGTGCGGCGTGGCGTAGCGCACGGCGGGCATGGCCTGCAGCTGCCGCAGGGTCAGTTTCAGGGTGCCGGCCGTGCCGTCGAGTTCCAGCATGATCCGCTCGCCGGGCTTGCGGACGGGAGTGGCCTGCGCAGGGCGGGCGTACGTGAACGGTTTCCAGCTGGCAGGGGCGCCCCAGGTCTGTGCGGTGGCGGAATGGAGAAACAGGACGCTCAGGGCCGCGCGGGCGAAATGCAGCGGGGTCACACTCCAGATTCTAGAGCACCTCAACCGGTGCAGACGTCGTCTGGTTCGCCCCCCGGCGGGCGGAGCAGCAGGCCAGCTTCTGACGCACCCGAGGCCTGTTCGGGTGGACGGTGGTGGGGCCAGCCGCTGGAGTTCATCCTGATGCGGACCGTGTCTCCTGTGAGGGGGGCGTGAGCCCAGCGGCCGACTTTCCTGATGGCCCGGTCAGGCTCAGGTCACGCCGGGACGGCAGGGTAGGGGCATGAACGCGAAACTTTCCCTGACTCTTCTGAGCGCCGCGCTGGGGCTGGGTGCGCCCGCGCTGGCCGCCCCGACCCTGAGTGCCCAGAGCATCATCGTGAATCCCGTGCAGACGGACCTGAACGTGAAGGTCTGGACGGACCGTGACAGCAGCGGCGCCAGCACGCCCGCGTACCGCCCTGGCGAGAAGATCCGGCTGTTCACCAGCGTGAATCAGGACGCGTACGTGTACCTGTTCAACGTGGACCCGCAGGGGCAGGTGGACCTGATTCTGCCCAACCGCTATCAGGGGGGCGCGAACTTCCTGAAGGCGAACACCGTCAAGGCGTTCCCGAGCGCCGGTGATCCGTTCACGTTCGACATTGCCGCCCCGTACGGCGTGAACAAGGTGCTGGCCCTGGCGAGCCGCTCGCCGCTGAACCTGGATCAGATCGCCACGTTCAAGTCGCAGAACAGCTTCGCTTCGGTGACGGTGTCCGGGCAGCAGGGGCTGGCGCAGGCGCTGAGCATCGTGGTGACGCCCGTCCCGCAGAACAGCTGGGTGACGGACACGGCGTTCTACGCGGTGGCCGCCCCGGCAGCGGCGGCTCCGCTGCGCACCGCTCCGGTGGCCGCGCAGCCGGCGCCGACTCCCCGGACTGCTCAGGCGCTGTCAGTGACGGTGCAGCCCAAAGCCCCGGCCAGTCCGTGGGGTTCAGCGCGTGAGTGGAGCACGGTGGTTGCCAATCAGGCGGATCTGCGGGCCCTGCATGACCGCTACGCGGCGTTCCTGCGCGCCGAGGGCTACACCCTGACGGAACTGAAGAGCAAATCCAGCGAGGTCACGAGTGAGTACCGCCGGGCGAACGGCGGGAAGGCGGAACTGAAGGTGAAGCGCAAGGGCAACCGCGTGGAAGTGAAGGTCGAACGCAAGTAAGCGCCGTCAACGAAGAGGTGGAGGACATGTCCTTCACCTCTTTTCTTGTCGTGAAGTGACCGAAGCGGTTCGCGAGCGTCCGTCTGCGGCGCGTGGGTGACCGGCGTGCGGATGCGTGCTGCGTGCCGATTCGGAAAATGGGATGGTGACCCGGGGTGTGGCAAGCGTATCTGAGGCGCCTGTCTGGACAGGTTGGCCCGGTGGGCGGTCACCTGGCTTGTCTGGGGTGGCCTGTTGTCGATTATGATTGGCAGGCACCAAAAATCCTGAAACCGGTTCCACGCCGTTGTGGAACCATTCCATGGAGGTTTCCCATGAACCGTTCTGTCCTGGCCCGCTCCGGCGCGGCAGTCCTCTCGGCTGCCCTTCTTCTTTCCGCCTGCTCCTCCGCTCCGACGCCTGCCCTCGATGGAACCGTTTCCAACATGAATGGCAGCTCACAGCCTGTCAGCGCCCAGGCCATCAGTGGCACGAACATCGACGCCTGGCGGCAGCAGGTGATCTACCTCGTCATGCCCGACCGTTTCTCGAATGGAACTACTTCCAACGACGGTCTGGGCCAGCCCAACTGCTTTGACCCCGCCAGCCCCACCAAATTCCACGGCGGCGACATTCAGGGCCTGCGCAACAAACTCGGGTACATCCGCGACCTGGGCGCCACCGCCGTCTGGACCACACCCGTGTACAAGCAGGTCGGGATCGTCAACGGGAACTCCTGCGGGTACCACGGCTACTGGCCCGACTACACCAACCCCAACGACACCGCCATCGAACCCAAGTTCGGCACGAGCGCCGACCTCACCGGCCTGATCAGCGACCTGAAGGCCGGCGGGCAGAAATACATGATGGACATGGTCGTCAACCACGCCGGGTACGGCGCGCGGATCGTCAGCCAGAACCCCTCCTGGTTCCACAGCAACTGCACCGGCGACGAGATCGTCTGCCCGCTGGCAGGCCTGCCGGACTTCCGCCAGGAGGACAGCACGGTCGCCACGTACCTGACCAACCTGTCCAAGACCTGGGTCACGAACTACGCCGTGGACGCCATCCGCATGGACACGGTCAAGCACGTCCCCAACAGCTACTGGCAGAACTCCTGGGTGCCCGGCGTCCTCGCCGCGCGGCCCAACACGTTCCTGCTGGGCGAGGCGTTCCTGTCCGGCAGCGCCGCGCAGCTCAAGCCGTTCCTCGACGCCGGTTTCGACTCGACGTTCAACTTCCCGCTGCGGCAGGCGCTCGTGGACTCGGTCGGGAAGGCCGGGAGCCTCGACCGGGTCGCCAGCAGCATGCAGGACACCCTGGGCACCCTGGGCCTGGACCGCACGCTGCTGCAGGTGAACCTGCTGGACAACCACGACGTGCCGCGCTTCGTGAACGAACCCGGCAGCGCCGTCGCCGAGACCGAGATCCGCGCCCGCTACGGGAACGCCATGGGCCTCCTGATGACCCTGCCCGGCATCCCGCAGGTGTACTACGGGAACGAACTCGGCATGTACGGCGGCAACGACCCCGACAACCGCCGCGACATGCCCGCCTGGGCCTGGACGGACACCGGCCGCAACGCCACCCAGGCGAACTTCGTGGCGGGCGGCGGCAACCCGAAGGTCACGTACGACCTGACGAAGAAACTCATCGGCATCCGCAAAGGCAACGAGGCCCTGTGGAAGGGCAACTACGCCGAGATGTGGCGCCCCAACGGCGGGCAGAACGTGTACGCCTTCTACCGCGGCAGCGGCGCCAACCGCGTCGTGGTCGTCGTGAACACCTCCGGCAGCGCCGCGACCGTGAACCTCGACATTCAGGGCAACGCGGGCATCAGCGCGACCGACAAGAGCGCCCTGAGCAACGGCACCGTCTTCAACGACCTGCTCGCCGAGGGGGCACCCAGCAGCGCGACCGTCGCCAGCGGCAAACTGCCCGTCACGATCGGCGCCGGGAAAATGGGTATCTACCGCGCCGGGGCGACCGGCACCGGCGGCACCGGCGGCACGGGCGGCGCGGCCGTGCAGGTCACCTTCCAGGTCAGCGCCAGCACGTACTTCGGGCAGGACGTGTACCTCGTCGGGGACCGCGCGGAACTGGGCGCGTGGAACACCGCCTCCGCCATGGCGATGACGCCCAGCGGCTGCTCGGGCAGCACCTGCACCTGGAAGACCACCGTCAGCCTGCCGCCCAGCGTCGCCGCGCAGTTCAAGTTCATCAAGAAACCCGGCGACAGCGGCGCCAGCGTCACCTGGGAAGGCGGCAACAACCGCACCCTGACCACGCCCGCCACGGGCAGCACCACCTACAACGGCGGCACCTGGCAGTAACGCCAATCCAGGCAGAGGAGGCCCCACGGGACGTTCCCCGGGGGCCTCCTCCGTGTGTTGGTCTTCATGCGGATTCCGTCTGTTTCGTTGACAGATCGGAAGACCACCGATCTGTCAACTCCACGTCCGGAGGGGCGCTTCACTCCTGCTCTGCTCTGCAGCTCTACGAGTCGCATCCGCTCGGGTTGAAAGATTTGGCAAACCTTTCAACCGGAGTCCGTATCAGCGGGCCTGGAATTCCCAGGTGTCCTCGGCCGTCTTCAGGATCAGGGTGCTGCCCTGCACGCTCAGGGTGGGGCGCTGCTCGAAGAACGACTGGAAGCCCAGGTCCGGCTGGTCCGCGCAGGCCATCCGCGTGCTGGTCAGCCCGCCGCCCAGTTCCACGCGGCCCGCGCGGATCACGTACGCGCCGCCCACGCTGTTGCAGCCGTCACTGCCGCCCAGCCGCCCGTCCTTGAAGGTCAGCGTGACCGGCCGCAGGGTCTGCGGGGCGGGCTGCCCGTTCAGGCGCGTCAGGGTGTACGTCGCCGCCGGGTCGGGCGTCACGCTGCCCGTGGGCGCGGGGGCAGGCACGCGGGTCAGGGTGAGCTGCCCGCTCTGGCCGCGCAGGACGAGTGCGGCGCCCTGCCGCTCGGTGGTCAGGGGGGCGCGCAGCAGGCCCAGCAGGCGGTTCTCGGACACGCCTGCCGTGCCGGGGCACATGCGGCGGGTGGACATCACCGGACCCAGCACGACCTGCGGCCCCACCAGCGCGCCCGAAGCGGTCACGGTGTTGCAGCCGGTCAGGCCCGCGACCGTCACCTTCAACCCGTTGAACGTGAAGCGCAGCGCCGCCTGCCCGCGTTCCGGTCCGGCCGGGCCGGGCGTGACGCGCATCTGCCAGGTGCCGTCCAGGGAGTCGGTGGGGGTCTGGGTCATCGCGCCTCCGGTGCGGGTGAAGGTCAGGCGGCCCGCCCCGCCACTGAGGATCAGGGTGTCGCCGCTCAGGTCGTAGCGGGTGGTGGTGTTCAGGAGGCGCAGGTAATCCTCGCGCAGACTCAGCGCGGCGTCAGTGCAGCGGTCGCTGGTACCGCCCTGCACGCCGCGCAGGACCAGCGCCTGACCCTTCAGGGCGGCCTGACCGGTCAGGGGACTGCAGCCGGTGCTCCCCGTGACGGTCAGCGCGGCGCCACTGCCGGTCAGACGCAGGGTGGGGCGGGTCAGGCGGGCGCCCGGCGTGATCACGGCGCGGCCGGTGG
This sequence comes from Deinococcus sedimenti, assembly GCF_014648135.1. Lineage (NCBI taxonomy): Bacteria > Thermotogati > Deinococcota > Deinococci > Deinococcales > Deinococcaceae > Deinococcus > Deinococcus sedimenti. Next base: position 36,576 of record NZ_BMQN01000001.1, on the reverse strand, counting down.
GCTGCAGGGTGTCGAGCGTCCACGTCACACTGGGCGCGGTGACCGGGTTGGAACTCACGGCCGGGGTTGGGGCGGCGGCCAGGGCCGCGAGGGTCAGGGTGGTCAGCAGGGCGCTCATGCTCTGGTTGTACCCCGGGAAGCTGACCGGCCGGTGATGACGGCTGGGCCGGACGCGCGGGCTGGGCAGCGCGTAGAATGACACCCAAACGCCCGTTAGGTCACGGCCGCCGCTTCCGTGCGGGCAGGCACCCGGCGGGCACCGGAGGAATCATGGAAGACCGCCGAATTCGAGTGCTGATCGCCAAACCCGGCATGGACGGCCATGACCGGGGCGCGAAGGTCGTGGCGCGCGCCCTGCGCGACGCGGGCATGGAAGTCATCTACACCGGCCTGCGCCAGACCGCCGAGATGATCGTGAACGCCGCCGTGCAGGAGGACGTGGACGCCATCGGCCTGAGCGTCCTGTCCGGCGCGCACATGCACTACTTCCGCGAGGTCATGGGCCTGCTGCGCGAAAAGGGCGCCGAGGACATCATCGTGTTCGGGGGCGGCATCATTCCCGATCAGGACCTGCCCACCCTGCAGGAACTGGGCGTGGGCCGCGTGTTCACGCCGGGCGCGAGCACCGAGGACGCCGCGACGTACCTGCGCGGCGCCGTGCAGGCCCGCTGGCAGGCGCAGGGCGAGGCGTGATCCCTCCGGTTGGACGGCGTCAGCCGTTCAATCCGAGCAGCGCGAGAAGGAGTCCGGAGGGGTCCGGGCGTGGAGTGGCCTGCCCGGAACCGCGCCGGCCAGGCCACGGAACAGACGGACGCCGTGAGTGACGCCGCCCGCCCCGCCGCGCTGAGCGGGGCCGCGCGGCTGGCGCCGCTGTACGCCGCGCAGGCGCTGGCGACCGGCGCGACCACCGTCAGCACGGTCCTGGCGAGCCTGATCATGTCGGGCCTGGGCAGCGAGGCGCTGTCCGGGCTGCCGAGCACGCTGATCTCGGCGGCCGCCGCGACGTCGGCGGGGCTGTTCGGGGCGTTGATGCTCCGCCGGGGCCGCCGCACGGGCCTGAGCGTGGCGTTCGCGCTGGGGACTGCCGGGGCGCTGGTGGGCTTCCTGGGTGCCCGCGCGGGGGTCACGCCGCTGTTCCTGCTGGGGGCCATGATGATGGGCGCCGCGCAGGGCGGGTACCAGCAGGCCCGTTACGCCGCCGCCGAGAGCGTCCCCGAGGCGCGGCGCGGCACGGCGCTGGGCGCGCTGATGCTCATGAGCGTGCTGGGGTCGTTCGTGATGACCGGCTTCTCGCACCCCATCGAGCGGCTGGGGACGGCGCTGGGGGCCACGCCGGAGGTCACGGGCTGGCTGGTGGGGGGCGCGCTGCTGGGCGTGGCGGCGCTGCTGATCCTGTCCTGGCATCCCCTGAGCGGCCCGGCCGCCGCGAAACGCGAACGGCTGTCCCTGGCGGAGGCGTTCCGGATTCCCGGCGTGAAATCCACGGCGCTGGCGGTGGCGACCGCGCAGGGCCTGATGGTCACCCTGATGAGCCTCACGCCGCTGCGCGCGCACCACATGGGCCTGGATCACGCGTCGATCGCCGCGCTGATCAGCGGGCACATCCTGGGCATGTTCGGCTTCGGCTGGCTGACCGGGCCGCTGATCGACCGGCTGGGCCTGCGCTTCGGGTACGTGAGCGGCGCGCTGCTGCTGTCGGCGGCGGCCCTGAGCGCCCTGAATGGCGGTCAGGCGTGGCTGGCGGTCAGCATGTTCCTGCTGGGCCTCGGCTGGAACCTGGCGTTCGTGGCGGGCAGCAAGGCCCTGACGCGCTTCCCGGCGGCACAGGGCGTCACCGACGCGCTGGGGTACGTCGCCGCCGGGCTGGGCACCCTGCTGGGCGGCGCGGTGATCGCGCAGGCGGGCTTCCCGGCGCTGGCGATCACCTGCGCGGTCCTGGCGGCCCTGCCGCTGGTCAGCGCGTGGCGCGCCCGACCCGCACGCGCATAACGCAGGGCAGAGGGGGCACCGGGAGTCGATTCCCCGGTGCCCCCTCCCCTTCCCCGGTTCAGGGGTTCGCGGCGCTGACGAAGGTGTCGTCACCGGGGGTGGTGGTGCTGCGCCCGGCGTTCTGGTCGTAGCGCACGCCGCTGTTCATGACGGTGGTCGCCCCGCTGAGGGTGTTCGCGGCGCTGACCGCCGTCTTGGCGGCGAAGGATTTGCTCCACAGGTACCAGCGGGGCGCGACGCCATGCTTGCGGGCCACGCCGCTGGCGGGGTTCAGGTCGAACACGTACTCGGGGAAGACCTCGGTGCGGCTGATGAATTTCGCCATGCCGGTGTTGTTGTCGCCGCCCAGGTCGTTCACGCGGCTGGACTTGATCCACTCGACGGCCACGCCCTGCCCCTTGAGGGTCTGCGCGATGCGGGCGCTGCGCGCGGCGGGGTTCACGTCGGGGCTGAGGAACGCGTAGCTGTGCCCGGACCCGGCGCTGGCGGGCGTCCAGTAGGGATCGGCCAGGACGACGCGTTTGGGTCGTTTGGCGGCGGTCAGTGCCGTGTCGGCATAGGCCTTCTCGGTCATAGCGAGGGCCATCTGCGAGCCCAGCGAGTGGCCCATGACGCGCACGCCCTCGGTCCCGGCGTACGTCCACTGGCTCAGGGCGCTCTTGTACGCCGTGTAGAACAGCTGCCCGGCGCTGACGGTGGGCATGCCGGTCGTGGCGTACGTGCCGCTGGGGGTGCGGTAGCGCATGTTGATGTTCTGCGTGCGGCCCAGGGTGTCGCGGTAGGTGTAGGTGGGCGTCCAGATCTTCGCCTGCGAGTGATAGGGCGCGCCGCCCGTGCCCTCGTCGTCGGCGAGCTGGGTCCACTGATACAGGGCGACGTTCCATCCGGCGTCGATCCAGGCGTCGGCGACGTTGCGGCTGGCCTCGCTGAAGTAGAAGTTGTCGCGCACGCCGGCGACGGTGCTGCCGTTCTGCCAGCCGTGCACGAACACCAGCACGGGCTTGGCGGGGTCGTAGTAGCCGGTCATGGCGGCGCCGTCGGTGCGGGCCTTGCAGCCGACGCCGCCCAGGGAACCGGTTTCTCCCTTGCTGTACCAGTACAGGCCGGTATCCAGTCCGCTCTGACCGTACGGGAGGGCCAGCTGGGTGGGGCAGGTGGCGGCCTGAGCGCGCAGGGTGCTGGCGGTGCCGCCCTTGGCGGCCTCGGCGACCAGGGCCGCGCTGAAGTCCTCGGGCAGGCCGGGCTGGGCCGCGTCGAGCGTGCTGGTGGGGGTGGTGGGGCTGCCGCAGGCGGCGAGCAGGGCGGGCAGCAGGAACGGAAGGATAGCAGAGCGGCGGATCATGGTGGGCCTCCGGACAGGAAAGAATGCCGGAAACCGGTTTCCGGCGGGGCTGAGTTGTTGGTGCGACGCCCACCGTACCCTGTCCCCCCCGCGAAAAAAAGTCCTCCCGGTTCAAAATTTGATCCAGTTCAACAACTCTGCGGCCCCATGGCCCTGCAAAACGTGCTAGCGGCCCACCCCCACCCTCCGCAGACGCAGCCCCCGCGAAGGCAGCCGCTGGACACCATGCGGCGCTGCCCGGGCCTCCAGCACCCACCAGCACCAGCAACACAAACGCGTCGGGGCCCCCTGATGGGAGCCCCGACGCTTCTGGCGGAACGGGAGGGATTCGAACCCTCGATAAGCTTGCACCTATACACGCTTTCCAGCTAGGACGTTGATTTTGCCTCCAGAACCCTTATCGGATGACAACCCTGTTGATACCTTGAAGCGAGAAACCTCGATCTGTACAGCTTTTTCTCCAGCTTCAAAGTAGGGGAAACCAGTAGACGCCGACTCATCAAATCCACATCTTAGGTGTAGTCGTATATAGGGTTTTCGGTGCAGGAGCAGCATGCAAATGCAACTGGACACCATCCGCCAAGAGTACGAATTCGACTGCCTCAACCGTGGTCACTCCAGCAACACCATGCGGGCCTACCGCACCGCACTACGGCAGTTTCTGGAGTTCACTCACAAGCACGACGTTGAGTTTGCCGCCGACCTCACGACGCCCGTGGTCAGGGCTTTTGCTGCAGAGTGCATGCAAACCCTCTCCCCCGCTGGAGCACATGCCCGATTGCGCGTCCTGCGCTCATTCCTCAACTGGGCGACCGAAGAAGGTTACTTCGCCAAAAGCCCAATGGCGCGGGTGCCGCTGCCGAGGCTGAAGCAGAAAATGCTCGATGCCGTATCCGCCCAAGACATGAAAAAACTCATTCTCGCGGCACAAAACAGCCCGTCCCCGATCAAGCTGCAGGCACTCCTAGCCGTCCTGTATGACACTGGCCTGCGAGTCTCCGAGCTGTGGAACCTGGAATTACGAGACATACTGCCAACACAATGCTTGATGATTCGAGAAGGCAAAGGCGGGAAAGACCGAATCGTGCCCATTTCACGGCCAACACTTAAATTAATCCATCGATACATAAGGGATGAACGACCAGAAAGTTCTTTGTCTAATCTATTTCTAGTTGATGAGTATAGTTCTTATTCCAACGTAAGCATATATAAGCTTCTAGAGCGCCTTTGCAAACGCGCGAAGGTCAAAAGGTACAGCCCTCACGCATTCAGGCGCGGTTTCGCCGTTAATTACATAAGAAATGGCGGAGATCAATTTACTTTAATGCGAGTATTGGGACATACTACAATTACTATGACAAACAGGTATGCAATGCTAAACATTAGCGATGTTCAGGATGTTCATAGGCGGGTTAGTCCATTCGCTTCACTTAAATAGGGCATTTTACATGGTCAATTATCACTGTATGTTTCTCCAACTAATTCCATTTTACCAGTTTCATAATTATATGAAAAATTAAGATGTATTGTCCTAGTTCTGCCTTGACCTAGATCTATTTCATGGCTGTACGAGTAGCTTATTGGGGGCTGTGAAGATTTAATAACAGCCCCATTTCTTACCTCTCCAACAAGCTGTACGGCTAATTCAGCGATTCTAAGCGCCTTTAATATTTTTTCCGATTGATTCATATTATCTATCCTCTAAAAATTATCTTTAATTTTGCAAACCTGTCTATTATTTTGCCATTTCACTAAGATTATAGCAATTTAATAAGGATATTCATTCTCAGCTAAACCCGATTCATTCCACTTATGAGGCTCTCCAATAATAAACCTGCCTATCTCACTAAAATGCAACTCAAATTCTGCATAGAATTCTTCAGAGCATTTCTCCCAGAAATCCTGAATATCACATGATATATCTTTCAGTTTATCAATCTTTTCGATAAAATACAGATTAAATTGATGAGGATTGCCATGCTTGCTGTCATGCCAGTACTCATCCATAAATGATTCTATATGCCCAAATTTAGGACGAGCAACTGATCTCAACTTAGCATCCATTGCAGCATCAAAACCTAAGGAAATTATTTCATTTGCACCATGCCTAATATCATAAATTGGCTGCAAACGAGATCCGTTTTCTGGCAGTGATTCAAATAAACTCTGACAAGCCCAATTACCAGAGAATGTCATAGCTCTTCGCCCCATAGAATCCAAAAAGGTAGGAAATGATTCTATTTTACCTTTAACATTTTTTTCAACAAAACCGACTATAAATAAGTCGTCCCCGTTTAAGTTTTTTTGAATCTCAATCATGCAAACTTTAGTAAGAGTGTCTATTGCTCTCTGGATCGTCCTTTTATCGAATCCAGTTATTTTGACCAGTTCTTTTACCCCGATAGTAGTTGGTAACTTACCATTTTTTACAATATCAGCCCAATACTTAGACTGAAGATGATTATTGTTGCCGTGATACGGTGAATCCTTATAATATCCCCAGGAAACGAGAGTTGACCAAACAGGCATGAGTGCAGGATTATCTTTGATCAACCTTCCAAATGCGGGAATTCGGATTAAGGTTTGGGGGATTTTAATAAAGAAATCTTTATTCTCTGACATATAATTACCTCGCTGTAGTAGTGAAATATTTTTCCGCAACCAATGCACGGTGCCTATGCATTCGATGCGCCGCACAGTGGCACTCACTGCAAATTTTGCACCTGATTCAAATACGGTAAATGACGTTTAGCACAGTGAATTCTATCTTTTCGTCAAACCTATGTAGAGTATTTATGTAGAGTATTTAATGTAGAGTAAAAAGATTAGGACATCTCACGATGTCCTCATGTTAAAAGCAAGAGGATTGATGGTTAACTGAACTACTTGAATTAGGCTTAATCTAAGTCTCTTTCAAATAGTCGGATCGCCTTTATTTTTTGGCCTTTCGCGCATCTCTTTCATGCCCAAATTCTATCTTTTCCAGCGATTCCTATAGGTGTTCAGCCCTCTTGACTAAAGGCTCTCATCTGGGCGAGGGAAAGTGAGGGAAGATCCGAAAACGATTAAGGCATTTGGGTCGCCCCACCTGCCCGATGCGTTAGAGACGGGTTTTACAGCCTGCCGAGTGCTTAGATTTCTCATACTTCATGGCCTACGGGAATTAATTCCTCGGGATAGCTGCTCCTCAAATCGTCCTGAGGCCACAGCCCACGCGCCGTATCCTGAACCGTGCCCTCAACCTTCCTCCGCACGTACCTGTCTGAGCTCGCACAGATCCGCAGCCAGGGCGTTGCCGAAACCTCGTTCTACCCACCACTCGACAAGCTCTTGAATGCCGTTGGGCAAACCCTGCCCACGCCCGTCATTCACATCACCCACCCCAAAGGCAAAGGCGCAGGCCTCCCTGACGGGGGATTTTTTACGCCTGAACAGCTCAAAGGCGAGCCGAACACGCAGGCGCTCACGCCGTCCCGTGGCGTCTGCGAAGTCAAAGGCACTGGAGCGAATCTCGCCACCCTCCTGAAGTCCGCTCAGGTCATGAAATACCTGGAGAGGTACGGGCAAGTCCTGGCGACCAACCTGTACAGCTTTGCGGTAGTCGAACTGGCCCAGGAAGGCGGCAAGCAGGTCGTGCGCCTGATTGAGCAGTACGACCTCGCGGACAGTGAAGAGGCGTTCTGGCAGCAGGCAGCGAATCCGCAGGCGGTCAGCGACCTGCAGGCAGAGCGCTTCATCGAGTTCCTGAGGCGTGCGCTGATGCGTCGCGCCTCGCTGTCCAGGCCCGTAGACCTGGCATTATTCCTGGCCTCCTACGCAAAGGAAGCGCGGTTAAGGCTGGAAGTGAGCGGAACGGCTGAGCTGTCAGGACTGCGAAACGCTCTTGAGGAACTGCTGGGCGTGAGCTTCCGCACCGATCAAGGCGAGCACTTCTTCAGGGCAACCCTCGTCCAGACGCTCTTTTATGGCCTCTTCAGCGCCTGGGTTATCCACCATGAGGCTGGAAATACTGCCCCGTTCAACTGGAGAGGTGCGGCCTTCGACCTGCACCTGCGCGTGCTTCAGCGGCTGTTCAGTGAGGTTGCCAAACCTGCAGCCATGCGGAGCATGAACCTTGTCGGGGTGATGGATCAGGCGCAAGAGGTGCTGGATCGCGTGAACCGTGAGGCGTTCTTCGCGCGGTTCAGTGGCGCTCATGCCGTCCAGTACTTCTACGAGCCTTTCCTGGCGGCGTATGACCCAGAATTGCGAGAGCAGTTCGGCGTCTGGTACACCCCTGATGAGGTCGTGACCTACATGGTCGAGCAGGTAGACCGCGCCCTGAGAGATGATCTGGGCCTACCTCTGGGACTGGCTTCAGAGGAAGTCGTGATTCTTGACCCCTGCACGGGCACGGGCACCTACATTCTCAAAGTGCTGGAGCGCATCCAGCGCACCCTTGAGGAAGAGGGGCAACTGGACGCGTTCAGTGGGCAGGATCTGAAAAACATCGCCCTGAAGCGCATTTTCGGCTTTGAGCTGATGCCCGCGCCGTTCGTGGTGGCACACATGCGCCTCAACATGCAGCTGAAGAAATTCGGCTTTGAGCTGAGCGAGGACGAACGCCTAGGCGTATACCTCACGAATGCCCTGACGGGGTACGAGGATAAGGGCAGCCCTGACCTCGCACACTTCGGGGAATTCCTCAGTGAATGGCAGGAGTCCAGCCACGTCAAACAGAAAGAGCCCGTGCTGGTCGTGATCGGCAACCCGCCCTATTCCAGCTATGCAGGAATCGGGGTTAGAGAAGAAAGGGAGCTGGGCGACGCCTACCGCGATAGTCGCCAACGTGCCCAAGCCTGTGGGTCATGGTCTGAACGACCTGTACGTGCGGTTCTTCCGCATGGCTGAGCGGCAGATCACCCACCCCAGGGACGGGAAAGACCGTCGGGGCGTGGTGTGTTACATCAGCAACTACTCGTGGCTGGATGGGTTGTCTCACACGGGCATGCGCGAGCGCTACCTGAACGCCTTCGACAAGGTCAGAGTGGATAACCTGAACGGCGACCGCTTCCGCACGGGCAAAGTCACACCCGAGGGCAAACCTGACCCGAGCATTTTCAGCACGCCCTTCAACCGTGAGGGAATTCAGGTGGGGACAGCTATCGCCCTTATGGTCAGGAAAGAGGGGCACAAGCCTGCAGAGGCGGTGCATTACCGCGAGTTGTGGGGCGCGGGCAAATTGGAACAGCTCGCGCAGGAGGCCATGCAGGGTGCCCAGCCTGAGTACACCGAGGTCAAGCCAGAGCTGAGGCTGGGCGCACCCTTCCGCCCGACTGAGGTGAGTACTGCGTATCTGCAATGGCCGAAGATAGAGGAATTGTTCCCCGTATCGTTCTCAGGCGTCACCACGAGCCGAGACGCTGCGCTTGTGGATATTGATGAGGACAGACTGCGACAGCGCATGAGTCTGTATTTCGATAAAGAGGTATCCGACGGAGACGTGAAGGCAGAGATACCAGTGCTGCTTGAGCCCACACGACGATTCCAGGCGGAGCGAATACGCACCTACCTCAAGGAACGTGGACTCAGGAACGACCTATTCGTGCCATACGCCTATAGACCTTTCGATGTCCGCTGGCTGTACTGGGAACCTGAAACAAAGTTACTCGATGAGAAGAGAGAGAACCTGTTTGACTCGGTAGCACCTGAGAACCTGTTCATCGTTACTCAACAAAAGCCCCGCCGTGACTGGAGCCCGCCTCAAGTTGTACGGCCACTCGGTTCCTACGACCTGATGGACAGAGGGGCTAGCCTCTTTCCCCGATATATAAAACATGTGGTAGCGGTGACTCCAGACGGACCACAAACGGAGCTACGACCAAACCTGAGCGCACTCGCTTACGCCTACCTTCAGGATCACTCCACCGTGACTCACTTAAGTTGTCATGCCCTGGCCGTGATGCACAGCCTTGCGTATCGCACGGAGAATGACGGCGCACTGCGGCAGGATTGGCCCCGTATTCCCCTCCCGCCTGTGCTGGAGCATCTGCAGGCCAGTGCCGAGTTGGGCAGGCAGGTCGCGGCGCTGTTGGATCAGACCACCACATTCAAAGCCTCGACGGAGGTGAAAGCCATCGGTGAGATCAGGACGGTGGACGGCAAAACGCCCACGGCAGAGGATCTCAAAGTGAGCATGCGCTGGGGGTACCTGGCAAATGGGGCCGTCATGCCAGGGCGCGGGCGGACAGAGCCTGTCGAGGCGGCGTTTGACTCCAGGCTGGGCACGGAAGCGCTGCGGGTGTACCTCAGTCCGAACCTGTACTTGGACAACGTGCCGCTCAGCGTGTGGGAGTACAAACTGGGCGGGTATCAGGTCGTGAAGAAGTGGCTCAGTTACAGAGAGGTTGACGTGCTGGGGCGGGCGCTGGAAGTCACGGAGATCAGGGAACTCAGAGCGACCCTGCAGCGGATCGCCTCTCTACTCCTGCTGTCTGACGAACTGGACGCCAATTACAGGCGCGTCAGTGCTCCTGCAGTTGCTCCAGCCGAATCTGCGGGTGCCGCTGCCGAGGCGGAAATGTAGGAATCCTATACACGGCATGCCCCCAACAAATGCCCAAAAAGGCTGTTGGGGGCGATATAATTCTCTAGTCACCGAAAACCCTAAGCGTATATAGGGGTATGCAGGTAGGCGAAGGAAATGAAAAAACGCCGCACCGAATTTCTTCGACTGCGACGCTCTTTCCGTCCTGGCGGAACGGGAGGGATTCGAACCCTCGATAAGCTTGCACCTATACACGCTTTCCAGGCGTGCTCCTTCAACCACTCGGACACCGTTCCAGCGCACAGCAGAGTAGCGGCTCTGGCGGGGAAGTGCAAGCCACACCTGAAACCACCCCGAAGTAAACCCGGTGTAAGACGACTGGCCTATCATGCAAGGGTGACCCTTTCTGCCGTGCTGACGGTTCTGTGTTCCTACCTGTTCGGGGCGATCCCGGCCGCCGCGTGGGTGGCCCGCATGCGTGGCGTGGACATCCGTACCGTCGGCAGCGGCAACAGCGGCGCCACCAACGTCCAGCGCGCGCTGGGCAACGGCCCCGGCGTGGCCGTCGCCCTCTTCGACATCCTGAAAGGCGTCCTGGCCGTCCTGGCCGCGTACCAGCTGGGGCTGGGCCTGCCCATCATGGCGGCGTGCGGCGTGGCGGCCGTCATCGGGCACAACTTCAGCCCGTTCCTGCGCTTCCGGGGCGGGAAGGGCGTCGCCACCACCTTCGGCGCGGTCGCCGCGCTGCTGCCCGTCGCGGGCCTCGCCTTCTTCGTGATCTTCATGACGACCGTGTGGCTCACGCGCTTCGTGTCCGCCGGGAGCATCCTGGCGTCGGTCGCGGCCGCCTTCACGGCGTTCTTGGTGGGACCCGAGTGGCTGGGTCTAGTCGTGACCGCCCTGGCCGCGCTGCTGATCTGGCAGCACCGGGACAACGTGGGTCGCCTGACCGCCGGGACCGAACGCCGCTTCGGCCAGAAAGCCTGATCCGCACCCGACCGGGGCAGGGGCGGCGTGACGCTGCTCCTGCCTCTGCATTTGCGTGCTCTGTACGCTATGCTGGTCCGGTCCCACAACCCATCCCACCCTTCAGCCCGCGCGGGCGGGCACCCCGAGGAACGCATGACGGCCAGGATTCGCGTGTACGGCAAGGAAGCCACCTTCACCCAGGGCCACTGGGCCTGCGACGACGAGAGCCTCCAGGCGATGCTCCAGGCGCTGGCCGACCCGCGCGCCGTCACCGAGGATCAGGAACGCACGCACGCCCTGTACGCCGCCGGACGCCTGGGCGGCCTGATCGCCACCGAGTACGGCTGGGAAGCCGCGCCGCACCCCGAAGCGGAAATCAAGATGGAGGACTTCGCCCCGGCCCGGCAGCCCGAACGCGCCGGGTGGCTGAGCTTCCTGCGCCGCCGCAAGTAACGCACCTGCGGCAACTCCTGCCCGTCCGGCCACGTACCGTGAGGCATGACCCGCTCCCTGCTTCTGGCTGCCCTGCTGACCACCCTGCCTGCCGCCCAGGCCCAGACCGTTCCCACCCGGGTCAGCGCCGCGCCGACCACGCTGGCGCAGGTGGCCGTGACCGGCACAGCGATCTGGAAGACCGGACGCGACGGGTTCATCGTGCGGAGCCTGACCGAACCGGACTTCTTCTTCTCGTTCACCACGAGCGCCGCGCCGAAACAACCCATCCGCGACCTGCAGATCAGGGTGCCCAGGCACGCCCTCAGCGGAACGCAACTGAACCTGATGCAGGAGTTCCTGAGCCGCGCCGGACGCACCTGCCTCAACCTGAGCGGCCCGCAGGTCCGCGACCTGACGGACTGGCTCGCCACCCAGAGCCTCGACCCCCGGACGTTCGGGACGCTGACCGTCCAGCGGGAAGGGGCGCTCAACATGAACACGTTCACCTACCTGACGACCATCACCCTGACCGTCCCCACCGCCGGGCCCTGCATCCACCAGGGTGTGGACGGGTGGCCCGTGAACCTCTGACCCGCACTTCCCCAGATGCGCCCTGCACCCCAGCGCGAGTCGGGGCCAGCTCCACGGTCCCTTCACGCTAGGCAGGCAGCCTTGACCCCCACCCGGGCAGCCCCTACGCTGGGGCGCATGACCGTCATGACCACCATTACCCCGTGAGGGCGGTGTCGATTGACAGCCGCCCCGCGAGACACGCCGGGCGGTTTTTTCATTCAAGGAGACGAGCATGCGCGTAGCGATTGTCGGAGCGACCGGAGCGGTGGGCCACGAACTTCTCAAGGTGCTGGAAAACAGCACGCTGCAGTTCGACGAACTGCTCCTCTATGCCAGCCCGCGCAGCGCGGGCACGCAGCTGACCTTCAAGGGCCAGCCCCTGACCGTGCAGGTCACGCCTGAAGGCGCCATCGACGCGGACGTGATCCTCGCGTCGGCCGGCGGCAGCATCAGCAAGGCCCTGGCGCCCAGGTGGGTCGAAGGAGGCGCGGTCGTGATCGACAACAGCAGCGCCTTCCGCTACGACGCCGACGTTCCCCTGGTCGTGCCCGAGGTGAACGGCGACGCCGCGCTGGCGCACAAGGGCATCATCGCGAACCCGAACTGCACGACCGCCATCGCCGTGGTCGCCGTGGCCCCCATTCACCGCGAGTACGGCGTGAAACGCATGATCGTCAGCACCTACCAGGCGACCAGCGGCGCGGGCGCCAAGGGCATGGAGGAACTGCTGGAGCAGACCCGCGCCGAACTGAACGGCGTTTCTGCGCAGGCGAGCGTGTTCGCGCACCCCATCCCGTTCAACGTCATCCCGCACATCGACTCCTTCCAGGACAACGGGTACACCAAGGAGGAAATGAAGGTCGCGTGGGAGACCCGCAAGATCATCGGGGACGACAGCCTCAAGATCAGCTGCACCGCCGTCCGCATCCCCACCCTCCGCACCCACAGCGAGGCCATCACGCTGGAACTGGAACGCCCCGCCACGCCCGAAGCGGTGCGCGACCTGCTGGCCGGGGCCGCCGGGGTCGAGGTGCGCGACAACCCCGAAGGTAAGCTGTACCCGATGCCCCTGACTGCCAGCGGCAAGTACGACGTCGAGGTGGGCCGCATCCGCGAGTCCCTGGTGTTCGACGGCGGCATCGACCTGTTCGTCGCGGGCGACCAGCTCCTGAAAGGCGCGGCGCTGAACGCCGTGCAGATCGCCGAGTACCTCCAGCAGAAAGGCGCGCTGAAAGCCAAACAGCGGGCGTGAACGGGAAGTAGGGAGTGGGCAGTGGTGAGTGGTGCGCGGCCCTCCCCCACCACTCGCTCAGCCCAGTCGAGCGGGGCAGCCGGAGCGGACGCTTCTGACTGCCCTGTTCCTTTCCACTCACCACTGCCTGCGCTTCACATTCGCTTGACCGCCCCTGGCGTCGCGTCTAGTCTGGGCGGCATGAGCGAGCAGATCTTCCCCACCATCCGGATCGGTGCGGGCCTGCCCGTGCTCCCGCCACCCTCCGGGGTGTGACATGAACTGTGGTTGAGGGCTCTGCTCAACCCGAGCGGAGCGAGAAACAGAAAGGACGTGCAGCCGGAGACGCAGGAGCATTCCGGCGCGGTTCCCGGAATGCACCGGAGTCGGAGGCGGTACGTCCGACGCTGCCATGTCTGGAGTTTGCCGCCCGGCTCTGAGCTGGGTGTGTCGTCACATCGCGACTGTCTGAGAGACCGGCCTGCGGGTGGTCTTCCCTGAGGGGTGTTTGCCATGAAATTGAGTGAGAGTCTGTTCCGCACGTGGCGTGAGACGCCGGAGGGCGCGGAGACGCGCGGGGTGCAGTTTCTGCTGCGGGCGGGGTACGTGCGGCGGGTGGGGAGTGGCCTGTACGCGCACCTGCCGCTGATGACACGCGTCATGCAGAGGCTGGAGGCCCTGATCCGTGAGGAGCTGGAGGGCGTGTCGCAGGAGGTGAGCTTCCCGGTGCTCCAGCCGCGCGCGCTGTGGGAGGCGTCAGGCCGCTGGGAGGCGTACACGCAGGCGGAGGGGATCATGTTCACGGTGACGGACCGCGCGGGGCGGGCGCACGCGCTGGGGCCGACGCATGAGGAGGTCGCGCTGGACGTGGTTGGCGGGCTGGTGCGTAGTTACCGGGACCTGCCGGTCAGCGTGTATCAGTTCGGGCGGAAGTTCCGGGACGAGCTGCGCCCGCGCTTCGGGCTGCTGCGCACGCGGGAGTTCGTGATGAAGGACGCGTACTCCTTCCACGCGGACGCGGCGAGCCTGGAGGAGCATTTCGAGGCGATGAGCGGCGTGTACGGGCGGGTGCTGTCGCGGCTGGGCGTGGCGTGGCGGGCGGTGCAGGCGGACAGCGGGAACATCGGCGGGGCGGAGAGCCGCGAGTTCATGGTCCTGAGTGACGTGGGCGAGGACGAGGTGCTGTTCACCCCGGACGGGCAGTACGCGGCGAACGCGGAGCGGGCCGTGTCGCGGGCGTCGGTGGCGGCCCCGAGTCCGTTCGCGGGCTTCGCGCGGCGGCACACGCCGGGCACGGCGACGGTCGCGGGGGCGTGCGCGTCGCTGGGCTGCGACGCGGCGCACATGCTGAAGAACGTCCTGTACGACGCCGTGTTCCTGCGGGCGGGGCGGCGGGTGCTGCGGCCGGTGCTCGTCAGCCTGCGCGGGGATCACAGCGTGAACCCGGTGAAACTGTGGAACGCCGTGCAGGTCCGCGTGGACGGGGAACTGGTGGGGTTGGAGGTCGCGCAGCCGGACGCCTGGGCGGCGGGCGCGCTGCCGCTGGGGTACCTCGCGCCGGACCTGCCGGACAGCGCGATTGCCGCGCGGGAGGACGTGGTGGGATCGTTCCTGCGGCTGTGCGACCCGGCAGGCGCGGCGCTGCGGGACTTCACGACCGGCGCGAACGACACCGACTGGCACGTCACGGGCGCGAACTGGGGCGCGCAGTACGCCCTGCCGGAAGAGGTGGACGTGCGGCAGGCCCGCGCGGGCGAGGCCGCCCTGCACGACGACACGCAGATCCTCGAGTCGGCGCGGGGGATCGAGGTGGGACACGTGTTCCAGCTGGGCACCCGGTACTCGGCGGCGATGAATGCGACGTTCACCGCGGCGGACGGCAGCGAACGCCCGTTCCAGATGGGCTGCTACGGCATCGGCGTGTCGCGGCTGGCGCAGGCCGTCGCGGAGGGGCTGTCCGACGAGCGGGGACTGGTCTGGCCGGACGCCCTCGCGCCGTTCCACGCGCACCTGATCGTGGTGGACGTCCGCCATGAGGCGCAGCAGGCGGCCGCGCGGACCCTGTACGCCGCGCTGCGCGCCGCCGGGCTGGCCCCGCTGCTGGACGACCGGGACGAACGCGCCGGGGCGAAATTCGCGGACGCCGACCTGCTGGGCGTCCCGTACCGCGTGACGCTGGGCCGCACGCTGGAGCGCGGCGAAGTCGAACTGAAGGACCGCCGCAGCGGCGAGACGCTCACCCTCCCACTAGCGGAGGTGGCGGGCTGGCTCAGCGCCCGCTTCCAGTCACAGACAGTCCGGGCAGGCTGAGGACGCCGCGCAGATCATCGAGCGTGGCGTCCGGCTCCTCGCCGCGCAGGGGGTGGGTGGTGGGCAGCCACGCGGCGCGCAGGCCCACCGCCTGCGGTCCGGCGATGTCGTTGCGGGGCGAGTCGCCCACGAACCACGCCTGATCCGCGTGGACGCCCAGGCGGTCCAGCGCCAGCCGATAGATCGCCGGGGCGGGTTTGCTGAGACCAACCGCCTTACTGATGACGAGGTCGTCGATCAGTCCCGTCAGGCCGCAGCGGTCCACGCAGGTGCGCTGGAGGTTCTCCCAGCCGTTCGTGACGACCCCCACCCGCACGCCCCGGGCGCGCAGTTCGCGCAGGACGGCGGGCGCGTGGGCCATCGGCACGGCGTGCTGCACGTGTCCCGCGTAGGTGTCCAGCAGGGTGCGTGGGTCGTGCGGCAGGGCGAACTCCTGCACGAGTTGCGGGATCACCTCCGCCTTCGGGCGGTAGCCGTGGTCCTCCAGTTCCAGGAAGCGCTCGGCGTACCCGGCCGGGAGGCCGAACTGCCGGACGTGCCCGGCCAGCCACGCGCGCAGCGTGACGGCGCGGTCGTGCAGGGTGCCGTCCAGATCGAACAGGATCGCCTTAATACTCACATGAGTATCTTACTCGTCACGGCTGGCGGGATCGCGGACCCCCTCGTCCTCCGGGCTCTTGTGGAACGCCGCGCCCATGGAGTGCACCGCCGCGTGGATCAGGCGCGTGTTGATCACCTGCGCCGCGTGCATGCCCGCCGCCGCCGCCTGCACCACGTACTGCGGCGCGCCCGTCATGTCCCCGATCGCGAACACGCCCGGCAGAGTGGTTTCCAGATTGCCGTCCACGGTCACGCGGCCCTTCTCGTCCAGCGCGCAGCCCAGCGCGGCCGGCAGGTGGCTGCCACCCTGCTGCTCGGGCGCGATGAACACCGCGTCCACGCTCAGGGGCGGGGCACCCACGAACGACACGCACACCGGGGCGTCCTCCAGCGGGCCGCCACTCACGCGGCGCACCGGCCACGTGCGGACCGCCACGCCCACCCGCTGCAGATCCAGCGACTGCTCGGGCGTCAGGCACGGGTCCCCGTCGCACAGCAGCGTCACGCGGGGCGACCACGCCCGCACCGTCAGGGCGAGGTGATGCGCCGACTGCCCGGAGCCGTACACGGCCAGGGCGCGGCCCTCGTGCTCCCAGCCGTCGCAGTACGGGCAGTGGAACACGCCCTGCCCCCAGCGTTCCCGCAACCCCGGCACCGGCGGCAGGATGTCCCGCACGCCCGTCGCGAACACCAGCACCCGCGTCCGCTGCCACGCGTCCCCGACGCGCACGTCGAAGCACTCGCCCACCCGCCGGACCTCGCGCGCACAGTCCACGCGGACCGTCACGTCGTACGGTTCCAGGTCCGCCAGGGCCGCCGCCTTCAGTTCTTCGGGGCTGATCCCGTCACGGGTCAGGAGGCCGTGCCCCGCCGATACGCTCGCGTTGCGGGGCGGCCCGCCGTCCAGCAGCAGCACCCGCCGCCGCGAGCGGCCCAGCGTCAACGCCGCACTCAGGCCCGCCGGGCCCGCCCCCACGACCAGCACGTCCCACAGGCCCGGCACGACCTCACCCGCACGCGGCGCGGGAACCTCCGCCCCACTCACTGCGGCCCAGGGCGGACGCTCAGGTCCGGCAGCAGCGCGTCCCGTGGCGCGTTCAACGCGAACGCGATCAGCGCCGCCACCGACTCCGGCCGCACGAACGACTCCGGGGTGTACGGCGCGCCCTCCTGCGCCCTCACCTTCTGCTGCATGGGCGTCGCCGTGCGACCCGGATACACGCTCGTGACCCGCACGCCATGCGCGGCCTCCTCCTCACGCAGCGCGTCCGCCAGGGCCTTCAGGGCGAACTTGCTCGCCGCGTAGCTGCCCCAGCCCGCGTTCGCGCGCAGGCCCGCGCCGCTGTTCACGAACACCACCGAGCCCCGCTCGGCGCGCACGCGCGGCAGCAGCAGACGCGTCAGTTCCGCCGGGGCCACCACGTTCACCGCCAGCGTGTGCGACCACACCGCATGCGGCTGCTCCGCCACCGCGCCCAGCTCCACCACCCCGGCGTTGTGCACCACGTTCGACACGCGCCCCAGCCCCGCCAGCGCCGCCTCGAACGACTCCGGGCGGGTCAGGTCCAGCACCAGCGGCGTCCCTCCCACCTCCGCGCACAGGGCCTCCAGCGCCCCCACGTTCCGGCCCGACAGGATCAGGTCATGCCCCGCCGCCAGCTCCCGCGCCAGCGCCGCCCCGATCCCACCCGCCGCACCCGTCACCACCGTCACCGGACGAACACTCATGCCCCCGAAAGTAACAGGAGCACCGGCACATGAACTGTGGGAAAGGCTGAACGCCCCCACCACCCGCGACCCACCCCGGCGGGGGGCGGGGCTGCGCCTGTGGCGTGCCTCCCCACCCCCCAGCCCCCTACCCCTGAGGGGCGGGGGCGTTTTCGCTGTGCTCGGCAGGTCTTTCTCGGAGGTGGTCGGTGGGTGACTGGCGGGTTCGGCCACTGATGTGCCTGCATGCCTCCGGGTTCGCTGCGGGCGCCCCGCGCGCTGCGCGCACGACGGGCTCCTCTGCCACGACGATGGGGTGGCACTACACCCTGGCGTGGCCCAGCAGGTTCTACTTTTTTGGCTTCTGCCAAAGCAGTCTTTTGAAAGTCGATCAGCGGCGCGAAGCATCCCACCGACCATCTGACCGCAGACCACCACCGGCCGTCGTGCGCGCAGCGCGCGGGCCTACGAGAGGGGCAGAGGATGGCGTCGAAGCCGGACACGCCACCGCCCGAAACAAACACGCCGCCCAAGTCGAATCTCTTGCCCAGTGCCAACGTAAGCCCCCCCTGCCCCTCTGGGGTAGGGGGCTGGGGGGTGGGGCAGCCCGCCGCAAGCGCAGACCAGCCAACACCACCCCCGAATCCCTACCGTCCCGCCAGCCCCGCGTAGTACGCGCTGATGCCGTCGGCGATGGCCTGCGCGACGCGCCGCTGTCCGTCTGGGCTGTTGAGGAGGCGGAGGTTGCCGGGGTCGGTGAGGTACCCGGTTTCCACGAGCAGGCTGGGTTGGGTGGTGGGGCGGGTGAGGGCGAGGTCGGCGTCGGGTTTGAGTCCGGCGCCGGGGCCGAGGTCGGGGAGTTGGGTGCGAAGGGCACCGAGGATGGCCTGCGCGGCGCCTCTGGCCTGCTGGTGGGTGTAGTAGATCTCGGGTCCGCGGGTGCCGCGGGGGTCGCGGCCGTCGGGGAGGGCGTTGGCGTGGATGCTGACGAGGAGGTCGCTGCCAACCTGTTCGGCGATCAGGCCGCGGTCGTAGAGGTCGAGGGTGGTGTCGGTGTCGCGGGTGAGGGTGACGGTGGCGCCCTGCGCTTCGAGCAGCTGGGCGGTCATGAGGGCGATGGGGAGGTTGAGGTTCTTCTCGGGCGTGCCGAGGCTGCCCGCGCCGCCGTTCTGCATGCCGCCGTGGCCGGGGTCGAGGGTGATGACGCGGCCCAGCAGGGGTTGGGTGGGGTCGGGGGTGGGGGGTTGTCGGGCGGTGAGGAGGAGGCCCTGGTCGTCGTGGTCGGCGTGGAAGCCCCGGATGGGGGCGTGGAGGGTGAGGTCGATGTGGGTGACGCCGGGGGTGGGGGTGCTGAGGTGGAGGCGGGCGAGGTGGGGGTCGCCCGCCTCGGCTACGGTGAGGGGCTGGCTGGGTGTGGCGTACAGGGTGAGCCGCAGGGTGCGTTCGCCGGTCTGGGTGAGGGTGAAGGGGGGCCGGGCGGTGCCGAGCGGGAGGTGCAGCTGGAACTGGTCGGGGGTGCTGCTGAGGGTGAGGGGGCCCCCGCCTGGGGCGGGGGGCGGCGTGAAGCCGGTGGGGGTGGTCTGCGCGGCGGTGATCAGGGCGCTGACGCCGGGAGCGAGGCGGACGCGCAGGTCGGGGCCGACGCGGCCGACGGCGCGGTACGTGGTGCCGTCGCGGGGGTACAGCAGCGGCGCGCCCTGGGTGGTGGTGAGGCGGGTGCTGCTGGCGTTCAGGCCGGGGCCGGGGATGGTGCCGGGTGGGGTGGTGACGGTGCGGGCGGTGCCAGGGGCGCTGGTGACCCGGCCGGGGGCGGGGGCGCTGGTGGTGCGACCGTCGCGGCCGGTGAGGGTGACGGTGAGGGCGGCGCTGCTCAGGCGGGCGGTGGGGGGCACGTCGAGGGTGCCGCTGTACGTTCCGGCGGGGCCTTCGCGCAGGGGTTGGGCGGGCAGGCCTGCGATGCGGGCGCTGGCGCGGCCGCCGGGGCTGCCCTGGAAGCGCACGGGGATCTGCCGGTCCTGGGGGGTGTCCCCGGCGGGGTCCCACAGTTCGGTGGGCTGCGCGGGCGTGATGCTGGCGCGGGTGATGGTGGTGGGCGCGGCGGGCAGCGTGCGGGGGACGGTGCGGGTGACGCGCAGGATGCGGGTGGTGCTGCGGGCGCTCTGGCCGGGGCGGGCGGGGGTGCGGGCGATCAGGCGCAGGTCGTTCACGCCAGGCTTGAGCGGAAACCAGCTGATGTACAGCCCGTCGGGGCCGGTGGGGACGGGCGTGCCGCTGACCGTGAGGGTCGCGCCGGGCGGGACCATGCCCTCCAGAATGACGTAGTCGAACGCGACCCGGTGCCCGTCGGGGGGGTACGCGACGAGGATGCCGGGAACCGCAGTGGGGGTGGCGGCGGGGGCCGCGCCGAGGGTCAGCAGGGCGGTGCCCAGGAGCAGGGCGGGCAGGGCGGGGCGCATGTCTGGGGATAGCACGCGGCGCCGGGGGCGCGGGTGTGGACCTGCGCGCCAGGCGGGCCACGCGCAGGATTAAGCTGGGGGCACATGAACGGTCAGCTACTCCAGGAGTACGAGGACGGGTGCAGGACCTTCGAGGGCTTACGGGACGCGGCGGTGGCGCACACGGCCCGCCTGATCGCCGGGGCGGGCCTGAACATCCATCACGTGACGGCCCGCGTGAAGAAACGCGCGAGTCTGGAGGACAAGCTGCGGCGCAAGCCGGGCCGGTACGCGTCCCTGGCGGACGTGACGGATCTGGTGGCGGTGCGCGTGATCACGTACTTCGAGTCGGATGTGGGGGTCGTGTCGCGCCTGCTGGAGGAGCATCACGAGATCGACTGGGAGAACTCGATCGACAAGAGCAAGATGCACGACCCGGACCGCTTCGGGTACATGGGCGTGCATTACGTGGTGCAGGTGGGGCCGGACTCGCCGGACCTGTCGGAGTTCGCGGGCCTGAAGTTCGAGGTGCAGATCCGGTCGATCCTCCAGCACGCGTGGGCGGAGATCGAGCATGACCTGGGGTACAAGAACCGTGAGGCGATTCCGCGGGAGGTGCAGCGCCGCTTCTACCGGCTGGCGGGTCTGCTGGAGATGGCGGACGAGGAGTTCATGACCCTGCACCGCCTGTCGCAGCAGTACGCGGCGACGCTGCCTGCGCGGGTGGTGGACGCGCCGGACGCGGTGTTCGTGGACGCGCCCAGCATGAAGCACCTGCTGGGGGTGGCGCCGGTGCGGGATCTGGATCAGCAGGTGGCGGCGGCGCTGAACGTACTGCTCCTGACGGACTGGCCGGACCCGGAGCGGCCGCAGCGACTGGCGAGCCTGCTGCATTACGTCGGGGTGCACTCGGTGGGGGCGTTGCAGAAGGAGTTGCGGCGGCATGAGGGCGAGGTGGTGCGCTTCGCGTCGCTGCTGCTGCCGCGCCTGCGCGAGGCGTGGACCCCGGCGGGCGGGGCGCGGCCGGGGACGAGCGTGGTGCATTACGCGCTGCTGCGCGCGTGCGGCAATCCGTCGCTGGACCCGCATGAGATCGTCAGCATGCTGGACCTGCGTGGCGTCCTGAGCGGGGATCAGCTGGTGGCGGCGGTGCGGGAGGCGTACGCGCAGGTCATGGCGGACGGGTCGGCGCGGGTGGGCTGACGGGCGCCTGACACAGTCCAGGCACGCTGATCGTGACGGGATTACCAGCGTGGAGGCCGTCCAGGCCGACCGGCAAGCCGTGTCCCGTCAGGGAGTGGGCCATGAGCCAGGAACGAATGAGCGGTCAGCTGAATGTCACCCCGAACCTCCCCACCCTGCCCCTGCTGCCCCCGTTGTGGGACGAGCTGCGCGCGTACGCGCTGCCGGACGGCCTGCTGGCCCGCGTGAGCCGCGAGCAGCGCTGGACGCCCGCCTACGCGCAGCGCGCCGCGCAGGAGTACCGCCGGTTCCTGCTGCTGTCCACGCTGGGCGCGCCGGTCACGCCGTCCGCGGTCGTGGACGAGGTCTGGCACCTGCACCTGCTGTTCACCCGCGACTACTGGGAGCGCCTGACGCCGCTGCTGCCCGCGCCGCTGCACCACGAGCCCGGCAGCGGCCAGCCGGGCGACGCGGCCCGCTTCCGCGCGCAGTACGAGGCGACGCTGGACGCCTACGCCCGCACCTTCGGGGAGCAGCCGCCGGCGGACATCTGGCCGGACCCGCGCCGCGCGCGTCCCCAGCGGGAACATGTGCAGGGCAGCGCGCGCCGCTCGGGCCTGTGGCTGGCGCTGGGCGTGGCGGTCGTCACGGGCCTGACCTTCGCCTGGAGTCACGTGGCGCTGCTGCTGGCCCTGGGCGCGGGTCTCATCGCGCTGCTGATCCTGACCCTCACCCCTCCAGCCCTCTGGTCCACTGGCCTGCGTCGCCGCCCTGATGGGGACTCGGGCATGACCTGGATCGGCGGCACCTCCGGCGGTGGCGACTGCGCGCCCGGCAGTGACAGCAGTTGCGGTGGCGGCGGGTCCAGCTGCGGTGGCGGCGGGTGCAGCAGCTGAGCACACCCGCAGGCGGCGGGGTCGGCCAGTCGGCGGATGCGGCGCCCGGAGTGGGGCGGGTAAGGTGACGCATGCGAGTCGAGATTCCCGGACTGCACACCGGCCCCACGGACAATGACCTGGCGCGGTTGTCCCGGCACGAGCTGATCGTCCGGCACGGGACCGCCGAGGACGAGGCGAACGCGGCGCGACTGGGCCTGACTGCTGCGCAGTTCCAGGCGCTTCAGGCGTCCCTCGCGGCGCTGAAACGCTAGGACCGCTGGGCACGCAACTGGCTGAACACGTCTTTCAGGAGGCGGGCGGCCTCGCGGGCGCGGATGCCGGGCGTGACCCGGGGTGCATGCCCCCAGTGCGCGGCGAGGAGGTCGGTGACGCCACCCAGCGCACCTGCTTTCGGGTTGGCGGCGCCGTAGACGATGTGTCCGATGCGCGCTTCGAGGGCCGCGCCGAGGCACATGGGGCAGGGTTCCAGGGTGACGACCAGCGTGCAGGCGGTCAGGTAGGGCGTGCCGAGGGTGCGGGCGGCCTCGCGCAGCGCCTGGAGTTCGGCGTGGCGGGTCATGTCGCCGTGCTCTCGGCTGGTGTTGCGCCCCCGTCCGATCACGGTGCTGTCCGGGCCGAGGATGACGGCGCCGACCGGGACTTCCTGGGCGCCTGCGGCCTGCCGGGCCTGCGCCAGCGCCTCGCCCATCGCGGCATGCAGGGGGTCGGGGGGCTGGGCGGCGTTTTCCCGGGCTCCGCTGGCCCAGACGGGCGGCTGGAGGCCGATCCACTGCACGCCCTCGTCACTGACAAGCAGGGGCACACGGTCGCGGTCGGCGCGGGGCACGTGCCGGTCGGTCAGCACGTCGCTGAGCTTGCGGGTGCCGCCGGGCAGGTGGATGCGGTCGCCGGGCTGCCGGGTTTGGCGCGTCCAGCCGTCCGGGAGGGGGAAGTCGGGGTCCGAGTACGTCTGCGAGGTCAGGTGCAACCTCCCCCCGGTGACGGTGACGGGGTGCGCGCCAGGCAGGTCGAGGTGCGTGGTGCCGCCCGTCGTCAGGGCCTCCGCTAGGGTGTCGAAGTGCGTGGCGTGCGCGTCCAGCCCTGCGTCCCGCAGGCGGGCGCGCAACCAGCGGCGCAGCACGGCGGGCGGCACGGCGCGCAGAGGCAGGTGCGATGTGATCCGCTCCGCTTGGTTGGTCAGTGCGTCATCGTCCTGTGCCTGATGCCGCGCCACGCGGGCCAGGGTGGCCTCCAGCGCAGGGTAGCGGGCGGTCAGGATGGGCATCACGTCGCGGCGCAGCCACGCGCGGGTGTACGCCGGGTCGTCGTTGGTGGGGTCCTCGCGCCAGTCCTGCCCCTGGGCGCGCAGGAACGTTTCCAGGTCGGCGCGGGGCACGTCCAGCCAGGGCCGCCGCACCCGCTCGCGCGCGGCGGGAATGCCGTGCAGGACCGCCTCGCCCCGCAGCAGGGCCGTCAGGACCGTCTCCGCCTGATCGCGGCGGGTGTGAGCGGTCAGGATGACCGGCGCGCCATGCGCCTTCGCGGTGCGGGCCAGGAAGTCGTAGCGCAGGCGGCGGGCGGCGTCCTCAGTGTTCCAGCCGCGCCGGGCGGCGACCGCGCCCACGTCCACTCGCGCGCCCACGAACGGCACGTCCAGCCGCGCGGCGAGCGTCTCCACCCATGCGGCGTCCCGCGCGGAATCGGGCCGCAGGGCGTGATCCAGGTGCGCCGCCACGGGCCGCGCGCCCGCCTGCCGCAGGGCCAGCAGCAGCGCCACGCTGTCCGCCCCGCCGGACACGCCCACGACCACCACGGCGCCCGCGTACTCGCGCAGGGGCCGCAGCAGGAACTCGGTGGGATCGGGCACGGGCGCATTGTACGGGCGGCCCGTACAATCGGGCGCATGAGCGTCACGCCCGGACAGCCCGCCCCCGACTTCACGCGCCGCAGCGACGATGGCCGCACCGTCAGCCTCGGCGCGCTGCGGGGTCGCTGGGTGGTCCTGTACTTCTACCCGCGCGCGGGCAGCGCCGGGTGCAGCATCGAGGCGCAGCGGTTCGAGGCGGCCCTGCCGGAATTCGAGCGACTGGGCGCGCAGGTGATCGGCGTGAGCACCGACACCGAGGCGCGGCAGGCGGCGTTCCGGGACTCGTGCCGCCTGAGCTACCCCCTGATCCCGGACGGGGACCGCAGCCTGTGCCGCCAGTACGGCGTGATGGGCACGCTGGGCGGCCTGCTGAACATGGCGTCCCGCGTGACGGTCCTGATCGACCCGGACGGACTGGTCGCGTGGGTGCACCGCAGCGGCAACCCCCTGACACACGTCAGCGGCGCCCTGGCGGAACTGGAGCGGCGCGCCCCTACCCGTGCCTGAACGCCCGGTGCCTGGGCGGGCCGCTGGAACCGTCAGGTGCGGGTCACGCGCGTGCCTTACCCTGGTCTTATGAAGCGTGGGGTCTCGGGGGTTACAGGGCTGGTGCTGGCGGGTCTGCTCAGTGGGTGCGTGCCGTCCCCGCTGCGGGCGCAGTCGGGCGCGCAGCTGCGGGTGTCGGTTCAGCCGGGGTCACGGCCCGTGCAGCCGGTCACGGGCGAGGACGCCCTGTACCGGGCGCCGGGCCCGGGATCACTGAACGTCAGTACGGACCGGCCGGCGTTCGTGACGTCGGTCGTGCTGCCCGCGCAGGGTGGGGCGGTGGTCCTGCCGACCGTGCAGACCCGCCCGGGCGAGGTGATCTCGACGCCCCTGCCGGGCACGCAGGGGTTCACGCAGGTGTTCACGGTGGCCAGTCTGGCGCCCATGCCGCTGGAAGCGGCGACCGGGGCGCGCAGCGTGTCAGACGTGTCGCGGGTGGTCGAGGCGGCGGCGCGCGCGTTGCCGGCCGGGGCGTATACAGTCGGCACGACGGTGTACCGCGTGGTGCGGTTCGGTTCTCTGGACGTGTCGTCGAACTTCAGGGACGCTCTGGTGCGGGTGAATGGGTCGCGGGTGGGAACCACGCCCGTCGCGGTGCCGGACCTGCCGGAGGGGCAGGTGTCGGTGGAGGTGTCCCGCAGTGGGTACAAGACCGTCACGCAGCGCGTGAACATCGTGGGGGACAGCGTGAGCCGCGTGGACGTGACGCTGCGGCCCATCACGGGGACGCTGTCGGTCCGCAGCGACCTGCTGGCAGATCTATTCGTTGAGCGTCAGGGAGCTGGAACGGTGCAGCCGGGAGTGGGACTGGACCTGCCGCTGCGGCCGGGTGTGGTGGCGCTGAACGTGGTGCCGCGTGACCGGCGGTTCGCGGCGCAGAACCTGCTGGTGCGGGTCACGGCGGATCAGGTCAGCCCGGTCATCTGTGAGATTCAGGGCGGCGCGTACACCTGCAAGCTGCCCTGAGGGTGCTCCAGACTGGGAGAGGCGTTGAGGTCTCCCCCTTTTTCGGTGTTCCTGGCGCGGTGTCCAGCGGACGGGCGGGGTGGTGGTACGCTCGGCGGCATGACGGACGCGCCGCTGCTGACCCACGTTCTGGGCGACCTTCACGCCCTGCAGGTGCCGATTCCGTACCCGATGAAGTACGTGACGGTGCTGCTGGACCGCCCGGCGGGTGGGCCGGTCACGATGATCGACTGCGCGCTGGACACCCCGGAGGCCCGCGCGGCGCTGGAGGACGGACTGGCGGCGCTGGGCCTGCACTGGCCGGACGTGGACCGGTTGATCATCACGCATCACCACCCGGACCACTACGGACTGGCGGGCGTCGTGGAGGAACGCAGCGGCGCGCAGGTGCAGATGCTGGACGTGGAGATCGGGCGCGGCGAACGCTACTGGCACCTGTGGGAGGAGTGGCTGCCCGGGCACCTGAAGCACATGCGGGATCACGGCCTGCCGCCCGAGTCACTGGACAGCATGGGCGCCGACAACCGCCGAGGCCGCGAGCGGGTGCATCCGGCGTCGCGCGTGCAGCCGCTGCGCGAGGGACAGCACGTCGAACTCTCGGGGCAGCCGTGGGAGGTGCTGTGGCTGCCCGGTCACGCCGACGGGCACCTGGGCCTCTGGAACGAAGCCGAGGGGACCCTGATCGCCGGGGACGCCATCCTGCCGCGCATCAGCCCGAACGTGGGCCTGTACGCGTACACCCGCCCGGATCCGCTCGGCGATTACCTGCAGACGCTGGGGAAACTGGAGGCACTGAACCCGGCGCGGGCCGTGGTCGGCCACCACGGGCCGGTCATGACCGGCGTGCAGGCCCGCGCGCGCGAACTGCGCGCCCATCACCACGAACGGCTGGATTTCATGGCAGCCGAGGCGGCCCGCGAGCCCCGCAGCGCCTACGACCTGTCCCTGGCGATGTTCCCGCGTGACCTGAACGTCTCGGGTCGCCGCTTCGCCCTGGCCGAGACGCTGGCGCATGTCGAGCACCTGCGCCTGCTGGGGCAGCTGTACCGCACCTGGAACGAGGCGCGCGGCGTGTGGCTGTACCACGCGTAAGGGTTTCAGGTTGATGGTTGACAGTTGATGGAGGGGACAGATCCATCAACTGTCAACCATCAACCATCCTCCCCCACGGACCGTGGACGCCGTGACCGTCCCGGGCGTGGTTGCGCTTTATACTCCGGCGCATGACAGCATCCCAGTCGGAACTGCAGCGGATCATGGCGGCGCTGCAACAGAGCGGCCTGACTGTCGAGGCGGTCGAGGACGGCGCGCTGATCCAGGACGGTGAGACGCGCGTGGCGATGTTCGCGGAGGCTGATCCGCAGGGTGGGGTGATCGTGCGCCTGCACCTGGACCTGGACCTGTACGTCGAGGAGGACAGCCTGCCGGACATCCTGATGGGCATGAACCTGATGAATCAGGGCCTGGACTACGGCATCCTGAACCTCGATCCGGTGGACCCGGAGGAGGATGCGGATGAGGACGCGCCGCTGACGTTCGCGGTGCTGGGCCGCAGCGTGCTGTGGCTGGCGGATCTGGGCGTGGCGGAACTGGACCGTCTGCGGGAGCACCTGCGCCGCTTCGAGCGGGAGGTCACGGAGACGGTGGAGCGCACCCTGCACGGCAGCAAGGGCCTGAGCGCGTAACGCTTCGTCGGGGTCACGGGCGCGCCGGTGCCCGTGGCCCTTTCCGTGTGCTTGGGCCTATTCCGCGTGGTCCGGGCGGCGTACGGTGGGGGCCTGAACTGACGGTTGGCGTGGTGGGTGGTCGCCGGAACGTGTGTTCTGCCCGTGGGCTGGGCAGCGGCAGTCATGGGGTGATGGGCATGACCAGAGGCGTGCAGGGTCGAGGTCGGGCGGCGCGGGCGGGCGCGATGCATTTCACGATGCTCAGCCGGGGCCGGGTGTACGGGCTGTTCCGGTCGCTGGACGGCGTGCAGGCGTGCACGTCGCGGCTGCTGGCGTTGGGGCTGGGGGATCAGTCGGTGCAGCTGCTGATGGGTGAGGACGGCGTGGCGGCGCTGGACGCGGACGGGCGGCGGCACGGGTTGTGGGCGCAGTTGCTGCGGCTGATGCAGGGCGCGACCGACGAGCGGGTGCATGTGGAGCGTTACGTGGAGGCGCTCGGCTGGGGCGAGATCCTGCTGAGCGTGGACGTGTCGGACCAGCCGGGCCGCCTGCCGGAGGTGGCGGGGGCGTTCCGGGAGTCCGGGGCGCACTTCGTGAATCATTACGGGGCGTGGGTGGTCGAACCGATCTGCGCGTAGGCGGGAACAGAACAGGAAGAGGGGCAGGCTGACCCGTGCGGGTTGCCTGCCCCTTTCTGTCCTGCCGGTTACTGGCGGTCTTGCAGTTGCACGTAGTGCGCGTCGGTGGCGCCGGTGTACACGGCGTCGGGGCGCAGGAGGCGGTTGTTGCCGGTGTACTCGATCAGGCTGGCGCACCAGCCGCTGATGCGGGCCAGCGCGAAGATGGGCGTGAAGTATTCCTTCTTGATGCCCAGGTCGCTGTACACGGTGCCGCTGTAGAAGTCCACGTTCGGGTAGATGCCCTTACTGCCGATGCGGTCCACGACGACCTTCTCGATGGTCTCGAGAATCTGGTAGTAGTTGCTCTTGCCTTCCTTGCTGGCGACCACTTCGGCGTAGTCACGCAGGACGCGGCTGCGGGGGTCGAAGTACTTGTACACGCGGTGCCCGACACCCATGATCTTCTCTTTGTTGTCGAGCTTCTTCGTGATGTAGCCTTCGGCCTTGTCGGGCGTGCCGACCTCGTCGAGCATGTCCATGACGGCCTCGTTCGCGCCGCCGTGCAGGGGGCCCTTCAGCGCGCCGATGGCGCTGGTGATGCAGGAGTACATGTCACTCAGCGTGCTGCCAGTGGCGATCGCGGTGAACGTGCTGGCGTTCATGCCGTGATCGACGTGCAGCACCAGGGCGATGTCGAACAGGCGGGCCTGCTCGGCGGTGGGTTCCTTGCCGCTGAGCATGTACAAGTAGTTCCCAGCGTGCGTCAGGTCCATGCGGGGCGCGATGATGTCCTGCCCTTCCTGCGCGCGGTTGATCGCGGCGATGATCGTGGAGAACTGCGCGATCATGCGCGTGGCGATGGCGCGCCGGGCCTCGGGGCTGGTGTCCTCAGACTGGGGGTCCAGCAGGCCCAGGTAGGACACGGCGGTGCGCAGCGCCTGCATGGGGTGCACGCCGCGCGGCATACCCTTGATGATCTCCACGAGCGCTTCGGGAATGGCGCGGTTGGCTTTCAGGTCCGCGTCGAACTGCGCGAGCTGCGCGGCGGTGGGCAGCTGGCCGTTCAGCAGGGCCAGGGACAGTTCCTCGAAGGTGCTGTTCTCCGCCCATTCCTGAATCGGAATGCCCAGGTGGGTGAGGATGCCTTCGGTGCCGTTGATGAACGTCAGTTTGCTCTCGGTGAAGAGAACGCCTTCGAGTCCTTTGGCGATACTGGCGGTGTTCGTCATGATGATCGAGCATACCACCGGGCCGCTTTGCGCCGCCCCCTGAGCGACGTTCCCGGCGGGGTGACAAACGCCGGGGAATCGGCCTCTACAATGCCCGGCGATGACTGAGCACGCTGCCCCTGCCTCCCTGAAGCCGGACGTGACCCTGGCGCTGGACACGGCGACGCCGTGGCTGACGCTGGCGCTGGTGTGGCCGGGCGGGTCGCTGGGGGTGTCGCGTGAGGTGGGCCGGGCGCACGCGGAGCTGCTGCCGGGCGCGGTGCAGGCGCTATTCGCGCAGGCGGGGGTGCCGCTGCGGGCGGACGCCGTGGTGATCGGCACGGGGCCGGGGTCGTACACGGGCGTGCGGGTGGGCGCGAGTTACGCGCTGGGCCTGGGGCGGGTGTGGGGCGCGCCGGTCCTGGGGGTCAGCACGCTGGAGGCGCTGGTGGGCGGGGACGGCGTGCAGGGCGTGTCGCTGGATGCCCGCAAGGGGAACGTGTACGGCGCGCGGTACGACGCGCAGGGCAGCGTGGTGCGCGCGACGTTGATGCCGCCCACGCGCCTGCCGCTGGAGGAGTTCCAGGCGCGGCTGGACGGCGCGCCTCACCACGCGGACACCGCGCCGGACGGTCTCGCGCTGCTGCGCGCCGGGCTGGATCACGGCGCGCGGGACTGGGCGCTGGCGTACCTGTAACGGCGACCGGGCGAGGCGGGGCGCAGGGAGCCGTGAAGCCTGCACCCCGCCTGCTGTGTGTAACCGGCGTGTGACGCCCGGCGCTTAGGGTGGGCGGGTCTAGCCTCAATTCCTTCTCCCGGCGGCCCGCGTCGGAACTGCTGTCGTTCCGCTGCCGGAGCGCGCCGCGCCCGCTTCCTGTGAGGTCCGTCATGAACCGCGCCGCCCTGCTGTCTTTGCCGCTGCTGCTGGCTGCCTGCGCGCAGGCTCCGTCCTCTCTCCTGTCCGCGCCGCCCGCACTGCACGCGCAGGCGACCGGCACCACGACTACCGGCAGCGCGACCGGGGCTGGCGTGACCCGCAACTACACGCTGTACACGCCCACGGCCGGGGCGGGCGCGGCGCGGCCCCTGGTGGTCATGCTGCACGGCTGCACGCAGTCCCCGGCGGATTTCGCGGCGGGGACACGCATGAACGATCTGGCGGACACGCAGGGGTTCCTGGTCGTGTACCCGGAGCAGCCCGCAAGCGCCAATCAGAACAAATGCTGGAACTGGTTTGAACCGGCGCATCAGGCGCGCGGGCAGGGGGAACCGGCGGCGATCAGGGCGGTCGTGGACGCCGTGAAGGGCAGGGTGAACGTGGACCCCGCGCGGGTGTACGTGGCGGGCCTGTCGGCGGGCGCGGCCATGAGCGTGATCATGGGGGCCACGTACCCGGACGTGTTCAGCGGCGTGGGCGTCGCGTCGGGGCTGGAGTTCAAGGCGGCCACAAGTTCCTCGGCGGCGTTCACGGCGATGAACAGCGGCGGGCCGAACCCGGACGCGCAGGGCACGGCGGCGTTCAACGCGATGGGGACGTTCAGGCGGACGGTGCGGACCATCGTGTTCCACGGCAGCAGCGATTACACGGTGTACCCGGTGAACGGGGATCAGGTGGCGGCGCAGTGGGTGCAGACGAACGACCTCGCGGACGACGGGCAGGACAACGGAAGCCGCAGTACGGCGCAGGTCACGTCCCGCACGGGGACGGTGGGCGGGACTGGCGGCCGGGCGTACACCGTGAAGTCCTTCGCGGGTGGCGTGGTCGAGCAGTGGTCCGTGACGGGCATGGGGCACGCCTGGAGTGGTGGGAGTACCGCCGGGTCGTACACGGACCCGAAGGGACCGGACGCCAGCGCGGAGATGTGGCGCTTCTTCAGCGCGGGGTCGGGGGGTGGGGGCGGCACGACGCCGGACACGACCGCGCCGGTCGTGAGCGTGTCGCCTGCGCCGGGCACGTACGTGGGGCCGCTGACGGTCACGCTGTCCGTCAATGAGCCGGGCACGGTGTATGCCACCACGGACGGCAGCGATCCGGTCAGCAGTGCCTCGCGGGTCGCGCTGGCGGGCGGGGGCAGCGTCACGCTGAGCAGCAGCGGCACGGTGCGGGCGTACGCGGTGGACACGGCGGGGAACGCGTCGGCCCCGCAGACGTACGCGTACACGCTGACGGCCGCGCCGGACACGGCGGTGTCGTTCAGCTCGGTGGCGGCGCAGGACGGGTACGTGGCGGCGAACACGCCGTCCGCCACGACCGGCGGGTACGTCGTCGCGTCGGGCGGGATCAGTGTGGGGGACAACGCGGACGCCCCGTGGAAGGGCGTGCTGTCGTTCGACACGTCCAGCCTGCCGGACGGCGCGACCGTGACCGGCGCGACCCTGACGGTGCGCTACAGCCTCGTGCCGAACGGGAATCCCTGGGCGGGCGGCGCGGCCCTGACGGCGGACGTGAAGGGCGGCTGTCTGGGCGCCACCTGCGCACTGGGCACGGACGACTTCGCGGTGGCCGTCACGGCGGCAGGCGCGGCCTCCTTCGCGGCGCCTGCGGGCACGGCGGCGGGCACCACCCTCAGCGCACCGCTGAACGCCTCGGGGCTCGCGGCGATCAACCGGGTGGGCAGCACGCAGCTGCGCCTCGCCTTCACGGGCGGCACGGCCCGCAGCAACGGCCTGAGCGACTACCTCACGCTGGGCGAGGGCACGCAGGTCACGCTGAACGTCACCTACCGCTGACCTCCACGGGAAAGGGGCGCCGGTTGCGGACGGTACCGCAGCGGCGCCCCCTCGGCATTCTGGTTCAGTCGGCAGCGTCGCCCTGCGCGTACTGGAGGCGGTGCAGTTTGGCGTAGTAGCCGCCCTTGTCGAGCAGCTGGCGGTGGCTGCCCTGTTCGACGATGCGGCCCTTGCGCATGACCACGATGCGGTCGCAGTGTTCGATGGTGCTGAGGCGGTGGGCGATGATGATGCTGGTCCGGCCGCGCATGACGCGTTCCAGCGCGGCCTGGATGCGCAGTTCGGTTTCGGTGTCGACGTTGGCGGTGGCCTCGTCGAGCACGAGCAGGATGTCCGGGTTCTGGATCAGCGCGCGGGCGAAGGCCAGCAGCTGCTTCTGCCCGGTGGACAGGGTCGCGCCGCGTTCACGGACCTCGGTCTGGTAGCCGTGCTCGAGGCTGAGGATGTAGTCGTGCACGCCGACGTACCGGCAGGCCTCCACGACGCGCTCGTGGGGAATGGCGGGGTTGTTCAGGGTGAGGTTGCTCTCGATGGTGCCCGCGAACAGGAACACGTCCTGCAGCACGACACCCACGTGTTTGCGCAGGTCGTGCTGCTGGAGGTCGCGGACGTTCACGCCGTCCACCTTCACCGCGCCGCGCTGCACGTCGTAGAAGCGGCTGACGAGGGCCGTGACGCTGGTCTTGCCCGCGCCGGTCGCGCCGACCAGGGCGACACTCTCGCCGGGCTGGATGTCCAGGTCGATGCCGCGCAGGATCCAGCGGTCGTCGGTGTCGGGGGTGGTGGCGGTGACGTCCTGGTCGTACGCGAACCAGACTTTGTCGAAGGTGACGCGGCCCTGGAAGTCCGGCAGGGTCTTGGCGTCCGGTTTGTCCTGGATGGCTTCCTCGGTGTCGAGCACGCCGAAGATGCGTTCGCTGCTGGCCATGGCCGCCTGCAGGTTGTTGAACACGTCCGCGAGGTCCTGGATGGGCTGGAACAGCTGCTGCGAGAGCTGCACGAACGCGAACAGCGTCCCGACGGTGATGGCTCCGGCGACCACGCCGTCCACGCCGAGGATCTGCCGCGCGGCGAAGTACAGGATCAGCGCGACGGCCACCTGGGCGAGCACGGCGACGACGGGCATGAACAGCGAGAACCACTTGACGCTGTTCTCGTTCGCGGCGAGCAGCGCGCGGTTGCTGAGGTTGAAGTCCAGCGCGCTGCGTTTCTGCCGGGCGAACAGCTGCACGGTGAGCATGCCGGTGATGTTCTCGTTCAGTTTGCTGTTCACGATGGCCTGCTGGGTGCGGGTCACGCGGAACGAGTCGCGCAGGCGAGTCTGGAAGAAGCGGGTGGCGAGGAACAGGACGGGCAGCACCGTGAACGAGATCAACGCCAGGCGCCAGTTCACGGTGAGCATGATCACGACGTATACGACGATGATGAATGTGCTCTGGATCAGGCTGACGAGGCCGCCGGTGATGAACTGGTTGATGGCGTCCACGTCGCTGGTGACGCGGGTGATCAGGCGCCCGACGGGGTTCTGGTCGAAGTACGCGAGGTGCAGGCGCTGCAACTTGCTGAACACGTCGGCGCGGATGTCACGCAGGACGTTCTGGCCCAGGTAGCCGATGGTCAGGATGAAGCCGTACTGCAGGGCGAATTCCATGACCTTCAGGCCCATGTAGGCCAGGGCGGTGGTGGTCAGGCCGCTGATCAGCGCGTCGCGGCTGGTGGCCTGTCCCTGCGCCAGCGGGGAGAGGTACGCGTCGATGGCGTGCCGCTGAATCAGGGCGAACAGCGGGGAGGCCAGTGAGATCAGCAGGGCCAGCAGCACGCCGCCGATCACGAGGGGCAGGTAGGGGCGGACGTAGTGCAGGATGCGCCGCACGAGCTGCGCGTCGAAGCCCTTCTGGTAGGCGTCGGTCTGATCGGGGCGGGTCATCGGGTCACCTTCAGCTGGAGCTGGTCCTGTTCGAGCTGATCGGCGGCCGCTTCAGGGTCGGCGATGGGGTCGTCTTCGCTGTCGAGGTCGCTGGCGAGGCGCTGGAGGCGTTCCAGCTGGGCGTAGTGACCGTTCTGGGCCAGGAGGTCGTCGTGGCTGCCCTGTTCGGTCACGCGGCCATCCTCGAGCACGACGATCTGGTCGGCGTGGCGCAGGGTGCTGACGCGGTGCGCGATCAGGATGACGGTGCGGCCCTGGCTGACCTCGCGCAGGCCGTCCACGATGCGGCGTTCGGTCTCGGTGTCCACGGCGCTCAGCGAGTCGTCGAGGATCAGGATGGCGGGTTCCCGGACGATGGCGCGGGCGATGGCGGTGCGCTGCCGCTGCCCGCCGCTGAGGGTGACGCCGCGCTCGCCGAGCATGGTGTCGAAGCCCTGCGGGAAGTCCTCCACGTCGTCAAGTAGGCCCGCGAGCCTCGCGGCGTTGCGGACGCGTTCGGGGTCGGGCGTCTGGGGGATGTCGTCGGGTGGGGGCGCGCCGACCACGCTGACGCCCGTGGGTACGATGGGCAGGTCGCGGGCCTCAATGCCGAAGCCGATGTTGTTGGCGATGCTGTCCCCGAACAGGAAGGGTTCCTGCGGGACGACGCTGATCGCGTCGCGCAGGACGCTCAGGGGCACGGTCCGCACGTCGTGCCCGTCAAGGCGCACGGTGCCGCTGCTGGGGTCCATGGCGCGGGTCAGCAGCTGGCCCAGCAGGGTCTTGCCGCTGCCGGTGGGGCCGGTGATGCCCAGGAACGTCCCGGCGGGCACGTGCAGGTTCACGCCGTTCAGGACGGTCGTCTGCCCGTACTTCAGGGTGACGTTCTCGAAGCTGAGGTCGCCCCGCAGCGCGCGGATGTTGGGGTCGGTGCGGCCGGGTTCGTCCCGCACGAGCGGCTGCGCGTCAAGGATCTCCTTCAGGCGCAGCCAGGAGGCCAGGCCGCGCTGGGTGATGCTGGTGATCCAGCCGATCATCAGCATGGGGAAGGTCAGGCGTTCCAGCGTACCGACGAACTGCACGAACATCCCGACCGTGAAGGTGCTGCCGGGTTCGAGGATCAGGCGGCCGCCGACGAGCAGGATCAGGCCGAACGCGAGGCCCAGCAGCAGGCTCATGAAGGAGCGCAGCGGGCCGTCCACCTTCGTCAGGGCGATGTTGCGGCGGAGCAGTTCGAGGTTCATGGCGCGGTAGTCGTCGATCTCGCGGTCCTCGATGGCGTAGCCCTTGACGACGCGGGCGCCGCTGAAGTTCTCCTGCGCCTTGGCGGAGATCAGCGAGTTCTGTTCCTGCGCCAGGCGGTGGCGGACGTTGATCTGCCGCGCGAGGTACGTCAGGACGCCCACGATGACCGGCACGATCGCCACGACGATCAGCGTCAGGCGCCAGCTGAGGCTGAACATGACCGCGAAGGCCGAGATGAAGCCCGCGACGATGTTCACGATCTGCCACGCGCCGAAGCCCAGCATCTCGCGCACGGCGTTCAGGTCGCCGGTCAGGCGGTTCATCAGGTCGCCGGTGCGGGCGCGGTCGTAGTAGGGCTTGTCGAGGGTCTGCAGGTGCCCGAACAGATCGCGGCGGATCTCGTACTCGGACTGGCGGGACGCCACGACGATGTTGCGGCGCATGACCAGCATGAAAAAGCCCGCGGTCAGGGCGGCGGCGACGACGCCCAGGGCGTACAGCCCGGCGGTGGCGGCCGTGATGCCGGGCGTGGCGGCGTTGCCGTCCACCTGCCCGGTCAGGCCGTCGATGGTCAGGCGGATGAGGTAGTACGGCAGCAGGTTCACGGCAGTGGCGATGACCACGGCGATGAGCCCGATCACGTACTGGCGGGTGTGCAGGCGCAGGTACGGGAGCAGGGAGCGGAAACTGTCCAAGGGTGGTGCCTCCTGAGGCGGTGGGGAGGGCGGGGCCAGAGCGGTTCAAGGTGCGGCGCACCTGTGCGCCCGCGAGAATACGCCTGTCGGCTGGCTGCGAAATGCGCCACATGGCGCATATGCACCGCAGGTTCAGGGATCGCTCAAGGCGCAGCTCGTGGCCCTGACCGGGCTGCCTGTGGAGCAGCGCGGCGGCCGCATTCGGGAGGTGATTGACACTCCTGGGGGGGACTGCTACTATTCACAGCCGGAAGTGAACGCGCCCAGCGCCGGAACAACCGCACTCAGAGGCCGGACATTGTTCCAGCGCTTTCAGACAGGAACGGTGCCACCCTAGCTCAACTGGTAGAGCACCCGACTTGTAATCGGAAGGTTGGGAGTTCGATTCTCCTGGGTGGCTTCAAACACAATCAACCTCACCACAGGGAAGATTGTGCGCTTTGAGAAAGGCGAAACAGTGGGTACAATACGGGTAGGTGGCCGAGTGGTTAAAGGCGACAGACTGTAAATCTGTTCACGTAAGTGTACGGCGGTTCGAATCCGCCCCTGCCCACCACGATCACGCGGGAATAGCTCAGTTGGTAGAGCGTCAGCTTCCCAAGCTGAATGTCGCGAGTTCGAGTCTCGTTTCCCGCTTTCTCACCCCCCAACGCTTCTGTAGCTCAGTGGTAGAGCACTCCCTTGGTAAGGGAGAGGTCGTCGGTTCAATCCCGACCAGAAGCTCCAACATGGCGCGGCCTCTTGTGGGTCGCGCCTCTTCTCTAGGCCCCCATTCCGGACCGACCGCTGAAACCCAAGGAACCCTCTTTGCGTTCACGCGGCGGCCCTGTACACTGTCAAGGCTTGCCTGCACAGCGGGCAGTCCACTCTCAGGAGGACACACTCATGGCTAAAGGAACGTTCGAGCGCACGAAGCCCCACGTGAACGTGGGCACCATCGGTCACGTCG